>JALHRQ010000010.1:0-140196 GCA_022841375.1 Burkholderiales bacterium
CAACGCCTGGCGCACCGCCTCCGCCTTGAACTCCGCTGTAAATCGCCTTCTCTGCATCGGACACCTCCAATAAGTTCATTAACTTACCAAATGTGTCCGGCAAAGCGGGTGAAACCCATATCGCCCACTTGGAGAGTTTTTTTATTCTTGAATTGCTCTTGAAGCTCCGAGTCAAGTGTGGCATCAAGTGCGATGTCTATTTTTTCTTTGATATCCTGTTCTTCTGCCTCATCAATTAATTTTGGGGCGATGGCTTTAAACCACTGATTCCATGTGTAAGAGCGTTTGATCCAGTGTCGTTTTTTGAACTTCCAGTGATGACTGGTTGAGCCAGGGTAGGATGGAACCCACTCTTGCTCATCGTAATAAATGTCCACTTCGAACATGTCATCGCCTTGCGAGAGATTCTCCTGACCTTCCGGCGCCTTTTTGAGGGACTCAAGCTTTCCTTTAAGTTCGTCAATTTGATCTCTGAGAAGGAGGATTTGCTTGGGGTCGCCAAGGGCGGATACCGCATCAGCTCGTATCCATCCGATTCCGGGGCTTTGACTTATTAACTGGGTAATGCTTCTGCTGACTTTTCCGCCAAGATCTGTTGGATCTCTGTACATTTTGCAAAGTCTTGATCCGACTAGATCGCGAAATTTGAGCAATGCATCCCTACCCTTCGGGGTTGCCTCGCACTGACCTTGAGGAATTTTGCTTATATCTTCATGCAGAAAACCGATAACGGGCTTTTTCTGCTCAACCGCATATCTGTACTCCATTTCGGTGTAACTCATACCCTTACCGGGGGCAATCGTTCCATATCGCCCGGCCACAATAACGATGTAGTAGTCTGATTCGTCTATAACCTTCTTGATCCAGCCCCATTGAGTTTCATTTGCAGCTGGAAATAATTCCATCCCTGATGGAAAACAGTTCAATTCGAGTAGCGCTTGCATTACCTCCGATCTCTCATATTCCAGATCAGCGTATGTAGAGCTAACGAATACTTGATATCTTTTATCCATGATAGTCTTAAGGGGTATTTCATCTCCCCCTATTATTTTGAGTTAATTAATTCTATGTCAGAAAAGCACTCAGAAAAACAGCTTATTGAAATCATTGATAAAGCCATCAAAGACTTCTCCGGGAATTCTGATTCGCTATCGGGTGCAATCGGATATCTTATGATTGGTCGTAAATTTGGTTGGCGTGTGATGTTTTTTATGCATAGCCAAAGTACGGTCCGCAAATACGAGAACATTCTAGGCGTTAGCTCGCGAGACGTTATGCCCGAAACTGGCCCTATGGCTAAAAAAGCCTTTGCTTGGCAGGCACTCCAGAAAGTCACGAATTACTGGAAAGCGGTTAAGGGCGAAATTGCAGGAATCAAATCAAAAGAAATACTTAAGTAACAAACCCCAGGTAGGGGCACATTAAAAGCCCAATGGGTAGTTGACATGCCCCTATATACCCATTTATATTGCGCCCATGTTCCCATGGGTGCTCATTCATAAGCTTGTCGAACTTACCGGTTATTCGGATGACGCCGTACGCGCAAAAATTAAGCGTGGCGTATGGTTAGACGGCGTTCATTGGCGCAAGGCTCCAGACGGAAGAATCGTTTGTAATCTTGAGGCGGTAAAAGCGTGGATCGAAAGAAAGGATTAAGCGTTCGCAGCGGCTCTGGCATTCAAATTGACTTCATGTATCGAGGTCAGCGATGCCGTGAAACCCTCAAACTTCCGCCGACTCCCGCGAACAAGCTATACGCCTCCCGTAAGCGGGAAACTATCCTGTATGAAATCGCGCAAGGAGGCTTTAATTACGCGAAGCATTTCCCCGAAAGCCCCAAAGCCAAAGGCTACGCTACAGGCTCCCTCCAGACTGTCGGTCAGGCCCTAGATGCCTTCATGAAGGCGGCGCAAAAGCGTTGCGCTCATAGCACCCTTCGCGACTATCAAAGCGCCATTGATTACCACCTAAAGCCAGTCTTCGGAAAACAGCTTTTATCTGAGGTAACGGCTGCCGACATTAAAGCGTGGATTGGCTTCCTTCAAATATCGCCAAAGCGGATAAATAACGTACTCGTTCCTTTGCGTGGCGTACTGGGCGATGCGTTTTCGGATGGCCTGATAGACCGCAATCCTGCTGACAGAATAAAAAACCTCCCCCATCGCCCCGACGAACCGGATCCTCTCTCCCCTATTGAAATTAACAAGCTACTTGAGTCCTGCGCTGGACAAGTGCGGAATCTCTTTCAATTCGCGATCTGGACAGGACTTCGCACCTCCGAATTGATTGCACTTGAATGGGGAGATATCGACTGGAACCGGAGCATTGCCCGTATTCGTCGCGCCAGCGTCCGAAAGCAAATCAAGGTTCCTAAGACTCAAGCGGGAGAACGCGATATCAAGCTGCTCTCGGGCGCCCTTGCTGCTCTAGAGGATCAAAAAAAGCACAGCTTCCTTCGCGGCAAAGAGATATTTCTAAATCCACGTACGAATTCTTTTTGGGAAACGGATGCTCAAATCCGTAAAACGGCATGGCAGCCGGCTATTAGGCGCTCTGGAATTCGCGATAGAAACCCGTATCAGACGCGCCACACGTTCGCGAGCCTTTGCTTGACTTCAGGGGAAGATATTGCTTGGGTAGCACGCCAGCTCGGTCATAAAAGCATTGCCATGACTTTGAAGCGCTACGCCCGATGGATTGAGGGTATCGAGACGTCCGGAGGCGAGAAATTATCTCGGCTTTTGTCACAGCCAAGCCACAGGAGCGTGGCAAGTGCTTGATCTTAATATGATCATCCAAGGTTCAATTCCCGCCGCCTCCACCAACTATATGATTTAATTATGTTTTTTATAATTAAATCGGCGGGCATGAAACCCGCGTCCTTAGTTTTCGAATCAACTGCTTAGGACAATCCACCGGCGCCAATAGACCTCGGCAGCCAATACCCCTTCCCAAGGCTCCAGAGCCATTTTGTGCGAATTTTTGGCTAAAAATCGGAGGGAATTCGCACATTATTCGCACAAATTGCTGCTGGCTCCTCTGGCAGGGCGCGCGTAATGCCCAGTTCAATCGATTAATTGCCCCAACGCAGCTACGAAGACTTGATCCCGGCCTGGGTTATTACCTTCCGCCACTTCTCGGTCTCCTTCAGGATGTGCTCCCTGAACTCGGCGGGACTGTTGGTTTGCGGTTCAAAACCCTGCGCCTCCATCTTCCCGCGCGTATCTGATGCATTCACTACCTTGCGGACCTCCGTAGCAAGATGTTGTACCAGCTTTGACGGCGTAGATGCCGGTGCGAGAAGACCAAACCAAGCCACAAATTCGTACCCCGGAAGACCCGTTTCGGCAATGGTTGGGATGTCCTCTGCGGCCGGCGAACGCTTCAGGCCGGAAACTCCAAGCGCCCGAAGGCGCCCCGCCCGGACCAGGGAAATCGATGCGGGCATCGGAGCGATCGTGAAATTCAGCTCACCAGCAACAACCGCAGCAACCGCCGGTCCGGCTCCCTTGAACGGAACGTGATTAAAACGCGTTCCCGACAAGATGCCGAATAATTCGACTGCAAGATGTGACGAACTACCCACCCCTCCCGTCCCGTAGGTAACTATTCCGGGTTTTTCCTTGGCCATCGCGATCAGATCGCGTGCCGACTTTGCCGGAAAGGCGGGATGCGCAACAAGAAGATTGGGGGTTACCCCGACCAGAGTGATTGGAGCCAGATCCCTCATCGCATCGTAAGGTAGCTTGGCGCGTAGCGCCGGCTCAGATGCGATGGCGGCACTGTGAAGCAGCAACGTATAGCCGTCCCCCCGTGCCTGAACAGTCATATCCGTGCCAATGACACCTCCACCACCGCCTCTATTATCAACAACAACCTGTTGCCCGAATGCCTCAGTCATCCCTACCGCCGCGATGCGGGCAACGACGTCCACCGCACCGCCCGGTGCAAAAGGAACAATCATACGTACGGGACGAGTCGGAAAATTTTGAGCCTGGGCAGGAATCACGAAGAACGCTGCCAGAAGGATGACTAAAGGATATCGCATGCCAAATCTCCTTGATCAGGATGTCAGCTGACGTACAAACTCATCGACATAACGCAGCGTCACTTCACGCATTTCATCCCGATTCAGATTGCTGATCGGATGAGGTAGTTCGATCAAGGGATGTCCATCCATTCCCTTGCTACGGAAGGTGTGAACGGCTGAGTTTTTGAAAATTTGCGTGAGAAATACCGTTGCAGGTATACCGCGCTTCTCGAATTCCACTGTGTCGTGCACACTGCACAACGTGCAGGATCCTCACCCACCAACGGCAGCAGCTGCCACCTGTACTTCGCTCGCCATCTCATTGATCAGTTCTTCGCTCGCGGGCTTGGAGTAATACTCCTTGCGGCGGATGATCACCTTCGCCACTCCGTAGCGCTCTTTCAGCACTTCAGCAATCGACTCAAGAATTACGTCTGCCTGCTCCTTGGTGTTGTCGAGCAGCCCGACAACCTTCCCAGCAAGATCCATTGGCCGGGGTGCAAGCGGAATCCTTTTAGCACCCCCACCGGCGGTGGGATCAATGAATCCGAGATCATTTGTCATGTTTGTTTCCCCAAAGTTTTTTTCGAACTGTTTCCGATCAAACCTCGTATTTTCCATGCACCGAATGACTGGAATCATTCCAGCCGTGGCACACCGCTGTGATCGGCCCTAATCCGCCAGCCACGACAAGATGTAACCGGTTCGGATCCTTTACTGCCGCGATCGGAAACTCATCGTCATCGGGGTCTACCCCCATTGCTATCGCCCGCTCGGGCCGCCAATTTCCGCCTCGTTTAAGGTTTCCCTGCTTGCGCACCGCCAGTTCACAGAGCCGATGCTGTACGTCCGATCGGCTCATTCCAGCATCGGCACACAGCTTTGCGTGCTGTGGACCCATGACGGCAACGACATCCGAGTTAAACCACATATTCCATGAACCTGATGCCGTCATTGCATCACCAATGCCTATTAGAAGCCGCTCGGGTTCAGTGCTCACATCGTCAAAATGCAGTCTCGGACTGTCTACCATTGCACATGTAATCACGTTGTCAGTCGGGGAGTAGCCGCGGGAAACGGAAAGACTCTCCCAGGGACTTTTCGCCATATGTTCGGTCAGGCATGCGGTATAACGAATCGGTGATGCAAAAACGCTCGCCGATGCCATGCCGGGTATACCGCCACCGAGGTTGGTCAACATCAGCCGGATAGCGCGACCGATTGTGGCATTCGCACGGAATCCGGGACCGAAGCAACCATTTCCACCGTGCAGGCCTATTTTCTCTGCGTACGGTCCGTTGACAATCATGAGGGGGGCCACACCGTGCATCGTGCACTGCACTCCTCCCATATTGAATTCGTCTCGCAGAATCAGTTCAAGCGCCCCCAAAACGACCGGCAGGTATTCAGGCTTGCAACCGGCCATCAGCGCATGAATGGCAGCGGTACGAACGGTGACAGGTTCCAGGGCTGGTGGAACGCGGCCAATCATTTCCTCTGGTGATCTGCGCGTCCCTGTCAGCATCCACTGAACACGCTCCTCAGTCGGAGTTACGACAGGAAAACCGTCGGACCAGACCTTTTCAAGAAAAAACTCAAACGGATCAACAGCGGCATTCATATCAACTCCTCAATGCAATTACGGATCGGAAAGCCTCCGATATTCACACAAAATGCATCTGCTCCATTTGGTAGGCCGCTGGAAATTTGCACGCTCAAATTAAAACTTTGATGCAGAATAGAATTACGGTCCGAGTGGAAGCCATTGCAACACTTGAAATAGATAAAGGTTACTTGCCTTTAAACTCAAGAATATCGAAACCCGCAAACCTGTCCATTAAATAAACCAACCCCCGTCCATCAGTATCCACGTCATTACTCATGGGACCCGTGTTTTTACCAACTGGTTCAGGAATGAAGTAACCAACCTCCTTCGGACGAAGCGGATTAGCAATATCAACTATACGTAGCCCTCCACCAAACCAAGTGCAGTAAACAAAGGTATCGTCCATATGCTCCTGGAACTGATGTGCGCCGAAACGACCGCCCGCCGCGCGGCTCCAAGGGGAATCCAATTCTCCGATCGTGAAGCAAGACAGTGGTTTGATATTGCCAAAATCCGCTACATCAAAGACCCATAATGCAGCATGCGGCAATCCGGTATGTCGTTCCCCATCTTTGGTATCGACATGCTGATGTTCTTCATCAACAACTAAGGCGACATCTCGCCCAGCCACTTTAAACGGAACACGCATGAATGTATGGCTAGGTTCCGGAAATGGAGGATGATAATTGTATTCACCGACAGTCTTGGGCTTCGTAATGTCGTTTACGTCAATGATTTGAACACCTGCATGCCAGCAGCCAGCGTAAAGATAATTTCCATGACGCATAGTGTGGTGCAGGCGGTTGTCAAACCCTCTCCATGTTGGCTGCTCTCCGGCCGCAACATTTTGCCCAGGCATCCACCAACGAGAAACTTCTTGTGGTCTTGTGGGGTTCTGAATGTCATAGATTACGAGAATATTTCCATGAAAGCCTTCCATTTCTGTGGATATATACGCATAGCGTTCATCCATATCGAAACGGTGAACGCCAAGCCCATGGGTTGCCACATATGCTAAAAGTTTTGGATTTGCCTTATCCTTAATGTCCCATACTTTGAAGCCCCCCCCCTCGAAACCACGGCTTGAAATCTCTTCAAGTTTTGCAACATCGCTCTCCTCGACAAGCAGCTCTTGAGATATTTCTTTTGTCGTCGCATCTTTTCCAGTTTTTTGTTTGATCGCAATTTTTGCCGCAGCAAGCTTTTCCGCCTTACGAACGAATAGATAGTTATAACGCTCACAATTGGTAATCATGATGTCTCCCACAACACGGGCCTTGTGGCTGTGCATGTAGGGATCATCTATCATTAGTTGCGAAACAATTTTAGGTTTTCGAGGATCCGAAATATCCAGAATCGTTGTTCCATAAGGGGGGCGTAAATGCCCTATGTATGCATAGTTACCAACAACCATGATTTGGCCAGCGCCTGGAAGATCCATATGCGAAAGCCGATTTACATTCATTGACAAGGGAATTTCTTTTTCAATCTTCACTTTACATACCTCTTCTGTTTGCGTCTTTTTATTAAATGGGATTCAAGCCCGCATCTTTTACAACTTTCGCCATTTTTTCAATTTCGGTAGTAATGAATTTCGCGTATTCAGTTACGGAGTTCCCGATGGGGACAGCACCCTGACTGGAGAATATTTTGCGCACTTCTTCTGAATTTAATGTCTCAACGATTGCTCTGTTTAAAATGTCAATCACTGAACGAGGTGTACCTGCTGGAGCCAGCATCCCGAACCCTTGGTTAAACTCATAACCCGGTAACGACTCTGAGATTGTTGGGACATTAGGCAATTGTGGTGATCGTTTTGCGCTCGTTACACCGATTGGAACGAGTTTATTTGCCTGGATGTGAGGCATAGCTGCGGGCTGCGCCCCCATCATAAACTGCACTTGCCCACCGAGAAGATCAGAGGTTGCAGGACCATTCCCCTTGTATGCGATGTGCTGAATTTTCACGCCCGCAAGGGTGTTAAAAAGCTCGAAAGCCAAATGAGCAAAGGTCCCGGTTCCAGAGGACGCGTAGTTAAGCTTCCCGGGGCTCGCCTTGGCAAGATTAATCAGCGTAGAAACAGTTTTTACTGGAACAGAGGGATTTGCGACCAACAAACTTGGAACATCGACTACAAGAGTTATGGGTGAAAAATCTTTTAACGTATCGTAGGGCAATGACTTGTATATATGAGGGTTAACGACATGGCTTCCTGACACCATCAGAAGCGTGTAACCGTCCGGAGCAGCCCTTGCAACCATTGCAGTTCCAATAGTTGCACCCGCTCCCCCACGATTATCAACAACGACCTGTTGTCCCAATTTTTCGGTGATTTTTGCCCCAATTACTCTCGCAAAGATATCTGTGTTACCGCCAGCTGCAAAAGGAACAACTAAACGAATCGGACGATCAGGATATTTTTGTGACGCGGCAAAAGAATAATTTACGGAAAAAATAGATGAAAGAAATATAAGTCCTAACTTCCAAAAGATTTTGGCCATGAACTCCTCCAATCGAATAAACGATTTACTCAGCTGTCGTTATAATATTTTTAAGATTTCCGCTTTAATAGTTGCGCAAACTTAGGGCGGTCAGCTTGCTACTTATTTTCGTTCAATGCAGGCTTCTCTTTATGCTCCCTGACGATGCTTTCTAATCCATAAACTTTACGGGCTTGTAAGTTGGTCGTCCGAATGCTGTCAGCCCCCCCCAGAGCCTGTGCAGGGAAATTAACATTCGCTAATCCACTTTAATCTTTGCTTCCTTCAGAACAGCGCGCCATCTGGCGATCTCTATTTTCAAATAGTCCTTAAACTCTTGTTGGGAATTTCCACCAGGATCAAGACCAAATCGTCTGAATCTATCACTAACGTCTGGCATATTAAGTATTCGAATCATTTCGGTGTTCAGCCTGGCCGTAATCGCCTTTGGAGTTTTAGCTGGAACAAAGGCGCCATACCACGTCAGCACTTCATAACCTGGAACACCCGCCTCCGCGATAGTCGGAACATCCGGAAGAGCAGATGTCCGCTTCGCCCCAGTAACGCCGAGAGCACGCAATTTCCCAGCATTTATTTGCGGAATCGCGGGCGTTAAAGCCACAAACTGCATCATTACCTGACCACTCAATACATCCCGCATGGCTGGAGTGTTGCCGGTGTACGGCACGTGAATCATTTTAATTTTTGCCATCCACATCAAGAGCTCCATGGATAGATGGGACGACTGTCCCGTCCCCCCCGATGCAAACGTTAGCTGTCCGGGTTTGCTTGCTGCCAACGCAATTAGCTCTTTTACTGATTTAACGGAAACAGACGGATTAACGACAAGAATGTTCTGTCCCGAAGAGATTAATGTGATGGGATCGAAATCCCGAATAGGATCGTACGAAAGCTTTTCATAAAGACCAGGGTTAATTGCGAAAGGCCCTGCATAACCTAAAATTAATGTGTGGCCATCTGGAACTGATTGAGCACCGATTTCCGAACCGATAATTCCTCGCCCACCAGCCCTGGCATCGATTACTACAGGTTGACCCAACGTCTCGCTAAGATGCTGCCCGATAAGGCGTGCCGAAAAATCTGGTGCCCCGCCGGGAGCCGCGGGCACAATAAAACGAATCGGTTTACTTGGATAAGCTTGGCCGTAACTAGAAGCACTGCCCCAGAAAAAAACGAAAAGTAGCACTCGGATTAATTTACAAGATGTCGAATCGTTCATGACTCCCTCCAATAAAACTACGACAGCATTGAGCGCAATGTATATGGCAAAACACCACGATTTCGAATGTATTCAACCTCAGCACGTGTATCAACACGTACACGCAGATTTATCGCATCAACCTTCCCGTCTTTCCGCTTGATAACCAGCGTGGCATTTTGAAGAGGCTGAAGGTTACTCGACAGACCACGAATCTCGAATACTTCGCTCCCATCCAAATTCAGTGTCTGAATGCTGCAACCTTCGTCAAACTGACAAGGTATAACACCAAGTGCCGCTAAATTCGTACGATGAATTCGCTCAAAACTACGGGCGATTACAGCTTTAACTCCTAGTAGCTGAGTTCCCTTTGCAGCCCAATCACGCGCACTACCCATGCCATAGTCAAGCCCTCCAAATACAATGGATGCAACGCCCTCCTGTTGATACCGGACGGCAGCATCGTAAATTGACATCACTTCACCGCTCGGCTGATGCAGCGCAACACTACCTTCGCGATTAGGGACCATGAAATTACGCAGTCTGGGGTTTGCAAAAGTACCGCGAATCATTACGTCGTGATTGATCCTTCTCGACCCATAAGTATTAAATTTATCTTTTGTTATGCCTAAAGATTGCAAATACTTACCCGCAGGGGAGTCTGGCATGATTACAGTTACCGGACTGATATGATCAGTTGTTACAGTATCTCCAAGCAGAACTAATGCCCGAGCATTAGTGATATCAGCAATCCCCTCAGCCTCCATCGTAAAGTTTTTAAAGAATGGAGGCTCTTTGATATACATGGAGCTTTCGTTCCATTCAAATAAGTCACCAGATGCAGATTTGATATCTATCCATTCTGCACTTGCCCCAGGCTTCTCATACACAGCTGAATAAATTGAGGCATCCCTGGAAATTGGAAGAACAGCGGCGATCTCATCGGCTGTGGGCCACAAATCTTTTAGATAAACATCCTTGCCATCCCGCCCCTTGCCAAGAGGGTCTTTAGAAACATCCACATCAATCCGACCAGTAATTGCATAAGCAACTACCAGCGGAGGACTCATCAAAAAGCTTGCCTTCAAGGCAGGATGAATGCGCGCCTCAAAGTTTCTATTTCCTGAAAGTACCGCAACTCCAACTTCACCGCTTTTGTTCAGTTGAGCTTCGTAGTCCTCATACAATGGACCGGTCATACCATTACAGGTTGCGCAACCGTATCCCACCACACGAAACCCCAATTGATCTAACGAATCTTGCAGACCAGCGCTCGACAGATAAGCACTTACAGCACGGGATCCAGGCGTTAACGACGTTTTTACCCAAGGCTTGGTTTTCAGTCCTTTCGCTACAGCTTTTTTTGCCAGCAAGCCGGCAGCCAACATTACCCCCGGGTTTGATGTGTTTGTACATGAGGTAATGGAAGCCACATATATAACCCCATCGCCCGTCGAATTCGCACCGTATGATTTTTTCTTACCATAGCCGCCATTACTAACCGGAGCGACCAATAATTCATCAAATTTCTTTGGAACATTTGAAAGCGTAATTCGATCCTGGGGTCTTTTCGGGCCTGCAACGCTTGGCTTAACACTAGAGATATCAAACGTTACGACGCGTGTGTAATCGATTGCCCCCGGCTTCGGGATGCCAAACATCTCCTGAGCTTTGTAGTAACTGCGGAAAGTATCGATCTCCTCCTCACTGCGCCCCGTATTCGCCAGAAATCTGCAAACCTCTTCGTCTGGAGCGAAAAATCCGATAGTCGCGCCATATTCGGGAACCATGTTGGAAAGAGTGGCTCGATCTGGAACGGTCAGCCCTTCAACTCCCTCGCCAAAATATTCAACAAACGCCCCGACAACCCCAGCTTTGCGCAATGCTTCGGTTATGCTGAGAACAACATCGGTTGCCGTAACACCGTCACTCATGCGACCGTGGAGTTCTACTCCGACCACATCCGGTGTAAGAATAAAAATCGGCTGACCTAATGTAGCCGCCCCCGCATCTATACCTCCAACCCCCCAACCAACAACCCCGATTCCATTGATCATTACAGTATGAGAATCAGTGCCAACCAAGGTATCCGGATAGCAAACCCCGTCTTTCTGTAAAACACCGCGCGCCAAGTATTCAAGGTTTACTTGGTGCAGGATACCGTTGCCGGGGGGAATGACTTTCAGCCCATCAAACGCCACCATTGCCCACTTTAAAAACTGAAATCGTTCGACGTTGCGTCGAACTTCCAGTTCCATATTTTTCTCAAGCGCGTCGGGTCCATCGTTATGATCAACCGCCAAGGTGTGATCAACAACCATGGTTACCGGAACTTTTGGCGCGATTAATCTGACATCTTTTTTTAATCGTGAAGCAGCACTACGCATTGCAGCCAAATCGCCGAGGGTCGGAATCCCCGCTAACTCGTGCATTACTACGCGACCGACAATGAATGGTATCTCCGATACACGCTTACCGTTGGGCTCCCAATTTGCCAATTGCTTTACGTGCTCTTCAGTAACTCGAATCCCATCACAGTTTCTGACCAGTGACTCAAGTATCATCCTTAACGAAACCGGAAGACGGCTAACATCGGCAATTCCGTTGCCTTTAAGCGAGGGCAAGGAGAAAAAGGACTTAGATATACCCGAGCTGTTTTTGAATTTCGATTTGGCGCGAAGGGGGTCATGCATTTTCAGAATCTCCATTGGCGCCCGGCTTTAATATCAACAAACAGTAAAGGTCCGGAGCCTGTGTTTATCGAGCGCGCGATTAATGTAGGGAAACTCCCTTAAGGGGATTCTCCCCTTAAAGGCGACACATAAACGCTATGCCGTCTAACGAGCTACACGCCCGATTTCGCGTGCAGTGCAGCTTGCGTGCCTGCAATTCGTCCAAATACCGCACCAGAAACAAGTCCTGTGCCACTCGGATAGTTGAAGTAAAACAAACCGCCTACCATTTCACCGGCTGCAAACAATCCGGGAATTTCACGTCCAGCGACACTTTGGACTGCCGCTTTCGTCGAAACTTTGACGCCACCAAAAGTAAAGGTAATACCGCAGGTGACGGCGTATGCCTGGTAAGGCGGCTTGTCTATCGTTTCCGCCCAATTCGATTTAGGAACCGCTAGTCCTTGAGTGCATTTCCCATCTTTGATCACAGAATTGAACGGAATATCTTTTCTCACCGCTGCATTAAAGTGTTTTACTGTTTCCAGGAATCGATTCTTGTTAACCCCCTCCATCTTGTCCGCGAGTTCTTCCAGTGAATTCGCCTCCACTTTCGTCACTTGCTTAATGCGGTATTCATCCCGTAGCAGAGGTATCACCTTGGAATCATAAACTTGCCAAGAAAACATCCCTGGCTGTTTCAGAACATCTAAGCCGTATTTAGCGTAAGTAAAGTTCCGGAAATCAGCACCTTCGTCTACGAATCGCTCACCATCCGCATTGATCATTATTGAGTAGGGATAGCTATGCTTCTGAAACCCGTCGCCCACAACGCGATCACCAAACGTTGGTGCATTCATGTCCCAGCCAACCGCGTGAGCACCCGACCAATGCCCACAGGGCATCGCCCCCGCGCGCAAAGCCATGTTGATGCCGTCCCCCATGTTGAAGCGCGTCCCCCGCACTTTCGCGAGGTCCCAATTGGGTCCCAGATACCGCGCCCTCATTTCGGCATTTGACTCAAATCCGCCTGCAGCCAGAACAACAGCTTTTGCCATTATTTTTGACTGAATCCCATGAGATTCAGCCACGATACCGACAACTTTTCCGGCTTCTTGAATAAGTGAAACCCCTGCGGTCTCATAAAGAATGGGGATCCCAGCAGTCTTAGCAATCTTATGCAGAGATTCCACCAACCCCGCACCACCACCCCAGAATGCGCAAACCTGTCCGCCAAAGAACTTAAATCGCCCATCCACCTTGTGCGCTTGCCTTCCATACATCGGCTCAAACTTCACACCCTTCTTTTTCATCCACGCCAAAGTGGATCGGCTGTTCCCAATAAGTGTTTCCGTCAAATCCGGGTCACAGCGATACTGTGTAACGCGGCCCATATCATCGAAAAAGTTCTCCGAAGTATAGACACCGAAATCTACATTTCTCTCTTCATCCGCGGACACATCCAGAACTTCGCGTAACTCAGCAATATTGTTAAAAACAAAACGTGTTGCACCAGCGGTAAAAAAGCTATTCCCCCCAGCTTCGACTTCAGGTGCCCGCTCTAATACAATCACTTTGACACCATTCTCATGCGCTGCCATAGCAGCACAAACTGCGGCATTTCCCGCGCCAACGATAACCACATCCGTTTCAGTTACATCTTTCAACAGCATTTCGCTCTCCTTTGGTGTTCCTTCAGATGCTTTTTTAATACCTTAGCCAGGGCGACCGCATATAAAAACCTGTCAGTAAAGAAGAGCCGCCAGCCCCTTTACTTCCTTTCCTGTCTAACAAGCAGGCCTTAATCGTTAAACGACCGCCGAGAGATTTTTTTGTTTACGGTTGTTTGCCATGTTAGGGCAATTTCGGTATCTTGTTAAGTAGTCTTACAACTTTCCTAAAAAATAGCTTACTCGTGAGCCAATACAAATCAAGTTCCAGACAGGGATTGACCCTACTCGCTACAAAGGTGAAATCTGTGGCTCGTAAAGCAAATTCAACCTTGCTTCTTAACAAAGTAGTGCCTGCCAAATACGCGGACCAGTTGTATGGAGACATCGTGGCCGCGATCGTCAGTGGTGCCTTGCCGGAAGGGGAAAAACTTCCGTCTGAGAATGAACTGGCAGAGTCATTCGGTGTATCCCGGCCAGTTGTCCGCGAGGCGCTATCAAGACTACGTGCGGATGGTGTGCTTGTTTCTCGAAGGGGATCCGGATCTTATGTTCAACGTCGCCCGAGTCCACAATTCTTAAAATTAGCACCAATATCAGAGATTGCTGATTTGATGAGGTGCTTTGAGTTTCGAATTGCGATCGAAGGTGAAACAGCTGCCTTAGCTGCTACACGAAGAACAGACGAGGATCTGGCAGAAATGCGTTCAGCCCTTAAAGAACTCGATGAAAATATCCGAACAAAAACATTAGGAGCAGACGCAGACATTCGATTCCACAATGCGATTTCTGAGGCAAGCAAAAACAAGCTTTTCACGTCCTGCTTACAAACAATTTCGGACGCAATTTTGCAAGGTATGACCGTTGCAAGAAAACTCTCGTTGCAAGCAAATGCGAAGCGCCTCCAAATAGTCCAAGCTGAGCATCGGCGAGTTTTTGAAGCCATACAGAAAAAGGATTCTGTTGGGGCTCGAAGGATTGTGAGATCACATATTGAGAATGCACGCGACCGTGTACTGAGCTACACGATGAGTGACAACGACTAATCCTTATTGCCGGAACACTAAATAATCAAAGGACAGCCCTTTCTATGCCAATCCCAAAGACCATGTTTCAAAAAGTTTTTGACCTCCACACAATTCGCGAACGTGGAGAGAATGAAGCCCTCATTTATGTTGACTACAACGTCGTTCACGAAGGTGCCTTTTACTCCTTTGACGGTCTCCGGGAAGAAGGTCGAACCATTCGCCATCGCCATCAAACTCTCGCCTTCGCAGACCACTATGTACCAACGGTCAATCGAGAGAAAGGCTTAGACGGAATAAAGGATCCCGAGGCCAGGACAATGGTTGAAAACCTTGAGAAGAACGCCAAAGAAACAGGAATTAGACATTACGGCATGCATCACCCGCAGCAAGGGATCATGCACGTGGTCGCACCAGAACTTGGTTTCCTTCACCCGGGAATGGTCGTAACAGGATCAGACTCCCATATCGCCACAAATGGTGCATTTGGTGCATTTGGTTTTGGTGTTGGCGCCTCTCAAGTCAAGCACATACTTGCCACACAAACAGTCTGGTTTCGAAGGCCTAAAGTGATGCGTGTCAACGTAACTGGATCACTTAAAGTTGGCGTATCAGCCAAGGATGTGATCCTTGCCATTATCGAAAAAATTGGTATTGCTGGTGGCAATGGACATGTAATTGAATATTGCGGAAGTGCGATAACCGGCTTGAGCATGGAAGGCCGAATGACTCTTTGCAATATGTCGATTGAGGCCGGCGCTCGTGCTGGTATGGTCGCGCCTGATGACAAAACCATAGAATACCTGCGTGGTCTCCCCTTCGCCCCCACGGCGGAGCATTGGGATAATGCTGTTGCCTTTTGGAAAAGCATCCCATCCGACAGTGGCGCCCATTTTGATAAGGAAGTCACACTCGATGGAAGTCTAATCGAGCCAATGGTTACCTGGGGAACATGTCAGGATGAAGCCTGTGGCATTACCGCCAAAGTTCCAGACCCAGCAACATTTTCTGACCCTGCAAGAAGGGGGCGCGCTGAAAAAGCGATCAGCTATATGGGTCTGAAACCAGGAACGTCCATTACTGAAATAAAAATTGATCGCGTATTTATTGGCTCCTGCACAAACGCGAGACTTGAAGATCTGCGTGAAGCATCCAAAATTGCAAAGGGTAAGCAAGTGGTAATTCCTTCAATTATAGTTCCCGGCTCCCAGACTGTTAAAGAAGCGGCTGAACGTGAAGGGTTACACGAGATTTTTATAAAAGCTGGTTTTGAATGGCGCTCACCCGGATGCTCCATGTGTACAGGCTCGAACGGAGACCGCGTCCCTAGTGGTGAACGCTGCGCCTCCACCTCAAATAGAAACTTCGAAGGACGCCAAGGAAGGGGATCTCTGACCCATTTAGTCAGTCCAGCAATGGCTGCAGCAGCTGCGATAAGCGGTCGCTTGGCCGATGTAAGAGATTTTATTTAAGGATACAACATGCAACCGTTTACTAAATACTCCGCGATAGCAGCCCCCTACTTCTTTCCGGACGTAGACACCGACAAGATCATTCCACACGTTTTCTTAAGAAAGCCTTTGTCGGCCGGCTACCGAAATTTTCTTTTCTACAACCTGCGATTTACTCCAGAGGGAAAAACAAAGTCATTTATTCTGCACGAGCCACCATTCAACAAGGCCGGAATCTTGATTTCAGGCACCAATTTTGGATGTGGATCAACGCGGGAAGGTGCGGTTTACGCACTTACTGACTTTGGGTTTCGTGCGGTTATTGCACCGAGCTTCGGAGACATCTTTCAGGCCAACTGCCTCCAAAACGGTCTTCTTCCAGTGGTGTTGGCGGCAAATGTGGTCGAGCAACTTGCAACTTACGTCTCCGCAAACCCCGGCGCAACGATTTCAATTGATCTTGAGGATCAATCGGTTACCGCACCAGACGGCACGGTGTACAAGTTTGCCATCGACGCATCTCGCAAGGAGCAATTGCTTAAAGGCTTGGATGACATCGGGATTACATTAACTGACAGTAAGCTTATTGATGATTTCGAGGCTGCGTATAAGAAAAAACTTGCTTGGCTCTAATATTAAAAGCCTGAAGCATAAAAATTAGCCGATTGAGTCGCTGAGCGTTTAAACCTAAAATGCAAAGCGACTCATCCCACCATCCACAGGGATTACGGTTCCGGTTATATAGCCGGCCCGTGGAGAAGATAAAAAAACCGCGAGATCACTTAATTCCTCCGGCTCACCAAATCTTGCCATAGGGATTTCCTCCGACGCAAATTTTCGTCGCTCCTCATCCGTAGGATAACGTCGATCGATTTGCTCGCTCCGAATACGCCCAGGTTGAAGGCAATTGATTGTGACGCCAAAAGGCGCGACCTCTCGCGACAGTCCCTTCGACCAAACGTGAACAGCCGCTTTTGCAGTAAATGCCGCATTAAGCGCCTTTGGCTCAGATGTCCCCGTAAGATTTATTATCCGACCGTACCTGTTCTTTTTCATGGAAGGGATAAGAGCATGAGTCAGTTCGCGTAAACGCCAAAAATTTAATGTCATTCCCTCTTGCCATTGCTCTTTCGTCGCCTCGAAGGGAATCGGTCTACTGCCGCCTGCCGAATTAATCAGAATATCGACTTGGCCCAAATGTTCTAATGCCTTTTGAGCGAGTTCCTCCGAGGCATCACTTTCATAGAAGTCACAAACAAGAACTATCGGTCTTTCTCCACCGGATCTCTCAATATCATCTGCCAGTGATTCCAGAAATGGAGCGCGACGTGCAGCAATCGCAATCCGCGCTCCCTCTTTGGCAAGTTCCTTCGCTATAACTCGGCCGATCCCTTGGCTCGCCCCCGTCACCAACGCCGTACGTCCTTTCAACCTAAGATCCACCGCCCCCCTCCCTTCCATCAAACTCAACTCATTTTTAAAGGGCGACATTACCCAGATAAACCCGACCTCGATCATGCGGAGTATCGGGAACGGTGAAATCCCTTGCCGGACGAAGATCGTCTCGCGCTTGCGCTCTGTGCATTATCCGATGTGTTTTTGGATCAAAATTGTCGCGATGGTGCATCGTGCATCGATTATCCCAAATCACTACATCGCCGACTTTCCATTTGTGATGCCAATTCAAAAAGTCTTGTGTCGCATGGCTCCAGAGCTGGTCCAGTAGCGCCTCAGAATCCTCTACTTTTAGACCGGGAATGTATGCGTTTCGACGTCGCCCGAGGTACAAACAGTTTCGCTTTGTCTCAGGGTGTGTCCGAATAATGGGGTGAATTGCACCAGGACATTTCGTTACGTCTTTTACAGGTTCAAAGCCTTCTCTCAATTGTCCACCTGCGTTGTAAGTAATATCGTTTTTAATCTCCAAACGATCAACTTTCTTTCGTAACGCTGGCTCCAGAGTTTCCAAAGCAAGATACATGTTGGCAAAGCCCGTATCCCCCCCCCACGCTGGCAACTTTAGTGAATATAGGATGCTCGCTGATGGCGGCTTCTCGCGATATGAAGTATCTGAATGCCAAATAACTTCATCATCGGCTAATCCCCCTATCGGAACGCCATCCTCAATGACATTTGAAATTACTGAAATATATTTGTTGTCTCTGGGCTTTTGCCCTTTCCCAACGGGGGGCAATTCATCCAAGACACCAAAACGTTGCCCGAAACTTGTGAGTTGATCATCTGTGACGTTTTGGTTTCGAATAACAATTACCAGGTTCTCTAGCCAAGCAGCACGAATCTGCCCAAACTGTTGATCACTATATGCGCGCAAATCGACGCCCCGAACCTCGGCCCCACAGGCGTAAGGCAGCCGCAGAATCTCCAATTGGTCAGCCATCGGATCACCTTTCAAAGTTAATAATTATTGTAAGACTTCCTTACAGCTTTGAGCAATGCTTGATGTCGGATTATGGGCTTTTATAGAGTGTAAATTTCCCGCTTGCACACTACGAGCGTTCGACGTAATCTTACAACTTGAAAAAAAACAAAAATAATAAACCTGCAAAAATGCATTAATTAATAAGCGAAACCGCTACCGGAGGGTGTCATGCTGAGGAGCTCCAAAGTAATTCGCGCATCTGTTTTCCCGCTTGTATGTGCTGTTTTATTCCAGTCAAACATCTCTCTTGGACAGGAATACCCTACCAAGCCAATTCGTATGTTGGTTGGACTAGGGCCAGGCGGAGCCGCCGACACAACCGCAAGACTAATCGGCCAAAAGCTGACCTCAGAACTAGGCCAAACCGTAGTAGTTGAAAATCGCACAGGGGCAAGCGGAGTCATTGCTTACGACAAAGTAGCAACCTCCACTCCCGACGGTTACACCCTCGTCATGGTCACAGCAGCCGTAACCACGTTGCCTTTTCTACAAGCAAAGCTTCCATATGACATCACTAAGGATCTAGCACCAGTAGCCCTTGCAAGTACTAGTTCCCATGTATTGTTGGTTCATCCCGCTGTTAAAGCGAACTCGGTTGCGGAATTAATAGCCTTAGCACGCTCTCAGCCTGGTAAGCTGACCTATGCCTCCACCGGAATAGGCAGCGCACAGCATATGGCTGGTGAATATTTCAATATCTTAGCTAAAACCGAAGTCACACATGTCGCTTACAAGGGCGGTGCCGAGAGCGTATTAGCGACCGTCTCTGGACAGGTTGACATCACATACGGCAGTCTTGTCGCGGCAACCAATTTCATCAACGCCGGCCGGTTACGCGCACTTGGTATTACTGGCACTAAACGCTCTCCGTTGCTCCCCTCTGTGCCAACAATCAGCGAGGCGGGACTACAGGGTTACGATTCCATCGCATGGTACGGGGTAATGGCCCCAGCTCGCGTTCCTGAAAAAATTATTATCAAGCTGAACACCGTCATTGTTAAAGGAACGCAGACTGGCGACGTTAAGGAAGCTTTCAACAAAATTGGTCTTGAAACACAAACCCACACCCCAAAAGAATTCGGAGAACTCATTCGCGCTGAATTAGTAAAAAATAAAAGTCTGGTTGCGCAAGCAGGTATCAAAGCGCAATAACTGAGCACTTCGCTTATGCGCTTGCCCAAATGATGCCACCAAGAATTTGTAGTCCTTTACGCTAATAGCGTCGCGCAGGACCTGACCTGCCCCCCAAGAATTAGCTACAGGCAAATGGGGAGTGTATGAGATGAATATCCGGGAGCCCTTTGAGGGAAGCTGTGGTTACCCCCTCCTGATTCGCACAAAATTCGCACAAGAGCCCTACCCTCTAACCTCACGAATGGTGCTCAAATAAACCTCGAAAATCCGCCGCCTCCAGCAGACCTCGCACATTTCCATTTAATTCCAGCAAAGGTTTATCGCTTAACTTAAAAGAAGTATCAGGTCCGCGACATCACTTAGCTCATCAAGATTTCGGATCAGCCCTATCGCATCATCGACGTTTCTCGCGGAAACGGGCTTGGCTGAAAAAGACACGCAATCCCGGAACTTTGCTTCAAGCAACTCCCAACCCACTGGATTCTTCGGATCCCCAGGAACCCCCGCCGATCTGTGTTCGAAGCGACGTCCGTCGCGCGTCACAACCTCAACCGAGGTGCTGGAAATATCGGCAGAGCCACCACGTCCTGTCACTGCCTTTTCTGCCGGACGATAACTGACCCGATCCGCCATGGCCAGAACAACTGGATCCCGTAATCCTTCTTCCGTGTAGGCACGAAGGGTGACATTCCCTTTCGCCGCCATTATTGCGGTCGTGAATGGAATGCTGTATTTGCCGTCGATACTCACCTTTGGCCTGCGCTTCAATTCAATCGGCTCACAGAGAAGCTGTGTCCCACCTGTTCCGCCGACGATGATTATTTCCCCAATATCTTCCGGCTCGAGGCGCTGATTTTTCATGATCGCCGAAACTGAGGCATTGGTTGTCCGAGTGTAGGCGCATGCGGGCCAAACCTTAAAACCATGCTTCTCAATTAATGGAAAGTTCTCACCTAACCGGTCAACAATACCGCCCCAATCTGGCTCCTTTCCACGAATGTAGGTACGGAAAAAACCGTAGCGTCCTTCAATGACCTCTTTAGAGCCAATAATTCCGCGCTGAGCCAGTTGTGCGGCCAGGATCGCGCCTTGACCTGAAAAACCCGCCTGCATGGATCTCATGTGAGTGGCGGCCCCCACTGCCATCTGCCTGCTCCCACTCATTTGGTTAAATCCGATGCCCAGCGCATTTTCCATACGCTGCTCATCCAAGCCGAGCAGCCGTCCGCCAGTCGCAGCACCTGCAATATAGCCAATGAGCTGCGTTGCAAACCACCCTTCGGTCATTGTCCAATCAGGCACATCAATGGCCCGACTGATTCGGGTCATCAAATCCATGCCGGCGGCGATGGCGGTAATCAGTTCCTTGCCACAGACACCACCATTTTTTTCGGCCAAGGCTATTGCTACAGGTATGGTGACAATGCTCGGGTGACCACTCTCCCCGATGTCATCGAAATCAAGCATGTGTCCCAGACTGCCGTTAACAAATACAGCCCAGCCAGCGGGAGCCTTGCCTCCAAACCCCAAAATCGTCGATTCTGGATTGCCGCCCATTTCCGCAACGTATTCAGAGAGTATCTTCGCTTCAGGGGCAAGACTGCTGGCGCCAATAGATACCCCCAGGGTATCCATTACGCACTGCTTGATGATATCCACCAGCGGCTGAGGCAAGTCCTCGTAACGCAAGTTTGCTGCGTGTTGCGCAAGTTTGCATGTAACACCAACCGCAGCTGGCATTTCTTGTTGCGCAGAAGAATTTACCTTAATGGTCATGACTATCCCTTCTTGTTTACCAATCCAAGGTTTTTGATGATTTTCCCCCACCGGGCCGTTTCTGCATCAATAAATCCCCGAAACTGTTCTGGCGAATTCGGTAATGCCGCATCAGCTCCTTCAGCGGCCAAACGCGCTTTCATTTCTGGCGCATTCACAACTGCAATGGACTCACGGTTGATTGCAACAATGATGGATGTTGGCGTGCCCTTTGGTGCAAGAAACCCGTACCAACTGCGAAGGTCATATCCCGGCACACCGGATTCTGCAACTGTAGGCAAATCGGGCAACGCCTGTATTCGTTGCGGACTGGTAATGGCCAGCGCCTTCAACTTGCCGCTACGCACCAAAGGTCCCGCCGTCAATGTATTCGTAATGGACAGTTGCACGCGACCACCCATTAAATCAATCATTGACAGTCCACTGCCCTTGTAAGGCACATGCGTCATTTCTACGGCCGCCATTGTTT
Organism: Burkholderiales bacterium; assembly: GCA_022841375.1. Taxonomy (GTDB): domain Bacteria; phylum Pseudomonadota; class Gammaproteobacteria; order Burkholderiales; family SG8-41. The sequence continues at coordinate 21,973 of JALHRQ010000010.1, forward strand.
TGAAAAGCTCCATGCCAAGATGGACTACCGTACCAACGCCACTTGAGGCGTAAACCAGAGGCTTGGATTTAGCCAGGGATATCAACTCCTTGACCGTATTAGCCTCCAGCGAAGGATTCGCCACCAGCATGTACGGCTGCGACAGCAGCATGCAGACGGGTGCAAGCTCCTTTGTGATATCGGTGGAAACAGTGCCTAACAGCATGGCGGTCACATTCTGCGCACTTAGAGTGACCAACGTGTATCCGTCTGGGGTGGCCTGCGCACCCATCTGCAGAGAAATCGCACCCGAGGCGCCCGCTCTGTTGTCTACCACGACTGATTGCCCAAGACGTTCTGATAGTTTCTGAGCGACCGTCCGGGTCATGACATCACTGCCACTGCCAGCTGGCGTACCCACAAGTACCCTGATGGGTTTTTTCGGATAACCCGGCAGCAACGATTGCGCGGCCACCGGCAGCACACAAAGCATCCCGAGAGTCGCCAGAAATCCTTGAAGAACTCGCATTTTCTCCTCCTTGATTTATTTACGGCTTGTTATTAGGACCTCGCCACCTTCAACTTTAAAGTGATGGTCAAAGTCTTCAGATACCCAATCCATGAACTGCACCGCATCCTGAAAACGCGCATCTCCACTACGCAAAATCTCAGGGCGTAGTTTTTTATCAATCACTACCGGAAGGAACGATACTCGCTCAATTCCCTTCTCTCCGATGATGGCCTTTGCTATCAGGCTGCGCTTGGCATCCGATCCGTAAGACAGATGCGGATAATCCGGATCAAGGACAACACCATATTTCTTCTCGAAGGCGGCTGCTTTTTCAGGTGATTTGGCCGTCGATGACATAATGAAATTCGACAGACTATAAAAACACACAGCGCCCTGATGGACCCCAATCGCCTTTGGCGTATGCGCATGATGACCCAGCAAAAGGTCGGCGCCGGCATTGATGGCCGCCTCTGCGACAGTGATCTGATAGTCGGCAATCAGACGTGGAATGTAGTGAATCCCCCAGTGCAGAGAGACCACCACCGCATCGGCTCTGGACTTTGCACTTTTTATGTCCTCAACGAGATCCGCGAGGTCTTCAGCATAAGGGACGGTAGTCACCCTGGGGGGAATACCCGGCTGATAATCAAATGCCTCGTAATAGGTGTGTACCCGCAAAGGTGCCACGCCAGGACTATCAGGTCCGGCGGCATAACCATTCTGCAAAATGGAACAATAGGCAAGAAAGGCCACCTTGACGCCGTTTTTTTCAATAATTTCCGGGGCGCGAGCCTCCTTGAGATTCTTTCCAGCCCCAACAACCTTGATGCCTCTGCCGCGCAGCAAATCCAATGTATCCAGCAGCGCATCACTTCCCCAGTCCATGGCATGGTTACTGGCGAGTGAAACAATGTCAAAACCGCAATCAGAAAACACGGAAATCATCTGCGGCGGAACACGACTGTGCGCCCCATTGGAGTGCAGTTGGAATTCGCCGCGCGTTGAATAGACGCGCTCAACCTGAGCGAAGCGCAGGTCCGCTTCTTGCAACACCGGCTTTACCAACTCGGAATACCGCTCAATCGGCTCATGAATCGGTCCGACATCACCGCACGCCATTAGACTTACTGTTTTCATCATCTAGCCTGCCTGATCAGCTGTATTTGGTTTTTGCTGCAGCACCCAGGTAGCGGGCCTCCAGTTCCTGCTGCCGGTCTGCACCTTCGCCTTCCGCCCCAACAAAAGGCCGTGGATAAGGCCGGTCCTTCCGGCTTAACTCGAAATCTTCCCAGGCCGCGATTCCGCGATGCTGGAAGTCCTGCATGAAGTCATGCAAGGCAGCCCACATCACCTGATGCGTAAATCCCGGATACCAGGCGATGTTGACACCCAGCGCCAGATGTTCATCCAGGCCAAGATAACGGGGTAACTTGCCTTTCATGAACGAAAACGGTCCCTCCAATGCCTTGCGTGCCTGCAGGATCTCGGCTTCCGAGTGAGGAGACTCAAGCTGCACCCAGTCCACACCAGCTTCATCACGGTAGGCTTTCAGGCGAACAATCGCGTCCTCAAGGCTGCTGTTCACAGCATCGCGGGCGTAGCACTGCGACATGATCACAAAATCAGGATCAATTTCGTTTTTCATGTCGACCGCAGCTTTATAACGGGCCACAGCCTGCTCGATTGGAACGACCTCGACTCCAGCGCTTTGCGTGCGCCGCTTGCCCTCAATGGGCTGATCATCGATGCGAATTCCCGCAATACCGGCACGAATTGATTCGCGAACCAGCCGCCGGACGGCCATGATTCCTCCATGGCCGGTGTCACCGTCAAGAATGATCGGGAATTCGGCACTCTGCGCAATCCAGCCGCCGATCTGAATGCATTCCGTCATGCTCGCGGTGCCCACGTCTGCCAGCCCCGTATACGAACCGACTACGCCGCTGGTACCAACAAAACCGACTTCGCAACCGGCTTGCTCCATGATTCGTGCATGCGTGGCCGAAGGCGGATGCAACACCACCAGCACTTTGCCCTGCCGATGGATGAGCTGCTTCAGGCGGGTGGTTTTCTTGAGGTGATCCACCATCAGCCGGCCTGCTTTGTATTGGAAAGAGACTGCAAAGCCGCTTCGCGGCCTGCAATGCGGCCAAATACTGCACCGGCCATCAACCCTGAGCTGCCGGGATAATTGAAATAAAACAGTCCACCCACCAGTTCTCCCGCAGCATAGAGGCCAGGCAGCGGTTGATCCTCAATGTCAAGCACTTGGGTAGTGGGCGCGATCTTGAGTCCGCCAAATGTAAAAGTAATGCCGCAAGTCACTGCGTACGCACTGAAGGGCGCCTTTTCGATCGGATTTGCCCAATTTGACTTGTTGATTGCAAGACCTTCCGTGCATTTCCCATCCTTGATATTGGGATTGAATGAAACATCCCTTTTGACCGAAGCATTGAACTCGCGCACCGTTTGCAGAAACTTCGGAGCGTGGACATCCTCCATCTTGGCCACCAGTTCCTCCAGCGTGTTGGCCTGAACTTTTGTGGTCCCTTTGGAGCGATATTCATCATGAAGCAGATGATCCACCTGCGAGTCGAACACATGCCACGCGAAACTGCCTGGCTGCTCCAGCACGATGCGGCCATATTTTGCGTAGGTATAGTTCCGGAAATCCGCGCCCTCATCGACAAAACGCTCGCCATTGGCATTGATCATGAGACTGAATGGATAACCGTTACGGCTCGCCGTGATCGGACGATCAAGATCACCAAAGTCCGGCGCATAACGTTCCCATGACACTGAATGACAGCCGGACCATTGCCCGTAAGGCTGCGCGCCGGCATCCAGCGCCATTCTTATACCGTCACCGGTGTTGTAGCGTGTCCCCCTGACTTTGGCCATTTCCCAGCCAGCGCCAAGGTAGCGCGTCCGCCACTCACGGTTGGCTTCGAAACCACCCGCAGCGATCACCACCGCATTGGCGTGAATCTGCTCCTCTACCCCTTTGGTTTCAACGCGCACACCACAGATGCCTGATGGCCCGCGAAGGAGCCCTGTGGCACGGACGCCGTATCGAATAACCACACCGAATTTCACCGCCGCCTTGTATTCCGCCTCGACAAGGCCTCGGCCGCCGCCTGTGGCCTCTACAACCGTGCCACCGAAAAATTTGAATTTTCCTTCATGCTTGAAGGCATATCGGCCAAACCGTGGGACAAAGCGGACACCTCGCCCGTGAAGCCATTGGACAGTGTCCGTGCTGTTGAGCACCACCGTCTCCGCCAGATCCGGATCGCAGTAGTATTGAGTCACACGCCCGAGGTCATCCAGATACTGCTCCGCGGTATATTCGCCAAAATCCGTATTGGCAATCTCGCCCTCCGACAGATCCGGGACTACGGATCGTACGGTTTCAGCGCCGTTGTGCACCATGCGAAATCCTCCGCCAGTGAAAGCACTGTTCCCGCCCCGTTTTTCCTCAGGCGCACGCTCTAGCAGCAATACCGATGCACCGTGCTCTCTTGCCGACAAAGCGGCACACAGTGCCGCATTACCACCACCGACTACCACGACATCGTAATTTTCAGCCATTCTTGCCATCCTCTTTCATTACATTGCTTTTTGCCAACGCGCGCTTGCGCTGATAGCGCTCATACGCGAATTGCGGAAGACCGCCGCATTCAAAGATCTCTTCAATCGCAGCCGGATATTTTCTTAGCGCAACACTGCTTCCGTTCTGGGGATTGCTGACGATCCCCCGCGGGTAATCCACCTCCAGTTGATCGCCGTCATTGATCAGGGACGAAATCCCTGGAGCAACAAAGATTGGAATCGCACGGGAGATGCTGTTGCGTAGAAACAAGCGCGCCACTGACTCGGCAATAATGGCCGCGATCCCGACCTCGCGAAGCACCAGTCCGGGGCGGCTGGAACCACAGCCGAAATTACGGCCGGCAACCAGAATGTCGCCCGTTTTGACCTCCCGGGGAAACTCGGGCCTGTAGACCTCCATCGTGTGCAACTTGAGTTCTTCCATGGTGGGATACCGGTAATAGGGATTAATCGCATCCGTTTCGATCGAGTCACCGAATTTCCAGACCCGCCCGCGGATCACCTGCTTCAGATTAAAGCCCACGCAGCACCTCTTTCGGATTCACGATTTCGCCGGCTACGGCGGCAGCAGCAACGGTCAGCGGTCCGCCCAGATAAATTTCCGCGCTCTGGCTGCCCTTGCGCCCTCTGAAATTCCGGGTGGTCGCCGTGATGCAAACCTCTCTATCCGATAGAAAACCGACGCGAGGCTGGCAGATACCGCAGCCGGGCGTAATCACCTGAGCCCCGCCTTCAATAAGAGTCTCGATCAGGCCCGCCTTCAGACACTGCAAATACACCTGTTGCGATGCCGGAGAAATGATGAAACGGACGCCTTTGGCCACCTTGTTTTTCTTGAGAACACGGGCTGCGATCTCAATGTCCTCGTAGTGGCCGTTTGCGCACGATCCGATCTGCGCCTGATGGATACGCGTCCCCAGCACCTCATCGACCGGCGCAATATTGCCGAACTGATGGGGTTTCGCTACCACGAACGGCAGTTCATCGACGTCAAGGATGATTTCTCTCGCATATTCCGCCCCCGTATCCGCCGCCAGCGGCTCGTAGGGCTTTCCGGTGCGGGACTTGACGAAGGACTCTGTGGTTGCATCCGCAGGGAACATCGCGAATTTCGCTCCGAGCTCGACGCCGTGGGTCGACAGGCACACGCGGCTGTCAATCGACAGTTGCGGGACCAGGGAACCCGCATATTCAATGGACATGCCTTGGGCGAAATCCTCACCGTAAAGGCCAGCCAATTGAAGGATGATGTCTTTGGCGATTGGATAGTCGGGCTGTGTGCCATTCAGATGGATCTTGACCGAGTGCGGCACCTGAAACCATAACTCGCCGAACAGCAGCACATACAGCATGTCGGCACGGGTAATTCCGGTCGCACCCGCGTTGATTGCCCCGTAACCAAGAGTATGCGAATCATTGCCCACCACCAGTTCGCCCGGCCGCACCAATCCGTAATCGAGCATCATCTGATGTGCAATCCCGGGCTCGGAATCATGGAAACATCGAATGCCCAGCCGCTCGACCTCACGCCTGACCAACGCATTTTCGTCGGCGAGCTTCTGGGACAATGTCGGCTGGTGATGGTCCAGGAGCACAAAAATGCGATCGCGATCCCAGACTTCAGGCAGGCCATTTTCAAAACCAGCCTCGATCGCCATGTCATGCATGGGCTCGCTGGCATGGTAGTGACACATCGCACCATCAATACGGGCCTCAAGGAAATCGCCAGCCCGGACCTCCTCTCCCTTCAGATTGTTCCGGGTCAGTAGTTTTTCTGCAATTGTTTGCGCCATCGTTAACCTGTTCCTCATCTGTGGGATTTAATCGTTATTCCTGCGACATTCGCTATGAATGTCCGTTCGGGAACAGCCGCTTGAGCCTCTCCCGCTGCGCGGCATTGACATGACTACGCGCAGCCTCCTCTGCCTTTTCCGGTTCACGGCGGCGAATGGCATCTGCCAGCTTCGCATGTTCCATGAGGGCAGTTTTCGCACGCTCCGGCAACAGCATCAGCGGCCTACCCAACAGCCACATGGAGTCATTGACAGCAGCAAGACTCTTTTCAAGGTATCTGTTATGCGCGCCTCTGTGGATCGCATCATGAAACCGGCGGTTGTGATCCGCGAGTGCTTCGTGATCACCCCCCAATTCACGTTCGCGCACCACCAGGTCAGTTAAATCCTGCACCTCCATGTCCGAAGCATGTCGGGCACAGAGCCGGGCGGCAGTACCCTCAAGCACCTCTCGCATTACATACAATTCCATTACGGCCTGCCGGTCAAGCGTTGCCACAACCAATCCGATTCGCGGCTCATGAACAAGCATTCCTTCATTTTCCAGGCGGCGAATTGCATCACGGACAGGAGTGCGACTGAGCTTTAACCAATCAGCCACATCCACTTCCATGACTCGCTCACCAGGCTTGATCTGGCTTCCGTGTATGGCATCACGCAGGCATCGGTATGCGTGCTCGCTACGCGAACCATGACGAAGAATTTCTGCTGTGGATTTCTTTGGCGACATGGACGGATGATTTCAAGTTACGTTGATAATCCAGAATTGACGCGTGCTATTTTCGTCAGTATTCTAATGTATACATGTAAATACTGTTAGCACAAACGCAATGCAAGCAAAAAAGCCGCAGCCAAAAAGCCGATGTCAGCGATCGGCATTCTTGCAGTAACACTTAAAATATAAGTTTATCCGGAGGAGTCCAATTGATTAAAGCCGTCTTTATTGCCTGCGCAGCATTGCCCTGCTTCGTACCGATTGGGCTGTTTGCGCAATCCAACTATCCTGTCAAACCAATACGGTTTGTCGTCGGTCAGGCACCTGGTGGAGCGACTGATGTTATTGCCCGACTGGTCAGCCCGAAACTAAGCGAACATCTCGGACAGCAGGTCATCGTAGAAAACCGCACCGGGGCAGCCGGATCAATCGGTGCGGCGTTTATCGCCAAAAGTGCACCGGATGGCTACAACCTTCTTGTTGCATCCAGCAGCTACGCAATCAATCCGAGCCTATATGCCGATATGCCCTTTGATCCGGTACGGGACCTGCTACCCGTCACACTGATCGCTGAGGCCCCGTTTCTGCTGGTCGTTCACCCGTCCATGCCCGTTCGCTCTGTAGGTGATCTCGTCACCCTTGCAAAACAAAAACCCGGAACATTGAATTTCGCCTCAGGCGGAAATGGCAGTTCAGGTCATTTGGCTGGCGAACTTTTCAAGTTTCTCGCCGGGGTAAATATTGTCCACATCCCGTATAAGGGTGCAGGACCCGCTTTGGTGGACGTCATGGCAGGGCAGGTGCACTTTACATTCGGCAGCGTGCTTTCCTCCATGGGGCACGTCAAAAGTGGCAGACTTCGTGGACTGGGCGTAACCGGGGGTAAACGATCACCCGGCGCTCCAGACCTGCCCACCATTGCTGAAGCAGGCGTAAAAGGTTATCAAACGACAAGCTGGTACGGCTTGCTGGCGCCGGCCAACACTCCTTCACAGATTGTTAATCTGCTCAGCGCAAGCATGAATAAAGCCGTGCACTCTCCAGATGTAAAAAACAAGATACTCACTGACGGCGCCGAACCTGATGGCGGCACACCGAAGCAGTTTCAGGATCTCATGACCGCAGAGATGCGAAGAGCGGCAGAAATCGTCAAACGCGCCGGTATCAAACCATGAATGAAATTTTAATTCACAAGAATATTGCCTTGATTGAACCCTGATTTTTATGACCTACACCACCGTTGGAATTGCGAATTACAACAGAGCAATCGGAAATTTCTGTATGTACCTTCTTAAATCGCCGACAATTCGCACAAATTTCGCACAACAGCCCTAACGATTTAAAAGCCCTTGATTTAAATGAGGAATCCGTAAAAAGATTGCGGTTTCAATTGCCCCCGCATTCACCAATTCAATGCCCAATTGCGATGCAATTGGGCATTTTTCATTGATCCGGCAGACTGCAAAACCGCCGTCTGAACAGGGGAATGCGTTTACCAATGATACTCAAGCCTTCAAAAACCGGGTTGGAAAGAAATCCAATGTCTAAGTCATAATCCACCCTACAATCAGTTGGTTGCAGTCACAAACCAGCAAAAAACCGCAGCCCTGCTTTCAGTGGAAAAAACTTTGGACTCCAAGCCTGCCAACGTACACAGCATCGCGCAAGAGGAACTGCGTGGCATCTCCCGCACAGTCGCCGAAATCGAGTGGCTGCTATTGATCCTGGTATTGCTGTATCAGGTATTCGAGGGTCCTGCCCCCGATGACCGGGTGGCCATTTCCATGGGTTTGTTCTTCTACTCGGCATTCGTACTGATCTTCCGCTACGCAAACTTCTACAAAACCGAATCGCGCTGGAAAATTGCGATCGAAACCTTCGGGATGCTGCTGTTCATCACCTGGGTATTGTGGTTCACCGGAAAACTTGCAAGCCCGCTGATCAACACCTATCTGCTGGTCATCATCACCAGCGCGTTGACGCTGGGCAAGCTGACCACGATGCTGGAAATGGCGCTGATTGCCGCATGCTTCGTGCTGCTCGGTGAAAATTCCAGTTTTGGTGAAGTGTTCACACTGGCGTTTGTCGGCGGACTGACCGCGCAGCTTGCACCCATGCTACTGGTCGCCTATATCACCACCATGTTTTCCGCTGACATCCGTTACGGACTCAACCAGGCCAGGCTGCTGTCTGAAACCGATGAACTGACCGGCCTCTACAACATGCGCGGCTTCAGTATCGTGGTCGATCGCCTGTTTGCCCAGGCAGTCCGCTACAACCGTCCCGCGAGCATGCTGATGATCGACTCGGACGACCTGAAGACCGTCAATGACAACAATGGCCACGAAGCCGGCAACCGCCTGCTTAAACTGGTGGCTAAATGCATCGAATCGGAACTGCGCCATACCGACGTATTGGCGCGTTACGGCGGAGACGAATTTGTGGTGTTGCTGCCGGAGACGGCGGCGGATCGCGCCATTGAAGTCGCGCAACGGATTCTTCAGGCCGTTACCGCCGCGCCGCTCGAGTTTGAAGGACACCGCATCGAAACCAGCGTCAGCATCGGACTCGCATGCTATCCCGAAGACGGCCGCAGCATCGACGCCATCAAGGCCCGCGCCGACCGCGCGATGTACCATGCCAAAGAAAAAGGACGTAACCGGGTCGAGAAATTTACGCCCTGACCGGAGAAGGTATGACCGTCGCAGCCGCTATAAAATAATAATAAAATCAAATAGTTATAAAGAGTCCGCTCAAGCCGCTTTAATCTGCACCGCAGTAGCCACGATCTCAATCCGGTAATCCGCAGCGGACAAGGCCGCCTGTACCGTGGCACGCGGTGGTGCGGTTCCTGGAGTCACCCAGGCGTCCCATACTTCATTCATTGCCGCGATGTCGTGGATGTCGGCTAAATAAACCTGGACGCGCAACAGATGCGCCTTGCTGCTGCCTGCTTCCGCCAGCCGGTGGTCAATCTGCGCCAGCACATCGGCAGTCTGGTTGCGGATATCCGTAGCCTCGCACTCCGGCACCATCCCGGCCAGATAAACCACGCCGTTAAAAATGGCCGCTTCGCTGTAACGCGCGGCAACATGCAGTCTTTGCAGGCCCATGGTGATTCTCTCCGAAAAAATTGAATGATTGCACGGCAGGCGCAGCTGCGCCGACTGTGCTGTAATCCGCCCCATGCTTTCCTACCGCCACCAGTTCCACGCCGGCAATGTATCCGACGTTTTCAAACACGCACTGCTGTCGCGACTGCTGATCGCCCTCGCACGCAAAGACAAACCGTTTTTCATGCTCGACACCCATGCCGGCCTCGGCCTTTACGATCTGGAACATCCCTGGTCGCAAAAAACCGCCGAGTGGCGGCTCGGCATCGGCCGGATCTGGGCGCGTGCTGATGCGCCAGCGGCCCTGCAGCCTTACCTGGAAACCGTCCGCGCCGACAACCCGGACGGACAGCTGCGCCATTATCCGGGATCGCCGCGCATCGCCCGCAAGATTATGCGTGCTGACGATCGTCTGGCGCTGTGCGAACTCAACAAGGACGACTGCGCCACGCTGAAAGTTGTTTTTGCTCATGCGCGCCACACCGCCATCCACAACCAGGATGGCTTCAGTGCAATCCGCGCATTCCTGCCGCCGCAGGAGCGGCGCGGGCTGACATTTATTGATGCCTCGTTCGATCAAGCCGATGAGTTCGGCCGCATCGTGCGCAGTGTCAAGGAAGCGCATACGCGGTTTGCCACCGGCACGATCGCCGTCTGGTATCCGCTGATGGCGTCGTCGGCGATGCAGGCCTTCGCCCGCAGCCTGCAGGCCGCAGGACTGCCCAAAACGCTGCAACTGGAACTGACGGTTCACCCGGAGGACTGGACTGAACACATCCGCGGCAGCGGCATGGTGATCGTCAATCCGCCCTTCGGGCTGGACCAGGAAGCCCGTCCCCTGCTCGATTGGCTGTGGCAGGCGCTGTCGCCGCAAAAAGAAGGCGGCACACGCTGCGACTGGCTGATCACAGAATAAAAAACGCCGCAGAGTTTCTGCGGCGTTTTTTATTCAAACAGCCTACTAATTTAAACGAAGAACCGTAGCGAGCGCCGCGCGCAGTAGGTTCTCAGCCTTTGGTCCGGCTGCGGTATTCGCCGGTGCGGGTATCAATTTCAATCTTGTCGCCAGTGGCACAGAACAACGGCACCGGAATTTCATAACCCGTGCTCAGTTTGGCCGGCTTGAGCACTTTGCCCGACGTGTCGCCGCGGACCGCGGGTTCGGTATAAATGATTTCGCGGACGATGGTCTGCGGGATTTCCACGGAAATGGCGCGCCCCTCATACAAAGTGACTTCGCATTCCATGCCGTCCTCGAGATAGTTCAGCGCATCGCCGAGGTTTTCCTTGTCCACTTCAAACTGGTTGAACTCGGCGTCCATGAATACATACGACGGCTCGGCAAAGTAGGAATAAGTCACTTCCTTGCGTTCGAGTTGCACGACATCAAATTTTTCATCGGCGCGATACACCGTTTCCGTACCGCCGTTCGACAGCAGGTTCTTCAGTTTCATTTTTACCACTGACGCGTTGCGGCCGGACTTGCTGAAGTCGGCCTTCAACACCACCATCGGGTCCTTGCCCACCATGATGACGTTGCCCGCGCGGATTTCCTGAGCGATTTTCATAACCTACATCCTTGATTAAGCGTAATAAATTGAGCGGTTGAAAAACGCGCTATTTTACCTTGTTGCGCCCAAACTCCACCAGTTTGGCGGACATTTCACCCAAATCAGCCAGTTCTGCGGACCAATTGCGGGCATGGCGCTCCAATTCATCCCGGGATGCGCGCAAGGCGGGCCATAGCGCCCGCACCGGAGTGCTCGCACTCCATGCCTCGCTGAAGGCGCTCAACGCGGCACCGGCCCCCGTCTCGATGCCCGCGGTGTAGCACTGCAAAAACGCCTGCAGCTTGCGGTGATGTGCCCCGTCGTCCTGCCGATAGGGTTGCCAGATCAAGGGCTTGCCGGCCCACTGCGCCCGGACAAAGGAATCCTCGCCGCGCACCAGATTGAGGTCGCAGGCCCACAGCAATTCGTCATATTCGCTTTGGGGCAAAAACGGCAATAACCGCAACCCCAGTGCCCCCCGACGCACGGTCGCCCCTGTCGTACCAGACCCTGTCGCGCCAAAAAAACCCTGCACCGCCGGCACCACAGCACCGGCGGGCACCACCAGCACCGTGGGCCGCGGATCTTCTGCCATAGCCGTCAGCAAATCCGTAACCGGCGCTTGGGCATAAGCAAACAGCGACACCACGAACTCATCCCGGGCCGGCACGCTCATGCCCAAACGGCGCCAGAACCCGGCACGCGCCACCGCGTCAAAAGCATCCCGGCGCTGGAACAGATCCTGTTCGCGCGGCAGTCCGCCTGTCGCTGCGGTAAACCCCGGATAAAAATACCAGCGGGGAAGTCCGAAAGACGGATGCGGCGAGGCGAGCCCGTGATGGCTGTCCACCCATGACTCGGCACTGAGATAATCCAGCACGATCCACACCGGCGGCCGGGTCAACCTCGCCATGGCCGAAACGTAGGTCTCGGGCAGTCCGCAGGCAAAAGCCTCGATCACCACATCGACACCGGATGGCTGCGCAACAAGGGTTGACCAGTCACGCACTTCAATGCCGTCGATTACTTGCTCCGGCGCCGCGACATCAATTGCAGGGCACAGAACCTGCAAGATTGGCAGGCGGTCGATCCACAACCGGACTTGAAGGCCGTGCTGATGATGCAGCAAACGGGCGACGCGCCAGCACACGCCGGCATCGCCGTAGTTATCGACAACCTTGCAGAATATGTCCCAGACGGGCGCTGACGGAGTGACGGCCATGGAGGGCCGGATTATGCAGCGCAGCCCCGTCCTAGTGAAGCGTCAGTTGGAAACGTCGCTCCAGCAGATCAGCATCGTCAAAATGGCGGCGGCCGAGGAATGCGGTGGCATGATTGCCCCATTGGCGCATTGCACCGGCGCTGGGAATGCCCATCGGCCAGAACAGGAAACGCTCGCCGCGTTCAGTGCCTTGCACCAGCGCATCCGTGCCGTAGATGCTGCGGTATCCGCCGCCCGGCAGCGGCAGTGAGCGCAATTCGTTCTCATCCAGAACCGCATAGTCGCGGGCAGCGGTGCCCGCGCCCGACTGCACGCCGACGTCGATCAGGTAATGGCTGCGCGTTGCGATACGCAAACGCATCTGCTCGTCATCTTTCAGCCGCGGCAACATCGCCGGGATAAACGCCCACTCGTCGCCGGGGTTCGGTGCCGGCTGAGCCGTCGCCAGCGGGGTCGGAAAAAACATGTGATAGCAGCCGCAGGGATGCATGGTGTCGAACACCAGCGGCTCGCCATTCGGTGCCAGCGTCACGCGCCACACCAGCCCGTCGAGGCCGCCTGCAAGAATGTCGAAGGATTTATCCACCGGACGCTCGCCGAACCACATCGTATAAACCAGCTGCACCAGCGTCCGACCGCCGTAACGCGTATAGGCCAGACGCTGGTAAACCGTCGGTAGTTGGATATCCACCACCGGATGTTTGGCTTCGCTCCAGCGCAACACACCGGGACGGTCAAAGTCACCGGTCGTCTCGACTTCAAATAGCGGCGCATAGGTCGCGAACAGCCGTGCCTCCTCCGCGACATTCAACTGCAGCACACCCAAAGCCGGATCGGCGCGTGCCAGCAGGCCCGCCACTTCCACGCGCGTATAACGCGGGCCCTTCGCCGGCGCGTAACGCTCAATGGGATGGGCAGATTCCACGCCGCTGCGCGAATGATCAAACATCGCCTTCGCTTCGGCATGCCATTGCGCTACGCCCTTGGCAAAAGGAATCCGCGTCAGCCCGTAAAGGCCGATGATGCGCAATCCATCGCTGTAAGCATCTGCCACCTGCACCCGCTCCATCAGCAGTTCCGGCAATGCCGGATCGGCCAGATCCCTCGCCATCAGCAATGTACCGCAGCGCTGCACCATCGCCGGTCCGTTCTCGACCATCTGCGCTGCGGGCAGATTACGCAATTCGGCGGCGCGGGCCTGCAGATCTGTCGCCCGCAACTGATCCAGCCAGGTCGGTTGCAACGCATCCGTTCCCGCGGCGGGCATCAACGCGGCCAGAAAACGCGTGCTGCGCAAATACGGAAAGCCCGCCACCGTGGCAGCCTCACGATCGCGGACCCCCGCCGTATCCACGGCCGCGTCCAGTGATTGAAACCATTGGGCGCAGTCACGCACACCGCCATCGGGTGCCTGCAAATGCAAGCTCTGCGGCGGCTGCACGGTTGCGCAGGCGCCCAGCGTCAATACCGCAGCTGCGGCAAACCAACGCATCATGTTTTTTGAACCCACCGGGATTTCATGCCCTTAAACTTCATGCCTTCAATTTCCTTTTGCCGATGCCGTGCGCCGCACCACATCCCGACGTTCAATTTCATCAATCATGCCGCGAAACTGATCCACCAGACTACCGCGAATCAACCGCACGCTGAGAAACTGCGGTATCGACAGCGACGGCTCAATGAGGCCAACCCAGCGCACCGTCCAGGTGCCTTCTTTCTCGCCGTGCTCCACCTGGTAACGTCCGTCGAGGCGCTTGAGATTGCCCTTGAGCACGCGGATTTCAATCGTCTCGGGGTGATATTCCGTTGATGCCACCACAACATCAATGCCATATGAAAAAAGCAGAAAACCCGCTTCGCCACGCTGCTCGACAATGGCCGTTGGACCGCGACGCTCGGTAATCTTGCTGCTCTGCATGCCCGGAATGAACTCGGACAAATGGCCGTAATCGGTCAGCGTGCTCCAGATGACCGCATGCGATGCCGTGACCGTGGTGCGGATGTCCACAGACACCGCAGATCCGCGTGCTTCCGCAGCAACCACCAGACCGTCCGCTGCCGTGGCGATGCCGCTCCGCGCAAACAGCAGGACAAGAACCGTCACTGCCAGCCATAAGCGGAGCGCGGGGATCGCTCGCATATCCATTACTCCCGGACCAGCACGACCAGTTGATAAAGTCCGCCGAAAAACGTGCGCCTGGATTCAATGCGCACTTTGATGTCCTGCGGCAGCCAGGAAGCGATATCGTTGCGCCACAGGTCCAACGCATAGGGCTCCAGCAACGCCAGCACCGGGCGCAACAGGTAATACAGCGGATGCCAGCGGCTCGGGCAATGATAATCAGCAATCACGATACGCCCGCCCGGCGCCGTCACCCGCAGCGCCTCAGCCAGCGTCTGCCGGCGCACTGCTTCCGGCTGCTCATGCAGCAGAAAAAACAGCAGTGTGCGGTCGTAGGTGTTATCTGCGAAACCGAGCGCCACCGAATTGCGCTGGAACAGCGAAATGCCGGCACGCCCCGCCAGCTTGCGTTGCAGATTGCCGAGCTGGCCGGGGACGATGTCAACGACATCGAGACTGGAAGTGCCGACGATACGATCTGCCAGGCGGCCAGTGAGATCACCGTAGACGCAGGCAATCTGCAGCACCCGTCCCTGCACCGGCGACAAGGCATGCAGCGCCACATCGCGCAGTTTTGAAAAATTCCCCCAGAGGATCGCGTTGACCAGCCACTGCCGTTCAAACACGCGTATTGCATTGGGATGGACATAAGCCCACCAATACACTTCCTGAAGATACCGCGGCAGGGCAAGCACCCGGGGTAAAACCGCATCGCTCCTGAGATCCTCGACGAGTTCCTGTTTCAATTCAGCCTTATTCCAGCCGGCAACAACACCGGACTCCTGTTGGGATGGCTGAAACAGTAACGCGGTCGACGTGAAGATTCCGTGAGGCGGTTCAAACCGCGATGATCGATACGGCTGCAGGATCGATGAACGAAAAAAAGGACGAAAAAAAACCGGGCCTAAGCCCGGTTTCTTCAGCTGCTGCAACGATCAGGCTGCTTGGATGTTGCTGGCTTGCTGTTTGCCTTTGTTGCCGGCGGTAATGTCGAAGGTGACCTTTTGGCCTTCCTTCAGGGTCTTGAAACCGCTCATCGCGATGCCGGAGAAGTGTGCGAACAGATCTTCGCCGCCGCCGTCAGGAGTAATAAAACCAAAACCTTTGGCGTCGTTGAACCACTTAACTGTACCAGTTGCCATTTGTGCATTTCCTTTTGAGGATGATTAAAGCCGGCTTGCGCCGAATAACGTATTTAAATCTCACAGCCCCAAAAGCACGCACACCACAACTTGCTTTACGCGGAACAGCTGACTTTCAAGTACCTGGAAACCAAACACGCGTGGCCGTTATACGTAATGCTTGGCAAGCCGTCAAGCACAATGTGGAAAGCTTTAGGGGTAGAATAATTATTTATTATTAATCAATTAGTTACAGAGCACTCTTGATAGGCAAAAGGCTGATGATTTGACGGTATCCGGCGCCACCCATTACGGGTAAATGCCTATTTCGCACCCCCTGCTTCCAGCACTGCGTTCCTGACGTCCTGCCGTTTCGGCAAGGCGGTGCGCGAAATCCTTACGTAACGGATGCCGGCATGGGCCAGACACCGGGTTTTGAAATCCGGCGCCGCAGTCAGCGCGGCCGGCGCCTCCCCCGCCAACAGATCGATGGCTACCCGCGGCTGCATGGTTTTGTCACAAAGCACAAAATCGACGGCATGTTGCGACAGCCCGCGCAACAGCCGGTCATTCTCCGATTCTGAAGCGCCGGACACCGTCAACAGGCGCTGCAGACTGACTCCGCACAAAACCTCGTATTCCGGAATGTTGGTGCGCAGCAGAAAATAAAACAAAGTTTCAGCGGGATCCAGCAAGCGCTCCCGGCGTCGGTAAGGCAATGAGGCAAGCGGTTGCACCGGCTTCAGCGGATGAGTTGTAACGGATGCGGCGCTTTCACTAACGGCCGCAGAAGCAACATTTCCGGGCGCTGCCGCTTTGCCGACCATTTGCTGCCAGCGTTCATTCGCCAGGCGTTCCCGGGCTGCCTGTTTACGCCGGTAGCTCCACCAAAAAATCGCCATCGCGATCAAAGGCGCCAGCATCAGCAGATACCAGATGGCAACCACGGGGACGGGGGCTCAAGCCTGAATGAAGTCGGTCATGGCACAGCTGGCGCACTGTTCAGTGCATCGGCGGCAAGCCGGTGCCATCACGCACCCGGAGCCGGCGCCGGTCCAGCCACCACGCAAACACCGGAAGCGCCAGAAATCCGCCCGGCATTACCACCAGCACCAGATAGGGACTCAGACGCGAAAGGCGATTGAAATGGTCGCGCAACTCGGCGCGATCCTCCGCAGACCATTGCTTGCCGTTGCGCGGCTTCATCAGGATGGGCATCAGCCCCCGGGTTTGCTGGATCTGCCCCAGCAGATGCTGTTTTTCCCGCTGGGTCAGGCCGTAGACATAATAAAAAGCGCTGGAGGCACGGTTGCGCAAAGACGAAATCGGGGGCATCGAAGCGGATGGTTGTTCAGGAAACCGCCTGATAATAAAGGTTTTGCGGATGATTGGCTTGCGCAAAAAAATACCAGCGTTCCGCCACCAGACCGCCGAACTGAACGGTAAACGCGAGCACCAGCAGCACAGGGGATCCGGTAGCCAGCCCTGTTTGCACCAGCAACACCGGCACGACAAAGGCGCCGGCAATGAACAGCCATTTCACATTCCGCAGCGTGCCCGGCGCGCGGCCGTGAAAAAACTCGCGGGTGTTGAACGATCCGCCCATGAAACCCTGAGCCTTTTGCACGATGCGCGGATGCTTGATGCCGATCGCCGTCTGCAGGTTCGAGCGCGGCTTGAGACGTGCGTTGCGCCACAGCGATGCCATGCGCGACACCATGCCTGCCACCGTCAATACCACCGCCCAGCTGCCAACCACGCCGGCATTGGGCTCGCCGCGCAGCGCCGCCAGCGCAGCCGCCAGCATCACGCCGGACGCGCAACCCAGCAGCACGAAATTCACCAGCGTCAACGGCGTCGCCCATTCCTGCAGGAACTTGATGCACGCATAGATCATCGCGGTGCACAGGAACAAGGCGAGACAAACCGCGGCGCCGACCATGCCGATCAGCAGCGTGCCGGACCAGCCCTGCCAGTGCGCCCAGCCGTAGGCGGCGACCACCGCCATGAACGCCGGCAGCACGATGACTTCACGCGACAACCACGAGGTGCGCCACATCGCCGCCGAACGCCAGGCACGCTCGGGATGGCCAAGATGGAAAAATGATGCCAGCAGCCCCGCCGCCAGCAGCGCCACGGCAATCGCGCTGCCGAGCGGATAGAAGCCGGCCGAGGGCGCCGGCAACAGGTCTGTGGCGACACGAACCTCGATCACGAACAGCGCAAGGAACAGCCCCTGCCCGGCACCGAGCAGCGTGGTCAGGAAAATGACGGAAAGAGCAGGATTCATCTCTGCGGCTCCGTTACCACGAGGTCACGTCGTCGAGCGACGGCGCCTTGGCCCCGGGCTTGGGCAGACGGCCGTCGATCTTCAGCGGATTGTCGGCACGCTCGAGTTCGTCCTCGTGGATGCGCATCTCGGTCTTGCGTCGCGGCAGGTAGTGGTTCGCCGGCTGCGTGCCCCACTCCGGCATCAGCGCATAACCGGCGCTCTCGCGGATCGCCTTCGACACGATCGATTCTTCGTCGTGGATGTCGCCGTACAGCCGCGCGCTGGTCGGGCAGGCCAGCACGCAGGCCGGCTTGCGCTCGGACTCCGGCAGCCTGGTGTCGTAGATGCGGTCGACGCACAGCGTGCATTTCTTCATCACCTTCTGATGCTCGTCGAGTTCGCGCGCGCCGTACGGGCAGGCCCACGAACAGTATTTGCAGCCGATGCATTTGTCGTAATCGACCAGCACGATGCCGTCTTCGGGCCGCTTGTAGCTGGCGCCCGTCGGACATACCGGCACGCACGGCGGATCCTCGCAGTGCAGGCAGGACTTCGGGAAATGCACGGTCTGCGTATTCGGAAACTCGCCGACCTCGAAAGTCTGCACGCGATTGAAAAACGTGCCCGTCGGATCGCGGTCGTACGGGTTGTCATCCGACATGAAACCCGCTTCGCCGGAAGTGTTCCATTCCTTGCAGCTGGTCACGCAGGCATGGCAGCCGACGCAGACGTTGAGATCGATCACCAACGCGAGCTGGGTCATCGCGAGCACTCCTGGTTATCGAGCTGGGTCATCTCGAGCACCCCTGTTGATCTATTGTGCTTTTCATCATGGCTGACAAACCAACACCGTTCGCCCTGAGCCTGTCGAAGGGCGGAAGGGCTTCGACAGGCTCAGCCCGAACGGTGCTGTGTAGATCAATCGTTGGGTCATTTGAATTCCCCCTTGCCGGCGACGAAGGCCTGCCACAAGCGGCGCACGCGATTGGTGCCTGGCGCCGCCGGCAGCGGTGCGAATTGCGGCGAGGTTTCCGCCGGTTCGGTGGCACCCGCCTTGCTGACGCGCACACGCACGTCGTACCAGCCGGCCTGGCCGGTCACCGGATCCGAATTCGACATGCGTTTGCCATCAGCACCTTGCAGCTCTTCGGATATCACGTGATTGAGCAGGAAACCGCGTTGCGACTCGTTGGCGTCCGGCGCCAAATGCCACGCGCCCTGCGCCTTGCCGATGGCATTCCAGGTCCACACCGTGCCCGGCTCCACCGCCTCGCTGGTGCGGCACATGCAACGCACACGGCCGTGGGGTGACTCCACCCACACCCAGTCACCATCGGCAACGCCCAGCGCGGATGCCGTTTTCCCATTAATAAACAGATAGTTATGAGTATGTATCTGACGCAGCCAGGCGTTCTGCGAATCCCAGGAGTGATACATCGCCATCGGCCGCTGGGTCACCGCCGCCAGCGGATAACGCACGGTGTCGGTGGCCTGCACTTCCAGCGGCGCGTAATAGAACGGCAGCGGATCGCAGTAAGTGACGATGCGTACACGCAGATGCTCGGGCGGCCGTCGCGGCGACTCGCCACGACCCTGTGCAGCCATGCGGAACTTCTGCAGCACCTCGGAATAAATCTGGATCACGATCGGATCGGTATAACGACGCACGCGCGTGCGCTGCGCCCATTCGTGATAACCCTGGTTCCAGTTGCGCATGTACTGATAGGACCGCGGCAAGCGGTGATGAAACACGCAATTGTTTTTTTCGTACATTTCCCACTGCCTCGGATTGGGTTCGCCGACCATCGCCTTCTCGCCGCCGCGGCCGCGCCAGCCGGCAAGGAAACCGATGCCCGAGCCCGGCTCGGTCTCATAGTTGATGATGAAATCCGGATAGTCGCGGTATTTGCGCGCGCCGTCCGCGGTGACGAACGCCGGAAACTTCAGCCGCGACGCCAGTTCAATCAATACTTCCTGGAAGGGTTTGCATTCGCCCTTGGGCGGCACCACCGGAATGCGCACCGAATCCACCGGGCCGTCGAATTCCGAAATCGGCCGGTCGAGCATCGACATCACATCATGGCGCTCGAGGTAAGTGGTATCCGGCAGCACCAGGTCGGCGAATGCCGTCATCTCCGACTGGAAGGCATCGCAGACGATCAGGAACGGGATCTTGTATTCGCCCTGTTCATCGCGGTCGTTGAGCATCTTGCGCACCTCGACGGTATTCATCGTCGAGTTCCATGCCATGTTGGCCATGAAGATCAGCAGGGTGTCGATGCGGTACGGATCACCGCGCCAGGCATTGGTGATCACGTTGTGCATCATGCCGTGCACCGCCAGCGGGTATTCCCAGGAAAACGCCTTGTCCAGCCGCAACGGGCCGCCGTCGGCATCGAGGCTCAGATCATCAGGCCCCGCCGGCCAGCCCAGCGCAAGCCCGCCCAGCGGTGTGTCGGGACGCACTGCCTCCGGCCCCTTCGGCGGCTTGGCCACCGGCGGGATCGCCCGCGGAAACGGCGCCTTGTGGCGGAAGCCGCCGGGCCGGTCGATGGTGCCCAGCAGCGACATCAGGATCGCCAGCGAGCGGATGGCCTGGAATCCGTTGGAATGCGCAGCAAGGCCGCGCATTGCATGGAAGGCCACCGGGTTGCCGGTGACGGTTTCGTGTTCCTTGCCCCAGGAATCCGTCCAGGCGATCGGCAGTTCGATTTTCTGGTCGCGCGCGGTGATGCCCATTTCATGCGCGAGGCGCCGTATGCGTTCGGCCGGAATGCCGGTGATGCCCTCGGCCCACTCCGGCGTGTATTCCTTGACCCGCTCCAGCAGCAACTGGAAGGCCGGCTTCACCGGCGTGCCGTCGTCGAGTTTGTAATTGCCGAGCAGCGCGGGATCGGCATCGGGCGTATGGTTGGCGACAGCGCGACCGCTGTGCCGGTCCCACCACATTTGATCGTGGCGGTGTTCCGGGTTGTCACCCCTGGGCTGTGCGCCGGATTTCATCGCCGTACCATTCAGCGGACTCGCCGGATCGACGTTGATCAGATAACCGGAGTTGGTATAACGCGCCAGAAAATCGCGGTCATAAAGGCCGGTGTTGATGATTTCGTGGGTCAGCGCCAGCAGCAGCGCGCCATCGGTGCCGGGACGGATCGGCACCCACTCGTCGGCGATCGCCGAGTAGCCGGTGCGCACCGGATTCACCGAAATGAAACGGCCGCCGCGGCGCTTGAATTTGGAGATGGCGATTTTCAGCGGGTTCGAATGATGATCTTCGGCGGTACCGATCATCACGAACAGCTTGGCGCGGTCGAGGTCGGGGCCGCCGAATTCCCAGAAACTGCCGCCGATGGTGTAGATCATGCCGGCGGCCATGTTCACCGAGCAGAATCCGCCGTGCGCAGCGTAATTCGGCGTGCCGAACTGGCGCGCGAACATGCCGGTCAGCGCCTGCATCTGGTCGCGGCCGGTGAACAGCGCGAATTTTTTCGGGTCGGTCGAACGGATCTTGCGCAGGCGTTCTTCCATGATGGCGAAGGCCTCGTCCCAGCTGATCGCTTCGAACTCGCCGGCACCGCGCTCCGCACCCGCCTTGCGCCGCAACGGCTTGGTCAGCCGCGCCGGCGAATACTGTTTCATGATCCCCGACGCGCCCTTGGCGCAGATCACACCCTTGTTCAGCGGATGCTCGGGATTGCCCTCGATATAGCGGATTTCACCGTTCTTCAGGTGCACGCGGATGCCACAGCGGCATGCACACATGTAGCAGGTGGTGTTGCGGGTTTCGCTGCGGTCGCTGATCTCGGGGCGAGCGGTCATCTGATAGCCAATGGATTCAATGATTTACATCGCATTGTAGGCGCATCAACCGATAGTCTGATTTGAAAATTCTTATACGCCCATTAGAGCGCCGTCTGCAACTCAGGCTTTTGCATCCAGCCATTTGCTGGTCTGCGGCAGCGTCCAGCCACGCAGGCGCTCGATCATGCCCGCGGGATCAGCGTCGATGACGATCATGTCGCGATGTGCAGGATTGACGAAACGCTCATCGACCGCGTGGTCGAGAAAAGCGCGCAGGTGGTCGAAGTAACCTTCGACGTTGAGCAGGCCGCAGGGCTTGCGCTGCACACCGAGCTGGATCAGCGTCACCATCTCGAACAACTCATCCAGCGTGCCCATGCCGCCCGGCAGCGCGATAAAGGCATCGGACATTTCCGCCATCATCACCTTGCGCTCGTGCATCGACTCCACCACATGCAGTTCGGTCAACCCGGTGTGCACCATCTCGCGCTCGAGCAGCCGGCGCGGCGTGACCCCGGTCACATGAACCCCCGCCGCGAGAGCGGCTTCGGCGACCACGCCCATCAGCCCGATATTGCCGCCGCCGAACACGATACCCATGCCGGCGCCGGCAATGGCGCGCACCATGCCGCGAGCGGCGTCCGCGTAAACCGCACTCTTGCCCGTATTCGAACCGCAGAATATGCAGATGTTTTTCATCATTGTCCTTGCCCCTGATTTTCCTGTTCCGGGAATGCCCGGATTCTAGTTCATCATGTTCCGCTTAACCCCGAATGCCCGCGCCGTGCGTTAACAGACCGGTATCCCGATCACACGAAAGGAACACCATGAAACCGTACACCGCCCTGCTCGGCGCCGCCCTTGCCGCGACGTTCTCCGCAACCGCCGCGGCCCAGAATGACGGCAGCGGCCAGGCACTGACCATCTACAGCACCGCCCGCCCCGGCGCCCTGCCGCCGGAACTGTACCGCGGCGGCGCCAGCGGCCCCGCCGTGCCCGGCTACGCCGTGGTCCGCCACCAGCGTGAACTCGCCCTCAACCGCGGCCGCAACAACGTGCGCTTCACTGATGTCGCCGCCTTGATCGATCCCACCACGGTGCATTTCGAGTCGCTGACTGATGCATCAGGCACCCGGGTCATCGAACAGAACTTCCAGTTCGACCTGGTCAGCACGCAGAAGCTGCTGGAAAAATACATCGACCGCCGCATCACCGTCGATCAGGTGCGCGGCAACAGCACCGAATCGTTTTCAGGAACACTGCTGTCCACGGCAGGCGGCATCGTGCTCAAACGCGACGACGGCAGTATCCAGACCCTGCCGCACAACGCCGGCGTGCGCCTTCCGGAACTGCCGGGCGGCCTGATCACCCGGCCGACGCTGGTGTGGGACATCAACGCCAATCGCGCCGGCAGCCACGCCACGCGGGTGTCCTACCAGACCACCGGCATCACCTGGTGGGCGGACTACAACCTGACGTACCAGGAAGGCGGCGATGCCAACAGCTGCAAGCTCGATGTCGGCGCCTGGGTCAGCATCGTCAACAAGTCCGGCGCGAGCTACGCCGACGCCAAACTGAAACTCGTCGCCGGTGACGTGCATCGCCCGCAGCCGCAAGGCCGCGCCTACGCCGCACCCGCCGCACAGCGCGCGCTGGCGATGGAAATGAGTGACAAGGGGTTCGAGGAAAAATCGTTCTTCGAATACCACCTCTACACCCTGGGTCGCCCCGCCACCATTCCCGACAACTCCACTCAGCAACTCGAACTGTTCCCCGCAGCCCGCGGCGTCGCCTGCGAAAAAACCCTGGTCTATTACGGCGCCGCCGGCGCCCGCCCCTACGGCAGCCCCGCCACCGACCGCAACTACGGCATCCAGAGCAACCGCAAGGTCGACGTCTACCTCGGCTTCAAAAACGCCAAGGAACAGAATATGGGCATGCCCCTGCCGGCCGGCCGCATCCGCGTCTCCAAACTCGACAGCGCCGACCAGACCCTGGAATTCATCGGCGAAGACATCATCGACCACACCCCGCGCAACGAAGCCGTGCTGATCAAAATGGGCTCCGCCTTCGACGTCGTCGGCGAACGCCGCCAGGTCAATTTCACGGTGGACACCACACGCAAAACCATGACCGAGGAAATCGAAGTCAAGGTGCGCAATCAGAAAAAGGAAGCGGCCACCGTAATGGTCAAAGAGAATCTCTACCGCTGGACCAACTGGCAGATCACCAGCAAGAGTCAGGACTATCGCAAGGATGATGCGCGGACGGTGACGTTTCCGGTGAAGATTGCTGCGGGAGCGGAAACCGTGGTGCGGTATAGCGTGACTTACACTTGGTAAATCGGCAGTCGCGCGGGCGATTGAGTGTAGGTGTGGCGTGGACTATGATGAGCACTAAACAGTTGCACAACGTCAGCCAAAATGCCAATCAACTCGCGTTGGAGCTTACGATATGGCGCTTACCCTATATGCTTTCCATGATCGACCGCATGACTTTGCCGCTACGAAATCAGGCGCAAGCTTGGAAGACTGCGTATTTTTACTGGATTTCACGCGACCGCTCGAAAGAACTCGTTGGTTCGGCATAGCCAATCGATGGCTGGGTATTACAGTGAGCTTTCTTATACCTGTGGTTCACAAGGGGCAAGGCAAAGGCGAATACGTCATTAGCCTTCATCGAGATCAGCCCTATTTTGAAGACATCCAAAATCTCTGGCGCCAGCACTACCGCACCACACGAACCACAAAGTCCGAAGCCGTAGATGACCTAGTGGTGATCGCTGATTTTGGAGGACATTTCCCCGAAGACTGCTAATGAGCATGAATTACACCGCTGCACGAGCGGACTTCTTTGACGCGTCGGCGCTTGTTAAGGTTTACACGAAAGAACCTTGCTCGGACGTTGCGCGCCACTACTTCGACAATCGTCCCACAAAGTACACGACACCGTTTTGCTTCTACGAGGCAATGAATATTCTCAAAGGAAAGTGGAAGTACCAGGGCCAACTCTCAATTGAGGAGTACCTTGACGCCGCTTTTCAACTCACAGCGTGGTACGGCACGTCCTCTTCCACGATTAAGGATCTTAGTTTTACGGATCCGACGACCTTTGGTGAAGCAAAGGCAATTGCGCAGCGGAGTCACCTAGACCTTTCGGATGCGTTTCAGATACTCAGCGTAAAGAAAGGCTATTTTTCTGTACTCGTAAATGATTCAACGACCGTACTTGTTACTGCAGATGGCGGGCTTGCGACAGCAGCAAGAACCGAAGGTCTTCGCGTATGGAACCTCATGACGGAACCGGCACCCCAGTAAGATCTTGTAGAGCGCATTAGCGAAGCGTAATACGCCCTACCACCCCACCATTACAGCCCCCCCTTCCGAGCCGCCGAGTAGCGCAGTGCGGCCGGGGGCCGTCGGCGAGCACTGTCTGAGCCCTCGCGCAATTTGCGAGGGCGAGTTGCGCGCCCCGAAGGAAGTCACCTTGGGTGAGAGCCGCCCGGCTGCGCGAGCAACGCAGGGAACCCGGAGGGCGGCTCGGCAGGGTCGCCTTCTCTTTGGTTACTTTCTCTTGGCGAAGCAAGAGAAAGTAACTGGCCGCCGGGCCACCCCCGGCGAATTTGAAGGCCCGCAACCGGATAAAAAACAGTGGCAAGAACGCCCTTCGACAAGCTCAGGGCGAACGGTGTTGTGCATCGAGTCAACCCAACCGACAGATTTTGCCGCATGCCAGCGAAGTTGAATTTGTTCCTGTAACCAACAACTCCCCCTGCTATACAATCCCCCCATCCCAACAAGGGATTTCAGGGAGAATAAAAATGGGTCTAGGCACCATCATCACCCTAGCCGTACTGGCCGTCATCGTCATCTACGTGATCACGATCTACAACGCGCTGGTACAGATCAAACACAACGTCTCCAAGGCCTGGGCCAACATCGACGTGCTGCTCAAACAGCGCCACGACGAACTGCCCAAGCTGGTCGAAACCTGCAAGCAGTACATGAAGTTCGAGCAGGACACACTGACCCGGGTGATCGAAGCGCGCTCAAAGGTGTTCACCGCGCGTGAAGCGCAGAACGTGCCTGCGCTGGGCCAAGCCGAAACCGGCATGCGCGCGGCGCTGGGCAGCCTGTTCGCGCTGGCCGAGTCCTATCCCGACCTCAAGGCCAACCAGACCTTCCAGCAATTGCAGACGCGCATCAGCGCGCTGGAAAACGCCATCGCCGACCGCCGCGAGTTCTATAACGAGTCGGTCAATATCAACAATGTGCGCATCGAGCAGTTCCCGGACGTGATCATCGCCCGCCTGCTCGCTTTCAAGGAGGCCCAGCTGCTGGAGTTCTCCGAGGAAGAAAAGAAGGACGTCGACGTCAAGCAGCTGTTCGGCAGTTGAACCGCCGGCAGCGCTGAATGGCGTTTTCGTTCAACGTCTCCAGCAGCAGGGGCCGCGCCCCGCTGCTGCTGACCGGCGGCCTGCATTTCATCATCCTGGCCATCGCCGGCCAGGCCGATACGCCGGAAGCCTGGCCCTGGGCGCTGCTGGCGATGTCCGTGGTCAGCTTTTTCGCCTGGCTCGGCAATCACCGGCGTTACCGGCAGATCCATGACCTGCCGACCTCCAAAGTGGCATCCGCGTCCCAAGGCTATGTCGAACTGCTCGGCATCGGCCGTCTGATCGATGGTTCGGCCGTGCATTGTCCGGTCAGCTTGAGCCCTTGCTGCTGGTACCGTTACATGGTCGAAGAAGAACAGAACGACAACAAATGGAAAACCGTCGATGAAGGCCATAGCGTCGCGCATTTTTTCCTGGTCGACGACAGCGGATCCTGCGTGATTTCGCCGGACGGCGCTGAAGTCGTCACCAGTGCGCACAAATCCTGGCGTGACGGCAACATGCGCTACAACGAATGGCTGCTGCTGCCGGGCGATACGCTGTATGCCATCGGGGAATTTGTCACCCATACCGCCAACGCGCCGTCGGTCACTGAAGAGCGCGAGGACATCAGCGCCTTGCTCAGTGAATGGAAAAATGACCGGCAGAACCTGATCAAACGATTTGATCTTGATCAGGACGGCACCATCAGCCTGAAGGAATGGGAACTCGCACGCATGCAGGCCATCCGTGAGGTGCGCAAGCGGCAACTGGAACAAACCGGCCGTCAAACCGAAGGCGTGCATCTTTTGCGCAAGCCGCGCGACAAGCGGCTGTTCCTGTTGTCCAACGAAATGCCCGACACCCTGGGGCGCCGTTATCTGTGGTGGAGCTGGGCACACCTCGGCGGCTTCATCGGCTTGGGCGCCTGGGGCCTGGTCATGCTTGGCGTTAGATAGATAAATAAAAACAACAGGTTAATATGCGTGAAGAATATCTGACAGGTATCAACAGCAGCGGCTTTCACCGCCTGCACTACACCGACTGGGGCGACCTCGCGAATCCGCGCGCGGTGATCTGCGTGCACGGACTGACGCGCAATTGCCGTGACTTTGACGCGCTGGCTGCCGCGCTGCAGAACGATCTGCGCGTGATCAGCGTGAGTATTGCCGGCCGCGGCAAAAGCGACTGTCTGCCGAACAAGGACGATTACGGCTACCCGCAGTACATGAATGACATGACCGCATTGATGGCGCGCGTCACTGCCACCGGTGCGCAGGAAATCAACTGGGTCGGCACGTCGATGGGCGGCATGCTCGGCATGTTGCTCGCCTCGCGGCCGAACACGCCGCTGCGTCGTCTGGTGCTCAACGATGTCGGCACGCTGATACCCAAAGCGTCGATGGAACGGATCGGCGCCTATGTCGGCCGCAATCCGCTGTTCAACAGTTACGCTGAATTCGAACAGTACGTACGCATCGTATCCGCGCCCTTCGGGCCGCTGACCGATGCGCAATGGCGCCATCTTGCCGAGCACAACGCCAAATGCCACACCGATGGCCGCTGGGGCATGAACTACGATCCGGATATCGCGCTGCCCTTCCGCAAAACGGCAGCCAAGGACATCATGTTATGGAATTACTACGACGCGATCCGCTGCCCGACGCTGTTGCTGCGCGGCGCGGAATCGGATCTGCTGCTGCATGAAACCGCTGTCGAAATGACCCAACGCGGTCCGCAGCCGAAACTGGTCGAATTTGCCGGCGTCGGCCATGCGCCGGCGTTGATGGCGGATGAGCAGATCGCCGCGATACGCGAATTTCTGCTGCCGCGCTGACCAGAGCCTAACGCGCCGGCTTGCGCGCCTCGAACTGCTGGCGCCGCAGGTCGATGAATTCTTCCAGCGAAATGCGCCGGTCGCCATTGCGGTCAACTTTGCCGAAATCCCTGGCGACCGCGGGAAACCGGCCCTCGACCTCGGCCTGCGTCAGATAACCGTCGCCATCACGGTCGGCGCCGCGAAACTCCTCGGTCACGCGCTCGCGGGCGCGCTCGGGAACCGGACTGGCGGTATCAGGCCTTGACGGCCGTTCACGGGGATCCCCGGTGGTCGCAAATTCACGGGACGGGCGCGAAGCGTCCTGCGGCTGCACGGCGACAAAGTCGGCCGCAGGCGCCGGTGTGGCGGGTCCGGACAAGGGCTGCTGTGGCAGCGGCACCTGCACTACTTCCACTTTCACCGGCGGGCGCAGGGGTTTCTCGCGCACCACAGGCAGCGGCTCGGGCTGAGGCTGCGGACGACGTTTGTACCAGCCGACTGCGACAACAATCGCAATAATCCAGGCCATCATCCAGCCGATACGCCGCCATGCCGAACCATGATCGGGCTGCACCGGTGCCGTGCGCCCCGTTGCGGGCCGCGTGGTCGGCGTAGTGACCGGCGCTGCGGTCGCGGCAGCCGGCACCGTGGCAGTCACGGACATCACGGGTGCGGCCTGGGGCATGGTCACCGTCAGTTGGGCATCGAAGGCGGCTTTCCAGTCCTGCACCCGCTGTGGCCGCAGATCGGGCTTCACCATCATTGCCCACTCAATCGCGCGCAGCAGCGGCGCGCTGTAACGGCCCTGCGCCGTCGCCAGTCCTTCCTTGAGCGCATCATTCTGCACACGGCTCACCGCATCCGGCGGATTGCGGTCGGTGACTGCGCGATACAACACCCCGCCCATGGCATAAATATCCGACCATGGTCCCTGCTTGCCGTCGGTGGTGTATTGCTCCAGCGGCGCATAACCGGGCGTCAATACTGCAGTGAGGCTGCGCGTGCCGCCGCTGGTCGAACGCGCAGCGCCAAAATCGAGCAGCACCGGCAAACCATTGGCACGCATGAAAATGTTGCTGGGTTTGATATCGCGATGCAGAAATTGCGCAGCATGCACCGCGGCAAGCCCGCCGAGCAGCGGCAGCAGGATATGCCGCAGTTCCGCTTCAGGTGGCAACGGCGCGCGCTTCAGCAGTTGGCTCAGCGATTCGCCTTCCTCGTAGTCCATCACCATGTAGCCGGTGCCGTTGGCTTCGAAGTAACGGTTGACGCGGACGATATGCGGATGACTGAAGCGGGCCAGCGTGCGCGCTTCGATGATGAAACGCTCAAGGCCCCACTGGTAATCGTATTGATGGTCGGTCGATACCGGCACCACGCTGCCGTCGAGTGCGCGCAGCGCAAGGTCGCCCGGCAGGTATTCCTTGATCGCGACGTGTTTTTCGAGATTGGTATCCCAGGCGAGGTAGGTCATGCCGAAGCCGCCGACGCCCAGCACCGATTTGAGCTGATACTCGCCCAGCGTCGTGCCCATTTCCAGCGCGTTGCGGTATTCGGTTGATTCAGCCATTACCCACTCTCCCGCCACCTAGGAATTGCCGCCCGCCCTCGCCTGCTCCATCGCCTGCAGCAGCACTTCCGGATCCTGCGCGCCGGATATTCCGATTGTGCGGTTGATGATGAAAAACGGCACGCCTTCGATGCCGACCTGCCGCGCTTCCTGGTCGGCGTTGCGGACCAGATCGGCGTCGGCGTCGCTGTCCAGATAAGCCTTCATCTGATCGCGGTCGAGTCCGGCTTGTGCCGCGTAATCCGCCAGCACCGCACTGTCGGTCAGATTGGCCCCTTCGACAAAATAGGCACGGAACAGCGCTTCGGCAAGCTCATCCTGTTTCCCAAGTTCGCCGGCACGATGCATCAGCCGGTGCACTTTCACCGTGTTCGGCTGCACCTTGATGTTGTCGAAGGCCATGTCGAGGCCGATGCTTTTGCCGACCAGTGCCACGCGCTTGTAGCGCGAACTGTCGCGTTCACCGAACTTGCGCATGATGTAATCGGCGCGCGAAATACCGCTCGCCGGGAGATCCGGATTCAACTGGAAAGGCAACCAGCGCACGGCCGGTTTTTGCTCATCGGGGTGCAGTTCTGCGAACTGCTGCAGCGCGATTTCCAGCTTGCGCTTGCCGATGAAGCACCAGGGTCAAACCACGTCGGAAACGATATCGATGCTGATGCGTTGGCTCATGCCTGATCCCCTAATCGACGGTTAATTATAAGTATATGTTTTTATTGATACTTTATTCCAACCACCTCAAGCCCGCAATGACTTCAGATCGGGCTTGCCGTTGAGCAGATTGGGCACCGAATTCAGGAACGCCGCAATCTGCTGCTCGCTCCAGCCGCCGAAAACACAATTGAGCCGGCATTTGTCTTCGATCTCCGCACGCGTCAGCGGCTCCTGCGCGCCGCCGCGGATATGCGGCTGACGCTCTTCGAACACCCGACCGTCTTTCAGGGTCATGCGCACATGGCCGGTATAAGCCTTGGGATAGGGGTTGTTCGGATCGACGACGTATTTCACTTTCGAAGCCAGTGCGAGGATGCGCTCATCGCGCACGGTCTTTTCGGTGAACGCCGCCAGCCCTGCGCCGCCGGTGACAAATGCCACCGCAATATTGAATGGCGCGCTGAATTTCGCCGCGTAATCGTTCGCCGGACGCTGCTTGGCAGGCAGCGGATCCCACAGCCGGTGTACATAACCTTCGGCTGTTTCACACAGCACATCCACCACATCCTCTGCAGCAAAGCCTTTTTTCGCCAAACGCAGTGCACAGTCGGCATAGGGCTGGTTCATCGTGCCGGTCGCGTAGGGCTTGAAGGTGATACGCGACATATACCAGTCCTTGCCGAAATCACGCGTCAGCACGTCATAGTTACCGTCAGCGGAATGCGCAAATGCGTAATAAAGACCATGCGTGCCTTCAAACACCGTGCGTGGCCCGAGAAAACCCTGTTCACCGAACCGCGCCGCCTGAATGCCCACCTGCGCCGCCCAGCCCGCGTGCAGCCGTTTGGTCCATGCGCCCTCTGCCAGGTATTCAATGATGCCGCTGGCCATGCTGCCGGCAATGCCCAGCGCATCAACGGTCTGCTGTTTGTTGAGTTTCAAAGTCCGCGCCACCGCCAGCGTTGCCGCCATTGCGCCGAGTATGGCTGTCGGATGAAAACCGGATTTGTGGATGGCCTTGGGAATCACCATCGACATCCGGCACAGCGTTTCAACGCCGGCGACAAATCCGGCCAGCACATCGCGACCGTCGCAACCGAAGCGCTCGGCGGCCGCCAGCACCGCCGGACCGATCACCGTGCTCGAGTGCACCGGACCGCCCTCGAAGGTGTCGTCAAAATCCTCGCCATGGGTTGCGGTGCCGTTGATCAGTGCCGCGGCTTCGGCAGAAAACGTCTGGGTGTGACCAATTGCAGTGCACGGCCCACCGGCATCGACGCCGGCGATCACCGCCTTCACATAATCGGTATGGCGCGCGGCGACACACAGGCCGACCACATCGATCAGCAATTCTTCAGCACGCGCACGCACTTCAGCAGGAATGGCCTTGATCGTCAGCGCGATCGTCTGATCGGCCAGCCGTTCGGCCACCGCGACTTCAGGTAGTTTTGCACTCATTATTTCATCCGCAACAGGTCAAAAAAACGGGGGTTTTCACCCCCGGGCAAACCGCTTCCCGCAATTGCAGGAAGCGCATCTCGTTCCAACTTCAGCGCACGACCGGGGTGCCGGCTTCTTTCAGAATCACCCGCATCTGATCCGTGAAAGTGTCAAAGAATTTGCTGAGCTCGGCCGACTTCTGGAAGCCGTCTTCGAACTGCTGTTCATCAAGATACTTGCGCCAGGTCGGGGTCCTCACCATGCGCTGGAACAGGTCTTCATAGTAGGCAACAACATCGGGAGCGACCCCTGCCGGCATCACAATACCGCGCACCTGCGGCACATTGGGAATATCGAAACCGGCTTCCTTGATGGTCGGAATGTTCGGATAGGCAGCGAGGCGTTTGTCAGCAACCTGCGCAATCACGCGCATACCGCCGGCCTTGATATGTTCACCCGCCTCCTGCGGCTCGATCACCATCATGTTGACGTGGCCGCCGAGCAGCGCGGCGATGCGCTCACCGCCGCCCGGGAACGAAATATAGGCCCAGTTAGCACCCGTTTCCTTCATCAACAACTGGCGCACGACGTTGTCACGGCTGGTCTGTGAACCGCCCGACTGTTTGAGCGAGCCCGGCGTTTTTTTCGCGGCATCAATAAATTCCTTCAGTGTCTTGAACGGCGAGTCTGCTTTCACCGCAATCACCGCCGGCTCCAGCACCAGCCGTGCCACCGGAAGCATGTCCTTGACGGTGAATTTGGCTTCAGAGCGGATCAGCGGATTGGTCAGCCAGTTGCCGGTAAAGACGGCGATGGTGTGGGTGTCACCCTTTTTCTCCGCCACATACGCCATTGCACGCAGTCCGCCGCCGCCATCACGGTTGTTGACCTGGAAACGCACCGGTGCCAGGTTTTCCTTTTCGATCAGTTGCGTCATGAAGCGCGCCAATACGTCGGCGCCACCGCCGGGACCGGTATGCACGACGATTTCCACCGGCTTGGTCGGTTTGAACTGTGCCCAGGCCGGCGCTGCAGCCAGTGCAGCGGCACAGGCGGCCATGATGATGGATGTGCGTAATTTCATAGTATTTTCTCCTCGTAAATTAAACGGCAATTTCAGCCGTTGAATGTTCAGCTGAATTAAAAATCGGTCAGCCGTTTTCTTCGATTGCCCTGACCCGCCAGGAATTGAATTTGCGGAACAGCGGCATGATCAGCAGCAGCACAGCCAAGCCCAGCATTGTGGCTGAAATCGGTCTGGATACCAGGATCGACAGATCGCCCTGCGACATCATCAGCGACTGGCGCAGCGCCCGCTCCATCGAGTCGCCCAATACCAAGCCCAGGATCAACGGCGCCGAAGGGTAATCCAGCCGGCGCATCAGATAACCCAGCAAACCGAATGCCGCCAGCATATAGCAATCGAACAGGCTGCCCGACACCGTATACACGCCGACCAGTGAAATGCCGAGGATGATCGGATACAGGATATAAACCGGCAGCTTGAGGATCTGCGCAAACAGCGGGATCAGCGGCAGGTTGAGTACCAGAAGCATCACATTGCCCACATACATGCTCGCCACCAGCCCCCAGAACAGTTCCGGATTGTCCTGGATCATCAGGGGGCCCGGTTTCAGGCCCCACAGCACGAACGCCGCGAGCAGGATTGCCGTGGTGCCGGACCCGGGAATGCCCAGCGTCAGCAGCGGCACCAGTGCGCCGCCGGTTTCCGAATTGTTGGCGCCTTCAGGCGCCGCCACCCCTTCAGGCACGCCGGTGCCGAATTTCTCCGGATGTTTGGAGACGGCCTTCTCAATGCCATAGGATATAAACGAAGCAATGGTCGAGCCTGCACCGGGAAGCACACCGATGATGAATCCGACCACCGAACCATTGAGGAAGGCAAAACGGCAGGCCTTGAGTTCTGCCATGGTCGGCAGCAGGTTACGCAGGCCCTTGGGCACCGGCAGGACCGTGCCTTCTTCGCGCTGCTCCATATTGGCAAACACTTCGCTCAGTGCGAACACGCCGATGGCGACGATGACAAAATCAACACCGTCGAGCATTTCACTGTTGCCGAAGGTGAAGCGCGAGGCGTCGCTGAACAGGTCGATGCCCATGCCGGCAATCCACAACCCGACCAGCATCGCCAGCAGCGCCTTGACCAGCGATTCGCCGGCCAGAAGCACGACCATCGCCAGTCCGAGAAACATCAGCGCAAAATATTCGGGCGAACTGAACGCCAGGCCGAATTTCGCCAGCGGCGGCGCTACCAGCATCAGCGCCACAACACCCACGGTGCCGGCGATGAACGAAGCAATGGCTGCGATGCCCAGTGC
The DNA here is from genome assembly GCA_022841375.1 of Burkholderiales bacterium. Classification (GTDB taxonomy): domain Bacteria; phylum Pseudomonadota; class Gammaproteobacteria; order Burkholderiales; family SG8-41. Next base: position 55,984 of record JALHRQ010000010.1, read on the forward strand.
AGCGCCGGCCCTGCCTTTGCGCGCCATCTGATAACCGTCGAGACAGGTGACCACCGAAGCCGACTCGCCCGGTACATTGAGCAGGATGGCCGTGGTCGATCCGCCGTATTTGGCACCGTAATAAATGCCGGCAAGCATGATCAATGCGCTGGTCGGCGGCATCTTGAAGGTGAGCGGCAGCAGCATCGCAATGGTCGCCGCCGGTCCGAGGCCGGGCATCACGCCGACCACAGTGCCGAGGAACACGCCGGCAAAACACCAGAACAGATTCAGCGGTTGCAGCGCGACAAAAAAGCCGTGTCCGAGATTGGCTAATACGTCCATGAGTTCAGCTCAGAAGCCCAGCGGTCCCACCGGCAGGCCGACGTTCAGCGCCAGTGAAAACAGCAGATAAAAACCAAGGGCATTGCCGGCAGCGGCCGCGCAGGCGATTTTCAAGGACTTGCCATACATCACCCCGACGATGAACAGCGTCAGCAGCGCCAATACCGTCAAAAATCCAAGCGGCTTCAATAGCGCGGTGCATACGGCAAACACCAGCCACACCAGCAACGCCTGCCCTACCCCGCGCCAGTTGATTTTGGCACCGGCTGCAACAGGACGAACCGCGGAAACAACGACCATCCATATCGACAGGATCACCATCGCAATGCCGTACCACAGCGGGAAAAATCCGGGGCCTGGACCTTCAGGACCGCTGTAATTCCACTGCCGCGCTTCGGAAATGATGTAGACACCGAGCGCGGCCAATACCGCCCCCGAAACGACATCCCCCTTCATGAACCAGGATTTCATCGCCACGCTAAGCCTCGTCAATCGATTTCGTAACCCGCGGCGCGCAACCGGGGCTGGAACTCCGGTGCCGTCAGCCGGCGGATGAAATCACGCGCCAGTTCAGGTTGTGCCCCACGTGCGGCGATACCCGCGGTATATACGGTTTTCATCTGGAATTCATCGGGCAAGGGGCCGACAAAAGTCACGCCCGTGAGGGGCAGGATTTCGGTGTTCTGGGTGATGCCCAGTTCGAAATGGCCGCTGCTCGCAGCCAGCCAGTTCATCGCCGCATTGCCGTTGGGGTAAAACTGCATGCGATCTTCAACTTGCGAGGCTACGCCCAGTCGTTCCATCAGTTTCATCACGATCTTGCCTGCAGTGGCCGTCGCCGGATCAGGACATACGATGATGGTAGCGGCCAGGATATTGGCGCGCAGCGCTTCGCGCGTGCGCACTTCCGGCAACGGCGTGCCCGCGCGCACCGCGACGCCGGTCCCGACCTTGCCGATGTCCCTGACCGACGAGATTGCGACCATGCCCGCCGACACCAGATCCTGAATCAGTTGCGCGCTGAGGATGATGGCATCGACCGGCTCGCCGCCAACCATGCGTGCCTTCATTGCGCCGACTGCACCGTAGGCCGCCTCAACACGATGCCCCGTGTCACGCTCGAACGCGGTGATCACTTCTTCACAAACCGCCTGTGCCGCACCGGCGCTCAGCAAGCGCAATACCGCCATGTCGCCATCTCCTGCCCGTTGAATAAGCGCCCGATGTTACCAGCCCGACCGCGCTGCTCCTACCCCCCGGAAGGCGTCCTTGCACCGAAACAAGGCATCGCCTAGTCTGTTCAAGACCATGAAACGCATCCATAACGCACGTCATGCCGCGGAAGCCCATCTGATCTGCGGCCTGTTACAGTCATGCGGCATTGCAGCAGTGGTGCGTGGTGAATGGCTCGCCGGCGGATTCGGTGAACTGCCGCTCGATGCCTGCGCGGTATGGGTGACACAAGACAGTCAGCTCGATGAGGCCGATCGGCTGCTGCGTGATTTCCTGGACGGCAAAATTGCTGCAGCCGCAATAAATGAGCGCTGGCAATGTCCGCAGTGCAAAGAATTTTGTGAAGGCCAGTTTACCGATTGCTGGCAGTGCGGCACCGGCCGCCCCTGAAACCTGCTCCTCACACTGCGGGTGTGTTGGTCCTGTCTGAGGCGATCTGACCATCCACCAGTTCGATGATGCGGTCGCAGCGCGCTGCCAGTCGCGGATCGTGCGTGACGATCAGCAGCCCCGTCCCCCGCTCGCGGTTGAACTGGCGGAGCAGCGCAAAAATACTGTCGCTACTGTGGGTATCGAGATTGCCCGTGGGTTCGTCGGCCAGCACCAGTTGCGGATTGCGCACCAGTGCGCGGGCAATCGCCACCCGCTGCTGCATGCCTCCGGACAGTTCAGTGGGTTTTTTGTCACAGGCTTCGCGCAGCCCAACGGCGTCGAGCAGTTCCATCGCGCGTTCGCGCAAGTCGCTCTGCAGCACACCGCGGCTGCGACCCATCAATCCGGGCAGCATCACGTTCTCCAACGCGGTAAACGCCGGCAGCAGATGGTGAAACTGGAAAATGAACCCCAGCACTTGATGGCGCGCCAGCGTGCGTTCGTCATCGGCAAACGCGGTGACATCACGGCCGCCCAGCCGGTAGCTGCCGCCGGAAGCGCTTTCGAGCAGACCGAGAATATTCAGCAGCGTGCTTTTGCCCGAACCAGAAGGACCGATCAAAGCCGTGAATTCCCCCGGATGGATCACCAGATCAATGCCGTGCAGCACCTCCTCGGCATTGGGCAAACCTTTGTTATAGGTCTTGTGCAGGTCGCGGATGGCAACCAGGGGTTCCGCAGCTGACATCTTTAGCCCCGGATCGCCTGTGCCGGATCGAGCCGCGCCGCATTGCGTGCCGGCAGCACGGCGGCCAACAGCCCGAGCACGGCCGCGCCAACCACGACATAAGCAATCAGCCTGAAATCAAATGACAGCGAAAACAGCGCCTGGCCTTCCGCATTGCGCAGAATGCGGCTGAACAGCGACACCAGCATCAGGCCCAGCACCGATCCCAGCAACGCGCCGCCGACGCCGACTATGACACCCTGCAGCAGGAATACACCGAGCATCTGCCGGCGCGTGGCGCCGACTGCGCGCAGGATGCCGATTTCCTTGCGCTTCTGCACCACCGACACCACCAGCACGCTGGCGATACCCAGCGATACAACCACGGTGATGAAAAACCGGATCAGCAGCGTCATGATGTCCTGGTTCTTGATTGCCGCGAACACCTGATTGTTGGTCTGGATCCAGCTTTCGATCAGTTGCCCCGATTGTCCCCGCAACTGCGCCGACACGATGTCCGCACGCATGATGTCACGCACCGCCACATCAAGATTGGTAATGCGCCCCGGGATACCCAGCAGGCTCTGCGCCGCACGCAGATCGGTATAAACATAACGCCGGTTCAGTTCGCGCGAACCGAGGTCAAGCAATGCGCGGATGCGGAACACTTCACTGCCGCCCAGGGCCGACTGCACGCGGAAACGGTCGCCGAGCACCGCGCCCAGGTCCTTCGCCAGTTCGATGCCGATCAGTGCATCGCCGGTTTCGAGCAGCAGCACACCGGATTTGACCTTGTCGTCGAGACGCACCACGCGCAGGTATCGCTCCAGTTCGGTGCCGACAATCACCACCGAGCGCGATGCCTCGCCCTTGATGCCCAGTCCCGATCCGGTGGCCACCGGCGCCACTGCAATCACGCCTTCGGTGGCTTCGGTCGCGCGCGCCAGCGCCGGCCAGCCGTCGATGGTGGTCAGCCGCTGCGGCCGCGCCTGGATCGAAGCCAGCCGCGAACCGTCGGCATCACCTGCTACCAGCGGCGCCACAATTTCTTCCGGCGGCTTGATGACGATATGCGCCTGCGCGCCGGTGACCCGTTTGATCAAATCGCCCTGCACACCGGTAAGCACGGCGGTGATGAAAAAAATCACAGATACACCAATCGCTGCGCCGCCGATGATCAGTGCGGTCTGCATGCGGCCCTCGCGCAGGAAGCGCAGGGCTACCGTCAGTTCAAACCCAAGCGTGTTCATCGCCGGTCGCGGACCCGGCTGCCGACTTCCACTTCGCGAGTGAGAATCACGCGATCGCCGGCCTTGAGGCCTTCGGCAATCGCCACCCGGCCCTGGGTCTGCAAGCCGACCTTCACCGCCGCTTTGACCGCGGCGCCGTCGCGTTCGACCAGCACCCACGGCGCATCGGTCTGCAACTGGCGAACCGCATCAGCCGGCAGCATCAGCGCCTGCTTCAGCAACGGCCCCTGCAGATCCATTGAAATGGTCATGTCGGACTTCAGCAGTAAAGGCGGTTTTGCCACATCGAGCCGCAACTCCACCGATCCGCGGCTGGCATCGACACCGGGCGAGATGTAATTGACGACGGCCTCGAAACGTTCGCCGGGAAAGGCATCGGCAGTCGCCATGGCCACCGCGCCCTGGCGGATCAGCGGCAGATTCTTTTCATCGACCTGAACGATCAATCGCACCGGACCATCAAGCGCAAGGCTCATCATGCGTCGACCCGGCTGTGCAATGTCGCCGGGTTCCACCACCCGTTCCAGCACGACCCCGGCTGCGGGTGCGCGGATGCGCGTCTGCGCCAGCTTCGCTTCTGCCGCATCCAGTGCAGCCACGGCCTCGGCGAGCTGGCTTTGGGCCTGCTGGGCTTCCGCGCCGCTCGCCCCCTGCGCGCCCGCCTGCGCCTTCGCGCTGGTCAACTGGCTGCGTGCAACATCGAGCAGGCGTTCGGCCTCGTCGACACGCGCCTGGCTGATAAAACCCTTGGCCACGAGATCGCGATTGCGTTTGTCATCGCGCTCGGCCTGCAGCAGATTGGCTTCCGCCTGCTTCAGGCCCGCCTGCGCCGTCGGCAACGCCAGCGTCTGCACCGAAGACACCCGCGCTTTGGCGCGGGCCACGGCTGCGCGGGCCTGTGCGGCGGCGGCAGCCAGTTCATCGCGCTCCAGCTCAACCAGCACCTGATCAGCAACAATGCGCCCACCTTCGCGTACCAGAACCTTGTCGACCCGCGCGGTAATGGTGGCGCCGATTTCGACTCTCGCCGGGGGCAGCACGCGGCCGCTGGCCACCACACTGGTCTGCATGTCCGCCGCCGCCAGCGTCAGCATATCCACAGCTACGGCCTTGGGCCGCAGTGCCAAAAACAGCACCACCGCAAGCACAACCGCGGCAATCACAAACGGCAGAATCCGGCGCATCGACAGGGTATTCGTCATCAGCGACTATCGGCCGGCCATGAAATCACGCACATTGTTTTCGTTGCGCAAATGCCAGATGCGGTCGATGAATTGCTGTACTTCCGCCGGCGTCGCCGCGCCCGAATAAGCCACCAGACGCTGCGCCTTGTCTTCAAGCTCCGCGCGCGACAGCGTGTTGTCGGGGTCTCCTTTCGGCGTATCGACACGACATTCCAGCGTGCGGCCATCGCGGGTCTGCACCGACACCCGCCCCAGCCAGCGCCGCGGATAGGCGCCGTCAACCTCGGCATCAAGAACCATCGTCACGCGATCATGGAAGCTTCGCAGTTCATTATTTTTTAATGATTTTTCCGTGAAGTCCGCGAGTGCGGCGCGGCCCAGCGTGGCAATCAGCGCGAGTACGAATCCCATCGAGAACTTGGACTGATGAATGGTCTGCGGATCGGTCACCGGCCCCAGCACATCAATCGCACCCTGATGCACGTGCGCCGTGACCTTGAGGATGTCATCGGCCTTCAGCTGATGCTGCTGCATCAGCGCCTGCAGCGCATCGGCGGCAGGGTGCGTATGCCGGCACGACGCATGAAATTTGAACGAGGTTTCCGCGGTCGCCCAGCGTGTGCCCAGACCATCGGTCAGCCAGTGCGCATCGGCGTCACTCGACATGCCGGCGGCCATGCCCTGTTTGCCTTCGAAAATGGCATGCGCCCCGGTGAAACCATCACGGGCAATATAGGCCGCCATCAGACCGTCGGCAGCAGCCTTGGCGGTATGGAGTTGTTTGGAGTCCGCAGCGTCACGCAGGAATTCCCACAGGCCGGCGGCCATTGTGCCGGCCGAACCCAGGCAGTGCTGCGTTTGTTCAGCATCGAGTTTGAGGATATGCGCCACACCTGCCGCCGCCGCGAGCTTGCCCGCCGTGCCCGTGGTATGGAAAACCTTGTAATGCGAGCGGCCGAGGAATTCGCCGACGCGCACGCCGCATTCGTACCCGGCAACCGAAGCGGCAATCAATTCCTTGCCGGTTGCGCCGACATCCTGCGCCGCGGCCAGCACCGCAGGAAACACCACCGTGCCCGGATGCAATACCGAACTGTTGTGCAAGTCGTCCTGCTCGACAAAATGCGAGGCCGCGCCGTTGACCAGCGCCGCAAAAAACGGCGAGGTGCGTTTACGCGTCAGCAGATTTTCCGCATTGCCGTCGCGCGGCCCCATCGCCGCCGCAAAACCATCAATGATCGAAACCGGACGCGCACCCTTGCCCGCCAGCGCCGAAGCGAACCAGTCGAGGAACAGTTCCTCGGTACGCGCCACCACCGGCTCCGGCAGATCTTCGTAACGGATCGCGGCCAGGAAACGGCTCAGGGTTTGCGTGGGGCTGCCCGCAGGCGCCGGATTTTGTTTTTTGACTGGCATTTGCATATTGGACTCCGACATCGTAATGAACCGCCATTTTAAAGTGAAACCGCAGGCCGGCCTCTCAAAAATGCGTCAATCCGCCGCCAGTGCTAAGCTCGATTGATCCACATCAACTCCGGACCCCCCATGGCAAAACGTAAATCCATCCGCACCGACATCGCCTGGAGCGCGGTCGATCGCATCACCGTCAAGGGTTACGACCTGTGCACCGAAATCCTCGGCAAATTGTCGCTGGGCGACATGGCTTTTCTCGAAATCACCGACCGTCTGCCGACGCCGCGCGAATCGGTGATGTTCAACGCCATTGCGGTGACCCTGGTCGAACACGGACTCACACCCAGCTCCATCGCCGCACGCATGACTTACACCGGCGCGCCGGAAGCCATGCAAGCGGCTGTGGCCGCCGGCCTGTGCGGCCTCGGCAGCGTATTCGTCGGCAGCATGGAAACGGCGGCGCGCATGCTGCAGGAAGCGCTGCCCGACCCGACAGTCGATGCCGACCTCGACCAGCTGGCCGTGCAGATCGTCGAGCGCTTCCATGCGCGCAAGCAGATCGTACCCGGCATCGGTCACACGCTGCACAAACCGGTGGATCCGCGCGCGCCGCGGCTGTTCGCCATCGCTGCCGAACAGGGTTTCGACGGGCCTTATGTCCGACTCATGCAGAAAGTCGGCGCACAGGCCGAAAAGGTTTATGGCAAATCGCTGCCGGTCAACGCCACCGGTGCCATCGGCGCGATCGCCAGCGAATTGAAATTACCGTGGAAAATCGTCCGCGGCATCGGCGTGCTGGCGCGCGCCATCGGCCTGGTCGGCCACATCCTCGAGGAAATGAAAAACCCGATGGCTTATGAAATCAAACAGCGCGCCGAGGAAGAAGCCACCGCACACCTGCGGGCACAATGAAACTGGCGAACCAACAGACGCCGGATGATCATTCGCCGGTAATCAAAAAAGCCGGACTGCGCCAGGTCATGGCGACGATGTTCTGGGGCCTGTGCATGATCGGAAAAAAAGGCACCTGGGAACGCGACGGCGCGACGGTGACTCTGATTCAGGTGGTGCTGGGCGCCGCCGTCATGACCTTACTGGTAATCGGGCTGCTGCTGCTCCTGGTGCGCATCGCCATCGCTTAGCGACTCCGGCAATCGCTTGCAAGGCACTTGATCCAGATCAGCAAATGATGCGGCAGGGCTACTAGACTGGGCGCCATCGACGTCTACAGTCGGAGGAGCCATGAAATACGAAGATCCAGCCTGCGCTTATTGCCCGCCTACCGTACGCGCCTGCCGCCATGGCGAAGCCGAAGCCCGCGGACCCGGTTACTGCCCGACCAAGGTCGATCCCGAAACGCAGTGCGCCGCGCGCGCGCTGTATGACGATGCCGAGACCCGCAAAATTGCGGTGGAATCCGCCAAAGTGGAATCAGAGGGTTACTGCAAATGGACCCGGGTCGAAGAAATCGTCCACTTCGCCAGGAATATGGGCTACCGCAAAATCGGCATCGCCAACTGCATCAGCTTTATCGACCATGCACACACGCTGTCGGGAATTCTCGAAAGCCACGGTTTCGAAGTGGTATCGGTAGCCTGCAAGAATGGCAACATCCCGAAAGAGGAACTCGGTCTCGCCGAACACGAGAAGGTACGACCGGGCCAGTTCGAGGCCCTCTGCAACCCGGTGGCACAGGCTGAACTGCTCAACGCGCACGGCTGCGAATTCAACGTGGTGATGGGCCTGTGCATCGGCCACGACAGCCTGTTTTTCAAGTACGCCAAGGGGCTGACCACGGTGCTGGTGGCCAAAGACCGTGTGCTGGGTCATAACCCGATCGCCGCGCTGCAACTGGCCGACAGCTACTACAGCCGCGTGTGGGGGCCCGACAAACCGGCAAAACCACAGAAACTGCCGGCAGCCGGGCGACGCAAGACCACCGAACCACAGAAACCCTGAAACGCTACCCGGCGCCGGACTTGGACGCCCCGGCCTTTTGAATTGCGCTGCAACAAAGGGCTGCGCTTGACATCGCGGTGAGGCAGCGCAGAATCCACGCTGCCGGCGCCATCCGGGTGCCATCCAATCTGGGGGAGACCAATAATATGAAACGCCTGTTTGCACTATTTGCATTTGCGGCAGCATTGTTCATCACCGGCTGTGCCCATACGCCTTCGGCAGGCTGGGTCGCATTGATCGAAGATGGAAAAGGCCTTGAAAATTTTGACCGCATCGGCGATGCCAACTGGCGCGCGGAAGGCGGACTGGTCGTTGCCGACAAAGGCAAAGGCGGCCACCTGGTGACCAAGCAGACCTACAAGGATTTCCAGATCTACGCCGAATTCTGGGCTGATCACACGACCAACAGCGGCCTGTTCCTGCGCGCGCAGAACCCCAAGCAGATCGGCGCCAACAATTCCTATGAAGTGAACATCTTCGACCAGCGACCCGGTCAGGAATACAGCACTGGCGGGATCGTCGACTTTGCCCGGGTGAGCCAGCCCTACCCCAAGGCCGGCGGCAAATGGAACACCTACGAGATTTTCGTCAAAGGCAGCGAAGTGACTGTCGCCCTCAATGGCGTGGTCACCTCCAGCATGAACAACAGTCAGTTCAAGGAAGGACCGTTCTCGCTGCAATACTCGACAGGCGCCAATGGCATTCCCGGCGGCGCAATCAAGTGGCGGAAGGTTATGGTACGACCGCTGTAACGAATCCTCCCAGCACCCAAAAAAGCCGCGCTGAGCGCGGCTTTTTATTGTCCTATCGCTACTTGTTTGCTTTGTCCGGCTTGCCCCCATCCTTGAAAGCAGGGCTGGAGTGGTCGTTGGTCTGACCGGGTTTTGGAAAATCCGTCGGCGCATTTTTGGACACATCAGGCGCCGGAAGCCGCGGCGTGGGCTCCATGGCCGGCACCGGATCCCCGGGTTTCATCAACGAAGGTTGCGGTGCTTCGGGAACCTTACTGTCTCTTTTCCCGCAACCACCGGCAAAAGCCGCAGCAACCATAACCAGCAACAGGTATTTTTTCATTGCATTGTCCATCCTGTGAATTGGAGATCTCTTCGCGGCAGTCACCCGCCTGGCCGTGCATCGGGGCAGTCGCAAATGACCGACGCCATGTGGAGAATCATCGGTTGCACGGCGCAGTCATTCCGTTCGCTATCGAACACAGACCAGAATAAGCGCAAACTGCACGACTGGCGCCACGCAGTGTTGTAACCGCCTTCAACAACCCTTAAAAACTGCTAAAACCTGGCACTGCCGGGGCTTTTTTACGCCCCGCTCCGCAAAAGGTATCATCGCCCCTTCAACGCAACCACCAAAAGCAAAAACATGTCCAGTGTCAGCTACGAAAACGCCGCTACCGCCGCACTGTCATCTTCGGCCCCCGGCATCCTCCAGAACATGCTGGCTCTTGATGATTTCGAAGAAGCCGCCCGGCGCGGCATTCCACGTCCGATCTTCGGTTACATCAACGGCGGCGCCGAAACCAATGCCTCACTGCACGACAATCGCGCAGTGTGGGACGAACTGCAGTTCATTCCAAAAACGCTCGTCGACACGAGCGCGCGCTCGCTCAAGACGACCTTGATGGGCCAACAATACGACCTGCCCTTCGGCATCCCGCCGATGGGCGGCACCGGCATGGCCTGCGCTGATGGCGACGTGGCGCTGGCCCGTGCCGCAGCCCGCGCCAACATACCGATGGTGGTCAGCGGCGCCGCGCTGACGGCGCTGGAACGCGTCAAGCAGGAAGGCAAAACTGCCTGGTTCCAGGCCTACCTGCCGGGCGAGGATGACGTCATCAAACAACTGGTCGAACGCGTCGCAAAGGCCGGCTATGACACGCTGGTGTTGACGGTGGACGTCTCCGTGCTTGCCAACCGCGAGAACAATGTGCGCACCGGTTTCAGCACGCCGCTGCGGCCTTCACTGCGGCTCGCCTGGGACATGGGTACCCGGCCGCGCTGGGCACTGAGCATGCTGCGCCACACGCTCACCCACGGCATGCCGCATTTCGAGAACATGGGCCCGCGCGTGCCGATGATCTCTGCGCTCAACCGCCAGGCCGGACGCCGCGACAAGCTGTCATGGCCCCACGTAGAGTTGATGCGCCGGTTATGGAAAGGCAAGCTGGTTATCAAAGGAATTCTCGACCCGCAGGACGCCGCCCGCGCACGCGATGCCGGCGTGGACGGCGTGATGGTCTCCAACCACGGCGGGCGGCAACTGGACGGCGCAGTGAGCCCGTTGCGTGTGCTGCCGGCGGTCAAGGCCAATGCGGGCAACATGGCGGTGATGATGGACAGCGGTGTGCGCCGCGGCACTGACGTACTGAAGGCTCTTGCCCTCGGTGCCGATTTTGTTTTCGTCGGCCGCCCCTTTCTCTACGCAATTGCCGTCGGTGGCGAACACGGCGCGCAACACGTCATCAACCTGTTGCGCAGCGAACTGATGACTGACATGGCGCTGGTGGGCGTCAATTCACCTCAGGAAATGCGCCCGGAGCTGCTGATGGATCGTCGCGCTTACGACTGGCAGAGCGCGGGCGTGCTAAAAAAATAACAAGTAAAAACATAAGATGAGCCTGGGGGCTCACTCCCCCCTGAATCAGCTGAGCACTTTGCCGCCGGACTCGACCGTTGCATTCTGCTTGATCCTGGCAAGGCCTTGGGCGTAAGAATGTGCATCAGTCTCGGTATCGAATGAAGCCAGCGCTTTGTCAAAACCTGTCTCGTTGACATTCCATTTGTTGTTTTCCCCGAGAGAAACCTTAAAAACGGTACTGCCTTTTTGATCGAATCCCATAACTGCCACCTTCCATTAAATGTTCAATAATCGGCAAACTCCACAGCCCGAGTGAACCGTACTGCGTATCACAGCAGGATCACAATCAGTTTGAAGTCCGCGGCATCGTCAAACATTGTCGGGAGCATGAACGGATGAATCCGTTCGGCATCGAACATTCAGCATGGGGATTGGCGCAATGAGGCGATAACCGGCCCCTGCACTGAGGGACTAAACGGCGCCCGCCGCCTTTAGCACAGCAATCTCTGTCGTATCATAGCCCAGCTCTTTAAGGATGGATTCGCTGTGTTCACCCACTGCCGGTACCGGATCCATACGTGCTTCAAAGCCTTCAAAAGTCGCAGCGGGCAATAAAGCCGGGATCGTTCCCGCCGGCGTATTGACCTCTCTCCAGCGCTTGCGCGCCTGCAGCTGGGGGTGATCCCAGACCTGGTCCGGCGTATTGAGCCGCGAATTGGCGATATCGGCCGCATCCAGCTTTGCCACTACCTCATCGCTGGTCCAAGGTGCGAAGGTGTTCTCGATCAGCGCCACCACTTCAGCCCGCGCTGCAGTGCGCTTGGTGTTGTTGTCGTATCGCGAGTCCTTGGCCAATTCCGGCCGGCCCAGCACCTTGGCGCAGAAGTTCGCCCACTCGCGTTCGTTCTGAATTCCAAACAGAACATCGCCATCTTTGGTGCGGAAACGGCCATAAGGCACGATGGTCGCGTGGTCCGGGCCGCTGCGCCGCGGCGCCTTGCCGGAAAAATGCGTGTAATACAACGGATGCCCCATCCACTCGGCCATGGTCTCGAACATGGTCAGGTCGATGTGCGTGCCTTCTCCCGTGCGCTCGCGGTTATAAAGTGCGCCGAGGATTGCCGCATAGGCATGCAGCCCCGTGCCGATGTCGGTAATGGAAATACCGACTTTGGCGGGCGACTCCGGCGTCCCGGTCAGCGATATCACACCCGCTTCGCCCTGTACCAGCAGGTCGTAAGCTTTTTTCTTCGAGTACGGACCGCTGTCGCCATAACCGGAAACATCGCAAACGATCAGTCGCGGATGTTTCGCGCGTAGTTCGGCAGCACCCAGCCCCAGCCGCTTCGCCGCACCCGGCGCGAGGTTCTGGATGAACACATCGGCGCCTTCAATGAGTTTGGCGAGGATGTTCTTCGCCTCGGGATGCTTCACATCCAGCGTCAGGCTTTCCTTGGAGCGGTTGAGCCAGACGAAATAGGCTGACTGTCCTTTGACGGTCTGATCGTAGTCGCGCGCGAAGTCGCCGACTTTCGGCCGTTCGATCTTGATCACCCGCGCGCCGAGGTCGGCGAGCTGGCGTGAACAGAACGGCGCGGCGACGGCCTGCTCCAGTGCAACGACAGTAATTCCCTCCAGTGGCAGCGCAGCCATCAGAACGACCGCGGCATGCCCAGAATATGCTCGCCGACGTAGGACAGGATCAGGTTGGTCGAAATCGGCGCCACCTGATACAGCCGCGTCTCGCGGAATTTGCGTTCGACGTCGTATTCAGCGGCGAAACCAAAACCGCCGTGGGTCTGCAGGCACGCGTTGGCGGCTTCCCACGACGCATCCGCCGCCAGCAGCTTGGCCATATTGGCTTCGGCACCGCAGGGCTGATTGGCGTCGAACAGCGCGGCCGCCTTGTAACGCATCAGGTTGGCGGCTTCGACATTGACATAGCTGCGCGCAATCGGGAACTGCACACCCTGGTTCTTGCCAATCGGCCGGTCGAACACCACGCGGTCATTGGCATATTTGCGCGCGCGGTCGACAAACCAGTAACCGTCACCGATGCACTCTGCGGCAATCAGGATACGTTCGGCGTTCAGGCCGTCGAGGATGTATTTGAATCCACGACCTTCCTCGCCAATCAGGTTCTCAACAGGAATCTCAAGGTTGTCGAAAAACAATTCATTCGTTTCGTGATTCACCATGTTGCGGATCGGCTTGACCATCATGCCCTTGCCGATGGCCTCACGCAGGTCGACGATGAAAATCGACATGCCTTCGGATTTTTTCTTGACCTCGGCCAGCGGCGTGGTGCGCGCCAGCAGGATCATCAGTTCGGAATGCTGGATGCGCGAGATCCACACCTTCTGGCCGTTGACGACATACTTGTCACCTTTTTTCACCGCCACGGTCTTGATTTTGGTGGTGTCGGTGCCGGCGGTAGGTTCGGTCACACCCATCGACTGCAGGCGCAGTTCGCCGGTGGCGATCTTCGGCAGGTATTTGTTTTTCTGCTCATCAGAGCCGTGACGCAGCAGCGTGCCCATGTTGTACATCTGGCCGTGGCAGGCGCCGGAATTGCCGCCACTGCGGTTGATTTCCTCCATGATGATCGACGCTTCGGTCAGCGACAGGCCGGACCCGCCGAATTCCTCGGGAATCAGCGCCGACAGCCAGCCGGCTTCGGTCAGCGCGGTGACAAAGGCTTCGGGATAACCGCGCACATCATCGACCTGCTGCCAGTAGGCGCTGTCGAACTGGTTGCACACGGCGCGCACGCCCTCGCGAAGGTCGGCGTAATCGTTCTGGTCGGGGATCGACAACATGGCTTTGAATTCGAATGAGATTAAGAGCCTCATTATAAACGAACCCCCTGGCCGGTCCGCTGATTGGACAGCCGCGGCAAAGCGTCTAAACTGCCCGTTCCCGAATAAAGGAGCCCGTGTGCAAACCGACCAGCAGACCCGTGCCACAGTGTGGCCGGACCAGATTTTCGATGTACTCAAGGAAGCCGACATCTCCCAGGTGGCCTACGTGCCGGATGCCGGCCATGCCAAGCTGATCAACCGCTGCCAGGCCGAAAAATCCATGCGCACGGTGTCGCTGACCACCGAGGAAGAAGGCGTGGCGATGCTCGCCGGCTCGTGGATGGGCGGCGCCAAGGGCGTGCTGCTGATGCAGTCCAGCGGCGTCGGCAACTGCATCAACATGCTGTCGATGTTCGAGGAATGCCGTCTGCCGCTGCTGATGATCGTGACCATGCGCGGCGTCTGGGGTGAATTCAACCCGTGGCAGGTGGCGATGGGCGGCAGCACCGCTGCGGCGCTGGAAAACGCCGGCGTCATCGTGCATTCCGTGGACCGCGCCGAAGACGTCCGGGAAACCGTGCATGCCTGCACCGCACTGGCCTTCAATACGCAACGTCCGGTCGCGGTGCTGATCCAGCAGCGCGTGATTGGTTTTAAGAATTGGAGCAAATAGCCATGGCCGCCAAAAAATCCGCCGGACTCGATCGTCGCAAAGTCGTTGCCGCCCTGCTTGCCGAGCGTGGCGATGCGCTGGTGGTTACCGGCCTCGGTTCGCCGACGTATGACACCTTTGCCGCTGGTGATCATGACCTGAATTTTTATTTGTGGGGTGGCATGGGCGGCGCAGCGATGGTCGGACTCGGCCTCGCGCTTGCACAACCCAAACGCCGTGTGCTGGTGATTACCGGAGACGGTGAAATGCTGATGGGCCTGGGTTCTCTGGCGACGATTGCCGTGGAGGCGCCGAAGAACCTCGCCATTGCGGTCATTGATAACGGCCATTACGGCGAAACCGGCATGCAGCGCGCGCATACCGGTCGTGGCGTCGACATCGCAGGCATGGCCAAAGCCGCCGGCTTCAAATCAGCGAAGACAGTGAATACCGCATCGGACCTTAAAGAATGGATCGCCGCATTCCACCGCAAACCCGGTCCGGTATTCGGCGATATCAAGGTCTCTGCCGAGCCCGCGCCCATGGCGTTGCCGGTGCGCGATGGCACCGCGATCAAATACCGTTTCCGCACTGCGTTGCTGGGTGCCGACGCACAAAAATAATAAATAAAAACAAATACTTATGAATGACAGCCCGTTGCAGCGTTATCGCATGTTCATCGGCGGCGAATGGATAGAAGCCGCCAGCGGTGAACATTTCCCCAGCGACAATCCCTTCACCGGCAAACCCTGGGCGTCGATTCCGCGCGGCAGGGCTGCCGATGCCGCGCGCGCGGTTGAAGCCGCGTATAAAGCACTGACCAGCGGCGAATGGCCCAAGTGCAATGCGACGAAGCGCGGTGCGCTGCTGCGCAAACTCGGCGACCTGATCACCGAACATTCAAAAGCCCTCGCCGAAACCGAAGTCCGCGACAACGGCAAGCTGTATGCGGAAATGAGCGCGCAGACCGCGTACATGGCGCAGTGGTATTACTACTTCGGCGGCCTCGCCGACAAGATCGAAGGTGCGGTGATTCCGATCGACAAGCCCGACACCTTCAACTACACGCGTTACGAACCGATGGGCGTGATCGCGATGATCATTCCGTGGAATTCGCCGCTGCTGCTGCTGGCGTGGAAACTCGCGCCGGCGCTGGCCGCCGGCAACACGGTGGTGGTCAAGCCGTCGGAATACACCTCGGCGTCGGCGCTGGAGTTCATGAAGCTGATTGAACAGGCCGGTTTCCCGCCGGGCGTGGTCAACGTCGTCACCGGTTTTGGCGCGGAAGTGGGCACGCCGCTGGTGGAGCACCCGAAAGTCGCCAAGGTCGCCTTCACCGGTTCCGATGCCACCGGCCAGCGCATCTATGAAGCGGCGGCCAGGGGACTCAAACGCGTCAGCATGGAACTTGGCGGCAAGTCGCCGAATATCGTGTTTGACGATGCGCACATCGACAACGCCGTCAAAGGTGTGATCTCCGGCATCTTCGCCGCCACCGGCCAGACCTGCATCGCCGGTTCGCGACTGCTGGTGCAGCAATCGATCCACGACCAGTTTGTCGACAAACTGGTGGCGCTGGCGAAGACCGCGAAAATGGGCGATCCGATGAGCATGGATACCCAAGTCGGGCCCGTCACCAACCCGCCGCAGTTCAAAAAAATCCTCGACTACATCGACATCGCCAAGAGTGAAGGCGCCAAGCCGGTGCTCGGCGGCGCCAAGGCCACACGCCCGGAATGCGGCAACGGCTGGTTTGTCGAGCCGACGATCTTCACCGGCGTCAATAATTCGATGCGCATCGCGCAGGAGGAAGTGTTCGGTCCGGTGCTGTCGGTGATTCCGTTCAAGGATGAGGAAGAAGCCATCGCCATCGGCAACGACGTGGTCTACGGCCTCGCCGCCGGGGTGTGGACGCAGAACATGCGCCGCGCTTTCCTGATGAGTGAAAAATTGCAGGCCGGCACGGTGTGGGTCAACACCTATCGCGCGGTGTCCTTTATGTCGCCTTTTGGCGGCTACAAGCGCTCGGGCATCGGCCGCGAAAGCGGCCAGGACATGATCTACGAATACCTGCAGACCAAAAGCGTGTGGATTTCCACCGCGACTGAAGTGCCCAATCCGTTCGTACTGCGCTAGGACGGTGCATTGCACACACTCCCTCTCCCCACGGACTCGTTGGGAGAGGGGACACAAACGCCTGCGCAGCCCCCTCTCCCTGCCCTCTTCCCCAAAGACTTGGGGGAGAGGGAGTTCAAAATGGTTGAACCAGAAACACCGAAAAAAAAGGGCGCCGAGGCGCCCTTTTCTAATGGTTCAGCAAAATGGCTGAGCGATTCAGGCGCCTTCAGGCTTCACAAAACCCGGCGGCAGCGTTTCTTCAAACGACGGCCGCGCGGTGATGCCCGCAGCCCATTTCGCCAGCTTGGGTGCACGGCTGCGCCAGTCGTTCGGGTAACGGAAATCAGTGTACTGGATGGCCACGCCCATCACGATGTCGGCCAAGCCGAAGCGGTTGCCGAGCAGGAACTCGCTGCCTTCCTTGATGGTTTTTTCGGCGAGATCAATGGCGCGGTCGATGCGCTGCTCTTCACGTGCTTTTTTCTCCGGCATCTGTTTGTCTTCGGGCCGGCGGTTCTCGAAGGCGCGGGTGATGCCGGCGTCGATAATGCCGTTGCCCAGGGACTGCCACCACTGCGACTGCCAGTAGCCGGCGGGATCGCGCGGGGTCAGCGACTTGCCGTCGCTGTGATCGAGGTAATGCACGACCAACTGGGATTCGAACATATAGCTGTCGGCGCCGATTTCGAGCACCGGGATCTTCGACAGCGGATTCTTGAGGATGATCGGGCTGTCGTCGGTCCACGGATCCTCGATGACAAACTCGACCGGCATGCTCTTTTCATGGATCAGCACGCGCGCCTTGCGCACGTAAGGTGATGTGGGCGAACCGTAAAGCTTCATGGTGTTGCAACTCCCTCAGTGGGTGGGCAAAAACGGCATTCTATCAGGGCGGCGGAACACCCCCGGCTACCGCGCCATCCGCAACATGGAATGTCGCTTTATCGACCCTGTAGGCACTGCTACCATGCCCCGGCAAATCCTTCCTTCCGGGACCCTCCATGATCACCGTTACCAAGCTCGGCAAACACATTGGTGCCAGCATCACCGGCGTCGACCTGTCCAAACCCCTGGACGACAACAACTTCGACCAGGTCAGCAAGACCTTTTTCGACAATGAAGTCGTGGTATTCCCGGGACAAAAACTGACGCCCGAACAGCAGATCGCCTTTACCCGGCGCTTTGGCGCGCTTGAACACCATGTGCGCAAGGAAGCGCGTCTGGCGGAACACCCTGAAATTTTCATACTTTCAAACAAGGTCGACGCCAAAGGCAATGCCATCGGCGCCCAGGATGCGGGCCGCTTCTGGCACAGCGATCTGTCGTACAAGACACAGCCGAGCCTGCTTTCCGCACTTTATGCCGTGGAAATTCCGGTCAAGGACGGCAAACCGCTGGGCGATACCCGATTCGCCAGCAGTACCGCCGCCTACACCGCGCTGCCTGATGCGATGAAGCAGAAGCTCGCCGGCTTGAAGAACATCCACAGCTATCGCGATTACCGCATCAAGAATTACGCTGCCCAGCAGGAAGACATGCGCCTGGGCATCCGCACCGTGCAGGAACACGCACCGACGCCGGAGCAGCTCGCCAGCGTGCCTGACATGGCGACGCCAGTGGTGCGCGTGCACCCGGTCACCGGCCGCAAAGGGCTGTTTGTCAGCGAAGGCCACACCTCGCACATGTACGACATGCCACAGGAAGAAGGCGACAAACTGCTGCGCGAACTCTACGACCACATCACCAGCCCGGAATTTGTTTATACCCACCACTGGTCGCCGGGCGACCTGCTGATGTGGGACAACATCGCCGTGCAGCACAAGGCGACTTTTGATTACGACCCGCTGCCGCGCCTGCTCTACCGCACCACCGTGCGCGGCCCTGCAGTCGCCGACTCCGAGGTACTGGCATGAAAGAAATCCGCATCCTCTCCGCCACCGGGATCCTCGGCTCGGGTTTCCGCGAGGAAACCCTGAAACGGGCAATGACGCTGAAGCCCGATTTCATCGGCTCGGACGCAGGCTCCACCGATCCCGGTCCGCACCACCTCGGTTCCGGCGAACCGCAGTTCTCCGACGCTGCATGCAAGCGTGACCTGCGGTTGATGATCATGGCCGCGCGCGCCGCTAAAATCCCGGTCCTTGTCGGCTCGGCAATGACCGCAGGCACCGACGCCCAGGTTGATCGCCTCGCCGGGATCGTCCGCGAAATCGCGCGCGAGGAAAAGCTCAATTTCAAACTGGCGACCATTTATTCCGAGCAGGATCGCGCTTACCTGAAGCGTCGCCTGAAGGAAGGCCGCATCAAGCCGCTGGCCAATGCACCGGTGTTTGACGAAGGTGTGATCGACCGCAGCAGCCACATCGTCGGCATGTGCGGCGCCGAACCGTACATTGAGGCACTGCAGAACGGCGCCGACGTGGTCATCGCCGGCCGTTCCAGCGACACCTCGATTTTTGCCGCGATGCCGGTGATGCAGGGCTTCAATCCGGCAACCGTCTGGCATATGGCCAAGATCATGGAATGCGGCGCCGCCAGCGTGGTGCTGCGCAAATACCCGGACTGCAACTTCGCCATCGTCACCGATGACCATTTCATCATCGAGCCGCCGAATCCGGAATACCGCTGCAACCCGACCAGTGTCGCCTCGCACAATCTGTATGAAAACTCGACGCCGTACGAACTGATCGAGCCTTCGGGCGTGCTCAATACCGTCAACGCCCGCTACGAGGCGATTTCCGATCGCGCGGTCAAGGTCTCCGGCAGCACGTTCAAAAAAGCCGAGCGTTACACGATCAAATTAGAGGGGGCGGAACTCGCCGGTTATCAGAGCATCGTGCTCGGTTCGGTGCGCGACCCGATCATCCTGCGCCAGTTCGACCACTGGCTGGAAAACCTGATCAATGCCGCGCGCGACCGCATTCGCGCGGTGATGGGCGAATCAATCGACAGCCAGTACCGGCTCGACGTGCGCCAATTCGGCCGCAATGCGGCAATGGGTGTGCTCGAACCCGATATGAGCATCGGCCATGAAGTCGGCCTGCTGTTCCAGATCACTGCGCCGACGCAGAAGCTGGCCACCGCGCTGGCCAAATCACTGAGCCACATCGCCGTGCACTACCCGGTGCCGGAGTGGACCGGCCTGATCACTTCCGTCGCCTTCCCCTACTCGCCTGCCGAAATTGACAAGGGTGCGAGCTACCGCTTCAACATGAACCATGTCGTCGAACCCGACTCTCCGCTGGAAATGTTCCGCCTCAACTACGAGAACGTCTGATCATGGCTACCAAACTCTGGCAAGTCACCAAGCTGATCCGCAGCAAGAACTCGGGTCCGTTCGAACTGACCTTCGACATCATTTTCAAGGACCACGCCACTTACGAAAAAGTGCGTGACATCAAGCTGATCAACGCCGACTGGTTCGCCAAAACCTACCGCCTGAAGCCCGAAGTTGTCGCCATCATCAATTACGATGCAGCGTCGGCGATCAAGATCACCATCCCGCGCCCGGTGATCTCTGGCGACGTTGATGACGGTGACGTGTTCGGCGGGCAGCAGTACGGTCCCCTGGTGGATCTCGAAGTTCCCGCTTGAGCCGCATGAATTCAGACGCCGCGGGGCTGATCACGGTCCGTTTGGATGTTGCAGCCGAACACAACGACGAATTCAACGACTGGTACACGTTGGAGCATGTGCCGCAGCTGACGGCAATGCCCGGCTTCGTGCGCACGCGGCGTTATTTCTGCGACAAATCCGACATCCGTTACCTCGCCTGGTATGAAACGGCTGACGAGACCATCGAGGCAGCGAAAGACTTCCAGCACGTCGTTGCCAATCCGACGCCGTGGTCGCTGCGCATGCGCAAGCTCTACGGCGACCAACGTGAACGCATGAATTTCCAATTGATGTGCGAAGTTGGCCACATGCCGTCCGCGGACGCGCCGTGGATGTACATCGTGCATACCGACATCCCGGATTACATCGTCGACGAATACAACGCCTGGTACGACCAGGAACATCTGCCGCGCTGTGTTGGCATCCCCGGCGTATTGCGCGCACGCCGCTTTGCATCCACCGGCATTCTTGGCGGCACCAGCGACGGACCGCGTTATCTGACGGCCTATGAACTGACCGGACCCGACGTCTGGGAAAGCCCCGCCGCATTACAGGCGCGCAAAACGCCGTGGACCGAGAAGATGCGTTCGCTGTTCAGCAACACCCGCCGCGCCCTGTATCAACTCGTCGCGCCGACGCTCACCCACGAAGAAGCAGTGAAACAAAAGCGCGTATCAGTGGCCTAGTTTCGTCGAACACCCTCTTCGCATAACTCGTATTAAATAAGTTATAAAATCATGTATTTACTTGAACACGATGCCAAACAGTTGCTGGCGCGGCACCACATTCCGGCGCCGCAAGGCTGCCTGCTGACCGATCCCGCCAATGTGACGACACTGCCGCCCGGCCCGTGGGTGGTCAAAGCACAGATCACCGCCGGCGGTCGCGGCAAGGCCGGGTTGATCAAAAAAGCCGACAGTGCGACCGACGTCTCTGCGCGCGCCTCAGACATCATCGGCAAACAAGCCAAGGGCCGCACGGTCAACGCCGTGCGCATCGAACAGCAGGTGTACGGTGCGAGTGAGGCCTATATTGCGATGATGCTCGATCCCGTCGCAGCGGGCGTGCGCATCATCATGGCCGCGCAGGGCGGCATGGACATCGAAGCCCTGCCCCGCGATGCGCTGAGAACCACATCGGCCGCGCCCGATGTCGCGGCATTGACTGCGGCTGCGGAAAAACTGGCCGCGTCGTTCTCCGGCGTTGCGGGCCAGGCGCTCGCTGAAGCCGGTTGCGCAATGGCCGCGGCCTTTCTCGCAGAAGAAGCGCTGCTGATCGAAATCAATCCGCTGTTCGTCAACACCGACGGCAGCTGGGTCGCTGGCGACGCCAAGTTCGTGACCGACGATTCCGCACTGCCGCGGCAAGCGGAACAGCGCGTGCTGCTGAAAGATGTCTGCGGCGCCTACGTCGAAACCGCGCTGAAAGATGCCCACGGCTGCGATTACGTGGTGGTCGATCCCGAGGGTGAAATCGCATTGCTGACCACCGGCGCCGGCCTGTCGATGATGCTGATCGACGAAATGCGCGGCGCAGGTCTGAAACCCTACAACTTCCTCGACATCCGCACCGGCGGCCTGCGCGGCGAAACCAGACGACTGGTCAACGTGCTGCACTGGATGCACCAGGGCCCCAAGGTCAAGGTGCTGCTGATCAATATCTTCGCCGGCATTACCGAACTCGGCGAATTTTCACGGCTGCTGGTCAGCGCGTTAAACGACGTACCCGAATTCAAGGTGCCGGTGGTCGCGCGGCTGGTCGGCAACGGCATGGAAACCGCCCGTGGCGTGCTGAAGGATGCCGGCATCAATCTGCACACCGACCTTGACGCCGCGCTGGCGGAAGTCCGCACGCATTTGCAGTCCGCACAACGCGGAGGCGCGAAATGATTTCGCCGCGCATCGATCGCAACACCAAAGTCATTCTACAGGGTATCAGCGGCCGCGCCGGTCGCCTGCACAGCCGGCTAATGAAGGAATACGGCACCAACCTGGTCGGCGGCGTTGCACCGTCGAAGGATGTCAAAGACATCAACGGCATTCCGCTGTTCCCCGATTGCGCTTCAGCGGCTAAAGCCACTGGGGCTAGCGTCAGCGTCGCGCTGGTCGGTGCCTATGACCTGCTCGACGCGATGCGCGAGGCGGTGGCCGCCGGCATCAAAATGATTATCACGCCTACCGAAGGCATGCCCGTGCATGATGCCTTGAAAGCCAAACGCCTGACCCAGGACGCCGGCGTGTTGTGGATCGGCGGCTCGACCCCGGGAATGGCCGTCGCCGAAGTCGCCAAGCTCGGTTTCCTGCCCGATGTCTCGCTCAAATCGGGACCGCTGGGCCTGATGTCGAAATCGGGCACGCTGTCCTATGAATCCGGTTATCGCCTCGCGCTGCGCGGCGTCGGCACCTCGGTGTGGGTTGGAGTCGGCGGCGATCCGGTCAAAGGCGCGCGTTATTCGGACCTGGTGCCTTTCTATGCCGCTGATGCACAGACCAAAGGCCTGTTGATCATCGGCGAGATCGGCGGTCATGACGAAGAGGATTTTGCCGATGCGCTGAAGGCCCATGCCTTCAACAAACCGGTGTTTGCGCTGATCGCCGGCCGCACCGCACCCGAGGGTGTCGCCATGGGCCATGCCGGTGCACTGACTTACGGCAGCCACGGCGGTTACGCCGCGAAACGTGCGGCGCTGGAAGCTGCAGGGGTAAAAGTATTCGACACCCTCAACGCGATGGTCGAAGGTGTCGCTGCAAAACTGCTGTAGAAGCACTGCTGCAGAAGCGCGCGATGAGCGCGCCTTGAACGACCCTTACATCGCCAGCGGCATGTCCGGCAGACGCTTGACCACTTTTACGCGCTGCACGGTGTCGCCGGCCAGATGCGTCCATACCAGCGCATCACGCAGCAGCTTGTCGACGCGGGCGTGCATCATGCAGCCTTCGGGACCGTGGATTTCCATATTGGCCTTGGTCACGCGCTGCACCACTTCCTGCGAATAATTCATCACCAGCACGTTATTACCGATGTCCGGCAGCTTGCGATCGCGCTCCCACGCGGTTCGCAGCACGAATGAACGCAGCGCTTCGGTCAGCATGTACATCTCGTTCAACTTCAGCTGCACCAGCTGGTGGTCGATGACGAATTTTCCGGCCCGTTTGTAGGTCTTGGCAAAATGCATGGCCATGCCCACGGCGTCTTCACAGATGCCAAGTGCATTGGCCGCAAGTTCGATATCACCGAACTCCGACTTGTCATTGGCGCGCGCCTTGACGCCACCGTTGACTTCGCCCATTACGCTGGAGCCGGGGACTCGGCAGTTTTCGAATATCAGTTCACCATTTTGGTAGAACCGCCAGCCGCGCTTGTTGAACACCTTGCCGATGCGGAATCCCGGGGTGTCCTTCGGGATGATGAACATCGTCGTGCCCTGGCGAATACCGACGTCAGGATTGGTGCGCGCATCCACAAAGAACAGCTTGGCGACACTGCCGTTGGCGATGAACATCTTGCTGCCGTTGAGAATCCAGTCATCGCCATCGCGCTCGGCCCGCAGTTTCCAGCCGGCCTTGGGATCGTTTTCCGGCGGCATGCGATTGTCGGAACCGGCATTGGCTTCCGTGCCGCCCTTGCCCAGCAGGTAACCGTCGTCTTCCATGAAAGGCTTGAGGAAACGCTCTTTCTGCTCCTTGGTGCACGACGCGGCAACAAGATGGCTCCATTTCCAGCACTGGCTGAAAGTCTTCGACACCGAACTGTCGCCGCGAGCGAGTTCGATCATCACCAGCGTCTGCGTGACGAAATCGGCTTCATGGCCGCCCCACTCCTTGGGCACTGCCAGCGTACGGAAACCGAGTTGGGAACCTCTCTTGATGATTTCCCAATCGAAGGTGGCCTTGGGATCAGCGATCTGGTCACGCGCCAGCGACATCGGCCGCACTTCTTCATCGGAAAACCGCCGGGCTTCTGATTGCCAGTGGCGCTGCTCTTCGTTCAGTGAAAAATCCATGACAAATCCTCTGAATTTATTAAATTAATCAATGACTTATCGATTTATCGCGCTCAACTGCGTGAGTATCCGGCAACGGCCTCGGCCACCACCAGCGGCGCGGCGAGATCGCAATCTACCGAATGTTGCATCACCAGTGTGTCGTGTACGTATTTCTGCAGCGGCATATCGCGCATCACGCCCATTGCACCAAAACACTCGGTGGCCTCCAGCGTCGCGCGATGCAGCGACTGAGCGGTAAAAGTGCGCGCCACCACATGCCACGGCAGGTCGTTGACGCTGCGGTCGCCAACTGCTTCCGGATGATCGGTGATCCACGCAGCCTTCAGGGTCAATGCGCGTGCTGCTTCGAGCTGGATCGCGACGTCGGCCAGTTTCATGCCGATGGCCTGATGCTGGACGATATAGGCACCACCCTGCCAGCGCATCTTGGCGTAATCGACCGCCGACTCGTAGGCGGCACGTGCCACGCCGACGTTCACCGCCGCAGTCTGCACCATGCGCCGCGCGATCAGGCCGGACTGCTGCATGCGATGCGCGGCATCGGCAGCCAGCACATCCTGTTCATCGACCTTGCAGTTTTTCAGCGTCACCGCGGCGACTGCGCCGTGATGCCAGCGCGTACGCTCTCCGCCCCCGCCGAATGCCGGCAGTTCATCATCAACGGACAATCCCTGGGCATCGCTGCCGATCAGCACCGTCACCGTTCCCGGTGCATCGGCGATCTTGGCCTGCACGACGAACAACCCGGCCACCGGCGCATTCGCCACAAACGGCGCCAGCCCGCTGATGCTCCAGCCCTGGCCGTCGCGCTCGGCGACCACATCGGGTGCGCCGATCACATCGGCATCCGCCGGCACTGCATGGTGATAACTCCAGCCCAATTCGGCGTTTTCGTCACGCGCGATCAGCGCCAGATGAAAACGCTCGCTGGCTTCGAATTTCGGCAGCCAGCGTTTGCGCTGCGCGTCGTTCATGGCTTCATGCACGGCGCGCGCCAGCACCGCGGTCTCGCCCAATACCATCGCCAGATCGACGTCGCCGGCGGCAATTTCTTCGAGCAGCACGCAGCAGGTCAGCAGATCGGCACCAGCGCCACCTGCCGTTTCCGGGAGCGCCAGACCGCGCAGCCCCATTTGCGACAACTGATCAAGCAGCTCCGTCATCAGCGGTTTCTCGAACGGCTCCAGCCGTTTCGGATCAATCGCAGCGGGCTGGACCTCCTGGGTGACAAAATCGCGCACGGCATCGCGAAACTCGATTTGTTCGGCCGTCAATTGCAGGTCATACATGAAAAGGGGCGTCCTTGGTGGGGGTTACTGGGGGTCGATACCGGCTTCACGAGCCATCTTGAGCGCATATGCAAATACAGATGCGAGGCCACAGGCGACAATGACACTGCAAAAACGGTTGCTGCGCTTCATCTACTCCTCCAAAAGCGCGCCGGTTGTTTTAGTGTTTTAGAGGGGCGACGCGAGTGCAGATAATGCCCAAAACGATGGGACGGAGCAACCGCGGGCGGACCAAAACCGGCCCGCGCCACTATACGGACACATCAAGCGGGCATTAGATCAAGCCGCGCGCTATTCCGCCATCAACGAGGATCGACTGGCAGGTGACATAACTGGTCTTGTGAGAGGCCAGAAACACCACCATCGGCGCGATTTCCTCGGGCAGCGCGAAACGACCCATCGGAATTTCATGCGAAAACTCTTCGATGATTTTTTCGGGGGACTCGCCGCGCTCTTTCGACAGTTTGCCGATCCGCGTTGTCCATAATCCGGTCATTGTCCGCCCCGGCGAAACCGAATTGACGCGAATATTGAACGGCCGGAACTCGACGCCCAAGGTCTTCACCATCGCGATCAATCCCGCTTTATGCACGTTGGACACCAGCTGATGCGGGTAAGGCATGCGCGGCCCCGCGGCGCCCAGGATGACGATTCGTCCGCCGCTTTTAGATTGCTTCAGCGGCTCCAGCGCGGCGCGGATCGTCCTCACTGCGCCCATCACGTTGAATTCGTAGTTCGCATACCAGGCGTCGTCATCGAGTTCTTCAAACAACGCGCGCTGACTGCCGCCCACCGCGGAAACCAGAATGTCCAGCGACGGGGCTTCATTGGTGATCCATGTTTTGAATCCGGCCACATCATCCGCTTTGGTCACATCGGCGGCAAACCAGCGCACTGTGCGACCCGTCGCCTGCTGCAAACGTGTCGCTGCAGTTTTGAGCTTCCCGGCATTGCGCGAACAGATCAGCACGTTGACACCTTCTTCCAGCAGCCCCTTCGCGCTTTCGTAACCGATGCCTTCGCTGGCGCCGACCACCAGCGCGGTTTCCCCCTTGATGCCCAGATCCATATTGCCTCGCTCCTCAAAATAAAGACCGGGAGGCGGCGCACTAATCACTGTGCTCCGCGTTCCCGGTTGGAATTCTTCCGGGTTTCCCCGGAAGGTCTGAACTTTACTCGATTTTGACCTTACTCGATTTTTGCACCTGTCAGCTTGATCAGCTTGCCATATTTATCATAGTCAACCTTAAGCAACGTATTGAACTGGTCGACGGTGCCGGGCGCTGCATCGAGCGCCTGGTTCTCCAGACTCTTGACGACATCAGGAAGCGCCAGCGCCTTGTTGATCTCGGCGTTGAGCCTGTCGATGACCGGTTTCGGTGTGCCGGCCGGTGCAAACACGCCGATCCACGGGCTCATGTCGTAGCCTTTGACACCGGATTCATCCAGTGTCGGCACGCCCGGCAGCGCCTTGCTCGGCCTGGTTGATCCCAGACCCAGCGGACGCAGTTTGCCGCCGCGGATATGGTTGATCACTGTGCCCACCGTCGCGAAAGACGCCTGGGTTTCACCGGCGAGCAGCGCAGTCACCTGCGGCGCGCCGCCTTTGTACGGCACGTGCGTGATGTCCATGCCGGTCATCGAGATCAGCAAGGCCATCTGCAGATGCGGCGCACTGCCGTTGCCAGATGACGAGTAGTTGATCTGACCGGGGCGCGATTTCGCCAGCGCGATGAATTCCCTAGGCGTCTTTACCGGAAGCGAAGGGTGAACCGTAAGCACGCCGGGCTGAGCTGAGAGCATGGCGACGCCGGTAAAATCTTTCTGCGTGTCATAAGCCAGTTTTTTGCCGTAAAGATGGGCGTTGCCGACATGGGTGGTTGAATGCACCATGATGGTATAGCCGTCAGGGACCGCTTTCGCCACAATGTCGGCGCCGATCGAACCGGCAGCTCCGCCGCGATTGTCGACCACGAACTGCTGGCCCAGCGACTCAGACAGTTTCTGCATCACGATGCGACCGACGACGTCATTCGATCCGCCCGCCGGCCACGGAATCACCACGCGTACGGTTTTCGCGGGATAAGCCTGCGCCATCACCGCAACCGGCGCTGCCGCCAGGATGCCGAGCACAGCAACAAAACATATTGTTTTTTTCATCATCATTTCCTCCAGTCTTGGGATCGGTAAATCTCCGGACTTTGCCGGATCATGTGCAATTCAACGGGCCGCAACAACAACAAAAAACGGCCCTGCTCAGGGGCCGTTGACAGGATCAATCCGCTTTTGCGCCCGAAGCCTTGATCACCTTGGCGTACTTGTCGAAATCCGATTTCAGGCGCGCCGCGAACTGCTCCGGGCTCATGAACATCGGATCGAGCGTCTGCGAAACCAGTTTTTCAGCGACGCCCTTGTCTTTCAGCGTCTTCTGGATTTCCGCATTGAGGCGGTCAACGATGGCCTTCGGCGTATTGGCCGGCGCCAGCATGCCGACCCATGCCGTAAATTCATAACCTTTCACGGTTTCGGCAATCGCCGGTACCTGCGGGAACTGCGGGATGCGGTCTTCCGAAGTCACCGCCACCGGACGCAACCGCTTCGAACTGACATGCGGAATCACCGAACCAACAGTGGCCGTCATCGCCTGCACTTCGCCCGAAGCGATCGCCACTGCCGCCGGGCCGCCGCCCTTGTACGGCACATGGATCATCCTGGTGCCGGTCATCGAGTTCAGCTGTGCCATCGCCAGATGGACAAAACTGCCGGCTCCCGACGAGGCATAGGTGATCGCATTGGGCTGCTTGCGGCTCAAATCGATCAGTTCCTTGACCGTTTTTACCGGCAGCGACGGATGTACGACGAGCATGCCGACCTGTCGGCCGAGCGGCGAAATGCCGATGAAATCCTTCATCGTGTCGTACGGAATCTTGCTATAGAGACTCGGATTGGACACGTGCGCGGCCGAATGCACCAGGATGGTGTAACCATCGGCCGGACTTTTCGCCACGACGTCGGCGCCGACAATGCCGGAAGCGCCGCCGCGGTTGTCGACCACAAACTGCTGGCCGAGGTTTTCGGTCAGTTTCTGCGCGACGATGCGGCCGGCGATGTCATTGGCACCGCCCGGTGGCCAGGCAATGATCACCCGCACCGGCTTGGCCGGATAGGTCTGAGCCTGCACGGCAAACGACAGCAATGAGGCCAGAACGGCCGATACGCACAGCAAAAGCGCTCTGTTGATATTCAATACAGGCTCCTCAAAATTTTCCCGGCGGGCAAGCCGGAACTGGAAAATTATTCTGTACATCAACTCGATTGATGCGCTCAATTGAAGCGGACAATCGATGCACTCAATCGATGCGCGCGCCGGTTTCCTTGATGACCTTGGCGTATTTGTCGTAATCCGATTTCAGCCGCACCGTAAACTGCTCGGGCGTCATGAACATCGGATCCAGCGTCTGCGAGCTGAGTTTTTCGGCGACTCCCTTGTCTTTCAGCGCCTTATGCATCTCGCTGTTCAAACGGTCGAGTATCGGCTTGGGTATTCCGGCCGGCCCCAGGGCGCCGATCCACGCTGTAAATTCATACCCTTTGACGCCGCCTTCGGCGATGGTTTGAATCTGCGGATACTGTGTAATTCGCGCATCCGAAGTCACCGCCACCGCGCGCAGGCGCTTGGCGTTAATGTGCGGGATCACCGAACCCACCGTGGCCATCATCGCCTGCACTTCGCCCGACGAAATCGCCACCGCCGCAGGACCGCCACCCTTGTATGGCACATGCACCAGCTTGGTGTTGCTCATCGAAGCCAGCAGCGCCATGCCAAGATGGACAAAACTGCCGTTACCGGAGGAAGAGTAAGTGATCTGGTTGGGACGCTTGCGACCCAGATCGATGAATTCCTTGGTATTTGCAACCGGCAGCGAAGGATGCACGACCAGAATGCCGACTTGCCGCGCCAACGGCGCGATGCCGACAAAGTCCTTCATCGTGTCGTAGGGAATCTTGCTGTACAGATGCGGATTCGACACGTGTGTCGTCGAGTGAATCATGAACGTGTAGCCGTCCGCGGGACTCTTCGCCACGACATCCGATCCGACGATGCCCGAAGCGCCGCCGCGGTTGTCGATGATGAATTGCTGGCCGGCATTTTCGCTCAGCTTCTGTGCCACCAGGCGGGCGACGATATCGTTGGAGCCGCCAGGCGGCCACGGCACAATCACGCGCACGGTTTTGGCCGGGAAGTTCTGCGCCATCGCAGCAACCGGAACAGCCATCAATCCGGCAATCGGCAACAGCAGTGCTAAAGTAACTTTGCGCATGATTTCCTCCTGGTTGTTTTATGGCATGCGGGACCGGCATTATCGGGGTAAATCTCCCACCCGATCAACCGCATTTACCTGTAACAACGCGAGCGGGATAAAATCCGCTGACCCGTCTTAATTATGTGATGCCTGATGCGGCATTGCGCCATTTTGGAGTTCTTTATGCCCTTACCCCTGGAAGGCGTTACCGTACTGGATCTCACCACCGTAATGGCCGGCCCTTATTGCACCATGGTTTTAGGCGACATGGGCGCCACAGTCATCAAGATTGAGAACTTCCCGGAAGGCGATGGTTCCCGGCGCTTCGAACCCAAGGTCAATGGCGAGTCCTATTGTTTTGCCGTGCTGAACCGCAACAAAAAAAGCATCGGCATCAACATGAAGGATCCCCGCGGCAAGGCGATGTTCATGAAACTGGCTGCCAAGGCCGACATCATCACCGAAAATTTCCGCCCCGGCGTGGTCAAGAAACTGGGGATTGATTACGCCGCCGTCAGCGCCTTCAACCCCGGCGTGATCTATGCCTCAATGTCGGGCTTCGGCCAGACCGGTCCCTACGGTCACAAGGGCGGCTTCGACATCGTCGCCCAGGGCATGTCCGGCATCATGATGATGACCGGCGCACCCGGGGGTCGCCCGGCCAAGGTCGGCATTGCGATGAACGACATCGCCAGCGGTGTGACCGCCTTGTACGCCATCCTCGGCGCCTATATCGGCAAGCTGCGCCACGGCAAGGGCCAATACGTCGAAACCTCGCTGCTCGAAGCCGGTCTCGCGTGGAGTCACTGGGAATCTGGCGCATTTTTTGGTGGCGGCGAAGAACCGCTCGCCACCGGCACCCGGCACCGCCGCTCCACGCCCTATCAGGCTTACAAGACGCAGGACGGCTACGTCACTGTCGGTGCCAACAACAACAAGCTGTGGAGCAATTTCTGCAACATCACCTGCAACAAGCCGGAGTGGCTGGGCGACCCTCGCTTCAAGGACCTGCCGTCGCGGCTGAAGAACATCGATGCGCTCGAAGTCGAAATTGAAAAAGTGTTTGCCGCAAAACCGACTGCACACTGGGTTGAAAAGCTGGATGAAGCACAAGTGCCCGGCGGACCGGTGTACACCTACAAGCAGATTCTCGGTGATGCGCACATCAAGGCGCGCAACATGGTGATCGAATACGATCACCCGAAAATCGGCCGCATGAAATCGCTCGGCATCCCGGTGAAATCCAGCGGCGAACTCACTGCCATCCGCCAGCCCGCGCCGTGGCTCGGCCAGCACTCCACCGAAACCGCTCGCGGACTCGGCATGACCGATGATGAAATCGACCAGTTGTTTGCCGACGGCGTGCTATACGACAAATACCGCAGCGCATCCGCTGCCTGAGGAGGCTCCATGTCCACCCCCTGGTTAATGCTCGTTGCCGCCGGACTGCTGGAAGTGATCTGGGCCATCGGCCTCAAATACACCGATGGTTTTTCGCGCATCATGCCCAGCGTAATTACCATCGCCGCAATGATCGGCAGCGTGTGGCTGCTCGCACTGGCATTGAAATCCATCCCGGTCGGCACCGGTTATGCGGTATGGACGGGCATCGGTGCCGTCGGCACTGCCATCCTTGGCATCATCCTGTTCAACGAAGCCGCTACCGTCGCCCGCCTCGCCTGCATCGGGCTGATCGTCGCCGGAATATTTGGACTCAAACTGGTCTCGTCCGCTACCTGAGCAGCCTCCTTACTGCGTACCTGGGTTGACGGATTGCAGGCGACCTCCGCTATGATGAGGGCTACCCTCTTCCTCCCGGAGCATCGATGTCACGCACGCTGATTCGCAACGCCACGCTGGTTTCCATGGACCCGGCCGTCGGCAACCCCTCCGGCACCGACATCCTGATTGACGGCCCCATCATCGCCGCAGTCGGCAAAAATCTGTCGGCCGATGGAGCAACCGTCATTGATGGCAGCAACACCATCGTCACGCCCGGAATGGTCAACGCGCATATTCACACCTGGGAATTTTCGCTTCGCGGCATCGGCGCAGGCTGGGTCAGCAGCCGCGATTACCACGGCAACATGCACCAGAACCTGGCGACCCGTTACACCGCCCGCGACGTGCATATCGCCAACCTGATCGGTGCGCTGAACCAGATCCACCACGGCACGACGACGATCATGGACTGGTGTCACATCCTGAAGGATGAGGAAATGACCGACGCCGCAGTGGATGCCCTGGAAGAGTCCGGCATCCGCGCCGTATTTGCCCGCGGCACGGTCAAACCGCCGGTCACCCCTGACACCACGCCTTATTACAAGATTCCGTTTCCGCGCGAGGAAATCCGCCGCCTGCGCACCGGGCGCTTTGCTTCCGACGACCGGCTGGTCACTCTGGCAATGGCCATACTCGGTCCCGACTGGGGTGAATACGATGTGGCCGTGCACGACATCCGCCTCGCACGGGAATTCGGCCTGATCAACTCCGCACACACCTACGGCCGCAAGGGCAAACGCAAAGTCGAAGACGGCATGCCGCGGCTGGCAAAAGAAGGCCTGCTCGGCCCGGATCACAATATCGCCCACGGCAACTGTTTTTCAGAGGACGAACTGAAGATCGTGCTCGACGCGGGTTGCACCATTACCTCGACCTGCTTCACCGAGATGATGAACTACGAAAAACCGGCAATGCTCGGGCGCATGATCAAGTTCGGCGCGACCCCTTCCATCGGCAGCGACTGTGATCCGTACTTCAACAGCTCCATGCTGTGGGTCACCCGCCACGCCTTCCATCACCAGCGTGAACTCGACAACCGCACGCTGCACGCCACCGGCGACTGGCCGGCCAAAACCAACCATGCCACGCACCCGCGCGATGCCCTTTATTGGGCGACGATGGGTGGCGCCAAGGCCCTGCGTCTGGATCACAAAATCGGTTCGATCACGCCGGGGAAGCAGGCCGACCTCGCGCTGTTCGATACGCGCGGCATGAATCTGTTCGCTGCGCTGCCCGGCGGCGATCCGGTGCATGCCGTGGTGATGTTCGCGGAAGCCGCGGACGTCCGCGACGTGATGGTCGCGGGCAAATTCCTCAAACGCGACGGCCAACTCATTTATCCCGCAGACAAACTGGCCAAACTGCGTGAACAAACACTGGATTCACGCCAGCGCATGATGCGCGAAGGAAACTATGTCTACCAACCCGCCCTCAACGGACCACAACCGAAATATCATGTATAAACAAATACTTGCTGTATGCCTGCTGGCCGCTGCCACTGCCACTGCTCAGGCACTGGCAGCGAACAGCAGTTTCCCGAGCCGGCCGATGCGCATGATTCACGGCTTCGTACCCGGCGGCAATGTCGATATCACCGCGCGATTGATAGCCGGCCAGATGACCAGCCTGCTCGGCCAGCAGGTGATCGTTGACGGCCGTCCCGGCGCCGGCGGCACCAATGGCGCAGCCATCGTTGCCAATAGCGAACCCGATGGTTACACGCTATTCCTGATGGCCTCGGGCCATGCCACCTCGCCTGCGCTCTATCGCAAGCTGCCTTATGACCCGGTCAGGGATTTCACGATGATCTCGATGGTCGCCAGCAATCCAATGGTGGTGCTGGCCTCACCCAATTTCGGCGCGAAGTCGATTCGGGAACTGGTGGCCACGGCCAAATCAAGTCCCGGGAAAATCAATTACGGAACCGGTGGTATCGGCAGCGGCATGCATCTCGCCGCCGTGCTGTTCGAAGCGCGAGCGGGCGTCCAGATGAACCATGTGCCGTACAAGGGGGGCACTGCAGGCCCCCTTGCAGTGATTTCCGGTGAAATTCCGTTGATCTTCACCACCGCGGGCGGCGCCGCCAATTTTGTCAGCAACGGCCGATTGCGCGCGCTGGCGGTCACCACCAAAAAGCGCTTCTCGCTGTGGCCGGAGGTGCCCACCATCGATGAAACCGTGTTGCCGGGATTTGATGTGACTACCTGGTACGCCGTGGCCGCTCCGAAAAACCTGCAGGTGGCATTGGTGGGGCGACTCAACGGAACCGTGCACACCATCCTGCAGCGTCCGGATATCCGGGAAAAATTCGTGGCCTTCGGCGCTGAGCCTTATTCAACCAGTGCACGCGATGCCCAGCAGTTCCTCGCATCCGAAGTCTCCCGCTGGACTCAGGTCGTGCGCGACGCCAAGATTCCGCCTCAGGACTAAACGCAAAAAATTACTGCTGCGGCGTTACCGCTGCGGGGGCTGGTGTCGCTGGGGCTGCTGATGTCGCTGGGGCTGCTGATGCTGCTGCGGGGGCTGATGCCGATGCGGGTGCGGGTGCGGGTGCGGGTGCGGGTGCGGGTGCGGGTGCGGGTGCGGGTGCGGGTGCGGCAACAGGAGCAGGCTCCACGGGCAGCTCGTCCATCACGCCCTCCAGTTCGCACTGATCGCGGCCACGTGTGACTGTCAGGCTGCCGGTGATCTTGCCGGGCATGCCGCAGAAACGTTCACGGTCAATGTCACGAAACAAAAATTTGACGAACTGCTTCTCGTGATCGATGAGAAAGGATCCCTTCTCCTCTTTCAGCGTAACGATGGTCACGTGACCGGTGTCTTCCCATTTACTGTAGGCGTCGTCACGGACGATGTGCACCGAGCAGGTCCGCGGTTTCCACTTTGAGTAATAAGCGATGCTCTTGGTGCGGCCTCCAATCAGCTCAACCGCAATACGTGCGTGACGATCCTCGGTGCCCAGCTTGCACGTCAGCTTCTCCAGCTTGCCCTTCATCACTGTGCCTTGCGGCTTCTGCTGTGACTTCTGCTTCGGCGCGCTTTGCTGGGCAGCGACAGGCGCTGCCAGCAATACCGCGAATACTAAACAAGATATTTTTTTAATTGATAAATAGTTCATATCACTGTTGGGGGTTAAGACCATCAGATCGCCGCCGCAATGGCATCGCCCATCTGCGTGGTGCTCGCATTGCCGCCCAGATCACCGGTCAGATTTTTGGCTTCGGCAACCACCTTGTCGACCGCGGTATCCATCAGTTTCGCGGCAGCTGTCGCCTTCGCATCATTGCGCGTGCGACCCAGCCATTCGAACAGCATCATGCCGGACATGATCATCGCGTACGGATTGGCGATGTTCTTGCCGGCGATGTCCGGCGCCGAGCCGTGCGTGGCCTGCGCCATTGCCTGTTTCTCGCCGACCACCAATCCCGGCGCCAGCCCCAGACCGCCGACCAGACCCGCACCCAGGTCGGTCATGATGTCGCCGAACTGGTTGGTGGTGACCACCACGTCATACTGCTGCGGCTTCATCACGGCCTTCATCGCAAAACCGTCGATCAACACTTCCTCGAATTCGACGTCGGGATAATTTTTCGCCATGTTGCGGCACTCCTGCGCAAACATGCCGCAGACCAGCCGGTAGACCGGCTCCTTGTGCAATGCGGTGACCTTCTTGCGCTTGCGCGTACGCGCAATTTCGAACGCCTCGCGGGCGACGCGGCTCGCGCCCTTGCGCGTGACCACGCGCATGCCGATGGCGATGTCATCGTTGGGCTGGAATTCGCCGGTGCCGGCAAACACCACGCTGCTCGACTGCATGCCTTCGGTGGTCTCGCGCAGGAACACGATGTCCACGTTCTTGTGCAACGACGGCAGGTTGGGATAGGACTTCACCGGCTTGACGTTGGCGAAGAGTTCAAATTTCTTGCGCAGCGGCGGATTGATCCAGGTGTTGTCATGCCGCGGATAAACATTGTGGCCGATCGGGCCCTGCACCCAGCCGTCGACCGTCTTCAGCGTGTCCACTGTCACTTGCGGCATCGTGTGGCCGTGTGACTCATGGCCCTTGCGTCCGATCGGCAAGGGCAGCCATTCGATTTGCACACCGGCTTTCGCTGCGGCCGCTTTCATTACCTTTACACATTCCGGCACCACCTCCAGACCAATGTCGTCGCCTTCCAATATTCCTATTTTGTACACTTCCCTGCTCCTTTGCACTCTGTCGTTATTCAACGACATGCGTTTGACTGCAGCTATTCAGTGATATCGCCGATCTGCTTGACCACCTGCACAAAGCGTTCGTTCTGTTCCTTCATGAACGTGGTGAATTCTTCGGGGGAATTGCTGACGATGACCTCCGCCCCGCTGTCGTTGATGCGTTTGATCACTTCGGGATCCGCCATGGTTTTGACGGCAGCAGCAAACATCCGCTCGATCATCGCGCGCGGCGTCCCGGTCGGGAAGTACACACCCTGCCAGGATCCGGTTTTCATATCCTTGAAGCCCAGTTCCGGCATGGTCGGTACATCGGGCAAGGCCTTCACCCGCCGGACTGCGGACACACCGAGGATTTTCATCTTGCCGTTGCGCACATGGGGCATCACCGAGGCGATACTGACAAACGCCACGCCGACTTCACCGGTCAGCAGTGCGGTGGCCGCAGCACCGGCGCCGCCCTTGTACGGGATATGCACCAGATCAATGCCGGCCAGCTTCATGAACTGCTCCATCTCCAGCCTGCCGTTGCTGCCGGCGCCGGCGGAACCGTAATTGAGCTTGCCTTTGTGCAATTTGGCGAAAGCAATGAATTCCTTCATCGTTTTCACCGGAACCGAAGGATGCACCGCCAAACCCACCGGCACGTCGACAACCTGCGTCACCGGAACAAAATCACGCACCGGACGCACCGGGAATTTCGGAAAGATGCTCGGGTTGATCGCCATGGTGCCGATGTTGCCGAGCAGGAAGGTGTAGCCGTCGGGCGGCGCTTTCGCCGCGACTTCGACACCGATGTTGCCGGAAGCACCTGCCCGGTTATCGATCAGGATCTGCTGACCAAGCTCCTGTTGCAGCCGCGGCTGCATCAGACGCCCTACCAGATCCGATGCGCCACCCGGTGCAAAAGGCACCACCATGCGCACCGCGCGCACGGGATAAACATCCGCTGCCTGCACCGGCAGCGCCATGACGAGCGCCAGCGCGCCCCCTATCATTGCTGTTTTTCTGTTCATCCTGCCCATCCTGTTGATTGGTTTTTTGTTATGCAGACCGCTCAGCTTTTCGCTTTACCGCTGCTTCGAGCAGCGGATAGGCGCTGACCGGACCCGGCGTACCGAGTATCGGCACTTCGCGCAGCCATTGCGGCCCCAACTGCTTGATCGAGGTCACGCCCATCAGACCCATCGCAGTACGCACTTCGAGTTCCATCAGCTCCAGCATGCGCGCCACACCGGCCTCGCCGCCCGCGCTCAAGGCCAGGCCCAGCAGCTTTCCGACGCCTACTGCGCTCGCACCCAGGCACAACATCTTCACCACATCGGTGCCGCGCTGCACGCCGCCGTCGGCGAGCACTTCGGCGCGACCGGCCACCGCCTTGACCACCTCGGCCAGCACTTCAATGCTGCCCTGCGCATGATCAAGCTGGCGTCCGCCGTGATTGGACACGTAGACCACATCCGCGCCGTGTTCGATCGCCAGTACGGCATCTTCCGCAGTGGCAATGCCCTTGGCGATCAGCGGCAGTCCCACGCGCTCCTTCATCCACACCAGGTCTTTCCAGTTCAGGCTGGCCTGGTAGGACTGGTCGCCGAACCCTTCCTTGACCGGCAGACCGCTGACGATATCGCGCTCGCGGCGGCCGTAGAAATTGCGGTCCACCGTCACGCACAACGCGCCGTATTCGGCCTTGCGCACGCGATCGAGTATGCCTTCGATCCAGGTCCGGTCGCCGCGAACATAAAGCTGGAATACCAGTTTTTGCTTAACGGCCTCCTGCGCCGCTTCCAGACTGGGCTTGGCCGCCGTAGCGATAAACGCCGTGGTGCCGCGCGACACCGCGGCACGCGCCACTGCAGGCCCCCCTTCGTTGTGAACCTTGCCCAGGAAACCCCCTACCGGCGCCGGGAACACCGGGAACGCCAGTTTCTGACCGAGCAGCGTGGTGCCCAAGTCAATGTTGCGGACGTCAACCAGCACGCGCTGACGCAGCGCCAGCGCATCAAGACCGGCGCGGTTGCGCCGCAGGGTCATCTCCGAATCGGCGCCACCCATCAGGTGATCCCATACCGGCGCCGGCAGCTTGCGATGCGCGGCGAGCGCGATTTCCTGAAGGGTGTCGAACTGACCGGGCGCTTTTTTCTCCAGGCCCAGCGGATTGGAAGTTTTTCTGGCGGGTTTCGCGGCGCTGGCGTTAGCGGCCGGTTTGCGAGCCGGGGATTTTTTACCCGCGGCTTTACTGAGGGATTTTTTGACAGGGGCTACGGCCATTGCAATGGTCCTTCGTTCGGTGAGACTTAACGGTATTTTAATTATTTATTAATAAACAAATACTTATAAATTCATGCAGTTTATTGCCGATTCAGCAGGAAGCGTTTTTCCCACTGTTCCACGCCATCCAGTCCGAGCACCTCGTTGTATTCCCTGGACGACAGCATGCGATCACGCACCGCCGCGGTATTGCCGTCGCGCTTCAGAGTGCCCAGAGCATTCTTGATCGCAAATCCGGCGGCATTGCGTGCCAGCCCCGGGAATATGGCCAGACGGAATCCGAGTTGTTCAATTTCCGGCACCGTCAGTTCACCCAGCTTGCCGCCGCCGTCGATATTGACCAGGCACGGCGCGTCGGTTTCCGTGGTCACGCGTTTCAGATCATCGAGGATGGTCGGGCTGTTCTTCAGTTCGACAAACACCACATCGGCACCGGCTTTGCGGTAGGCCTGACCGCGGCGGATCGCCTCATCCAGTCCGAGGCCGCCCGCGGCATCGGTGCGCGCAATGATGATGAAGTCCGGATCCCGGCGCGCCGCAGCCGCCGCTTCGATCTTGCCGACATGTTCTTCCATCGCCACCACCGGCCGCGAGCCCGGCAGATGGCCGCAGCGTTTGGGCGCGACCTGGTCCTCGATATGAATCGCGGCAACACCCGCGTTTTCGAATTCGCGCACGGTATGCCACACGTTCACCGCGTTGCCATAACCGGTGTCGGCATCGCAGATCAGCGGAATGTTCACGCAGGCTGCCGCGCGATGCGCATGCGCGGCAAACAAGGTCAGGTCAACCAGGCCGACGTCGGGCTGGCCGAGCAGACAGGCAGACACGCCGTTGCCGGTCATGTACACCGCCTCAAATCCGGCCTGCTGCACCATCCGCGCGCCGTAAGCGTCGTAAATGCCCGGCGCCACGATCATGCCGCCTTCGGTCAGCCGCTTGCGCAACTGCTGTCGTACCGTAAGATTTGCCGCCACGTTTTATGCTCTCGATGTCGAAGTGTTACTGTGAATCGGTCAGACCGAGCTTCTTCTTCACCGCCTCGGTTTCCTTGATGTCCTGCGCCAGCTGGGCGCGGAATGCATCCGGCCCCTGGAACCCGTCGAGCTGCGACACCCGCGTCAGATATGTCTTCCATTCCTGGGTCTGCTGCGCCTTCTGGATTGCTGACG
Source organism: Burkholderiales bacterium (assembly GCA_022841375.1). GTDB lineage: Bacteria > Pseudomonadota > Gammaproteobacteria > Burkholderiales > SG8-41. Next base: position 95,260 of record JALHRQ010000010.1, read on the forward strand.
CCAGCCGGTCCACGACCGGTTTCGGCGTGCCGGCCTTCACCATGATGCCGCGCCACTGGTAACGCACGACATCCCAGCCTTTTTCCTTGTAGGTCGGCACGTCGGAAAAATCCTCCAGGCGCTTGTCCGAAGACACCGCCAGCACACGCACCTTGCCGGCATCGATCATCGGCTTGACGTTGCCCGGATTCGTTGCCGCAGCATCGATATGGCCGCCGGCAATCGCGGTCAGTGCCGGCCCGCCGCCCTGATACGGCACCCAGGTGGTCTTGAACTTAGCCACATCCGAAAACACTTCCCACGCCACGCGGTGCGCGCTGATCGCAAACGGCCCGCCGATGTTCAGGTAATCCGGCTTCTTGCGGGCAAAGGCGACAAACTGCTCCAGCGTCTTGAACGGCGTCGAGGTATGCACGATCAGGCCGTACGGATCGATCTGCGAACGCGCCACCATCTGCAGGTCGTCCAGCTTGAATTGCGCGGTCTTTTCGCTGAACAGCGTTGCCAGCGACAATGTATTCGCGGCGATGGTGTAGCCATCGGCGGCGCCGCGCACCAGCATATTGACCATGACGATGCCCGATCCGCCGGTGCGGTTCTCCACCACCACGTTCTGACCCAGTTCCGGCGTCACCAATTTGGCCAGCGTCCGTGCATAAATATCCACCGGCGAACCCGCAGCAGACCAGCACAGGATGGTGATCTGCTTGTTCGGATAAGTCTGAGCCTGTGCCAGACCGGCAAGCCCGGCGAGCGTCAGCAATGCAACGATACGCTTGAGCTTCATGTATTCCTCCTCGAATCAATGCCGCGCCTGCCGGAAATCGGCGGCGCTGTTTTATTTGACTTCGAACTTGAATTTGGCCAGCTGCGCGTCGTCCAGCGTCACGCCCAGACCCGGCCCGTCCGGAAGCGCAATGCTTCCTTTCGACAGATCCAGCTTTTGCGTAACGATGTCTTCCTTGGTTTTCAGCGGACCCACGCATTCGAGGCCGTCGATCACGTTGCTGGACGTCGCCGCAAGCATGATTTCCGCCATCGTATTCACGCCCAGACCAAAACCATGACCGACCACGCAGCGGATGCCTGCCGCTTCCGCGGTGGCGATCATGCGCCGGGTATTGAGGAAGCCGCCCTGCTTCATCACCTTGACCTTGACGATGTCGGCAGCGTCCATGCGGATGATGTTGATCAGGCTGGCGTGGTCGATCACCGACTCGTCGGCCATGATCGGCACGCCTACGGCATTGGCCGCCTTGCGAACCCGTGCCATGCCGGCAATGTCATCCGCCGGCACCGGTTGCTCGAACAACTGCAGATTGTACGGCGCGACCAGTTCGGCGAGCTTGATTGAAGTGTCGGCATCGTAACCGGCGTTGGCGTCGATGCGGATGTTGAACTCCGGACCGCAGGCCTCGCGCACCGCCTTGATGCGGTCACGGTCGGCGTAAATGTCGCCGCCGACTTTGATCTTGCAGGACTTGAAACCTTTTTTCTGCCAGTCCGCCGTTTCCTTCGCGGCATTCTCCGGCGACTGGATGCTGATCCAGGCATTGAACATCAGCCGGTCCTTCACCGCGCCGCCAAGATAGGTGTACACCGGCATGCCCGCCACGCGCGCCGACAGATCGGTGCAGGCCATATCGATGGTGGCCTTGGCGTCATAAAAATCCGCCACCACTGCATCCATTTTCGCGGTCAGGCGATGGATGTTGGTCGGGTCCATGCCGATCACTGCCGGTGCGAGTTTGGCCTGGAGCATTTTCAGGCTGTCTTCAATGGTTTCCTTGGAGTAGCCCGGCGTCGGATCGATGTTGCCGTAACCGACCACTCCGCCTGTCGCGGTGACGCGCACCACGGCGCTTTTTACCACCGACTTCGACAGATAGGCGTTTTTGAACTCCATGACCAGCGGCATGGCCACGCCAAAGACTTCGACTCGTTCGATTTTCAGGTTCATGCGGTTTGCTCCTTGAGATTCCAGTCCGGATGTTTTTGCAGGAACGGAATCAGTCCGCCCGCTTCCAGCAAAGCCTGCACTGCGGCCGGCAACGGCGGCACGGCGCGGACAATGTTTTTGGCCGGCACGGCAATACTTCCGCCAGCCAGATCGACTTCCAGCGCATCTCCGGCAACGATGCCGCTGATGTCGCATTCGATTACCGGCATGCCGTTGTTGATCGCGTTGCGGTAGAACTGGCGTCCGAAACTCGGCGCGATGATCGCCGCCACGCCCATCTGGTGCATCACATGCACAGCCTGCTCGCGCGATGAATTGATGCCGAAATTCTCGCCGGCCACAATGATGTCGCCCTTGATGAAGGTTTTGGCGAAACCCGGCGCGACGTTATCGAAAGCCACTGTGGCAATGAACGCGGTGTCTTTGCCCGGCAGATATTTGCTGGAGCAATGGATGTCGGTGCTGACCTCTTTGCCAAGGATGCGGGCACTGCCTTTGATGATTTTCATGTGTCGATCCTATGCTGCTGCGCGCCAGTCGCCACCGGCGACGGTGCGTGCATCGGTAATCAGCCCTGTCAGCGCAGACGCAGCCACAGTTGCCGCCGAGCCGATCCAGATTTCCGACTTCGGATTGCCAAGGCGCCCCTTGAAATTGCGGTTGGCGCTGGAAATCACCACCTGATCGTCGCCGGCGATGTAATGTCCGGTGATATTGACGCAGGTGCCGCAGCCCGCGGCCTCGACCGAAGCGCCGGCGGCCGTGAGAATTTCGAACAGGCCTTCGCGCAGTGCCGTCAGATAAATCGCCCGCGACGCCGGCGTGACGATCATGCGCACGCCTTTGGCGAGTTTTTTGCCTTTGAGAATTGCCGCAGCCTGGCGGATGTCGTCGAGGCGGCCGTTGGTGCAGGTGCCGATCAGCGCGACCTGAATTTTTTGGCCGGCGACGTCGGGCACTGCGACCACATCATCGATGTTGTGCTGGCGCGCCACCTGCGGCGCCAGCTTCGCGGTGTCGATGACGATACGTTGCGTGTAAACCGCATCGGCATCGGCTTTCACCGGTTGCGGCGCCGCGGCGCCATGCGCCTTCAGCCAGGCAAAGGTTTTTTCATCGGCTTCAAGCAGCGCCGCCTTGGCGCCCAGTTCCGCCGCGTGGTTGGACAGCGTCATACGGTCGTCGATGGCCATTGCCGCGACGCCGCTGCCGCAATATTCCAACGCCTGGTAATTCGCACCCTCGGCGCCCAGCCGGCCGAGCATGGTCAGCGTGACATCCTTGGCCCACACGCCCGGCTGCAATGCGCCGTTCAATTCAATACGGATGGTCTCCGGCACGCGGAACCACAACTTGCCGGTCATCATCACCGCCGACACGTCGGTGCCTTCAACGCCGGTGCCGAAGGCATTAAAAGCGCCATAGGTCGTCGAGTGGGTATCGGTGCCGACAACCAGGTCGCCGCAGGTCAGATGACCGCCCTCAGGCAATACCTGATGGCAGATGCCGTCGCCGACGTCATACAACGGTGAACCGTGTTTGTCGGCAAAGGCGCGCATCGCCACATGGGTATTGGCCGCTTCCATATTGGGCGGCGGCGAATAATGATCCAGCACCAATGCGGTGCGTTTGACATGGGGCAACGCAAAGTCAGCCCGGCCTGCGCCGAGCTTTTCGATCATTTTCAGCGCGTTGCCGGCACGCGCGTCATGGATCATCGCGAAATCAACGTCCGCAACGACAATTTCACCGGCCTTGGCCGGTTTGCCGCCCGCGTGATGGCCGAGAATCTTCTCGGCGATGGTATGACCCATCGGGTGTCCTCCTGAAGGAAATCGCCGTAATGAGCTGTAACAGCGAAGCCTTGAATTCTAACTCAGCGACCGGGTATACACAGGCGCTGGTTCACCATGTGAGCAAGTGCGGTCAGATCACTGAAGCAGGCTATGTCGCTCGAGATCAGGTCTGCAGACCGGCAATGACCACAGGGCCGGATCGCCTTTTGATTCATTCTGCATGACATCGATTTCCACATCGTGAAGCCCGGGGCGCAATGGTCGGATGACAAGTCTGCTACGCCCTGCCCCGGATTCCGCAATCCCGGCAGATCAGAATCCGTACAGCTTTGCGGGATTTTCCACCAGAATTTTTCTGCGCATCGTCTCGTCATCGCAGAATTTTGCGAACAGATCGACCAGTTCGCCATCGTTCGGCATGATCTTGACGTTCGGGTGCGGAAAGTCGGTGCCCCACAATACGCGTTCCGGTGCAGCGGCAATCAGTTCGCGCACAAACGGCTCGGCGTCGTGAAACGGCTTGCCCGCAGATGAAATCCGTTCCGGGCCACTGACCTTGGTCCACGCCAGCGGATTCCGCATCAGGTCGAGCATTTGCAGGAATGCATCCTGTTTCACACCAAGCTTCGCTTCAGGACGCCCCATGTGATCGATGATGAACGGAATCCTGAGGCTGTCGAGAAATGTGCGGTACTGCCGGATGTCATGCGCATCCAGGTGCAGCTGGAGATGCCAGCCGAAAGGCGTGATGCGATCGGTCACCGCTGTCACCGCAGCCATGTCCGGGGCGCCGCCCAGATGCGCGACAAAGTTGATACGCGCACCGCGCACGCCACCGGCGTGCAGCCGTTCCAGTTCCTTCTCACTTGCATCGGGCCTGACCATGGCCACGCCGCGCCAGGCGCCGTCTGAATGTGCCAGCGCGTCGAGCATGGCGCTGTTGTCAGTGCCATGACAGCTGGCCTGGACAATGATCGCGCGGGAAAAACCAAGGTGTTTATGCAGCGCAGCCAGCCGTTCACGCCCTGCATCCTCGGGCGTATAGCTGCGGTTGGGCGCATAAGGAAACTTCGCCGCCGGGCCGAACACATGGCAATGCCCGTCACAGGCATCCGCTGGCGTCGTGTATTTGGGTTTGACCGGATTGGGGTCCGGGGCAAGGATGGTTTTCGGGGCGCTCATAGTCTGGGTATCCGGGCCTGGTCGATCAGGGCGTTCCACTTGGCGATTTCTTCGGTTACGTTTTTGCGCATGCCTTCAGGCGTGTTGAGATTCTGTTCAACACCCAGTTCCTGGAAACGCTGCTTGACCAGCGGCGAATTGACTGCGGCATGCACTTCCTTGTTCAAGCGGTCAACGAGTAAGCGCGGCGTCCTGGCGGCCACGCCGATACCGTTCCACGACATCACTTCATAACCCGGCAAACCGCTCTCATGCAGCGTCGGTACGTCAGGCAGCGGTGCAAAACGCGTTTTCGAAGACACCGCAATGACCCGCAATGCATTGGCCCTCACCTGCCCGAGCACTGGCGGCAGGAATTCAAACGCCGCCCGCACGTCGCCGCCGCGCACCGCGGTGATGACACTCGCGGTATTGTTGAAAGGCACGGTCGTATAGCTGAGTCCGGCCATCGATTTGAACAATTCGGATGACAGATACTGCGTGGTGCCGATATTGATGCTGCCGACATTCATCTTGCCGGCGCTGGATTTGGCCAGCGCAATCAGCTCTTTGGTGGTTTTTACCGGGGAATCGGGCGCAACCAGCACGCCCAGGCTGAATGCGCCGATGGTGGTGACCATTTCGAAATCCCGCAGCGTGTTGTACGGCAGGGATTTGAACATCGCCGCGCTGACGGCATTGGTATTGTTGAGCAGCATCAGCGTGTAACCGTCGGGTTCGGATTTGGCCACCACTTCCGCGGCGACAATCCCGCCGGCACTGGGACGATTGTCGACAATGACCTGCTGGCCCAGCGTTTCGCTCATTTTCTGCGCCACGACGCGCGCCGTCAGGTCGCCGACGCCGCCGGGACCGAAAGGCAGCACCAGCCGTATCGGACGGCTTGGGTAGTTCTGCGCAGACACAGGGCCCGCGATCATCGCCACGCCCACAATTGCCAGTTTCAACAGGGATTTCATGGGTTCTCCCAAAACTTGGAGTATCTGTAACAGCCAAATGATCAAGTCGAAACCATGCTATTTGCTTCTGTAGGATCGACCGCCATCGACGGTGAGCACGGTGCCGGTGATGTACGAAGCCCGGCCGGAGGCAAGAAAAACTATGGCGCTGGCAATCTCATCGACTGAGGCCAACCGCCCGAAAGGATAACCCTTGGTCAACTCAGGCCAGCGTTTGCTGTCTCCGAGTTCCTTTTGCGCCCTGGCCTCCCAGCGCACCCGCTGCCGCTCGGTTTCAGTTGCCGCGGGATTGAGCCCGACCACGCGCACGCCGTAATCCGGACCTTCCGCACCCAGCGCGCGCGACATCGCGATCAGCGCTGCATTGGCCATGCTGCCCGAAATGTAATCGGCCCGCGGCCGCGCGCCGGAGGCTCCGATGACATTGATAATGACGCCGCTGCGGCGCTCGCACATGGCGGTATAAACCTGACGCGCCATATTCAGGAAACCAAACAGCTTCAACGACCACGAAGCCTGCAATGCGGCATCGTCCATCTTGGCCAGTGACCCTTGCGGAATCGATCCGGCGTTGTTGACCAGAATGTCGACGTCCCTGAGCTTGCCGGCGAGGTTCGTCGCTGCCGCCGAGTCCGCAAGATCTACCGCATGGCAGTTCACATCGACCTTGTACGCGGCCAGTATCGCCTGCCGGGCGGCGTCGAGATTGTCCTGCTTGCGCGACACCAGATGCAGGTTGCAGCCTTCCTCGGCCAGCAATTGGGCGACCCCCAGACCAATTCCCCGTGAACCGCCGGTGATCAGCGCGGTTTTACCTTTGATGCGCAGGTCCATGAATCAGCCGCCTTTCTTGAGAAGTCCGAGGTCATCCAGCGTGCTGCGCATCTGCGCATCAAGCTCATCCCAGTATTTGCGGGTGTCGCGGCTGTTGGTGTAATTGGGCTCCCACTCATTCTTGTCGAGGTGGGCGCGCCAGCTGGCATCCTTGTCGAGATTGGCGAAGAACTGTTCCCAGTACGCCAACTGGTTTGCAGGCACCGTCTTGCCCGTGATCAGGCCGCGGTAATTCGAGAAAGAGGTGTTAGCGCCCTGCTCCCTGAACGTCGGCACGTCGGCAAAAACCCCGCCGATGCGCTTGGGCGAAGTAATGCCGATCACACGCACCGTGCCGGCCTTCAGATGCGACACCGCCGATGAAGCGCTGGCCGACACGAAGTCGACGTGACCACCCAGCGTTGCAGTGATGGCCTTGCCGGCTGAATCAAACACCACGGCGCGCACTTTTTTGATATCAATGCCGGCCGCCTTGAACACCAGTCCGGCAGCGATGTGATTGGCGCCGCCCGCAACCGACGAAAACGACAGGCTTAATGAAGTAGGGTCTTTTTTCAACCGCTCCAGCAGATCGCGACCGGTCTTGATCGGCGATTCGTTGCGAACCACAAACACCACGTATTCATCGTAGAGCAGGCTCACCGGGGTGAAATCGCGGTAGCTGAACGTCGTTGTTCCCGTCAGATGCCCCACGGAAAGGTTCAGGTTGGCCATCATCAGGTAGTGCCCGTCGCCGGCATGCTGGTTCAGATAGCTCCAGGCAATGGTGTTGCCGCCGCCGGGTTTGTTCATCACATTCATCGGTACATCAAGAAGGCGTTTCTCCTGCGCGACTTGCGAGATCAGACGCAGCATCAGGTCATTGCTGTTACCCGCTGCGGAGCCGACGATCAGTTCGACCGGACGCTGGGGCTTCCATGGTGCTTGCGCGAATGCAGTGGTTGATGCCAACAGCAGAACCACAGAAAAAAGCCGGGTACAAGAAAGACTGGTCATTGCGTTCCTCCTCCGTTTTTGACCATACAAAACCTCTTCAGCGCAGTATTTTTTCAACAGCCCCTTCGGCCATTTCGTCCCGATGGAGGTTGCCGGCTAATGGCGAACCCCTCTGATTGTAATCAGGCGGATTCGCGTCAATAAAATCAAATAGTTGAATGACACCCACAGCTCCCTCATTTCAGTAAGTGGCAATTCCCAGCATCGCCCGCGCCTGATCTGTCGTCGCCGGCTCTCGCCCCACCGCACGACCGAGCTCCGCGAAACGCCGCACCAGCTCTGCGTTGGTCGGGCAACCCAGTTCCGGATAGGGATAATCACCGATGCCCGGCGCCAGGTGGCCATTGCGGTCCAGTGCGGTTGAGGCCACGTTGAACAGATTGCCCTCCTTGCAAGCCACCGTCCATTCGATACGGCGTTGCGGCGGCAGGAAATCGATCAACGCTTCCAGGCCGCGGGTCGTGCAGGGATGCGCGCCGACAATACCGCCCTCGGCCAGCACGCACTGCACATAAGCCGGCTCCTTGATCGCGCCCATGTCGAGAAAGGCATCGACCATGCGCACAAAAGGCACCGCCCACACCGACAGGTGCGGCTTGACGCCGGCATCGGTCATGCCCTTGGCGAGAAACAGGCAGGTCTCGGTGCTGTTCTTGTATATTTTGTTGGTGGTGAGAAATTTTTTCTGCACCGGGTCGTAGGCATCGATATTGCTGCTGCCGGTGTCGACCGCGGCAAAATCCGGTCTGGTGCTGTTCTTCTGCCCCATCAGCTTGATGTGGGCCAGACGGTTCTCGTCTTCATTGACGGTGATCTGACCCAGCGTCGAATCGATCAGAATGTCGGTCTTCTCACGGATCTTGGCGACGATCTCGGCATAGACCTCGGGCTCGTGGCATTTGCCGCCGTCGGGCTTGCGCGCATGGAAATGGATGATCGAGGCGCCGGTAGCGCGGCATTCCGCTGCCGTCTCGGCAATCTCGTCCGGCGTGAACGGCACGTTTTTGTTGATATCGCGCGACATGTATTCATTGATGCGCACGGTGATGATCAGTTTCTTGGACATTCAGACCCCAAAGTCAGAACCTTTTAGCCACAGAGGACACAGAGATCACAGAGAAAAACCAAAGTAATGCAAGACAGAGCAGTAGTCATTACCGACACCCTCGCCTTGCCATGAAATTCTCTGTGTCCTCTGTGACCTCTGTGACCTCTGTGGCAAGGTTTTCAGTTTTTAACAGTATTTAACCGCCGACAGACATCCAAGAACAGATGCCCGTCAGTGCCGAGCACGATGGCCTGAACGCCGCGGTTGCGCACCGACTTGCCGTATACCGGGTCCGGTTTGTTGCCGATGGTGGTCATTACGTATTTGCCGTGTTTGCGCGTCGCAGCAACGACTTTCTCCAGCGCCGCAGCCATTTTCGGTTCGTCAAACGTCGCATGCGGCACGCCCAGCGCAATCGACAGATCGGTCGGTCCGATGAAAAACACTTCCAGACCCGGCATCGCCGCCATCGCCTCAAAATTCTGCAGCGTCGACTGGTCTTCGATCAGCGGGATCACCATCAGCTCGTCATTGGTCATGCGCACATGTGCGGTCCAGTCGCCCGGCGAATAACCCGCCGAACGCACGATGGTGCATGCGCCGCGCTCGCCTTCGGGTGCATATCGCGCGTAATCGAGTGCTTTCGCGCAGTTCCCGGTAGTAGCGTGCGAGATGGCAATGCCGGCCACACCCATATTCATCAACTTGAGAATCAGCGTACGTTCAACATCGGCGATGCGCACGAAAGGCGTAATACCCGCAGCGTCGGCGGCGCGAACGACGTGGGCACAGGTATCAAAATCCAGCGCGCTGTGCTCCATGTCGATGATTACGAAATCAATGCCGGCCGCGGCGGCCAGTTCGGTGATCATCGGACTGCCGCTGAACAGGATCAGACCGGTGACGGTATCGCCCCGCTGCAGTGCGGCACGGATGGGATTTTTCATGGGATTAATTTTCGGATTTATTCTTCGGAAACGTTCAATGAATTGAGCAGCGAGATTACCCCGCGTCCGCCGGAGCGGCAAGAAGCAGAAGTGCGATAATCCGCATCCGCAATCCGATTCCAACATCCGTCATGACCAAAGAATACGCACTGACCGCCGAAGTCGCCCGTTTTGTCACTCGCACGCAAGCGGGGCGCATCCCCCGCAAGGTGATGCATCTGGGTAAACGCTCGCTGCTCGACGGCCTCGGCCTCGCACTTGCCGGCAACGTCGCCGAATCCGGTCATGTGATCCGCAATTACCTGAAAACCCTGGGTGTGCCGCTGAACAGCGGCGCCACCGTGATTGGCACCGCGCTCAAAGTGCCGCCGCGTTTCGCCGCATTTGCCAACGGCATCGCCATTCATGCCGACGACTACGACGACACCCAGCTCGCCGTCGCCAGTGATCGCGTCTATGGTCTGCTTACCCACCCCACGGCGCCAGCGCTGCCCGCGGTGCTCGCGCTGGCCGAACGCGACAACCGTTCCGGCCTTGACCTGCTCTGCGCATTCCAGATCGCTGTTGAAGTCGAAACCAAACTCGCTGAAGCCATCAATCCACGGCATTACGCCGATGGTTTTCATTCGACGGCAACGCTGGGCGTGATCGGTGCCGCCGCGGGCGCAGCGCGTTTGCTCGGGCTCGATATCAATCAAACCGCACAGGCGCTGAGCCTCGGCGCCAGCCAGGCCGCGGGTTTGCGCGAGAACTTCGGCACCATGACCAAACCCTTTCATCCGGGCCGCTCGGCCGAGTCCGGCGTGATGGCCGCCGAACTGATCAAACTCGGCTGGACCGCGGCGCCCAATGCGCTGGAAGCCAAACGCGGTTTTTTCAATGCCGCGGGCGGTGGTTATAACCCTGCTGCCATCCAAGGCAAACTCGGCAAACCGTGGACCTTCGCGATGCCCGGCGTGTCGATCAAACCGCATCCCAGCGGCTCGCTGACCCATCCCGGCATGGGTGTGATGCTGGAACTTGTGCTCAAACACGACATCAAACCTTCGCAAGTTGTAAAAGTCCGGGTCGGCACCAACCGCCACATGCCGAATACGCTGATCCATCGCCGCCCGAAAAACGAATTGCAGGCTAAATTCAGCATGGAGTTCTGCATGGCCATCCTGCTTCTCGAACGCAAAGCCGGGCTCGCCGAATTCACCGACCCCATCGTCAACCGCGCCGATGTGCAGCGCATTATTAGCCTTATCGATTTCGGCGTACATCCCAGGGCCGAAGCAGCCGGTTATGAAAAAATGACCACCATCATCGACATTGAATTGAAGGACGGCCGCACCATCAGTGGCAGCGCCGACTTCGGCAAGGGCAGCCCGGCCAATCCGATGAGCGACGATGAGGTCGCAAACAAATTTATCGAATGCGCCACCTGGGGCGGGCTGTCAAAAACCGGCGCCGGGAAAATCATTGATATGGTGTTCAATCTCGAAAAACTCCGCAGCACCCGTGAACTGACCCGGTTGCTGGCCATCGCCCCGCGCCGCAAAAGCCCGGCAAAAGCAAAAAAATAGACTAAAATCGTGGTCCCTATTGGAGCATCCATGACCACCCTCCCCCGCATCGGATTTATGCTCGGCGACGTCACCGGGATCGGCCCGGAAATCGCCGCCAAACTGCTGGCCTCCGGCAAACCCGCCGCCTGCGCCGAAACCATCATCATCGGCGACCGCCGCGTGCTTGAACTGGGCATGCGCAACGCCGGCGTCAAATTTGCCTACAGCGTTTGCAAAAGCATCGATGACATCCGCTGGCCGCGCAAGGATTACCCACTGATCGATCTCGGCAACATCGACCCGGCCCAATACCCGCAAGGCGTTTCTTCGGATGAATCCGGCAAATTGACCGGCGACACGCTGAAAGTCATGATCGACCTCGCCATCGCCGGCAAACTCGACGGCATCAGCTTTGCTCCACTGAACAAGGGCGCAATGAACCGCGGCGGCTGGAAGTTCAATGACGAACACCAGATGTTTGCCAGCCTGCTCAACCACAGCGGCTTTTTCGGTGAAATGAACGTCATTGACCAGTTCAGCACTTTCCGCGTCACCTCGCATGTCGCACTGCGCGAAGCCGTCAACATGATCAGCCCGGAGCGCATCACCGCAGCCGTCAACCTGGCCAACGACACGTTGCGCGCCGCCGGCAAAACCAACCCGCGTCTCGGCGTCGCCGCGCTGAACCCGCACAACGGTGAAAACGGCCTGTTTGGCGATGAAGAAATCCGTATCATCCGCCCGACGGTCGACAAACTGCGCGCCAGCGGCATCAATTGCGAAGGGCCAATTTCCTCCGATGTAATTTTCCTGAAGGCACTGAAAGGCGAATTCGACGGTGTGGTGATGATGTACCACGACCAGGGCCAGATCGCGACCAAGCTGCTCGGCTTCAACAAGGGCGTCACCGTCACCGCCGGACTCCAATCGGTGTTTACCACCCCGGCGCACGGCACCGCCTATGACATCGTCGGCCAGGGCAAGGCCGACGTTGGCGCCATGGAACACGCCTTCATCCTAGCCGCGCGTATGGCCGCCGGACGCAAAGCAGCCAAAGCCGCAACCGCCGCCGCCTGAACGCGCATAATCATTCCCGCAGCAATCAACAACACAAAAACCTGGAGGAACCATGACTCAGAAACTGATCCCGAGCCTGATCACCGGCGCCATTTGCGCCGCGCTGTCCGCGAATGCCTTGGCAGCCGCTGCCGCAGGCGATTGGCAACCGACCAAACCGATCCGCATGCTGGTCGGCTTCGCCCCCGGCGGCGGTACCGACACCACCGCGCGCGCGATGGGCGTCAAGCTGGGCGAACGTCTCGGCCAGCAGATCATTATCGACAACCGCCCCGGCGCTTCGGGCAACATTGCCACTGAGATCACCGCCAATGCCGCACCCGACGGTTACACAGTTCTGATGGGCACCATCGCATCACTGGCAATCAACCCTGCGCTGTACAAAAAACTGCCGTTTGATCCGCTGAAAGATGTGCTGCCGGTTTCACAGGCCGTCGATTCGACCAATATCCTTGTCGTGCATCCTTCAGTGACTGCTAAAAGTGTCACCGAACTGATCGCCCTCGCCAAGTCGAAATCGCTCAACGGCGGCTCGTCGGGCGTCGGCGGGGCCGGTCACCTTGCGCTGGAATTGTTCAACCTGCAGACCGGCACCAAGATCGTGCACATCGCCTACAAAGGCGGCGGCCCGGCCATCGTCGACCTGCTCTCCGGCAACATCAACCTGATCTTCGCCACCGCCGCAAGCGCCGTGCCGCACATGCAGACCAACCGCATCCGCGCGTTGGCGGTCACCACGATCAAACGTTCCGCACTGGTGCCCAACCTGCCGACGATCTCCGAAGCCGGCGTCAAAGGTTTCGATGCCAACAACTGGTATGGCGTGCTGGTGCCTGCCAAGACCCCGCGTCCCATCATCAACCGCCTGAACAAGGAAATCGTTGCCGTGCTGAACCTGGCGGACATCAAGGACATCCTGTTCAAGTCCGGCCTCGATGCCGCGCCGAGCACCCCGGAGCAATTCGGCGCCTATATCAAGTCGGAAAAGGAAAAGTGGGAAAAAGTCATCAGGGCAGCCGGCCTGTATCAGACCAACTGATCCGAAACCGCCGGTCAACCGGGTGAGCAACAAGGAAACTAAGCCGGTTACTGACAAAAAAGACTGCACGGCGCCTGCTGTGCAGTCTTTTTTTTGGCAGAATGATGCAGCGCACATACCACTTACCCAAGGGTCATCACCATGAAATCGCTCAACCGCATTGCCGCCGCCGTCGCGGCCTCCGCATCACTCCTCGCTGCACCGGCCTTCGCCGCAGACTGGGGCCCGACCAAACCGGTACGGTTCATCGTCGGCTTCCCGCCGGGCGGCGCCACCGACCTCGTCGCACGCATCCTGCAGCCCAAACTCTCGGCCAGCCTCGGCACCCAGGTCATTGTCGACAACCGTCCCGGCGCCAACGGCGTGATCTCGATGCAGATCCTGTCGAACTCGGAACCCGACGGCCATTCCGTCGGCATGTCGCACATCGGCTCGCTGGTGGTCAGCCCAGCGATCCAGAAAACCGGTTACGACCCGCTGAAAGGCCTTGCACACATCGGCATGCTGGTCACGCTGCAAAACCTGCTGATCGTACATCCGTCGGTGCCGGCGAAAAACATCAACGAGTTCATCGCCTACGCCAAAAGCCAGCCCGGCAAAGTCAACTACGCCACCTCCGGCATCGGCAGCCCCGGCCATCTGGCTGTCGCATTGTTCGAAGGCATGACCGGCACCACGCTGAACCACGTGCCGTACAAAGGCGGCGGCCCCGCCATCACCGACCTGATCGCCGGCCACATCCCCGCGTTCATGGCAGTGATCTCCACCGGTGTACCGCATGTGCAATCGGGCAAAGCGCGCGCACTGGGTGTCACTGGTGCCAAACGCGCCGAAGCCTTACCCGAAGTGCCGACCATCGCCGAAGCCGGCGTCAAGGGTTACCTCGCGATCAACTGGTACGGCCTGTCCGCATCTCCTAAAACCCCGCCCGCGATCCTCGCGCGCCTGAACAAGGATTTCACCGCGGCACTGAATGCGCCGGATGTAATCAAACAACTGAAGGACCGCGGTATCGACTCCTCACCGTCCAGCGGCGCGGACTACGCCAAGTTCATTATCGAGGAACAAAAGCGCTGGGGGCCGGTTATTAAGAAGGCTAAAATCGAAGCCAGTTAATCAACGGCCAGGTTGCAGCCCATGATCATCGACTGTCACGGACACTACACCACCGCACCGCAATCGCTCGAGGCCTTCCGCCAGAAGCAGATCGACAGCCTGAAAGACGCCCGGCTCAGCCCGGCGAAAGACTCGCTGATTATCCGCGATGATGAAATCCGTGACAGCATCGAAGGCGCGCAACTGCGCATCCAGCGCGAGCGCGGCACCCACCTGACGGTGTTCTCGCCGCGCGCCGGCGGCATGGGCCATCACATCGGCAATGCCGCGACCAGCGCGTTGTGGTCGGACATCTGCAACGAACTGATCCATCGCGTGTGTATGCTTTTTCCGAAAAACTTCGTCGGCGTCTGCCAGTTGCCACAAAGCCCCGGCGTGCCCCCGGAAAACTGCATTCCGGAACTTGAACGCTGCGTCAGGGAATACGGCTTCATCGGCTGCAACCTGAACCCGGATCCTTCCGGCGGCTACTGGACCGATCCGCCGCTGACCGACCGTTACTGGTATCCGCTGTATGAAAAACTGGTCGAGCTTGATGTGCCGGCGATGGTGCATGTCAGCGCCTCCTGCAATCCGGCCTTCCATTTCACCGGTGCGCACTACATCAACGGCGATACCACCGCCTTCATGCAGTTCATCACCGCGGATCTGTTCAAGGATTTCCCGACGCTGCGTTTCGTCATTCCGCACGGCGGCGGCGCGGTGCCCTACCACTGGGGCCGCTACCGCGGACTCGCCCAGGACATGGGCAAACCGACACTGCAGGAACATTTGCTGGGCAATGTCTTTTTCGACACCTGCGTCTATCACCAGGCCGGCATCGACCTGCTGACGCGGGTGATTCCGGCCGACAACATCCTGTTTGCTTCGGAAATCGTCGGCGCCGTGCGCGGCATCGACCCGGAGTCCGGCCACTACTACGACGATACCAAGCGCTACATCGACGCGGTCACCACGCTGTCGGCGGCGGACAAGAAAAAGATTTTCGAGGACAACGTTTACAAGGTTTATCCGCGACTTGCGGCGCGCATCCCGCGCACCGTCTGACGCTCAAGATATCAGTGGACCACTGCGCTCCACGCGCAGGACGCAGATCCCGTAGCCCGGATGAAGCGCAGCGTAATCCGGGGAAATGCGGTGATTGTCACTGATACGTGCCTGGTTGGATTGAAGCCTTCCCCGGATTACGGCCTTGCGGCCTGCATCCGGGCTACAACGACGCGCAGCTAACCGCCCTCGGACACCAGGCGGCCGTTGCGTTCCACCCGCGTGCTGCAGGCGCTGGTGCCGCAGCGGTATTCAGTCTTCACCACATCCTTGGGTGTGACCACCACAGTGCCGCGCCCGCGGTGTGCCGTTCCCGCGTCAAATTCATAGGTGACGATGCCGGCAGGTTCATCAATCAGCATTGAAAAACTCATGAATTCGCCGAAAAACAAACCATTGGTTTTCGGCGCAACGACTTCGACGCGCAGCGGAATGCGGTTCTTGGTCGTCGGATGGGTACGGAAATAACGCTTCACCCGGTCACCGTATTTGAACGATGGGTCCACCGCTTCAATGCGCTTGAGCAGTTTCAATTCGCTGGGCCGCAGCGGCACATCCTCCATGCCCAGACCGATGGCCTGCGCGCAGGCCGCGCCCGCGCTGATCAGCAGTGCAAGCGCCGCGCCCAAACGCATCGCCTCATGCTGCATCGTCAATAGCCTCATAGGCTTCCGGCATAAAGCGCGGACTGCAGATCGCCAGAAACACCAGATCGCCCTCACCGATATTGGCGATGCGCTGCCGGCACGACGGCGGGATCATCACCACATCGCCGGCCTGCACTTCCTGCGGCGGATAGTCGCCGATCTCCACGCGTCCCTGGCCGTCGAGGATCACGTAACGCTCGACGGTATCCTTTACGCGGTGCCATTTAGTGGTGGCGCCGGGCAGCACGCGCGCCCGCGCGATCGACAGCGCGGGATCGCTGTCGTCATTGGACAGTTCGAGGATGTAACAACCCTCATCGATAAAGGTTTCGACGCCCGGATGGGCGCGGAGGATGGGCGGCTGCATGTTCTGGAAATGCTTTCCTTGGTGGCACAGGAATTCTGTGGCCCTGCATCATACCGGTGGCACGGCATCGTGCACGCAACTAAGCTCAAATCCCGCCAGCATATGGTCGGCGTTTTGCGGGCAAGGAATTGGACTGCCATACTGGCGCGCCAATTCCCTTAGACCTCAATCAAAGTCCTCACCATGAACAACACCGGCCCGCTCTCCCGCTACACCGTACTCGACCTCACCCGCGCGCGCTCCGGCCCCACCGCCGTGCGCCAGCTCGCCGACTGGGGCGCCAAGGTCATCAAGATTGAAGAACTCGGTGAGCAGGACGGCGACGGTAGCCCCTTTGACAAACGCCACGGTCCCGACTTCCAGAACCTGCATCGCAACAAGCGCAGCATCACGCTGAACCTGAAATCGCCCGAAGGCCTCGCGGTGTTCAAGCGCCTCGCCGAAAAAGCCGACGTCATCGTCGAAAACTACCGCCCCAACGTCAAAATCCGCCTCGGCATCGATTACGACAGCATCCGCAAGATCAACCCGCGCATTGTCTACGGCAGCATCAGCGGTTTCGGCCAGGACGGCCCCTACGCCGACCGCCCCGGCCTCGACCAGGTCGCGCAGGGCATGAGCGGCCTGATGTCGATCACCGGTCTGCCCGGCCAAGGCCCGACCCGCGCAGGCATCGCCATCGGCGACTCCAGTGCAGGGCTTTACCTCTCCTTCGGCATCGTCACCGCGCTGCTCGACCGTGAACACACCGGTGAAGGGCAATGGGTGCATACCTCATTGCTGCAGGCGCTGGTCGCGATGACCGATTTCCAGGCCGCGCGCTGGACCGTCGCCGGTGAAGTCGCCGGACAGGCCGGCAACAACCACCCCACCGCGATTCCGACCGGCACTTATAAAACTTCGGACGGCCATATCAACATAGCAGGCTCAGGCCAGTTGTTTGCGAGATTGTGCAAAGCCATTGATCTGCCCGACATACCCAACAACCCGGATTATTCCGGGTCAAAAATCCGCTACAAGAATCGCGAAGCGCTGAACAGGATCATTGCGGCCCAGATTGAGAAACGCACTTCGGCAGAATGGATCGAAAGCCTGAACGCTGCCGGCGTGCCCTGCGGCCCGATCTACAAGATGAATGAAGTGTTTGCCGATCCGCAGGTGCAGCACCTGGGGCTGGCGGCGCCGGTGAAGCATTACCAGCTGGGCGACATCAGGGTGGTGCGCAATGGCATTAACTTTTCGAAGACGCGGTTTGCGGTACGTAATGCAGCACCGGATCGGGGGGCGGAAACGGATGAGATACTCAAAGAATATGGGTACGGGGACGCCGAGATAGCTACATTAAAAATAAACGGCATCACCACATTAAAGTAGATTATAGAAAAATACACGGCTGCGTTAAATGTGAGTGCTTTTGATCCAGTCGGTCAACACCCGGCTGACCGTTTCCGGTCGATCCAGCGCCGACAGATGGCCGCACTGCGGGATGATTTCCAATTGCGCGCCGGGGATGCCCTCGACGATTTCAGTCGCCATCGCCGGCGGCGTGATCAGATCGTTCTCACCGCAGATGACCAGCGTCGGACAGTTGATGGTGGCCAGCACCGGCTGACTGTCGGGGCGCGCCATGATCGCGCGTTGCTGGCGTTCGAAAACTTCCTTGCCGAGACTGGCGGCCATCGAAGTAATGACACCGCGCACCGCGGGCAGCTCCATTTTTTCCGGATGCGAAAGGCGCGGCAGCAGTTTCTCCATCACTGCCGCCAGATCGGTCTGCGCCAGTTCGATCAGGGCTTCACGCGCGGCGCGGGCTTCGTCCGTATCAGCACGGACCGTCGTATCCATCAGTACGAGACCGGCCACCCGCTCCGGCGCCTGACGCATGATCTCAAAGGCGACATAACCGCCCAGTGACAGGCCGATCAGGATAAAACGCGGCGCGGAGGCCGTCTCCAGCACCTTGGCCGCCATGTCGCTGATCGACTCTCCTGTCGTCAGGTCGCCCACTTCAACCGTGGCGATATTCGACAAGGCAGGAATCTGCCCGGCAAAAAGATCGGCGTTATTAAGCAGACCCGGCAGCAGCACGATGTGCGGATTCATGAGTTTTTCCCTGCATCGCCCATTGGCGATTGCGTGTTAGCGAATCATTGCAAAAGTTTTCCACATGGATATTGCAGTGATTCACAACGCTGCTCTGTTCGTTTTCGAACAGAGTATTAAGGCGGCCTGGAAATTCCTTGCCTGTAAAACAACGGGGGCCGCATTTGCGGCCCCCGTTATTCAGATCATGCTGAATGATTGCTGAAACTATTTATTCAGCAGCGATTCCCGGCACCGGGCGCCGCCGCTCAAGGTGGTAACGCACCAGCGCAGTCAAGCGGTACAGGCCGTGCACGAACTTGCCGTAGGGCATGGTCAGGAACAGCGCCAGCACAAAGCCCAGGTGAATGGCAAGCCAGGTACCCATCGATGCGTGTTCACGGAAGGCCAGCAGGCCGAGGCCGGTCAGGCTGATCATGAACAGCAGCACCAGGAAGCCCGCGTCCATGCCGGTCTGGTCCTTGGCAACCAGTTCGGGATCACGCTGCGCTTTCAGATACAGCAGCCCCGCCGGTCCGATCAGCAGGCCGATGCCGCCGACGATGCCGAGCAACACCGGCAGGCTGGTCACCGGATACGGTGCCGGCTGGTTCAGCACATAGTGATACAGCGTCGCCACACTGGTGGCGGCAAAACAGAGCAGAAAACCGTAGAAGGTGAAGTGGTGGTAAGTCCGGCGCGCCAGCGACTTCTGTTCCGTCGGATAGGTGCAGCCTTCGTTTTCAACGCCGCCGCCCAGATTCTTGAGAGTCAGCGCATCATGCACGCCTTCGGCCAGCGGTCCGGCCTTGAAGAAGTCAGCCAGTTCCTCGCCCATATACGGCCAGAAACGGATGAAGCCCATCAGCAATGCAAACGCGACAAACACCGACACCGTGCCGAACACCGACACCATCAGGTTGTGCGGCATCAGCGCGTAGAACGAACCGTGCGCGTCGCTGTGTGCTGCAAAAAAACGTTCCGGATTGTTCAGCGCGCCGGCCAGCCAGAACAGCAGCGCGATGCTGAACGCGGTGATCAGGCTGACCGCCACGGCGTTGTTGTCATAGAGCTTGCCGAGGAAACCGGGCCACGCGTAGCGACGGTAAGTCTCGCCGCGCGCTTTCGCCATCAGCCGCGGGAAGTTGACCTGAAATTCATGCGGCGGCGCGAACTGGCAGGCATACAGACAGGAGCCGCAGTTGTGGCACAGGTTGCCCAGATACAGCACGTCGTTCTCGGTAAATTCGAGACGGCGCGCCAGTGCCGGAAATACCGCGCAGTAGCCTTCACAGTAACGGCAGGCGTTGCACACGCGAAGCACGCGCTGCGCATCCTCGATCAGTTCGTCAAGGGACATCGGTTTGTCTTCAGCCGCGAACATGTTTTGCCGCCTCCTCGCCCGCGATGCGTCCGAACGTGGTGCCGATGGACATGCCGATGCCCGCCAGGTACCCCTTGCCCAATACATTGCCTGCCATGATTTCCCCTGCTGCAAATACGTTTTTGCAGGGCTTGTCGTCCTGCAGGATCATCCGCGACTTGTCGTCGACGGTGACCCCAAGATAGGTAAAGGTAATGCCCGGCCGCAGCGGATAACCGAAATAAGGCGCGGTATCAAGCTTCAGCGCCCAGTGCGTCTTCGGCGGCGTCAGGCCTTCGGTGACGCAATCATCCTGGATGGTGTGGTCGAAGGTGCCGGGGCGCACCGCGGCGTTGAAATCGGCGACGGTTTTTTCCAGTGCGTCCGGATTGATTTCGAGTTTGGTCGCCAGTTCGCGCAGCGAATTGGCACGGATCGGCGGATACACCGGCGGCATGAACTTGCCCATCGCCTTGGCGTCGACGATCGAATAACCGATCTGGTCGGGCTGACCCGCTACCAGTCGGCCCCAGATCGCATAACGCTTGGGCCAGAAATCTTCACCCTCGTCATAAAAGCGCTGCGCGTTTTTGTTAACTACAATGCCCAGTGACACCGCATCCACACGGGTGATGATGCCGCCGTCGTATTTCGGTGAACGGGCATCAATCGCCACGCAATGGCCCTGCAGCGGATCGCTGATCTGCTTGGCGCCTTTCGCCAGCAGCACTTTGAGAATATCGCCGCGGTTGTACGGCGTGCCGCGCACCAGGAAGTTTTTTGCCGCCGGACCCCAGGCTTCTTCCAGCCATTCGAGGTTGGCCTGAAAGCCGCCACAGGCGATGACTACCGCCTTGGCTCGCACCTGGTGCGTAGCGCCCTGGTAGATAAACGTCGCCGACTTGAACTGGTCGCCGTCGATTTCGAGATCGGTGACCTTGGCTTCGTAGTGGATCGAAATGCCGAGTTGTTCGGCCGAGTGGTAATAGGCGTTCATCAGCGCCTTGCCGCCGCCGAGGAAAAACGCATTGGTGCGCGACAGGTGCAGCGTGCCGCCCAGCGGCGGCTGAAAACGCACGCCGTGCTTGACCATCCACGGCCGGCACGACGACGTGTGATGCAAAACGATACGCGCGAGTTTTTCGCTGGTCAGGCCGCCGGTGACTTTCAGCAGGTCCTGCCAGTATTCCTCTTCGGGGTAAGTGCCGGTGAGGATGTCCTGCGGCTCTTCGTGCATGCAGCGCAGGTTGCGGGTGTGGCGGCTGTTGCCGCCGCGAAAATCCTTGGGTGCGCCTTCGAGCAGCATGACGCTGCAGCCGGCTTCGCGCGCCATTAACGCCGCGCACAGCGCCGCGTTGCCGCCGCCGACCACCAGCAGGTCCCAGGTTTTGGATGTATCCAACATGAGAGGGCTTTCGACTGTCAAAAAGTGCGCGAATTATACCTGCGCAGCTGGCCCGACTCACCCCCGGGGTGCAGCGTTGTTCACATATTGAACAACTCGTCCACGGCAAAGCGCCGCGGGATCAGTCCCTGCTGGAACGCATAGTGGATGATCAAATCCAGACTGGGACGCAGTTCCTCGATGCCCGACTGTATCGAATCCGCACCGGGCATCTCCGGCGCCGCGGCAGCGCTTTGTTGCAGCAGGCGCACGACTTCATCGCCCACCCACGGGTGCGCACGCGCGAGGTCGCGATGCACCACCACCACGTGATTCAGCGGCCGCGCCTGCGTCTCGACCCGCCAGCGATGCAATGCCATTGCGGGTTCGGGAATCACCGGCTTGAGCAAACCGTCCCGCTGGTCCGACACCATCACCACGCCGGCATCGAGTTCGCCGGCGCGCAGCATGCCGGCGAGCGTCTTGCCGGCTGGCGCGCGCGTGACGTTGGCCGGCTCAATACATTCCGGCACATGCGGGTCTTCAAACGTCACCCATTGGATGCGGTCAAGATCGACCCCGTAGTCGTTTTGCAAAATGCCGCGCACCCAGGTCACCGTGGTCACTGAATGCGCGCGGATGCCGATGCGCTTGCCGGAAAGATCGGAGGGCCGCAGCACGCCATGGGCACTGTTGTAAGCCAGGCAGGGATGCGACGGAAACGCCATCACCACGGTCGGCAACAGCAGCACCGGTTTGCCGTAAGACAGCGCCTGCAGATAAGTGACGATCGCCAGTTCGGCGACGTCGTATTCACCGCGAACCACCTTTTTAAAAGCGGTCTGCGGCAGTTTGACGTCGTCAAATTCAAACGCCAGTCGCTGCGAGACGACAGCGCCCGACTTCAGACCCCGCGTATTGGCGTAGTCGCCCAGCATGGTGTGCAGGCGCAGCATATTTCCCTGGTGTTGTGCCATCGGATTCCGTCTTCGTGCGTTAATGTTCCGGCAATATGCCCTGCGACTGAGCCCGTGCAGCGGTCCCGGAGCACTCGTATAATCCGGGAAGGTCTGCCGCGGGAGTGAGCAGGCCGGAACAATACCATCTGAGGAGCGCTTGATGATGCAGCCCCCGAAACCCCTGACCCTGTGCGCAGCAGCCTGCGGCGCCCTGTTCGCATTGACGGCTGGCGCGGTCATCGCGGAAGACTATCCGACCCGTCCGGTGCGCATCATTGTCGGCTTCCCGCCGGGCGGCGCCACCGATCTGGTTGCACGCATCCTCGCGCCCAAACTCAGCGACACACTGAAACAGCAGGTGGTGATCGACAACCGCGCGGGCGCCAACGGCACCATCGGCGCCGAACTGGCCGCCAACGCCACCCCTGACGGTTACAGCCTGCACCTTGGCACACTCGGCGCGCTGGTGATCAGCCCGACCATCACCAAAGTGCCTTACGACCCGCTGAAGGATTTCACCACAATCACGATGGCGGTGCAGCTGCAGAACATGTTTATCGTGCATCCCACGGTTGCCGCCAAAACCATTCCAGATTTGATTGCCCTTGCGAAACAAAAACCCGGCGCGCTGAACTATGCGTCATCAGGTCTGGGCAGCCCGGGCCATCTCGCCGGCGAATTGTTCAAGGCCATGGCCAAGGTCGACATGGTGCACATCCCGTATAAAGGCGGTGGCCCGGCCTTGAGTGATCTGCTCGGCGGTCAGTTGCCGGTATTTGTTTCGGTAATTTCGACCGGCGTGCCGCCGGTGAAGTCCGGACGCGTGGTGGCGCTGGCGGTGACCGGTGCCAAACGCTCGCCCGCCCTGCCCGATGTGCCAACGGTGGGTGAAACCGCATTGCTGAAAGGTTACGAAGCGAGCAACTGGTATGGCGTCATGGCGCCGGCCGGAACGCCCAAGCCGGTGATCGATCGGCTGCAGAAGGATCTGACCACGGTGCTGAATACAAACAGCATCCGCGACCAGCTTGCCGCCCAGGGCATCGAGGCCTCGCCATCCTCGCCCGAGGAATTCACCAGCTACATTCGCAGCGAATCGATGAAATGGCAAAAAGTGATCCGTGCGGCGAATCTGAAGGCGCAATAAGCAATCAATATTCAACCGGACGGACCCGTGCGCTCCGTGACGGGGTCAACAAACGTTCTCTGGCAACCGTTCGCAAGCCAATAAAAAACCCCGCCGTAGCGGGGTCTGCGGACCATCCGGTATTCCGGATTCCAATCGTCTAAAGCAAGGCGGCGCGCTTTCGTTTTACAGGAATTTTTTTGACCTTGGGTTTCCCGCGCCGCAATCCGCTTTCACTGTCGGGCTGTATAGCGTCTTTTTGCCCGTCAGACAGTACCGGGTCAATCACCATACCAATAGCCCGCTTTACTGAATCGACATGCTCTTGATTGAAAGCTTTTTTTCCCATCGCTGGCGCCTGATAAAAATTCTGCCGATGTCGTGACTTAATGGGCTTCCGCGGGCTTTGCGGTGGAAGCATGCACGATGCCGCCTTCGTTTTCCCAGACCTCAAGCGCGTGCTGATGCTCGCGCGCTTTTACCTTGAGATTACGCTGACGACTGACATAAGCGGATAGCGCGACGGCGCAACTGGTCAGCGCCAAAGCGGCCATGTAACGTTTATCGAAATTCATGAATACTCCTGCAGATTTAGGGTAACTACGGTTAATTTTGCCTGCCGCACGAGCGCAAACTTCAAGTCATCATGCATGGCTGGCAAAGGAGACCGAGTATTGATGATTTGAGCCGGGCAATCCGTGTGGTGACGTACATAGCGCAGGGAACCCAACCTGCATGAACGTTGCAAAAATCAGCCATCCTGCAATGCGCACAACGACCTGTTGAATCGCATGCGATCCATCAGATCCAGAGTCCGTTGATCAAAAACAAACGGGCGGAAATTTCCGCCCGTTTGTTTAACTCTTTCCCGTGAATCAATCGCGGAAAAACGTGCTGATTTCGTCGTAGACCAGGTCCGGCACCTGCTCCGCCGGGTAATGGCCGCAGGGCAGCGGCTGGATGCGGACAATGTTCGATGCATACTGCGGCCATGCCTTGCGCGGGTCGAAATGTTTTTCAGTGTGGCTCAGCTCACCCCAGTACACCGCTGTCGGGCACTGGATCTTGCGCCCGGCATTAAAGTCTTCGGTGTCCATCGCCATGTCGACGCTGACAGCGGCACGGTAGTCCTCGCAGACGCCGTGGATGTTCTCCGCGGTACAGACGCGGGCATATTCCTTCAGCGTTTCTTCGGAAAAACCGCCCTTGCCTATGCCGAGCTTGGTCAGCTTCTGTTTGATGTAGTAGTCGTATTTGCCTTCGATCAGCTTTTCAGGAATGTCATGGGCCTGCGCCATGAAAAACCAGTGCGATGAATTCAACGCCCACTGCCAGGTGGCGTTGTTGAGCATGTGGTGTGTGGGCAGGATGTCGAAGCTGGCAAATTTTTTGATCTTGTCCGGGTGATCCAGCGCCATGCGAAAAGCGGTGCGCGCGCCGCGGTCGTGCCCGGCGACGCAGAACTTGTCAAAGCCCAGCTGCGCCATCACGTCAATCTGGTCCTGACCCATGCGCCGGAACGAATAATTGCTGTGATCGGGCAGGCCGCGCGGCTTGCCGCTATCGCCATAACCGCGCAAATCGGTCACCACTACTGTGAAGTCCTTGGCCAGTCGCGGCGCCACCAGATGCCAGTGCACGTGGGTCAGCGGATTGCCGTGAATCAACAGGATCGGCGGCCCGTTGCCGCCGTAACGCAGGTTGATTTTGACCTCAGGGTCGGTAGTCTGGATCTGGGTGTGCTTGAAACCTTCGAACATCGTGACGCTCCTGGAGAATGGTGTTGAGGCCGGCCGATGCTACCGCACCGTTGCCGAGGGTGTGCAGTCAAAGCCGCGATATGGACCGCGGCATTCCCTTGCAACCCTGCTGTGATGCGGGGGACGCGTGCTAACATCGCCGCGCCCATCGTGGCCGCGAACAATTCAGCTGCTGTGATTATGCCCGCGCCCGCATTAAATAATTTACCAATAAAATCATATATTTAATTAAGAGGATCGTCGCATCATGTACAACCCGTTCAAACCCCTCGAACATATCACCACCGAAGTTTTCACCACGCTGCCCGCCAAGTTCCGCAAAAAAAGCCGCAGCGCATGGTCCGACCCCAATCGGCAGAACGCCGAAGTCGAATGTTTCCTCGAAGGCCCGGCCTTCGACCGTGAGGGCAATCTGTGGGTTTGCGACATCCCCTTCGGCCGCATTTTCCGCATCACGCCGAAAGGCGACTGGGATCTGGTGCTGCAGTACGACGGCTGGCCCAACGGCATGAAGTTCCACAAGGACGGCCGCCTGTTCATCTGTGATTATAAGGAAGGCCTGCTGACCCTGGATCCGAAGACCGGCAAGCTCGAGAACGTACTGCGCACCGCGTACAGCGAAAGCTTCAAGGGCTTGAACGATCTGCACTTCACCAAGGACGGTGATCTCTATTTCACCGATCAGGGCCAGACCGGCATCGCCGATCCCACCGGCGCGGTGTTCCGCCTGAAGGCCAACGGCGACCTGCGCAAGCTGGTCAACAACGCACCCAGCCCCAACGGCATCACCATGACCACGGTCGAGAAACACGTCTATGTCGGTGTCACGCGCTCGAATTCGGTATGGCGTCTGCCGGTGATGGCCGACGGCTCGGTATCGAAGACCGGCGTTGCGATCCAATTGTCGGGCGGCGTCGGCGGCCCGGACGGCATTGAGATGGATTCGGAGAACGGCCTGCTGGTGTGCCAGCTCGGCGTTGGCATCTGGCGCTTTGACGCCAACATGTTGCCCACGCATCTGGTGCATTCCAGCGATCACAAACATCACCATCTCGCCAACCTCGCCTTCGGCGGCGCCGATCGCAGGACCATCTACATTACCGAATCGCTGTCAGGCGACATTCTGACGGCAAAAATGCCGGTCGCCGGCAAACAACTTTACGGTCACATGTAAGAAGCCTGAAAATGAAATTACTCGTATTACCTGGCGACGGCATCGGCCCGGAAATTACTCAAGCCACCCTCACCGTGCTCGATCAGGCCAGCAGGAAATTCAAGCTCGGCCTCGAATGGGATCAACGCGAAATCGGTTTTGGCGCACTGAAAAAATACGGTTCCACCTTCCCCGAAGCGATTCAACAGGCCGCGCGCCAGGCGCCTGGCATCATCCTAGGCCCGGTCGATCACCTGCAATATCCGCCCAAGGAACAGGGTGGCATCAACCCTTCGGGATGGTTGCGGGTGCAGCTCGACCTGTTCGCCAACATCCGTCCGGCTAAATCGCGGATGGGCTTGGGCCTCACCGGCAAGCCGATTGATCTGGTGATCTTCCGCGAATGCACCGAGGGTTTTTACGGCGACCGCAACATGTTCATGGGTCGCGGCGAATTCATGCCAACCGAAGATGTGGCCATCGCCATCCGCAAGGTCACGGCGAAGCAGTGCCGGCGCATTGCCGAAGTGGCGTTTGAATGGGCGCGCCGCCGCCGCAAAAAAGTCACCGCCGTGCACAAGGCCAATGTGCTGCATATGTCCGACGGCCTGTTTCTGAAAGAAGTGCGCGCCGTGGCGAAGAAGTATCCGGATGTAGAACTGGATGAAAAAATCGTCGATGCGATGGCAGCGCTGCTGGTGCGCATCCCGGACCAATTCGACTGCATCGTCACCGGCAATATGTTCGGCGACATTCTTTCCGATGAAGCATCGGAATTGTCGGGTGGACTCGGCCTCGCCGCCTCAACAATGACCGGCGACACTGCCTGCTGCGCGCAAGCCCAGCACGGCTCAGCGCCGGACATCGCAGGTCAGGACAAGGCTAATCCGGTGTCGCTGATACTGTCAGCTGCAATGCTTTTGGAATGGCTGGCGGTGAAACACCAGCGGCCGGAGTTCGATGCCGCGGCCAAAGCCATTGAAGGCGCCATCGACGCCGCGCTGCAATCACCGCAGACACGCACGGTTGATCTCGGCGGCAAGCTGGGCACCAAGGCGTTCACCGCGAATATCGTCGCGACCATTTGAACCGCGCGTTGGTCGACGTAAAGAGTGTCGACTAAGCCGCCGGACGCGATTCCGGCGGCCCCTTCAGTTCCACCGTATTGCCTTCCGGGTCGCTGAGATACAACGACGGACCCGTACCGTCGGCGCCGTAACGCGGTTTGATTTCACCGGGCACCACACCATGCTGGATCAGATGCGTGGTCAGTGCGCCCGGATCAAACGGTTCGATGCGCAAACACAGGTGATCCATGTTGCGCCCTTCTGCACCGGGTGCGGCGCCGCCCTTGCGGCCGATGGCGCCATCCACCGCCACCAGATCAATCAATGAATTGCCGGCGCGCAATTGTGTGAGGCCGATGTCTTCCCGTTCGCGCTCCAGCGTGCAGCCCAGCACGTCGCAATAAAACCGCACCATGCGCGGAACATTCGTTGCGCGCAGCACGACATGATCCAGGCTGAGAATGCTGAACATGACCTAGGGACGATAAAAAGCCGCCGCAGTGGTCTCTGCGGCGGCGGGTATTGCAGGCGTCATTGGTTATATAAGTATTTGTTTTTAAACGACTATTTGTTCACATCACCCATACACAGATATTTCACTTCAACAAATTCCTCGATCCCGTACTTGGAACCTTCACGGCCGATGCCCGACTCCTTGATGCCGCCGAAAGGCGCAATCTCATTGGAGATGATGCCGACGTTGATGCCGACAATGCCCGACTCCAGGCCTTCGGCAATACGCCAGATGCGGCCGATGTCGCGGCTGTAGAAGTACGATGCCAGACCGTACTCCGTGTTGTTCGCCAGCCTCAGCAGTTCCTCTTCGGTTTTGAAACGATACAGCGGCGCCACCGGACCGAAGGTTTCCTCATGGGTGACTTTCATGTCGGTGGTGACGTTGGCAAGCACGGTGGGCTGGAAAAACTGTCCGCCCTTTTCGTGGCGCTTGCCGCCGGTGAGAATTGTTGCGCCCTTGGCTAATGCGTCCTCGATATGTTCTTCAACCTTTTCGACAGCCTTCATGTCGATCAACGGGCCCTGAAGGTTGCCGTCGTCGAGACCATTGCCGACTTTCATCTGGCTGACGCGCTCGGACAGCATTTTCGAGAATTTGTCATAAACACCTTCCTGCACAAAAATGCGGTTGGCGCAGACGCAGGTCTGTCCGGTGTTGCGGAACTTGGAAGCCATCGCACCTTCGACCGCCGAAGCCAGATCAGCGTCATCAAACACGATGAACGGCGCATTGCCGCCAAGCTCAAGTGATACTTTTTTCACCGTGGTCGCGCACTGCTGCATCAGCAGCTTGCCGATTTCGGTGGAACCGGTGAACGTGAACTTGCGCACCAGCGAATTGGTGGTCAGTTCCTTGCCGATGGGGCCGGCAGAACCGGTCACCACCGACAACACGCCTTTCGGGATGCCCGCGCGTTCCGCCAGTTCGCACAGCGCCAGCGCTGAAAACGGCGTCTGCGACGCGGGCTTGATCACCATGGTGCAGCCGGCAGCCAGCGCCGGGCCGGCTTTGCGCGTAATCATCGCGTTGGGGAAATTCCACGGCGTGATGGCGGCGCAGACGCCGATCGGCTGTTTGATGACAACGATGCGCTTGTCCGGCGCATGGGTTGGAATGGTGTCGCCGTAAATGCGCTTGCCTTCTTCGGCAAACCATTCGATGAATGATGCGCCGTAAGCGATCTCGCCGCGCGACTCGGCAACCGGCTTGCCCTGCTCCACGGTCATCAGTTTCGCCAGGTCTTCCTGGTTCGCCATCATCAGGTCGAACCATTTGCGCAGGATGATTGAGCGCTCCTTTGCGGTCTTCGCGCGCCACGCCGGCCAAGCCGCATTCGCCGCCTCGATCGCCCGTCGCGTTTCCGTCACGCCCATTTTCGGCACCGTGCCCACCGGCACACCCGTCGCCGGGTTGACTACGGTAATCGTCGCCTTGTCATCGGCGTCAACCCACGCGCCATCGACGTAACACTGCTGGCGGAACAGGCTTTTGTCCTTCAGATCAAATCCCGGATCGGCTTTCTGCAACATCACTCAACTCCTTGCACAAGCTGGAAAAAAAGCGGGGGCGCCAGTGGCAGCCCCGCGAGAAGAATCGAGTATAACAAAGGCAATCCGACCAATCAGGGACCAATATACAAGCCAGAACGCAGATGCCAACTCGCCCGGCAAATGGTTGTATATAATGGCGAATCCCGGAATCTTCACCTTCTCGGTAAAAAGGACCCGCAACATGCTTCGTCTCGCCCGCCGCCTGCGCTTCTATAGCGTGTGCGCAATTGCCAGTCTGGTCATGCTGGGCGGCTGTGCTACCACCGGTGCCGGCGATCCGCGGGATCCGTTCGAGCCGATGAACCGCGCGATCTATTCGTTCAACGATGGTGTCGACAAGGTCGCGCTGAAACCGCTGGCGCAGGCCTACCAGGCGGTGTTTCCGGTCGTCGTGCGCACCGGCGTCAGCAATGTGTTTTCCAACCTCAACGACATCGTCGTTGCACTGAATAATCTTCTGCAGGGCAAGATCGGCCCCGCGTTTTCCGATATCAGCCGGGTAATGGTCAACACCACGGTCGGCATTCTCGGCATTTTCGACGTTGCCACAGATTTGGGTATCGAGAAAAACGACGAGGACTTCGGCCAGACCCTCGGTTATTGGGGCATCGGCGACGGCCCTTACATCGTGCTGCCGTTCCTCGGACCGCGCAATGCCCGCGATACGGTCGGCCTGGTCGGAGATATGTGGGCCGATCCCCTGATGCAACTCGATCCAGTGCGCGACCGCAACGCCGCCGCCGGCCTGCGCCTGGTTTCACGACGCGCTGAACTGCTCAATGCCAGCAAGGTGCTGGAAGTCGCCGCGATCGACGAATATGAATTCCTGCGCGACGCCTACCTGCAGCGCCGCCGCAACCTGATTTACGACGGCAATCCTCCGCGGGAGAAAGACGACGGCGCCGCTGCGGGTCAAGCCGCAGCGCGTGGCGTCAACTTGCGCAAGTCAGTGGAAACTGAAACCAGCGTGATCATCAGCGGCCAGCCGACACCGGCCGAGGAGGAACTGCTGCTCAAACAGCAGGCGCAGACCGCAGGCGGAAACGAAACAGCGCCCGTCTCCGTCCAGGTTTCTACTCCGCCTTAACACTGCCGGCGGCGCTGCCGGGCGTCGCCTTTTTCACGTTGTCCATCACGGCCATCGCCGAACTGACCAGCGTCGCAACGTCAGCGACATTGGCCGGCACGATCAGCGTGTTGTTGGTGCGCGCGAGGTGGGCAAACGCATTCACGTATTGTTTGGCGACTTCAAGATTGGCCGCCTGATTGCCGCCAGGACTATTCAGCGC
Source organism: Burkholderiales bacterium (assembly GCA_022841375.1). Taxonomy (GTDB): domain Bacteria; phylum Pseudomonadota; class Gammaproteobacteria; order Burkholderiales; family SG8-41. The sequence goes on from JALHRQ010000010.1 coordinate 126,075, forward strand.
CTGCGCCACCGTACTGATCGCGCCGGCGGTCGCTTCGGCAATCAACTGGATACGCGCCGCCTCGCCCTGTGCGCGGTTGATTGCCGCGGTCTTGTCGCCTTCTGACTTCAGCACCGCCGCCTGTTTTTCGCCGTCGGCAAGGTTGATTTCTTCCTGGCGCTGGCCTTCAGATTTGGCGATCAGTGCGCGCTTCTCGCGCTCCGAGGTAATCTGCGCCTGCATCGCACGCAAAATGGCTTCCGGCGGCGTCAGGTTCTTGATCTCGTAACGGAGCACCTTGACCCCCCAGGTACGCCCCGCCTCGTCGAGCACCGCCACCACCTGACGGTTGATTTCATCGCGGCTTTCGAAAGTCTTGTCGAGCTCCATCTTGCCGATTTCGGAGCGCAGCGTGGTCTGCGCAAGCTGGGTCACCGCCGAGACGTAATCGGATGAACCATAGGACGCGAGCTTGGGATCGGTAACCTGGTAATAAATGATGCCATCGACACCGAGCTGGGTGTTGTCGCGCGTGATGCACACCTGCTCCTGCACGTCGAGCGAGGTTTCCTTCAATGAATGCCGGTAGGCGACGCGGTCGAGGAACGGTACGATCACATTCAGCCCCGGCTCGAGTACGGCGTGGTATTTGCCCATGCGCTCGACCACCCAGGCCATCTGCTGCGGTACCTGGCGGATCGATTCAATGGCTACCACCACGCCCAGCGCGACCACGAAAAAAGGTACCGCGAATGAACGTTGATCGAAGGCGATCAATGCTCCGGTCATGAAAACCACAATTATCAGTTTTGGAAGCATGGCGGACTCCTATTCGTGAGTGGTTGTTTGGATGATAGGGATCAGGCTAAGCGCGGCTTGGTGGCTGACACACTCAGCGTATTGCCTTCAACAGCCTGAATATAAAAAACCGTGCCGCCGGCGACGCGCTCGCCGACCACCTGCGCTTCCCACTGGGCGTTTCGATAGTTGACCCGCGCCAACCCGTCGGCCTCGCTGATCCAAGATTCGAGCGTGACGCTCTGGCCGACATCAAGTGCCTGCTGCGACGCCGGCAGGCTCTTGCCCCGGAAACGGTTGATCAGAAGGACACCGGCGACGGCGACGGCAGCAGTCACCACCGCCTGCACCCAGAATGACTGGCCGAACCAGGCCGCGCCGGCTGCGGCAAGGGCTGCGACACCCAGCACCAGCAGGTAAAAAGTACCGGTCAGCATTTCAACAATGATCAGCGCGATGCCGGCTAGGGCCCACAACAGATACGCGTCCATTTCTTCTCCTTGATCTTTGCGTTCACACGCCTTGTCCGGCGCGACAGGTCGGTGTTAGCTTATCCGTCTCGCAACAGAGCGTCCATGATGCCTACTTTTGTTTAACCGGTGCTACCGCACGCTCCAGCCAGCCCGCCAGGCGTTGCGCGGCCTGCTGCCAATGGGCATCCAGCATCATGGCATGCGCCATGTCCGGGACAATCTCGGATTCGACACCATGCAGTTGTGCAGTCTCCTCCACCAGTGACGGCGGGAAAAACAGGTCATCGGCCGCACCGATGACTTGCACCGGAATCGTGGTGCGTTCAATCCAGAAGTGCTGCGGCCAGGACAGGTCGAATAATGCGCGCTGCGATTCGTGGCGCATGCGTCGCAGATAGCGCTTCACATCGGCAGCCGGCAATTGTTGAGAAAAAATTGCCCGTCGCATCTGATCAGGAGAACCGGCCATGCCGTCGAATAACTGTATCCTGTTGATTTCATTGAATATTCCTGGGCTGCGTGCGGCCAACATAAAGCTGCTGCCGAGCAGTCCGTGCGGCGGCACCGGCGCCATCAGTGAAACCGCCCGCGCCTGCGCGCGACGCAGCGTACGCTGCACGATGATGGCGCCCATCGAATGCCCGACCAGCACCGGCGCCGCGCCAATCTGCTCCACCGCCAGCAGCACGTCGGCAACGTAATCATCGATCGAAGCGAGATCCTGCGCCTCCTCTTCATCGGCGTGACCACGCAGATCGACCGCCCAGGCGTCATATCCAAGGTCGGCAAAATATTTCAGGAAATGTTCATCCCAGCACCAGGCGCCGATAAAGGCACCGTGCACGAACAGCAGCGGTGCACGGCTGCGTCCCTTGGTCGACTTTCGCACAATGCATCGGGTTGCTCCGGCCATATTGTCCTCAGTTCAGCTCAGTTCAGCCTGGCCACGCGCGGTGCCAGTTCGGCAATCTGCGCGGCGACAGCTTCGGCATCTGCAGCGCCAGGGCGCTGCCGCAGGTAGGTATTGAAATCGCCGAGAGCGGCGCGGATACATTCGAGTTTCAGGTAAATGCCCGCGCGGTCGCGGTATTCTTCGCCCGCATCATCGGGTAGCAGCGCGATGACGCGCTCGCTGGCTGAAAGCGCGCGCAGCCAGTCGGCGCGGTCGACGTAAATGCCTTTGAGGTTGCGCAGCATCCGGCCTAGGACTTCCTTGTTGCTCGCCGCACTGAGCAGATGCGCGAGTATCGCATCATCGACGTCGCCCGGACCGCCGGCGACGCGCAGGCGCTGCTGTAGTTCATCAGCATCGAGCGATACGCCTCCGCTATAGGGATCGAGCACGACGACGCCGTCGCGCAGCGCACACTTGACCAGAAAATGTCCGGGAAACGAAACCCCGTGCAGCCCGAGGCCGATGCGCCGCCCGATTTCGATATAAACCACGCCCAGCGTGATCGGAATGCCGACTCGGCGCTCGATGACTTCGTTGAGAAAACTGTTGCGCGGATCGTAAAAATCGTCGCTGTTGCCGCTGAATCCGAGCTCGTCAAACATATAATGATTCAGCGCCATCAGTTTTTCTGCAGTGGCGATGTCGGCGCGCAGGCGACCGCGCAGCTTTGCCGCCATCTCATGCAGACGGGCCAGATAGTCATCGATGGCCAAGCCGGGGTATTCGCTCGCGGCAATCCACAATGCGCCTTCTGCCAGCGAAACATCCTCGTCGCGCATGCCGGCAATGCGCCGCCATTCCTGGGCGGCACGCGCTTCGGACGAATATCGGTCGCCGGATGCGGCGCTCATGCCCGTCTCGCCAGCGGCAGATTCATCAGCAGGTTCTGCGGTTTCATCCGCAACACGCCGTCAGCGGTCATCGCCAGGCCGAGGAACACCGGTGAACCCTGCATTTCGGGACGCAAGGCGCAGGGGTCGTCGAAGTCCATACGGAACAGGCCGATGACGCGGCGCATGCGGTTTTCATCCACTTCGCTACCGGCATAAATCTCATTGAGCATTGCGCTGGCTTCGCTATCCAGGCCGACATGCCACAGCCACTCCTCGTCGGGAATCTCGCGGATCGGCTGCACGCGCACCTGGAGCCCATGAAAATGACCTACCCAGCGCGCCAGGACTTCGCACAACGCTAGGGAGCCGGGTATGCCGGGATTGACCTGCAATACGGTATCGCGGCGGCCCTCGCGCTGGAAATATTCCTGATGACTGCTCTCGTCGAGCACATCCATTTCCATGGCGCGCAACGGTGCCTGCACCTGCATCAGCAGGCGCCCCAGATTGCCCAAACCGCCGTCTTCAGCATGCAGATGGACAGTTTCCGCATCGGCCAGCATTACGGCACCTTCCTTGACCGTCACCCGCTGGGTGCGAAAAAACACCTCTGCAGCACGCGCCCGAAGGCCATGGTTATCACCGTCGAGCAATCCGCGCAGAATGACTTCGGCGGTGTGGTGAATAAAATCAGGCGGCACCGCAACGTCGGCCTGGAACAGATTGACGTAAAAACGCTCCAGCGTGCCGGCGGCCAGCAGTTGTTCACGGAACCGCAGCATGACCTGATAGTTTTCCCGGGCATCGGGATCCGCCAGTTTTTCAAGATCAGCGGCAGCTACCGGACGGCGCGGTGCATCGAGTAAGGACTGGTGCAGGCTGCGCTCGGCAGCACAGGACTCCGCCACGGGCGCGAGCTCGGGTCGGGAGAAATAAAATCGAAGGTAATCGTCGGTGACGATCAAATGCCCGTCGGTTGCCCGTTCAAGCAAGTGATAACCACAGTGCTGCCAGAAATCCATGGGGGCCGGGGCTGACGGTCTCAAAGTCTGAGCTCATTATGCCACGGGCCTGCGGCCCGTCCCCGCTGCACAGTCAGCGACTTGGCGAGCCGTAACCGGGCAAATCAGGCGTAAATTCCGTCTCGAACTCCGCAACTGCGTCAAAATCATCGTCGAGCAGGGATTCGTCGATATCGTCGTCCCAGTCCAGGTCGATTGCCGGTTGTTCCAGTTCCATGGTTGCGCCTTATGGTGTGTTTACAGGCTACACTTTAGGCATGGTTTTATGTCAGCAATGCGACAAACAAGTCCCTTTTCCGGATCAAGACAGCCTTTTTTTCCGTCGCTTTGACCATCTTTCGGGGTTGACACGGAATCCGCCCGCCGCTGACCCGGCATCCGCCTCCGGGTCGATGCTGCCCGGCCGCACAAAGCGGCCTGCCCGGCCCTCTCGTGCCCGCCTTCTTGTTTTCCAGATCGTATCGTTCATGCTCATCGCCGGTCTGGCCCTGTCGGTCGACGAGACGAGGATGTTGCAGGTCGCGCGCACGCTGGGGCCGACGGCAGTAGAAGGTTTGCTCGCCTGGCAGAAAATGCACAACGCCGCCGGCGCGGTGCCGGAGTCGGCAAAAATCACCGCAGTCAACCGCTTTTTCAACCAGCGCATCCAGTTTGTCGACGACGTTGTGGTGTGGGGGCAGAACGACTACTGGGCCACGCCGCTGGAAACGCTGCACAAAGGCGCGGGCGATTGCGAAGATTACGCGATTGCCAAGTATTTCACGCTGCTGGCGCTCGGCATCCCGCCTGCCAAACTGCGATTGACGTATGTACGCGCCGCAATGAACCGGGATGGCAGCATTACCTTCATCCCGCACATGGTGCTGGCTTATTACCCGATGCCAGGCAAGGAACCGCTGGTTCTGGACAACCTGATCGAAGCCATTCACCCCGCCTCGGCGCGGGCCGACCTGCGCCCGGTTTTCAGTTTCAATACCGAGGGACTATGGGAACAGATGAGCAGCAATGCATCATCCGTGCCGCTGGATCGCCTGTCGCGCTGGCGCGATTTGCTGCAGAGGGTCGGCAGCGAGGGTTTCCGATGAACTTTTACTCCGCATCATGCGTTGGAGCACCGCGCATCACTATCACGAACGCAATGAGGTTATCCGCATGTCACTGATCCGCCGATTATGGCTGCTGGTCATCGTCATCACAGTCACTACCTGCACCGGCAGTCTGGTCACCAGCCTGTGGTCGAACCGACACTATCTTGAAGACCAGCTGCAGATCAAGAACCACGACAACGCTGCATCACTGGCGATCTCGCTGTCGCAACAGTCCGGCGACATGGAAAGCATCCGCCTGCTGGTCACCGCCCAGTACGACACGGGGCATTACCAGCGCATTCAACTGATAAGCCCGGACGGCAAGCCCATCATTGATCTCAGCGGCAAGCCGCCCCCCGTGACAGCGCCGGCATGGTTCACCCGGCTGCTGCCGATCAAGTCCGGGTCCGGGGTGGCGCAGGTTAGTTCCGGCTGGAATCAGATCGGCACCCTCGAAGTCGTCAGTCATTCCGCTTTTGCTCACGGTGTTTTATGGAGCGGCGCGGTCAAACTGCTGATGCTGTTGACGCTGGTCGGACTCGTCGCCGGTCTGTGCGGCACCCTGATTGTCAGACGAACCATCACCCCGCTTTCCGGACTGGTGCGTCAGGCGCAGGCGCTGTCCGAACGGCGCTTCATCAAATCCGAGCTATCCACAGTTCCGGAACTGATGTCGCTCACCCGGGCCATGAACAGCATGGTGGACCGCGTTCAGGGGCAATACGCGGAACATGCCGCTACCGTCGAGCGTCTGCGCCATGCCGCAACCACCGATCCGGTGACGGGTCTGCTGAACCGCGAAGAATTGCAAAGTGAATTAAGACACCTGCTGAACGCGCAGACCGAGGCCGGCCGGGGTACTCTTCTGATGATCAGGGTTCGCGAACTGCATCGTGTGAACCAGAAACTGGGACACACGGGTACGGATCGTCTGCTGAAAACCATGGCCGGCAGATTGCGGGCTTTTGCTGCAGATTCCGCCGATTCAGCCTGCGGGCGGCTTAATGGTTCGGACTTCGCAGTCATTCTGCCGGGACGAGAAGTGACGGCCGAAATACTGGCTGCACTGATGGCAAATCTCACGGCAGTTGATGTCGATAACACCACCATGCTGCCGCTGGCATTAGGCAGCGCCCGTATGGTACCCGGGGTAAGCATTGGGCGACTGCTCGCCAATGCCGATACCGCCCTTGCCGAAGCTGAAGCCGATCAGCGCGGCTTCGCGATGCATGAGGAAGATTCCGCGGCGGCAGACCTTTCCGGCCAGAATGACTGGCGAAGGGATCTTCAGGAAACCCTGGCGCGCCGCCAGATCATCAGCCGTCTGCAACCGGTTAGGGACGGCGACGGCAGCGTCCTGCATCAGCAGGCGGAAATCCACATTTCGTGGGGGGTCGATGATGTTTATTTCCCGTCGTCGGAATGGATGCCGTTTGCGATCCGTACCGGTATGGCCGGCGCCATTGAGAAAATCGCCATCGAACAATGTGTGCAGTTGGCGCAGACTGCCGTCACACCGATTGCGCTGTCCCTGAGCGAACCCACACTGCGGGATTCGTCAGCGCTGGCGCACCTGGCAGGCCTGCTCAGCAGTAACCCGGCAGCTGCAAGCCGGCTGTTTATCGAAATCCCGGAAGGCGTTGTGTTTCGGGATCCTGAGTTCGGCATCGACCTCGGCCGGGCGCTGCGGCGCACCGGTGCGCGGATCGGTCTGGCTGACGCCGGCGTGTATTTCTCGCGCATTCCGGCGGTGCCTTCACTGCAACTGGATCACATCAAGATTGCGGCAAGCCTGTCGCCCGCGCGCAACGCCGCTGAACAGGCTTATCTGGCGGGATTGGTTTCGATGGCCCACGGCATGGGCATCAAGGCTTATTTGTGCACCGCATCCGACAAGGATGGACAAACGGCGATGGTGGCAGTCGGTGCTGATGGCGTAGTGGCTGCCGGCGGAAACGCTTGATGCGTCTCACCGCCGGCAATCATTCCGTGGCTCAGCGCCCTGATTCGATGATGATGAACCACTCGCTGCCGACCTGCTGCCAGAGCAGAACCTTCTCGCCCTGATCCACCAGCGCGCCGGATTCGTAGCGCTGCTGGAAACGCGTTTCCATGATCCCCGCTGCGGGAGATGTCGTCTGGATATCCGTCAGCGTTACGGCGATCGACTCCTTGGTCGCCAGGCGCCGGGTGCGTTGAGACCGCCAGGCTTCGCGGGTGCTTGCTGACGGCGTGAACGCCTCGTCGTAAAACCCGAAATATCGTTCCGCGGATTTTGATGACCAGGCCGAAGCCCAGGCCAGCAATCGGGCGGTCACCACATCTTCAGGTTTCACGGATGGCACGTTCTGTGCCGGCTTGACTGGTTGCACGACGGATGCCGAAGCCACGGATACGGGCATGCTGTTCCGCGCTTTTTCATCCAGCGCCACCTTGTTGATCACCGGCGGTATAACCGCTTCAGACGGACACCGCTCCACGCTGTCATCACCCGCTACCCAGCCCGCCACACCGGGGATTTCTCCGGTATCCATGCGCGACAATCCGAGTTGCGGCAACAAACCGCCGGTGGCGTTGTGCACGCGGGCGTAGGCGATCTCACGATCGTAGTTGGCATTAATCAGCGCCCGTTTGGCCTGATAAAGCTCGTTTTCGGAATTCAGCAGGTCGAGCAGCGAACGCTGGCCAATATCGAACTGTTTACGATAAGCGTCACGCGCCTTCTCCGTCGCCTGCACCTGCAGGGTCAGGTATTTGATCTGATCAACCAGTTTGCCGGCATCATTGTAGGCAATGCTCAGAGTCTGGCGCACATCGCGACAGGACTTGTCGCGCAGATCCTTGGCGTTGTTCAGTGCATTGGCAAACTGGCGCACCCGCGCCATATCCGACCCGCCGTTGAACAGATTCCAGCTCAGCACCAGTTCCGCCACATTATTCGACTTGCCACCGAGCGAACCGTCGAGATTGCGGCCGTTGGCATCACGCACTCTCGCTTCCAATTTGGGCTGGAAGGTACTGCGACGCACATCCAGCTGCGCCTGTACCGCACGCACGTTCTCGGTAGCCGCGATGATCCCGGCCTGGCGCAGCAAGGCCAGCCTGACCGCCTCCTCGCGGTTGGATGGAAAACCGGCGGTCGGGAAAGGCGTTGCAGGCAACTGCGGCGCCGGCGGCTCGCCGATGATTCTCTGGAATCTGGCGGTCACATCGTGCAGGTTTGAAGTTTCGTTGATCAGGTTGCTGTCCGCCAGCGCCAGGCGCGCAGCGGCCTGTTCCATGTCGACACCCCGACCCACTCCGGACTTGAAACGCTGTTCAATCTGGTCAAACGTCTGCTTGTGCTGGATGTAGTTGATCTCGGCGATAACCACGAGTTCACGGAAGCGCTGCACATCGTAATAGGCGCGCGCGGCCTCCAGCGCCATGATTTCAGAAGCTTCCATGAATTCAAAGAACCGCACCAGTGAACCGTGCCCCAGCCTGCGCACTTCGTTGTATGTCGCAAGGCCGTCCCACAGGATCTGGTTCAGTTCCAGTCCCACGCTGTTGCTGGTGAAGTTCTGGTTGCCGGTCGTCGCAATCGAGGACTCGGAACGCTCCCGGCCGGTGTTGGCCAGCAGATCAAGGCGCGGATAATAAGCGCCCCGCGCCACATCGATTTCATTGAGCGCCGCACGCAATGCATTGTAACGGGCGGTGACCTCCGGATTATTGATCACGGCCTTTTGCGCATACGTCTTTAAATCCTGCGCGACCGCCGGCATGACGGCACCGGTCATCACCGTCAGCGCCATTGTCGTCGCGTGGCACAGCAGATAATGTTTAATAAAATTACTCATTTAAATCAATCACTTATAAATAACTATTGGAAAAGCCACTTCCGCCATCAATCAACAATCAGCTTATTGTCATCAAGCAACTTCTGGATAATGGCCTGATCGTTCGCATAGCCGCTCACAAGATCGATACCGGTCAATGTAATGGTCTGATCTTCGTTGGCAGACGCATAACCGCCGCTAAATCCGCCGGTTGAGCTTACATGAACGACAGTGTCACCGCCGGTGAGCTCAAAGCTGAGGAACTGGTTGAGGTTGCCGGTGCCAACAACATGATTTTCACCCTGCAGCAGATCGCGCAGATCCAGCACATCGCCGCCGGATCCAGCAACGGCGGGACTGAAGTTATTGATGGTGTCTGAGGCAGGAGTTCCCGGGGTCCCGCGATCCGTCAACCCCCACTGGAATACGTCCGAAACGCCATCCGCAGCGCCGCCATCGAGGATGTCGTTGCCGGCGCCGCCGGCGATCAAGTCGCTGCCGCCCAGGCCCGAGATAGTTTCGTTGGCAGCGCCGCCCAGCAGCACGTCGTCCCCCAGGGTGCCGGTGATCGTTGCGTTGTCGTCGCCATCCAGCGTGAGGGATATGGTGCCGGTTGCGGTTTCACCATCGACATCGGTCAACTGATAGTCAAGTGACAGCTCGAAATTGATGTCGTAGTTAACGACATTCACGTTTTCGATGCCCAGCTTGAACGAACTTTGGGCCCCGGCAAGGAACTCCACGGTGTCAATCAGCGTGCCGCCGGGCGTCGCGATGGTATAGAAGCCGTTGGCATCGAGGCTGGCGTTGGTGACCTGGAACACAAATTGGTCGCCATTGACATCAGTAGCAGTAATCGTCAGTTCATCCGGCGCCGAGGCAGATGCGCTGTCAAAGTTGAAGAACGAAACCACCATGGTCGATACCGCGTTGCCGCTCGCAGCGGAATCGAACGCAAGTGTTACCTTCTCGCCGGGGTTCATCAAATTGTTTGCTGCCCCGATGTACTTGTTGCTGGTGTTGATCGTGGTTCCCGTCCCGTCAAGGGAATTCGAACCCGTGACGGTCGCCGTGAAGGTATTGGGCGCGGTGCCGAAGGTCAAGGGAAAACCGCCGATGACATTGCCTCCGGAAATCGCCATGGTCTCGCCGCTGGTCACGGTGGACGAGCCCAATTCGGCATACTGGGTATAGGTCACGTCGGCATCGCCGCTGGCATTCAGCGCAATGACCAGTTGGAAAACCGTGCCGCTTCCCGAGGTGCTGCCGGTGATCGTGCCGGTCGAACCGTCGGGGCTCACCGTCAGGTTGTAAGTCACCAACTCGCCGCCAACGTAGATATCGGGCAGGGAATCCACTGTCGACACCCACGAGAAGTTATTGTCACCGTCGCCGAAAGACGTATCGATGGTTTGCGTCACGCTGCCAGAGAAATTGGCATCGTTGGCTAGAATGACGTCCGCATCGCCGATTACGGGCAGCAGGTTCGGCGTACTAGTCCCGGAGGCGGGCATGGTGATCGTCGCCGTAGTCGCCGTGCCTGTCGCCGTGGCGCTGTTGGCGGTCTCGGTGCTGGTTGCCGACGCGCTGAGAGTAAAGGTGGTGCCCGGCGAGCGATTGACCGTGAGTTGCAGGCCCGTCGCCTGGTCGCGCGCCACCGTCCAGCGGTAGGCGGCAGATGCATCGCTATCCGCTACCACGGTCGTGCCGTCGCGCAGCTTGAGCACCGCGCCGGCCGGCAGGTCGCTGCTGGTGATGGTGATGTTACCCAGCGTCTCGCTGCTGTCGGTGTCTGTCAGCAACGCCATGGCATTGACCGTATAGGTGTAGTTTTGGAGAACACCAACGTTCAGCACAACGTTATCCAGGAATACATCCGCATTTGCCGTCGCCGGTGACTGCAGGCGCAGGGTGTTGGTGGCGCCTGCAGTCACGGTGAAGGTGCCGACGCCGCCTGAGTAGCTGGTCGGCGTAAGCGTGGTGCCATTCCATCTCACGACCGTGTTAGCACTCATCGTCAGGCTGAACGTATACGACGTGCCAGTCGTCAATCCGGTTAGGCTCTGATCGGCCCACGCGATCTTGCTGGCATTGTTGCCGGTATGGAGATTCAACTGGCCGCCAACGATAATCGCTTCGCCGTTGGCGGGAGAGCCGGAGCCGGAGATGGTCCAGCCTGTCGAAATGGCTTGCGAGAAATCACCGTTCACGACGACGTTGGTTGGCACGATCGTGCCATTCACCGGTGGATCGCTGATGTCGATGGTCACCGTCGGCGCGTCGGCCACGGGGGTCACATTGACGGTCACCACAGAATTCACCGTCAGCCCGACCTCGTTGGTCTTGGTGATGTTGAAACCGTCGGTCCCCGAATAGTTTGGTTCCGGCGTATAGGTCAGGGTGCCGTTGCCGTTATCAACCACGGTGCCATGTGCCGCCGTGCCCAAGGCCGTGTAGGTATAGCCTGCGGGCGGCGTGATGGTCAGTCCGCCCGGGGCATCCTCCAGCACGGTAGCCGTCACCGGATCAACCACGTAAGTCTGCGCGGACACGTCGGTACCGCCGTTGGCGATTCCGGGGTCGCCGGTGATGGCCACCAGGCGCAGGATTTCATCGACTTCGTTCGGTGTTTCGGTGAGGGTGCGCACCAGAACCTCGAAGGTCGGGCTGCTCGTCGTGCTGGCAGCCAGGGTAACGGTGGAACTGGCCGCGGTTATCCATGTCGTGCCGCCGTCAATGCTGTAGTCGAAATCGGTCCCCAATACCGCAACGCCTTCGAAGCGGATGATGACGTCGGTGGCGGTTGCCTTCGTCGAACTCAGTTCAAGCTGGAACGCGGCAATGCCCCCTTCATTGACATAAGAGGGCCCACTGGCCAGCAGAGACGGCAAATCGCTGATCACCGTCGCGCCGGTCGCGAAGGTATTGGCCATGTCGGTCTCGGCATAATTGGTGATGGTGGCGGTCAGGGTCAGCGATTCGAACTCGTCGGGAACGGCATCGGTCAGGGTCTTCACTTTGACTTCAAGGTGCGTGTACCCGATCGGGATAGTCACATCGCCCGTTACGTCAGTCCATGCGCTATAGACGCCAGTCGACGGGTTCTGAACCCGATACTGCAGCGGCGAGTCATAGTCCGCGGATATTGCATCGCCCCCCAGCGTCAGCGACAAGGTCGTTGCCACGGCACGAGCATCGCTCAGATCAATCGCAAATACCGTGGCCCGCCCTTCATCCACCGGCAGTGGGCTCGATACCGACAATTCGGTGTTGATGGCATAGGTAAGCGTGTTGCCAAGGGTGGTTACCGTGCCGTCCGTCAGCGTGAAGCTGAATGTCGAATTGCCGGTGTCACCGGTCGCCGGTACGAACACCAGTCGCTGATTTTCGATAGCCGTTACGGGTATCAGGGCATTTACCGCCACCGTGACCCAGGCTGCGCCGTTGTAGTACCACAACACGCCTCCGCCGGTAACCAGAGATGTAATCTGGATGACCAGGCTGTCGGTCGAATCGGCGTCGCTTATTCCCAGATCGTCCACCGTGACGATACGGGTTTCGCTTTTCGGGATCGGGATGGTATTACTTGCGGCCGCCGGATCATCCTGAGCACCGTTAATTGTCATCGTGATCGTCTGCGTCGTGCCGTCGACGGCGGCGACTGTGAATGTTTCCACCTTGGTAGCGCCGGCCCCCAGATACTGAATATCTGCGTTCGGCACGGTATAGCTCCAGACACCGGCGGAATCGATCGTGAGAGTACCAAGCTGGATGCCGCCGCCGGTATAGGTGACGCTGCCGGAATTGAACACACTTTCGCCCGTATCCGGATCGATAATCGTCAAGGTGCCGCCAAAGTCCAGGTTACCGCTAACAACCGAGACATCCTCAGTAACGGCGCCGCTGTTCGTGCCACCGATAACTGGCAAATCATTGGTGCCGGTTATCGTGATGACGAGTTGGGCGTCATCGGTCAGGCTGCCGTCCGATATCGTGTAGGTAAAGGTATCCGTCGCGGTAACGCCTGCAGCCAGCGCTGTTGCATTGTTGGCAACGTAAGTGTAGCTGCCATCACTGTTAAGCGTCAGTGATCCATACGTGCCGAAGAGCGGCACACCAAACGTTCCCGACGTGCCAGTGCCCGCTATTTCGGTTCCAGTTCGGAAAGCCGTTATGGTGAGCGGATTGAGGTTTTCATCAGTGTCGTTGCTCTTGATTCCGGACCCCGCTATGACGGTCAATGTCGCGTCCTCGTTGACCGATCCGCTGTCATTGGTGGCGACCGGACGATCATTGGGTACATCTGTCACATTGACCGTGATGGTCGCTGTATCACTCAACGTCCCGTCACTTGCGGTAACTGTAATGATGTGCTGGATCACCGACTCATAATCAAGGCGCTTGTCCGGTGCAATCGTGATCGCCCCGGTATTGGCATCAATCTGGAAAATTCCGTTGTCATTACCGGAGGTAATACTGTAAATGATCGCATCGCCGTCGCGATCGAAATCGATCCCGGTAAAACTGTCACTGACATTGCTCACCGCCGTACCCACGCCCGCGTTCTCATTCAGGCTGACTAAAGCGTCGGCGATACTCGGCGTGTCATCCACCGACGCCACATTCAGCGTCACCGTCGCCGTCGACACATCCCCGTCACTGTCCGCCAGCGTATAAACAAAGCTGTCCGTGCCATTGAAGTTCGCATCCGGCGTATACGTGAACGTGCCATCCGCGTTCACCGTCACCGTCCCGTTCGAAGCCCCACTGAGCAGCGCCCACACCCCGCCGCCGTCTCCACCCGCCGTGTCATTCCCCGCGAGGCTCCCCGCCAGCACACCGTCTTCACTCACACTGAAGCTGTCCGCCACCGCACTCGACGTGTCATCCACCGACGCCACATTCAGCGTCACCGTCGCCGTCGACACATCCCCGTCACTGTCCGCCAGCGTATAAACAAAGCTGTCCGTGCCATTGAAGTTCGCATCCGGCGTATACGTGAACGTGCCATCCGCGTTCACCGTCACCGTCCCGTTCGAAGCCCCACTGAGCAGCGCCCACACCCCGCCGCCGTCTCCACCCGCCGTGTCATTCCCCGCGAGGCTCCCCGCCAGCACACCGTCTTCACTCACACTGAAGCTGTCCGCCACCGC
>JALHRQ010000010.1:140206-146969 GCA_022841375.1 Burkholderiales bacterium
TTCGAAGCCCCACTGAGCAGCGCCCACACCCCGCCGCCGTCTCCACCCGCCGTGTCATTCCCCGCGAGGCTCCCCGCCAGCACACCGTCTTCACTCACACTGAAGCTGTCCGCCACCGCCGTGGGCTGATCAGTGCCGGGACCGGGAGGGATGGGAACAGGAGGCAGCACGGAGGGAATATCCGGTGCGCCCGGCTCCTGGGAGGCGGTTTCGGGAACATCGAATCCAACTCCCAAAATTTCCGGGGTAGGGCCAGAGCGATCGGTTGAAAACGCGAATTGAAGCGGGCTTACCGGCTCGTTGATGCGTTCAATTAAACGACCAACCCCTTTCCAGTCACCAATAGAACCGCTTTCCCCTGCAGAAGGAGAGAAAGAGCCATCCCCGCCACCGTCCCCATTGCCGTTTCCGTTGCCATTTCCACCATTGAGCCCCTGAACAACCCGCTCGATTTCACCGGTAGAAAGACCAAGTCGATCAATTAATCGGGGCTCGGATGAGGCATTGGGCAACAGGTCCATGGTGGCCTGTGACAGCGGTTCGCCCAGCCGGGGAACCCTGAAAAGCCCCCCCTCGTCTTCAATGATGACAATGCCGCCAGCCGTCAAAAGCCGGACGACATCGCCAGGATTGACGACATCGCCGACCTTGAGGACTTCATCCCGGCCATCACCACGGAGGACGCGGGCGTCACCTCTGACGAAGCGGACTTTACCTAGCGCCATAGCCGTTTGTGAATTCTGTATTTTTGTACGTTGTCATTGCTTACAACCGTTTAATGCAAAATTTGTGCCACACCCATCACGCCACAGCCGTGCGAAACATCACAAAAACGCCTCATTTTTTCGATGATTTTTGAAAATCCCGCACTCTAATCAAGGGCATTGACGAGATTCAAACAAACCCCTAAAAAAATAGGAAAATTTGTCGAATACCCGACACATGGATTAAACGGATTCGTAGCCATAATCTGGGACTTGATAAGGAAAGATAAGGAAAGATAAGGAAAAACTCATAAACCAAAAAAAAGAAAAATCACGTTAAATTTTAAAAAAATGACATTTTTTTGATTTTCATCAAATAAAAATGCTCAAAAATGTTAATTATTTCTAATCAAATCAAAAAATTACATTGCTATATTATAAGCAATTAGAAAGAACCAAATAAAGCACAAATTCACGGTAAATTTTTTAATTAAATTCCACTGTATTTCATAATACGAAAAATAATAACGGTTCCTTTATTCCCTGGAATCACCAAAAATCAAGCCCCGGATCACGCCTTAAAAGACGACTCAGATCAAATCCATTCAGATGCGCTGAGTAGAAGCCAATCCCCTAAAATCAGCCTTCTTGCTGGGCCAAAGAAACCATTCAAAACTGCAGGAAGAGATGACCAATAACGCCGAAGTTGACGCAATCGACCCCTTGCTTGACTGCCTGGTCCTGGTCGCCCGCCATCACGGCCGTCCTTCGAGTCGCACCGCACTTTCTGCTGGTCTACCCCTGCAGCAGGGAAAGCTTTCACCGGATCTCATGGCACGCGCCGCGCAGCGCGCCGGCCTTGCCTTACGAATTGCAAAGCAAGATATTGATTTAATTGATAATTTTTCCCTTCCGGCTATTTTGTTTTTAAACAATGAAGGGGCGTGCGTCTTGCAGGCATTTGACCGTGCAAGCGGCGTTTGCAATGTGCTATTGCCGGAAGCGGGCGGCGGGGTCACCGTCCTTGGCAAGTCTGACCTGGAAGCGCGCTACAGCGGGAAGCTGGCTCTGATAGCCCCGCAATTGCGGTTTGACGCACGCTCGCCGACGCTTCGCCCCGCCCGGAGTGGTCATTGGTTTTGGTCTGCCATCCTGCGGCAGCGCTACACCTACAAAGATGTCATCGCCGGCGCCCTGCTGGTTAATCTGTTTGCCATCGGGTTACCGATTTTCGCGATGAATGTGTATGACCGCATCGTGCCCAACAACGCCCTGGAAACCCTATGGGCACTTGCCGCCGGAATGATCCTGCTGCTGGCGGCGGATCTGGCGCTGCGCCGATTGCGGAGCAAGCTCGTCGACTACGCCAGCGCTCAAATCGATATTGAAATTTCCGCCTCACTGATGGAACAGCTGCTGGGCTTGCGCTACGGCGAACGCCCCCCGTCGAGCGGATCCTTTGCATCCAATATCCGTGCCTTTGAACAAGTCAGGGATCTCATTGCTTCCAGCACGGTTGTCGCGCTGGTTGATGTGCCATTTGTATTTTTGTTTGTAATTTGCGTGGCATGGATCAGCCCCTGGCTGGCACTTCCCGCATTGTTCATGTTCATCTGCATCGTGATCTTCGGCTATGTGATACAGGCACGAATGCATACGCTGTCAGAGGCTACACTCCAGGGCAATTGCATGCGCAATGCAGTGCTGATTGAGAGTCTGATCGGCCTTGACACCATCAAGGCTCAGCAGGCTGAAGGCTTGTTTCAATCACGCTGGGAACAAACCACCCGTCATATCGCCAAGTCGGGCATGCAGATGCGCGAACTCTCCACACTCGCCATTTCCGGAGCCCATTGGCTGCAGCAAATGACCTCGGTTGTCGTGCTGTTGGCGGGTGTTTTCCTGATCGTCAACAAGCAACTGACACTCGGCGGATTGATTGCCTGCTATATGCTGACGAATCGCGCACTGGCGCCGGCGACACAGATCGTGGGGCTGCTGCTCCAGTATCAAAATGCGCGTACGGCCCTGACTTCGCTGGATGCCTTCATGGAAAAGCCGCTTGATCGGGACGCCACAAAATCGTACGTTGAGCACAACATTACAAACGGCGGCATTGAGTTTCGCGATGTGTCTTTTGCCTACCCGGGCCGCGAGGAAAAAGTTCTTCAAAATGTCAGCTTCAAGATCAATCCGGGAGAACGAGTCGCCATTCTGGGACGCGTCGGATCAGGCAAATCGACGTTACAACGCCTGATCACCAATCTCTATACGCCGTCCGGCGGCATGGTGCTGATTGATGGCGTGGACATCCGTCAGATGGATCCCGCCGATACCCGCAGCAGCGTAGGTTTCGTATCACAGGATGTGATGCTGTTCTACGGAACACTCCGGGAAAACATCGCCCTCGGCAAACCCTATATGGATGACGCCGCGATTCTGACTGCGGCGAACATTGCGGGGCTTACGGACTTCATTAACGCACATCCCGAAGGACTGGCGATGTCCGTAGGCGAACGCGGAGAATTGCTCTCAGGCGGGCAACGCCAGGCCGTGGGAATTGCACGAGCCGTCCTGCACCATGCGCCCATTCTGCTGATGGATGAACCGACCAGTGCAATGGACTACAGCACCGAAGCGGGAGTATCCGCAAATCTCGCAAAATTCTGTGCCGGCCGCACTTTGTTGATTGCCACTCATCGCAGCACGCTGCTCACCCTTTGCGACCGGATCATCGTCATGGATGCGGGTCGCGTTGTCGCTGACGGTGCCAGAGAATCGGTCATGAACGCACTCTCCTCCGGGAAAATCACCAAGGCGACGCCGTGAAATTTCCAAAACTGCTGACCACCTATGCCTCCAGGCTGCTCGAGGGACTTGAATGGCTGCGAATACGCATTGAAAAAATCATTGCGCCGATTTTTCCCCCGCCGGAACCGCCCTCCAGTGAAAACCCGTCGTTTTCGGATAGGCTCGCCGACCTGGTAGAAGGCACTTCACGGGAAGAAGCAACGCGGAACTCCCGAAAAATGATCCGCACCGTATTGGTGATTTTCATCATCGCGTTGCTCTGGAGCGCCTTCACCAAAGTCGATGAAATCACCCGGGCCGATGCCAAGGTCATCCCGTCACGCCAGCTGCAACTCGTGCAGTCCGCCGATGGCGGCATCGTTTCCGAGATTCTGGTCCAGGAAGGCCAGACCGTCGAAAAAGGGCAAATACTGCTCAAGCTCGACCAGACGCGTGTGAATTCCAACATGAAAGAAAGCAAGGCACAGACTTTCTCGCTGCGCGTCAAAGTCGCCCGGCTTAAAGCGCTGGCGGAAGGCGCCAGTTTCATCCCGCCTGAAGCCGTGCAACCCGACGAAATTCAGGTTGTGCGGGAAGAAAAACAATTATTTGAAAATCGTCGCTCGGAACTTTCAGCAGTCCTGGGGATTTCGCGGCAACAAGTTGCGCAACGCCAGCAGGAACTGGTGGAAATGCAGGCGCGCAGAATCCAGGCTCAACGCAGCCTGGAACTGTCCAACAAGGAACTGGAGGTCACCCGCCCCCTGCTTAAATCCGGCGCCGTCTCCGAGGTAGACATCCTGCGCCTGGAACGCGAAGTGGCGCGATTCCGGGGAGAGCAAGACCAGGCGGGGGCCCAAATCGCCCGCGTTCAGGCCGCGATTCTGGAAGCACAGCGCAAAACCCAGGAAGCCGAACTGAACTTCAAAAATGAAAGCCGCAAGGAGCTGTCCGAAACACTCAGCAAACTCAACAGCATGTCGGAAGGTGAAGTCGCCCTGACCGACCGGGTCGACAAATCGCTGGTGCGCTCCCCGGTAAAAGGCGTTGTGCAGCGCCTGCTGATTAACACCGTCGGCGGCGTGGCTGTACCGGCCAAGGATCTGATCGAAATCGTCCCGCTGGATGAAGCGCTGATCCTTGAAGCGCGAGTTCCGCACAAAGACATCGCCTTCCTGCGCCCCGGTCAACGCGCCATCGTGAAATTCACCGCCTATGATTATGCGATATACGGCGGTCTGGATGCCGTCGTCAACAACATCAGCCCCGACGCTCTCACCACCGAAGAGGGGATTGCCTATTACCTGGTCAGGGTGCAGACCAACAGTACGCAACTGGGTGCGAACATGCCGATCATTCCCGGCATGCGCGCCACCATTGACATCATCAGCGGCCGAAAAAGCATCTTGTCCTATCTCATGAAACCGATTCTGCGGGCAAAAGCCTACGCATTTACTGAACGCTGAAACCCCGATCCCGCTCTTACACGGAGATTCCCACGTGGCCAAAAAAAAACACAAACAACCCAGTGGCCAGCCCGCGTTGGGCTTTGACAACAAGCCGGAAAAACTGGTCGTCACCCTTGATCCTGCAGTGCTCGCAGAATTAAAGCGGCGCCATCTGGAAACCGGCGCAACCATGGCAGAACTGGTTCGCCGGGCGGTCAAATTCTGGATTGCCGGCACCAAGGCGGCTGCACTTCAAGCGGATGAGGACAGATTGCGCAGATAAGTTTTCTGCGGGATCGAATGTCCGGCTTTCCTGCAGCAAACACGCGGCTCATCTACGTTCGAATTCATTCCAGCATGGACGTCGCTGCTGTGGCCGATCACTTCACCCAGGCCGGTGCGACAGCATTTTTGCCAGTCAGGGGATCTATTCCCCAAGTTCAGCCTAGACAGTCACTTTGCTGAGGATTTCCGTTAATACCGAATTGTGCTTTTATGACTTAAATCAAATCATCGGAAATATGTGGCCGACACTATTGACTGAAATTCAATATAGGCGTTAACTGAAATCGCTGGGGTAATTCAGATTGGACGGTTCTCGAACGAAAGACTGATCAGGTTGCCAGCTTTGTTTTCGCCGTTGTGCGCGCCCCTTGTTGCGGGTGTTCCTGAAGCGAACTGGCGGTAACCACCTCGACACTATGTTTGAGGGTTGTACCGATCTGAGTCACCCGGGCAAACGACAAAGGTCGTGGTGTAATTCGCCACTTTTATCCCTGCGGGGAGATCTAGGCTCAGTGTGAAGCCGAAAACGGAGGTCGTATCTATCGATGAAACTTCCAACAGCGCCACTCTTAAGCCGGCGATAACTGGCCGGCATACATCACGGTAAGTGATGAAATGACGCCACCATACGGTGGCAAGCACTTGAAGCCCCGCGATCCATTTGCGGGGCTTTGCTTTTGCAAGACACATAATGACTGCGCAACGGTAGCGATTTTTTTAGTACCCCGCCACAATTCGGCCATTCCCCGATGGGTTGATTGTGGGCATATCCGGATAACGTCAAATTGCTTTCCCTTAGCGGCTTGCTAAATTGTCTTTTGCACCAATTTGATTGCCCAGTGCAAAACTGTGACGAATCAAGCGGATAGGCGCCCCGGAGACAAATCGAATGTCCGGCTTGCCGATTCGGTTTGGTAAAATGCGTCCGTGGCCCCGGTAGCTCAGTGGATAGAGCAGCCCCCTCCTAACCGAGGAAAGAAAATTTCTAGAGTCCTGCAGGCTCAGTGATTTAGAACCGAAACGGGATTCGGATTAGGTGGTCCGCCACAGTTTTGCCACATGTCATGAGGGCAGGCTGTGGCAGCGATACGCAAACGCGGAAAGTCTTGGCGGGTTCAAATCCGTCGCCGTGGTCACCCCCCGCAGTTCAAAGCATTCGATACCCGTGCTGATGCCGAGGCTTGGGCAAGGCAGATCGAATCCGAAATGGACCGGGGTGCCTTCGTCTCCCGCGTAGAAGCCGAGAAAACCCTCGTTGCCGACCTTCTCGACCGGTATGAGAAAGAAATTACGCCGGGGAAAAGGTCAGCCCGCGCCGAGATATACCGCTTAGAAATGCTCAAGGATGCGCTAGGCCGCTTGCCAGTCGCTCGCCTACGCCCACAAGACATAGCCTCATACCGAGACCGCAGGATCGATCAGGGGATGGCAGGCGGCACCGTCATTAAAGACATCAACACCCTTTCACATGTCATTCAGACCGCACGCCGAGAATGGGGCATTAACCTACCCGACAATCCGGTAAAGCTCATAACC
>JALHRQ010000011.1 GCA_022841375.1 Burkholderiales bacterium
CCCACATTAGCGCTTTCTGGCTCTCCGTGTAATGAATCCGTGGCCTTTGCTTCATATGCAACACTCCTTCTGCTTACGCAGTCTCTAGTGTGTTGCATCCACCGGTTGAATCCGCAGCCCACAGCGGCCGTTCATGTCCGGCAAAGAAAACCCCCACCGGATCAGGTTTGTGTGAAATCTGCTAACGGCAGAAGTATTTCGTCACCATGGAGTCATTGTTTATCTCGGTTCGCATGTAGCCATTAAAAACGACAAAAGCATCAATACAACCAGAAACTTTGTCGCGAACTCCGAATACCGCAACCATCTCGTTGGTGCGATCTCCCGGAATACGCATGAGTATTGTTGGAGGACCGGCTGCAGCGATCAGACTGCGGTACGGCTGGTTTACCCATTCCAACTGCAGCAGCCTTTCGCGTTGCGTGCGTGGATACGCCGTAATCATCTCTTCGCGTTGCCCCCGGATCGATGAAGCACACCCCCCCAGCAGCAGTGCAGCCACGATAAAAAGATGAATTTCGGATCTGGAATTGATAATCGTTCCCATGACACCAGCTTCCGAACAAGGAGATGCGACAGGTAGCTCCATTCAGCGCTTCATGCGCTTCTCTTATGCTACGACGATGCCGGTTGGTTGAGAAGCGCGCGTGCGAACAGTGCTTGGCCGATAGCGGACGTAATAATTACCTCGTGCTCGCCGCAACCACCTTGCCTCCGACCAGCTTTTCGACTTCGGCCTCGCCATAGCCGATCGACTTCAAAATCTCGCGCGTGTGTTCGCCCACCTGCGGAATGTCGATGCGCATACCGAAGCGCCGGCCGTCCATTTCGATCGGCAACACCGGCACCTTGGTTTTGACGCCGTTGTTCAGCGTCACCGGCGTCAGGCCGTGCGAGGCATTGAGGTGCGGATCCTCGAACAGATCCTCGGGTTTGGCGATCGGCGCGAACGGCAGGCCGAGTTTCTCGCAGCGGTCCATCAGCTCCTGCTTGCCCATCTTTGAAAAAATTTCGCTGACGATGGGCAGAATGCGCGGCCGCGCCTCGACACGCTGCGGATTGGTTTTCAGCGCGAGATCATTGAACAGTTCGGTCAGGCCGAAGGATTCGCAGAACACCTTCCACTGCGTATCGGTGACCACGCCGACGAATACCAGCTCACCTTCGCGCGTCTTGAAATTGTCGTATAGCGCCCAGGCACGGATACGGTCGGGCATCGGCTTCACCGGCTGGCCCGTGGCAAACCCTTCGAGCATGTGCTGGCCCATCAGGAAGGCATTGTTTTCAAACAGTGCGCTCTGCACATACTGGCCTTCGCCCGTGGCATGGCGCTGGTTCAATGCGGCGAGTATCGCCACCGCTCCGAATACCCCGCCCATTACGTCGTTCACTGACGCGCCGGCACGCAAGGGGCCGAATCGGCCACCGGTCATGTAAGCCAGCCCACCCATCATCTGTACCACCTCATCAAGGCCGGTGCGGTGTTCGTACGGCCCGGGCAGAAAACCTTTCAGCGAGCAGTAAATGATTTTCGGATTCAGCTTCTTCAACGCTTCATAACCGAAACCCAGCTTGTCCATCGCGCCGGTGCGGAAGTTTTCAGTGAGCACATCGGCGCTGGCGATCAGCTTGAGCACCAGCTCGCGGCCTTGTTCCGACTTCAGATCCACCGCAATGCTTTTTTTATTGCGGTTGTACGTCGGGAAAAATCCTGCGCCCGAAGCGGTCAGCTTGCGCGTGTGGTCGCCGTCGAGCGGCTCGACCTTGATCACTTCAGCGCCGAGATCGGCCAGCACCAGCCCGCAGGTCGGGCCCATCACCACATGGCAGAACTCGATGACGCGGATGCCGGTGAGCGGGAGTTTTTTAGTCATGATTTGTTCCATTCCAGATTGATAGCGCCAGGCGGCCCCTCTCCCCAACCCTCTCCCCGTCAAACGGGGAGAGGGGGACGAGCGGGCAATTAGTGCGGGCGGGTTGCAGGTACAAAACCTTTGGTGATGCCGGCCAGCGGCACATAACCGTACAGCGGCTCGCCGGGAATGCCCTCTTCAAGAATGCCGCGCATCGCCAGCAGCTGGTCCATGTTGATGCCGGTACGCAGGCCCATCGATTCGAGCATGAACACCAGATCTTCAGTAACGATGTTGCCCGAAGCGCCCGGCGCGAACGGGCAGCCGCCGAGGCCGCCGAGAGAACTGTCGAATGTCGTCACACCGACGTCCAGCGCGGCGACCACATTGGCCAGTCCGAGGCCGCGCGTATTGTGCAGATGCGCGCCCGACAGTTTGTCGCCGATGGCCGCGCGCACTTTCTTGAACACGCGGCGGATCTGTTCCGGGTTGGCGTAACCGGTGGTGTCCGCCAGGCCGACCTCATCGCAACCCGCTTCGACCGAAGCCACGGCCATGCGCACGACTTCATCCTCGCTGACCGCACCTTCCAGCGTGCAGCCGAACACCGTGGACAGGCCGGATTCGATGATCGGGCGTTTTTCCTTCGGCAGGCTGTCGCGGAAGGCGCAGATTTTTTTCGCGCTGGCGATGGCCTCATCCGGCGTCATGCGCACATTGGCCAGGCTGTGCGCCTTCGACACCGAGATCGTCAGCGTCAGTTTGTGTACGCCAGCCTCCATCGCGCCCTGCGCACCGCGGAAATTCGGCGCGAGCGCCGCAACATTCAATCCCGGGATCGTCAGTGCATGCGCAACGACTTCAGCGGCATCCGCCATCTGCGGAATCAGCTTCGGCGGCACGAAAGAACACACTTCAATTTCGCGCAAGCCTGCTGCCGCAGACGCGCTGATCCATTTCTTTTTGTATTCGGTCGTCATGAACACCTTGGTGTTCTGCAGACCGTCGCGCGGCCCTACTTCACTGATCAGAATATCGATGTCGCTGTTCATAACCGCTGCTCCTGGAAAGTCCGCATCGGGACCATCGTATAAATAATTGATTTAATTGACTATTTTATGCGAAGCGTTTGAAACCGAAATCCGGATCGGTTGCTACGGCATCGAGCAGTTCGACCTCCCACTTCAGATAGTCGAGCATCGCCTGCTCGACATTTTCCTTGCGGTCCAGCGCACGATAGCTCAAATCCTCGGCGGCGCCGGTCATGCGTTCATCACCAAGCTCGATCGCGCCGCCCGCAACTTTCCATGCCGCATTGCCACCAGTCAGTACTTTGACCGGCGTCGACGTCAGTGCAGCCGCATCCGTCGCCGCCAGCCGCGCCAGCGCTTCTTCGGCACCGGTAAACACCAGCAATGGTGTCGCCGGCACTTTCGGCAACTGCGCCGCCAGCCGCGAACGGATGGCGTGCCAGGCGCCGGGAATATGGCCTTCGCGATATTGCAGGCTGGTGGCGAAATCAACCACCTGTAACTTGCCGCCGGTCAGCAAGGTTTTCAACTCCGCAACGGTGACTGAAGCTGAACAAGGCTTGGCACCTTCAAGCAAAATCTGCGGCGACGCACCGCGCTCGTTCTGCCCGTCGCTGGCATGGACATACACCTCGTCGTGCCCCATTTGTACCAGCCACGCCGCCGTCATCGTCGCGCGAATGCCGTCGTTGTCGCATAACACGATGATCGACGGACGCACGGCAATGAAGGTATCCGTCGCCTGCACCAGCTGCCCGCCCGGGGCAGACTGCGCGCCCGGCACATGGCCTTGCTCGAATTCCTCGGGATTGCGCACATCCAGCAGATACAAGGTGCGCGTCGCATCGGCGCGCAACTGCTGCAGCCGTGCGGCGTCGATGCGACGAATGCCGAAGCGCTGCGCCACCCGCTGCGCCGCCTTCTGCGACCACGCCAGCCCGCTTTTTGACGGCAGCGGAACCGCTTCCGTGCGACCGTGATTCAACTGGAACCCGGCCAGCTTCCAGCCCTGGGTGCCGTCTTTCAGCGCATACACCGGATTCGGAAACCCGGCGTTGATCAGCACCTGCGCGCCGATGATGCTGCGCGTGCGACCGCCGCAGTTGACGACCACGGTGGTGTCCGGCGAACGCACGAATTCCGGCATGCGGTACGGCAGTTCTGCGCTGGGGCAGTCGTAGGCACCGGGAATGCTGTTGCGATTGAATTCCGCCAGCGGCCGGCTGTCGACCACCACCATATCCTTGCCGAATTTAATCCACTCATTGAGTTCGCTCGCGGTGACTTCGCGCGGCGCATCTTCATGCTGGATGTATTCGCCGAAAGCCTTGCTCGGCAAATAGACACCCGTATACAGACACCCGCCGATCGCTTTCCACGCCGGCGCGCCGCCCTCCAGAACACTGACATCGGTGTACCCGCCGGCGTACAACTTGCGCGCCGCCAGTTCAGCCAACCCTTCGCCACCGTCACAGACCACGGTGCGCGTCGCCAGCCGTGGCACCAGCGCACCCACGCGCAGTTCCAGCACACTCAGAGGAATGTTCGACACACGCAGCAGATGACCATCGCGCGAATAAACCCCCTCCTCACGCACGTCGATGACGGACAGTTCATGGCCATCGTCATAGCGTTGCCGCAATTGCAGGGCATTGATTTTGTTCATGTCTTTTTTGACTCCGGAAAGAATGCCGCAGAATTATCGCCGGTTACGCACGTCATCAGTCGAACAGTGACATCCAATGGACTTCTACCCCTGTGCCGGGCTTCGACAACGCACCGACCCGCACGCCCAACAGGCGAATGCGCCGGTCCAGCGGCACCCGCTTCAGGCATTCGCCCGCCGCACGGCGGATTACTTTTGCATCCTGCGTGGGCGCATCAATGGTCAGATCGCGCGTCACCGTATGAAAATTGTCGTAACGGATTTTCAGGCCGATGGTCTTGCCGGCGTAACCCTTGCGCTCCAAGTCACCGGCGACGCGCACACAGAGGTCGGTGAATATTTTTGTCAGCCGCGCTTTGTCGCGCACCGGATGCAGGTCGTCCTCAAACGTGGTCTCGCGGCTGATCGACTTCGGCTCACTCCAGGTCACCACCGGCCGCTCATCGCGTCCGTGCGCCGCTTCATGCATCCACGCACCATAGCTGCGGCCGAAGTGTTCGATCAGCCAGCCGGCTTCTTTCTGCGCCAGTTCGCCGATGGTTCGGATGCCCAGTTGCTCCAGCTTGATATTCGCCTTGGGGCCGATGCCGTTGATCTTGCGCACCGCCAGCGGCCACACCACGCTGCGAATATCGTCGGGCCGGACCACGCTGACACCGCCGGGCTTGTGCAGTTCAGAGGCAATTTTTGACAACAGCTTGTTGGGCGTGATGCCGACCGAACACGACAGACCGGTGACTTCGCGCACCGAACGCTGGATGTCGGTGGCAATGGCCCGCGCCCTTGCCCACGGATCGGGTGCGCCTTCAGCGGCATGGGCGGCCACCAGTTCAGTCAGATCAATATAGATTTCATCAATGCCGCGGTCCTCGACCTGGGGCGCGATCGCCCGCACGGCGTCCTTGAACATCCGCGAATACTTGCGATAGGCATCGAAATCCGCCGGCAGCAGCACCGCATCCGGTGCCAGCTTCGCCGCCTTCATCAGCCCCATCGCCGAAAAAACGCCCAGCGCGCGGGCTTCGTACGTCGAGGTGGTCACCACGCCACGGCCGGTATATCCGCGCAGCGTGGTGAACGCCGCATCCGCCGGGTCATTCTGCGCGATGCGGCGCCGACCGCCCACCACCACCGGCAGGCCGCGCAGTTGCGGATAACGCAGCAACTCGACTGACGCATAAAACGCGTCCATGTCGAGATGGGCGATATAACGCGATGGGCGGATTTGCGGTGCGGATTCCATATTGCAGTCGCAATGATTCTAACCGCGGATGACAAGCGCATACGGTTCAGTGTCTAATCCTTCGTTCCGCAACCGTCACCGACAGGATTTTCGCCATGACCGAAGTCACCGCCGCCCTCCGCTCCGAATTCGCCCCGACCGGCACACTGCGCGTGGGCCTCAATATGAGCAACTTTCTGCTCACCCGCACCGACGCCGCCACCGGCAAACCGCTGGGTGTCGCGCATGACCTCGGTCAGGAACTGGCGCGCCGTCTCGGCCTGCCGGTGCAGTTCGTGCCGCACCCGAATCCGGGCGCGCTGGCAGACGCCGCCAACAAGAACATCTGGGATGTCGGCTTCCTCGGTGCCGAACCGCAACGCGCCAATGAAATCGATTTCACTGCCGCCTATGTCGAAATCGAATCGACCTATCTGGTGCCGGCCGGCTCGGCGCTGAAACACGCCGACGAGGTCGACAGCAAGGGGATCCGCATCATCGTGCCGGCAAAAGCCGCTTACGAACTCTACCTGTCCCGCACCATCAAGAATGCTGAACTGATCAAGGAAGCTGGCGCCGACGCCTCGTTCAAACGCTTCGTCGATGAAAAATTCGATGCGCTCGCCGGTCTGAAGCCGCGGTTGATTTCCGATCAGGCCAAACTGCCGGGTTCGGTGATTGTTCAAGGCAGCTTCACCGCCGTGCAGCAGGCTGCCGGTGTGCCCAAGGGCCGCGCCAATGCCGCAAAATATCTGTCGGCTTTCATCGAAGACGTCAAAGCGTCGGGAGTAGTGGCCAAGGCCATCAAGGACAACAACGTCGTCGGATTGACCATCGCGGCGAAAGCCTGACGGCCGGGAAGCTGAACCGGGCAGCACACTCAAAATGGCGCGGACGATCAAGACTTATCTGACGGCCGAACGCGCCACGCATGGCGACTTCTGGATCCGTAACGAAACCCGCAAGCCGTTCGTCGAACACGCACACCGGCATGAATTCTTTCAGATCCAGTTCAACCTTGAGGGCCGCACCCGGCACTACATCGGCAGCACGGAACGCTGGCTGAAACCGGGATCGCTAGCGTTTGTGCTGCCCTACCGCGTGCATCTGGGCGGCAAACCCGGGGGCTCGCATTTCTACGTCATCAACTTCCAGCAGGACTTCCTGTTTTCGGAACTGAAGGTCGACCCGCTGGAGCTGGAAAATGTGCCGATCGCACAGGCACCGATGCTGGCACCCTTCCTGTTCCAGGATGCAATGGATTTCGTGCTGCAGGGCGCCGACCTGACGATGGCACAGGACGCCTGCGCCAAGATGATGGGCGAACACCACCGGCGCCAGCTTTTTTCCCGGGACATCATCCGCGCCAACCTGATGCTGCTGATCAGCACGGTATGCGAGCGCTACGCCAAACCGCTGGTCCTCGCAGATGGACATGCCTGGCAACGGCACCACACCCAGACCCTGGCGCGCGTGATGCGTTACGTCCGGGAAAATCTTGCCGGACGCATTACGCTCGCCGAAGCCGCGTGCGCGGCCAGCCTGTCGCCGAATTACCTGACGAATCTGCTCAAACAGGAAACCGGCAAGACCTTCACCAGCCTGGTGACCTCCCGG
This sequence comes from Burkholderiales bacterium, assembly GCA_022841375.1. Classification (GTDB taxonomy): domain Bacteria; phylum Pseudomonadota; class Gammaproteobacteria; order Burkholderiales; family SG8-41. Next base: position 7,390 of record JALHRQ010000011.1, read on the forward strand.
CGCATGGAAAAAGCGCGCGAACTGCTCACTCACACGACGCTGCGGGTATCGGAAATCGCTGATGCGACGGGCTTCGAGGACGAAGCCTATTTCGCGCGCCGGTTTCGCCAATATTTCCGCGTCTCACCTCTCGCCTATCGCGGCCAGGAAGCGCCTGCTGCATTGCGATGATGGAATTCTCCAACTAAATCCCGGTTTATTCCTTGCGGCGTATGGCAGCCGGGCCGTAGCCTCGTCCGGTTCGCCGTTCTGTGACCCGCTCTGTTACCGGGACTTGCGGCGCAAAACTCCGGGAATTCGGCACTTCATGGCCATCAAGGCAAATATCGTCATGCTGTCCGGCACGCAACTGCTGGGTACCGCACGCAGCCGCACCGTCGTCACCGACCGTCCGCTGGATGAGGGCGGCACCGACGCGGGCTTCACTTCGGGTGAAATGCTGCTGCTGGCCATCGGGTCGTGCGCATCGGGCAGCCTGCGCCGGCATTTCACTGAACAGGGCACGCCGTGCCGCAGCCTCAGCGTCGATGTCCGTTTCGACGCCCCCGTCGCACCGGGTCGGCGCGACCGCATCGTCATCGACGTGACTGTGGACGATAAGCTGTGCGCCAACCGTGAGCGCATCAGGAATGCGGCCCTGTCGGGCGGCGTGACCAGCCGCATCGCGGCGGGATCGGACCTGGACATCAGAATCAACGGCGAACCATGCGCCGGATAGTGTGTGACGACATAAAAACAAACATCCACTGGAGGAGCACATGAGCGCAGTCCGGAACAAAGCAATACTCGGGGTATTCATTGCGCTGGCGGCAGCGCCGGCATGGTCACAGAGCAGCACGGCCGCGGCTTTTCCCACGAAACCCATCCGCTTGGTTGTGCCGACGGCACCGGGCGGCGGCGTGGACACCATGGCGCGACTGGTCGGACAAGCCCTCACCACGGCCTGGGGTCAACAAGTCATTGTCGACAACCGCGGCGGCGCATCCGGCATCATCGGCGCCGAAATCGTCGCCCGCGCGCCGGCGGATGGACACACTCTGCTGGTCACACCGACCACCTTCAGCAGCAACGTCAGCCTGTTCAAAAAGCTGCCCTATGATTCGCGCCGCGATTTCATTCCTGTGACCCTGATCTCGAAGGAACCGAACATCATGACGGTGCATCCTTCACTGCCGGCCAAAACCGTCAGTGAGTTCGTCACCCTTGCCAAGCACAAGCCTGGAGAAATCGCCTTCGGCTTCGGCGGAGTCGGTAGCACAGCAAGCCTCACTGGAGAATTGTTCCGGATGAGAACCGGCATCACGCTAACCGGCGTTTCCTTCAAGGGAAACGGACCGGCAGTCACGGCACTGAGCGGCGGCGAAGTGCAGTTGATGTTCGTCGGCCTGCCGCCGACGCTGCCAATGATCAAGGCCGGCCGTCTGAAGCCGCTGGCCGTCACTTCGCAGGAACGCTCGCCGATACTGCCGCAAGTTCCGACCATGGCTGAAGCAGGCGTTGCCGATTTTGATGTCACCAACTGGGTTGGCGTGATGTCACCGGCCGGCACACCGGGATCCGTAGTGCAGAAAATCAACACCGAACTGGCTAAAATCCTGGCCAGCCCGGCCATGAAAGAGCGCTTCCAGTTTCACGGGATTACGCCCAACGGCAGCACGCCGGAAGAATTCAGGAAATTCCTGGATGCCGAAATCGAACGCTGGGGCCAGGTCGTCAAGGCCGCCGGACTGCAGGCTAATTAACCGACAAGCGAGACACGCACATGGCGTACACCCTGGAAGCATTCTGCAACGATGCGCGCAGCCTCCTGCAAGCCGATTCCGGCGCTGCAGGCGTGGAGCATGTTCGCAAAAAAATGGAAATCCTGGCCCGCGATCCCGGGTTCGTGGCGGAACATTTCAACAACGGCGTCAAATACGGCCCGCGCCGCCTGTTCGTCGATCCCGTGCTCGGCTTCGAAATACTGGGCTACCGCGCAGAAAAAGCCCGCCACTCTCCGGCGCATGATCACGGCGATTCCTGGGCACTCTATGCGCAGGTGCACGGTTACACCGAGATGACCGAATACAACCGCCTCGACGATGGCAAGGATCCTGACCATGCGAAGCTCGGCATCAAGGCCCAATACAAGCTTGAGCAGGGCCAGGTCGGCACTTACTGGGGCAGCCAGCTGCACTCGACCTATACACCGGTCGATTGCTGTTATCTGCGCGTCACCGGCACCGATCTGGAAAAACGGCCGCGCGTACGCATCGACCAGAACACCGGAAAGATCATGAAATGAGCGGCATCGTCAATCAGAAAACGGGGCCATTGGTCGATCCGGCGTGGGTCGCCGCCCACAAGGACGACCCCGATGTCTGCCTGATAGACATCGCCGGCCTGGGACAGGACGAACTGCAGGCCTACAAGGCCGGCCACGTGCCTGGCGCCCATGCCTGGAAGTGGAAAGACAGGCTGTGGGAGGCGCCGATCCGCGACTTTCCGTCGCCGCAGGAATTCGCCCGCCGCCTTGGCGCTGCCGGCATCGACAACAACACGACCGTGGTGTTCTACGGCGAAGGCGTGCAGTTCGGCATCTACGCCTGGTGGGTGTTCCGCTACTGCGGGCACGAGAAGGTGCGCATCCTCGACGGCGCGCGTTACCGCTGGGCTGAAGAAGGACGGCCGCTGGTCACCGACGTGCCGCCGCCGCGCGCACTGAGAACCTATGCGCCAACGCAGCGCGTAGAGGCGATGCGCATCCGGCGCGATGACGTGCTGAAATCCCTGCATCAACCGGGCATCGTGCTGCTCGACGGGCGTTCGCCCGAGGAATACCGCGGCGAGCGGGTCGGCGCACCCGGCACTCCGGACTCCGGCGCCATGTGTTACGGCCGGATTCCCGGTGCCCGCCACGTCTTTTTCGAGAACCTGCTCAATGCCGACAAGAGCCTGAAATCCCGCGAGGAACTGCAGGCGGTATTCGACGCGAGCGGCGCAGACCCTGACAAGGACATCATCGCCTACTGCCGGCTCAGCCATCGCGCAACGGTGTTGTACTTCGCCCTCACCGAAATCATCGGGCTCAAACGGGTCAGGGTCTACGATGGTTCGTGGACCGAGTGGGGCAACGTCGTGGGTCTTCCGGTTGAACGCTGATTCCGCACTGCACGAACGCACCACGGGCGGGGTCAAGCGGTAATCAACGGAGAGGGAAACTGCGGGGGTCAAATATTATGACGCCCGCAGTGTAACACCCTACTTGCGGAAGCGGCGGCGGAGGGCGTAAAAAGCTCTTTACGCCGCAACCTGCGGGCACTCACCGGAGAACACCATGAACCGCATCGTCCACCTCGCCCTCAAGGTCGAAGACCTCGAAAAAACCACCAAGTTCTACGAAGAAGTATTCGGCTTCTGGGAGGCCGAAACCCGCAAGACCCGCGACCATCTGTCGCGCCACCTGACCGACGGCGAAATGGACTTCACGCTGATCAAGTATGACGCCGGCACCCAGTCCGCCGAATCCAAGGCCGCCGGCGAAGGCCCGTGCATCCACCACTTCGCGATTGAAGTCGAGGACATGGAAAAAGCCACCGCACAGATCAAAAGCCACGGCTGCGAACTCATCAGCGATCCCGGCGTCATACCGGTGAAGTTCCGCGCGCCCGGCGGCACTGTTGCCGAGCTGGTGCCCGTCGGCCGTTACAAAAAGACGGCACGTCCGAACAAGGGGTAACCCCCCCGGGGCTGCTGCAGCCACGCGGTTCGCAAAAAAGGCGTGATTGTTATCACGCCTTTTTCTTTGTTGTGCCGTAAACCTATGTATCGTAACAACAAGATCGGGCACTGATCACTGGCGGCGACCTCCAGTGTCAACGCTGGCGTACACGCCAACGTTAAATGCGCAGGAGGTCGCCGCAATGAAGCAACTCGCTTTGCCGCTGCAGCTTGACCCGAGCACCGATCCGGCGCTGCGCCGGGCCTGGATTGCCAGCCGCGTGCGCATGCCGTTTCACGTGGCCCTGAGCACGCCCGCCATCGCGATCTGCCTGCGTCACATGGCGGCTGCAGAGCGCCGCGGTGACTGTCATCCGACGCGCTGAACGCGTTGATGGCCTTTTGTTCGTTTATTCCCTGATGCCGGCATCACGAATCAGCCTGCCCCACTTCGCCATATCCGCCTGAATGATCGCAGCGAATTCTTCCGGTGAAGTCGACATCGCATCGGTGCCCGCCGCCACCAGTTTTTCCCTGATATCGGCGCGGGTCATCACCTTCGCCACTTCGGCGTTGATCTGACGAATAATGTTGTCCGGCGTGCGCGCGGGCGCCAGCATGCCGTTGAGCGACACCGATTCGTAACCGGGCAGCGCATCGGCCAGCAACGGCAATCCCGGCGCCAGTGCAGTGGGTTTCAGGCTGGTCACCGCCAGCGCACGCAGCTTGCCGGCCTTGATGTATGGCGTCACTGAACCGGCGGTCGGGAACATCAATTCCACTTCGCCGCTGAGGATGCCGATCAGTGAACCGCCGGTGCCCTTGTAGGCCACGCGCACGATGTTGAGCTTGCCCATGGACTTGAACAGTTCCGCGGCGAGATGCGGCGCTGCGCCGAGCGAACCTGCGGCGTAATTGATTTCGCCGGGCCGCGATCGGGCCAGCGTGATCAATTCACGCGCCGATTTCACCGGCAGCGACGGATGCACCACCATGACATTGGGCGAACTGGCGACCAGCGTGATCGGCGCAAAGTCTTTGACCGGATCGTAAGGCGTGCTCGCTCGGATGAACGGCGACAGCCACACCGCGCTGCCGTAAAGCAGCAGCGTATAACCGTCGGCCGGCGCACGTGCCACCAGTTCTGCAGCAACGGTGCCACGATTGTCGATCACTACCGGATGTCCGAGCGCGGGACGAATTTCCTGCGCGATCAAGCGCGCGACGATGTCGTTGGCGCTGCCCGGCGCCACAGTAACAATGCGTACCGGTTTGACCGGATACGACTGGGCGCAGGCCATCCCTGAACTGAGCAAGCTGAGCAGTACTGCCGGCAGCCATTGTTGCCATCGGTTCATCGCAGCTCCTCCACCACGCACCAGACGCAAACGCCGCCGTGCTACGCCCGGCGGATATTTTCTAACTAATTGTTTTTATTATTACTTTTTACAAGCCCGCCTGGGTCACAAACTTCGACACCAGATACGGCTCGATCGCTTCGCTGCCGCCTTCCGAGCCGTAGCCCGAATCCTTGACGCCGCCGAACGGCACTTCGGGCAAAGCAAAGCCGAGATGATTGATGGTCATCATGCCGGTCTCGACCTGCGCCGCAATCGCGTTCGCGGTTTTTGCGGACTTGGTCCACGCGTACGCCGCGAGGCCATACGGCAGACGGTTCGCCTCCGCCACTGCATCCTCAAAGGTCTTGAATGGATTGATGATCGCCATCGGGCCGAATGGTTCGGTGTTCATCGCCATTGCGCTGGTCGAAAGTTCGGTGATCACCGTCGGCTCAAAAAAGTTGCCTTTCTCGCCGATCGGATAGCCGCCGGTCTGTACCTTGCCGCCGTGTTTTTTCGCGTCTTCGACGTTCGCCACCATCGCGCTCTGCCGGCGCGGATTGGCCAGCGTCGCCATCCTGGTGTCCTTGTCGAAACCGTCGCCGACCTTGATCGCTTTCGCGCCTTCGGTGAATTTCTCGACGAATTGTTTATACACACCCTCCTGCACCAGGAAGCGCGTCGGTGAAACGCAGACCTGACCGGCGTTGCGGTACTTCATGAAGGTCATGGTTTTCGCGGCAAGTTCGATGTCGGCATCATCAAAAATGATCACCGGCGCGTGACCGCCCAGTTCCATGGTGACGCGCTTCATGTGCTGACCGGCCAGCGCAGCCAGTTGTTTGCCCACCGGCGTTGAACCGGTGAAAGTAATCTTGCGGATCACCGGGTGCGGAATCAGGTAGCTCGAGATTTCCGCCGGGTTGCCGTACACCAGATTGATCACGCCGGCGGGCACGCCGGCATCAACGAATGCGCGCACCAGTTCCGCGGGGGATGCCGGGGTTTCTTCCGGTGCCTTGAGGATCACCGAGCAGCCGGTGGCGAGTGCTGCCGACAGTTTGCGCACCGCCTGGTTGATCGGGAAATTCCACGGCGTGAAGGCCGCGACCGGACCGACCGGCTCTTTGACCACCAGTTGATAAATACCTTCAGCGCGCGCCGGAATCACCCGGCCATAGGCGCGGCGACCTTCTTCGGCAAACCAGTCGATCAGATCGGCGCCGGCCAACGCTTCGAGTTTGGCCTCACCGACAGGTTTGCCCTGTTCGAAGGTCATGTACGTCGCAACCGTATCCGCGCGCTCGCGGAACAGGTCCGCGGCCTTACGCATGATCTTGCAGCGGTCGAACGCCGACACCTTGCGCCACGCCTTGTAACCCTGCTCCGCGGATTCGAGCGCGCGGTCGAGGTCGGCCTTCTCGGCGTAGGCGACAGTGCCGATCTGCTGGTGGTTGGCAGGATTGACGACGGGCAGTGTGCGGCCGGAGGCAGCAGCGCACCATTGGCCATGGATATGAAGCAGGGTATTGGGATACATGATGTGGAACCTGTCGCGGGTTGAACGGAAGGCGAAGAATAAACGACTTTGCCACCGCTCGCCCACCGCCGGCGCCGGACAAAATAATGGGGTGACGGCTTGTCGCCGCCACCCCACTCAGGCTAGTCAGAGGGGAGTCTGACTATGGATCAATGCTTTTTCGGGCTGGGCCGCAGGCGCGAGCTGATCGGCTCCAGGTGACGGAAGGCCAGCTTGCCGTAATAAGCGGCGTAATCCCGGGTGCCGTCCGGCAGGCGCCGCCACATGCGGTGAACCCAGTGATATCCGGGAGGCGCCGGCTCTTCATCTTGCGACAGCGTGACCTGCCCCGCGGGCAACTGGTTCAGCTTCTGCAGTTTGGAGGCGGCAATCGATTTGCCGATGGCCACAACCAGCAGGGCGCCGATCGCGGGTGCAAACGTATGCAGCCAGTGCATCTGGCTGTTGATCCAGCCGCTGATTGAAGGATCGGTCACCAGCATCTCGCCGGCAACCCAGCCGAGAACCGCGCCGCCCACCGTAATGATGACCGGAAAGCGGTTCATCAGCTTGAGGATGAACGTGCTGCCGTAGATGATCAGCGGGATGCTGACGCCGAGGCCGATGACCAGCAGCGCAACGTTGCCCTTGGCGGCCGCCGCTACACCCAGCACATTGTCCAGGCTCATGATCAGGTCGGCGATGATGATGGTTTTGATGGCCGACCACATGTGCGCATGACCGTCGATCTCGTCTTCAGCCTCTTCCGGCACCAGCATTTGTATGCCGATGTAACCCAGGAGAATGGAGCCGATCAGTTTGAGGAAGGGCAGGTCCAGCAGCATCACCGCAAAAAACGTCAGTACGATGCGCAGGAAAATCGCGCCGAAGCTGCCGAAAAGGATGGCCTGCTTCTGTTGTCGCGGCGGCAATGAACGGCTCGCCATTGCGATGACCACGGCATTGTCGCCGCTGAGCACGATGTTGATCATCATGATCTGCCCCAGCGTGACCCAGAAAAAAGAAGTGTTCAGCATTTCCATCGGATATTCCTCCAGTCAGAACCGCCGCCGTCCTGTTGCACAGACGGGCGATTGATAACAGGCAAGAATACGGATTCATGCTTACAGCCGACCCCAAGCCAGATGACCAAAAGGTTACAGCAACCTTAACGGATGCTTACAGACTCAGGCGGGCGGCAATACCACGCTGAAAGTATTGCCAATTCCGTCAGTTGCATCCTCGCGCAGCGTGATTTCACCACGGTGCAGGCCAGCAATCTCCTGCGCAATGGCCAGCCCCAGCCCGCTGCCATCCTGGGTGTGCCCCAGCAGGCGGTGAAAGCGCTCAAACACCCGCTCACGCTCTTCCGGCGGAATGCTCGGGCCATCATCGTTGACATCGACGGTCGGCGGCGCCGCACTGACGCGCACGGTGACGCGGCCACCTTTGCGGCTGTAACGCACCGCGTTGTCGAGCAGATTGTCGAGCAGTTCGCGCAGCCGCACCGCATCGCCCGAGACCATCACCGGCGCGCCGGCATCCTCAAATCCGAGGTCGATGCTTTTCTGCAACGCCTCCGGCACCCAGCCGGTGGCCACATCCAGCGCCAGCGCGTTCAGATCGAGCGGGGTCAGTTTGACCGTGCTGATCGCTTCCGGCTCGTGACGCGCCAGCGACAGCAATTGCGAGACCAGCCGTGACAGACGATCAAGCCGCGGCTGGATCTTCTCCAGCCCGTCGCGCAGTCGCTGCGGATCGGTTTCACGCGCCGCCACTTCGAACTGCGCCTTCAGCGCCGCCACTGGTGTTTTCAGCTGATGCGCGGCATCCGCCACGAAACGGCTCTGCAGCGTCAGCACGCGATCAAGCCGCGCCAACAGCCCGTTGATCGCTTTCAACAACGGCTGCAGTTCGCTCGGCACGCCATCCACCGGCATCGGACTGCGGTCACGGCCGGAACGCGCCGCTGCCGCTTCCTGCAAATGCGCCAGCGGCGCCAGTCCGCGCACCACGCCAATCCACACCACCAGACCGGCGATCAGGATCAGCAGCAACTGCGGCAGCACCACACTTAAAAGGATTTCGCGGGCAAGTTCGTTGCGCTTGATCATTGTTTCGGCAACCCGCACGGTCGCGCCGTCACGACCGCCGGCCAGATCGGGATCAACGCGCAATTCAACGATACGCACCGGCGTGCCGGCCATGACGCCATCGTAGAACGTCTCGCCGCGGCGTTGCTGGGCTGCAGTGCCTGCAGCCGGCGCGATCGGTTCGCCGTCGAGACGGCGTCCGTCGCTGGTGGTCACTTCAAAATAAAAGCGGTCCACCGGGTCTTCGAGCAGTACTCGGCGCGCCTCGCGCGACATATCGAGCACCAGGACGCCGTTGGCGCCACGCAGATGCAGCGCCACCTCGCGGGCCACTTCAACCAGCGTGCGGTCATGCGCATTCTGGGAAAAACCCAGTGCCACCCGGTAGCTGATGAACGTGTCGGCGGACAACAGCACAATCAGCGGCACCAGCAGCCAGGTCAGCAGCTGGGTGCGCAGACGCGGATGGCTAGCCGCCGGCATCGCGCGATTTCTCGACGAGATAACCCATGCCGCGCACGGTGGTGATATTGAGGCCGGAATTCTCCAGTTTGCGACGCAGGCGGTGGATGAACACCTCCACCGCATTGCTGGTGGAAACGTCTTCCCAGCCGTAGAGATGATCGACAATCTGCTGTTTGGTGACGACCTTGCCCTCGCGCAGCAACAACAGTTCTATTACCGCCAGTTCACGCACCGACAGTTCAACCGACTGCTCGTCGAGAAAAAGCCGCCGTCCCGCCATATCCAGACGCAGCCGGCCATGCACCAGATCCGAGCTGGCCGTGGCATGCGAACGGCGGATCAGCGCGCGCACCCGCGCCTCCAGCTCCGACAAACGGAACGGTTTGGTCAGATAGTCGTCAGCACCGAGATCGAGACCGGTGACCAGGTCTTCAGGGGTGTCGTTAACGGTCAGCATCAGCACCGGCACGGTCGAACGCCGCGCCCGCAACCGGCGCAATACCTCGAAACCATTGATCTGCGGCAAACCGACATCCAGCAGCACCAGATCATAGTCGCCGGACATCAGCGCCTGATCAGCCTCGTTGCCGGTGCGCGCCATATCAACGGCGTGCGCCGACTGGGTCAAGGCGCGCATCACCGTCTCGGCGAGCATCACATCATCTTCAACCAGCAATATGCGCACGGCGTTTCCGCAAAAAAGGCGCCGGCCGTGAAGCGCGCGGCGGACGCAATCAGTAGACCTCTATTGTTACACAGCAGCCGGCGCGCACGAGGCGCGGCCGTTGTGATCAGCGCGGCACTTCGCCGCGGATCTGCACGCGATGGATCAGCCAGTCCGGCCCCGCGCCGCCCATGTCCTGGCGGTGGAGCAGACAGCGGTTGTCCCAGATCAGCGTGTCGCCGTGCTGCCAATGATGCGTCCACACCAGTTCCGGCTGTGTCGCTTGTGCCCACAACGCGTCGAGCAGCGCTTCACTCTCCTCCAGCGGCAGGCCGATGATCCAGGCATTGCGCCGACGGCCCAGATACAGCGACTTGCGCCGCGTCTGCGGATGAGTTCGCACGATGCGGTGCTGGGCACCGGTCGCTTCGCGCGGGTCCATTACTTCGGCATGGCCTTTGCGCAAGCTGCCGTCATTCAGGCGGCTTTCGTCATGCAGCAGCATGCGGCCTTCGATTCCAGCCTTGAGGTCTTTCGGCAGGCGCTCATACGCGAGATATTGATTGGCAAATGCGATCTCGCCGCCTGCCGCCGATACCTCCAACGCGTGCAGCAGCGCAATGGAACAGGGACGCATGCGGTACGACAGCTCGGTCAGCCACACAGCCTCGCCTTTGCCCGTGGTGCCGGTCGGTCGCACCATCTGCATGCGGTTCGACACCACCAAATACTCTTGCCTGACCTCATCTTCCTGCTGATTGAGCACGCTGACGCCCTGCATCTCCGGAGTACCAAAGAAGGCAGCCAGCGCCAGCAGTGATTCGTCTGTCAATGGCATTCCGCGCACCACCACCGCCAGATGTTCACGCAGCGCCTCGCGCAGCGCTTCCGCGGTCAGCGGCCCCGGCGCGCTCAGATCAACGCCGACAACCTCGGCGCCGCAGGCATGACTGGAGGGAACAATCTGCGGAGTCTGCATGAGGAATGCGCTGAACTTAACCGCTGATTTTCTTGAAGTAGGCCTTGTTGGCGACATCGACCACGCTCATGCCGGCGGCGACATCGCGATTGCGTTCTTCCTCACCGGCCGACAGCGCCTGTGCGCGCGTCAATACTTCAGCGATCCGCGCGCGTGGAATAAAACACACGCCGTTGTCATCCGCGACCACCAGATCGCCGGCGTTCACCGGCACGCCGCAGATTTGCACCGGTCCGTTGATCGCCACCGTCTCCACCCGCCACTTGCCAGTCATCAGACTGACACCGCGTGCCCAGATCGGATAACCGATGCTGCGCGCCGTCGCCACATCGCGCGTCGCGCCATCGACAATCGCGCCGGCTTCGCCCTGGCGTTTGCCAACGTTGGCCGAATTGCCGCCGAGGCTGGATATATGTTCAACGCCTTCGATCACCAGCACGTCCCCGGGTTTGGCGAGGTTGTGCGCTTCAATGTCGGCCTGTCCCGACTTGCGCGCCATCGCGCCCAGCGTCGGCGGCACCGACTGCATGATGTTGCGCACCGTCATCACCGGACCGACCATGCGTGCGCCGGGCAGCATCGGCTGCAATTTCGCCGCAGGAATCGCACCGTGAATACCCAGTTCGTCCATGGCATCCGACACCGTGCCGGCGATGTCGGTCAGCGCCAGATAAGCCTCAATCACTGTTTTGCCCGGCCGCGGAATGTCGAGCATGACAATGCGTTCGCGGGCGATTTTTCCAGTGAGTTTCGGTTCAGTCATGACAACAACTCCCTTATTCGGCTTTGGCGCCGGAAGCTTTGACCACCTTGGCCCATTTCTGGATTTCTTCGCGTACGAAACGGCCGAATTCCTCCGGTGAATTCGGCGCGACGTCAGCACCCAGTGCGACCAGGCGTTTGTTGACCTCGGGCATCCGCAGTACGGTCCCGATCTCGGCATTCAGCCGTGAAATGATTGCGGCGGGCGTGCGCGACGGCGCAAAGAAGCCGTACCAGGAAGTCACCTCGTAGCCGGGAACACCGGATTCGGCGACCGTCGGCAAATCGGGCAGTTGCGCGGAACGCTTCAAGCCGGTCTGGGCGATGGCCCGCAGGCGACCCGCTTGCACCATCGGCAAGGCCGGCGGCAATCCCAGGGAAGCCAACTCGATATGCCCTGCCATGACGTCGGTCACCACCGGGCCCGCACCCTTATACGGCACATGCACGATCTTCAAATTGTTATTGACGTTGAGCAATTCGATCGCCAGATGATTCGGCGAACCGGTATTGGCACCGAAATTGAGCTTCCCGGGCCGGGACTTGGCCAGGGCGATCAGGTCTTTCATCGATTTCACCGGCAGCGACGGATGAACCACGATGACACTGGGCCCGGTGATGCCCTGCGTAATCGCCACCAGGTCGCGGGCCATGTCGTACTGCAGATCCTTGTAGAGGCTCATGCCGATGGCCTGCGGAATGCCGGCTGACAACAGGGTGTAGCCGTCGGCCGGCGACTTGGCGACAAATTCAGAGCCGATGTGCCCGCCACCGCCGGTGCGATTCTCAACCAGCACCGCCCTGCCCAGCTTGGCTGCCAGATCGTTGCTGACGAAGCGCGCAAGGATGTCGGCGGTGCCGCCGGTCGCCAGAGGCACGACGATTTTCACCGGGCGGTTCGGATAATCCTGCGCTATAGCGCTTTGAGCGCCGGCTATTGCCACCACCGCCACGACGGCTGCAGTGCATTGTTTGACCAGGTGTTTGACCATGCTCTTCTCCAGAATCTTCAAGTTAAGGTCACGGGGGCAATCGAATCAGAAATCGTAAAGCCGCTGCGGGTTATCCGCGAGAATTTTCTGTTGCACGGCCGGATCCGCCGTCCACAGCGACAGGATATCCAGCAGATCACCGTCATTCGGCATCACGAAATTCGCCGGCATATGCCCCGGTACCGCGGGATGGGGCCAGTCGCTGCCCCACACCAGGCGATCCGGTGCTGCAGCAATTAACGCCTGCGCAAACGGCGTCACGTCATGCCACGGATAGGGTAGCTCCGACAGCCGGTACGGCGCCGACAGCTTGGCCCAGAAACGGCCTTCCTTCATCAACCCAAGCATCGCCTGGAAACCCGGATCAGCAACGCCGGCGGCCGCAGGCACATGCCCCATATGGTCAAACACCACGTCGACCGGCAACTTGCGCAGGCGCGGCACCAGTTCGGCGAGATTGCGCGCATCGGCATGCAACTGCACATGCCACTTCAACCCGGCAATGCGCGCTGCAGTGGCTTCAAGATCCTCCAGCATCAGCCCGCTTTTCGCGAAAAGATTGACGCGCACGCCGCGGAATCCCGCCTTGTGCAGACGCTCCAGTTCCTTGTCCGCCACATCGGTTGGCACGACTGCAACACCCCGCCACTGGCCGTTCATTTCGTTCAGGGTGTCGAGCTGCCGTTCATTGTCCATGCCATACACGCTGGGGGTTACCAGCACCGCGCGCTCAATCCCCAGCAGGGCCAGAAGCGCCTTGTACTGCGCAACAGACACATCGGGCGGTGTAAACAGCCGTTTCGGCGAAAACGGATACTTCGCCACCGGCCCGAAAATATGCGCGTGGCAATCAATGGATCCCGGTGGTGCCTTCAACCCGGGCTTGCGCGGCGTCAGGTCAGGTCCGTCGCAAATGGGGATGCCATCGCGATCCACTCGTTGTGCAGTGTTGCCCATCAACTTCTCCTCCGGCTTTTGTCAATAATGTGCGGATGATTCTAGAGGAACCGCTGCAGCTGACCAATGTGTAGTCCACACCTCGTTTGCCGTTCGCAGCCAATCACGCCCTCCCCTGCCTCCATCGCAGATGCTGACTGACCAGCCAACACGGGTATCCGCCCGCAGGATGCTTTGTAAACGACCGCCGGGCGTGTAATCTCCACGCTTCCCTGCCGTCATCCCGTTTCATGGCCGCCCGACGACAAATCAAGTTCACCATCCACCGCGCACCCAAGGCACCGGCGATCGACGTGCCGGCGGCATTGCGCGAAGGACTGGCATTGCTGCAAGCGGGCAAACTTGCGAAAGCAAAAAATTGTTTTCGCAGCGTGCTCGAAGCCGAACCCCGCCAGTTCGATGCGCTGCACCTGCTCGGGGTGATTGCCACGCGCTCCGGACATCCGGCCGAAGCGGACAAACTGATCAGCCAGGCCATCGCCATCAAACCGGCGGAGGCCGCGGCGTACGCCAATCGCGGACTGTCACGGCATGCGGCCAAACAATACGAAGGTGCGCTGGCCGACTTTGATCGCGCCATCGCCCTCAAACCAGCCGAGGCCGAAAGCCATTATTGCCAGGGCAACGTGCTGTTTGACCTGAAACGTTACAGCCGCGCGCTGGCCAGTTACGACCGTGCCCTCGCGTTGCAGCCCGGCCACGCGGCAGCACACTGCAATCACGGCAGCGCCTTAAAAATGCTCAAGCGCCACCAGGCGGCACTGGCCAGCTTCGACCGTGCGCTCGCCCTCCGCCCTGACTTTGCCGATGCCCGCGGCAATCGCGCCAACGTGCTGCTGAGCCTGGGCCGTCCACACGAAGCCATCGCCGAATACGATCGCGCCATCGCCATCAATCCCCGGCACGCCGAATCACACAGCAACCGCGGCAACGCGCTGCAGCAGCTCGGCCGTTACGACGAAGCGCTCGCCAGCTACAACCATGCGTTGGCCATCCGCCCCGCGTACACACTCGCCCGCGCCAACCGCAGCAATCTGTTCCTGCTCACCGGCCGCTTCGCACAGGGCTGGCAGGATTTCGAGGCGCGCTGGGACAAATGGAGCCGCGCCCCGGCACAGCAGTCACTGCTGCCCGCCCGTTTCACCAAGCCGCAATGGGATGGCCGCCCCGGCACCGCCACGCTGCTGGTCTGGCCGGAACAGGGCATTGGCGACCAGATCCTTTATGCCTCGATGTTCAACGAAGCGCGCGCACGCGCCGGACGGCTGATTCTCGCCGCCGATAAACGCCTGCAACCGCTGCTCGCACGATCGTTTCCGGACTGCGAAGTCACCACCATCGCGACCGCGCTGCGCCAGAACCGCTATGACGTACAGCTGCCGATGGGCAGCCTCGGTCAGCATTTCCGCGCCAGCGCCGACGATTTTCCGCGTCCGCCCAAAGCCTTTCTGCTGGCCGACACCCAACGCAGCGCCGCGCTGCGCAAAACCATCACCCCGGCACGCAAACGCATCTGCGGCCTGTCGTGGCGCAGCACCAATGCGGAATTCGGTGAACACAAAAGCATGGCGCTGCCCGCCCTGCACCCCTTGCTGCAGCTGCCCGGTCTGCGTTTCGTCGATCTGCAGTACGGCGACACCGCCGCCGATCGTGCTGCTGCCGCCAGTGCTGGCACTGAAATCCTTCACCTTGATGCCGTCGACACCACCGAGGATATCGACAGCCTCGCCGCACTGATCAACGCCTGCGATGTCATCGTCACCATCAGCAACACCACCGCACATCTGGCCGGTGCGCTGGGGAAGAAGGTATTCCTGATGCTGCCCCATGCCGCCGGACGGCTGTGGTACTGGCAGACCGACCGCGACGACACGCTGTGGTACCCGGGCGTGCGCGTCTTTCGCCAGCGCCGGCCCGGTGACTGGGCTGAAGTGGTTGAACGGGTGTGTGCCGCAATCGCCCAGCCCTCACCAAGTCGGCGGCGCCGCTGATTGCCGCAAGGCGGCACAAAAAATCATGGCAGTACGAAAAAAAATCAACTATGCCGTCTCCCGCAAAGCCAAGCCGGGTCGCACCGTCGTCACCGGCAATGTCAGCGCCGATGCGCCGCCACCCACACACCCTGATGTTGATTTCCGTCGCGGCAATGAACGGTTCGACCGCCGCCAATACCCGGAAGCCCTGGCCTGTTACGACCGTGTAATCGCATTGGTGCCCGGCCACTTCCCCGCGATCATCAACCGCGGCGCCACTTACGCGCAGTCCGGGGAGTACCGCACCGCGCTGGCCGATTTCGATCGCGCCCTGACGCTGCAGCCGGACAACGCCGACATTCATTGCATGCGCGCCGGCGCGCTGCGCGCGCTGAATCAATACGAAGCCATGATCGCCGCCTACGACGACGCGGTCCGCCTGCGCCCGGATTTCGCCCACGCGCGTTTCCGCCGCGGCGTATGCAAACTGCTGATCGGCCGCTACACCGAAGGCTGGAAGGACTACGCCGCCCGTTGGGATGAATGGGCTCAGTTCAAAACTCCGCCCGGGCAGGCGCAGACGCGGCTGGGTCTCAACAGTTTCAGCAAACCACTGTGGAATGGATCCCACACGCAGGACACCGTGCTGATCTGGGCGGAACAGGGGCCGGGCGACCAGATCCTGTTTGCCTCGATGCTGAACGAAGCCGCTGCGCGGTCCGGTGGCATCATCCTTGCGCTGGAAAAGCGCCTGCACCCGCTGTTCGCGCGATCATTCCCGAATGTGGCCATCACCACGATCTCGCGGGCCGCAAAACAAGGTGGTTACCAGCAGCAGATGCCGATGGGCGATCTCGGCGCGCTGTTCCGCAACAGCGCCGATGATTTCCTCAGTCAGCGCAAGCCTTATCTGCTTGCGGAAGCCAGCAGCAGCGCCGCACTGCGCAAAACCATTGCTCCGGCGGGCCAACGCATCATCGGCCTGTCCTGGCTCAGTACCAACAAGGAATCCGGCGCGCTGAAAAGCATGCCGCTTGCAGCGCTGAAGCCGCTGCTGGAAACGCCCGGGCTGCAATTTGTCGACCTGCAGTATGGCGACACCAGCGCCGAACGCGCCGCGCTGCGCAACATTACCGGCATCGAGCTTGTGCATCTCGATGAAATCGACAATCAAAATGACATCGACGGCCTCGCCGCGCTGATCAGCGCCTGCGATGTCATCGTCACCATCAGCAACACCACGGCGCATCTGGCCGGCGCACTGGGCAAGGAAGTGCTGCTGGTGCTGCCCCATGCCGCCGGCCATTTCTGGTACTGGCAAATCGACCGCGACGACACCTTGTGGTACGACAAGGTCCGCGTCTTCCGCCAGCCCCGTGCCGGCGACTGGCCGGCAGTCATCCAGCGCGTGAAAGCTGCACTGGGCTCAGCCGGGCCGCAACCAAAATTACGCACCGGCGCGACCGGCACACGCGTCATCTCACACACCATCACGCACAAACCCAAGACGCCTGCCGCAAGCACTGCCAAAGTCGCGATCGACAATAGTGTGACCTTGCTGCAACAAGGTGCAATCGAACCGGCGCGTCAGCAGCTTGAGGATCTGATCCAGGCCAAACCGCAAAACGCGGAAGCGCTGCAGCTGCTGGGCAGCATCATGCTGATCGAAGGCAGGCCCGCGGAAGCAGCCGTGTTTCTGCAAAGCCGGCTTGCCGTCACCCCCGCCGTCGCCGAGGCCAGCCTCGGCCTGGTGCTGCACCGGCTGAAACGCGACCGTGAAGCGCTGGTGCAATTCGAAAAAGCAGCCGCGATCGATCCCGATTACGCCGAGGCGCATTCCAATTGCGGCGTGATCCTCAACGAAATGGGGCGTTTTGCCGAGGCAGTTGCCGCCTATGACCGCGCCATTGCCATCAAACCCGGTTTCGCCGACGCGCACTGCAACCGCGGTGTCGCGCTGAACAACCTCAACCGCCATGCCGATGCCGTCATCAGTTATGACCGCGCCATCGCAATCAAGCCCGGCTACGCCGCGGCCCACTGGAACCGCAGCCTCGCGCTGCTGACCAGCGGCGAATTCGGCCGCGGCTGGGAACAATATGGATGGCGCTGGAAAAAACGCGAGATCACTTCCGACGATCTGAGCAAGCGGCCATTCTGGTACGGCACCCGGCAGCGCCGCGGCAAACATGACCTGCCGCACGGCGTGCCCTGCGCCTTTGATCCGCCGTTCTGGGACGGCACGCCGAACAAGGATTCGCTGCTGGTCTGGCCTGAACAGGGTGTGGGTGAACAGGTGCTCTACAGCTCGATGCTCAACGAGGCACGCGCGCGCGTCAGCAAACTGACACTGATCCTCCAGCAAAAACTGCACCCGCTGTTCCAGCGCGCCTTTCCTGAGTGCCGCATCGTCACCTATGAAACTGCGGTCGCCGAAAACCATTTCGACTGGCAGATTCCGCTGGGAGAACTCGGACGGTTTTTCCGGCCGTCCATTGACGACTTCCTGCGCCATCGCAAGCCGTACCTGAAAGCCGACCGCGCGCGCAGCGCAGCCCTGCGCCAGGAGATCGCGCCGAAGCGCCAGCGCATCGTCGGCCTGTCGTGGTACAGCCGCAACGCCGAATTCGGCGCCCGGAAAACGCTGTCACTCGATCAGCTCGCGCCGCTGCTGACCTTGCCCGATCTGCGTTTTGTCGATCTGCAATACGGCGACACCGCCACGGCGCGCACCGCCATCCGCCGCAACACCGGCGTTGAAATCACCCGCGTGGCATCGGTCGATAACTGGGAAGACGTTGACGGCTTTGCCGCGCTGGTCAACGCCTGCGACCTGATCGTCACCATCAGCAACACCACGGCGCACATTGCCGGCGCCCTCGGCAAGGATGTGCTGCTGATGCTGCCGCACTCGCAGGGCCGCTTCTGGTACTGGCAGGCCGATCGTGACGACTCGCTGTTTTATCCCGGCATGCAGCTCTACCGCCAACACGCCAGCGGCGACTGGTCACAGGTCATCAATGATGTATGTACTGCCGTCGCACAAAAGTTAAAATCGGGCAAACCCTGAGTCCGCCACAACCACCCATGCCCGCCAAACGAACCATCACATTCAACATCACCCGCAATCCCAAGGTCACCACCAAGGCCAACACCCAGACCGCATTGCGCAAGGCCGCCGGCCATCTGCAGCGCGGTGAACATGAAGCGGCGCGACAGATCGCATTGAATGTGGTCCATGCCCATCCCCAGCATTTCGATGCCCTGCACATGCTCGGGGTCATCGCCGGACAAAACCAGCAGCCGGCCGAAGCCATTGCACTGATCGGCAAGGCCCTCGCACTCAGACCTGACGCCCAGGCCTATTGCAACCGCGCCGCCGCGCGACTGGTGCTGCAACACCACGCCAAAGCCGTCGCCGACTGCGAACTGGCGATTGCACTCAAACCCGAATTGGCGGTGGCGCATTGCGTGCGCGGTCACGCGCTGGCCGCGCTGAAACGCCATCAGGAAGCGTTCGCCAGTTACGACCGTGCCGTCGAACTCAACCCGGAATACGCCGAAGCCTGGCATCACCGCGGCCACGCCTGCCTCAATCTCGGCCTGGTGCAAAACGCCGTCGCCAGCTACGACCGCGCGCTGGCGATCAATCCCGACAATCAGGGCGGTCTCGCCAACCAGAGCCTGTGTCTTCTGCTGACCGGCAACTTCAAACGCGGCTGGGCCACTTACGGCGCACGCTGGAAGGCGCGGGTGCAAGGCTTCGTGCCGCTGCCGGGCTCCGGCGCGGAACTGTGGACACCGGAGAATTTCGGCAAACCGCTGTGGGATGGCCAGCCGACTCCGGGCACGCTGCTGATCTGGCCCGAACAGGGCATCGGTGACCAGATCCTGTTCGCCTCATTGCTGCCGCAAGTGCAGCCGCTGGCGGGCAAAGTCATCCTCGCACTGGAAGAACGCCTGCACCCGCTGTTCGCTCGCTCGTTCCCGTGGTGCGAAATCACCACGCTCAAAGCCGCCCGCGAGGCGGGACACTACGACGTGCAGATTCCACTCGGCGACCTCGGTGGTCTGTTCCGCAACACCGTCACCGACTTCCTGCAACACCGCAATGCTTATCTCAAATCGGACCCTGCGCGCCGTGCCCGTCTGCGCCGCGACATTGCACCCGCTGCCGGCCAGAGCGTATGCGGCGTTTCCTGGCACAGCATTCATCCCGAATTTGGTGCGGACAAAAGCATGCACCTCGCGGAACTGCCGCCGCTGTTCGAAACCCCGGGCTGGCGATTTGTCGATCTGCAATACGGCGACACTGCCGCCGAACGCGCTGCCCTTAAAACCGAAACCGGCCTCGACATCGTTCATCTCGACGCCATCGACATGGTTCAGGACATCGACGGCCTCGCCGCGCTGATCGACGCCTGCGACGTCATCGTCACCATCAGCAACACCACCGCGCATATTGCCGGCGCGCTGGGCAAGAAAGTGTGGCTGATGCTGCCGCTCAACGCAGCACGCTTCTGGTACTGGCAGACCGAACGTGAAGATTCGTTGTGGTATCCGCACATGCACATTGTCCGCCAGCACAGCGCCGGCGACTGGTACGACGTCATCAATCAAGTCCGCAAAGCGCTGACCGCGCCGGTAATGGAAATGGCCGCCGAAAAGGTGCCGGCCCAAAAAACCGCAGTCCGGAAAACCTCTGCCCCCAAAAAAACGCCGGCGGCGAAGACCAAAGCGGCACCGAAAAAAACACCGGCTGCAAAAAAACCGCCCGCTGCGAAGAAAAAGAAGGCTGCCGCCAAATAAAAGCAGCCCACGCTGCAAGCATCGAGCGGACTGCGGTCCGCTTTTTTCCGGCTGGCCGTTCAGCCCGGGCGCTTAATCAGCAGCGGCACGATGGCATCGACCGCGATACGCGCCTTTTCACGCAGCACCGCGTCGTCGTTGTTGGCGATGGGATGTGCGATCACCGCGAAGGGGTAGTCCTTCAGGCCGTTGACAGCCGCCACTGCCTTTGCGGTAACCACGAAGCGGTCGGTCATGATCGCCACCGCCGGTATGCCCAGCCGTTCCGCTTCTATCGCGTCGTGCAGACTGCACGACGAGCAACTCCCTCAGTCGCCGGTGGCAGCGAGGATCGCGTCCGCGCCGCTCATCTCCATCAGCATCGGCTGCGGAACCGGCCGTGAAGCGTCGGGCTTGCGGCGGCGGATGCACTCGCGCACGCGATATTCCTTTTTGAGGATTTCCTCAATGAAGTCGAACAATCTTGCGGTGCCGATCTTGGCGTTGTCGATCATGCCGACCACCGCGCCATCGAGCGAGGCCAGCGGCGGCGCAAGGCGCAGTGCTTCACCGTGCGCAGTTTGGGTGGGGTCGAGGACTCTGATTGTCATGGAATTTTCCTTCTGATGAACCACATCATGTGTCGACCGGCATGGTGACCGCCAGTGATTTTTTGCCATACCACGGCGGCAATATCGCACCAAAGCCGCCGGCCGGCCCGCCTGCGGCCACCACCAGCAGGTCATCGGGTGAGCGCAGCGCGCAATACACCTTGTCTTCGTCCTTGCGTCCCGCTACTGCCGCTTTGCCGACAGTACGCCATTCGCCGCGCTTCACCCGCGCCTTGTCGAACACATACTCCCGGATGTTCTGCTTGCTCCAGCCCGCGGCGGCGAAAATCTCGCGGTGCTGTTTGGCGATCACCACCGCGTAATTGCCCTCCCAGATCGAGTAGAGCAACATATTGCTGCGCATCGCGGCGGCATAGGTGTCGCAGATTTCGCGCGGATCGTGCGTCCATTCGTTCATGATCTGCTGCGGCGATTCCACCTGCAGCGCGGTCACCGCCGACACGCCGGCGGGCACGCCGCGCTCCACCGACAGCGGCAGCCACGGCGAATCTTCCTCGTCCTCGGCTACGCAGAAGGTGAACTTGCCGGGATGACCCAGCGTCGAGCGGTCGAGCTGCCCCGGAATGCCGCCGAGCACGTTGAGCAGGATCAGGCGGATGCTGCGGCCGATGGTGGCGTTGGCACGGCTGGCATTGGCCAGCACATTGTGGGTTGCGTTCATGCCGATCGCCAGCCGCACCGGTCCGTTGACCACGATAAAGGGCGCGCTGCCACCGGTGCTTGCGGTGCTGCCGTGCAAGGCGTATTCCGGCTGACACATCGCCTTCACCACGGCCACTACCACCGACAGGTATTCGGGCATGCAGCCGGCCATCACCGCGGCAATCGCCACCTTCTCGGCGGTGAGGCTGCGCCGGCGCACCGGCTCGACACCGATCACGGTCGCCGCATCAAGCCGGACCGCAGCAAGAAAACGCGCCACCGCCTCTTCGGTCGGCGGCACCACGGGCAGGCCGTCAGTCCAGCCGTTGCGCTGGAACAGTTCATTGGCCGCCGCTGCATCAGCAACCTCATGCACAGCGCTGGAGAATTTCGGGATGTCGTTCATCAACGGATTATCGCGCAAAGCCGCCGGGCATCAGGCCGCGGTCGCGCCGACTGCTTCGATCAGCTGTTCCAACGCCGCCGCGGCAAAGGCGTACATATTGGTCACGCGATCCGCATTGCCGGTCTCCAGCGTTTTCGAACGCTCGGAACCCGGCCCTACCACCGCAAAACACGCATGACCCGGCGGATACCCGTAACGGCTGCCGGTCGGACCCGTCGCACCGGTCTCGCTCAAGGACCAGTCCGTCTGCATGCGTTCGCGGATCCGCCTTGCCTTGAGCCGTGCATAGGCTTCGGTCGACGGTGTGATGCCGCGCATCTCCTCATCGCTGATGCCGAGAATGGTGCGGCGCATGTCGTAGGTGTAAATCACCACGCCGCCGCGCACGCAGGCCGATGCGCCGGGCACCGCGAGCAGCGCCGCGGTAATCAGACCGCCCGCCGAGGATTCGGCGACGACGATGGTCTGTTTGCGCGCGGTCAGCAGCTTCACAGCGTGTTCGGCTTGCGGCAGAAGTTGTTTCATGGTGCAGGTCCTTGAATTAAAACGATGCGCCGGGATTAATACCCGCGCGCCCGATCAACACCGGTGGCAAAGGGTTCGCCGGCGAGGAAACGGCGCGCGTTATCGGCAAAAATCTCGGCCACAATGGCGCCGCGCCCGGCAGAGCCGCCGCCGATATGCGGCAGCACGAGAATGTTTTCCGTGGTCCAGAACGGATCGGTCGCTGGCAGCGGTTCTTCGCGGAACACGTCAAGCACGGCGCCGGCGATGGTTTTGTTTTTCACCGCCGCAATCAGGTCGGCATCGACGATCAGCGGGCCGCGGCCGAAATTGAGCAGCCAGGCCGTCGGTTTCATCGCCTTCAGTCGCGCGGCGTTGATGAAGTTTTCGGTGTCCGGCGTCACCGGCATCAGCAGCACGACAAAGTCCGACTGGCGCAACACGTCATCGGCCTCATCACCGGCATACACTTCCTCCACCCCCTCCACCGGCTCGGGTTCGCGTTTGGTGCCGATCACACGCATGCCCAGCGCCGATGCCTTGAGCGCGAGTTCCTGGCCGATCGCGCCGAGTCCGAGAATGCCCAGCGTCTGCCCGGCAAGCAATTTCGACATGCGGCGATTCCACTGACTCTGTTTCTGGTCGAGTGCCGCCACCATATACGGCTTGGTCAGATGGAACAGCGCGGCGAGAATGTTTTCCGACATCGTGTGGCGGTGTGACCCGCGCGCGCAGCACAGCGCCACGTCATCACGCAATCCGGGCGCACCCAGCCATGCTTCAACACCGGCAGTCATTGCCTGAATCCAGCGCAGCTTCGGCATGCGCGCGAGCAGCTTGCCGTGTTTCCACCCGGCCAGAATTTCCACCCGCGGAATCAGATCATCGGGCGGCGTGTCCTCCCGTTTGACGTGATGCAATTCAAAGCGATCGGCCAACCCCGCGTCGGCGAGCGCGGTTTTGTACGCCTCAAAATCATCCAGCCACAACAGACAGACAGGCTTGCTCATCAGAAGGGTTCCTCATCCAGATTTTTCGGTCAGCTATAAGCTGCCGGCATATTTTTATCAATAAAAACAAATGCCTATAAAACACCCTGAGTTATCCCCTCTCCCGCTTGCGGGAGAGGGTTAGGGAGAGGGCAAAGGGCACACTTGAAGCGAAGCAATGTTAGAGACAAGGGAACACTTGAAACGGAGTAGAGAGTTAAGGCCGGAGCAACCTAAGCCGAAGCCCGAACCACCGGACTGCGCAAAATGCCAATGTCCTTCTGCACAATCTCGCACACATCCCCGTGCTTCAGGTTCGGCTCGGTCGCATCGTCAGTGCCCAGCCAGATCACATCACCCGGATGCAGCGTCATGTACCTGGTGATCTCGGCGATGTAACGCTGCGCCGAGAACAACATCTTGCTGGTGTTGTAACCGGCCACGCGCTGGCCGTTCATGTGGATCTCGATATCGAGGTTCATCGGATCGAGGCCCGTAGTGATGAAGGGGCCCATCGGTTTCCACGTGTCGCAGTTTTTCGCGCGCCACAACGTGCGGTCGGATTTCTGCCAGTTGCGTTCACTGACGTCATTGCCCAGCGTGTAACCGATGATGCACGACAGCGCATTGGCTTCGGTGAGGTTCTTCGCCGCCTTGCCCACCACCGCCACCAGCTCGCCCTCGAACTGCACCATGTCGGAGGCATCGGCGGGAATGATCAGCGTTTCATCGGTCGCGCACAGCGCGTTGAAGGAGCGGTAACCGACGTCGGCCTTTTCCGGATACTTGGGCGCAATGCCCTTGCGTTTGGCGCCCCACTCGATATGCGCGGCATAGTTCAGCCCGGCGCAGTAGAAGTTGCGCGGCTCGCAGGGGATCAGGGTTTTGAGAGCGGACAGCGCATGAATGGTGCTGGTGGGGTTATAACTCATGAACGGTGAACCTTCGATCTCAACGACCTGCTTGCCGTCGACAATGCCGAAGAAGGTGCGGGATTGGAGTTGGAATCGGCCGAATTTCATGGATCCATCCTTTGTCTGGTCAACGCTGCGGATGCTATGGTTCCTCAAAGGTCGCAAGGGGCATGGACCTGTTCTTGGAAGCGATTGCTGTTCCGAATCATAGCGCCGAACCGCAACAGAGCTAAACTTTTGCAGCGTCGAGGAAGGCTTCGATCAGTGGCGCGCAGTCGAGAAGCTCTTCTTCCGGACGATTGTGAAACTCGGGATGCCATTGCACGCCGCACACAAAACCAGGCCCCTTCCAGCTGATCGCCTCGATAACACCGTCCTCGGACACAGCCTCCACCCGCACATCCTTGCCCGGACGGTTGACGCTCTGGTGATGAATAGACACCACACGCCCTCCGGCACCCCCACAGAACCAGCCGCTAAAGAGACCATCCGGTGTAAAGGCCACGTTATGGATGTTGCGGTCATAGATATCACTCTCATGCGCTACGACCCCGGGCCGCTGGCTGGGCAAATCCTGATACAGCGAGCCGCCGAGCGCGACATTGATCAGCTGCATGCCACGGCAAATGCCGAGCACCGGCTTGCGGGCCTCCATGAACTCGTGCAGCAGCTCTAGCTCATAGGCATCGCGCACCGGGTCGCCCGCCCACTCCGGGCGCAAGGCCGTCTCGTTGTAGGCCTGCGGACTCACATCGGCGCCGCCCTGCAGGATCAGCCCGTCCAGGTATTCCGCGTAATCCCGCAGGCGGATATCGCTGCGCATCAGCGATCCGTCGCTGGTGATCGAGGGAATCATCAGCACCAGCACATCCCTTGCCATCACCCAGTGCGCAACTGATTGCTCCAGCACCTGCAGCGTCTTGGTCTTGATGCCGCGGCTGCCCTGCTCCGGGTGAAACAGCCGGGCAGACAGGCCGATATGCACGGGACGGCGCCGGATCATGACGGCCGGTCGCCGCGAAACAGCCGCACCGCGGCATCCACCATGCCTTCAACACCACCCTCTCGCGCAAACAGCCGGCGCAGCAAGCCGGCATGATTGCCCTCGTAAGCCACTGCCCGATGCAGTTCACTCAGCGCGGGCACGCTGTTTAATGCCGCGGCATGGGGCTCCAGTTCTCGCAATGTCGCCAGAATGTCATCACGGAGGCCGATGCTTTCGTTGGTCCTGGGATGAACGATGAGACCGTCGAAGCCGAAACGGCAGGCCTGGAAGCGGTTGTAGTTGTAGACCAGATAGTCATCCTCCACCGGCGGTGGCGCCCTGCGTTCAAGGAGCATCCGGCACAGCGCCTGCAGATAGGCCGCCAGTGCCGCCGCGCGCTCGATGGTCAGCGGCGTATCGCAGACGCGCAGCTCGATGGTACCGAATTCGGGCTTGGGTCGGATGTCCCAGTAGAAATCCTTCATGCTTTTTACAACGCCGGTATTTTCCATCTTGGCAAAATAACCATGCTCGAACTCGGACCAGTCCAGCAGAAAAGGCGCGCGCCCGCTCAGCGGAAACGCATACACCGAATTCAGCCGCGAGGAATCAAACAGCGTATCCACGCCCTGCAGAAACGGCGATGAAGCCGACAACGCGATGAAATGCGGCACATACCGGTTCAATGCGTGCAGCAGATACAGCGCTTCATCGGCACTGGCACAGCCGATGTGCACATGCTGGCCGAACACCGTGAACTGCTTGGCAAGGTAACCGTAGAGCAGGGACAGCTGCTCAAAACGCGGCTTGGCAAAAATGTGCTGTTCCACCCAGTGCTGGAAGGGATGGGTCCCACCGCCGCAGAGCGCAATGTTGAGCCGGTCACCGGCAACAACCATCACATCACGGATGTCGCTCAACTGCGCCAGCAGCTCATCGTGCCGGGCATGCACGCCGGTCGACACCTCGATCATGCTTTCCGTCATTTCGGGCTTCACGTCGCCGGGAAAATTGCGCAACGACAACAGGTGCAGCAGATCGGGGGCCAAAGCCGTCAGGTCAAAATCCGTCAGGTTGACCAGTTGGAGTTCCAGCTCGACCCCCATGGTCAGGGAGCGGCTGGCCTTGAAGGGTTCAAGTGGCATTGTCCATTCTCATCATCGGCGGGCCTCTCCTGCCCAGACCAGCGCGCGCCGGGTCAGTATCGGTCCGGCCACTTCCAGAATGATCACAATGGCAGCAATGCCGGCCACCTGCTCGAAGGAACCGAGGTCGAGATGGCGGGAATGTTCCAGCAGCAGGATCACAAACACCGACATCGGCGTCATCGCCAGTCCAGTCAGCGCACCCTTGCGCCAGGTGATTCCGCTGAGCCGCGCGAACAGCGTCGTGCTTAGTGTCTTCACCACAAGGCGAACGCCGAGCACTGCCAGCGCAAGTTCGGCGCCATCCACCACCTGCTTCCATTCAACCGAAGCCGCCACAAATACAAACAGCAGCACCGACAGCAAATCGCCGAGGGCGCCAAAATTATTCTGGGCCTGCGAAAAAATAACCCTGCGATGCCGGGCAACCAGCCCGAAGACCAGTGCTGCCAGCAAGGGGGAAAAATTGAGCACCAGCGTCAGCGCCGTCAGCAGCAGCGCCGCAATGGCGAAGGCCACCGTCGCATTCCTTCCGACCGCGCCGATGCTACGCAGCAGCACGGGCACTGCCACGCCGAACAACACGCCAATGCCGGCAGACACCGCAACAACCATGAGGCTGTTCCATGCCGCATGGAACAGGCTACCCGCGCTGGCCAGTATCCAGTAACCGAGAACCATCTTGAATACCACCACAGCCAGCACGCAGTTAAAGGCTGTCAGGTGCAGCAGACGTTCCGTGACCTGTCCGGAACTCTTTAGCTCATTCACCACGCGCACCACTGCCGCCGGCGATGTCGACATCGACAGCGCCGCAAGTAGAAGCGCAGACATCATCGGCACCGCAAAAAACTGCGCGAGCAAAAACACTGCCGAAAAAGTGGCCGCCGCCTCGACCACGCTGGTGACGCCTAGCCAGGGATCGGCACGCAGCCAGCGCAGATTGATGCGGAACCCGAGTTCGAACAGCATCAGGGAGAACGCGAAATCCGCGAGCAAGGGGATTGTGCTGCCGGACGGCACCATCAAAAAACCGCCCTGACTCTCCGCCATGAAAAAGCCGGCAATACCATAACTACTGACGCGTGGCAGCGACAGCCAGCGATGGCCAAGCTCGCCCGCCAGCCATGCGACCGCAATCGCCAGTGGCCACGCGAGGGGTGCAGCGATCGTCGACAAGGATTCCGACATGTGTTGTCCGCTTGTGAGGCAGGGATTGGGACAGACACCCCACCGGGTTGGCCGGATGGAAGATTTCCATGAAGGAAATCTTCCGCACATTTCTTGAAGTTTAACGCCTGCTCACCCAGGCGTATACGAAGGACCACGAATGTCCGGAAAAATTCCGTGGTTCAGGATAATAAACAGCCTGCAGCGTAATACCTGCTGGTCAGCCCGGCTTGCAGGAGATAGGGTTTTCAGCGCGGACAGCGCTTTCCGTAGGTCTTGTACTAATCAAACACTGAACCGTCGAGTTCAGCGACCTGGTCGCCTTCGACGAGACCGAAAAAGGTGCGGGATTGGAGTTGGAAGCGGCCGAATTTCATAGGTAACCTCGAACAATCAAACACGTATATTGGAATGACGGCATTACACGTTGCACTATACCTAATTAATCCGCAACTCAGACCCTGATGATTCTCTGACCACCAAGCCGCAGTGGTGGCGAAATGATTTGTGCACGGCGCGAATTTAACAGCGAAGTTGCGGTACCATTTACTTCATCTCTCCACCCCGCCCTCCATGCGCAACGCATCCACTTCAAAACCACCGCGCCAGTCCCGGCCGTCCGCCTTGCGGTATTTCGTCGTACTCGTCGCATTGCTCTACGGGTGGATGGCGCATTCGAGCCTGGTTTCAAACGCCCACGACCCGGCAAACTGGGCCGGCCATGAGCGTGCGGCAATCCTTGCGGCGCAATCCGGCGACAACGGACACCGCCATGGACATGATCACGATGATCCTGCGGCCGACGGCCACGATCCGGCAAGTTCACATGGCCAGCACACCGCAGACCACAGCCACGACAAGCCCAACCTGAAGCGCCCCCATCATCAGGCGGTGGTGAAGCCCCCGAGCATCTGGGCACGCATCCCGCATTGCCCGAACTACGCTGAACCTTGCTACGCCTTCGAGCGCCCGCCAAAACACCAGCAGCAGGCGTGAAGCAGCGAGCCGTCCGTTGCGGCGGTCGCGGATCATTTTCTTTATTCAGGAAGCAATCATGAATCTACCGCTCCCGGTGCGGGTGGCTCGTTCGCGACCACCCTGCACTCCTCTGATACGGCACGCCATCGTCGGCCTGCTGCTGATCCTGCCGCTGTTCCTGCTGCTGCAGGCAACCGCATATGCGCATGGCGTAGCGGAAGGCGACAAGGGCTACATCCAGGAAATATCGGGCATCCATTTGTTGCCCTTCACCTACCTCGGCGCGAAACACATGGTCACCGGCTACGACCATCTGCTGTTTCTTGCCGGCGTCATCTTTTTTCTTTACCGGCTCAAGGACATCGCCCTCTACGTCAGCCTGTTCGCCATTGGCCACTCGGTCACGATGTTTATGGCGTTTATGCGGGCGTGAACGTCAACGCCTACCTGATCGACGCCATCATCGGCCTCTCGGTCGTCTACAAGGCGCTCGATAACCTGGGCGCCTTCCAGCGCTGGTTCGGCATCCAACCCGACACCAAAGCGGCGACGCTCATCTTCGGTCTTGTCCACGGCTTCGGCCTCGCTGCGAAAATACAGGAATACGAAATCGCGCGCGAAGGCCTGCTGCCCAATCTTCTGGCCTTCAATGCGGGCGTGGAGATCGGGCAATTGCTGGCCCTGTGCATCATCCTCATCGCGATGGGCTACTGGCGACGGACCGCGGGCTTCCTCAAGCATGCCTATACCGCCAATGTGGCGATGATGTCTGCCGGATTCATGCTGATCGGTTATCAGCTCACCGGCTTTTTCATATCCTGAGTCAGGAGCATTCAACATGTACAACACCGACATTCCGACCCGCGCCGAATTGCCGAGCACGGCCCGGCTGCTGCGCTCCACCGTGATCGCCATCCTCGTTGCCGCTGTATTGCTGGTGACCACGATCCTTCCCGCTGAATACGGCATCGACCCGACCGGCATCGGCGGCGCGCTGGGCCTGACCGAAATGGGCGAGATCAAACAATCACTCGCTGCAGACGCCGCCGCGGAAAAAGCCGCGCCCCCCGCAGCCAAAGTCCAGGCTGCGGCACCGCCTGCAACATCCACGGAAAAACCGGCTGCGACGCCTGCGCCCGCAGACGAAGCCACGGCCAAGAAAGCAGCGCCCGGCCAGCAACACACGATGACGGTCAGGCTCAAGCCCGGCCAGGGAGCCGAAATCAAACTCACCATGCGCAAAGATGCGGCTGTGCGTTATGAATGGTCGACTGAAGGCGGCGCGGTCAACTACGACACACACGGTGATCCGGTCAACGCGCCCAAAAATTTCTATCACGGTTACGGCAAGGGCCGTAACACCGCCAGCGACAGCGGCACCCTGAAGGCCGCCTTCGACGGCACGCATGGCTGGTTCTGGCGCAACCGCAGCAACACTGAAGTCACGGTCACGCTAAAGACCAGCGGCGACTACCAGCAGATCAAACGGGTGCTCTGATCTACCACCCCCGGCAGCCATCCGGGGGCTGGAGGCACCCTCAATACAATGTCCGCTTCAATTTCGGCAATGAATACTAACTGCGCACGAAACCGAGGAGCAGCCCGTAATCACCGGCATCCGCCGCACGCAATGCCGTGAGGTAGCGATCACGGGCATCGCCCGCAGCTTCGAGATTGCGCTACCCCAGCCGAAAACCGCGGCACCATTCCGCAGCAACAGCACATCCGTCATCAACCGCGCATGACGGCCATTGCCGTTGGGAAACGGATGAATCACCACCAGCCGGTGATGAAAGCGCGACGCGATTTCATCCAGCGGAAAAGTCCGGTGCTCAATCCAGTAGCGGGTGTTCTCCAGCAGTTCGCGCAACTGTATCGACACCTGCGCAGCATCCACACCAATATTCTTGCCGGTGGTGCGGAACGTTCCCGCCCAGCGCCAGGTGTTGCCAAACATGCGCCGGTGCAATTCACGCACAAAACCCTCGCTGAGAAAATCACGCCCCCGGAAACGCAGCGCCCACGTGCTGCCCTCCATCACGTTGGCCTGTTCCCACTGGTTCAGCTCCGCCTGATGACGAATGTCGCCGGGGATCAACCCGTGCACCTCGTCGGGATCGAGCGGCGTCGCGCCCGGCGCGTGCGCGTCGCCTATTCCCACAGCCTCGACCGCCGGCCGCGCAGCAGGTCCTGCTTGCGTTGCTCGACCTGCGTACGCGTGTATTGATCATCGGCACGCTGCTGCTCCAGCGCCATGGAATGCGCGACGGCGTTCACTTCGGCTCGCGCGAGTGTCTCGGCACGCGCTTCAACCTTGTCGCGTAACGGCCTATCGGGCACCAGCGCATGCACCAGACGGCAATCGAGCGCGGCGCCGAGCCGCCGCAACTGGCCGAGCGAAATCGTGCCGGCCGCCTCGCGCTGCTCGGCATCCACCCAGGTGGATTGCGACACGCCCGCACGCTGCGCAGCCTGACGCGTGCTGATGCCCAGCGCGCTGCGGATGGCCTGCAGCCAGCCGCTGGCCGGCGGGGACTCCGTCCTCTCGCGCCACGGTGCGAGGGCCTGATCCAGCTGGATGAGATGAAGATCGCGGATATTCATGATCGACCATAAGCTTTCATTAATAGCTTAAATGATAGCTCATAGTCGATCAAAAATAAAATGATTGAACGACTTTAGTCACTCACTATGATGTCGCAGCCCACCAAATATATAAATTATTTATTATAATCAAGTATTTACTGAGATACATAACCTTTTCCGTCTTCAACAACCCGCACCCGGCCGACGGCGATCAGCGTGTCGATGATCTGCGGCAGGCGTTTTTCCAGGGTCCGCGGCCCTGGAAGCGCGCGGCGAGGGCGTCTTCAGTCAGCGGCGCGCGCCTATCGGCCAGCGACTGCGCCACCAGCCGTTGAATAAATGTTTATTGATATTATTTTCCATCGGCACGGCCGTTTGCGGGTCCCGCTGGACAACCGCCTTCAGAACAGGCGGACCGCCACGCAACAAGCACCTCTCGCGCAACCTGATTTAGGTGGTATGCGTCGCCGCCTATTTGCAGGCGCCGGTGGCCACGTCGCAGTACCAGGCAAGAAATTTCTGCCGGTTGAGCCGCGTGATGAACTGCTGGCCGTAGTAGCAGATCGTCGTGCTGCCGTCGTACCTGCCGGCCGCGCCGCTGACAATGCCGACAAGCGTATGCGACTGGCCGGGATCACCGCTCAATTCACCTTCGAAAACCGGCCCACCGGAATCGAAGGGGCAGACCCGCGCATCATTCTTGCCCGGCGCGTCGCTTGCCACAGTACTGAAAAAGTAATCGCCCGAATGCAACTGCGTTTTCCGCACCGCGACTTCCATCACAGAGTTACCCACCCGCGTGGCATTGGTCAGCCCGTAGCCCACCACGGTGACGGGCGGAGCCACGGCTGTTTTTTTCGGCAATTCGACAGCTTTGGGATACGCCGGTTGACGAATTGAGCTCTTGGCCACCCGCAGCAGGGCGACGTCGTTGCCGTTGTCGATTTCGGCGAGCAGCGCGTCCATGTTCGAAGGCAATTGCGTCTTGTTGTCGACCTCGCCCAGCCAGCGGACCAGGTCAAGCCGTATCTCGGCCATGTTGGCGCTCGGCTCGTCCTCCTGCGAGAACAGCGTGATGCCATCTTTCTGGAACGGCAGGTACGCCGAAAATGTCCCGATGTCGCGCAGCGATGCGCTGTTCATGTCGAACAGGCAATGCGTTGCCGTGACGATCCATTCGGGAGCGACCAGGGTTCCAGCGCAGAATATCCTGCGCCGGGTTCCCGAGGAGGGCGCCAAGGCAACCACGTGGGAGAACCCGGTGCGCCATACCTGGCTGGTGCGGCGCCGGGTCGCCGGGTCGTATCCGGGCGTAGATGGATTGGCATTCCCCGGCAGCGCTCCGGGCTTCAGCGAATCAGAAAAAGGGGTCTCGGGGTTAATGCTCATCATCGAATGCTTTCGGAGTACTTCAAAAGCATTGATCAGGGATCGGGCCAAACCCTGATCGAGGTTCCTTGCCGTCGACAGCTGACGAATGGATACGGCGGTCAGTCCCGGGACTATGTCCTGCAGGGCGTCGTCGGACACGACTCCTTGCCCCAACTGGTGCAACAGGAGCCGGTCTTTCACCGAGGCTTCGGCAAAAGCCCTTTTGGCATCGCCCGTGGGTTTTGATTCCGCCTGGAGGATGTCTTCGAAGATAGCAGCTTTCAGCTTCGGATCCTTTTTCCCGGAAATTTCGCTCTTGACCGAATCGGACAACAAATTCGTCGACCGAAGTTCTTTTTCGATGGTGCGCATCGCGTCCGGCTTGGCGGAACCCTGCGCACTGGCCCCGCCTGCAACCAGGGCGAGTGCCATGCTGACAATAACTGCACGCATGATCGTGTCCCCCTATTGGTTTCTCTGAGCTTCCCGTTCGCGTTTTGCCTTGTCGAGCTTGATCTGTTCCTCGACGAGTTCACGCTGCTTGGTGGTCACGCTTTTCTGAAGATCGAGTCGGTCCGGCAATCCTGATCGCGCCACTTCAAGATCCTGCAGCTTCTTGATTTCAGCGATTTTCGCGTCGATATCCGCGATGTTGCGCGCACGCTCGCGCGCGGTGGCCGCATCAGTATCCTGCTCCAGCTTGAGCTTGGACTGCTGCAGGCTGGTCAGGTAGTCGCCATAGAGCTTGGTCAGCTCCTGTAAGCTGGCGGCAGCGCGCTCCATTTTGGATTCGGTGATGAAGTCAAGCGTGGACAACGCCCCGTCTTCCTGGAAACTCGCCTTCAGCTGGTTCTTGTCGAACATGGTGTTGCGGAGCGGCAGCACGGCCTTCGCGCCGAACTGCGGCAGGCTGAGGATGTTTTCCGAGTAGCTGATTGGGTTCGAGTCGCGGGGGCCGCCGCTTTTCTGCTTGCGGATTTCGATCAGGCCCGTCGCCGGGATGCGGTACACCAGTCCGATCGGCCGGGGATCTGCACTGGTCGATACCAGTTTCTCGAAACGATCTTCAACGCAGAATGAAGCGCGCAAGGCGCTTTTGGCATTTACGTTGTCGACGAAGGATTGCAGGTCTTTTTCCGACACCTCCCCCGGATCGAAAAGCCCGCGCGCCGCATCCTGCGCATTGACCGAAAGCGTCGTGCAGAATTTCTGGTCTTTGCCGGGGATCCAGAACCCTCTGCTGTCGGCGGTGAGTTGCCGGGTCACTTTCTGGAGTATTTTTTGTGCTTCTGCCGCCTGCGGTTCCTTGCCTTTCAGTTCTGCAGTGAGGCGTTCTACCGCTTTTTTGGCTGCGGCAGCGGCAGCCTTCAGCTTGGCAAGCTCGGCTGCGGACGATTCTTTCGGGGCTGCAGCCAATGTCGCATCAGCTTGCTCGGCAAGCGCTTTGGCTTTGACTAGCGCTTGCTGTTTGGAATCGAGTTCCTTATCGGCATCCGTGGCCTTGCGCAATTCAGCGGTCAGGATGTCGAAGCTGGCGATTTTTTTGTTGACGATGGCCGGGCAGCCGCCGGCTTCGGGCGCCGAAAACGGTATAAATCCGCCCACCCCCACCGCCTTGGCCAAGTTGACGGCAGCGCCGCCGATGGATGCCAGGACCTGTGATGTGCGATCGTCGATCTGGGCATTCAATGATTTGAGCATGCCGTTGGGATACAGAGTGAAGTTGGCCGTCGTGGTCTTCATCGCGTCATTGAGCTGCTGGTAGTCGATGACGTAGGTTTCGCCGGGATCTGAAATGAAGCGCTGAACGAGGTCTGGCGTGAGCACGTCATAATCCAGCTCGTAGATCCCGCCCTTGCTGACGCAGGATGTAATGCGGAACTTCGCGGAGACTTCGAATCCGGTTACCGGCAGCGAATAGATGACGCCCGGCAGAATGGCTTGGCTACCTTGCGAACTGGTAACAACGGGATTGGAAACAAGCGTGGTGGTGCAACCTGAAGCTATGAGGCACAGCGCGACAAACGACATCTTGTTGATGTTTTTCATGACACCCCCCTGTCCTGACACTCTGATTGATTCGTCTGGTAACTCCTGTTTCGCACTTGGTGAATTCGTGAACTTTGTCCTCTTTTTTTGCGGGCGCGACAAACTTAACAAAATGGGAAGTTTGCAATGCATATTAGAATGCGCTGATTGATGGCGTGTTGAGAAACGATAAGCCGGGCGCGCAGCCTCAATCCAGTTTTACTCCGAAGCCATTCAACACCCGCCCGCACCTCATTGATTTTCAAGAACTCCCGGATGCCCGCCCTGCTTCTCACCCTTGCCGTCCATGACGCACTATTCGCCGCATCCCGTAACGGTATTGCTGAAGCCAATTGCTCATTCGACCTCGGTCGCAGCCAAACCACGGTGGCGGTAGGGCCAAATGGCTGGTCCTGGCAGGGTCAAAATTATTCCTTCATCCAGCACTGCCGCGATCGCACCATTTATTACTGGACCGGCGATGCCTTTGAGCCGGTGCAGCGTTTCAACCAGTCATTGATCAAGCTGGTGCCCACCGAATGGGGTGCACCGACTTTCGAGATCGACGGCATCAAGATGCTGCCCACGGCGCAGGTCTCACCCTATGCCGACGCCGAACGCAAAGTCGGCCTCATCGAGCCGCGCGGCAAAACCATACTCGACTGCTGCGGCGGGCTCGGCTACTTCGCAGCGTGGTGCCTGAAGGGCAAAGCGAAACACGTGCAGTCCTTTGAAAAAAATCCCGACGTGATCTGGCTGCGCAGTCTGAATCCTTGGTCGCCGCAAACCGGCGAAGGTCTGACACTGACGAATGGCGACATTGCCATTGAAATTGCACAAATGCCCGATGCGTCGTTCGATGCCGTGCTGCACGACCCGCCGCGATTCGGCATTGCCGGTGAACTGTATTCACAGGTGTTTTACGATCATCTCGCGCGTGTGTTGAAACGCCGCGGCCGGCTGTTCCATTACACCGGCACCCCCAACAAGCTGACTTCCGGGCGGGATGTGCCGCAGGAAGTCAGCAAACGGCTGGAGCGTGCCGGGTTCAGCGTGAAGCTGAACGGGGATGGCTTGCTGGCGGTAAAGAAATAACCTTGCTCAGTACGGGGCGCGGCATGCTTGACGGGTTCCGGGGCCGGGCATAGGCTCTGCTGCCGGCCCGCCTTGCACTGGAAGCGGTTCTCGCAAGACGTCACACCGCAACACTGCCACACAACAACACCGCAACAACAATATCGCCCGAGGCGAAACCCTGAGGAGGTCCACCCCATGCACGCCAGTCCTTGTTCATCCCCTGTTCCGTCGCAACGCAGCCTGTCCGCATTCCGCAACACCGCCGTGCTGCTGGCGGGCGGGCTGGTGTTTGCGACAACGCCGGCTTTCGCGCAGCAATGGCCGGTCAAACCGGTGCGCATGATCGTGCCGTTCGCGGTCGGCGGCGGCACCGACATCCAGGCGCGGCTGTTTTCGACCAAGCTGCAGCCGGCACTCGGCCAGCAGGTGATCGTCGATAACCGCACCGGCGCCGGCGGCAACATCGGCGCGGAGCTGGTCGCAAAAGCGCCGCCCGATGGGTACACGGTGCTGTTCCAGTCGGCTTCGCTGGCGGTGAACGCCTCGCTCTACCGCAAGCTCAACTACAACGCGACGCGCGATTTCTCGCCGGTGATGCTGGTGTCGTCGACGCCGCTGATCCTCGTCACCCATCCTTCCGTGCCGGCGAAAAACGTCAAGGAACTGGTGGCACTCGCCAAATCCAAACCGGGCGTGTTCAATTTCGGTTCCAACAGCACCGGCACCACCAGCCACCTCGCGGCCGAACTGATGAAAACGATGACCGGCACGACAATGACCCACATCCCGTACAAGGGCGCCGGCCAGGCGGTGATCGCGCTGGTCGGCGGCGAAATCGACATGTTGTTCACGACCATCATCGCCGCGGTGCCGCACATCGAGTCAGGCCGCATGCGCGCGCTGGCGGTGACCACGCTCAAACGCGCGCCGTCACTGCCGAACGTGCCGACGGTGGACGAAACGCTGAAGGGTTTCGAGAGCGACAACTGGTACGGCATGTTTTTCCCGGCAAAAACGCCGGCCGCCATCATTTCGCGCTTCCACGCTGAAATGACCAAGGTGCTGACCGATCCCGATGTGAAAAAACTGATGGAAAGCCAGGGCGCCGTGCCGCTGGGTACCACACCCGAAGAACTGTCCCGCTATCTGCTAAGCGAAATCGACAAATACGCGAAAGTCATCAAGGCTTCGGGCGCTCAGGCCGACTGACGCCCGCCATCACGAACGCAGGAAGGCGCGGATCACCACCATCGCGCCGACGGCAATCATCACGCCGCCGGCAAAGCTGTTGATGTTCCGCTGCACCGGTTCACCGAGCCGCGCACGGGCCTGGTCCGCCAGCCGGGCGTAGGCCAGTTTCACCGCGCCCACCGCGAGTGTGGCCGCAATCAGCACCAGCACGGTATCGGTGATGGTGATCGCCTTGAGATTGATGAACGCCGGGAAAAACCCCAGGTAAAACAGGATCGCTTTCTGATCGGCAAAGGTGATCGACAAACCGGTCAGGTAACTGGCGCGCAATGAATCCCCGTTGACCGGTGCCGCCTGCCGCGCCGGCAGTGCCGCCAGCAGCAGCATCAGGCCGGAACCGATCAGGTATGCGCCACCCAGCAGTTTCACCACCACGAACCACACACCGATATTGGCCGCCAGCGCGGCCAGCCCGTAAATGGCCGACAGGATGAACACAACATCGGCCGTGAGGATGCCCAGTGTGGTCATCACGCCGTGGCGGAAGCCGAAAGCCGCGGCGCGCGCCGCCACCGTCAGCGAACTGACGCTGGGCACTGCGGCGAGGATCACCAGCGCGAGAAACAGCGAGATCAGAGTGCCGATGGTCAGGGTGGTGTCCATGGCATGATTTTCACATATCACGCCAATGCATCAGCGCCTCATTCGGTGCCCGGTCGCATCTAACAGCAAAAAGCGGATACGTTCAGGAGGCTGCACTCACCATTACGGCATCAAAGGCCGGCTTGACGGTTTTGGCCTGCTCGATGTTCTGCCATTGCTTAAGCGCGCTTGCCGCACCGCTTTTGCCCAGTCTGGGCTCGCACAGGCGCAGGAATTTGGTAGCGAGATCAGCGGCAGATACCGGGTTGTCTTCATGTCCCAGCGGGTTGACGACATAGACCTGGTGTTTTTTCCCGGCCAGATCGGTGGCCGTCATGCGCATGTGCACTTTGCGCGGGAAATCTTTCTCGAACTCGTCATCAATGCGCACCTTGACCTTGTTCATCAACGGCCGGATTGTCGGATCGAGATAGGATTCCGGCACAAAGGCGTGATGATCGATAAGTCCGTGGCGAAGCGTCCACGCGAGGATATAAGGCAGGCTGTGATCGGCGGTTTCGCGCGTGGTTGGATCCCACTTAGCCGGTTCGCTGCCGCTTTCATGCCAGGCCGACCAGTAGGTTTCGACATCGATGTCGGTGATCTGATCGACCGGAACTTTCTTTCGCAACTCAATGGCAGCCCAAACCAATGCCTGCATGTTGTAGACCACCGGCCAGTATTTGATTTTTGCCCGGGGAATGAAGAACTGTTCGGGTTTTTTGCCGAACGGCGGCAATTCGATCGGTCCCGAAATCAGGTCGGTCAGCCCGTGCCGCCCGCTGAACGGCGCCTCCGGTCCGGTCATGCCTGCCGCGGCGAGTTGCACGCCGAATACGGCGTTGCGCACGGCATAGGCGGTTGCCGCGCCTTTCCACATCGAAAGCTGGCCCGCGCGGCTAGCGCGCATCGGCATGTTAGCCACTGCGGTAATCGCGATCGCATGCATAGCCACATCACGGCTGAGCCCCATCATGTTGGCCAAGCCGGCCGCAGCACCCACACTGATGCCGAAACCCTGGTCCCAGCCCTTTTCGCGCAACTGCGCCTTCATCTGCAGGCGGATGAATATTTCGTAGGACACGACGACGGCAGTGATCAGCTGCTCGCCCGTGACACCCAGCTGAGGGGCTACGGCAAACAGTCCGCCCATGCTGTCGCTGGGATGACCACCGGGATAGGTGTCGTTGAAATCAAGATCGCGGATCATGCAGGAATTGACGAATGCAGCGGCATCGGCCGCGCGAAGTTCATTGGTGCCCAGGATGCGTCCTGCGAGCGCTTTGCTGGCCGGCGGTGGCGCCAGCGAGAGGCCGACTTTTGCCGTATCGCAGTCGTAAGCCCCCAGCGCGCAGCCGATGGTATCAAGCAGGCGTTCCTTGCTGGCGGCAACAGCGTTGGCCGGCAGATCGCGATAGCTCAGGCTGCTGGCAAAATCGGCAAAGCTGTTCAGAATCGGGTCCAACGCGAATCTCCTAGTTCACGGATGAGGGAATTACCGGGATATTTTTTCGGTCTTTAGACCGATTTCCTTGACGAGCTTCTGGAAGCGGCCAACTTCGTAGGCGAGGTATTTGCTGTATTCATCCGGTGTCTTGCCGACAGGCTCAGCCCCGTCTGCAAGAAACTTTTCGGTCACGTCAGGCAATCGCACGATTTCATTGATCGCACCATTGAGCTTGTTGACGATGCCTCGGGGTGTTCCGGCAGGTGCCAGCAGGCCGTACCAGGTCATCACTTCGTAGCCGGGCACGCCGGCCTCGGCAATGGTCGGAACTTCAGGCGCAGCCAACGAACGCTTATTGCTAGTTACTCCCAGCGCACGAACTCGGTTGTTCCGCCACTGCTGCAGCCCGGCAACAATCGCCGAGAACGTGAATTGCACCTGACCCGCTACGACGCCAGTCAGTGCTGGCGCACCGCCGCGAAAAGGCACGTGTGACACATCGATCTGAGTCATCGTTTTGAACATTTCACCGGCCAGATGGCCGGAACCGCCGTGGCCGCCCGATGAAAAATTCAGCACACCCGGCTTGGATTTCGCCAGAGCCACCAGATCCTTGACCGTCGCGGTGCCCAGCCCGGGATGCACCACCAGCAAAAACGGCGCTTGTGCAAACTGCGCCACCCCCGTGAAATCCTTCACCGAGTCGAACTGCAGATCGTAGAGGCTTGGATTGATTGCGAAACTGCTTGAAACAGCAAGCATGGTGTAGCCGTCGGCGGCTGCGCGGGCGGTGATCGCACCCGCAATCGAGCCCGCCGCTCCGGCGCGGTTGTCGATGATCACGGACTGGCCCAGCGGTTGTGCAAGTTTCTGGCCGATGAGCCGGGCCATGATGTCGGTGGCGCCACCGGCGGCAAGGCCCACAACAAAGCGCAGCGGCTTGTTCGGGTAATCCGCCGGAACGCCGGCGGCTTTTGCGGGTACTTGCGCGCCCGCTGCCAGCGACATTGCCAGTCCGGTTGCTGCTGCAATCCCTTTGACTGTTGTGTTCATGCGCTCCTCGCTTTTTTCGGGATTTATCGTGCGGTTTCCGCCAAGTATCGCTTGCGGGCGAAAGCGGGCATGCCGCCGCTCTCGAATATGGCTTCGATCGTCGGCGGATATTTGCGCAAGGCCGCCGTTGCGCCCGTGGTGACGTTGCGCACCTGCGTGTTGCGGTAATCGACTTCGAGAATTTCGGCGTCATTGACGATCTTGCCAATATCAGGCGCGATGAAAATCGGCATCGGCAGCGCGATGCTGTTGCGCAGGAACAGCCGGGAGGCCGATTCCACGACGATGGCGGCGATTCCGATTTCCTTGAGCACCAGCCCCGGCCGATGGGAACCACAGCCGAAGTTCCGGCCGGCGACAATCATGTCCCCCGGTTTCACTTCCTTCGGAAACTCAGGGCGGAACGATTCCAGTGTATGTCTCTTCAGATCTTCCATCGCCGGGTACAGGTAATAGGGATTAATCGAATCTGTGTCCACGGAGTCCCCAAATTTCCAGACTCGTCCCTTGATGATGCGATTCAGATCAAAGCTCATGGAATACGTCCTTAGGATTAACGATTTCGCCGGCGACTGCAGCGGCCACTACGGTCAACGGCCCTCCCAGATAGATGCTGGCGTCGAGGCTGCCTTTGCGGCCCTTGAAATTGCGCGTAGTGGCGGTGATGCACACCTCGCCCGCCGACATGAAGCCGACTTTGGGCTGGCACACACCGCAGCCCGGCGTCACCACCTGCGCGCCGGATTCGATCAGTTGTTCAATGAGCCCGTCTTTCAGGCAGCGCAGATAGACCTGTTGTGAAGCCGGCGACAGGATGAAACGCACGCCTTTGGCGACCTTGCGGCCTTTGAGCATGCGGGCGGCAATTTCGATGTCTTCGTACCGGCCGTTGGCGCAAGAGCCGATCTGCGCCTGGTGTATGCGCACGCCCTTGACGTCGTCGACCGGCGTCACATTGCCGAACTGGTGGGGCTTGGCGACGACAAAGGGCATGTCATCGACGTTAAGGACGATTTCCTTTTCGTACACGGCATCCGCATCCGGCGCCAGCGTTTCGTAAGGCTTATCAGTGCGCGATTTCACAAAGGCATGGGTCTGGTCATCGGCCTCAAACAGGGCGAACTTGGCGGCGACTTCGACGCCGTGCGTGGACAGGCAGCCGCGGCTGTCGATGCTCAGCTGCGGTACCAGAGAGCCGGAAAACTCGATCGACATGTTTTGCGCAAAGTCGTCGCCGTATTCCCCGGCTAGATGCAGCATGATGTCCTTGGCAATCGGGTAACCAGGCTGGGTGCCGTTGAGCACGACTTTCACCGATTGCGGCACCTGGAACCACAACTCGCCGAAAATCATCGCGTACATCAGGTCGGAGCGACTGATGCCGGTGGCGCCTACATTGATTGCGCCGTAGCCGATGGTGTGCGAATCCATGCCGACCACCAGTTCGCCCGGCCGGACCAGTCCGTAGTCGATGATCATCTGGTGGGCGATGCCGGGCTCTGCGTCATGGAATATGCTCGCGCCGAGCCGGGCCACTTCCTTGCGAATCAGCGCATTGTCGTCAGCAATGCTCTGACTGAGCGCGGGCTGATGATGATCGACCAGGAAATACACCTTGTCCTTGTCCCACAGGCGCGGAATGCCTTCGGTAAATCCCGCCTGTACAGCCAGCTTATGCACATCCATGAAATGGTAGTGGCACATCGCGCCGTCAATACGCGCGTCGATCAGTTCGCCAGCCTTGACGGACTCCTGCGCGAGGTTATGACGCGACAGCAGCTTTTCTGCCATGGTCTGGCCCATCTGACCTCCCGCTTGGTTACTTATTGGCGTACATCAGTCGATGCGCGCACCGGACGTCTTTACAACGGCCGCCCACTTGCTGATTTCGCTCTGCAGGAACACCCGCATTTCCTCGGGCGTGCCGATCATCTGGTTGGCGCCGCTGCTTTCGTATTGGGCGCGGATATCCGGCAGCGCCGCAGCCTGCCTGATGCTTGCGTTGAGCTTGCGGATCACGTCATCGGGCGTGCGCGTCGGCGTCACCAGACCGAACCAGTTGATGGCTTCATATCCCGGATATCCCGATTCGGCGAGGGTAGGCACCTCGGGCAACGAACGCACCCGTTCCCGCGACGTGACGGCCAACGCACGCAAACGTCCACTCTGGATATGCGGCCGCAAGGGCGTCACGTTGGCGAACAGGACCGGCACCAGGCCGCTGATGGCGTCGGGAATCGCAAAAGCACTGCCCTTGTAGGGCACGTGCACCATGTCGACACCAGCCCGGGTCTTGAACAACTCAGTCGCCAGATGGTTCACGGCCCCGTTGCCGGTCGAACCGTAACTCACTTGCCCCGGACGTTTCTTCAGGAATGCAACGAACTCGCTCACTGATTTTGCCGGTAGTGACGGATGGATTGTGGCGCACAGTGCTTCGGATGCAATCAGCGTAATCGGGGCAAAATCCGCAGCAAGATCATAGCCCAGCTTGCGATAAAGACTGGGCGCGACCGCATGCGGTGCAGAAACCATGAACAGGCTGTAACCGTCCGCAGACGCTTTCGCGGCAATTTCAGCACCTATGTTGCCGCCGGCGCCGGGGCGGTTTTCAATCAGGAACTGCTGACCGACACTGTCGGTCAGCTTTTGCGCTAGCGCACGGATCAACTGGTCACTGGCCCCGCCGGGAGCCTGCGCAACGATGATGCGCACAGGCCTGGACGGATAAACCTGGGCAAACGACTGGGCGGTAACCAGCAGCAATGCCAGTGCCATCCCGATGTTCTTCAAACGGCATATCGGCATGCAACCATCGGTCAACGGCTTCATGCTCGCACCCCCGCCTTGGCAGTCCCTCGATTACGACCCTCTAAAGCATGGCTGGCCGCCTGCGATCCGGCAATGCGTCCGAACACGGCGCCCGATACGAGACCGGTGCCGCTGGGGTAATTGAAATAGAACAACCCGCCGACCATCTCGCCCGCCGCATACAACCCCGGAATGTCCCGCTCCGCCACGCTTTGCACCGCTGCGTCGGTCGACACGCGGATACCGCCGAAGGTAAATGTGATACCGCAGCTCACTGCATAGGCGTGGAACGGCGGCGTATCCAGCACGTTGGCCCAGTTGGATTTCGGGACTGCGAGGCCTTTTGTGCCGCGTCCATCGAGAATGACCGGATTGAACTCCACATCCTGACGAACGGCAGCGTTGTAATCCTTGATCGTTTTCATGCAGCGCTCGGCATTCACGCCTTCCAGCCTGGACACCAATTCTTCGAGGGTTGGCGCCTCTGCCTTGGTGATCTTGCGGATGCGGTATTCGTCGCGCAAAAGATGATTGACCTTGGAGTCAAAGATCTGCCATGCAAACATGCCGGGCTGCTTGAGAATTTCGTGACCGTATTTTGCGTAAGTGAAATTCCGGAAATCGGCGCCTTCGTCGACAAAACGTTCGCCGTTGGCATTCACCATGATTCCGAACAGGTAGCTGTGTTTCTGGAACAGGTCGCCGATTTCCCGTTCGCCAAATGGTGGCGCATTCATGTCCCAGCCGACGGCATGCGCACCGGACCAGTGACCGAATGGCATCGCGCCGACATCCATGGCCATCCGGATGCCGTCCCCCATATTGAAACGGGTTCCTCGAACCTTCGCCAGATCCCAGTTGGGGCCAAGATAACGGGCGCGCATCTCGGCATTGGATTCAAAACCGCCGCAGGCCAGCACGACAGCTCCGGCGCGCAGTTCAAAAGTCTCGCCGTTTGCTTCGGCGATCACGCCGGAAATCCTGCCGTTTTCACGGATCAGCTCGGTAGCCGCTGTTTCGTAGCGCACGGTGATGCCGAGCTTTTTGGCAATCTTGTGCAGACTTTCAACCAAACCCTGTCCGGCGCCCCAAGTGGCGCAGATCAGTCCGGCATAGAACTTCACCCGGCCATTCACCTTTTGTGACTGGCGCGCCCACATCGCGTCGAAACGCACGCCCTTCGACTTCATCCATGCCAAAGTCTGCCGGCTGTTGCGTACGAAAAGTTCGGTGAGATCAGGATCACAGCGATACTGGGTCATGCGACCCATATCCTCGAGAAACTCTTCTTCGGTATAGGTTCCGAAGTCGGTGTTGGCAACTTCTTCTTCTGTGAGAGTAAGCACCTCCCTCACTTCGTCGATGTTTTTGAAGGCAAACCGGGTCGCGCCGCCGGTAAACGCGCTGTTGCCGCCGCATTCCGCTTCAGGCGCGCGCTCCAGAACGATGACCTTCGCACCGGCTTCATGGGCCGCAAAAGCCGCGCACATCGCCGCATTGCCAGCGCCAACGACAACCACATCCCAATCTTTCTGTATCAACAGAAACTCCTCCGAAATGACGGGCTTTTTTGGGCCCAAGCGCTGCACTGGCGCGTTTTTTATACGTTACCAACTGCCCCCCTCTAGATAAAAGAACTTGTGTTGCTCCCAGTATTTCTTATTGTTATCCTGAAATCGCTATGACACTCCAACAATTACGCTTTCTCTGTGAGATCGTACGGCAGGGCCTCCGCCTGTCACAGGCGGCCACGGTACTGCACACATCCCAGCCAGGAGTCAGTAAACAGATCAAGGCCTTGGAAAAGGAACTGGGCATCGTCATCCTGCGACGGCGCAGAAATCGCATCCTTGACCTGACTGACGCCGGCAGGGAAATCGTGCGTTTCGCGGAAGGCGCATTGCAGGAAGTGCAGAA
This sequence comes from Burkholderiales bacterium, assembly GCA_022841375.1. Taxonomy (GTDB): domain Bacteria; phylum Pseudomonadota; class Gammaproteobacteria; order Burkholderiales; family SG8-41. Next base: position 52,109 of record JALHRQ010000011.1, read on the forward strand.
CATTCGTGGGCTCGGCGACGATACGCGTGATGCCGCAACGGGCGCCCTGGTGATCGCCACCACCCACACCCATGCCCGTTACACCCTGCCCCGCATCATCGATCGCTTTAAAACCGCATTCCCTCTGGTGCGCCTGGAGTTTTTACAGGGCAATCGGGACGAAATCTTCCAATGGGTCGAAAATGGCGATGCCGATGTCGCCATCGGCACGGATTGTGACGTCAAACTTGAAAACGTGTGCCTGCTTCCATACGGCGAATTTCACCGAGTGGTAGTTACGCGCCCGTTGCATCCTCTGCTGAAAGCAAAAAGCCTGACACTGGAACAAATCGCGAAATACCCGCTGATCGCCTACGGATTCCGCAGCAACGAACACTGGAAATTCCGTCACGTCTTTGAATCACGCAACCTCAAACCGAACATTGTTTTCAGCGCGGCTGACGCCGACGTCAGCAAGGCTTACGTTGAACTTGGAGTCGGAGTCGCCATACTGCCGCACATCACCTATGACAAAGCGCGTGACAAGGATCTGCGCACCAGGGATGCCCGCCATTTATTCGGCACTGAAATCACCCATGTCGGTCTGAAACGCAACCGTTTCATGCGCAAATACGTTTACGCTTTTCTGAGCACGCTGAGCCCGACGCTCACACGCAACAACATCCGGCAGGCACTGGAATCAAAGGCCTGAATCTAGTAATTACAACCATTCTTGTGTTTGAACACCCACTGCCCCGCTTCGAACAGCGCCTGCAGGTCATCATCGGGATAACTCGCCGCATCACCGGGATTGCGGTCGCCGATTTCGAGATAGACAACGTCTTCCTGACTGCGATTCACCAAATGATGCGCGTCGCCGGTGGCGGATTTAAAACCCGCGCACATCCCCGGTGACAGCGCTGTCTCGCCGGCATCGGTGATCAATACCGGCGTGCCCTGCAGGATGTAGATGAATTCGTCTTGCACGGTATGTGCGTGGCGCAGCGCCGAAATTGCACCGGGCGCCAGTGTGGTGAGATTGACGCCGAAATTTTTCAGGCCGAACACATCACCCAGCGGTCGCTTGAAACGCCCGGCGACCATCGCCGCAAACGGTTCGGGATAGTTGCTTTGTTTCGCTTTCGGCGGCGCGTCTGCCGCGCGAATGGCCGCGGGGGATTTCTGTGTTGTCATTCAGGCTCCGGGGAACTCGGGCGGCAGGCCCGTACTTTAATGTTAACGGTGCGTCATCGGGGCGTTCGTATCTGTTTGTTTTTAATGATGTCTTTTGCCGGCGCTGCTTGCATGAACTGCAGCGTAGCCTGCGCACACGCTTCCGCGTCGCTCGCCGCCACGTGGTAGGACTTGCCGGGCAGCACCAGCAGTTTTGAATCGGGGATTTTTTGCTGCCACTCGCGGGTGCGTTCAACCGTGCCGAGGCCGCTTTCTTCAGTGGTGATCACCAGCGTCGGACAGGTGATCTTCGGCAGGTCGGCGCGGATGTCGGCGTAATTGACGCCGCGGTTGAAACCGACGAGTGATGACACCGGCGCGCTGCCCATGAACTGCGTCCACCACTCCACACCCTCATCGGGGAAATGTTCACCGAGCCGGCCGTCCATGGTGCGCCGCGCCCAGTGTTCAGCACCCTTGGTTTCGAATTCCTCGATCAGCGCGGGTATCTGTTCCGCGCCGGGACGCAGCGCCTGCGGTGTGCCCACCACCGTCAGTGACAACATGCGATCGGGGCGGCGTCCTGCAAATGCGCGCGCGATGGTGCCGCCGATTTTGGCGGCGACGAGATGAAAACGTTCAATGCCCAGACTGTCCATCAGCCGGCAATAGTCATCGACCAGTTTGTCGAGCGTCCATTCATATTCACGCGGCATCGGGGTGGATTGACCGTAACCGCGCATGTCGGGCCGCACCACGCGGAAATGCCGCGCCAGCAACGGCACCCACGCGTACCACGACAGGCTGCTCTCGGCGTTGCCGTGGAGCATCAGCACCGTTTCCGGTTCAGTCCACGGGTCGGTGAATTGATCGACCTGATAAAACAGTTCGCAGTCGGGTAATCGAAAAATCGGCATGGTGACTTCAGGTGCGGCTGTTTAGTAGTTCCAGCAGGCGGTCGGGGTTGCCGGCCTGCGCGAAGCTGCCGATTTCATTGAGCAGCGTCTCCACCTGCGGCAGCGCGTAACGTTTCAGCATTTCCTGTTTGAAGCGGGCGACATGGTCGTCCATCGTAAACGGCCGCGAAGCGCTGCCCTTGGGCGCTTCGATGAAGCGTTCGACGGTTTTGCCGTTGTTCAGCACCAGCGTGACTCTGGCGCCCACCGATTGTTCGGTACTGACGCGTTCGGCCTCAGGATCAAGCACGCACTCGACGCGTTTTGAAATCGCCATCACCGACGTATCCGCCAGCGCGGCTTCGAAATCATCGATATTCATCGTGAACCCCGGCGGCAGATCGGTGCCGCGGGCGATCACCATAGCCATGCAGAACGGCAGGCTCATTTGCGCGGCCTGGATGTCTTTGGGTTCATTGACGGTCAGGCGGCCGAGAATGATTTTGGGGATGCCGACGCGAATGGCCTTGATGTCAGCAGCATTCAACTGGTGTTCACTGCACAGCGCGGCAGTGGCTTCAATGGCCGACAACACGCGCGCGCTACTGGCGTGAGGCTTGATCGCGGTTTCGAGCAGGCGCCAGGTGCTGCCGATGCCGGCCAGCCCCTTGTCAAAGTCGTGGCCGTCGGCATAGGCACGTGCGAAACCGTCCTGACCTTCGAGAATATCGGTCGGCCCGGTGAACCCGGCCTCAGCCAGCAACGCCGCGTGCACGCCTTCACCCGCAGCATGCGCGGCATGAATGCGTTTGACGGTGGAACCCGAGTGATAAAACTGCGTCAGACCGCCGCTGAATGACGCCACCAGGCCGATGGTTTCGGCGATGCGCTGCGCACGGTCCTTGCCGCGGAACAGCAGGCTCGCCGCTGCAGTCGCCGCGCCAAAACCGCCGCAGGTCGCGGTGCTCTGGAAGCCGCGTTTGAAATGCGAAGGCTGGATGGCGAGGCCGATGCGGATCATGTTCTCGTAACCCGCAGCGATCGCAGCAAGAATGCGCTCGCCGGAAAGTCCGCGCGCTTCACCAATGGCCAGCGCCGCGGAAATGACAATGCAGCCCGGATGCAGCATCGAACCCACGTGCACGTCGTCGGCATCAATGCTGCCGGCGTAAGTGCTGTTGACGAAGGTGGCACGCTCAGGATCGGTGCGGTCCTGCGAAAACAGCACCGTTGCATGTGGGCTGCCGCCCTGCTCGCGCGCGAGGTTGGTGGCCCAAGCGCTCCACGGCATGCGCTGGCCCAAAGAGGCCACGCGCAGGTAGTCGAGCAGGAAAATCGTCAGCGCTTCACGGACGTTGTCGGGCAGCGCATCGTAGGTCAACGCAGCGGCGAAGTTGGCGAACTGCCGTGTCGCGGCTACCGGCGTGGTCTGGTCGGGCATGGGATATGAACCTGGGTTGTTCAGTTGGCTTTGATGTTCGCGGTGGTGATGACCTTGCCCCACTTTTCGTAATCGGCCTTGTGATACGCGGCCAATGCAGCGGGCGTGCCGCCGGAAGGTTCCGCGCCATCCAGCGCAAGGGCTTTTTTGATGTCATCAGTTACCAGCACCTTGTTGGTCGCGGCGTTCATGCGCTCAACCATCGGCGCCGGCAATCCGGCCGGGCCATACAAACCCCACCACTGGCTGGATTCGAACCCTTTCAGCGCCGCCTCATCCACGGTCGGCAGTTCCGGCGCCACCGCGAGACGTTTACCGCTGGTCACCGCAAGCGCCTTCAGGCGGCCGGCGCGCATCTGCCCCGAAACGGTCGGGAATGCGGCAAACAGCACCGAGACATTGCCGGCAACGGTATCGATCACTGCGGGCGCACCGCCCTTGTACGGCACGTGGAGCATTTTCACGCCGGCGCGCTGTGAAAACAGTTCACCGGTGAGGTGGCTCAGCGTACCGGCGCCGTTCGAGGCATAGGCCAGCGCGTCGGGCCTGGCCTTGGCAATGGTGATCAGTTCCCTGACGGTTTTCGCCGGCACCGAGGGGTGCACGGTGAGCACGTTCGGCGCATCGCCGATTTTGACGATGGGCGTGAAACTTTTCAGTACGTCATACGGCGCCTTGGCGCCGAGGTGCGGATTGATCGACAGCACGCTCGACGATGCAAACAGCAGGTTGTAGCCATCGGCCGGCGCACGCGCAGCGATCTCGCCGCCGATGATGCCGCCGGCGCCACCACGGTTGTCGACAATGATCTGCTGGCCGATCACCGCAGACAGCCGCGTGGTGACATGGCGCGCCACGATGTCGGCGGCGCCGCCGGGCGGGAACGGCACGATCACGCGCACGGCTTTGTCGGGGTAGCCCTGGGCCGCGGCAGCGAACGACAGCGTCGCGCCCAGCAGGACCATGAGGGAACGGGATGAAAACATGGGAAAACCTTTCTCGTGGTGCCGCGCAAATGAGGGCGGGCCGCATCAGGCGGCCCGCGGTTGAAAATTATAGTCCGGTCATGCAACTTCCGGTGCTGACAGTACGTATCGTGGGCACGAATCGCTTCAGATCATCAGGAATACGCTTGCGTCGAACAGGCATCGTCTGCCAGAAGGTGTTTCCGGACAAACGATCAACCAGAAACGGATTGCGATTCAACATGATTTTTCAGCGCATTCAACCGTGCTTCGAATTGCGCCTGATACCGCCCCGCGATGACTCGCAACAGGAAAGTGTGCAGCGCAGTGCAGTCCATGGTACTCACCCAGTGGACCCTGCAGCTGTTGATACCGGCCTCAATGGCAAGCCTGTGAATCGTCGGATACGCACCACCAATCGACAGCCGACCGTCGTACGATGCAGGGGGCAAAACAAGCTCGCGCACCACCACTGCCGCAGGCTCGGTGGCCTCAATGATCTCCCAGCGGTAAACGAACCCGTTCGTCGGGTCGCGCAAGATCATCACTGCACCCTTGCCGCTTGCCGGACCCTCGAACTGGAATACCGGTGCGCCCAGAAGCTTGGACGCTGGCGTGCCGGAGGGCATCAATGCGGCAACGCGCGGCAGCCATTCGCTCCAACTCCGCAGATTGTTGACCACGCTGAAAACCCGCTCGCGCGGCGCATTCAGAACCATGGCGTGTTCAAAAACCGCGCGGTCACGACGCAAAGCAAAATACCAGATCACGCCAGCCAGCAGCGCCATGACGGCAATAACAAGCAGGGCCTGCTCCAGGAAATCAGCCATCTTGAAACTGTATGCCATGAAGATCCCGCACTACGTCATCACCAGCGCCGCGCGACCGGTGATTGTTCCGCTTTCCAGCCGCTGATGGATGGCCTCGGCTTCGGTGTAATGAACTTTTTCGGTGACCAGCGGCCACAGGTCGCCGCGGGCGACCAGTTCCAGTGATTCGATGACTTCCTGGCGCGTGGCATAACGGCTGCCCATGACTTCGATTTCCTTGCGCATGATCGCCGGGCCGTCCGCATCAAAGCGCGCGCTGTTGCCGGCGAGCAGCACCAGCCGTCCGCCGACATTGAGGCCGCCGATCGCGGATTCGATACTCTGTTTGGTGCAGACATAGTCGAACACCACGTCCACTCCTTTGCCGCCGGTCATTTCGATCAGTTGCTCACTGACTTTGTCGTCGCTGGCGTCGATGGTCGCATCGGCGCCGCTCTTCACGCAGGACTCGAACTTCGAAGCCCGGGTGTCGACGGCAATCACTTTGCGCGCATGCGCCCAGCGCGACACCATCAGCATGTGCACGCCGAGGCCGCCGCCGGCACCGATGACCGCGACGGTGTCGGTCGGCATCACCCGGGCCTTGCGCGTGACCTTGAGCGGCGTCGCAATGGCGTCGCAGATCACGCCGATTTCGGCGGCATGCTTTTTGTAATTCATGCCTTCCGGCAGCGGGATGAAGTTTTCCGCGGGCAGCTTGATGTATTCGGCATAACCGCCGTCGCATTCGCGGCCGACGTAACCGCCGAAGTTCTCGCACAACGTTTCGCGGTTGATGCGGCACCAGTAACAATGGCCGCAGGTCAGGTAAAAGTAGGCCGTCACCGCATCACCGGCCTTGAGCCGGGTGACGCCGGCGCCGGTGGCGACGATTTCGGCGGTGATTTCGTGGCCGAGGATGCGCGGATACTGCACCGGCACGCGCCCTGCGCGCACGTGGTGGATGGTCAGGCCGGCACCGCAGGACAACACGCGGGCGACCGCTTCGCCCGGGCCCGGGACCGGATCCGGCACGGTTTCCAGCACCAGCGGCTGGTTTTTTCCCTTCAACAACATGGCTTTCATGGTGTTTCCTCCCGGCGGCATCTTAACCCAGCCCTGCGCTGCGCCGGACGGTGCTGATCGCAGCCAGTACCTTGATTTATGACAAGGCGCCGGGCGAAGGGGTCAGTACCATCAATAGCATCGGGGTAGCCGCAATGCGGCCCGCCCCCCGGTGTTTATGGAAGAGTGCCGATGAGAGTGGTTGTCGCACTGGGCGGCACCGCGCTGGCAAGGCGCGGTGAGGCACTGGATGCCGAAGTACAGCGGCGGAATATCGCCCACGCCATAGGCGCGGTTGCCGGCATCGCGCGCACCCATAACGTGATCATCACTCACGGCAATTCGCCGCAAGTTGGCCTGCTGGCCATGCAGTCGGAGTCGTATTCGAGCCTCAAACCCTACCCGCTGGACATGCTCGGTGCGGAAACCGAGGGCATGATCGGTTATCTGGTTGAGCAGGAACTGCGAAATCTGCTGCCGGGCAAACATGTGGTCACGGTGCTGACGCAGGTCGAGGTCAATCGCAACGACGCGGCTTTCCGTCACCCGTCAAAGGCTTTCGGTCCCGCGCTTGACCAGTTGGAAGCGGAGCGCCTCGCCCATGACCATGGCTGGACGGTCGCACAGGACGGCATGAAGTGGCGACGCACGGTGCCTTCCCCGGAACCGCTGCGCATCCTGGAGTTGCCGTCGATCAAGCTGCTGTCCGATGCCGGGGTGCTGGTGGTGTGCGCAGGCGGCGGCGGTATTCCGGTGGCGACGACGCCCAAGGGCGGTATGCGCGGCGTCGAGGCCCTGATCGACAAGGATCTTTCGGCTTCATTGCTGGCGCACCAGTTAAAAGCCGATGCACTGCTGTTCCTGACCGATGTTGAAGCGGTGTATGAAAACTGGGGCATGAAAGGCGCCATGCCGGTCGGTGAAACCACCCCGGCCGAACTGCGCAAAGTCACCTTTGCCGCCGGTTCAATGCGCCCGAAAGTCGAAGCGGCGTGCCGCTTTGTTGAATCCGGCGGCAGCTTCGCCGCCATCGGCATGCTCGAAGACGCCGGGCAAATCCTCCTCGGCCAGCGCGGCACCATCGTCCGCCACGGTGAAAGCGGATTGGATTTCACCAATAAAATCAGTGCCAGCGGCGATATTGAGTTCGTCCCGGCAAGCGGCCCGCCGAAGAAGTAAGCAGCGAACTTCATCACCGCAACGCTGTCATGGACATGCACCGGCTTGAACGGTGCGTCCGCGCCGAAACCGGTAGAATCAATAATCGTTTTGCAGGTCGTGCGCAGCTTCAGCGGCATCCGCGCCTGCACTTCCCCCCTAACTCCCCAGTCGCATCACCCGCGATCACCGATTGCACGCATGGATATTCCAGAGCACGAACGTGAACGCATCGTCATCCGCGGCGCACGCCAGAACAACCTGAAGAACCTGTCACTGGATGTGCCGCTCAACGAACTGGTAGTGGTCACCGGCGTTTCGGGAAGCGGCAAATCGTCTCTGGTGTTCGACACGCTGTACGCCGAAGGCCAGCGTCGTTACGTTGAGACCTTCTCGCCGTACGCACGGCAGTTTCTTGACCGCCAGGATCGGCCGCAGGTCGATTCCATAGAGGGCATCCCGCCGGCCATCGCCATCGACCAGGTCAATCCGGTGCGCACCTCGCGCTCGACCGTGGGCACGATGACCGAACTCAACGATCACCTGAAGCTGCTGTTCGCTCGCGCGGCGCACCTGCACTGCAAGGGCTGCGGCACGCAGGTGTCGCGCGATACGCCGCAGACCATTTTCGACGCGTTGAAAGCGCGCGCGCAGGCCGCGGGCGATCCGCGGCTGGCAATTGCGTTTCCGGTGCCGGTGCCGGCGAATTTCAAAGCCGATGAAGTCAAGACCTTGCTCGGTGTGCAGGGTTACACCCGCTTTTTGAGTGAAGAAAAAACCGGCTTTGAAGTGATTCAGGACCGGTTGCGCATGGCCAATGCCGAACGCAGCCGGGTAGTCGAAGCGCTGGAAGCCGCATTAAAAGTCGGCCAGGGCCGCATCAATGTGCACGTGCTGGAAGCTGACGATGCCAACGCCAGCAGCGGCACGGTATGGAAGTATTCCGCTGATCTGCATTGCGCTGAATGCGACATCCATTACGCCGAACCCAATCCCAGCCTGTTTTCATTCAATTCGCCGATGGGCGCCTGCGACACCTGCCGCGGTTTTGGCCGGGTGGTCGGCCTCGACTTCGGGCTGGTGGTGCCGGATGAATCGAAATCGCTGCGTGACGGTGCGGTCAAGCCGTGGCAGACGCCATCAAACAAGGAGTGTCAAGACGACCTGATGAAATACGCGCGGCTGCGCGGCATTCCGGTCGACAAGCCGTGGCGCGAATTGTCGGTGAAGGAAAAGCGCTGGGTGCTCGACGGCGAACCGGAATGGGAAAACTGGCGCAAATCGTGGCCGGGCATCTGGTATGGCGTGGCGCGCTTTTTCAAATGGCTGGAAACCAAGTCGTACAAAATGCATGTGCGCGTGCTGCTGTCCAAGTATCGCGCCTATACCGAATGCACCACCTGCGGCGGCGCGCGCCTTAAAACCGACGCGCTGCTGTGGCGTATCGGCACTGCGGAAAACGCCGAGACCGCGCTGGGTCAGGGCGAGCACCGGCGTACGCGTTACATGCCGCATGGCGTGAAGTTCAGCGATGCACAGCTCAACACGCTGCCCGGCCTGACCGTTCATGACGTAATGTTGCTGCCGCTGGAGCGCACTAAAACACTGTTTGATGCACTGACACTGCCGGCGCCGCTGGATGAGGCCACCGACATGCTGCTCGGTGAAATCCGCACGCGGCTCGCCTACCTGAATCAGGTCGGCCTCGGCTACCTGACGCTGGACCGCCAGTCGCGCACCTTGTCCGGCGGCGAAGTGCAGCGGATCAACCTGACCACCGCCTTGGGCACGTCGCTGGTAAATACGCTGTTTGTGCTCGACGAACCGTCGATCGGCCTGCATCCGCGTGACATGGGCCGGGTGATCGGCGTCATGCACAAGCTGCGCGACGCCGGCAATTCGCTGGTGGTGGTCGAACATGATCCGCAGATAATGCTCGCCGCCGACCGGCTGCTCGATATCGGCCCGGGGCCGGGCTCGAAAGGCGGCGAAATCGTCGCCTTCGATACCCCGGCACAGCTGATGAAGTCCAGGAATTCTGTTACCGGCCGTTATCTCGCCGGTGAACTGAGCGCATCGGAAGCGCGCATGGTCAAGGCGCCAGCGACCAAGTCGCCGCATATCCGCATCCGCGGCGCGACCGAACACAATCTGAAAAACGTCGATGCCGATTTTCCGCTGGAGCGGCTGGTGTGTATCACCGGCGTCTCCGGGTCGGGCAAATCAACGCTGGTGCAGGATGTGTTGTACGCGGCACTGCGCAAGGCGCTGGGCCAGCCGACCGAAGCGCCGGGCAAACACGACAGCCTCTACGGCGTCGACCAGATCAGCGACGTGGTAATGGTCGATCAGTCATCGATCGGCCGCACCACACGCTCGAACCCGGCGAGTTATGTCGGCGCCTTCGACACCATCCGCAGCCGTTTTTCGTCCGCACCGCTGGCGCAGTCGCGTGGTTACACCGCGGGCACCTTCAGTTTCAATTCCGGCACCGGCCGCTGCCCGACCTGCAGCGGCAACGGTTTCGAACACGTGGAAATGCAGTTCCTCTCCGATGTCTATCTGCGCTGCCCGGATTGCGACGGCCGGCGTTACCGCGCCGAGGTGCTGGAAATCACCATCGCCGGCAAATCAATCGCCGACGTGCTGGAACTGACCGTGGCCGATGCGCTGGCCTTTTTCAACCACGCCGCCGATATCGCGCGTGCGCTGCAACCGCTGGTGGATGTCGGTCTCGATTACCTGAAGCTGGGCCAGCCGGTGCCGACGCTGTCGGGCGGCGAAGCGCAGCGGCTCAAACTCGCGGGCTTTCTCGCCGAGGCCACGAGTGGCGGCCGCAATGCGCTGGGCGGCAAGGGCAAACTGTTCCTGTTCGACGAACCGACCACGGGGCTGCATTTCGACGACGTGCGCAAACTGCTCGGCGCCTTCCACAAGCTGCTGCTCGCCGGGCATTCGATCATTGTCATCGAACACAACCTGGATGTGATCCGCGCTTCGGACTGGATCATTGATCTCGGCCCCGAGGGCGGCGACGCCGGCGGCATGATCGTCTGCACCGGAACGCCGGATGTCGTGTCTGAACACGCCACTTCGCACACCGCCAAGGCGCTGCGCGATTACGCCGCATCACTGGGCGCGCCGCCGGGGATACCCACAACGCAGCGCGCCGCAGCGCGGCACGGCAACTCAATCAGCGTCAGCCATGCCCGCGAACACAACCTCAAAAACATCAGCGTCGATATTCCGCGCGGCAAATTCACCGTCGTCACCGGCGTATCGGGCAGCGGCAAATCGACGCTGGCCTTCGACATTGTGTTTGCGGAAGGCCAGCGGCGTTATCTCGAATCGCTGAACGCCTATGCACGCCAGTTCGTACAGTCGGCGGCGCGGCCCGAAGTCGATGCGATCTACGGCATCCCGCCAACCGTGGCGATTGAGCAGCGCACCAGCCGCGGCGGCCGCCGCAGCACGGTGGCGACACTGACCGAGATTTATCATTTCCTGCGCCTGCTGTATGTGAAGCTGGGCACGCAGTACTGCCCGGACTGCGATGTCGCTATCGAGCCACAGAGCATCGACCAGATCACCGCGCGCATCATGAAAGAGTGCCGCAACGACCGTATCGGGCTGCTCGCGCCGCTAGTGGTCAATCGCAAGGGTTATTACACCGACCTCGCCAAGTGGGCCGCGGGCAAGGGCCACACCCATCTCCGGGTCGACGGCGAATTCATTCCGACCTCACCGTGGCCGCGGCTGGCGCGATTCCAGGAACACAGCATCGAATTGCCGGTTGCCGACATTCGCGTCAAACCGGAAAACGAAGCAGCACTGCGCGCGGGCCTCGCCGCAGCTCTGGAACACGGCAAGGGCGTGGTGCATGTGCTGGGCGGCCTTGATACGCTGGCTGATGCGATGGCGAAAAAGGATGCACGTCGCATCAAGCTCAGCGAAACCGTTTATTCGGTGAAGCGCGCCTGTCCGTCGTGCAACAAAAGTTTTCCGGAACTCGATCCTCGGTTGTTTTCATACAACTCCAAACACGGCTGGTGCGCGACCTGTTTCGGCACCGGGCTGTCGCTGGAAAAAGTGGATTGGGACGAAGAACGCGAAAAAACCGGCACCGAAGAGCATGTGCTGGATTCGTGGCTGAACTGGCTGGAAGTCGACGAGCCCTGCCCGACCTGCAGCGGCAAACGACTGAACCCGACCGCGCTGGCGGTGCGTTACCGCAAACGTTCAATCGCCGAACTGGCGGCGCTGCCGGTGGCAAAACTGGCGCGCGAATTCACTGATGTGTCGTTCAGCGGTCGTGAAGCGGCGATTGCGCGCGACATCGTCAGCGAAATCCGCAGCCGGCTGAGCTTTCTCGATGAAGTCGGTCTTGGTTATCTGGCACTCGACCGCGCCGCGCCGACGCTGTCGGGTGGCGAAGCGCAGCGTATTCGCCTTGCCGCGCAATTGGGATCGAATCTGCGCGGCGTTGCCTACATCCTCGATGAACCAACCATCGGCCTGCATCCGCGCGACAATCAAATCCTGCTCAACACGCTGGCCAAGCTGCAGACCAAGGGAAATACCCTCATCGTGGTCGAACACGATGAAGACACCATCCGTCGTGCAGACCATGTGATCGATCTCGGACCGGGTGCAGGACGGTTGGGGGGTTACGTGGTTGCTGCAGGCACCGCCGCCGAATTGCAGGCCAATCCGCAATCGGTGACCGGCCGTCTGCTGGCGCAACCGCTGCGGCATCCGCTGTATCCGCCGCGCAAGGTCGATGCCAAAACGCCGTCGCTGATCGTGCGCGATGCCCAGCTGCACAACCTGCTGCGCGTTAACGCACGCGTGCCGCTGGGCCGGCTGACGGTGGTGACGGGGGTATCGGGTTCGGGCAAATCGACGCTGGCGCGCGACGTGCTGCACGCCAACCTTGTCCGACTGGTCAACAACAAAACAAAATCATCAATAAAAACAACAGGCTGCAAAGAGGTTGCGGGCTGGGACGCGGTGGGTCGCGTGCTTGAAGTCGACCAGACGCCCATCGGCAAGACGCCGCGCTCCTGTCCCGCGACCTATGTCGGTTTCTGGGACACCATCCGCCGTCTGTATGCCGAAGCGCCGGAAGCGCGCATGCGCGGTTACACCGCAAGCCGATTTTCGTTCAACACCAAGGGTGGCCGCTGCGAAGCCTGCGAAGGCCAGGGCGTGCTGAAAATCGAGATGAGTTTCCTGCCCGACGTGAAGGTCCCCTGCGACGTCTGCGGCGGCAAACGCTTCGACGCGGAAACCCTGTCGGTGAAGTTCAAGGACAAATCCATCGGCGACATTCTGGCGCTGAGCATCGACGAAGCCGTCGATTTTTTCGCCGCGCATCCGCAGATTCATCATGCTCTGCGTCTGCTGCAGGATGTCGGCCTGGGTTACCTGACACTGGGCCAGCAAAGCCCGACGCTGTCCGGCGGCGAAGCCCAGCGCATCAAGCTGGTCACCGAACTGGCCAAGGTGCGCAGCAACAGCGGCGAAGATGCCGCGGCGCGGCCGGGCCGCGCCGGCGCGCAACGCCACACGCTGTATGTGCTCGATGAACCGACGGTGGGCCTGCACATGGCCGACGTGGAGAAACTGATCCATGTGCTGCACCGGCTGGTCGATGCCGGCAATTCGGTGGTGGTGATCGAACACAACCTCGACGTCATGGCCGAAGCCGACTGGATCATCGACCTCGGTCCGGAGGGCGGCGACGGCGGCGGACGCATTGTTGCCGAAGGGCCGCCGGCAGAAGTCGTCAAAAAAGCCGCGCGTTCACACACCGCGCGCATCCTCGGCGAGTTCCTGCGCGAGCGCGGCGCATGAACCGTCGCACGTTACTCATCGCCCTGCTGCTGACCGCAGCATCGGCCTGGGCGCAAGCGCCGGAACGCGATCAGGCGCTGATTGCCGCCGCCGGCCGTGGCGACACCACCGCGGTTCAGCAGTCACTGAAAGAGGGCGCGTCGCTGCTGGCGCGCGATGGCGCAGGCCGTACCGCGCTGGTCGCGGCTGCCTACGGCAACCATGTCGACGCCGCGCGCGTTCTGCTGGAAGCCGGCGCCAGTCCCAATGTTCGTGACACTGTGGGACGCACCGCCTTCATGGTCGCCGCGGTTTACGGCCATCTCGAACTGTTGCGCCTGACACTGAAGCACGGCGCCGACATCCACACCCTGAACCAGTACGGCGGCACCGCGCTGATTCCGGCATCCCACTACGGCCATGTCGAGGTCGTGCGCGAACTGCTGAAGACCAAGATCAACGTCAACCACGTCAACCGACTCGGCTGGACCGCGCTGATCGAGGCAGTGATCCTCGGCGACGGCGAGGCCCGACACACCGAGATCGTGCGCCTGCTGCTGGCCCACGGCGCGGATGCCGGCATCGCCGACCGCGACGGCGTGACGCCGCTGGCGCATGCGCGACGCCACGGCTACCGTGAAATCATCCGGCTGCTCGAAAAAACCGGCGCGCGCTGAGCCGGCTAGCTGCCGTGCTTGCCGACGCCGTGCTTCCCTATATTCCAGCCCAGTTTGACGAGGTGTTTTTCGCCGACTTCAACCGGTTCCTCCTCCAGCGGGGTCGCCATTGAATCGTTCCAGCGGTTGAGGAAACCGAACATCGCCACGCAACCGACGATTTCAACAATCTGGTTTTCGCTCCAGTGTTTAAGGGCGCGGTCCATCAGTTCGTCGCTCACATCGTTCGGCTGCGACGCCGCGGCCAGCGCCAGGTCCAGTGCAACGCGCTCGGCTTCGCTGAACAAGGGGCTGCTGCGGTATTCCCATACCGCTTCCATTTTTTGCTCGTCCACGCCCAGCCGGAGCGCCGCCCCGGCAGTGTGCGCCATTCAATAACTGCAGCCGTGCGCCTTGCTGGCAATGTGCGCGATCAGGCGCTTGAGGCTGACGGACACTTCACCTTCCGGATCCCAGACCGCAGCCGCCATGGCGGCCAGCGCCTTCACCAGCTTGGGTTTGCGCTGCAGGATCAGTACGCTGTTGGGCACAAAGCCCAGCGCTTTGAGATAAACCTTCCACGAATCCGCGAGCTCGGGAACAGCGTCGATCGGTAACGGCTGCAGACGGGCCATCAATGTTCTCCTTGGGTTTCAGGTTGGTCCATTATAGACAGCGCAGACGGCCGTTTATAATCAACAACATTCCACCCGCAAAGCCAACGCCATCGTGATCAGTCAAACTCTGCAGGCGCATACCAAAGACCTCGGTGACGGTTTTGAGGTGCGGCGTCTGTTGCCGGCCGCGACGCGACGCACCATCGGTCCATTCATTTTTTTTGATCACATGGGTCCGGTGCGTTTCAATCCAGGCCAGGCCGTCGATGTGCGGCCGCATCCGCATATCGGGCTGGCCACGGTGACTTACCTGTTCGAAGGCGCGCTGATGCACCGCGACAGCCTGGGTTTCGTGCAGCGCATTACACCCGGCGACGTCAACTGGATGACCGCGGGACACGGCATTGTCCACTCCGAGCGCAGCCCCGACGACGAACGCAACACTGCACGCGGCCTGCACGGTATTCAGGTGTGGATTGGCCTGCCGCAAGCGGATGAACAGACCGCGCCATCGTTCACTCACCACCCAAAAGCCACGCTGCCGCGGCTCACCCTTCCTGCTGCGAAACTGCGATTGATTGCCGGCAAGGGCTGGGGGCTGCGCGCACCGGTACAGACCTTTTCGCCGATGTTTTATGCAGCCATCGAAGCCGGCGGCGCCACGCAGTTTGATCTGCCCTCGGAATATGCCGAACGCGCGATTTACGTGGTTGACGGCGATGTCAGCGTCGGCGGCATCAGCATTGTGCCGCGCACGGTCGCGATGTTTGCGCCGGACGTGCCGGTTACGGTCCATACCGGCGGCGCGGCGCGCATCATGGCCTTCGGTGGTGCGCCGCTGGACGGCGAACGCCATGTGTCGTGGAATTTTGTCGCCAGCAGCCGGGAACGGATTGATGAGGCGCGCACGCAATGGCGCGAACAACGTTTTCCGGGCGTTCCCGGGGAAACCGAATTCATTCCCCTGCCCGAGCGGTAAAATCACCGCACTGCCGTTTGTTTCATTCGACTTATTCCCTGTTTCAACGTTGATGGAGTCCCCTTGAACCTTAGTTCTCTGCGCCAGGAATACATGCGCGCCAGCCTCAACGAGACCGATGTTGCGGCCGATCCGTTTCCGCAGTTCCAGAAATGGTTCGACGAAGCGGTGCGCGCCGAATCACCAATGGTCAATGCCATGACCCTGGCCACGGTCGGCGACGACGGCGCCCCCTCGGCCCGCATCGTGCTGTTGAAAGGCATCGATGCCAACGGCTTCGTGTTCTACACCAACTATCTCAGTCGCAAGGGCCGCGAACTCGCGGCCAATCCGCGCGCGACGCTGCTGTTCCACTGGACTGATCTGGAGCGCCAAGTGCGTATCGACGGCCGCATCGAAAAAGTTACGGCTGCGGAATCGGATGAATACTTCTCCAGCCGTCCGCTGGGCAGCCGTCATGCCGCAATCGCATCGCCACAGAGCGAGGTGGTTACCAGCCGCGCCGTGCTGGAAGCGCGTTTTGCCGCTGCGGCGGCAGATCATGGCGAAATGCCAGCACGTCCGGCACATTGGGGCGGCTATCGGGTTATACCGTCTCGACTCGAGTTTTGGCAGGGCCGGCCCAGCCGGCTGCATGATCGTTTGTTGTATACGCGCACAGGGGGCAGCTGGACGCTTTCCCGGCTCGCGCCCTGACTACGGGACCGCCTTGCCCGCGCCATTGTCAGCACGCGCCTGGGAATCGCTCCTGGCGTGGTATTTCGTATCGGTTTGGGGCTCCGGCTTTCTCGCCACCAAGATCGGGCTGCAGCACGCCCCGCCATTCACATTCCTGTCGCTGCGTTTTGCCTTCGGCATCTTATGCATGACCCTCCTGGTGATCGTGCTGAAGCCGCGCTGGCCGGCAACACGCGTCGAATTCGGCCACGTCATCGTCGCCGGATTGCTGATGCATGCGGTGCATCTCGGCGGCAGCCACTATTCACAGTATCTGGGACTGTCCGCAGGTATTACCGCGGTGCTGCTGTCGGTGCAGCCCTTGCTGACAGCCCTTTTTGCCGGACGCTGGATGCGCGAGCGCCTGAGCGCCGTGCAATGGCTGGGCATTGCCATCGGACTGGCCGGCGTCACGCTGATCGTCTGGCACAAGATTGATGTGCGCGAAGCGACGCTGGGCGCGCTGACAGCGGTGGCGATCTCCGTCACCGGCGTCACCGCAGGCACGTTGTATCAACGGGTGTATTGCCCTGTCGTCGATCTCCGTGCCGCTGCGCTCTTGCAATTCGTCAGCACTTTCATCGTGCTGGCGCCACTCGCATGGCTGGTTGAAGGCGCCGCGGTGCGCTGGTCGTGGACGCTCGCCGGCGTCATCGTGTTCCTGGTGATCGGCGCCTCGCTCCTCGCCGTCAACGCCTTCCATACGCTGATGCGCCGCGGTCAGGCGACAAAAGTCACCAGCCTGATTTACCTGACGCCGATTTTTGCCGTGGCCCTGGAATTGCTGATGTTTGATGTGCTGCCTTCGGTGGTATCACTGGCGGGCATTGTCATCACCTGCCTGGGCGTGGCAATGGTGTCGTGGGCACGACCAGGCCGGGCTGCATCATGACCATCCGTTTTGTGCTGCTGCTGACTGTGATCCTGCATCTGGCGTTCGCCGGCAGCCGGGTCACGCTGTCGCTGCTGGCGCTGCATCTGCAGGCGACGCCGCTGACGGTGGGCGTGCTGATTTCGCTGCTCGCCGCGGTGCCGCTGGTCTTTGCGGTCGGCTGGGGGCGCACCATTGACCGCATCGGCGTGCGCAAGCCGCTGCTGATCGGCGCCTGTCTGGTGCTGGGCGCGCTGCTGCTCGCGGCGGCGTTGCCGCGCATTGAAGTGCTGTTTATTGTCAGCGCGGTCGCCGGCAGCGGTTTCATGCTGGTGCATATCTGCGTCAACCAGGTCGCCGGGCTCCTCGGCACGCCGGAGCAGCGGTCGCGCAATTTCAGCCTGCTCGCATTGGCGTTCTCGACTTCCGGCTTTCTCGGACCGACGATTTCGGGTTTTGCCATTGACCTGATCGGTCACCGGCTGACCTTTCTGCTGCTCGGCGGCAGTACGGCAATCGGCATTGTGCTGATGCTGCTGTGGCCGATCCGAATGCCTGCGCACCCGGCATCCGCGACTGGTCATGACCACAAGCGGGTTGGCGATCTGTTCCGCATCCGCGGCCTGCGCCGTGCATTTGTCGCCAGCGCGGTGCTGTCGATGGCCTGGGACCTGTTCACCTTCGTCACGCCGATCCATGGCACGCGGCTGGGCCTGTCGGCATCGATGATCGGACTGATTCTCGGTTCGTTCGGCGCGGCAATTTTCCTGATACGCCTGGTGCTGCCGGCAATCGTGCACCGGCTGAGCGAGTGGCCGCTGCTGATCGGCGGCATGCTCGCCACCGGGGTGGCAATGATCATCTTTCCGCTGATCAACAGCGTGTCGCTGCTGATGGCGGTGGCGTTCATGCTGGGGCTGGCGATCGGCGGCACGCAGCCGATGATCATGTCGCTGCTCTACAACACGGCGCCACCGGGACGCGGCGGCGAGGTGGTCGGCGTACGCACTTTCCTGCTCAACCTGACGCAGGCGGGGATGCCGCTGCTGTTCGGCGTCGTCGGCAGCACGATGGGCATGACGCCGGTATTCTGGACCATGGCTGCGGTGCTGCTGCTCGGCGCTGCTTACACCAGCCGCCGTTAGATGGGATTGGCGGTGCTTCCAAAGCGTAAAAGCAGGACGGAAAAGCAAAAAAAACGGGGCGCTTGGGCGCCCCGCTCTTCATAGCGAAAAACCGCTTATTTCAGATGCTTGTTGACCAGTTTGGTCATTTCAAACATCGACACCTGTTTCTTGCCGCCGAAAACTTCTTTCAGTTTCTCGTCAGCATTGATGTTGCGGCGGTTCTTGCTGTCTTGCAGGCCGTGCTTCTTGATGTAGGCCCAGATTTTCTTGGTGACTTCGGTACGCGGCTGTGCGCCGCTGCCGATCACTGCTCCGAGCGCTGCGCTCGGCTGCATCGGTTTCATGAATGCGGCATTGGGTTTACGTTTCGCCGCGGCCTTCTTTTTCTTAGCAGCAGGTTTCTTGGTAGCTTTTTTCTTTGCAGCCATCGATGGATCTCCCGTTAGGTGACTGAATATAAGTACTGAATACAAGTAATGAGTACAGAGTTCAGGTTAGTCTGCTTTGCCGTGTATTGCACGGTGTCGAGAGAATGCCGAGGGAAAATGCCTTTGTCAACGCTTTTCCAGAGGGAAAACCAGCCGGTACCGCAGGGAAAATGTCCGCGCGTACCCAAACGGAATGCCGTCAGAATCCCGTCAGGATGTAATTCGTTTGAATCCGCGCGCGGCTCGCCGCACAATAGCAAGCCCCCGACGGCAGCTCCGGGCACCATGATCGCGGTGCAAGAGCAGAAACAAATCAATGACCTAGTAGAGGAACTTGAATTGTCTGTCTGCATCATTGGCGTTCCATGTTCAGGCCGCGCTGCGTTGCCGCACGGTGACACACGACGCCGCCACTCCGGGTAAGCTCCCATCCATGTCGAGACAATTGTCATTGTTCGAGGGTGCGCGATCGGGCATGCCGCTCGCTGCCGCCATTGTTGCGGCGGAGCCTTCCTCTGAAGCACGCGACCTGGCACGACAGTTGCCTCAGGGCGTGCGGCTCGGCACTTCCTCCTGGCATTTCCCCGGATGGCGCGGCATCGTCTGGGCCGACACCGTGGCGCCCGGTGATCTGTCGCGCCAGGGTTTGGTCGCCTATTCACAGCATCCGCTGTTCAGCAGCGTCGGCATCGACCGCTCGTTTTACGCACCGCTGTCGCCGCGGCAATACGCCGCCTACGCCGAGCAGGTACCGGAGCGTTTCCGCTTTGTTGTCAAAGCGCCCAGCCTGATCACCAGCCAATGGCTGCCCGGAGAAGGCACTTTCCGCGGCGGCGGCAATGCGCAATTTCTCGACTCGACCTATGCCATTGAACAGTTTGTCGAACCGGTTCGGGCGGGCCTGGGCACCAAAGCGGGAACACTGCTGTTCCAGTTCCCGCCGCTAGGGCGCACGCTGACCCGATCACCCGAACGCTTCATTGCCCAGTTGCAGGAATTTCTCGGTCGCCTGCCGCAGGGCCCGCAATATGCCGCCGAAGTTCGTGATGACCGCGTGATTACCCGGCGGTTTTTTGCTTCGTTGAAGGAAGTGGGCGTGCGATATTGCGTCGGCGTGCATCCGCGGATGCCGCCGGTGGCAGCACAGGCTGCCGCAATGTCGGGTTTCGGTTCCGGACCGCTGCTGGTGCGCTGGAACCTGAAAAGCGGCTACACCTACGAAGATGCGCGCAGCCGTTTCACGCCCTTCGATCAGTTGCTTGACGAAGACAGTGCGACGCGGGATTCGATTGCGCAGTTGTGCATGGCCACCATCACCGCCGGCCATGAATGCACGATCATTGCCAACAACAAGGCTGAAGGTTCGGCACCGTTGACGCTGGTCAAGCTGGCGCAGGCCATTGTCACCGCGGCGCGCCATCGCGGACAGGCGGGTTAACCGCGCCTCCCACCTTACTTTCTACGCGGCTACTTCTTCACCCGCGCCGCAAATTTCTGACGGAATTTGGCAACCTTGGGAGCAACAACAAACTGGCAATACGGCTGCCGCGGATTGTGTTCGAAATATTCCTGGTGATAAGGCTCGGCGACATGAAAGTGCGGCGCCGCGGTGATTTCGGTGACGATGGGACGTGAATATTCCCGTGCCTCGGTCAGGCGTTTAATCGTCGCCTCGGCCACCGCTTTCTGCGCCGGTGTATGGAAATAGATCACCGAGCGGTATTGCGTGCCGAAGTCATTGCCCTGGGCGTTAAGGGTCGTCGGATCGTGAATCACAAAAAACACGTCCAGCAGATCGGCATAACTCAGCACTGCCGGATCGAAAGTGATGCGCACGACTTCGGCATGGCCGGTGTCGCCGCCGCAGATGTCTTCGTAGGTCGGATTGGCGAGGTGGCCGCCGCTGTAGCCGGATTCGACGGAATCGACGCCGGTCAGCCCGTCAAATACCGCCTCGAGGCACCAGAAACAGCCGCCGCCGAGCGTCGCGACTTCCCGCGCCGCCGTTTTGCCCGTGGTATCGGTCATTCTGCCTGCTCCTGTTGAGGTTCAATGTCGCATCAGTCGTCACAGGCGGCTAAACCTGACAACGGTCAGCCGGGCTTGTGATAGCCGGTGACGCGTTCGACTTCGTTGCGCGAACCGAGGATGACGCCGACGCGCTGATGCAGTTTGGTCGGCTGCACGTCAAGGATGCGCTGCGTGCCGTTGGTCGCAGCGCCGCCCGCCTCTTCGATGATCATCGCCATTGGATTGGCTTCATACATCAGCCGCAACCGGCCTTCCGTGTGTTTGGCGTCCTGCGGATACATGAAAATGCCGCCGCGTGACAGGATGCGGTAAACGTCGGCGACCATCGAGGCCACCCAGCGCATGTTGAAGTCCTTGCCCAGCGGGCCGGTCTTGCCGGCCAGGCATTCATCGATGTAACGGATAATCGGCGCGCCCCAGTTACGGCGGTTCGACATGTTGATGGCGAACTCGGCGGTATCAGCCGGTATTTCGATTTTTGGTTGGGTCAGCACCCAGCTGCCCAGTTCGCGGTCGAGCGTGAATCCGGCAACGCCGTTGCCGACAGTGAGCACGAGGATGGTCGACGGACCGTACACCGCAAAACCCGCAGCCACCTGTTTCGAGCCCGGCTGCAGGAACGCCTGTTCGTCGGGAGTGACGCCTTCCGGACAGCGCAGCACCGAGAATATGGTGCCGATCGACACATTGACGTCGATGTTTGACGAACCGTCGAGCGGATCCATCAGCAGCAGATATTCGCCGCGCGGATAACGGTTGGGAATCTGGTGGGGATGCTCCATTTCCTCAGACGCCATCGCCGCAAGGTGGCCGCCCCACTCGTTGGCCTCGAGCAACACTTCGTTGGAAATGACGTCGAGTTTTTTCTGCGCTTCACCCTGCACGTTGTCGCTGCCGGCGTTGCCGAGGATACCGGTCAGTGCGCCCTTGCTGACGGCATTGCTGATCGATTTGCAGGCACGGGCGACCACTTCAATCAGCAGCCGCAGTTCCGCGGAAACAACGCCTTTTTCACGCTGTTGTTCAACTAAATACTGGGTGAGTGTAATGCGACGCATGTTTTCTCCACTAATAGGCATCCGACCGGTGCGCCGGGCGGGCGAGGCAGGATTATCCGATATACTGGTTTTCTTCGGGAGACATCAATGATGTACATGATTTTGAAAGCGATTTTCCGGGCGATTTTGCGGCGTACCGCGCTGACACTGCTGCTCTGCATGCCGCTGCTGGCAACGGCGCAGGCGGTCAAGCCGGCGGCGCCGGCTGCGGCCACCGCCATCGCCACCTTCGGCGGCGGCTGTTTCTGGTGCGTCGAGGAAGCCTTCGACAAGGTGGCCGGGGTGATTTCGACCACTTCCGGCTACATGGGCGGGCAACTGAAAAATCCGACTTACCCGCAGGTTTCCGCTGGCGGCACCGGCCACAACGAGGTGGTACAGGTGGTCTACGATCCGGCGAAAGTGACTTACGCGCAATTGCTCGACGCGTTCTGGCGCAATATCGATCCGACCCAGGCCAACGGCCAGTTCTGCGATCACGGCTCACAGTACCGCAGCGAAATCTTTTTCCACGACGATGCGCAGCGCAAAGTCGCGGAGGCTTCGAAAACCGCACTGCAAAAAACCAAACCGTTTGCCGGCGACATCCGCACGCTGATTACGCGCGCGGCCGAGTTTTATGCGGCCGAGGATTATCACCAGGACTACTACAAGAAAAATCCGATCCGTTACAACTACTACAAGACCAGCTGCGGGCGGCAGGCGCGGCTGCAAGAGGTGTGGAAAACACAGTAATGCGGCAATGCCCAGGCGCCTGCTGCTGATCGGCGGCGGTCACACTCATGTCGAGGTGATCCGCCGCTGGGGATTAAACCCGGAGCCTGACGTCGCGGTCACGCTGGTCAGTCCCGACCGCCACACACCGTATTCCGGCATGCTGCCGGGTTACATCGCCGGCCATTACAGTCACGCCGAATGCCATATTGATCTGGATGCCGTCTGCGCGCAGGCCGGCGTCACGCGCATCGGCGCCAGCGCCAGCGAAATCGATTTCGCCGCGCATGTTGCGCGTTGCGGTCATGCGCCCGATCAGCCCTTTGATGTACTGTCGATCGATACCGGCTCGACGCCGGTGCTGGCACCCATTCCCGGCGCCGAACGACATGGCATTGCGGTCAAGCCGGTCGCGCAGTTTCTTGAACACTGGACGCAGTTGCGCGAAGCGGCGCGTACGGCGCCACGGCCGCTGCAGGTGGTCGTCGTCGGGGCCGGCGCCGCGGGTGTCGAAGTAGTGCTGGCGATGCGGCACCGCATTGCCGGTGATGGCGGTCATGCAGATTTCACGCTGATCGGCGACGGGCCGACGATTCTCGGCGTGCATCCACGACGCGTACAGCAACAGTTCATGAGCATTCTGCAGAATCAGGGCGTCAGCGTGCGCCTTGACACGTCCGTTGCGCGTGTGGCCCCCGGAACCTTGTTCCTGGGCGATGGCGAACGGCTGGCATTTGATGAAGTCGTCTGGGTCACCGGCGCCGCAGCGCCGGCATGGCCACGCACCAGTGGCTTGCAAACCGATAACGCAGGATTCATTGCCGTGGATAGGCATCTGCAGTCGTTGTCGCATCCGGGGGTGTTCGCTGCCGGCGATATCGCTTCGATGCGGGATACGCCACGGCCGAAATCCGGTGTCTACGCGGTACGCCAGGGCCCGCCGCTGTCGGAAAACCTGCGGCGCGCATTACGCGGTGAACCCCTGGTGGAATATCACCCGCAGCCACGCGCGTTGGCGTTGATCAGCGCCGGGGATCGTTATGCGATGGCGTCATACGGGCCGTTCGCGGTGAGCGGCGCTTGGGTATGGCGCTGGAAGGATCGCGTCGACCGTGCGTTCATGCAGCGTTACCGGGTTGCCCCAGAAAACATATAACTATTTGTTTTTATTGATTATTTTTAGCTGACGGTGACGCGAGCGAATTTGCGTTTGCCGACCTGCAGCACGACGCTGGCGCCGCGCGCAATCTGCAGCGTTTTGTCGGTGATTTTTTCACCATCCATTTTGACGCCGCCCTGCGCCAGCATGCGCAGCGCATCCGAAGTGCTGGGCGTCAGTCCCGCCTGCTTCAACACCGCGGCAATCTGCAATCCTTCACCGTCGGACTTGAGCGTGAACTCGGGCATGTCGGCGGGAATTTCATCGCGACGGAAACGCGCCTCGAAATCGGCCAGCGCGGCAGTTGCTGCGTCGGCGCCATGGAAACGCGCGACGATTTCCTGCGCGAAACCGACCTTGATGTCGCGCGGATTGCGACCCGCCTTCACTTCTTCACGCCACTGGCGGATGGTCGCCAGCGGCTCAAACGACAGCAATTCGATATACCGCCACATCAGTTCGTCGGAAATCGACATCAGCTTGCCGAAGATTTCATTCGGTGCTTCCTGGATGCCGACATAGTTGCCCAGCGATTTCGACATCTTGTTGATGCCGTCGAGGCCCTCGAGCAGCGGCATGGTGAGAATGCACTGCGCCGGCTGCCCGTGGTGTTTCTGCAATTCACGGCCCATCAGCAGGTTGAATTTCTGGTCGGTGCCGCCAAGTTCGATGTCGGCCTTCAGCGCCACCGAGTCGTAGCCCTGCACCAGCGGATACATGAATTCGTGAATGGCAATCGGCTGGTTGCCGCGATAGCGCTTGGAGAAATCATCGCGCTCGAGCATGCGCGCCACGGTATGCGTAGAGGCCAGCTTGATCATGTCGACCGCGCTCATCGGGTCCATCCAGGTCGAGTTGAACACGACCTCGGTGCGCGAACGGTCGAGGATGCGGAATACCTGCTCGGTATAGGTTTGGGCGTTGCGCGCGACTTCTTCACGGGTCAGCGGCGGTCGCGTCGCGTTTTTGCCGGTCGGGTCGCCGATCATGCCGGTGAAATCGCCGATCAGGAACAATACGTGATGGCCCAGTTCCTGGAACTGGCGCAGTTTATTGATCAATACCGTGTGGCCGATGTGCAAATCGGGGGCGGTCGGATCAAACCCGGCTTTGACGCGCAAAGGCCGGCCCAGGGCCAGTTTTTCGCGTAATTCCGGCTCACGCAGCAGTTCGTCGCAGCCGCGGCGGATGATCTCGATCTGGCCATCGATGGTAGTCATGGGTTTCGGAGACTTTTGTCAGGTTTTTTCAGGGCTGCGCGGGGGCAAAAAACGGGTTTTCCGGGTGCGGGGATTCTGATAAGCTTTGGGCAGAAATTTTCGCCGCAACCCGGGCCGTCAATTCGACCCCAATCCGTTGCAAATCACGTTTTAAATCAACAAGGAAGCGCATGCCTAACGCGCGATTCGCGATTTTAGCGCAAAAGCTTGGCGTCCTGCTTCACGGCAGTGCGACTCGTCGCGTCTTGTTCGCGCTGCTGTTGCCGTTTTTCGGCATCATGGCCGCCTTCGGTATTGCTCCGGACACCATCACCGACACCATTGAACGCAACAACGTGGTTGAACAAATCGCCCTGCCGGCACTGCCGCCCGCCGGCGATGCCACGGAAAGTTACTGGCGCGAAGCGCGTATTGAACGCGGCGACACCATTGCCTCCATATTGCAGCGGTTGCAGATCGACGACGCCAGTGCCGGCCAGGTGCTGCAACGCACCTCCGAGGCCCGCCTGCTGTACCGCCTGATTCCCGGCCGCACGATACGCGCCCATACCACCGCCGCCGGTCAGTTGCTTGCGTTGCGATACCTGAACGGCACGCAATTGCTGAAAATCGACCGCGAAGGCGATGCGCTGGTGATTTCAGAAGGCGCCGCCGAGGTTGAAACCCGTCTGCATATGCGTTCCGGCGAAATCAAATCCTCATTGTTTGCCGCCACCGATGCTGCCGGCATGTCGGATGCCGTCGCGGTGCAGATTGCTGAAGTATTCTCCACCGATATCGACTTCCACCGTGACCTGCGCAAAGGCGACCGCTTCGCCGCCGTCTATGAAGTTCATTACCACCAGGGCGAGCCGGTGAAGACCGGACGCCTGCTCTCCGCTGAGTTCGTCAACAACGGCAAGTCCTTCCAGGCGGTCTGGTTCCAGAACCCTGACGGCGAAGGCGGCTACTACACCCCCGATGGCAAAAACATCCGCAAAGCCTTCCTGCGTTCGCCCCTGGAATTCTCGCGCATAAGCTCCGGTTTCACGATGTCGCGCTTCCATCCGGTGCTGCAGACCTGGCGTGCGCACAAAGGTGTTGATTACGCCGCGCCGACCGGCACGCGGGTCAAGGCCACCGCGGACGGCATCATCGAATTCGTCGGCCGGCAGGGCGGCTACGGCAACCTGGTTGTGCTGCGCCATCAATCAAAATACACCACCTGGTATGGCCACTTGTCCGGTTTCGCCCCGGGCATGCAAAAAGGCAAACGCGTAACCCAAGGCGACGTCATCGGTTTTGTCGGCAGCACCGGCGTCGCCACTGGCCCGCATCTGCATTACGAATTCCGCACCAACGACGTGCACCAGGATCCGCTGCGGGTCGCGATGCCGCCGGCGCCGCCGCTGGCGCCGCAACACCGCGCCGCGTTCGATGAAAATGCCCGCCCGCTGGCCGAACGCCTGGCCCTGGTGCGTCAAGTGCGCACCACCGCTGCCCAATAATTCCTTCCGTGATGCCCGGTCTGTATATCGGGTTGATGTCGGGCACCAGCATGGACGGCATCGATGCCGCGCTGGTCGAACTCGCCACCGCTCCCGCATTGCGCGAACTCGTACACCAGCCTTTTCCGCCGCAGTTACGCGATGAACTGCTGGCGCTGAACACCCCGGGTACCAACGAACTGCATCGCGCGGCGCAGGCGGCCAACGCGCTGTCACTCGCATATGCCGCGATCGTCAACACGCTGCTGGCGCAATCCGGTGCTGTTGCAACAGATATCGCCGCGGTCGGCTGTCATGGCCAGACCGTGCGTCACCAGCCGCAAGGCGGCTACACCACGCAACTGGTCAATGGCGCGCTGCTCGCCGAACTCACCGGCATCCCTGTCGTCTGTGATTTCCGCAGCCGCGACATCGCCGCTGGCGGCGAAGGCGCACCGCTGGTGCCGGCTTTTCACCAGGCAGTATTCGCATCGCCGCAATGCGCCCGCGCCGTTGTCAACATCGGCGGTATCGCCAACATCAGCTTCCTGCCGGTAAATGGAGAAGTCAGCGGCTTTGACTGCGGCCCCGGCAATGCATTGATGGACGGCTGGATCTCGATGCATCGCGACCAACCCTACGATGGGAGCGGCGCCTGGGCAGCGAGCGGTCGCATATTGCCGGAACTGGTGGAACGCCTGCTGGCCCACCCGTTCTTCAAGCGCCAGCCGCCGAAAAGCACCGGGCGCGAAACCTTCAATCTGCAGTGGGTGAGTGGCACACTGTCCGGTCATGAACGCGCCGAGGATGTGCAGGCCACCCTGTGTGAACTGACGGCTGCAGGCATCGCCCGTGCGCTGGATGTGCATTGCACGGATACCACCGAGGTTTATGTTTGCGGCGGCGGTGCGCGCAATGACGCGCTGCTTAAACGTCTCGCGGCGTTGCTGCCGGGGCGCCGCATCGACGTCACCGACCGCCTCGGCATTGCCGCTGAAGCGGTGGAGGCCGCTGCATTCGCCTGGCTGGCGGCGCGTGCGCTGGCCGGGGAAACCGGCAACCTGCCGCGGGTCACCGGTGCGCGCGGGCCACGCGTGCTCGGCGCCATCTATCCGGCATAAAGCCCCGCCACAAAAAAACAACGGGGGCTTGAAGCCCCCGTCGGATCAGCAGTGGACTGCTGCTTTATGCGGAGAACGACGAGCCGCAGCCGCAGGTGGAACTGGCGTTCGGATTCTTGATCACGAACTGCGAGCCTTCGACATTTTCCTGATAGTCGATCTCGGCGCCGGTGAGGTACTGCAGGCTCATCGGATCGATCAGCAGCGTGACGCCGCTTTTTTGCAGCGCGGTGTCATCTTCGTTGACGACTTCATCGAAGGTGAATCCATACTGGAACCCCGAGCAGCCGCCACCCGTAACGAACACGCGGAGCTTCAGTTCGGTGTTGCCTTCCTCATCGATCAGTTGGCGCACTTTGGCCGCTGCATTGTCGGTGAAGACCAGCGGTTCCGGCATCACAACTTCAGAGACTGCATTCATGACCTGCTCCTGATTCGGTAATACAAACAATAACCCATTATCACTGTCGCTGCTGCTGCAGGTCAATCGGCAGAAGCGGGTTTGAACTGGACCACCTTGTCGGTCTTGGTGTCATCCTGATAAACCAGCCGGCCCTGCACCACAGCGCCCAGATGCATTTCCAGCGTCCGGTAATAGACATCACCTGTGACATTGGCTTTGCTCTGAAGTTCGACGTAATCGGCGGCATGCACCGGACCAACCACGGTGCCGTTGATAACCACATGGGAGACACGGATTTCGCCCTCGATACGGGCCGCCTCGGAAAGCACCAGAGTCCCGGGTTTACCCTCAATTGAAATAACATTGCCATGAACCCGGCCATCGATACGCAATCCGCCATCGAAAGTCATGTCGCCCTTGATCTCGGTGCCCGCGCCAATCAGGCAATCGATACGGTTCTGCGGCTTATTGGGTTTGTTTTTGTTGCCAAACATGGATGCCTCCAACTATGAAATGGTGACGTTGTGGGTCAACTTCGGTGTGTCCGAATTGCCTTCAAAGATCCGCACCTGCAGCCCTTTCACCGTGGCATGGGGCGGAATCCGGAACAATCCTTCTACGCGCTGAAACAGCTTGAAATTGACCTGATACTCTTTCGCCGCATCAGCACGCCCGGATTCGGGCAACATCAGGGTCACTTTACGACCATCCTGTTGCAGGTTCAATACAAACTGCAGCCGGCCATGAAACTCCTTGGCGCGCTCTCCCGCCTGCACCAGCAGCAGCTGATAGCGATATTCCCCCGGCACTGACTCGGGAATCATGCGAAAACGGTTGACGCTGATGGAACCGTCTTTACCGGTGGCCGTAAGAGATTGAAAAAAGGCGAGATCCTCCTTCAACGTCGCGTTCTCCTGCGCCAGCGCCTTGACCTGTTTCGCCAGATCACCGTAAGTCGCGCGTTCGATCTGCAACTGGCGCTCGGCTGCCGCCGTACGCGCATTGAGTTCCGCCAGTTCAGTCTGCTGGCGGCGCACGGTTTCATCCAGCTGCTCGCGCAGTTTGGACGCCTCGCCCTTGCGGAATCCGGCGTATTCCAGTCCGAAGTCATAAGTAAACCAGGCCACGCCGCAAGTGCCCGCGACGATTACAACCATACCCATCCAGCGCCAGTACCACGGCATGTGCGGACGCACCGACAACTGCGGCGCATCAATGCCGAACCGGCGCAAAAATGTTTTGAGCTTGCGGTTCATGCCGTTACGGCAGCAACGCGACCTGTTTGAGACCGGCGTCTTCGTCCAGCCCGAACATCAGGTTCATGTTCTGCACGGCCTGGCCGGCCGCGCCCTTGACCAGGTTGTCAATCACCGACAGCACGACCACCGTGTTGCCGCCCTGCGGGCGATGCACGGCGATGCGGCAGTGATTGGCACCGCGCACCGAACGTGTCTCGGGATGACTGCCGGCCGGCATCACGTCGACGAAGGCTTCGCCGGCGTAACGCTTTTCGTAAAGCGCCTGCAGATCGACTTGCTTCGTCAGCTGCGCATACAGCGTGGCATGGATGCCGCGGATCATCGGCGTCAGATGCGGCACAAACACCAGGCTCACGTCCCGGCCTGCGGCGCGCGCCAGCCCCTGCGCAATCTCCGGATGATGACGATGGCCGGGAACGCCGTAGGCCTTGAAGTTATCGGACGCCTCGGCGTGCAGGATATGGGTTTCAGCTTTGCGGCCCGCACCCGACACGCCGGATTTGGCATCGGCAATCAGATGATCAAGATCGACACAGCCAGCCTCCAGTAGCGGTAAAAAGCCCAACTGCACGGCGGTCGGATAACAGCCCGGATTGGCGATGACGCGTGCCTTGCGGATCTGCTCGCGGTTGACTTCGGGCAGGGCATACACCGCCTCGGCCACCAGTTCCGGGCAGGCGTGTTTCATCTTGTACCAATGCTCCCACATGGCAACGTCACGGATGCGGAAATCAGCGGCGAGATCGACAATGCGCACGCCGGCATCAACCAGCGCGCGTGCTTCCTGCATCGCCACGCCGTTGGGTGTGGCAAAAAAAACGACATCACATTTATCGAGGCCCGCGGCAGCCGGTTCGCTGAATTTCAGATCGACATGGCCGCGCAAATTCGGAAACATCTCCGCAACCGCCATACCGGCTTCCTTGCGCGAAGTAATCGCACGCAGTTCGCTGTGCGGATGCTGCGCCAGCAGTCTCAGCAGTTCAACACCGGTATACCCGGTGCCCCCGACGATGCCAACCTTGATGGTCTTCCCAGTCATGCGCTGCTCCCTCTCTAACCGGCCAAAACAGCTGATTCAAACGTCGTGCTGCGGCGACCGCACCACAGCGATATTCCCGCCAGAGACGACAAAGCCGCCCTGAGGCGGCCTTGTCCGAACTTCGGTTCTTCCAGAACGCGTTAACGCTTGGAGAACTGCTTACGCCGCCGCGCTTTGCGCAAACCGACTTTTTTGCGCTCCACTTCGCGGGCGTCGCGCGTCACCAGGCCTGCTTTACGCAGCACCGGCTTCAGCGTTTCGTCATAATCAATCAGCGCACGGGTGATGCCATGGCGCACCGCGCCGGCCTGGCCGGACTCGCCGCCGCCGGTCACGTTGACGGCGATGTCAAAGCTGTCGAGCTTTTCGATCAGCACCAGCGGCTGGCGCACAACCATGCGACCGGTCTCACGCGAGAAAAATTCGTCCACCGGCTTGCCGTTGACGACAATGCTGCCCTTGCCGGGCTTGAGGAACACTCGGGCCACTGCACTTTTGCGGCGGCCGGTGCCGTAGTTCTTTTGAACTGCTGCCATGGTGTCTTATTCCTAGATTTCGAGGGTCTTGGGCTGCTGCGCGGTATGCGGGTGATCCGTACCGGCATAGGCCTTCATCTTTTTCAGCATCGCGTAGCCCAGGGGTCCCTTGGGCAACATGCCTTTGACGGCCTTCTCAAGGACGCGCGCCGGATGTTTGGCCTGCATCTTCTCGAAGTTGGTCGTGTACAGGCCGCCGGGATAACCGCTGTGACGGTGATACACCTTGTCCTTGGCCTTGTTGCCGGTGACGCGCAGTTTTTCAACATTGACCACGACGATGAAATCGCCGGTGTCGATGTGACGCGTGAATTCAGGCTTGTGCTTGCCACGCAGGCGATGCGCGATTTGGGAGGCGAGGCGGCCCAGCACTTTGTCGGAAGCATCGACAATGTACCAGTCGCGGGTCACTTCGCTCGGTTTTGCGGAATAGGTCTTCATGCTTGTTCCTGCGTGTTCTTGGCGTTCAGGGAAACCGCGAATTCTATGGGAAATCAAGTGGATGTGTCAAACTGCTGTACTGCAACAAAAAGCGCGGTCAGCGCTCAGGGCTCTGTAGAATTCCATTTAAAAACATTAAGTTACGATGATTTCCTGGCTGATAACCAACACCTTGACCGCTTTGCTGATCCCACCGGGATTACTTTTTATCGCGCTGGCCGCCGGCCTTGTATTACAGCGCAGCCGTCCGCGAACCGGCCGGGGGTTGCTGGTTGCCGGCACCACCGGTCTCTATTTGCTGTCAATGCCGCTGACCGGAACCTTCCTGTTGCAGCAATGGGAAACCAAACCTGGCACGGCGCCCGCATCACCGTCGGCACAGGCCATTGTGGTGCTGGGCGGAGGTCGGTATCCCGACGCACCCGAATACAGCGGCGACACCGTATCTTCGTCGACGCTGGTGCGACTGCGCTACGCCGCCCTTCTTCATCGCCAGACCGGACTGCCCCTATTGGTTAGCGGCGGGAGTCCCGACGGCAGCAAAATCAACGAAGCCGAGCTCATGGCGCAGACGCTGGAACAGGCATTCCGGGTACCGGTGCGCTGGCGCGAAGGGCGTTCGGCCAATACGCTGGAAAATGCGCGGCTGAGCCGGGAAACGCTCGCCCATGAAAACATCCGCCGTGTCTATCTGGTCACCCACGCCTGGCACATGCCGCGCTCGCTCATGGTTTTTGAAGACGCAGGATTTGAAGTCATTCCGGCACCGACGGCACACGCCACCGGCGAGACCGCGGGACTGACCGTGCTGGATTTTCTGCCGAACATCACCGGTCTGCGCGACAGTGCGATTTTTTTCCACGAGGCCATCGGTCTGGTCTGGTATCGTTTGCGCCTGCTCGCGCAAGGCTGACGGGAGATTTCATGAAAGCACGCATCAAGTGGGTTGAAAACGTTTCATTCATCGCTGAATCCGGCAGTGGCCATGCCTTTTTGATGGACGGCGCACCGGAAGGCGGCGGCCGCAATCTGGGACCCCGGCCGATGGAAGTGGTATTGATGGGCACCGGCGGATGCACCGCCTACGACGTGGTGCACATCCTGCGCAAGTCACGCGCGCCGGTGACCGATTGTGTGGTCGAAATCGATGCTGAACGCGCCGAGGAAGACCCCAAAGTCTTCACCAAAATCCATTTCCATTTTATCGTCACCGGCAACGGACTGAAACCGGCGCAGGTCGAGCGTGCAGTCCATCTGACGGCGGAAAAATACTGCTCGGCGTCGATCATGCTCGGCAAGACCGCCGCCATCACCCACGACTTCGAAATCCGCGAAACGGCCGCGGCCTGAGCCGGAACTGCGGCTACAGAATGTAGGCCGCTCCAGTCATCACTTTCGATGAAACCTGCATGGCCGTCTTGACCGGCGCCGGCAGTTCGGTGCCGCCATGTTCCAGCGCGGTGGTGGCGTGACGCGCTTCGTCATCACGCATCTGCTCGACGATCGCCCGGCTTTTTTGATCGGCTTCCGGCAGTCGGCCCAGATGGCCTTCGAGGTGACGCACGACCTGACGTTCGGTTTCCGCAAGAAAGCCCAGGTTCCATTTGTCGCCCAGTAAACCCGCCGCGGCGCCGATGGCAAATGAGCCGGCATACCACAACGGATTGAGCAGGCTCTTGCGGCCGCCCAGTTCGTTGATGCGGCGTTCGGTCCACGCCAGATGTTCGGTTTCCTCCTGCGCCGCCTGCTCCAGCGCAGCGCGGGCGCCGCTGTCGCGCGCCGTCATGGCCTGCCCCTGATACAGCGCCTGCGCGCAGATTTCACCACTGTGGTTGACGCGCATCAGCGCAGCGGCCTGCGCACGTTGCGCCGCATCCATCTCCGCTTCGGGCAAACCCTCACCGGGAATCGGCCGCACGCTGCGCGCCTGCGCAAATACCGTGCGCAGGCCCTTGTCGAAACCGATAATCAGATCGTCAATACGCAGCATTTCAGTCCACCTTGTTTCAAGTCATTTTCCCGAACAACCGTTCCAGTTCCGCGCCGGGATCGGGTGCGCGCATGAACGCTTCGCCGACCAGGAAACCATACACCTGATGCGCCCGCATCCGCGTGACATCCTCGGGCTTCAGGATACCGCTTTCGGTGATGACAAGCCGGTCATCCGTAATTTTCGCGAGCAACCCGAGTGTCGTGTCGAGCTTGGTTTCGAACGTGCGCAGATTACGGTTGTTAATGCCGATCAAAGGCGTCTTCAAACGCAATGCGGTTTCCAGTTCTGCGCCGTCATGCACTTCGACCAGCACCGACAGGCCGAGTTCGATGGCGACAGCCTCAAGTTCGCTCAATTTATCCGGAGACAACGCGGCCACGATCAGCAGAATGCAGTCTGCCCCGGCCGCACGGGCTTCATAGATCTGATACGGGTCCATCATGAAGTCCTTGCGCAGCACCGGTAGCTTGCATGCGCCGCGCGCGGCTTTCAGGTCATCGAGCTTGCCCTGGAAAAACTGGCGGTCGGTCAGTACCGACAGGCAGGCGGCGCCATGACGTTCATAACTGGCGGCAATCGCCGCCGGATCGAACGGCTCGCGCAGCACACCCTTGCTCGGGCTGGCCTTCTTGACCTCGGCAATCACCGCTGATCGTCCTGCGGCAATTCTTGAACGCATCGCGCCGGCAAAATCGCGGGCCGGCGCAGCCGCGCGCGCCGCCGACTGCACCAGCGCCAGTGACACCTGTGCCTGCGCTGCGGCGATTTCCTCGGCCTTGACGGCGAGGATGCGTTGCAGGATGTCAGCCATGGCTCTGCGTGAACGCGACGAATTGATCGAGCTTTTTGCGCGCGGCCCCGCTGGCAATTGCTGCCAGCGCCTGCTGCACGCCGTCCACCATCGTCGTCGCCTTGCCGGCGATGTAGATGCTGGCGCCGGCGTTCAGCGCAACGATGTCCCGCGCCGCACCGTCCTTGTTGTCCAGCGCGCCGAGCAGCATGTCGCGCGACTGCTCGACGCCGTCGACACGGATCGCCGCGTTGTTGTGGGTTTTCAGACCGACGTCCGCCGGCGCCACCATGTATTCACGCACCGCGCCGTCCTTCAGTTCACCCACCGCCGTCGGACCGCTGATCGACAGTTCGTCCAACCCTTCCAGACCATGCACGATCATCACCCGGCGGCTGCCCAGACGATGCAATACGCGCGCCTGGATGCCAACGAGGTCGGGATGAAACACACCCATCACCTGCTGCCTGGCGCCGGCGGGATTGGTCAGCGGACCGAGAATATTGAAAATCGTTTTTACGCCCAGTTCGCGGCGCACCGGCGCGGCATGTTTCATCGCGCTGTGGTGATTTGGCGCGAACATGAAGCCGATGCCGGTTTCTGAGATCGACTGCGCAACAGCCTCAGGCTTCAGGTTGATGTTGGCACCGAGCAGTTCCAGCACGTCGGCGCTGCCTGACTTGCTGGAAACCGAACGTCCGCCGTGTTTGGCGATTTTTGCGCCAGCCGCCGCCGCGACGAACATCGCTGCCGTTGACACGTTGAAGGTATGTGCTGAGTCACCGCCGGTGCCGCAGGTGTCGATCAGCTCCGGCACGTCAGGAACCGGCACCTGGGTGGCGAATTCACGCATAACGGTGGCCGCGGCGGCGATTTCGCCGATGGTTTCCTTTTTCACGCGCAGGCCGGCGACCAGTGCGGCAATCAGCACCGGCGATACTTCGCCGCTCATGATCTGCCGCATCAGCGACAGCATTTCATCGTGGAATATCTCGCGGTGCTCAATGATGCGCGTCAGCGCTTCCTGCGGTTTCATCGCGGAGCTTCCTCCAGAAAATTCTTCAGCATCTGATGCCCATGCTCGGTGAGAATCGACTCGGGGTGGAACTGCACGCCCTCAACCGCCAGTGTCTTGTGGCGCACGCCCATGATTTCTCCGTCTTCGGTCCATGCGGTCACCGACAGGCAATCCGGCAGGCTCGCGCGCTCGATCACCAGCGAGTGATAACGCGTCGCCGAAAACGGCTGCGGCAGGCCGCGGAACACCCCCGCGCCCTCGTGCTGGATCAACGAAGTCTTGCCGTGCATCAACTGCTTCGCGTGAATGATCTTGCCGCCGAAGGCCTGACCAATGCTCTGGTGACCAAGACAGACACCGAGGATCGGGATCTTGCCGGAAAACGCCTTGATCGCCGGCACCGATACGCCGGCTTCATTCGGCGTACAGGGCCCCGGCGACACCACGATGCGCGCCGGCTTCATTCGCGTGATGTCGTCGAGCGTGATTTCATCGTTGCGATGCACGGCCACTTCCTGGCCAAGCTCACCGAAATACTGCACCAGGTTGTAGGTGAAGGAGTCGTAATTGTCGATCATGAGCAGCATCATCACCTCCTAACCTAAAGACCAAGCACATTAAATGCTTGATCAACGTTTTCCAAAGACACCCAAAAATCGGCATCCATTGGGCTTACACCTTTTTGGATTTCTGGACGACATGCGATTTGCACAATTCGTTGCTGCAAAGCTCCCGCTATGGCCGGACTGACGTTCATTTTGCCTTTGTGCGATATGAACTCAATTACCCCCGCACCTTGGGGGGCAAACATGATCATGCTCATGCCGGCCCCAATTGGCCCCATGATGACCTCTGCAGATCTGGCGATACTTATTTGTTCAGCCACCGAAATCGAACCCGGATCTATAACTTCAAATCCCTTGCCTTTAATAAATTTCAGTAACTCCTCCTCGTTCAGCAATTTTCGCCACTTTGCACCTTTCCGCCCTATATAAATGCGTCGCCCGGCATTTCCGGAATTATTTTCTTTAATTCCCAGCTTGTGTCGAATAAAACGAACCGCCGGTGGAGCCCAATACAAATACTTCTCCCCGGCCAGACCACAAAACGGCATGATTGGGGCCCAAAGGGTACGAAACCGCGCTATGCGCCCCCTTCGTATTCGTAATATTTTCGAATCATCAAATCCCGCAAGTGCCAGACATTCGAGTTGGTTTTTTGTTATATCCTCGCCAACAATAAGGGGGATGCCGTTTGTCGCCGGTACCAGGGAAGTCAGCGCAAGTCTTGCAAAGTGATTCAACATCCAATGACCAAAATTCCCTACATTTCCGATCAATACCCCCGAGTCGTAATCGTCAATACCTGAAAATCGCCCACTAAGCTCAGTTTCATAAACAGTAATGTTTTCCGGATCTTCACCATTAATTATTTTCTTAAAACTATTGGGGTTGTGAACAAAAAAGTTCAAGGAAGCAACACCTTCTTGGTTGACTGGAATAAATGTAAGGCCGAAAACCCGCCCCCCTTCAATTCGCGCCATTAATGGCCGCATCCAATCTCTGGGATTTTGCTCCAAAGCAGTAACATTGGTGGGCGGAACCATGCGTTCCATGGCTAAGCCGTTCAAGGCTAATTCTGAAAGTGGTTCTTCTTTGTAACAATCAAACGGTACCGCAACCAGCTTACATTTCTCAGTTAGTGCCGTTGCCATTTAAGACTGCCGGTCTTCTTGCGGGAGTCGAGTATCAAGGCCGGCTTCGGCCATTTCCGCCGCCCGCAACAGCGCTCGCGCCTTGTTCTGCGTTTCCTGCCATTCGGCCTCAGGCTGCGAATCAGCAACCACGCCGCCGCCCGCCTGCACATGCAGTCGGCCGTCCTTGACCACCGCGGTGCGTAGCGCGATCGCCACGTCCATGTTGCCGTGGAAGCCGAGATAACCGACAGCACCGGCATAAATGCAGCGTTTGACCGGCTCCAGTTCGTCGATAATTTCCATCGCGCGCACTTTTGGCGCTCCGGACACGGTGCCTGCCGGGAACGTCGCGCGCAGCACGTCAATCGCATTCAGTCCCGGTTTCAGCCGCGCCTCGACATTGGACACGATGTGCATCACGTGGGAATAACGTTCAATCACCATCTGCTCGGTGACGCGCACGCTACCGGTCTGCGCGACACGGCCGGCATCGTTGCGACCGAGATCGACCAGCATGATGTGTTCGGCGCGTTCTTTGGCGTCGGCCAGCAGCTCCTCCGCCAGCGCGGCATCTTCTTCCGGCGTCGCACCGCGGCGGCGGGTGCCGGCGATCGGCCGCACGGTCACGGTGTCACCTTCAAGCCGCGCAAGAATCTCGGGCGACGCGCCGACGACGTTGAAGTCGCCGCAGTCGAAATAGAACATGTACGGCGACGGGTTCAGCGTGCGCAGCGCGCGATACAGCGACAGCGGTGTCGCGTGAAAGGGCTTGCTCATGCGCTGCGACGGCACCACCTGCATGATGTCGCCTTCGAAAATATAATGCTTGGCGCGATCCACCGCCTTGTAATAGGCCGCCTCGCCAAATCCGGATACCGCAGGCTCCGACTTTGTCGGCAGGCTTTCCGGTAATTTGACCGGCGCGCGCAGTTTGGCCAGCAACTCGGAAAGCCGCTGGCGCGCGGCGGCGTAGGCGCCGGGCTTGCCCGGTTCGGCATAAACCACCAGCGAGAGTTTTCCCGACAGGTTGTCGACGATGGCGATTTCTTCCGACACCAGCAGCATGATGTCCGGCGTGCCCAGCTCATCGCGTTTGTTCGCGCCGCTGGCCAGCCGTTTCTCGATATAACGCACGGTGTCATAACCGAAATAACCGACCAGTCCGCCGCAGAATCGC
Source organism: Burkholderiales bacterium (assembly GCA_022841375.1). Lineage (GTDB taxonomy): Bacteria > Pseudomonadota > Gammaproteobacteria > Burkholderiales > SG8-41. The sequence continues at coordinate 89,949 of JALHRQ010000011.1, forward strand.
GGCAGGCGCGGATCGGTGGCTACCTTGAAGCGCTGCAGGTATTGATCGACAAAAGTCAGCGGGTCTTCGGCGCGTTCGCGGGAAACCTCTTGGCCATCGGTGATTTCGATGCAGTCATAACCGCGCACTTCGATGCGGGTGCGCGCGGCGAGTCCGATGAAGGAATAACGGCCATGGCGTTCGCCGCCGACCACCGACTCCAGCAGATAGGTCTGGGGCTGGTTGGCGAGTTTGAGATAGATCGACAGGGGGGTGTCGAAATCCGCGTAGGTCTCGAGCACCAGCGGCACGCGGTTATAACCCGCTGCGGCGAGGCGATTGAATTCAGATTCGGTCATGTCTTGCTCCACGAAAAAAGTACGAAAGGGCGGTGCGGCGGCAAACGCGTGTTCAGCAACGCCAGCGCCAGGCTCCGGTCCGGATTTCGCACTTCATCGAGAGCAGCATTTAAGGCTTTCTAATCAACGGGATACAGTCAGTCAGCGCGCCTACTATAGCATCAACATCCAGGCTATGCACATCGTGGCCCTCGTTGTAGCCGTACGGCACGCAGAACACCGGGCAGCCGGCGGCGCGCGCCGCCAGCGCGTCGTTGCCCGAATCGCCGACCATCAGCATGCGCGCCGGGGCAATACCCAACTGATCGCACACATGCAACAACTGCATCGGGTCGGGTTTCTTGCGTGGCAGCGTGTCACCGGAAACCGTCTGCTCGAAAAAAGACGCGAGGCCCATACGTTCCAGCAACGGCACCGTAAACGCGCCCGCCTTGTTGGTGACACAGGCCAGCCGGAATCCGGCGGCGCGCATCTGCTCCAGGCCTTCGCGCACACCGGGATACATCGTGGTGTGGCGACCGTTGACCTCGGCATAAAATCGCTCGAACACCGGCAGCGCGCGCGCCATGGCCTCGGCACTGGCTTTGCCGTCGATGTCACGCGCCAGCGCGCGTTCGACCAGACGCGGGATGCCCTTGCCGACAAAATTGCGCACGGTATCCAGCGGCAGCACCGCCTCATCCAGTGCTTCCAGCATCAGGTTGGTGGCGGCGGCGAGATCGGGGATGGTGTCGAGCAGCGTGCCGTCGAGATCGATCATCACGGCCTCGACAGTCAACGGGAACTGGTTTTTCATTTTTGAGGTAACAATTTGCCCATGCGGTCAGCGCCGCGCGGTAAATACAAAAAAATCAGGATTTGGCGAGTGCCGCGCGCATTGCGGTGATGGTGGCCTTGTAATCCTTGGCACCGAAAATCGCCGAACCAGCGACAAACGTGTCGGCGCCGGCTTTGGCGATCTCGGCAATATTGTCGGTTTTGACGCCGCCGTCGACTTCCAGCCAGATGTCACGGCCGCTGCGCGCGATGCGCTCACGCACGGCCTTGATCTTGGCCAGCGCACCCGGAATGAACGACTGCCCGCCGAAACCCGGGTTGACCGACATGATCAGCACCAGATCGAGCTTGTCGAGCGCGTGATCAAGATAATGCAGGGGGGTCGCCGGGTTGAACACCAGCCCGGCCTTGCAGCCCTGTTCCTTGATCAGCCCGATGGTGCGGTCGATGTGCTCGGAGGCTTCGGGATGGAAGGATATGATGTTGGCACCGGCCTTGGCGAAATCCGGAATGATGCGATCGACCGGTTTCACCATCAGGTGCACATCGATCGGCACCTGCACCAGCGGGCGGATCGCCTGGCAGACCATCGGGCCGATGGTCAGATTCGGCACGTAATGGTTGTCCATCACATCGAAATGGATGAGATCTGCGCCGGCCGCGACAACGGCCTTCACTTCTTCACCCAATCGGGCAAAGTCGGCGGACAGGATGCTGGGCGCAATGCGGTGGGTCATGGCGATATCCGGATTCAATTCAGGGGAATTTTACCTGTTCTGGCGGTCCAATGAAGGCAATGCCAACTTCCGCCGCCGCGCTGTGAATGCGAGAATAGGACCATGACCGAACCCAAATACCAGATCAGCGTATCTCCCCGCGCCTTTTACATCGCGGAGCAATCCGATGCCGACGCCGGACGTTATGCCTTCGCCTACACCATCACCATCACCAACAGCGGCGGCGTGCCTGCACAACTGATCAGCCGCCACTGGATCATTACTGACGCCAACAACCAGGTGCAGGAAGTCAAAGGCCAGGGCGTGGTGGGCGCGCAGCCCAAGCTGAAACCCGGCGAGAGTTTCGAATACACCAGCGGCTCGATGCTGGCGACACCTGTAGGTACGATGCGCGGCAGTTATCAGATGATCGCCGACGACGGCACCCGCTTCGACGCGCCCATCCCCGAATTCACGCTGTCGGTGCCGCGCGTGCTGCACTAAGCGGTCGCGCCCGGATTCCGCGCGCATGTCGCTCCGCAACAGCTATACACGGCTTGCACCGGTTTACGACTGGCTGGTCGGACCCGCGTTGGCCCGTGTGCGCGCCCACAGTCTGGCCCGCCTGCCGGCGGCCGGCGCACATATCCTGCTCAACGGCGTCGGCACCGGGCTCGACCTGCCGCTGTTGCCGGCAACAAATCAATACACCGCGCTCGACCTCACCCGCGCCATGCTCGACCGGGCGCAGCCGCGCCGCGGCAAACTGGATGTGCAATGGGTGCAGGGGGACAGCCAGCAACTGCCGTTACGCGACAACAGTTTCGACCATGTGCTGTTGCATCTGATCCTGGCTATCGTCCCCGACAGTCGCGCCGCGCTGCGTGAAGCCGCACGGGTCGTGCGCACCGGCGGCAAACTGTTCGTGCTGGATAAATTCCTGCGTCGCGGCGAAACAGCAGTGCTGCGCCGGATGCTCAATCCGCTGATGCGGCGGATTGCAACCAGAACCGACGTTGTATTTGAAGATGTGCTCGCCGGCGTGAACGGTTTGCGTGTCATCGATGATCAGCCCGCGATGGCCGGCGGCTGGTTCCGCCTGATTACACTGGAAAAAACAGACGCTCAGGATTTTCCCGAAGAATCGGAATCATCGTCATCACGACGCGGCCATGTCAGCCAGACGATGCCGACCAGCAGCGAAACAGCTACCGCCACCTCAATCACAAACCACATCAATCCGCTCATTGCGCCCTGTCTTTCACCTGGATTTGCCGATGCACAAGCCTGACTTTAACAAACTGCCGCTGCGGGCGTTGCTCGCTGCGCTCGCCAGCGCCATTGCGCTGCTGGCCTGTCGTGCCACGCCGGAAAAACCCGTGGAACCACCGGCGCCTGCGCCGGTGGTCGCGCCTGTACCCTCGCAAACATCAATCGAACCACCGGTGGCCGCACAACCCACCGCGCCGCTCGCGGCGAGTCATCTGCGACGCGGCGCCTGGAACGACCTGCCAGGCTGGCGCGATGACGATCCGGCGGCAGCGTGGGGCGCGCTGCTGATCAGTTGCGGCGCGTTGAAAGCGCAGGAAGCCTGGCGGTCAGTCTGTGTTGCGGCAAATGCGCTGCAACGACCCGGCCGTGATCAGGCGCGGCGTTTTTTCGAAACCCAGTTCACGCCTTACCAGTTGCTGCAACCGGACGGCGGCACCGAGGGACTTGCCACCGGTTATTACGAACCGCTGTTGCGCGGCAGCCGCGTCCAGACCGCACGCTACCGTTATCCGATTTACGGCGTGCCCGATGACCTGCTCATACTCGATCTGTCGGCGTTCAGTGCCGAGCCGCGCGATGCGCGCGCACGGGCGCGCATCGACGGCAAACGCGTGGTGCCCTATTACGACCGCGCGCAGATTGAGGCGGGCGCCGCGCCGCTACGCGGCCGCGAAATCGCCTGGGTCGACGACCCGGTCGAACTTTTTTTTCTGCAAATCCAGGGCTCGGGTCGCCTGGATCTTGAAGACGGCAGCGTAATGCGTGTCGGTTATGCCGACCACAACGGACATCCCTACCGTTCGATCGGCCGCCTGTTGATCGACCGCGGCGAACTGACTCCTGATCGCGCTTCGATGCAGGGCATCAAAGCCTGGGCGAAGCAAAACCCCGACAAGCTGCGCGCCGTGCTCGACTACAACCCGCGCTATGTGTTTTTCCGCGAACTGCCGCCGGGCCTGGGAGGTCCGCTGGGCGCGCAGGGTGTGCCGTTGACAGCGCGCCGCTCGATTGCCGTCGATCCGCGTTTCGTGCCGCTGGGCGCGCCGGTATTCCTCGCCACCACCTGGCCGCTGAGTGCCAAACCGTTGAACCAGGTGATGCTCGCACAGGACACCGGCTCGGCAATCCGCGGCGCCGTGCGCGCGGATTTCTTCTGGGGTTACGGCGATGATGCCGGCCGCGAAGCCGGCCGCATGAAACAACCTTTACGGATGTGGGTGCTGTTGCCGGCCGGTTATCCGGTCAATGGCGCTGCAAACTGACCCGTTCAAAGAATATGCGTGAGCGTACGCAGCGCGCCTTGCGCTCGATCCTCGACAGCACCGGCTGGCACAACGCACCGCTGTCAGCGTTACGGATCGCGCCGTCGCCCAACATGCTGCCGACGTCACTGCCCATCGGCGCACTCGCCGGCGCTGCGCTGAGCGCCACCGGACTGGCCGCCGCGGCGCTATGGCAATTGCGCAGCGGCAAACTGCAGCAGATCAGGGTCGACACCCGCGCCGCAACGCTGGCGATGACCTCGGCGACTTATCTTCGCGTCAACGGCGAAGCGGTGAAATCCTGGGATCCGATTACCGGTTATTACCGGGTCAGCAACGGTGAGTGGGTCTACCTGCACGGTAATTTTGCGCATCTGCGCGACGGATTGCTGAAACTGTTCGACGTGCCCAACGATCCTGAAGCCCTGCGCGCCGCCCTGACAACCTGGTCGGCGGCGGCAATCGAGGATGCCGCAGGTCAGCGTGGTTTGTGTGGCGTCATCGTCCGCACTGCCGCGGCCTGGGAAGCGCACGCGCAGGCGCGCGCCACGGCGGCATTGCCACTGATTGAAATCAGCCGTATCGGCGACGCGCCCCCGCAACCGATGGCCATTGCTGCCCGCCCGCTTTCCGATATCCGCGTACTGGATCTGTCGCGGGTGATCGCCGGACCAATGACCGCGCGCACGCTGGCCGAACATGGCGCCACTGTGATGCAAGTTGGTGCGCCACACCTGCCGTCGATCGAATCGCTGGTGATCGACACCGGGTTCGGCAAACATTCCTGCGCGGTTGATCTGGATACAGGATCCGGCGTCAATGCGCTGCACGGCCTGATTGACGACGCCGATATTTTCCTCAATGCCTATCGACCGGGTGCGCTGGAACGCCGCGGCTTTTCTCCAGAGGCACTCTCCGAGCGACGACCCGGTATTATCTATGTGACGATCAGCGCCTTTTCCCGGGCTGGTCCTTGGGCACAGCGCCGCGGTTACGACACGCTGGTGGCCGCCGCCAGCGGACTGACCTGGTCAGGCGCCGGTGATCCCGCGCGCCTGCCTTGCCAGCCGCTGGATTATTTGACCGGTTATCTGGGCGCATACGGCGCGATGCTCGCGCTGCAACGCCGCGCGCAGCAAGGCGGCTCATGGCACGTGCAGTTGTCGCTGGAACGCACCTCGGCATGGCTTCGTGAAATGACCGGAACCCTCGGCCGGGAAGACGCAATGGCATCCTTCGTGCCGCCTGCCGCCGAAATCACCGATCTCTACGCGGAATCACCATCCCGCTTCGGCACGCTGCGCCACCTCAAACCGGTGGTGCAGATGAGCGAAACCCCGGCGCGCTGGGATCGGCAGCCCGTTCCCTTGGGCAGTGATCCGGCGCTGTGGCCGGCTTGACTGACCGCTGCGGTTCAGTTAAAAGTGAGTGCATACTATTAATTAAGTATATGTTTTTATTAACATTAATATACATCCCTATCAATCAGGATTTCAGGCGACGATGTAAATTGAGCCGGCGCGGCAGTCGCCGAAAAAATTTCAGGGCGCATACCGGCGGTGAACTTCAGTTTTTGCGAATAAATGAGCGGCTGTAGAAACCGGGACTCAATCCGCTTTCAACGACCACACGCCATCCCAGTCCGCAGGCGGCGGCGTCTTGCGATAGATTTCGCAGCGCTCGAGATACAGGCTGGACGGCCGGTCGGCAGGATTGGCCTTGAGCACTTCGCTGAACAGCCGGCGCGCCTGATCCCAGTTGCGGTCGCGATAGTGGGCGACCGCTTCGGCAAAGGCGAAAATCACCTCGTCCATATGCGGAAAGCTCTCCGCGGTGTGGTGTTCCAGCACTTCGCACAGGGATACCGGCCGCTGCATGCCGCGGACGCGAATCAGATCAAGATCACGCATGCGCACCGGCGTGTGCAGCCGCGCTGCCGTGGTCTCGCACATCAGCACGCCCGTGCCGTAATATTTGTTGGCATTCTGCAGCCGCTCGGCGAGATTGACCCGGTCGCCGATCACCGTATATTCCAGCCTCTTGGGCGAGCCGATGCTGCCGGCCACCACGTCGCCGGTGCTGATGCCGATGCCGATGTTGATCTGCTCCTGCCCCACGGCGGCCCGCCGCAGGTTCAGTTCGCGCAGGGCCATCATCATCCGGCTGCCGACCATCACGGCGTTCGCCGCATCGTCCTGGCGCGAGCGCACCGACCCGAACACGGCCATGATCATGTCGCCGATGTACTTGTCGAGGATGCCGTTGTGCGCAAAAACGACGTCGACCATGTCGGTAAAGTAGTCGTTGAGCATGGCCACCGTTTCGCGCGCGCCCAGCCGCTCGGACATGGTGGTAAAACCGCGGATGTCGGAAAACAGCACGCTGACCTCGCGATTAACCCCGCCCAGCGCCGCGTTGCCCCCTTCCAGCAGCTCATCCATCACGGCTTTGCTCATGTAGCGCGACATCGTGTTGCGCAACCGCTTCTCGCGCGTAATGTCCTCCATGATCAGCATTGAACCGATGCGTTTATCGCGCATGTCCTGCAGCGGCACCGCGGTCATGTTGACCGACACCGCCTGGCGCACGCCGAGCACCAGGTCGGAATCGATCGTGCTGTCGGTGCGTCCGGTGCGCTGCACCTTGTCGAGGCTGTTGGTCACCCAGCTGTTGGCGCCACTGAAAACTTGGCTGATCTCAAGCCCCAGAACATCGCTCTCGGCACGCTGCAGGATGCGCAAAGCCGACTCATTGACCTTGCTGACGACGTTGCCGGCATTGAGTGTGACTACACCGTTGCTCATGCTGCGCAGGATGCTTTCGTTGTAATTGCGCGAATCGCTGACGTCTTCAAACAGCTGCGCGTTCTCGATCGACACCGCCGCCTGCGCGCATAACGCCTCCAGCCGTCGCTGATCGCCTGCAGTAAACGCGCCCTCCTTTTTGTTGAGGATCTCCATCACACCGACCTTATTGCCGCCGCGGGTGGCGATGGGCATGCACAGGATGTTGCGCGTGCGGTAACCGGTGTCCTTGTCCACGGCCTGGTTGAAGCGCGGGTCGCGATAGGCATCGTCGATATTGATGCAGTTTCCGGTGGTGAAACATTCTCCGGCAATGCCCACCCCCGCCGGAAAACGGATGACACCCGATCCCTCGCCGCCGGCGACCCGTGACCACAATTCGTTGCTTGCGGCATCGTACAGGAACAGTGCTCCGCGGTCGGCGCCGAGCAGCTGCGTCGCTGCGGCAAGAATTTTTTCAAGCAGCGGATCAAGCTTGATTTCCGATGTGATGGAGCTGACCACATCGAGCAGCAGCGCCTCTTCGCGCTGTGAGCGCTCGACACGTTCGAACATGCGTGCATTTTCCAGCGCGGCGGCGGCCTGCGAAGCCAGCGCCTCGAGCGCCTGCTGGTCTTCAGTATCGAATTCACCGGCTCGTTTGTTCAGCGCCTGCGTCACGCCGATGACTTCATTGCGATTGTTGCGGATCGGCACACACAGCAGGTTTCGGGTACGGTAACCGGTTTCGGTATCAACCCAGCGGTTGAAGCGCGGATCGGCATAGGCGTCGGGGATGATTTCGCCGCGACCGCTGGTGAATACCGAACCCGCAATACCCTGACCGACGGGAAAACGCACCTCGCCCACGGCATTGCCCTGCATCACACGGGAAAACAATTCGCCAGTTTCGGCATCGTGCAGGAACAGCGAACTGCGTTCGGCGTCGAGCGATGCCGTCACCACCTCCAGCAGACGGGTAAACAGAACATCCAGCGACAGGGTGTCGGAAACGCGGTTCGCCATATTGACCAGCGCGGTGTTGCGGCGTGCAACGGCGGCAATGCGCAGCAGCAACTGGGCCTTGCCGGCATCCGGCAATTCGGCCAGCAGACGCTCGACCGCCGCCGGTGCCAGCCGGTGTTCGAGAATGCCACGGACGATTTCGGCGCTGATTTCCATCTCCGCGCTCCCGGCGGTTGAAAGGCTCAAAGATCGGACAGACGTAGTTTTGCCAGTCCCGAACCGCTTTGTTCAAAAATGAGAATGTCCTTCGCGGTCAGCGGCTCGCTGACATGCGCGCCCTGTACGCGTTCGCAACCGAGGCCGAGCAACGCCACTACCGTCTGCCCGTCGTTGACACCTTCGGCGGTCAGCCTGAATCCGAGATCGCGCGCCAGCCTGACCAGCGCGCGCACCAGCTTGCTGTGAATTTCCGAGCGCTGCATATCGGCAACAAAACTCGCGCTCAGCTTCAGTTCATCGAAGGGCAATTGCGCAAGGTTGCCCAGCGACGAGGCGCCGGTGGCAAAGCCGTCGATGCCCAGACGCACGCCCAGCCGTTTCAGCCTTGCCAGCGCGTCCTTGACCGGACCGAGTTCCCCCGTAATTGCAGTCTCATGAATGCCGATAACCACGCGCCCCGGCGGCACGCCCCAGGTGCGCAGCGCACGGTCGACGAATTCGGGGAAATCCGGCTGCATCAGTCCGCTCGCGGAAACCTTGAGACCGAGCTTGCACTCGAGGCCGGCGCGCGCGAACTCGGCGCCCTGACGCAATGCGTTGTTAAAGATCCACCACGTCAACTCGCGGATCACGCCGGTAGTCTCCGCGGTTTGCAGCGCCTGAGCTTCGGTGACTTCACCGAGTTCGGCATCGGTCCAGCGCAATATGCAATCAAGGCCGCCGATGCGACCGGACTTTGCGTCGAGCTGCGGCTCGAACACCAGGCCGAGCGTACCCTGCTCCAGGGCCAGGCGAAGGCGGGATTCGTAGCGCATCTCGCGCTCCTCGCTGGCGCCATGGGCCGGATCATAAACTGCAGTCCGTCCCGGGGCGCTGCGCGCCTCCCGCGCGGCGAGTTTGGCATTGCGCACCAGCGTCTGCGGATCGTCGCCATGATCCGGAAACACTGCAATGCCGATCACCGCATCGGTATCGAACGAACGATCACCGAGCGGAATCGGCGCATCCAGCGCACCAAGCACCTTGTTGGCCGCAAGTATCGCCACACCCTCGCCGGCGATGCGCGGCAACAGACAGGCAAACTGGTCGCGACTGACACGCCCCAGCTGATCCTGTTTGCGCAGCACGCCTTCGCGCATGCGGCGCGTCACCCGGAGCATGAACGCCTCGCCTTTTTGCAGGCCCAGTTGGCGGTCGATCTGTTCGGTCTTGCCGACCTGCAGCAACAATAAAGCCAGGTGTTTGCCGTCCTGCTTGTGGCTTTCGATGGCAGTGCGGAAAATTTCCATGAACGACGCGTATTCCGGCGTCGGCAGCGTACGCACCACGCCGCCTTCATCCTGGCCACGCGCCGCCAGCGACGCCAGCAAAGCCAGTTGCAGGAAATTGAAGCGTTGCAGGGCGATCAGGCTGTCCGCGCAACGCTCCGGCTCCGCCGCATACAAGCGCAGTGCACCACGGGTCATCGCCGTCTGGAACCGCTGGCAGTCGCGGCGCATCCGTTCCAGCGGTTCGCCCTCGGCATCGAGCGCCCACTCCCCGAGCGCCGCAATCACCGGCGCCGGATTGGCGCCGGCTTTGGCGAACGCCGCATCCAGAGCGCCGGCGGCCGACACAAACAGATCGGGTGCGCGCTCACGCACATCGGCCAACACCGCGGCCACGGTCGAAAAGGTGTCGGCACCGGCGCCGAATTCCTCGGCAAGCCGCGCCGTCAGCGCATCCAGGCTGGGCGCGGCCTCGGCACCAGCGTCGACCGCTTCAGAGGAAGAATTCGGAGGGATCAATGTTGACACTGCCCTGCTCCAGCGTGCGCTTGATGCGATAGGGAACGCCCGGCGAGGCTTTCGGTTCCTGCGCCAGATCGAGGATCATTTGCGGATGCAGCGGATTGCCTTTTGCATCGAGCACCACCATCACCCGCGGCAACAGGCGTCGCACCATGTTCTGCGCGATCACGATACCGACCTCACCGGAATTCAGCTCGACCAGCGCACCGACCGGAAAAATGCCGATGCATTGCACGAACTGCTCGACCAAAGGACCGTCGAACAGGCTGTTGCGTGCGTTATAAAGATAATTAAGCGCATTAGATGGTGAATACACTTCAGCGTAGGGCCGCGCATGGATCATCGCGTCGAAACAGTCGACCAGGCCGGCGATCGAACCAAACAGACCGATCTGGTCGCCCTTCAGCCCCTTGTCGTAGCCGCTGCCGTCATACCGCTCGTGATGCAGCGCAGCCAGTGCCGGCAGTTCGGAGGGCAGTCCCGGAGTGTCCCTGAGTATCGCCACCGAATGGGTAATGTGACTGCGGCACACCATCATTTCGACTTTGCTCAGTGACCCCTTCTTGGTCACCACTTCCTCGGGTACCGCGGTCATGCCGACGTCCTGCAGCAGGCCGACCATGCCCAGCAGATCAAGCTGTTCTCGCGGCAATTGCAAAAAACGCCCGAAAGTCAGCATGTAAATCGACACGCCAAAAGCGCGGTCCAGCGTGTGCCCGCCTTTCTGCTTGAGTTTGGCGAGCAGCATCATCGCATCCGGATTGCGCACCACGCTGTCGGTCATGCTGGTCACCGCTTCCTGCACGCGGGGTGCGTCGAGCGCCTTGCCGGCCTCGACGTTGCTCATGATCTCCTTGAGCACGATCTCGGTCTGGCGCTGCGCGGTTCGGGCTACCGGCAATTCCTCGTCAACGGTGGCCTGTTCGCGATAGGTGACCCTGGTCTTGATCGTGGTCAGAACACTGGGGCCCAGGGGCAGCGGCGGCTTCGGCGGCCCGCCCAAATCACCGGTCTGCAACTGACTGCGGTCGGGAAGATCCGGACCCTTGTCGAGGTCGATATATACTTTTTTGCAGTACTTCTTCAGTGCTTCGAGCTGCTTCTCATTGCTGAGGATGAAGCCCTGGTACATGAACGGCGTTTCCGTCCACGGCCGGTCCAGCTCGGCGATGAACACGCCGAATTCGAGTTTTTCTACTGGGACTTCTTTTTTCATCTTGAAATTGGAATGCCTGCGGAAATGCCTGCGCCGGATCCGCGGCGCCCCTGTTGGAATTCTCCGTCCTGACCGGCGGACGCGCAAGCCGCGCCCGCATTCCGCGTCAGAAGTCGAAAACCTGGTTGTTATGCAGCAGCCGGGGCGGAACCGGGGTGGAAAGCTCTTCGATCTCCTGCATCGTCAGTTCAATTTCGCTGGGCTTGAGGTGGGTAATGTAAACCTCCGCCGGCCGCTTCAGCTTCGCCAGTTCCTCGCCAAGCATCGACGGACACAAATGCAGCGCCAATTCGGCGAGACGGCGATCTTTGTCGGAAAAAGCAGTTTCAATAATCAGGTATTTCAGGTTGTCGACGCTGTTGACGATCTCCCACAACGCATCGTTCGGACCGGTATCACCGCTGAACACCAGGCTGCCTTTCCCGCTGTTCAGCCAATAACCGACCGCGGGTACCGTATGGTTGGCCGGCAACGCGGTAATCGTGCGCCCTTTGCCGATATCGATGACGTTGCCGACGGCAATTTCCTGATAAAGCATGAACGGTTCCTGTGGGGTCGGAATCACCGTGAAATCGGGCCAGATGTCCCAGTTGAACAGGTTCTTTTTCAGAATCTCGATCGTCGGCGCCGTGGCATGCACCGTCAGCGGTTTGGGCCGCAGCGCGCCGACGGAATCCAGAATGAAGGCAATGGAATCAACGTGATCCAGATGCGAATGGGTAACGAACACGTGGTCAATCAGCGTCAGTTCTGCCAGCGAAAGTTCGCCGACACCGGTGCCGGCGTCTATCAGGATATCCTGATCAACCAGAAATGAGGTCGTCCGATGCTGTTGACCGCCGATGCTGCCGGAACAGCCGAGTATGCGCAAACGCATGATGTGCCGAACCTAGGAATTTACCGCTGGCGCCCGTGCGCGCGCGGTACTGGAAACAGCGTTATGGGCCCCTGACGAGGTGCTCATGCTGCGCTTTCGCGAAATGAGAGTGGACGGTAATTTTAACCCAAAGCGCCGCCATAACCGACGCCAATCCCTTCACGATCCGTAACGCAGTTCCAGCAAAATCCGGCACTTGACAGGACGCTCGTCTTTGAAGCCGGGCTCAAACCGGGCTGCAAGCAGCAACTGGCGGGCCATCAGCGCCAAGGCCGCCGGCGCATCGCCTGCAACCAGGTCCACATCAACCACATTGCCGGCAGCATCGATGGTGGCCCACAAGCGCACGATGCCTGCTGGGTTAGTGCCGGCACGCAGTTCCAGCGGCGTCAACGGGACCGGATAACGGTCCAGTTCGCGTGCCGGAAAAATGCGCGGGTCAGGCATTGCCGCGCCGGCAGATGGCCCGGGCTGCGGCACGATGGCGCTGACAGCCGGCTGCGTTGCGGGTGCAACCGGCGCCGCCGGCTGCGCCGGTATCGGCTTCACGTTTTGTTCGCCCGATGCGATCACCGGCACGGCGGGCGGCGCGGCCGGCAATTCCAACTGGGCATGCAGCTGCAAGTTTGCTGATGGAGCAAGCGGGACGCCGCCGGTTGGAGGCCAGCCTTCAACGATCAGGTAATGGGCGAGCGTCGACATGATCAAGGCCAGCCACAGGCGTCGCCACGGCCAACGGCAGACCGGGTAAGCATTACACGTGGCGGCGAACATCGATCAGACCCACTACATAAGTCGACCTGCGTTATTTGACCGCGGCCAGCGCCTGCTCGATCTTGTCGGCCGGCAAATAACCGCCGATCTGCTGACCGTTGGCCAGATAAATCGCCGGCGTACCGCGAACACCGAACCGTTTTGCCAGCGCAGCGTTTTCTTCAAGGGGCGTCGCGCAGTTTTTCGCGGCGTTGGCCGGTAACGCCGACTTGTTCATCAGATCATCCCAGGTGCGCGCGCGATCCCTGGCGCACCATACCGCCTTCGATTTTTCGACCGAATCCGGCGACAGAATCGGCAGCAGGAATGTATAGACAGTGACGTCGGTCATCTTGATGAGTTCCTTCTGCAGTTCCTTGCAATAACCGCAGTTCGGATCTTCGAAGGTATAAATTATGCGCTTGCCGTTGCCACGCACCCGCTTGATTGCGTTGCCCTGGGCGCCGGCCAGCGAGCCGGTAGCGATCTGGTCACGGCGTTCGCGAGTCAGATTGCGCTCCTGCGGCGTGCGCAGGTCAAACAGGTTGCCGCTCATCAGATAGGCAAGCTTTTCGTCGGTGTACACCACCTGCCCGTCAAACACGACTTCATACAGGCCGGGGAAAGGTGTGCGCGAGACCGATTCGATTTTCATCTCCGGAAAACGCGACTGAAAATTACGGCGCACGATGTTTTCGTCGGCCCACGCCTGAAAAACAACAATGAGACCGACGCAGAGCGCCAAAACGTTGCGGATGAACATGGAAAATTCCCTGAGCCTTAAGGCTCGTTGTTGAAAGGTGCGGCGGTCAGGCCACTGCGTGCTGGATCAGCAGGTTCTTCAGGACCGGCAGGTGATTTAACGCGCCAAGGCCAAAATTGCGTACCCCGGATAACAAGACCGATCGCGAGCCGAAAAGTTTCTGCAACGCGTCGGTACTTAACGCAATGGCGGCAATATCCTCGCGTCGCGCCCGTTCGTAACGTCGCAACAGCGCCAGATCACCGCAATCCTGGCGCGGCGCTCGGCCCGCCAGCACTTCGGCCAACACACGCACATCGCGAAAACCCAGGTTCACGCCCTGCCCCGCCAGCGGGTGAACGTTATGGGCGGCATCGCCCGCGAGGGCAAGACGCGCTGACACAAGGCGCGCAATTTCCGCCAGACGGAGCGGGAACGCTGCCGCCGGCGTCAACAGCTGCAGCGTACCCACGGCACCACCGCTGATCTCGGCCACGCGATCGCACAGTGCCCGCGCATCGAGCGACAGCAAGTTTTGCGACTGTTCTTCCGAAGTCGACCACACCATTGACACCCGGTTTCCCGGCAACGGTAGCAGCGCGAGTATGCCGTCTTCGAAAAACCACTGAAAAGCGGTGCCGTGATGGGGCTTTTCAGTGGCGAAGTTGGCCACCACGCCGGATTGCCGGTAATCGCTGATCTTCGCGTCGATACCCGCCTCGCGCCGCACCAGCGAATCACGACCGTCGGTGCCAACCACCAGTTTTGCATCGAGCAAGGATCCGTCGGCCAGCGTCACCCGCGCGGCATCATCCATTACGGCGAGCCCTGTTGCCTGTGCAGGGCACATCATGCAAATGCCTGGCGCAACGGCGACAATATCGAGCATCGCGCGCTGCATCGCACTGCTCTCGACGATGTAGGCGAGTTCGGGCAGTCCGGCATCATAGGCACTGAACTGCAAGCGGCTGTCGCGACGATCACCGGATATGGTCATCGTTTCGACGCGCTGCACGCGTTGTGGATCCATTCGTGACCAGACGCCCAGACGCGCCAGGAAAGCAGCATTGCCCGGACTTATCGCATAAATGCGGCTGTCCCAGTCTCCTCCCGCCAGCGCTGCGGCTGCGAGCTGCGGCTCGACCAGCGCAACATTGAGCCCGATCGGCTGTAATGCCAGCGCCAGGCTGGCGCCCACCAGCCCGCCGCCGATGATGGCGACATCGTGCAGGTTCGCAGGGTTTCTATTAGCCGTTGCAGTATTCATTCGGTTGCGGAGTCGGAAGTGAGGGTGTCTGGAAGTCTGCAAAAACCAGTCAAGGCACGGATTTTTCAAGAAAAACCGGGGGGTTACGCGGTTTCCCGGCTTGACAAGGATACCCTCGCTTCTTAGACTGCTCGGCCTTCCCGTGGCGAGTTAGCTCAGTGGTTAGAGCAGTGGAATCATAATCCATTGGTCCGGGGTTCAAATCCCTGACTCGCCACCATTTCTTTTTTGCTGTCAGCCCTTTCGTTGCCGGCTCCCGCCTCTCGTGCTATCGTGCTGTTATGCGTAAGTTTCTGCTTTTATTGACTTTTTTTCTCGCCTCCAGTCTGGCTTGGGCGCAGCGCACGCTGCCGCCTGACGCCAAGCGGGCCGAAATCGGCGCGCAGCAGATGCTGCCGACGGTCATGCTCAACAAGGACGTGCGCCGGCTCGCGCCGGGCGGCATCATTTTTGACACCGCCAACCGCCGCATCACCCACGGTCAACTGCTGCCGGGATCAGAAGTCATCTATGAACTCGATCGCAACGGCGAAATCCTGCGCATCGTTATCCTGACGCCTGAAGAACAAGCCCGGTTCGACCGCGCAAAGAAGTAAACCGTGGGCAAGGTTTACATCAAAACCTTCGGCTGCCAGATGAACGAGTATGACTCGGACAAGATGGCGGACCTGCTCCATGCCCATCAAGGCCTGACGCAAACCGGAAATCCGGCAGAAGCCGACGTCATTCTTCTCAACACCTGCTCGGTGCGCGAAAAAGCGCAGGAAAAAGTGTTCAGCGACCTCGGCCGCATCCATGAACTCAAACTGGCCAACCCCGGGCTGATCATCGGCGTCGGCGGTTGCGTCGCCAGCCAGGAAGGTGCCGCCATCGTCAAACGCGCGCCCTATGTGGATGTGGTATTCGGCCCGCAGACGCTGCACCGCCTGCCGCAGTTGATCGCGGCGCGGCGCAGGTCCGGCCAACCGCAGGTCGACACCTCGTTTCCTGAAGTGGAAAAATTCGATCATCTGCCGCCCGCCCGCGTCGACGGCGTCACCGCCTTCGTGTCGATCATGGAAGGCTGCAGCAAATACTGTTCGTTCTGCGTCGTACCATATACCCGCGGAGAGGAAATCTCGCGCTCCTTCGACGATGTGCTCACCGAAGTGGCCGAACTTGCCGCACAGGGCGTCAGGGAAGTCACCCTGCTCGGGCAGAACGTCAATGCCTGGCGCGCCCCTGTCGACGGCGAATCCGACGACGCCGACCTCGCGCTGCTGCTGGAATATGTTGCGGAAATTCCGGGCATCGAACGCATCCGCTACACCACGTCGCACCCGAAGGAATTCACGCCGCGACTGATCGAAGCCTACGCACGTATCCCGCAACTGGTCAGCCATGTGCATCTGCCGGTGCAATCCGGCTCCGACCGCGTGCTCGCCGCGATGAAACGCGGTTACACCGCGCTGGAATACAAATCGATCATCCGCCGCCTGCGCGAGGCGCGCCCGGAGATCAGCATCTCGTCCGACTTTATCGTCGGCTTTCCCGGTGAAACCGAAAATGACTTCGCCGCCACCATGAAACTGATCGACGACATCGGTTTCGACGCCAGCTTCAGCTTCATCTACAGTCGCCGCCCGGGCACGCCCGCTGCGGACCTCGCCGATGACACGCCGCCAGCGGTCAAACTGGAACGCCTGCAGCAGCTGCAGCAGAAAAACGACGCGCAGGCGCGGATCATCAGCCGCAGCATGGTCGGCACCCGCCAGCGCGTACTGGTTGACGGCGTCTCGCGCCGCGATGCCGCCGAACTCGCCGCACGCACCGACAACAACCGCGTTGTCAATTTCACCGGTCCGCGCGAACTGATCGGCACTTTCACCGAAATCACCATCTCCGCCATATCGGCCCACTCGCTGCGCGGCGAGCCCGTCACTGAAAACGGCATCGCCACCCATTGAAACCCACTGAAACCAGTTTCACCCCGGTTGATAACCACCGGCTCGCCAACCTGTGCGGCGCGCTCGATGAAAACCTGCGCCAGATCGAAACCGCGCTGGATGTCGGCATCACCCGCCGCGGCGAACATTTCGCGCTGACCGGCACCGCCGATCGCACGCGCATTGCGGCACGCGTGCTGCGTGACTTCTATGACAAGGCCGGCGAACCGCTGTCGCTGGATGCCATACAGCTGGCGCTGATTGAAGCCGGTCACAAAGGCGCCGCGCATGCCGCCGTACCCTCACCGGCGCTGATCACGCTGAAAAAAGATCTGCACGGCCGCACGCCGCGACAAAACGAATACCTGCTGAACATCCAGAAACACGACATTACCTTCAGCGTCGGCCCCGCCGGCACCGGCAAGACCTATCTTGCCGTCGCCTGCGCGGTGGATGCGCTGGAGCGCGATGCCGTGCAACGCATCATCCTCGTGCGGCCCGCGGTCGAAGCCGGCGAGCGCCTGGGCTTCCTGCCCGGCGACATGGCGCAGAAGGTCGATCCGTACCTGCGCCCGCTGTATGACGCGCTGTATGACCTGATGGGTTACGACAAGGTCGCCAAGATGTTCGAACGCCAGGCGATTGAAATTGCACCCCTCGCCTTCATGCGCGGCCGCACGCTGAATCACGCCTTCATCATCCTCGACGAAGCGCAGAACACCACGCGCGAGCAGATGAAAATGTTCCTGACCCGCATCGGCTTCGGCAGCAAAGCCGTCATCACCGGCGACGTCACCCAGGTCGATCTGCCCAAGGGCCAGATCAGCGGTTTGGTGGAAGCGCAGGCTGTATTGAAAAAAGTCCGCGGCATCGCGTTCACTTTTTTCGATTCGACCGACGTCGTGCGTCATCCGCTGGTGCAACGCATCGTCAATGCCTACGACAAATACGGCAAGACCGACCCGCGGCGCGGCGACTAGTGAGTCTGGTGAATAAACAACGTGCGCCGCTGATCGCGGTGCAGAATGCCACCACCGCGCGCAACGTGCCGACACCCGCACGCATCCGCCAATGGGCACGTGCTGCGTTAACTGTCGATGCGCGTGTCACCATCCGCATCGTCGGCCGCCGCGAAGGCCGGCTGCTTAACCGCAGCTACCGTCAAAAGGATTACGCCACCAACGTGCTGACCTTCGTGTTTCGCGATCACGCCCCGCTGGAAGGCGATCTCGCGCTGTGCGCGCCGGTGATCACCCGCGAAGCGCGCGCGCAGCGCAAGCCCGTGGCTGCACATTACGCACACATGATCGTGCACGGCCTGCTCCATCTCCAGGGCTACGATCACGAGAACAACAGGGATGCCGCGGTGATGGAAAAGCGCGAACGCACCCTGCTCGCCCGCTTCGGGTATCCTGATCCCTACAAACCCCCTGAAACATCCGTCGTCCGCGGCGGATGAGCCGCAATACAGACCCCGCATTGAAAACCCCGCATTACACCCCCTATGGACGAACCACATAAACCCACGCTGTTCGAACGCCTGTCAGCCTTCCTGCTGCGCGAACCCGAAGACCGCGAACAGTTGCTGACGCTGCTGCGCTCGGCACATGACAACAATCTGCTTGATGCCGACGGCCTGGCGATGGTCGAAGGCGTGCTGCAGGTTTCGGAAATGCAGGCGCGTGACATCATGGTGCCGCGCGCGCAGATGGACGTCCTCGACGTCAATGAACCGCCGGACCGTTTTATCCCGCTGGTGATCGAAACTGCGCACTCGCGTTTCCCGGTGATCGGCGAAGGCAAGGACGACGTCATCGGCATCCTGCTCGCCAAAGACCTGCTGCGTTATTACGCCGGCGAAGAAGAGTTCGATGTCCGCGACATGCTGCGCCCGGCGGTGTTCATCCCGGAATCGAAACCGCTGAACGTGCTGCTCAAGGAATTCCGCAAGAACCGCAACCACATCGCCATCGTCGTCGACGAATACGGCGGCGTGGCCGGCCTGATCACCATCGAAGACGTGCTCGAGCAGATAGTCGGCGACATCGAAGACGAATACGATTTCGATGAAGCCGAAGACAACATCGTCCAGGAAAAACGCGGCATCTACCGGGTCAAGGCGCTGACCGAAATCGCCGACTTCAACGAATCCTTCGGCACCAGTTTCAGCGATGAGGAGTTCGACACCGTGGGCGGCCTGGTGCTCAAACGCTTTGGCCGCGTGCCCAAACGCGGCGAACAGCTGACTGTGGACCAACTCGGCTTCCGTGTGCTGCGCGCTGACAGCCGCCGCGTCTACCTGCTGCAAGTGACCAAAAAGCTCGACAAGCCGGCCGCCTAAACAAGCATCTGTTTTTATTGATTTTTTAAAACACCGCCGATTAATCCCGATGCCCGAGCCGACGCCACGCCGCACCGCCGAGTGGGCCCTCGCCGCTGGCCTGGGCGCACTCACCGTCATCGGTTACGCGCCGTTCGGGATTTATCCGCTGCCACTGCTGACCTTTGCCGGCCTGTTCCTGCTCTGGCAACGCGCCATTGATGCCCGCGCCGCCGCTCTCACCGGATTTGCCTTCGGCCTCGGCTGGTTTGTCGCCGGTGTGTCCTGGGTCTATGTCAGCCTGCACACCTTCGGCGCGATGCCGGCGCCGCTGGGCGGCGCGGTAACCCTGCTGTTCTGCGCCTATCTGGCGCTGCATCCGGCGATCATCGGTTATCTGAGCCGGCGCTTTACGCTGTCCCCGGCGTTGCACTGGATCGTATTCGTGCCCGCAGCCTTCACGCTGATCGAATGGCTGCGCGGCTGGCTTTTTACCGGGTTTCCATGGATCAACCCCGGCTACTCGCAGGCCCCCGCCAGCCCGTTGGCCGGTTATGCGCCGGTACTCGGCCTGCACGGCGTGACGCTGCTGCTGTTCGCCACCGCCGGGGCGTTGTCGATGATACGGATTGCAGTGCTGCGATCTCACCTGCACAGTCTGTGGCCGTGGCCTGCAGCTTTGATGCTGATCTGGATCGGTGGCGCCGGACTCAAGAGCGTTGCCTGGACTGAAGCCACCGGTAGCCGCGTCACCGTGAGCCTGCTCCAGGGCAATATCGAACAGGATATGAAGTGGCGCGAAGAGCATCTGCGCAGCACGCTGGAAACCTATCTGCAGATGGTGCGCGCCAGCGACGCGCGCCTGATCATTCTCCCGGAAACCGCGCTGCCGCTGTTCCTGCGCGACGTGCCGGTGGATTACCTTGAAGCCCTTGCCGCACACGCCCGGCGCAACAACGGCGACGTGCTGCTCGGCATTCCGGAGCGTCTGCCGCAGGGCGATTATTACAACAGCGTGGTCTCGCTCGGCAGCGCCGACCGCCAAAACTACCGCAAGGACCACCTCGTACCCTTCGGCGAATTCATCCCGTTGCGCCCGCTGCTCGGCTTTATTGTTTCGCAACTGGCCATCCCGCTGCAGGATTTTGCGCGCGGCGGCAATCAACAGCAGCCACTGGCCGTTGCGGGCGAGCAGGTCGCGATCAACATCTGTTACGAAGACGCGTTTGGCGAGGAAATCATTCGCCAGCTGCCGCAGGCCACATTGCTGGTCAATGTCAGCAACGTCGCCTGGTTCGGCCGCTCGATCGCGCCGCAGCAGCACCTGCAAATCTCACAGATGCGTGCACTGGAGACCGGGCGTTACATGCTGCGCGCCACCAACACCGGCGTAACCGCGGTCATTGCGCCCGATGGCCGCGTCGAAGCCGCCGCAGCCGAATACACCCGGACTACGCTGACGCGCGACGTTCCGGGCATGCGCGGCACAACACCCTTCGTGCGCTGGGGCAATTTTGCCGCGCTGGCGCTTTGCGTTTTCGCCATCGGCATCGCCTGGCGCAGCCGCAAACCGCCGGGGAAATGACCGTCCGCGCCTTTGGCGCGGTGCGGCAAAGGCTGTAAAATTCGGCACTTAACCCGCCTTGTGCCGCAATGCCCACCTTCCAGCAAATCATCCTGACGTTGAACCAGTTCTGGGACCACCAGGGCTGCGCCCTGTTGCAGCCCTACGACATGGAAGTCGGAGCAGGCACCTTTCACACCGCGACCTTTCTGCGCGCGATCGGGCCCGAACCGTGGAAAGCCGCTTTTGTGCAGCCCTCGCGCCGCCCGAAAGACGGCCGCTATGGCGACAACCCCAACCGTTTGCAGCACTACTACCAGTATCAGGTCGTACTCAAACCATCGCCGACGAACATCCAGGAACTGTATCTGGATTCGTTGCGGGCACTGGGCATCGACCCGAAGGTGCATGACATCCGCTTTGTCGAGGATGACTGGGAATCACCCACGTTGGGCGCCTGGGGCCTGGGTTGGGAAGTCTGGCTCGACGGCATGGAAGTCACCCAGTTCACCTATTTCCAGGAAGTCGGCAGCCTGTCGTGCAAACCGGTGCTCGGCGAAATCACCTACGGTCTCGAGCGACTGGCGATGTACCTGCAAGGTGTTGAATCGGTATTCGACCTGACCTGGACGCCAGGCGTTACCTACCGCGACGTTTATCACCAGAACGAAGTCGAGCAGTCGCGTTACAACTTCGAACTGTCGGACGTCGACATGCTGTTCCGTCATTTCGGCGAATACGAAACCGAAGCGAAGCGGCTGATTGAAGCGCAGTGCGTGCTGCCCGGCTACGAAATGGTGATGAAAGCCTCGCACACCTTCAATTTGCTCGATGCCCGCGGCGCGATTTCGGTGACTGAGCGCGCCGCGTACATCGGCCGCGTGCGCACGCTGTCCCGCGCCGTCGCCCAGGCCTATTACGAATCGCGAGAGAAACTCGGCTTCCCGATGGTGCGTGCATCATGACCGCCGCCACGCTGCTGGTCGAACTGCTGACCGAGGAACTGCCGCCGAAATCGTTGGCCATTCTTGCCGGATGGTTTCAAAAACATCTCTCCAACGACTTGGCAAGCAGTGGCTTTCTCTTGGGTAACAGCACGTCAAAATTTTATGCAACGCCTCGAAGAATGGCTGTTGTTGTTACCCAAGTACTGCCGGAAACCGCTGACTTACACGAAAAACTAACCGGACCTTCAGCAAAAGCCCCTGTAGAAGCAGTCGCTGGATTTGCACGGAAAAATGGTGTGACGGTTGATCAGTTATTCCAGGTTGATACTGCAAAAGGAAAGGTTTTTGCGGTTGAGCGAACTTTAAAAGGCGCCACTTTGGAAGTGGCACTTGCCCAAAAAGTAACGGCCGCCCTCAAAGCCCTCCCCATTCGAAAACTAATGCGCTGGGGTGACGGCGACGCGGAGTTCGTGCGTCCGGTGCACGGCCTGGTGATGCTGCACGGCCCATCCATCGTTCCGGGTACTGTGCTCGGCATCGCTTCAGGCAACACCACGCGCGGCCACCGCTTCATGGGTGAGGCCGCACTGACCATTACCGACGCCGAGTGTTACGAAAGCATTCTCGAAGCTTCCGGCAAGGTTGTCGCTGACTTCGCCAAACGCCGCGCCACCATCGACGGCCTGCTGCAGGCTGAAGCAAAAAAACAGCAGGGCACGCTGGGCACCTACGCCGACCTGCTCGACGAAGTCACGGCGCTGGTCGAACATCCGTCGGTCTATGTCGGTGCATTCGATGCGGGTTTCCTTGAAGTGCCGCAGGAATGCCTGATCCTGACCATGCGCCAGAACCAGAAATACTTTCCGCTGTTCGACAACGCCGGAAAACTTACCAACCGCTTCCTGATTGTCAGCAACATGCAGGTTGCCGACCCGGTGCATATCGTCAGCGGCAACCAGCGTGTGGTACGGCCGCGACTGGAAGACGCGCGGTTTTTCTACAACCAGGACCGCAAGGAACGCCTGGAAGCGCGGATTTCGCGGCTGGGCAAGGTGGTGTACCACAACAAGCTGGGTACGCAGCTGGAACGCGTGGAACGTGTCGCACAGCTGGCCAGCGCCATCGCCCGCGCGCTGGGTACTGATCACGTAGCCGCCGGCCGTGCGGCCCGCCTCGCCAAGGCCGATCTGGTCACCGGCATGGTCGGCGAGTTCCCGGAATTGCAGGGCATCATGGGCCGCTACTATGCGCTGCACGATGGCGAACCGGTGGAGATCGCCAACGCCATCGCCGAACACTATCAGCCGCGCTTCGCCGGCGACAAACTGCCGGAACACCCCATTTCATGCGCGGTCGCCCTCGCCGACAAACTGGAAACCCTGGCGGGTCTGTTCGGCATCGGCCAGCTACCGACCGGTGACCGCGATCCATTTGCATTGCGCCGCCATGCGCTGGGCGTCATCCGCATCCTGATTGAACGTGACCTGCCGTTGTCACTGGCCGAACTGATCAAAGAGGCCTTCGCGGCCTTCCCGAAGGAACTCAAACTCGCCGACGCCGGCGCAGACCTGCAGACCTTCGTGTTCGAGCGCCTGCGCGGCTATTTCGCCGATGCCGGTTACACGGCGCAGGAAATCGATGCGGTGCTCAGCCAGCGGCCGCAGTTGCTGCACCAGGTGCCGCTACGCCTCGCTGCGGTACGCGCATTCGCCCGCCTGCCCGAAGCCAAAGATCTGGCGGCCGCCAACAAGCGGGTATTGAACATCATCAACAAGAACGAAGAGATTGCCCGCAAGACCGTCGCCCCCGATCGTGCGTTGATGAACGAAGCAGCGGAAATCGCGCTGATGGACGGATTGGAAAAACTGGCGCCGCAGGCAGAAAAACATTTCAAGGCCGGCGAATACCGGGAAGCGTTGCAACTGCTGGCGCATATCAAGCCTGACGTAGACCGTTTTTTCACTGAAGTCATGGTGATGGTGGAAGACCCCGCGGTTCGCAACAACCGCGCCGCCCTGCTGCAACAACTGGGCACACTGATGAACCGCGTCGCTGATATTTCAAAACTCGCCGCATGACATCCTCACTTCTTATCCCTCACTCCTCACTCCTCGCTGCCCGATGAAACTCGTCATCCTCGACCGCGACGGCGTCATCAACCACGACAGCGCGGCTTACATCAAAAGCCCGGAAGAGTGGAAACCCATCTCCGGCAGCCTGGAAGCCATCGCTTTGCTCAATCAGGCGGGCTACCGCGTGCTGGTCGCCACCAATCAGTCCGGTGTCGGTCGCGGGCTGTTCGACATGGCCACGCTGAACGCGATCCACGACAAGATGCACCGTGCGCTGAGCCTGGTCGGCGGCCGGGTCGATGGCATTTTTTACTGCCCGCACACCCAGGACGCCGGTTGTGCCTGCCGCAAACCCCGCCCCGGCCTGCTCGACGAAATCGCCCGACGTTTCGGCGTCAGTCTTGAAGGCGTGCCGTTTATCGGCGATTCGCTGCGCGACCTGCAGGCCGGCGCAGCCGTGGGTGCGCAGCCGGTGCTGGTGCTCACCGGCAAAGGCAAAAAAACCCGCAAGGATGGCGATCTGCCGGAAGGCACCGTAATACACGCCGACCTCGCCGAGGCCGTGCGCAGTCTGCTGCAATGATTGTGGTCGCGCTCCGCTCCACTGTTTTCGCGGCGTTCCAGATCCTCATCACCCCCGTTTTCGGCATCATTGCGCTGCTGACGTTTCCGTTGCCGGCGCTGACGCGTTACCGCATCATTTCCGTGTGGACCCGCTGGGTGATGTGGGCATCGCGCGTGATCTGCGGCATCCGCTTCCGGGTCATCGGCGCTGAAAACATTCCCAAAGAACCCTGCATCATCCTCGCCAAACATCAGTCGGCGTGGGAAACCATGGGGTTTCAGCTGATTTTCCCGCCGCAGGTATGGGTGTTGAAAAAAGAGCTGCTGCGGGTGCCGTTTTTCGGCTGGGGTCTGGCCATGCTGTCGCCGATCGCCATTGACCGCAGTTCGCGCCGTCAGGCGCTGCAGCAACTGGTCGATCAGGGACGGCATCGGCTGGCCGCCGGTTTTTACATCGTCATTTTCCCGGAAGGCACGCGCATCGCGCCCGGCAAACGCGGCAAGTACCGCGCCGGCGGCGCACGACTGGCCGTGCAGACCGGCACGCCGGTGCTGCCGGTGGCGCACAACGCCGGGCTGTGCTGGGGCAAGAACTCGTTCCTGAAATATCCGGGAATGATTACGGTCAGCATCGGACCGTCAATCCTGCCCGACGGCGACGCAGAATCACTGGCCAGGCGGGTGGAAGACTGGATCGAAAACGAAATGCTGCACCTCGATTCACGCTGAATGGCACACTGCGCGGTCATGGGCACCAGCAACCGGAAAAAAGTCACCACCGTCGCCGAAGTCAGCATCGAACTCGGCGACCGGCACGTCCACTACACCTTGCGCCGCAGCCCCCGGCGCCGCGCCATCGCCCTGTTGATCGACGAACGCGGTCTGCGCGTTGCCGCCCCCTTCGCCGCGCCGCAGCAAAAAATTGATGATCTGCTGCGTGAACACGCGGCATGGGTGCTGCGCAAAGTCGGAGACTGGCAACAGAAACAGCAACCGCCCCGTCAATGGATCGCCGGCGAGAGCATCATGCACGTCGGGAAGGCGCTGACCCTCGTCGTGGAGTCCGGCATCGAAACACCGCAAATCGCCGAAGACCGCCTGCTGGTCGGCCCCCCGTCGCTCACCCCCAAAGCTTTCGAAGCACGGGTCAGAAGCTGGCTGCGACGACAGGCGCTGGCGCTGTACACGCGGCGTTGCGCGGCGTTCAGCGCACAACTCGGGCTGGCGGCGCCGGTTGTGCGTCTGTCCAACGCGAGGACGCGCTGGGGCAGTTGTCATGCCAGCGGCCGCATCAGCATGAACTGGCGGCTGATCCAGGCCCCGCTGACATGGATCGACTATGTCGCCGCGCATGAAGTCGCACATCTGCGGCAGATGAATCACTCGCGGGCGTTCTGGCTTACGGTTGGCGCGCTTGTTCCTGATTACGCTGAACGCCGTGCTGCATTGCGCCGCGATACGCAGCGCTATCTGCTGCTATAAACCCTGACGGCGCAAGTCGCTGTGCTAAACTTTTTGCCACTCTTCCAGTCGAGTCTGCCTTGCATTCCAAGCTGCTTTTTCTGATCGTCGCTGTACTGCTGGCCGGTTGCGGTCACAAAGGCCCGTTGTATCTGCCATCCGATAAACCGCCGCCCAAGAAACCGGCCACAGCCCAGCCTGCGCCACCGGCTCCGGCTGCGACCGTACAGCCATGAGCCAATTCCAATACCGCGACGGCGCACTGCACGCCGAAAACGTGCCGCTGACGCGCATAGCGGCGCAATACGGCACGCCCTGTTATGTATATTCACGCGCGGCGCTGACTTCCGCCTGGCGTGACTTTGATGCCGCATTCGCGGGACGCGATCACCTGCTGTGTTATGCCGTAAAAGCCAATCCGAACATCGGCGTGCTCAACGTGTTTGCACTTCTGGGCAGCGGTTTTGACATTGTTTCCGGCGGCGAACTGGCGCGGGTCCTGGCCGCCGGCGGCGATCCGCGCAAAATCGTGTTTTCCGGTGTCGGTAAAACCGCTACTGAAATGCGTGCGGCGCTGCAGGCAGGGATCCTGTGCTTTAACGTTGAATCGGCGCCGGAACTGGAACTGCTGAACCGGGTGGCGGGCGAACTGGGCGTCATCGCGCCGGTCAGCCTGCGCGTCAACCCGGATGTCGATGCCAAAACCCACCCTTACATCGCCACCGGACTCAAGGACAACAAGTTCGGCGTGGCCTACGACGACGCGCTTACGGTTTACCGCCGCGCCCGCGAACTGCCACATCTGCGCATCGAAGGGGTCGATTGCCATATCGGTTCGCAACTGACCGAAGTCACGCCGTTCGTCGCTGCACTGGAACGGGTGCTGGCGCTGGTGGATGCGCTGGCCGCCGAAGGGATTGACGTGCATCACATTGATCTCGGCGGCGGTCTGGGTATCCGCTATCGCGATGAAACGCCGCCACCGGTCGCCGAATATGCAAAATCAGTGATCCAGACGCTCGGTCAGCGTACGCAAAAACTGCTGTTTGAACCGGGTCGCCTGCTGACCGGGAATGCCGGCGTATTGCTGAGCGAAGTGCTGTATCTGAAACACGGACAGGATCGCAATTTCGCCATCGTCGATGCCGCCATGAACGATTTGATGCGCCCGGCGTTGTATGAGGCTTGGCATGATGTGTTGCCGCTGCGCAACACACCGCCCGGCGGCCGCGTCTACGACATCGTCGGTCCGGTCTGCGAAAGCGGCGACTTCCTCGCGCGTGATCGCCAACTCTCGGTAAATGCGGGGGATTTGATTGCGATTGCATCAGCCGGCGCGTACGGCATGAGCATGTCTTCCAACTACAACACTCGTCCGCGCGCAGCGGAAATCATGGTCGATGGCGACCGCGTGTACCCGATCCGTGATCGTGAAACCATCGCCCAGTTGATTGCCGCGGAGCATCGTTTGCCCGATTAACGGCGACCGAAAATGCGTACTGATGGTGATTTTTCCGTGCATTGCGTTGTGGTACGCATCCCACAACCGGATTCACCAAATCAAATATTCTTTACAAAGGTGTTGCAATTTTTTTTCGCCTTAGCATAGAATTGGCGCACCGCACACGGTTTTCACCAATTTATTGGTGGAACACAGTAACAGCGATGTGAAATGTTCCAGAGAATCGTGGGATGGTAGTGCGGAACAAAAGCCGCACTCAAACGATGCCTAAGTTAACTTTCAAGGAGACGATTATGGCAGCGAAGAAAAAAGCGAAAGCTAAAAAGAAAGTAGCCAAGAAGAAGGCAGCCAAGAAGAAGTA
>JALHRQ010000012.1 GCA_022841375.1 Burkholderiales bacterium
TCGAGCGGTTTTACAATCCCCGGCGTAAACACTCAACGCTGGGTAACATCAGCCCAGCCGAGTTTGAACGGCGGTTTGGAAGCTAAGTGCAAGTGTCCGGAGAAACGGGTGAAACCCAGCAATAAAGGGGGGGCTTGCGAGAGTTGAGCTTGAGAAGCAGCTCGCCGAGAAGTCACTCAAAGAAAGATACGAGACGCAGATTAAAGATCGTGAGGATGAGATCGAACGTATCCGAGATATGAAGGCTCGTCTTTCGACCAAGATGATCGGAGAAACGCTCGAGCAGCACTGTGAGACTGAATTCAACCGCATTCGAGCGACGGCATTTCCAAGGGCATATTTTGAGAAGGACAACGACGCGCGGACAAAGAGCAAGGGCGACTACATCTTTCGCGACTCAGATGAGAGTGGTACTGAGATCGTTTCGATCATGTTTGAAATGAAAAACGAGAGCGATCAGACCGCGACGAAAAGCAAGAACGAGGATTTTCTGAAGGAACTCGATAAAGATCGCACGGAGAAAGGCTGCGAGTACGCGGTGCTAGTTTCCCTGCTCGAATCTGAAAGTGAACTCTACAACACCGGTATCGTGGACGTTTTTCACCGCTATCCGAAGATGTATGTCGTCCGGCCACAGTTCTTTCTTCCAATCATCACGCTGCTGCGGAATGCGGCAATGAACTCCCTTAAATATAAGTCGGAGCTTGCACTTGTTAAGTCGCAGAACATTGACATCACGAACTTCGAGGCCGGGCTCGAGACGTTCAAAGCTGGATTCTCTAGAAACTATGACCTGGCTTCCAAGCACTTCCAAACGGCGATCGACGAAATCGACAAGTCGATCGACCACCTGCAGAAAACGAAAGATGCGCTGCTGGGCACTAATCGGAACCTCCGTCTTGCGAATGACAAGGCTCAGGAGGTAACGGTAAAGAGGCTGACTCGGGCAAATCCGACTATGGCGGCCAAGTTTGCGGAGCTCAAGGATGGCGATTCGGCTGATACGGAATAAATTGAATGTCTGAATCTTGAAAAGTATTTTTAAAAATTTAGTCGAAGTTAATTTTTATAAAGTCATGCTGGCGATAATGCGTTCAAGATTTATAAAAGCTATTAGGGGAAGTCAGTGATCACGGGTATCGCCAAAATCAAAAGCTTGGGTGTATACGAAAACTATACAAAGCCAACTGGGATGCAAGAGTTTGGCTCCAAGAACCTCATTTATGGATGGAACTACTCTGGGAAGACCACGCTATCGCGATTGTTTGCTCAGTTAGAAAGTAAGAGTCAAAACCCGGATCTTGCTAATTGCTCCTTTACCTTTGAGACAAGCGATGATGCTATTACGGAGTCGAATTTTACGGAGACAAATTTAATCGTTCGAGTTTTTAATTCGGATTTTGTTCGAGATAATCTTAACTTCGCCGGCCAGAGTTTTAAGCCGATTCTGCTTCTGGGTAAGGAGTCTGGAGATGCACAAAAGAAGTTAGATCATTGTGAAGACCTTAGTAAGCGCACGCAGGAAAAGATAAAGGTCGTTTCGAAGGCTGTAAGCGATCTCGAGCTTTCCTATGCTGCGGCCAAGACAGTGGCTGCATCTAAGATCAAGAAAAATCTGGGGTTGGTTGAGGCCTATACGGCGACACATCTCAACGGCGACATTGGGGTGCTCTTAATACTAGAAGAATCACAACTTTTGGCAGAGGATAAGCTTCGAGATGATCTCAAACTTGCTCTAACACCAGATAGCGAAAGGCCTGGAGCGGTAGATCGAGTCGAATTGGTGCCGTCAATCGATTTCTTGCATAAAGAGGCCGAGGTTGTGCTTGCTGCAACGCCAAGCTTGGTGAGTACTATTAAGCATTTTGAAGATAATCCGTTGGTCGAAAAATGGGTGGGGGCAGGGCTGCCGTTACACTCAAAAAAGGACGAATGCGAGTTTTGCGGCGGCAATCTAACCGAGCATAGGCTTGCTGAACTACAAGCTCATTTTTCTAGGGATCTCGCGGATCACAAGGGAAAGATTGAGAGGCTCCATAATTTGGTAAGCGAGGCTAGAGTTTCCATTCAGCTACCTAAGGAAGTTGAGTTGAACCCGCAGTTCCGCGAAAAATTCCGCGAAGTGAGTGTCCCATTACTCAAGGTCGTTGAGATTTTTAACCAGAGTGTGGATGCCCTTGTGCAGGATTTGCAGCGAAAGATTGATGCTCCTTTCAGGTCGGTGGTTATTACTCCTTTGCCTGAAGGACTCACGCAAACGTTTTCTGATGCTGTCACGAAAATTAATGTGGTCATTGACGGTAGCAATCAGATCGCATCCGATTTCACCAAAGAAAAGCGAGAGGCGATTAAGAGGGTAAAGCTTCACTACGTCCAAGAGTTTGTTGACGAGCAGCGAAATGCAGGGGGTGAGAAAAAGCTAGATAGGTTCAGGGTAAACCAGCGGCGACTCAATCGCTTTTTTGAGGTCACTCAGCAGGAGGCCAATAGGTTACGTGCTGTTATTAGTCAAGCGCAACTTGGCCGTGAAGATATCAACCAGCGTTTGGTTTCTATGATGGGAGGGGATGCTGTTCAGATCAAGGTAGTGGCGGAGGAGGGGCGGGAGCAGTTTCGACTTGTCAGGAGAGATGGAAGTTTTGCGAAGAATCTTAGTGATGGGGAAAAGACGGCTGTCGCTTTCTCATACTTTTTGACGAAGCTTAAGGAGCTCAAGCCCGAGCAATTTAAGGAGGCAATCGTTTACATCGATGATCCTATCTCGAGTTTGGATGCCAATCACATCTTTCAGATTACGGCCACCATTCGAGATATTTTCTTCCATCAGGAAAAGGAGGGTGATCCATGGGTGACGAACTGCAAGCAGTTTTTTGTCTCTACACACAACTTTGAGTTTTTTCATTTACTTCGGGAAGTTAAGCCGGATGGGCCTAAACAGGCACGCTTGTTCTTAATCAGACGTGTTGCTAATAAAACATCAACTATCGGCGATATGCCAAATTCCCTCGCAAAATATTCTTCTGAGTATCACTTTCTTTTTGAGGTGATTCATCAGTTCCATATTGCGCCAGACAAGACGAATCATGAAGTGTTAATGCTTCTGCCAAATGCAGTGCGACGCTTTGTTGAGCTTTACACCTACTCCAGATTGCCGGGTGTCTTTAAAGAGAGTGTCGACCAACGGGCAGAGTTATTGTTCGGCAAGGAGCGGTCTAAGCGAATACTGAAGGTATTCCACTACTTTAGTCATGCGAACAGCATCGACCGTCTTGCGGGAAATAATGAGCTGATTTTCGACGTCGAGCATGCGGTGAATGATCTGCTGTCGGCTATACAAGCCAACGATTCACTGCACTGGAATGCGCTAGTGCAAGCAGTCAGCAAATAGCGGTCTTCCGAAAAGATATTCTAAAGTGTAGCTATGGATTTGTTTTGATAGTTAGTTAGAAATCTTAGTGTACGTGCTATTCGCGGCGAGTTCTTCCCGCGTATTGATATTCCGAAACGCCGCCTCGTCGACAAAATCGACATTCGCGACTTTCAGCTGCGCATACCACCAGTCAATCTTGCGTCCGCCGCTTTCGAGAAACGCGGTGAGGCTCGGCAGCACCGACTTCCTGCATAAACAAAACACCGGATGCGGCTGATCGCCGGTGCGGGCCACCGCGAGTTCGGCGTTTTGCTGTTCCAGTGCGGTGTGCAGCTTCGCCACCAGATCCAGCGGCAGGAAGGGTGAGTCGCAGGGCGCGGTGACCACCAGCGGATGCGCGGCTTCACTCAGGCCGCGATGCAATCCCGCCAGCGGACCGACAAAACCGCCAATCGCGTCGGGAATGACGCGATATCCAAGTCCTTGATATTGTTCAATATTCTGGTTGGCGTTGATCAGCAGTTCATCGACCTGTGGCGCGAAGCGTTCGATGACGTGTTGCGCCATCGGTTTGCCGCGCAGCAGCTGCAGGCCTTTGTCGACGCCGCCCATGCGCCGGCCCTGGCCGCCGGCGAGCAGGATGCCGGTCACTTTTTCAGAACCCATCACAACAACCTGCCGAGCGAAGCCGGGGCAAGGCGCGCGCGAGGCTTCGGCGAGACATTACGGGGAAAGTAAGTCGAGCCGAAACGCAGCGCGCAACGCCGCCCTGGCGAGCGCAGGCGTTGGTGTGATGGGTTCTGGTCATGCGACCAGCGTGCGGGTGATGGCTTTGATGAATCGCTCGCGGCCGGTGAACAGCAGATAGTGTTTGTTGACCGCGCGGCCGAGCATGGTGATGCCGGTGCGTTGTGCGACGTCGTGGCCCATCTGCGTGAGTCCTGATCGGGAGACCAGGAAGGGGATGCGCATCTGCGCGGCCTTGATCACCATTTCCGAAGTCAGCCGGCCGGTGGTGTAGAACACCTTGTCCGAGCCGTCGATGTCGTTAAGCCACATCAGGCCGGCAATCGCGTCGACGGCGTTGTGGCGGCCGACGTCTTCAACAAAGTGCAGGATCTCGGCGTTGTCGCCGTTGATGGCGGCGAGCGCGCAGCCGTGGACGGCGCCGGCGCTTTTGTAAATCGTTTCATGGCGGCGCACGGCATCGAGCAGGCTGTGCAGGCCAGCTTCACTGAGGCGCACGTCGCTGCGCAATTCGATGCTGTCGATTTCTTCCATCAGGTCGCCGAACACCGTGCCCTGGCCGCAGCCGGTGGTGACGGTGCGCTTGCGCATCTTCTTGTCGAGGTCTTTGACGGCCTTGCGCGTGGTGACGGCGGCGGAATCGGTTTCCCAATCGACCTGGACGGCTTTGATGTCCTTGACCGATTTGACCAGGCGCTGGTTGCGCAGATAACCGAGCACCAGTGCTTCTGGGTTCTGGCCCAACGTCATCAGCGTGACGATTTCGCGCTTGTCGATATAGATCGTCAGCGGGTGTTCGCCGGCGATGGGGGTGGGGACTGACTCGCCGTGTTCGTTCAGCGCGTCGACTTCGACGGTGAGGGGGCGGGTGGCTTTGGTGATTTGGGGTTTTGGCATTTGCGTTGTTGCCCCTCTCCCTAGCCCTCTCCCCACCAGACGGTGGGGAGAGGGGACCAGTAAGGATAGGGTGAGAGGGTTAGCCGCCGATGTAGGACATCTCGATTTTTTTCAGCGGGATGGTCTGTTCGCCGCGGATTTCCGAATAACGGTCGGTGCGCGCAGTCCAGACTTTGCCGATGGCCGCGGAGAGTTCGTCATCGCTGGCGCCACCGCGCAGCAGCTTGCGCAGGTCGTGGCCGGATGTGGCGAACAGGCAGGTATAGAGCTGGCCTTCGGTGGAGATGCGCGCGCGGGTGCAGTCGCGGCAGAAGGCCTGGGTGACGGAGGCGATGACGCCGATTTCGCCGGAGCCATCCTTGTAGCGCCAGCGTTCGGCGACTTCGCCGGTGTAGTTGGGGTCGGCGGGTTCCAGCGGCATTTCACGCGAGATGATGTCGACGATCTCGCGTGCGCTGACTACGTCGTCCATGCGCCAGCCGTTGGTGGCGCCGACGTCCATGTATTCGATGAAGCGCAGGATGTGACCGCGTTCGCGGAAAAAACGCGCCATCGGCAGGATGCTCATTTCGTTGAGGCCGCGTTTGACGACCATGTTGACCTTGATCGGGTCGAAACCGGCTGAGGCTGCGGCGTCGATGCCTTCGATGACTTTGGCCACCGGGAAATCGACGTCGTTCATCGCCTTGAACACGGCGTCGTCCATCGAGTCGAGGCTGACGGTGATGCGTTTCAAGCCGGCGTCGCGCAAAGCCTGCGCTTTTTTCGCCAGAAGCGAGCCGTTGGTGGTCAGCGTAAGGTCCATGCCGGGGATGTCCGCGAGCAGTTTGACCAGTTTCTCGACGTTGCGGCGCACCAGCGGTTCGCCGCCGGTGAGACGGATTTTTTCAACGCCATGGCTTTTGAAGACGCGGGCGACGCGGGCGATTTCTTCGAACGACAGCAGCGCCGAGCGTTCGAGGAACTGGTGATCGCTGCCGAACTTCTCTTTCGGCATGCAATAGACGCAGCGGAAGTTGCAGCGGTCGGTGACCGAGATGCGCAGGTCGCGCAAAGGCCGGCCGAGGCGGTCGCTGATTGCGGTGTTGCTGGCTGCTGGAGTCGATGCGGTCATGAGGGTGTACAGAGAGAGAGGCTGATTATGGCAAAGGAGAATCCGCAGGCGCAAGGATGACAATACTTGCAAATCAGGTATTTACGCTCATCCACCGGTTGAATCCCGGGGGGCGGTAGCGCAGAATGGCGCGCATGTCGCAACCCGAAGCCATTTTGGCCACCCGCTGGCCCGCTGCCGTGATCATGGAGCGGCAGGCGCTGAACAACCGCTGGGCCACCGAAAAGTGGGAGGCCAAGGGAGTGGTGCCTGATCTGCAGCCGTCCGCCGAGCCCCGGGTGATCCTGGAAAATCCACAACTGCTGCAGGTTCTGTTTTGCGGTTTCAATATCGTGTTGCAGCGTGACGAGGCCGAGGGTTACTACATGAACATCACTTCGCCGCAGCCCAAGGTGTTTGTGATGTGGCGGCTGGAAGACGAATGGGCGCGGCCGCAGCGGTTGACGGTGAGTTATCACGAAGGTTCGCGCTGGCTGGACAGCGGCGAGCCGGTCGATGGTGTGCCGCTGCCGGCGGAACTGATCCCGTGGATGGCGAAATACTGCGAAGAGAATTACAAGCCCGAGCCGCGCAAGAAGACCAAATACGCGAGCAACAAGGACAAGGGGCGCATGGGTAACTGGCGGCCTGATTGATTGAAGGGAATTTGGCTTAGCGATAACCCCCCTCTCCCTGCCCTGCTTCGCCTCAAGTGTGCACTTGTCTCCCCCGCAAGCGGGGGAGAGGGGAAAAAAACTCCCTCTCCCACTTTTGTGGGAGACAAGGGCACACTTGAGGCGAAGCAGGGTTGGGGAGAGGGCAAGAAATGCATCCAATAATTCTGGCTAGACATGGCAAATTCCGAAGATAAACCGGCACCCGGCGAAGAATTCCTGTCCCGCTGGTCACGCCGCAAGCAACAGGCGCGCGAACAGCCGGTGGAGCAGGCGCCCGTTGCGGTGACACCCGCCAATCAGGAAACGGTGCCGGTATTGCCGCCGGTCGAAGGGCTGAACATGGATTCGGATTTCCGCGGGTTTCTGAATCCCAAGGTGGATGAGTCGCTGCGCCGGGCCGCGTTGAACAAGCTGTTTCATGAGCCGCATTTCAATGTGATGGACGGGCTCGACACTTATATTGATGACTATTCGATCTCGGATCCGATTCCCGAGGAGATGCTCAAGCAGCTGAAACAAGCGCAGGACATCATCGTCGCCGGGAAAGAACGGCGCGAAGAAGCCGCCAGGCAGGAAGAAGCGGAGCGGCAGCGTCTGGCCGCTGCGGGGGGTGAGGAGAGCGGTGCGGCGGCGGCATTGCCGGCTGCTGCGCCGGAACCGGTGGCGCCGGCGGCGGATGTTGCCGCGCAACCGGAAAACAACGATAAAGGCACGCAGCGCGGCTGAGCAGCGGTGCTTGCGGTGACCACAAGAACACTTACGGGATAACCATGCGTCACAAGACTTTGCTGTGCAATTGCAACCGCACCATGAAGCTCGACGGCAAGACCATTGCCGCTGCACTGGGCGAATCGGGTGAGCCGCGCATCCATGATGCCTTGTGCCGGCAGCATGTCGCGGCGTTCGAGGCGGCGGTCAAATCCGGCGATGACCTGCTGGTGGCGTGTACGCAGGAGTCATCGCTGTTTTCAGCGTTGCATGATGATTTCGAAGGCCAGGGCGCGATTCGTTTCGTCAATATCCGCGAGACTGCCGGATGGTCAAAAGAAGGCGGGCAGGCTGCGCCGAAAATGGCTGCGCTGCTGGCCGCCGCCGATCTGCCCGAGCCGGAACCGGTGCCGGTGGTCAATTACGAGGCCGGGAATAATCTGCTGATTGTCGGTCCCGGTGCCGCGGCGCTGGGCTGGGCGGAACGGCTTGCCGGCACGTTGTCGATTTCGGTGTTGATTACCGACGACGCACAGGGCGCGGAATTGCCGGCCGAGCGGCGTTATCCGGTGTATTCGGGGCGTGTCACCCAGCTCGACGGTTATCTGGGTGCATTCACGGTGTCCTGGGAGCAGGCGAACCCGATTGATCTTGAAGCCTGCACGCGCTGCGGCGCCTGTGTCGAAGCCTGCCCGGAATCCGCGATCAGCATGGCGTTGCAGGTCGACCTCGACAAATGCAAATCCCATCGCAGCTGCGTCACCGCCTGCGGCGCGGTGAAAGCGATTGATTTCAATCGCGCCGAGAAGGCTCGCACCGATCGTTTTGATCTGGTGTTTGATCTGTCGGAGACGCCGCATATCCGTCTGCACCAGCCGCCGCAGGGTTATCTGGCACCGGGGCGTGATCCGTTGGAGCAGGCGCTGGCCGCGGCCAAGCTGCCGCAGATGGCGGGAGAGTTCGAGAAGCCGAAGTTTTTTGTCTACAAGGAAAAACTCTGCGCGCATGCGCGCTCCAACATCACCGGCTGCACCAAATGTATTGATGTCTGTTCGACCGGCGCGATCAGCAGCCTGCTCAAGGAAAACCGCGTGGTGGTTGAGCCGCATCTGTGCATGGGCTGCGGCGGCTGTGCGACGGTATGTCCGTCGGGCGCGATGACCTATGCCTATCCGCGGGTGGCCGACATGGGGACCAGGATCAAGGCGATGCTCAAGGCCTACACGGCGGCGGGCGGCAACAATCCGCGGCTGCTGTTTCACAACGGCAGCGACGGCCGCGAACTGATCGCGCGGCTGGCGCGTTCGGGGCAGGGGCTGCCGGCGAATCTGATTCCGGTGGAAGTCATGCACGTCGCCTCGGTCGGGCTGGATCTGATGCTGGGCTCGGTTGCTCTGGGTGCCGCCCAGGTGGTCATACTGCTGGCGGGGTCCGAAGCCGATGAATATGCAGAGGCGCTGGGCCGGCAGATGGCGCTGGGTGAGGATATCCTCGCCGGCTTCGGTCATGCGTCAGGGCGTTTGCAACTGGTGCATAGTGGCGAGTCGGCGGAGCTCGGGCAACGTATTGCCGCGCTGCCTGCGGTCGCATCGATGGCGGCCGCCGGATTCAATTTTTCCAATGACAAACGGGCGACGCTGGATTTTGTGTTCGATCATCTGTGTGCGCAGGCGAAACCGGCGCCGGACTTCATTGCGCTGAAATCCGGTGCGCCGTTTGGCGAAATCACCGTCGACAAGGGCAAGTGCACGCTGTGCATGGCCTGCGTCGGCGCCTGTCCGGAAAGCGCGTTGCAGGATTCCAAAGAGACTCCCGCTTTGCGTTTCATAGAGCGCAATTGCGTGCAGTGCGGATTGTGCGTACGCACATGTCCGGAAAAGGCCATCGACCTGGTGCCGCGACTGGCCCTGATGGCCGAGGTGAAGCAGCCGCGCATTCTCAATGAAGCCGAAGCCTTTGGCTGCATCAAGTGCGGAAAACCTTTTGGAACCAAACAGATGGTTGATGGCATGCTGGCCAAGCTGGGGCAGCATTCGATGTTTGCACAGCCCGGTGCCCTGGACCGGATCAAAATGTGTGCGGACTGTCGTGTAGTCGACCTGCTGCAGAATTCGCGGC
The DNA here is from genome assembly GCA_022841375.1 of Burkholderiales bacterium. GTDB lineage: Bacteria > Pseudomonadota > Gammaproteobacteria > Burkholderiales > SG8-41. Next base: position 9,611 of record JALHRQ010000012.1, read on the forward strand.
ATGGCAGCATCGACGAAATCTGACAACATCCTGACGCGTTGGCTTGGACTGAGATGCCCCTTTGCTTTCAGGGGCATTTTTTCGTTTACATGTTGTGGAGTTTTGCCGCAAAGCCCCATAAGATAGGCAGGAATTCACATGATGACGGCCACTACAGAAAATGCTCCGGGCGCAAGTCCGGAAGCAGCCGCAAAGGGGGAGAACGGTGTCAGAGCCGCTCTCTATGGCGTATTCGCCCATCTGTTTGCCGATCGTCCTTCCGCCGAACTGCTCGAACGCATTGCCGAGGCCGATCAAATGATCGTGTCTGAAGATTCGATCCTCGCTCGTGAGTGGCAGACCCTCTGCCTGGCTGCCGGTTCGGTGGATCCGGCCGCAGTCTCCAATGAATTCGATGCGCTGTTCGTCAGCACCAGCCTGCCGCCGGTTTCGCTGTACGCCTCCAGCTATATGTCCGGCCGCCTGCGCGGCCAGTTGCTCGCCGAGTTGCGCGAAGATCTGGCGCGCATCGGTTACGCGCGCGCCGAAGACAGCGCTGAATACGAGGATCATTTTTCAGCCCTGTGCGATGTGATGCGCGGGCTGATTGGCGAGTCCGCGATTTCTGAAGACGCTGTAGAACAGCAACAGGTTTTTTTCCAGCATTACCTCGCCCCCTGGCATGGCCGACTGTTCGAAAAGGTCGACAAGGCCGTGGGTGCTGATTTTTACCGCAAGGTTGCACGTGTTGCCGATGCTTTTCTGACCCACGAAACCCAATATTTCGAGCTTGCCTGAAGGAGATCCAGCCATGAACGACAAGTTAAGCCGCAGGAAGTTTTTCGCAGCAGTCGGAGCCGGTGGTGTTGCTGCTGCCGCCGCCGCCGTTGTTGCGAACAAGGGCAGCGATGAGCGCCAAGCAGAAACCGGGCAGGCGGGTCGGCAGGGGCAGGGTTACCAGCTCACCGAGCATGTCCGCCGTTATTACGAAACCACCAAGGTCTGAGGAGCAACGCCATGTTACTCACCCGGAAATCCACCCATACGACCGCATCGCAGAGCCGTCTGACCCGGAGCGCTTCGGCCTTCCTCGGCAATACGATAGACCGTCGCACCTTCCTCAAACGCAGCGGCCTGGCCGCCGGCGGCGCCGCAGCGCTGTCGCAGTTGCCGTTCCCGGTGATGCGCAAGGCGCAGGCTGCGGACAAAGCGGCCGATAGCAAGATCGAAGTCAAACGCACCATCTGCACCCACTGCTCGGTCGGCTGTGCCATCGACGCCGTGGTGCAAAACGGCGTGTGGATTCGCCAGGAGCCGGTGTTTGATTCGCCGATCAACCTTGGTGCCCATTGCGCAAAAGGCGCGTCCATACGCGAGCACGGCATGCACGAAATTTCGCACCGCCTGCGCACGCCGATGAAACTGAAGGACGGCAAGTGGGAAAAGATTTCCTGGGATGTGGCGCTTGCTGAGGTCAGCGAAAAGCTGATGAAGATCCGCAAGGAATCGGGCCCGGATGCGACGTTCTGGATCGGCTCCTCGAAGCACAACAACGAGCAGGCTTATCTGTTCCGCAAGTTCGTGTCGTTCTTCGGCACCAACAACATGGACCACCAGGCGCGCATCTGCCACTCGACAACGGTCGCTGGCGTTGCCAACACCTGGGGCTATGGCGCGATGACCAACTCCTACAACGATGAGCAGAATTCGAAGTGCATTCTGTTCTTCGGCTCAAACGCCGCCGAGGCGCATCCGGTGTCGATGCTGCACACGCTGCACGCCAAGGAGAACGGCGCCAAAGTGATCGTGGTCGATCCACGCTTCACGCGCACTGCCGCCAAGGCCGACACGTTTTACCGCATCCGTTCCGGCACCGACGTCGCCTTCATCATGGGCATGCTGCACCACATCTTCAAGAACGGCTGGGAAGACAAGGACTACATCAAGGCCCGTGTCTACGGCATGGACAAGGTCAAGGAAGAGGCTGCGAAGTGGACGCCGGAGAAGGTCGAGGAAGTTACCGGCATGAAGGAAGCCGAGGTCCGTGACGTCGCCGAAAAAATGGCCAAGAACAAGCCCAGCACCATTGTCTGGGCGATGGGGCAGACCCAGCACACCAACGGCAATGCCATCGTCCGCGCATCCTGCATCCTGCAGTTGGCGCTGGGCAACGTCGGCGTCTCTGGCGGCGGCACCAACATCTACCGCGGCCATGACAACGTGCAGGGCGCCACCGACGTCGGTCCGAATCCGGACTCGCTGCCGGGGTACTACGGCATTGCCACAGGATCGTGGAAGCACTTCGCCGGTGTCTGGGGTGTCGATTACGAGTGGATCAAAAAACAATTCGCTTCCCAGGCGATGATGGAAAAACCGGGCATTACCGTGTCGCGCTGGATTGATGCGGTGCTCGAGAAAAACGAACTGATCGATCAGGATTCGAACCTGAAAGCGGTGGTGTACTGGGGACATGCGCCGAACAGCCAGAACCGCGGCAAGGAAATGATCGAGGCGATGAAAAAGCTCGAACTGCTGGTGGTGGTCGATCCTTATCCTTCGGCTTCTGCGGCGATGGCGGCGATGGCGCGCAAGGACGGCGTTTATTTGCTTCCGGCCGCGACGCAACTGGAGTGCGCAGGTTCGGCCACGGCTTCGAACCGTTCGATCCAGTGGCGCGAGAAGGTCATCGAGCCGATGTTCGAATCGCGTACTGACCATATGATCATGTATCAGCTGGCGCAGAAGTTCGGCTTTGCCAAGGAATTCACCGCGAAGATCAAGGTGGTCAAGGGCAAGGGCGGCATGGATGAGCCCGACATGGAAGATACGCTGCGCGAAATCAACCGCGGCGTGTGGACCATCGGTTACACCGGTCAGTCACCGGAACGTCTGCAGGCGCACATGCGCAACATGCATGTGTTCGATGTCAAAACCCTGCGCGCCAAGGGCGGCAAGGATGCCAAGACCGGTTACGTGCTTGACGGCGATTATTTCGGACTGCCGTGGCCGTGTTTCGGCAATGCGGCATTAAAACATCCGGGTTCGCCGAATCTCTACGACACCTCCAAACACATGATGGATGGCGGCGGCAACTTCCGCGCCAATTTCGGTGTGGAGAAGGACGGCGTCAATCTGCTGGCGGAGGACGGCTCGCATTCGAAAGGCGCCGATCTGACGACCGGTTATCCCGAACTGGACCACGTGCTGCTGAAAAAGCTGGGCTGGTGGGATGAACTGACCGAGGACGAGAAAAAACTTGCCGAGGGCAAGAACTGGAAGACCGACCTCTCCGGCGGCCAGATCCGCGTGTTCATGAAAAACCACGGCTGCCATCCGTTCGGCAACGCCAAGGCGCGCGCCGTGGTGTGGAACTTCCCGGATCCCGTGCCGCTGCACCGCGAGCCGTTGTACAGCCCGCGTGCGGACTTGGTTGAGAAATATCCGACGCATGCTGACCAGAAGAACCGCTGGCGGCTGCCGGTGTTGTTCAAGACCGTGCAGGACGCCAACAAGGATGCCGGCAAGCAGTTCCCGCTGATCATGACCAGCGGCCGCCTGGTGGAATACGAAGGTGGCGGTGACGAGACACGGTCAAATCCGTGGCTCGCCGAGCTGCAGCAGGAAATGTTCATCGAGATCAATCCCAAGGATGCCAACGATCGCGGCGTGCGCAATAACGAATATGTCTGGGTCTCGACTCCGGCACCGAGCAAACCGCGGATCAAGGTGAAGACACAGGTGACCGAGCGTGTTGCGCCCGGCACGGTGTTCCTGCCGTTCCACTTTGCCGGCTGGTGGGAGGGCGAAGACATGAAGAAGTACTATCCGGACGGGGCCGCACCGTTGGTGCGCGGCGAAGCGGTCAACACGGCGACCACTTATGGTTACGACATCGTGACCATGATGCAGGAAACCAAGACCACGATTTGCCAGGTTGCCAAGGCATAACCCACAGACATCCATTAGGAGAACAACATGGCCAGAATGAAATTCCTGTGTGATGCCGAGCGCTGCATCGAATGCAACGGTTGCGTGACCGCCTGTAAAAACGAGCACGAGGTGCCCTGGGGCGTGAACCGCCGTCGCGTCGTCACGCTGAACGACGGTTTGCCCGGCGAGAAGTCGATTTCGGTTGCCTGCATGCACTGCTCGGATGCGCCGTGTATGGCGGTGTGCCCTGTCGATTGCTTCTACAAGACATCCGAAGGCGTCGTGCTGCACGACAAGGATCTGTGCATCGGCTGCGGCTACTGTTTCTATGCCTGCCCGTTCGGCGCGCCGCAGTTTCCGCAGGACGGCGCGTTCGGCATGCGCGGCAAGATGGACAAGTGCACGTTCTGCGCGGGCGGCCCCGAAGCCGACAATTCAGTGGCCGAGTTCAAGAAGTACGGCCGCAACCGTTTGGCCGAAGGCAAGCTGCCGGCCTGTGCCGAGATGTGCTCGACCAAGGCGCTGCTGGGTGGTGACTCCGATGTCATTGCCGATATCTACCGCAATCGTGTGTTGAAGCGCGGCAAGGGTTCCGAGGTCTGGGGCTGGGGCACGGCGTATGGCAAACCGGAGAAAGGTGCGACGCCGCCGGCGGGGGCCAAGTCATGAGAAAACTGATCATCGTTGCGGCACTCGCTGCACTCGCGGCAGTGACCGCGGGTTGTGGGGAGAAACAACCGGTTACCGTTTACAAACAGGGCCAGTATCAAGGCAAGCCGGATGGCAGGCCTTGGGAAAACGATCAGTTCAAGGGTGACCGGACGGCTTGGGAAAAGTCGATCAAGGCACGTAATGGCGGCCAGAACGAATACGCGCGTGCTGCGAATTAACAAAGGAGGAATGGCCATGCAGGTCGGTATGAGGCAATGGCTTTGCGCAGGTCTGGCGGCGTTGGCGCTGGTGATGACATCACCGGCGTTTTCAGCCGATAAAACATCCGCGCAGGAACAGGCGGCCAGCCAGCAATCGCAACCGGGTAACAACGCGCCGGTGTGGCGTGATGTGCGTGGCGGCGATAATGCGTATCAAACCACCCAGGTGCGCGGTGTCGAATCGTCTGTTTTGGTGCAGCCCGAAGGCGAAACCTGGCGCCAGGTGCGCAACAATCTGGTCACCATTTACGGCGGGTGGGTGTTGGTGGCGATCATCGCGATCATCGGCGGCTTTTATTACTGGAAGGGGCCGATGAAGCTGCATGAGAAACCGACCGGGCGGCAATTGCTGCGCTTCGGATCCTGGGACCGAATGGTGCACTGGGGCGGGGCAATCAGCTTCATCCTGTTGTCGGTCACCGGCATGATTACCCTGTTCGGCAAACATATCTTGCTGCCCATCGTCGGCTATACCCTTTTTTCCTGGCTGGCGACCGTGTCCAAATACATTCACAACTTCGTCGGACCGGTATTTGCGGTGTGCGTAGTGCTGATGTTTGTAACTTTCGTGAAGGACAATTTCCCCAAGGCGCATGACCTGAAATGGCTGACCAAGTTCGGCGGTTTGATTTCCGGCGAGCATGTGGCTTCAGACCGTTTCAATGCCGGCGAGAAAGTCTGGTTCTGGCTGGGCGTGACCCTGATGGGTCTGCTCGTCAGCGTGACCGGCTTTATCCTGAACTTCCCGAATTTTGAGCAGGGCCGGGAGTTGATGCAGATCGCCAACGTGGTTCACGCCGTTTCTTCAGTGCTGTTTTTGATCATGGGATTGAGCCACATTTACCTCGGCACGGTTGGTGTCGAGGGCGCTTACGATGCGATGCGCACGGGTTATGTTGACGAGACCTGGGCCAAGGAACATCACGAATACTGGTATCGCGACGCCCTTGCCCAACAAAAAAGCGGCGGCGGAGCGACCAATCCGGCTACTGCATCAGCGATGAAGGAGGGATGGAAATAATGAAAGCGCCGAATATCTGGAAGTGGGTGCCGACCGTGATGGTTTGCAGCGTGTTGGGACTGGCAGGTTTGGCTTCAGCCAAATTGCCCGCGCCGACGGATGAAGCCAAGGCCAAGGCGGCCGAAGCCAAAACCAAGGCGGATGAAGCGGCGAAGAAAGACAGCGAAATACTGGCGAAGTCCCAGGATCGTGTCGCTGATCGCTACAAGAAACAGAACAAGACTGCTGCAGCCAATACCAAGGTCGCAGACAAGAAAAAGTAAAATTGGAGCCGTTTGTTGCGGCGACAGAATAAAAAGCCCGGTTAACGCCGGGCTTTTTATTTGTAAAATTTATCAATAAAAACAATAAGTTACTGAATTTTCCCGATACTGTCTTCAAGCAGTTGCCAAGCGGATTTGCCGGTGATTTCGCGCCACCGCTGATAGAACCCGGAATTGCGCAGGCGATTGCGGAAGTCGTTGCGATCAACCGGTGTCGCGATCATGCCCCAGTCGGCAATTTTCTGTTCGAGTCCGCGGTTCAGCGCATCGGTGTGCGCGCGCTGTCGCGCCACATGTTTGCGCGTCACGCGTTCAATGGTCTGCTGGATGTCTTCCGGCAGCGTGTTCCAGAACTTCAGGCTGACCATCATGTTGAAGCCTGACCACATATGCGAAGTCAGCGCGATGTGGCGGGTGACTTCGTGCAGTTTCAGCGCTTCGGTGATCGACAGCGGATTCTCCTGGGCATCGATTTCGCGGTTTTTCAGCGCATCGTAGAGTTTCAGCACATTCACTTCGACCGGCACGGCGCCGAGGCTTTCGAAGGCATCGGCAAACATCCGGCCTTCGGGAATGCGGATGCGCAGGCCTTCCAGATCCGTTGCTTTGGCAATCGGCCGATCGACGGTCGAGATGTGGCGGAATCCGTTTTCAAGCAGGCCGTGGGGCAGTGCATGTATGCCCTTGCTGCGCAGCTCACTTTGCAGATAGGTGCCCAGTGGGCCATCCAGGGTCGCGTGTACCTGGGCATGGTCTTTGAATGCGAAAGGCAGTCCCTGGATTTCCAGCGCGGGAACGATGCCGCCGAGGATGCCGCCCATCAGCACATAACATTCGATTTCGCCTTTGATCAGCAGATCGACGATTTCCAGATGCCCGCCCGGCAGGCCTTCATTCTTGGCTTGTACCGTCGCGGTGACGCGTCCGTCCGTGGCTGCACCGACCTCGTTCCACAGATCAACAAGGAAGGGGTGGACGTGGCTGTCTTTGGAGAGATAGTGATACTGCCGAACCCGCCATTGCGACGCGCTCATGCGGGTAGCGCCGAGGCCATCAGCTCCGGGGTAATGCCATGGGCTTCGGCATTGGAGAAATTGAGCTCCACCTTCAAGCCATTCGGGTCGAGCATGAACAGCTGGAACAGGCCCTGATCATTGACCATGCGGCGGCGGAATTCGACTTTGTGCTTTTGCAGGTTTTCCATGATTTCCCGCAGCCCCGTGCAACGGAAGGCGACGTGGTCGAGCACGCCGCTGCCGTGCACCGCATCCGACTGCTGGCCGAGATAGGACTTGCGGTTTTCGCTGACGTTTTTGCCGCCGTGGGTCAGGTGTATGACATCGGTATCGCCGAGATACAGCCAGACCACCGGAAATTTGAAGTCGGGGTGAGGGCCTTCGCGGAATCCAAGAACGTTGACGTACCAGTCCCGGGTGGCGTCGAGGTCCGCGGTCTGGATCAGGAAATGTTCGAGATGACTAATGGGCATTGCTTTCTCCTGCTGGTGTTTATACCGGAGTCGCGTCACCGGACTCCACGATCACCTGTTCGACTTCGCTGACGCCCGGTGCGCGGCGGAATGCTGCAGCCGCCTGGTACTCCGGCGAACGGTGACACGCTGTAGCCTGCTCCAGTGTCGGGAATTCGATCACTACGAAACGGTGGAAGCGGTCGGTACCTTCCATGACCTGGTACTTGCCTCCGCGGGCCAGCACCTTGCCGCCATGACGGGCGATGATGCCGGGGACAAGGTCGGTGTATTTCTTGTATTCAGCAGGGTCGTTGACCTTGCAGCGTGCAAGCCAGTAAGCGGGCATGGGGTAATACCTGTGGGTTGGTGATGCCGGGGGTCAGTTGGCCTTGATGCCGGCAGTTTTCGCCAGTTTGGCAAAGTCTTCGACATGACGGCGTATGAAGGCGTTGTATTCATCCAGCGAGTTGCTCGCGACCAGCGGGATCCCGTTCCTGTCGAAACGTTCACGCAGCGCCGGAACCGCGACCGCCTTGACCACTTCGGCGCGCAGTTTTTCGAGTATTTCGCGCGGCGTGCCTGCCGGTGCGACCAACCCGTTAAACGTGGTGTCTTCGAACCCTTTGACGCCCGCTTCGTCAACGGTGGGCATCTCGGGGAACAGCGGCGAGCGTTTTTTGCTGGTCACCGCCAAGCCGCGCAAGCGGCCGGCCTTGATGTAACCCGCAGAAGTGCTGACCTGATCAAACATCAGCATGATCTGGCCGCCCACCAGATCGGTCGTGGCGGGTGCATTGCCCTTGTACGGCACGTGCATCATCTTGATGCCCGCCTGCTGAGCGAACATTTCGGCAGCGACATGGCCGGTGCCGCCGGCGCCGGCGGTGCCATAAGTCAGCTCACCCGGCCGTCTTTTGGCCAGTGCGATGAACTCCTTGACGGTTTTGACCGGCAGCGCCGGATTGATGACCAGCACCATAGGAATGTCGCAGGTTTGGGAAACACCGGTGAAATCCTTCAGCGGATCGTATCCGGGGTCGGTGATGATCGCCGGCACCCGGGCAAAGGTGTTGGCGATAGCCAGTATTGTGTATCCGTCGGCGGGTTGCCCTTTGACGTAGCGCGTGCCAATGAGGGCGCTGGCGCCCGGGCGGTTTTCCACCAGCACCTGGTGGCCCAGCGATTTCGTCAGTTGTTCCGCGATGCCACGCGCCACGATGTCCACGTTGCCACCGGCGGCCAGCGGATTGATGATGCGAACCGGTTTCGACGGATAGGCCTGCGCCAGAACCGCAGGCGTGGCAGTCGTGATCAAGGCGGCTGCGACTGCAATGGCGATGCGTTTCATGATTCCCCTCCGGGGCTGTGATTCAGTTTTTTTGATTGACGAATTGTGCGGTGCGCCGCTGATCACGGCAAGTTATGGCGCGACCCTCACGATGCGCCGCTCTTCGATGGCTTTGAGCACGGCGTTGGTAACCGCCACGGTATACAGGCTGTCGTCACCATCGGGCAGCAGGCTGCGACCGCCGCGAACGTCGGTTTCAAAAGCCTGGATCTGCAGATCGTAAGCGGATTCCACCGGGAATCGTTCCTCGGTCTTTCCTGCGGCGTCGCGCACCGTGATCACGTGTTCCTTGGCAAAACGCAGTGCCGAAGTAATCAGTGTGGCCTTGTCACCCTCAATCAACAGGTTGTTTTCAGCGCTGGCGACTTCGCGTGTGGCCTTGGCCAGTGCGTGGCAGTCGCCCTCGAGCCGGCCGAGTACGGTCATCGTGTCATCAGGTTTTTTGTCGCGACGGTCGGGATGGGTGAACGCGGCAACCTCAATAAACCGTTTGCCGGTGACGTATTGAATCAGGTCGAGCAGATGTACGCCGACATCAAAGATCACGCCGCTTTGTTCAAAATCCTGGCGCCAGGATACGCGGGCGCCGACGGCCGAGGCGCGCTCAAGCGAGACTTCGGTCAGCCGTCCGAGCCGTCCGGACTGCACGATCTCGCGGGCGCGGACCACGGCGGCGTCGAGACGGATCTGGTGGGCGATACGCAGCACCACCCCGGCGTCACGGCAGGCCTGTACCATTTCGCGGGCGTGTTCTGTTTTCATCGCAAACGGTTTTTCGCACAGGACGTGTTTGCCGGCACGGGCCGTTTGCAGAACCGCAGCGTGGTGCATCGCGTTGGGCAGGGCGATGTAGACGGCATCGACTTCCGGATTGGTGACCAGGGAGGCGAGATCCGGGTGTGCATGCGGCACATTGAACTTGTCGGCGAACGCGCGGGTTTTTTCCGGCGTGCTGCCCAGACAGGCGACAAGTTCCGAACCCGGGCTTTTGACAATGCCCGGCGCGACAAAATCGGTGGCGACCCAGCCGAGGCCTACTACACCCCAGCGCACTGGTTTTTGCATGCTGCTCAAATCGTGCTCCCCTGTTTGACGCGCCGGCTCTTGTTTTAGATCACACCATCCATCACCTGCACCTCGACCAGCGTGCCCGGTGTGACGTTGCCCTGTTCGATCGGCAGGATGATGAAGCAGTTGGCTTCAGACATCGAACGCAGAATGCCCGAACCCTGTTCACCGGTGACGCGCACGCTGAGGTTACCCGTCGCATCGCGCGTCAGGATGCCGCGCTGGAACTCGGTGCGTCCCGGCGCTTTTTTCAGGGTTGAAGTACATGCAACCTTGAACGTCGGCAGCGGTTCAATCGGATCGCGGCCCGAAAGCTTGAGCAGCGCGTCGCGGACAAACTGGTAGAACGTCACCATCACCGACACGGGGTTGCCGGGCAGGCCGAAGAAGTGGGCGTTGCCGATCTTGCCGTAGGCCAGCGGGCGGCCGGGTTTCATCGCGATTTTCCAGAACACCACTTCGCCGAGTTTGTTGAGCAGGTCTTTGACGAAATCGGCTTCACCGACCGACACGCCGCCGCTGGTGATCACCACATCGGCGATGGCCGCCGCTTCCTTGAATGCGGCTTCCAGCAGTTTCGGGTCGTCGCGCACCACGCCCATATCGATGATTTCGCAGCCGAGGCGATGGAGCATGCCGTAGATGGTGTAACGGTTGCTGTCGTAGATCTGGCCTTCGCCAAGCGGCAATCCGATCGACACCAGTTCATCACCCGTGGAAAAAAAAGCGACCCGCAGTTTGCGATAAACCGAAACTTCGGCAATGCCGAGTGAAGCAATCAGGCCGATTTCAGCGGGGCGCACCGGCTGGCCACGGCGCAGCGCCGGCTGGCCGCGTTGCAGGTCTTCACCAGCCTTGCGCAGATTCTGGCTGAGGCGATGGCCGCCACCGATGGTGACTGCGCCGTCCCTGGCCTCGGTGTGTTCCTGCATGACGATGGTATCGGCGCCTTCGGGCACGACGCCGCCGGTCATGATGCGCACAGCTTCGCCGGCGCCAACCTTGCCTTTGAATGGAACGCCGGCAAACGAACTGCCGGTGACTTTAAGGGTGACCTTGGCATCGGCCTTGAGATCGGCAAAGCGCACGGCAAAGCCGTCCATCGCCGAATTGTCATGCGAGGGCACATCAACCGGAGAGATCACGTCCTCGGCGAGTACGCGGCCGAGTGCTGCGCGAACCGACACGCGTTCAAGGGTGCCGATCGGCGACAGGAACCGGGCGATGACTTCCCGCGCCTTGGGCACGGGCATGGAATTCGGATCGTAGTCGTCGGCGCAGGACAGTTCGTGCAGCGTCGGATTGGTGGTGCTCATGGCGGGATCCTTGTGCGGCGGTTACGCAAGAGCCCGATTTTATCAGGGGCGGGACACGCTATTGGATGATGTCCATGGCATTGAGCCAATCCAGTTTGGCCACTGAGCGATAGCCGGCCAGGCTGTTGACCAGGCGCCGGAATTCGCGGGTATCGAAGAACTCGAGCAGGGCACGGACCCCCGGTCTGGTTAGTACTGTTGCGCGTGCAGCGAGGTAGTAGTGTTCATTGACCACAGGCACAAAATCGAGCCCTTGCTCACGGGCGGCAGCTTCGATGCCGAAGGCCACATCGGCCATGCTGCTGGCCACCGTGGCCGCTACAGCTGCATGGGTGAATTCCTCGTGGGCGTAGCCGTGGATTTGCGCGGGCTGGACGCCTTGCTGGCCCAGCAGGAAATCCAGGCACAGCCGGGTGCCGGAGCCGGGCTGGCGGTTGACGAAGCGCACACCGGTGCGCGTCAGGTCGGCCAGCCGTGTCAGCTTTTTCGGGTTTCCCGGTTTCACCATCAGACCCTGGGTGCGGTCGAAAAGCCGGGTGGCCCGCCAGCCTTTCAGGCTCAGAAACGGAATCATCTGGGCGGCAAGAGTGCGGGTGCCGGGAATCGACGGCAAATGGAAGCCGGCCAGTTCGCATTGATTGCGCCGCATTGCAGCAAGGCATTCGAGGCTGCCATGGAATTGCAATGACAGCCGCAGTTCAGGGCGTTGGGCAAAGATATCGCGCATCTGCGCCAGCGCCAGATCGTGGCTGGCAAACAGGGTGACCTGGGCCGGGTTGGCCGCTGATGTCGGGGCGCGGGCGAGGTGCTCGGCCATGCGCGCTTCACCTTCGCGCAAACCGGCTGCCAGCGAACCGTTGATGTCGACCATGCCCTCCAGCAGCTTGGTGCCGAGGGGGGCGAGTTGGGTGCCGCGACCCTGTTGCCGGTGTACCAACTGGTCGCCGAGTTCGGTGCCGGCGGCCTCGAGCAGCCCCCAGGCATGGCGGTAGGACAGACCAGCGCTTTTGGCCGCAGCCTGCAGATTGCCGTTGCGGGCAACGGATTCGAGCAAAGTGACCAGCCGCGGCTCGATTTCGACCGAGTCCAGGGTCCAGCGGATTTGGGCTGATATTTTCATACTTGCAAGATTTTACATATTAAGGATTGCGCCATTATCTCCCATCATGGCCAACCTTCCTATTAGGTTGTGAATTGCATGACTGGTCTGGGCGAAGCATTTGCAGCGGCATGGGCGCTGGTCATCGGGTTTGATTCCGGGCTGGCCGGGATTGTCCTGCTCAGTCTCCAGGTCAGCCTGAGCGCGGCGCTGATCGCGACGCTGATTGGATTGCCGCTGGGCGCAGCCATTGCAGTCGAACGTTTCCCGGGCCGGCAGGTGTTGATCGTTCTGCTCAACGCGTTGATGGGGCTGCCGCCGGTGGTGGTGGGGCTGCTGATTTATCTGTTGCTGTCGCGCGCCGGCCCGCTGGGCAGTATCGGCATCCTGTTTACGCCGCAGGCCATGGTGATCGCCCAGACCGTACTGATCGTGCCGATCATTGCCGCGCTGTCCCGGCAGACCATCGAAGACGCCTGGCGTGAATACTCGGAGCAATTGCATTCACTGGGCGCGCGGCGGCTGAGCGCGGCGATGACGCTGATCTGGGATACGCGCTTTTCGCTGCTGACCATTGTGCTGGCCGGATTCGGCCGTGCTGCGGCCGAGGTCGGCGCGGTGATGATTGTCGGCGGCAATATCGACGGCGTCACCCGGGTGATGACCACCACCATTGCGCTGGAAACCAGCAAGGGTGATCTGCCGCTGGCGCTGGGTCTGGGCATCGTGCTGATCTCGCTGGTGATTGTGCTGAATGCCCTGGCCGCAGTGATTCGCGAAGTCGCGCAGCGGAGGTATGGATAACATGCTGCCGCTGCAACTGGATCAACTGACCTTCGGCGCCGGCGGAACGGCGATCATCAACGGCATTTCCGCAAAAATCGAAGCCGGGCCGCGCACCATCATCCTCGGCCCCAACGGCGCGGGCAAAAGCGTGTTGATGCGGCTGTGCCATGGCCTGCTGACGCCGACCGGTGGACGCATCGTCTGGCACGGCGCACGCAATGGCGATGTACGCCGCCATCAGGCGATGGTGTTTCAACGCCCGGTGATGTTGCGGCGTTCGGCGCTGGCCAATGTGGTCTACGGATTGCAACTCGCCGGCAAGTCGCGTCGTGAAAGTGAGCTTCGCGCGATGGACGTGCTGGAAGTGGTTGGGCTGGAACAGCAGGCGCATCGACCGGCGCGGGTGCTGTCAGGCGGGGAGCAGCAACGGCTGGCGCTGGCGCGCGCCTGGGCATTGGGCCCTGATGTGCTGTTTCTCGATGAGCCGACGGCGAACCTTGATCCAGCATCGACCCATGACATTGAAAACATCGTCAATACGATTCATGCATCGGGTACCAAAATCATCATGACCACGCACAACCTCGGTCAGGCACGGCGCCTGGGCGACGAAATCCTGTTCATCAGCAACGGCCGGTTGATGGAGCAAACGCCCATTGACCGTTTTTTCAAGGAACCCGCTTCAGCCGAAGCCTCTGCATTCATCAAAGGAGAACTGCCATGGCATTAAGCCGGAGCAGAGTCATCACGGCAGCAATTGTGGCATTCACCCTGCTGGGCCTGCAGGGTGCGGCGTTTGCGCAGCAGAACTTCATCACCGTGGCTTCGACCACCTCGACCGAACAGTCAGGTCTGTTCAAGCACCTGCTGCCGGTGTACGAGAAAAAAACCGGCACCCAGGTGCGCGTGGTTGCACTGGGCACGGGGCAGGCGCTGGACATGGGGCGCCGCGGCGATGCCGATGTAGTGTTCGTGCATGACAAGGTGGCTGAAGAGAAATTCGTCGCTGACGGCTTCGGTGTTCGCCGGTTTGAGGTGATGTACAACGACTTTGTGCTGGTCGGTCCGAAGGCCGATCCGGCGAAGATCGCCGGCAGCAAGGACATCACCGATGCCTACAAGAAAATTGCCGCCGCCGGCGCGCCTTTCGCTTCACGCGGGGACAAAAGCGGCACGCACGCGGCTGAACTGCGTCTGTGGAAAGACGCCGGCGTTGATCCCAACACCGGCAAGGGTACCTGGTATCGTGAAACCGGTTCCGGCATGGGGCCGACGCTTAACACTGCTTCAGCGATGAATGCCTACTCGTTTACCGATCGCGGCACCTGGCTGTCGTTCAGGAACCGCGGCGATCTGGTGATCGTGGTTGAGGGTGATCAGAAACTGTTCAATCAGTACGGCGTGATGCTGGTCAATCCGGCCAAACACCTGCATGTCAAAAAAGATCTTGGTCAGGCTTTTGTCGATTGGTTAATTTCGCCGGAAGGACAGCAGTCGATTGCAGCCTACAAAATCGGTGCGGATCAGTTGTTTTTCCCGAACGCGAAACGCTGATTTTGTCCGACGGCCTTTACAGGTTGTCCTGCGTTAGCATGACGGTCTGAGGAGGGGGCAATGAGCGGGGTGCAGACGGATGAACTGAAATCCGCGCCTGCTGTAGCGGGGCGCTTGAGTTTCAGCAGCGGTGAGTGGGCCGGGGCCTTCGGCGATCTTGGCACGCTGGTGCCGTTCCTGCTGGCCTATGTCACTGTGGTCGGCGTTGCGCCCAGCGGCATGCTGCTGGGCTTTGGCGTGGCACTGGTGGCGACCGGTCTGTATTACGGCACGCCACAGGCCGTGCAGCCGATGAAGGCGATTGGCGCAGTGTCGATTGCCGGGGCTGCCCAGACCGCTACGGTAACGCCCGAGGCCGTAGCGATTGCAGCCCTTGCGACCGGATTGATCTGGTTGCTGTTGGGGCTGACTGGAACGGCTGAGCAGGTCGTTCGCTGGATCGGCCGTCCGGTGATCATCGGTATTACCTTGGGTCTCGGTCTCGCGTTCATGCTGCAGGGGACGCAGTTGATGTCGACCGCCGTCTGGTTTGCCGCGCCATTGCTGCTGCTGACCATCCTGCTGCTGGCGCGCAAGGCCATTATTGCCATGTTGCTGATTCTCGTCAGCGGCATTGCATGGGCTTTGCTGAACGACGGATCGATGGCCAGTGCGCTGGCTGAAACCAGACCGGGGTTCGTGCCGCCGGTATGGCCGTTCGGTCAGGTGTCATGGGATGCGGTGATGACCGGGGTCCTCCTGCTGGCGCTGCCCCAGGTGCCGTTAACGCTGGGCAATGCCGTGCTGGCGCCGGTCGAGTTCAACAACCGTGAATTTCCGCAACGCCCGGTGACTGAACGGAAAATGGCGATTTCCACAGGATTGATGAACACGCTGGGCAGTTTCATCGGTGCGGTGCCGATGTGCCATGGTGCCGGCGGCATGGCGGCACAGACCAGTTTTGGCGCGCGCAGCGGCGGCGCGCCGGTGATACTTGGCGTGCTGCTGATCGCACTCGCGCTTTGCTTCAGTGAATCGCTGACGGTGCTGCTGCGGCTGTTTCCGCAGCCGGCGCTGGGTGTGATGCTGTTCCTCGCCGGCGTGCAGCTTGCGCTGGGGTCCTGTGATTTTGCGCGCGACAAGGGCGAACGTTTTGTCACTCTGGGCACTGCAGCGCTGGCGATCTGGAACGTCGGCGTGGCTTTCCTGTTCGGGATTGTCATGCTGCATATCGTACGCCGCGGCTGGCTGCGTTTGTGACTGCACCGCATGTCCCGTGCGAAGCAGTATCTGCGGTATCCTGTGTTTTTCCTGAAGATTGCTGAATTGCTGTGTGCAACGGCCACGGATTCATTCCGCATTTGACTTTGATTTCGGTTTTCGCATCGCGATGAAATCACGCCAATCCCTGATGCTGCTGGCAGCAGCGGCGGCGCTTGCCGTTGTCATCGCACTGGCGTTTACCGTGGGCCGTTATCCGGTGCCGCTGGCTGATCTGCTACGCATCCTCTGGTCATGGGCGGGCGGCGCGCCGCATGGCCTCGATTCGACGCTGGAGACCGTGGTGCTGCAGATCCGCGGCCCGCGCGTGATCGCCGCGGTGCTGGTCGGTGCGGCACTGGCGGCTGCGGGTGCGGCCTATCAGAACCTGTTCCGCAATCCGCTGGTATCGCCGGACATCCTCGGCGTGTCGGCAGGCGCTGCGGTCGGCGCCATACTCGGCATCTTTCTGTCGCTGGGCGTGGTGGCGATTCAGTCAATGGCGTTTGCCGGCGGTCTGGCGGCGGTGGGTATGGTTTACGTCGTGGCACGCGCGGTGCGTGGTCACGATCCGCTGCTGGTGCTGGTGCTCGCCGGCGTGGTGCTCGGGGCGCTGCTCGGGGCCTGCGTCGCGCTGATGAAATACCTGGCTGATCCCTATAACCAGTTGCCGGCGATCACCTACTGGCTGCTCGGCAGCCTGGCTTCGACCGATTCCCGCGACATGTGGGTGGCGGCGCCGCTGCTGCTGGTCGGCTTGCTGCCGTTGTGGCTGCTGCGCTGGCGCATCAACGTGTTGTCGCTGGATGACGAAGAGGCGCGTGCGCTGGGCGTGTCGGCGGGGCGCATCCGGCTGGTGGTGATTGTTGCCGCCACGTTGATGACTTCAGCTGCGGTGGCGATTTCCGGCGTGATCGGCTGGATCGGTTTGGTGATCCCGCATTTTGCGCGGCTGCTGACCGGCCCTGATTTTTCCAAACTGTTGCCGGTATCGGTATTGCTGGGCGCAGGGTTCCTTGTTGCCGTGGATACGCTGGCGCGTACGATGGCCAATATCGAAGTCCCGCTGGGGGTGCTGACGGCGTTTGTCGGCACGCCGCTGTTCCTGTGGCAGCTCGCCACCGCACGGCGGGGCTGGCAATGAGGGGCAGGCTATGAAGCTGGCCGCCCAGAAGCTCGCCTACGGTTATCCCGGGCGGCGCATCGGCAACGATGTGACGTTCGAGCTCAATGCCGGTGAAGTGTTGTGTCTGCTCGGGCCCAACGGTAGCGGCAAGACCACGTTGTTCAGGACTTTGCTGGGCCTGCTGCCGGTGCAGGGTGGCGAAATTATTCTCGACGGAAAAGACCTGCGCACGCTGCAACGTGACGGGATTGCGCGTCTGGTCAGTTACGTGCCGCAGGCGCATGGCGCATTTTTCCCGTACACCGTGCGTGAAGTGGTTTTGATGGGACGTACTGCGCACCTGGGCCTTTTTGCGGCCCCATCGGCGCGGGATTACGGCGCTGCGCTGGACGCCATCCGCCGCATGGGCATCGCCCATCTCGCGGATTCGATCTACACACGTATTTCGGGCGGTGAGCGTCAGCTGGCGCTGATTGCGCGCGCGCTGGCGCAGGAAGCGCGCATGGTGGTGATGGACGAACCCACCGCCAATCTCGATTTCGGCAATCAGGTGCGCGTGCTCGAACGTATACGCGCGCTGTCAGCAGACGGCATCGGCGTGTTGCTGTCGACGCATGATCCCGATCATGCTTTTGTTTGTGCAGACCGGGTGGCGATGCTGCACAACGGCGGATTGCTCGCCTGTGGCGTACCGGACGTCGTGATGACGGCCGCGCAATTGCAGCAACTGTATGGCGTGGACGTGGTGGTGACTGAGGTCGCGCTGGGACAGGGCACGCGGAAGGTATGTCTGCCGCTGGGAATGCACGCATGAGTATTTATAAGTATCTGTTTTTATTGTTATTTTTATGCATTCCTGGTGCGCGGGCGCAGGTTGATGCGCCGGCCATTGCGGCGGCATCCGATCTGAAGTTTGCGCTGGAAGACATCGCGGCCCGATTCCGTGCGGATACGAAACGCGAAGTGCGCCTGTCCTTCGGCTCTTCCGGAAATTATTTCCGCCAGATCGGACAGGGCGCACCGTTCCAGTTGTTTTTGTCGGCGGATGAAGACTTTGTCTTCAAGCTGCATGACGGCGGCCGCACGGAAGACCGCGGCGTGTTGTATGCCACGGGCCGTATCGTGTTGTTTGCCCCCAAGGGTGCTTCATTCACGCTTGATCCCCGGATGGCCGGATTGAAACTGGCCATCGAAGGCAATGGGGTGCGCCGTTTTGCGATTGCCAACCCCGAACATGCCCCGTATGGCCGGGCCGCTGAGCAGGCCTTGCGCAAGCTGGGGTTGTGGGAGGCGCTGCAGGGCAAACTGGTACTCGGCGAAAATGTGTCTCAGGCCGCGCAGTTTGCGACCAGCGGTTCAACGCAGGGCGGCATCTTTGCCTATTCATTGGCGCTTGTGCCGGGTGTCACGCAACAGGGCCAGTATGTATTGCTGCCCGAAGACCTGCATGCGCCGTTGCGCCAGCGCATGGTGCTGGTCAAAGGCGCCGGCGAAACCGCGCGGACGTTTTATGCGTATCTGCAGCAACCCGCGGCACGGAAAATCCTCACGCAATACGGCTTTGTGTTGCCGGCGGAAGCGGCAAAATAAATCATGGACTGGTCTGCACTGACGTTGTCACTGAAGCTCGCCGCATGGACGGTGCTGATCCTGCTGCCTTTAGGCATTTGGACCGGTCATGCATTGGCGGCGCTTCATTTTCGCGGCAAGGCCTGGGTTGAGGCGCTGCTGGCGCTGCCGCTGGTGCTGCCGCCGACAGTGCTCGGTTATTACCTGCTGGTGGCGATGGGCGGCGCATCACCCGTCGGCCAGTTTTACGAATCCGTATTCGGCAAGCCGCTGGTGTTCAGCTTTGAAGGGTTGCTGCTGGCGTCGGTGATATTCAATATCCCGTTTGCGATCCAGCCGATGCAGCGCGGCTTCGAAGCGATTGCGCCGGAAGTGCGTGATGCCGCGGCGTGCTGCGGGCTGACGCGCTGGCGCACCTTGTGGCGTATCGAACTGCCGCTGGCCTGGCCCGGTATTCTTTCCGCGGTGGTGCTGACTTTTGCGCATACGCTGGGTGAGTTCGGCGTGGTGCTGATGGTGGGCGGCAGCATTCCCGGTGAAACCAAAACCGTGGCGATTGCGATCTATGACCGTGTGCAGGCTTTTGATACGTCCGGGGCTGGCGTGATGTCGGCGGTGTTGCTGCTGATATCGCTGGTGGCGATCGGCGCGGCGTATTTCACCAATGCCCGTTCACGGATCAAGCGCCATGGCTGAGGGCATCCGCGTTCGCCTGCGCCAGCGCGGCCCGATTCCGCTGGATGCCACCTTGCAATGTGCGCCGGGCGAAGTTCTCGCGCTGGTCGGGCCTTCGGGCAGCGGCAAGACCACGGTGTTGCGGGCCATTGCCGGTCTGCTGCGCGCAGCAGCGGGCGAGATCTACAGCAATGGCGAATGCTGGTTTGATGCGCAGCGCGGTATCCATATTGAAGCCCGTCGTCGCCGGGTCGGTTACGTATTCCAGAACTACGCCTTGTTTCCGCACCTGAGTGCGCTGCATAACGTGATGGAGGCGATGCTCGACCGCCCTGCGGCCGAGCGGGAGCAGCGTGCGCGAGAGGTGCTGGCGCGGGTACGGCTTGCCGGGCTCGAGGATCGGGTGCCGGCGGCGCTGTCCGGCGGACAGCAGCAGCGGGTCGCGGTGGCACGGGCGCTGGCGCGCGAGCCGCAGGTGTTGCTGCTCGATGAGCCGTTTTCTGCGGTGGATCGCGCAACGCGGCAGCGCCTATATCGTGAACTGGCTGAGTTGCGCCGTGATTTGGCGATGCCGGTGATCCTGGTAACGCATGATCTGGATGAAGCGCTGATGCTCGCTGATCAACTGTGTGTGTTGCATCAGGGGCGCACGCTGCAGGCGGGAGAACCGTATGCGGTGATGACACGGCCGGACAGCGTCGAAGTGGCGCAACTGGTCGGTTTGCGTAATGTTTTTCGTGCCGGCGTGGTGGGTCATGACGAAGCCCGCGCGGCCACCATCATCGAATGGCGGGGCCATCGGCTGGAGGCACGGCTGCAAACGGCATTTGCACCGGGTGTGCAGGTGACCTGGGCCATCCCGCAGGGACACATCGTGCTGCACCGGCGCGACCGGCCTTCGCGCGGGGAACGCGAAAACCCGGTATCAGGCCCGGTCGTTGAATGCGTTCAGCTTGGCGAAAACGTGGCACTGACCGTGGCCGTGAATGGTCCGGAACGACCGCCACTGTTCCTGACCGTTCCTGCGCATGTGGCGCGCCGCAACGACATTGCCGCCGGTGTGGAGATCGGCCTTTCTTTACTGGCTGAGGGCATACACCTGATGCCTGCCGACGACAGTCGTACTCCGGCCAAGCCCCGCTAATTCCCCTGCGGCAGCTGGTAATATTGGGCTCAACCGTTTCGATTACTCAATCCATGAAAATTTTTGGCTTTGCCGGTTATTCCGGCAGCGGCAAGACCACTTTGATCGAAAAACTGATCCCGCTGTTCGTGCAACGCGGATTAAAGGTTTCGTTGGTAAAACACGCGCATCACACTTTCGATGTCGACCAACCAGGCAAAGACTCTTTTCGCCATCGACACGCCGGCTGCACTGAAGTGCTGGTGACCTCGTCGCGGCGTTGGGCGATGATGCATGAACTGCGCGGTGCGGCGGAGCCAACGCTTAAAGAACAGATCGAACGCCTGTCACCCTGCGATTTGCTGCTGGTGGAAGGGTTCAAGCACGAACCCATTCCCAAGCTCGAGGTTTACCGCGCCGAGGTTGGTGAGTCGATGATCCACCCGCATGACAGCAATATCGTCGCCATTGCCAGTGATGCCAGGGTCGATACCAAACTGCCGCAATTGGATATCAACGCGCCCGAAGCGATCGCAGCCTTCGTTCTCCAACATGTCGGGCTGGATCAGAGCGCATGATCACGCTGCTGTATTTCGCCAGACTGCGCGAAGCACTGGGCACCGGCCGCGAGGAGCTGGTTTTGCCGTCCAGCGTCGCTACTTTGGGTGCGCTGCGCCAGCATCTGGCGCAGCGCGGTGAAGCCTGGGCCCAGGAAATGGCCGTGGAACGCAATCTGCGTGCGGCTGTGAATCAGGATATCGCCCGACCGGACACCGCGGTGAAAGATGGCGACGAGATTGCTTTTTTCCCGCCGGTTACCGGGGGCTGATGCCATGAACGTTCGCGTCCAGGAACAGGATTTCGACATTAGCGCCGAACTGGCGGCGATGCGCAGCGACAATCCGAAAATCGGCGCCATCGCAAGCTTTGTCGGCGTGGTGCGCGATATCAACGAAGGCGACAGCGTCGCGACGATGACGCTGGAGCATTACCCCGGCATGACCGAAAAGGCGATCGGGGAAATCATCGATCAGGCCTGCGGTCGCTGGGAAGTGCTCGATGCGCTGGTAATCCACCGCGTCGGCACGTTGAAACCGACAGACCAGATCGTTTTGGTGATTGTTGCCAGCACCCATCGCGGCGATGCTTTTGCCGCCTGCGAATTCATCATGGACTACTTGAAGACGCAGGCACCGTTCTGGAAAAAAGAAGAGACGCCGCAGGGGGCGCGCTGGGTGGATGCGCGGGTGGCCGACGATCAGGCTGCGGAGCGCTGGCGCAGCAGGGGAAAGTCCTGAGCGCATCCGTTACCTGTAAACGGGCTCCGGCATGATCTGTTGGGCTGTGTTGCTGGTCGTGGTGTTGGTCGCAATTGCCGCGTTGAACAAGAAACGCCCCTGGGGTATGCAATGACGCGAAAGTGTCTGCAACCCGTAAACGGCTGCAACACCGTACAAATTCAACCTGCTGGAGGGGCGGTTACCGGCCCCCATACGTATAATCCCCGCAGTCACTTTGTCTGAAACGGTATTTCCTTGAGCCGATTGCTCGACCAGCTTCGTAACGCAGCACGCACGCGACTCGGCAAGCTGTCGTCTACGGGCGATGCTTCATCGTCACCGGGGGGGCGTGCTGATAATGGCAATGTCTCCAACGCTTCCAGCGTTTTGGTTCAGGCGATGCAACGCAGCGCATCCTCCGGCGCTGCAGCCACCGAGCTCTTGTCCGAACAAACGCAGTCCCAATTGCAATCAACTGCCACGACCGAAGCACGCGCTGAAGCGGATCGGGAAGCTGCGCAGGCGGCTTTGGTTCATATTGACGCAGAACGGGCATTGCGGATCGCTTCAGAGAGGCGCGCGCAGGCTGATGCGCAGGCCTCTGCAGCAGCACAACTGCGGCGCACCGAAGAGCAGCGTGCCGCAGAGGCATTGCAGGAGCGCGCTGCGGCGGATGAAGCTGCACGCATTTCTGCGGTCGAGCGTGAAGAGGAAGAGAAGAAGCTTGCGCAGCAGATACAGGCGCGTAATGCGGCCGAACAGTCCGCTGTAGCGGCGCTCCAGGCACGGGCTGCTACGGAGCTGCGCGCGCAAGCCGAAGTCGACCAACGTGCTGAAGCAGATCGCGAGGCATTGCGGGTGGCTGTTGAGAAGGCGGATGCCGAAGCTGCTTTACAGGCCGCTGCAGGAAAGCGGGCACAGGCTGAAGCCCTTGCAATGGCAGTTGCGCAGGAACGGGAGACTGCTGAAAGGCAAGCCGCGAAGGCTGCGCGGGAACGCACTGCAGCCGATGAAACGGCGCGATTGACCGCGGTGGAGCGCGCAGCGGCAGAAGAGCGATTGGTGGAGCAAACACGGGAACGGATTGCTGCGCAGACGACAGCTTCCCGTGCGGCAAAAGCCCGTGAGGCTGCAGAAAGGGCAGCTGTTGCACAAGCGAATGAACGTGAAAGTATTCAAAAACAACAACAAAAACAAATGCTCGAGATGAGTGCCGCGGAGGAATCTGCCGCCCGAAGCGCGGCTGAACGATTCGCGGTGGAACAGCGAATGGCGGCACAGGCGGAGGCGCAAGTGCGCAGCACGGAAGCGGCTGCTGCCGCAGCGCGGGAGCGCATGGCGTTGGAACAGCAGGCTAAAAACGAAACGGCGAGACGCGTTGCCGCGGAGAAAACAGCGATCGAACAAGCGCGGCTGCGCAGCGCCGCCGATCACTCTGCGGAGCAGGCATCGCGGGAGCGTGCTGCGGAACTGGAGCAGCTGACTCAACTTGAGCAGGAGCGTGAACAGGAAGCAATAGCTGCCGAGGCCGCGGCGCGCGATCGTGCGCGCGCGGATGCTGAGGTGGAAGCAAGAGCGCGAACGCTGGAGCGTCAGCAGCTCAAGACCGCGAACATCGAGCGCCAGCGTACGGAATCCGAGCGTATTGCCCTGCAGCGCCAGAAAATCAGGGCTGATGCCGAGGCCGCTGCGGCGACCTCGACGCAGCGTGTGGCGGCTGAGCAGGAGATGGCGCAGACCACGGTTGAGGATCCCTGTTCAATACCTGTGGTTCAACCGCCTGTCGTAACCCGGCACCATCTGCCACGCCTGGCGGTCGCAGTGATGGTTATAGCCGCAGTGTTCGGGCTGGGGTATTGGAGTGCGCTTCCTGATCCGGGGGCTTCCAAGGCGATGCCTGCCGTGCATGCCGATATGCCGTTAATACTGGAATTGCGATTTGACCGCGATGTCGATGGCGTTGGACAACGCCTGGAATCGGCAGGGAAAGCCCTTCGGGCGCAGTAATCTGCGGCTGGATTTTCGCTTTATTTAATGCGGCAATTTCGTGCGGCAACGCACATACCTGTTGCCGATCTTTGTCCATACTCCGGCTCGAATTCTAACTACTGGAGTTATCTCTCAATGAAAAAAATTCTTATGGCAGCTGCTGTTGCTGCGACCTTTATTGCTCTTCCGGTAGCTGCTCAGATGTATGTCGGTGCCGGTTTAGGTTCGGCCAAGAACGATAGCCGTGAAGATTCCTGGAAACTGTATGCTGGTTACCAGTTCAATCCGACCTGGGGTATTGAAGCGGGTTATACGGATCTGGGAAAATATCGTGGTGCTGATGTCGAATCGTGGTCTTTAGCCGGAACCGGCACGATGCCGCTGAGCGAGCGCTGGTCATTGATTGGTAAATTGGGCGCTTCCGCTAATCGTCCCGAATTTGCCGGGTCGAGCGATCACACCGACGTGTTGGTGGGGTTGGGTGTGGGTTACAGCTTTACCAGGAATGTCGGCTTGCGGCTTGAGTACGAAGATCTGGGCAAGCTGTCGGATGCCGGCGGTGGTAGTTCCCGCGGCAAGAATTTGACCTTGAGCATGAAATACGGCTTCTAAGCTGAATTTCAGTAGTAACCGAAAAGCCGGGATGATCCCCGGCTTTTTGTTGGGGTTCGCTGCCGGCTGAAGAGATGTGCACCGACGGGCTGTAATGATGTGCGGATTTTTTGAGCAGCTTACAGGCGGTCGTCCATCCGTCGCAGCCGGTCAGCGATGACACGCATCACCTGCAGTGCAAAGTTGGGCGTTTGCTGAACGAGGAATCTGAAGCGCTTCTCGTTGATTTCGACCAGGCGGCAGGCTGATCTTGCTATAGCCGATGCGCTGCGTGGCACGGTATCCAGCAAGGCCATTTCACCGATGACGCCGCCGGGGCCGAGTTGCTCGACCAAATGCCCCTTGACCAATAAATCGACTTCGCCCTCGACCAACACATACATCGTATTGCCGATGTCACCTTCGTTGAAAATGGTTTGTCCTGCCGCTATGGCGAGGGTGTCCCTCTCGTTACGGAATAAATCGATGGTGATCACGCGGCTTCCCCTGACACCAAAGGGCGCAAATATGAAGAAGCTATAACAAATCCGTTACGATTTTGTGACAGGTGAGCGTGGCGCCATGAATCAGAGCTGGATCCTGCTGTCCGTCCGAATCGAGTTGATGATGGCCTCGAATGAGGCAATGGTGTTGACCATCTCATCGGTGGTGATCGGGTAGGGTGCAACACCTGCCACGGCATCGGCAAAGGCCTCGATTTCCGCCAGTACCGAATCAATTTTCGGAAAATCCTTCACCTCGGTCTTGCCGCCTTTAAGGCGGATGATCGTGCGGGTTTCATCCAGCGCTTCCACCGAACCTTCGTCACCGAAGACATGAATGCGGAAGTACAGCGGCGAGGCGCGTACCGCGCCGAGAAAACCGCTGATGCCGTTTTTGAATTTGAACAGGACGGACACCGTGTCGCGGGGATCAGCACCCGTACGTTGGGCGATGAATTGTGCGGTGATCTGATGCGCCGGACCGGCGATGTTGGCGAAGGCGTCGAGGATGTGGATGCCGGTACCGGTCATTCCGGCGCCGGGCGTTTCGGTGGGCAGGTCTCGCCACGGGGCGAAAAACTTGCTTGAATGTTCGTTGCTGTAGTGCCCTTCGACATGCATGATGCGGCCCAGCGTGCCACTGGCGATAATGCGGCGCATCTCTACGGTGGACGGCCAGAAGCGTTTGTTCTGGCCGACACCGATGGGCACGCCTGCGGCTTTGCAGGCATCAACGGCGCGTTGTGCATCGGCACGTGTCAATGAAAGCGGCTTTTCGCAGAATACGGCTTTGCCCGCTTTTGCGACCTGCACGACCTGATCGGCATGCAAAGAGTGGGGCGTGGCAAGCACGACGGCCTGCACTTCCGGATCGGCCAGTGCTTCTTCAAGCGTGGCAGACAGACGGAAGTTCCTGGTTTTGGCGTAGTCGCGGGTGGCGTCGAGTTCCTGGGTGACACCGTGGACGAACTGCAGTTTGCTGCTTTTGCCCTGCACGGCATCGGCGATGTTCTTGCCCCACCAGCCGAGACCGATGATTGCGGCCTTGATCATATGTTCTTCAATTTAAATGTTGTAAAGAGAATGCTTCGGGTAGACAAAATGCATGCAGGCGGTTCCAGCTGGATTTGACCGTCTCGGTGAACAATGTAACGACCCGCGCTGTTGTACATAACCCGTTGAGTTTGGGGTGCACAAAAGCGTGGCTCTGATTCAGCGTTTCAGCAAATACCCGCGAAAAGTCCCGTCGGTTTGATCAACGCCAAATGCGATACCGAGACCTGACAAAACAGGAAACTTGCAAACTGAAGAAGCAGTTTTTCATTTTTTATTTTTTCCCCTCCAAAATTATATTAAATGCGAAATCCCGATCATGCGCAAGCAGTCCGCCCGGTTCTGTTCCAGCGATTGCCTGTTGAATCCTGATATCAGCTGTGAGAAACAAAAATAGGGCGACTTGCACGTTTCGTGCGACTTTTTTGCAAATCCTTAAGCTAAATCAATAAATCTGCAGCTGGAATCGACCAAAGTCCATTTTTTCATATCGACCCGGGGGAATGCATGCGGGCCTTCGATTACTTGGCGACAGTGGATCTCCGGCAGGCCGTCAGGCTGCTGGACGAGCACGGCACCTCGGCGAGAATCCTGGCAGGTGGAACAGACTTGCTGGCTGATTTGAAGTCATCGTCTTCGTCGCCTGGTCTGATCATCGACATATCCAGGATCAAGGAATTAAAGGTCATCGAATCGACCGCACATGGCCTGCGTATTGGCGCCATGGTGACCCACTCCGAAATCATGCAATCCGCACTTATCCGCGAGCACTGTCCCGCGCTGGCCGATGCGGCGCGCACCATTGGTGCTGTGCAGACGCGCAATCTGGGGACCCTTGGCGGTAACCTGGTGACGGCAGTTCCTTCCATGGATAGCGGAGCCACGCTGCTTGCACTGGATGCGCGGGTTGTGCTGGCCTGCGGAGGCGGCACTCGGGAAATGCCGTTGACCGATTTTTTCATGGGGCCGCGCAAGACGGTGTTGCGGCCGGGAGAACTGCTGGTGGAAGTGGTCATTCCGGCCTGCAATCTCGGCAAGCCGGCCCATTTTCTGAAAACAGGGCTGCGCAAGGGCCAGGCCTTGGCTCTGGTCAATGTGGCGGCGAGCCTGTGGCTGGATGCAGCGGGCAATATCGAAGAACCACGCATCGCACTTGGCGCGGTAGCGCCCAGCGTCATCCGCGCAATGGCCGCGGAACGTTATCTTGCAGGTCGTTCACCGCAATCTGGATCCATGGCCGAGGCCGGGAAAATCGCGGCCGAAGAATGCAGACCCATCAACGATTTCCGGGCCACCGCCGCTTACCGCCGCGACCTCGTGGCAGTCCTGGTTAAACGCGCGCTTGCACAAGCCTGCGAGCGCGCACTGAAACGACAGCATGAAAGGGGGGCGCCGTGATCGACATCAGCCTGACAGTCAATGGCGGACGCCATGAACTCTCGGTTTCGCCCGAGACCACGCTGCTGGGTTTGCTGCGCAACCAGCTTGGGCTTACCGGGGCCAAGCTCGGCTGTGATGTCGGTGATTGCGGAGCCTGCACGGTGATCATCGACGGCCGCTCCGTCAATGCCTGCCTGATGCTGGCCGCGCAGGCTGACGGCTGTTCCGTGTTGACCATCGAGGGACTTGCCACCCGCGAGCAACTGCATCCGATACAGCAGGCGTTTGAGGTGCATGCATCGCTGCAATGCGGTTTTTGCGGTCCCGGGATCATCCTCTCGGCCAAGGCATTGCTGGATGGAAATCCCGATCCCAGCCGGCAGGATGTTCGCGAAGGGCTTTCGGGAAATCTCTGTCGTTGCACCGGCTATGCCAAGATGATTGAAGCAGTGCTGCAAGCGGCGTGTGTGATGCGTGGTGAAACCGAAGATGTCGATGGCAAATCGAAAGCCGGATCATGAACAGTAAAAGCATTGTGGACGAGAAACTGCATGCTGCAGTCGCTGACTCGACAACCGGCCTTCCGCTGCTGGTTCGTTCCGAAATGCTGCCAGCTGTTTTCCCGGTGGATCTGCTGGTACCCGATGCCCGTCAGCAGACACCCGCCGTCGGGCAACGGGTGATCCGGACCGATGCGCGCCAGCACGGACTCGGCCAGACGCCATACATTGACGACATGGTTATTCCCGGCATGCTTTACGCCCGGATCAAGCGTGCCGGCGTGGCGTCGGCCAGGATACTCGGTATCGATACGCGCGAGGCCGAGGCCATGCCGGGTGTCATGGCCGTGATTACCGGAAGGGACATCCCCGTCAACTCCTTTGGCCCGTCGCTTCAGGATCAGCCGGTGCTTGCCACTGAACGCGTTTTCCATGCGGGGGACGGCGTTGCAGCCGTTGCAGCCGTAAGCGAGCAGATCGCTGCGGAAGCGCTTGCCAAAATCAGGGTCGAATATGAACGTCTTCCTGCGGTTTTCGATCCGCTGGAAGCGCTTAAGGATGATGCTCCGAAAGTGCATCCTCCCGCTGGCAACATCTACGCGCGAAAGGTCATCTGCAGGGGCAGCGTCGAGCAGGGGTTTGCAGACAGTAAACATGTCTTCGAACAGCAGTATCGCACCCAGATGGTGGAGCATGTGCCGATCGAGCCCCATGCGGCCATCGCGCTTTGGGATGCAAACGGCCGGGTCACGGTTTATTCGAGTCTGGGCAGGATTACTCTGGGGCGCGCCGACCTTGCACGGACGCTTCGCATGCCGATCAACCGCATACGTCTGGTGGGTACCTTCGTC
The DNA here is from genome assembly GCA_022841375.1 of Burkholderiales bacterium. Taxonomy (GTDB): domain Bacteria; phylum Pseudomonadota; class Gammaproteobacteria; order Burkholderiales; family SG8-41. The sequence goes on from JALHRQ010000012.1 coordinate 38,257, forward strand.
GGCGGCAATTTCGGCGGCAAGAACGAGATTACGCAGGAACCCGTGCTGGCCCTGCTGGCCAGGAAAACCGGGCGCCCGGTCAAGGGGGTATACACGCGTACGGAGGAATTCACCGCCTCGACAACAAGGCATCCGTTCATCATGGATTACAAAACGGGGGTCGATAGCAACGGACGCATCCTGGCGCGCAAGGTGCGCTTGGTGCTGGATGGCGGCGCCTATTGTTCCTGGAGCGAAACCACGCTGGGCAAGGCTGCCATCCTCTCAACCGGGCCTTACAAGATAGAACATGTCCACGTTGAAGCCATGGCTGTCTACACCAACAAAACCATGACTGGGGCGATGCGCGGTTTTGGCGCGCCACAAGTCTGTTTTGCCTATGAATCGCAAATGGACGAAATCGCCAGCACCTTGGACATCGATCCACTGGAAATCCGCATGCGCAATGCGTTCGTGAATGGTTCGATCAGCCCTACCGGGCAGGTGCTGCACAGCGTCGTGGTCCGGGAATCCCTGCTGAATGCGGCGCGACGCATGAACTGGCCGGAGGTCGATTCATGAAAAAGCGTGGACGCGGCATCGCCTGCATGTGGTATCCGATCGGTTTCACGGTTGCCGCCAATCCCAGCGCGGCGACTGTCAAAATTAACGAGGATGGCACGGCCACGCTGCTCACTGGAACTGTGGAAACAGGGCAGGGTGCTCTCACCGTACTGGGGCAGATTGCCGCTGAAGCCCTGGGCATCGCAGCAGACGACGTACATGTAGTGTCCGGCGATACGGACGTTACCCCGATGGATACGGGGGCAATCGCCAGCCGTACCACTTACGTCACGGGCAATGCAGTCAAGCTGGCGGCCGAGAAAGCGCGCGCCATCCTGTTCGAGGTCGCCGCCCCGATGCTCGGTGTTCGTCCTGAGCAGCTCGAAGCGCGTGACCGTAAAATCCAGGTGCAGTCATTTCCGCAACGTCATCTGGCGATCGGTGATGTCGCGCTTCAGGCGCAATCGGTGAAGGGACAGCCTGCTATCGGCAGCGCGTCCTGGAACCCGCCTACAGTGCCCATGGATCCGGACACCGGGCAGGGCAAGCCATTCAATACCTATGTTTATGCCACGCAGATCGCAGAGGTCGATGTCGACGACGAAACCGGTGAAGTCGACGTGCTGCGCATTATCGCGGCGCATGACTGCGGTACGCCCATAAACCCGATGCTCGTGGAAGGCCAGGTGGAGGGTGGCATTTCCATGGGTTTGGGCTTCGCACTTCAGGAAGAGATTCTTTTTGACGCGGAAGGCCGCCAAATCAACCCCAATCTCACCAACTACATCATGCCCACCAGCATGGACATGCCGGAGATAGAAGTAGTTTTCGTCGATAACTACGATCCTACCGGGCCTTTTGGTGCAAAAGGCGTCGGCGAACCCACATCCGTGCCGACTGCGGCAGCCATACTCAATGCGATACATGATGCGGTGGGTGTGCGCATCACGTCGTTGCCGGCAACAGCAGAAAAAATCCTGGCGGCCATCAAGTCCAGGGGTACTGACGGACTCAAGAACATAAAAGCCTGAATGGGATGCGTTGCCGCGCTGGCCCGTCCGGCCGGTGCACCAGCGGGCACAGCATCCAGTCTCTGTGGCGCGGACTAGCGCGCCGGCAGGATTTTTTGGCGCTGCTGGCCGAGGCCCGCGATGCCCAGTTCGACGACATCACCGGGTTTCAACCACACCGGATTCGGCTTGATGCCCATGCCGACGCCGGGAGGGGTGCCGGTGCAGATAATATCGCCGGGCAGCAGCGTCATGTAATGGCTGCAGTACGACACCAGTTTTTTCACGCCGAAAATCATTGTTTTGGTGTTGCCGTCCTGCATGCGCTTGCCGTTGACATCCAGCCACATGTGAAGGTTCTGCGGATCGGGGATTTCATCCTTGGTCACCATCCACGGGCCGACCGGGCCGAAAGTGTCGCAGCCCTTGCCCTTGTCCCATTGCGAGGACTGCAGCTGGAAGGCGCGCTCTGACACGTCATTGGCCACGCAGTAGCCGGCAACATAGTTCAGCGAATCTTCCTCGGACACGTATTGCGCTTTACTGCCGATGACAATGGTCAGTTCGCATTCCCAGTCGAGTTTTGTCGAATTGCGCGGCTGGATGGTGTCGTCGTCGGGCCCGCAGATGGAGGTGGTGGCCTTGTAGAAAATGATCGGTTCGGTCGGCACTGCCATGCCGGCTTCGGCGGCATGGTCGGAGTAATTCAGGCCGATGGCCACGTATTTGGAAATGCCGGTGAACGGAACGCCCATGCGCGGGTTGCCGGTAACCAGCGGCAGCGATTCCGGCTTGATCTTGGAGAGGCGTTCGAGCTCGCGCGGCGCCAGCGTTGAGGCGTCGATGTTGGCGATGATTTTCGACAGGTCGCGCAACTTGCCCTGGGCGTCGATGACGCCGGGTTTTTCGTATCCGTCTTTTCCGTAGCGGCAGAGTTTCATGGGTGGTTCCTGTGCGGTTTGTTGACTGGGATCAAAGGCCGGCGCGGTTTTTGCCGCGGACAGCGGGGTTGACGACGTTGATCGGCCATTCGCCGGCAAGTACGCGGCGCACCTCGTTGGGCGCGCCTGCCTGCAGGCCCTGCATGGCCTGCTCACTGTACCACGCGGCATGTGGGTTGATGATCACGTTCTCGCGGCCGCGCAGCGGGTGCGGGTCGGGCAGGGGCTCCGGGTCCGTGGTGTCGAGCGCGCAGCCGGCGATCCTGCCGGCGTCGAGCGCGCGGACCAGCGCGTCGGTATCGACCACCGGGCCGCGCGAACAGTTGACCAGTACCGAGCCTTTTTTCATCTTGCCGAAGGCGGTGTCGTTCATCAGGCCGCGCGTCTGTGGCGTCAGCGGGGGATGCAGCGATACAAAATCGGACTGTGCGAACAGGGCGTCGAGTTCGACCTTGTCGCCGGGCGTGTTGAACTGGCCCTGTTTGATGAACGGGTCGGCGAACAGCACTTTCATGCCGAAGGCCGCTGCACGCACCGCGACCTGGCGTGCGATGTTGCCGTAACCGACGAGGCCGATGGTGCTGCCGGAGACGCGCTGGATCGGCTTGCCCGGCGGCACCGCCCATTTGCCGGTGCGTACCTGGCGGTCGTAGAAGGTGATCTTGCGTGCGGCAGAGAGCAGCAGCGCCATGGTGTGCTCAGCGACTTCGTCGATGCAGTAGGTCGGGTTGTTGGTGACGATGATGCCGGCTTTGGTCGCGGCCTCAAGGTCGATGGTGTCCACGCCAATGCCGTAGCGGGCGATGATTTTGCACTGGGGCATTTTCGCCATCACGTCGGCGGTGATCGGGCCGGCGTAGGTGTTGAGCAGGGCGACGCAGTCGGCGGCTTCGGTAGCGAACTCTTCCGGTTTCTTGGTCTGCAGCGGCACCAGCGCGACGCCGTCGCCGAGGATCTTGCGTTCCATGTCCACCGATTCCCAGACGTAATCGGTCAGTACGACTTTGGTTTTTCCCGCCATCATGGCTTGCTCCAGTAAAAGATAAAATTATTAAATAAAAACAATTACTTGCGTTTACCTGTAAATCTCGGCGTTCCAGCAGTGCGGCGGTTGCTTGCCGGCGAGTAGCGCGAGGATGTTGTCGACCACGACATTGGCCATCGCCGCGCGCAGTTCGCTGATCGCGCTGCCGGTGTGCGGCGTCATCACCACATTCTGCATGTTGAGCAGTTCGGGATGAGGTTGCGGTTCATTTTCGTAGACATCGAGCCCGGCGCCGGCAAGGCGTTTTTCGCGCAGCGCACGCACCAGCGCCTGTTCGTCGACGATCGGCCCGCGTGCGGTGTTGACCAGGTATGCGGTTGGTTTCATCCGCCTGAACGCGGCATCGTTGAACAGATGGCGCGTTTCGGGAATCAGCTTGGCGTGTATGGACACGAAATCGGATTCGGAGAGCAGTTGCTCGAACGGCACCCAGGTGACGCCCAGCGCCTGCTCGTCGGCGGCAGGGATGCGATGGGGATCGTGATAGAGCACGTTCAGTTTGAAGCCGCGCGCGCGTGTCGCCGCGGCGCGGCCGACGCCGCCCATGCCGACGATGCCCAGCGTCTTGCCGGTGATGCCGCCGCCCTCCATGTAGCAGGACTGCGAACCGGGATAGACGCCGGAGCGCAGCAGCCGGTCGCCCTCGGTGACGCGGCGCACCAGTGACAGCAGCAAACCCCAGGCGAGATCGGCGGTGGCGTCGTCGAGCAACAGCGCCGGGATTACCGTGACCGGCAGCTTGCGCGCGGTAGCGGCGGCAATGTCGATGTCGGCCGGCGTGATGGTCATCGAGGCCACGGCCTGCAGCTTCGGGTTGGCATTGATGACCGTGGCATCGACATGGTCGTGGAGCAGACAGAACAGGATGTCGTTGTTGCGCACTGCAGTGACCAGTTCGGCCTGCGTCATGATGTGCAGCGGGTCCGGGTTCCAGTGCACTTCGGCGACGGCTTTCAAGCGGTCAATCGCGCTCTGGGCGACGGGCTGGGTGATATGGATGCGGGGGCGTTGCGGCATGGAGGACGGTGTTATTTCCCGGAGCTGTTGCAGATGGTGCAGGCGTAGGCTTCCAGCGTTTCACGGGTGACGCCAACTGCGCCGCGCTGGCGCTGGTTGTATTCGGCGCTTTCCAGTTCGGTGCGGAAGGAGTCGTTGAGGCGGTTGATCATGTTGAACATGGCGCAGGCCAGCGAAATTTCGACGATTTCGGCATCATTGAATTCACGGCGCAGCGCATCCCAGACCTTGTTGTCGCGCTTTGCGGTATTCAGTGTCATCGCTTCGGACCAGGCTATTGCCGCTTTTTCCTTGGCGCTGAACAGCGAACTCGCCTGATAGTCGCCCTTGAGGGCGTCGAACTCTTCATCTTTCAGACCCAGTGCTTGACCAAGCACGTAGTTGTGTTCCGTTCAGTAATGGCAGTCGTTAAGGGTCGATGTCTTCAGCACCGCCAGATTGCGCAGCCGCACCGCAGACACCGCACCGGCATTGGGCTGGCGCACCGCGGCGATGAAGGGCAGGATCCAGCGCGCGACATACGGGCTGTGTGACAGGATGCGCATCAGGTTGGCGGTGCGGCCGAGCATCTTGGTGGACGCTTCAAACAGGTCCTTCGCCGGGCCGACGGCTTCTTCGTCGCTGATGCCGCGCAATCGTTGGGTCATATCAACCTCATGGGTTGTTGGAACTGCTGCAGTTCGGACGGCATCCAGCGCACCACACCCGAAATGCCGTCGACCGACACCATCGAGCCCTCGGGGATGCGCAGCGTCGCTTCATCGACGCCAAGTACCATCGGGATGCCCCGTTCGCGGGCAAGCGAAGCGAGATGGGAGGTGCTGCCGCCCAGTTCCGCAACCACGCCGGCGACACGCTGCAGGATCTGCGACAGCGCAGGCCCGGCCATCTTGGTGACCAATATTGCGCCGGGTGCGACGCGCGACAATTCGCATTCGCAGTTGACCACGCAGGCGAGCCCGGTGGTCCAGCCGGCCCCGGCGGGTTGGCCGCGCAAATGCGGCTGGCGCAACCAGATCGCGTCGGTGACGTGTTCTTCCTGGTCCGGCTCGAGGTGCAGCGGGCGCGACTGCAGCAGGCGGAAACCGGTGTCGTCCATCGCCCATTCGATTTCGACGGCCATGCCCATCATGTCTTCGATGCGGCGCAAATACGCGCCGAGTTCGGAAGCCTGCGCCGGCGTCAGGCAGGGTTCGGCGACCTTGCGCGAGCGCGGCGGCGCCAGCGGCCGGTGCGCGCAGTTCATCGCGTGGTAATGCGTCGGTGCAGCGACGGTGTCCTTGAGCCGGCCTTCGCGGTCAAGCAGGTAGCGGTCGGGGATGACTTCGCCCTGCGCGATGGCGGAGCCGAGCCCCGGGGTTGCATTGATCAGCATGTCACCGCCCGCGGTCTGGCTCAGCGCGCCGCCGGCAGTGCGCGCGCGCACCAACGGCTGGATGATCAGGCCCATCGCGGTGTCAGCGGGGTCAATGTTGTGAGTGGCCATGTAGCGCAGCGCGCGGGTCATCCACAGCGCCGCCCAGCATGAACGTACGGCGATCAGAAAATCGGTTTCGTTCTCGAGGTCAAGAAAACTCTCGAACTGGCCGGCAAAGCTCGAACCGTATCGGTCTTCGACCAGCGCCGAGGAGCGCACGACGATCGGTGTGCCGAACTGTTCGGCGAGATGCCGCCACGCCGCGAGCAACTGGGCTTCGATTTCCGGGGCGATCGGTTTGTCCATCAGGCCGAGTTTCATGTCCAGCGCATAACGCCGCGCCTGCGGGCTGCTGTCGGTGGCGAACGCGCCGCGTGCTGAAGCTTCAAGGCCGAGATGACGGACCTGGAGGCGGTAGGCTTCGGCATCAACGCAAAAGCCGCCGGGCGTGGGCAGGCCGGCCTGGGTCAGCGCTGCGAGGTTCGCGCCCTTGGGACCGAAGCGACCGGGTTCCTGCGCCGCCGGGTCGGAAATGGGGATGACGAGTGTGTTCATGGTTGCTCTTTCAGCCTTCGCGGCCGTCGATGACGATGCGCAGCACGCGGCCAGGGTTGCGTTCGTATTCTTCGAACGCCTCGGCAGTGCGCGACAGGGGATAGGTTGCGGAAACAAAACCGGCGACATCGATGCTGCCCGAGGCCACCAGTGCGATTGAAGGTTCCATGTCGGACGGCGCCAGTGCGCGCGAGCCGATGATGCTGATTTCCTTGAAATACAGCGGAAAGGTGCTGAAGGTCGGACAGCAGGCATGGCTCACGGCATAAGGCGAAAAACGCCCGCCGGGGCGCAGCATGTCGATGCCGGCCTTGAGCGTGGCATCGCCGCCGACGGTGTCGATGACCACATCCGCGCCGTCGCCGCCGGTGAGTCGCAGCACCTCGGCCACGGCCTGTTCGGCGCCGGTGTCGATGGCGTGCTGCGCGCCCATGCGCATTGCCATGTCGAGCTTCCATTGGCTGCGCGAGATCACGATGACCGGGCCGGCGCCCGCCAGCGCGGCGAGCCGCGCATGGAGCAGGCCGGTGGTGCCCATGCCCAGCACCACCACGGATTCGCCCCTGGCAACGTTGAGCCGGTTCTGCGCGTGGCGCACGGTGGCGAGGGTTTCGATCAGCGTAGCGTCGGCCAGAGGCATTTGCGCGGGCAGCGCGTGCACGTAGCGCGCCGGCAGGCAGACGAATTCACTCAGCGAACCGTCAACTTCGCGGCCGAACAGCCCGGCGTTGCGGCACAGGTGCTGCGCATTGCGCCGGCAGGAATCGCAGTGTCCGCAGGAGATGATCGGGTTGATGATGACCGGCTGGCCGGGTGCCATGCCGGCGACGCCGTCGCCAACGGTTTCGATGGTGCCTGTGGATTCATGACCGAGCACTACCGGATATTTCAGCCCCGGATGTTCACCGGTATAGATGCCGAGGTCGGTATGGCAGACCGCGGTGGCGGCGGTGCGCACCAGCACCTCGCCCGGGCCGGCAACCGGCAGCGGACGCGAGACGATGCCGAAGCGCCGCGGCGCTTCGAGCGCTGCGGTCCTCATTACACTGGCCATGGGTGCATTCCGAATCTTGTCATTTGCAGCGGCAGATGATGATCAGCCGCGATTTGAAAAATGAAAAACGGCCGGGGAGGGTGTCCGCCGGCCGTCTGGATTGCCGTACCGGATTACCGGCCAGGCAGCTTGCCGTAGTTACTGTAGCCCGGCATCGGGTCGACGACGGTGATCTGCTCGACCGGGAAGTTCGATACGATCTCGACGCTGTCCTTGTGCACGATCAGCATTTCCTCGATGCGCACGCCCCACTGGTGCGTCTTGCCGTGCTGGGTTTCCAGCGCGAAGACCATACCTTCCTTGATTTCGATCGGGTGATCCATCGACCAGATGCGCGAGATGACCGGCTGGTCATATTGCGCGAGGCCGAGGCCGTGGCCCCACAGGTTGGCGGCCGCCTGGTCTTCTTCTTCATAGCCCCAGGTTTCTTTTGCCGAAGGCCACTTCGAAGCGATGTCGCGGGTGGTGGCGCCGACCTTCACCGCCTTGATCGAGTCGTAGAGCCAGCCCAGCGCCTGCGCGTAGACGTCCTTTTGCTCCTGGTTCGGCTCGCGACCGACCATGTAGGTGCGGTAGTAGCACGACTTGTAGCCGTTCCAGGTCAGGGCGGCGAGGTCCATGAACACCATGTCGCCCGGCTTGATGATGCGGTCCGAGAAGTTACGCCAGTTTGGCCAGGTGTTGAGACCCGAGGACACGATCACGTCTTCGACGTCTTCCATGCCGGGGACGTTGTAGAGGAATTCCATGATGTGCGCGGTGAGCTGGTTCTCGGTCAGACCCGGCTTAAGGTATTTCATGAATTCCCAGTGTGCGGCGTCACCGATGGCGCCGACCTGGCGCATGCACTCGTGCTCGTCTTGGTTTTTGACGGCGCGCGCTTCCATCATCGGCGTCATGCCGTCGGTCCAGTCGATCTTGTTTTCCTTGAAGATCTGGATCATGTTGATGTCGATGAAATCGACACCGAGCTTCTGGCCGTCGACGCCGGCTTTTTTCATTTCCTTTTTGAGGCTGTTGGTGAATTTGGTCACCTGTGCCAGCGAGGCAGGGCCGGCCGCACCCTTGATCCACGCGTAGGAATACTTGATGTGGTCCTTCGGGATCCACGGCGAGTGCTTGGCGATGTGCACGCCGATGTCGCCCTGTTCGAACAGCACCGGAGCGTCGTCTCCGCACAGCAGCGCGTAGCGCAGGCCCGGTTTGAGGCGGTTCCAGCCAGGGGTCAGGGTGCTGGTGACGTAACGGACGTTCTCGTCATACATCAGCAGCATTGCGCCGAGGCCATGCGCCTTCATGCGTTCGCGCGCGCGTTCCAGACGGTATTTGCGCAGACGATCCCAGTTGACGCGTTCCTGCCAGTCGAGTCCAACCATCCCTACGTTTGCCATGTTGCTCTCCAGTTAAAAAACTGCTCTTCAAAATGCTTGTGCAATCCGATTTTCCTGACTATCTAAATCTAGCATGCGACCCAGTTTTGCTCAAGCGATGACCTGCTCCGGTGATTGCTTATTCCGTCTGGATCTTTGCGTCCTTGATGATCTTGCCGAAGCGCTCTGTTTCAGCCTTGACGAATTTTGCGAACTCATCCGGCGATTTGCTGAGAATCACTGGTACGCCGCCATCGCTGAGCCGTTTGTTGACCGTGGCGTCTTTCATCGCTTTTTGAGTAACATCAAACAGTTTGTTGACCACCGGGCGCGGCGTGCCGACAGGTACAAAAATGCCCTGCCATGAACCGACCGTCATGTCGAAGCCTTGTTCTTTCATGGTCGGCATCTCCGGGTAACTCGCGCTGCGTTCCGGCGCAAGAATACCGAGCATGCGCAGACGGCCTTGTTTGGCAAAGTTCGCCGTGGAGCTGAAGGTCGCAAACATGAACTGCACTTCGTTGGCGAGCAGGCCGACGGTGGCCGGACCGGCACCGCCTTTATACGGCACTTCAGTCGCAGTGCCGCCGATGGTCAGCAGGAACATCTTGGCTTCCAGCGAATTGGCGCTGCTGGCGGCGGGGGAGCCGAAATTCAGCTTGCCCGGATTGGCCTTGATGTACGCGACCAATTCCTTGACGTTTTTTGCCGGCAGCGAAGGATGCACCACCAGGCTGCCCGGTACGTCGACGACCTGGCTGATCGGGGTCAGATCCTTCAGCGGTTTGATCGGGAACTTGGTGTAATAAACCGGATTGATCGCCATCGTGCCGACGTTACCCAGGAGGAAGGTATATCCGTCTGCACTGGCGCGCGCGGCGGTTTCGACACCGATGTTACCGCCGGCCCCCGAACGGTTTTCGATGACCACCTGCTGGCCGAACTGTTCCACCAGAGCGGGCTGGATGATGCGGCCGACAAAGTCGGAAGCGCCGCCGGGTGCAAACGGTACGATCATGCGCACCGGACGGGTGGGGTAGTTATCCGCGCCGAGAGCGGCGCCACAGGCGAACATCGACAGCGCAGTGGCGAGGGCGAAACGTTTGCAGTGGAACATGGTGGTCTCCTTTGGTGTTTATTTTATAAATACTTGTTTTTATTATACTTTTTCATCACCCGGGGCGATGGGCAACTGCACCGGGCGTTTCAGTTTAGCTGACAGATCGATGGCCTTGGTCAGCATCAGGCGATTATGGCCTTCCGCGGCAGTGGCGTGTTGCGTCGGTACCCCCAGCGAAACGCGGTTGAGCCAGGAGTTGGTTTCTTCGCGCATCGGTCCGCGCAGTTCGCCGAGCGCCATGTCACCGACCGGGTAGCTGGTCAGGAAGTCGACGTGGCGGCGTTTGTCCGGGGCATATCCCTCGCTCTGGATCAGGTTGGTCGCGAGTACGATGTCGCGGTGGGTGTCGTCGATGGTCAGCACCCCTTCGGTGCCGACCGCGCCGACTTCAAGGCTGTACACCGCGCCCGGCCAGACTTCGGGCAGCGCCCACGAAATGACACCGTGGTAAATCGCGCCGTCATCAAAGCTGATGGTGTAGCCGGTGCCGTCCACACCCTGCCAGGTGGGGCCCAGGGCCTTGTTCACCGAACGGGCATAGACCTCAACCGGTTTTTTCGATTCCATCAGCCACATCACGATGTCCAGCGCGTGGGTGCCGGAGATCACCATCGGCGTGACTTCAGAACGGTTGTCGCTGCGTTTGTAGTTGTCGATGGCGACCAGGCGGTTCATGAAGGCGCGCGAAGTCACCATGGTCACGTCGCCGAGGGAGCCGGTGCGCACTTTTTCCTTGGCCACCAGCCAGCGGCGGCGGAAGCGCTGGGTGTAACCAATCACCGCATCAACGCCGGATTTTTCAATCGCGGCGAGAGTCTGTGCCGATTCAGTAAGATCGGTGGCCAGCGGTTTCTCGATCAGCAGCGGCAATTTGCGTTCAGCGGCCATGATCACCGGGTCGACATGCAGGTGTTCGTCGGTGGCGACAATTACGGCATTCACTTCGGGGCGCGCCAGCAGTTCCTTGTAATCTGTAGTAACAAAATCGCCACCGCATTTTTCGCGGACGATTTCGCCGCGCTCAGGATTGATTTCGGCGATGCCGATCCAGCCCACGGTAGGGTGGCGTGCCGCCAGCTCAGCGCGGATCAGGCCGACGCGGCCGGCGCCGATGATGGCGAGGCCGATTTTTTTGGGGTCTTTTTTCATTTAAAAATCCAGTTCAAAATCAAGTTCAAGAGCTTAGCCACAGAGGACACAGAGAGCACAGAGAAATTCAAAAACCGGTAGATGATGATGTTGAGTCTTGCATGATCAGTGGTCTCGGGATTCGTCATTCCGGCGAAAGCCGGAATCCAGTTGACTCAGTAAAACTACTGGATTCCGGATCGCGCGCTGCGCGTCCGGAATGACGGTTTTTTCTCTGTGTTCTCTGTGACCTCTGTGGCTAAAAAGGTTTTGGGGTTACTTTACCGTCCACCTACTGCAGCCAGCGGACGCGATTCCGGCAGCGGCAGCATCACCGGCTCATTGCGTTCGGCGGAAATGTCTGCAGCCATGTAGACCTCCATCACGTTGCGCGCCTGCTCGGCGGTGACCAGCACCGGACGGTCACAGCACACGGCTTCGATGAAATGAACGGTTTCGGCGTGCATCGGGCCGGCAAAGGCATGGTCGACACGCTCGCCGGGCATCGATGACATCGGCATCTGCATGCCGCTTTTCATGGTGTTGAGCATGACGTCGCGGTGGGTGTCGTCCACCAGCAGTGCGCCGTCGGTGCCGATCATTTCAATCCAGGTCGAGCAGGCGTTCGGGTAACCCGGCGGCAGGCTCCAGCCGGCGCCGATGACAAACGACATGCCGCTGTCCATGGTCACGGTGATCCATTGCGAGTCGGGTACGTCGGCGCCGCTGTTGGCGCGCATGATGCCGTAGTTCAACTGCGAGTAGACGCGGATCGGTTTCGCCGGGGCCAGGCACCACAGGATGAAGTCGAGATCATGCGTCGCTTCCATCGCCGCGGGGGAAAGCTTGCTGCGGCCGGTGATCTTGGCGCCGAGGCTGCGTTGGATGTGGCGTGACACCATCGCGCTGACCGGCTTGCCGATGGCACCGGTGTCGATGCATTTTTTGACGTAGGCGTATTTCGGATTGAAACGCTGCGAGTAGCCGATGGTGAATTTGACGTTCTTGCGTTTGGCGATGGCGATCAGTTCGTCGGCTTCGTGCAGTTCGACGGCGATGGGTTTTTCCATGAACACATGGAGACCGGCTTCGAGGCAGTCGCGGGCCATCGGGAAATGCAGTTTTTCCGGCGTTGCCGAAATCATTACCGCGTCGAGATCTTTGACTTCGAGCAGCTTGTGATAGTCATCGGTGGCGGTTTTGGCATTGCAGGACTTGGCCACTTCGGCGAGGCGTTCGGGTCGGGTTTCGACGATATGAAGATCCTTGACCGCGGGATTGATGGCGCAGGTTTCTGCGCGGATGCCGCCGCACCAGCCGGTGCCGATGATGCCTACGTTGATTTGTTTCACAGCGTGATTCTCCTGGTGAGGTCTGTCTCGAGGCGTGGCGGACGCCAAATGCATGACCTGGCAATGGTAACCACGCATGCAGGAGCCGACAAATACCGAAATGCAAGCCGTGACATATCAAATCGGCATGGCTAAACTGCTAAAGGCATGAACAGCAGTTTTCCGCACTGCAGCATTTGCAGCTATGGAAAATTGACTTTTTGTAGCGGGAAAAATGGCACTTCACCGCATGCCTCAAACATGCTGCTTTGTTATCTCAGCAGTTTAGTCGGGTATTAATCACCGGGTAATTACATGGACCTGCGCGGTATCCGTTATTTCGTCCAGATCGCCGAACTCGGCAGCATTACTCGCGCCGCGCAGCACCTTCGCGTGGCGCAGCCGGCGCTGTCGCGGCACATTCATGCGCTGGAGGAGGAACTGGGCGTGCCCTTGCTGGTACGTTTGCCGCGCGGCGTACGCCTGACCACCGCGGGCCGCCAGTTTCTTGACCATTGCCAGCGCATCCTGCGCGAACTGGGCCGTGCGCAGGACGAACTGCGCAGCGGCAGCGCCGTGGCGCAGGGTCGGGTGATTCTGGGGGTGTCGCCGACCACGGGGCCGCTGCTGCTGCCCGGCGTGGTCGAACGCATGCGCCGGCAATGCCCGCAGATCAGCCTGAAAGTGGTCGACGGTTTCAGTAACCAACTCTACGACTGGTTGCAGACGGGCCGCGCGGATGTCGCAGTGCTCACCAACCCGGTAAATTCACGTACGGTTAAAGTGACGCCGTTGATTTCCGAACCCATCGTGGTCTATGCCAAAGCTAAGCCCCGCGGCGGCAAACGATTTTTTATCGTGACAGATCTGGCGCGCACGCCGGTGGTGAGCACCGAGGCGATACGCCTGATTGCCGACGAACAACTGCAACGTTACAAGACACGGGTGCGGGTCGAAGCCGAGATCGATTCAGTCGAGGCGATCCGCCGGCTGGTATTGCGCGGCACCTGCATGGCGCTGATGCCGATATCGACTTTTCATGAGGATGTGGCGGCGCGAAAACTCACGGCCTGGCCGATTGCCGACGCCAACATCCATCGTATACTCACGCTCGGCCAGCAGGCGGATCGCCGGCCTTCCGCGGCAATTGATGAGGTTGCCCAGATCATGGGCGCTGAAGTGCGCGCGCTTGCAGAAAGCGGCGTGTTCAGTCTGCCCGGCGGAAATATCGTTGCGGCGCGCGCGCCGCGGCAGAAAAAAACGCGTAACCAGGAGAAAGACTCAGCATGAAACGCATTGATGTGCACAACCACGTGATCCCCGAGGCCCTGGTCAAGGCCATGCAGGCCAATCCGGTCTACAACACCAAAATCGAAGGTGAGGGCCATAACCGGGTGTTCATTCGGGGCAAGACGCGTTTTGCGTTTGCAGCCGAGTTTTACGATGCCGACGCCAAGCTCGAGTCCATGGACCGCAAAAAAATCGACATCGCTTTTATTTCCCCTGGGCCGCAGTGCTTTTTCTACAACCTGAAAGACGAGCTGGCGATCCAGACCGCGCGCCTGGTCAACGACGGCATTGCGCAGATGGTTGCAGCCAAGCCCGATCGCCTGCGCGGCATGGCGACATTGCCGATGCAGCATCCACAGGCGGCGATCGCCGAACTCGAGCGTGTAGTCAAGGAATACGGGTTTAAAGGCGTGGAACTCGGCACTGCGATCGGTGAGGAAGAACTTGCCGATCCGAAATTCCGCCCGGTGCTCAAACGCATTGAGGAACTCAAGGTGACGATTTTTGCGCACCCGAATACCCAGGGCTCGGGCGGGCGTCTCGACTGCTACTACCTCACCAACCTGATCGGCAACCCGCTGGATACCACGATCATGGTCGGCAAGCTGATGTTCAGCGGTGCGCTGGATGAACTGAAAGACCTGAAAATCCTGCTCGCGCACGGCGGCGGTTTTCTGCCGTACCAGATCGGCCGCTTTGTGCATGGCCACAAGGTGCGTCCGGATACGGCTGCAGTAACCCAGTCCGATCCGCACGAGATGCTGAAGCGTTTCTGGTTTGACGCGCTGACCCATAGCCCGCAATCGGTCCGTCACCTGATCGACATCGTTGGTTCGGAGAAAGTCGTGCTGGGAACCGATGCGCCGTTTGATATGGGCGAAATGGCGCCCGTAGACCGCGTTGAAATGACGCCGGGCCTGACCCAGAAAGAGCGCGAGAACATCTACTGCAACTCGGCGACGGCATTGTTCAACGGCAAGATTTGAGCAAGTAATGACGCAAGGCGTATTTGTTCCGGGCCATCGCGGCCCGGCGCGGGTCGAGGGCGATGTGGTCTGCTGCCTGTTTCACGGCAATCGCGTATTCATCACCCGCGATGGAGGTGGTCCTGCGCTTCCCCAGATTGATGTCGAGGCATACGGCATCACTCTCGACTCGGCGCATTACCTGGGCACGCTCGACGGCAGGCATTGCTACGGCATGGCGCTGCCGCACGGCGCGGCATTGCCCGAAGGCCTGGAACTGCTGGGCATGCGCGCGCTGATCCTTGAAGGCGATACATTCGTCGCCGGCATCGCCGGACAGGCCTTTCAGCTGCTCGAATGGGCGCGCACCCATCGCCATTGCGGTTGCTGCGGACAGCCGACGCTGCCGCATGCGGGTGACCGCGCAGTGGAATGTCCCGGCTGCAAGCTGGTGTTTTATCCGCGCATTTCACCGGTGATGATGGCGCTGGTGTATCGCAGAAATGACAACTGCAGTGAATTGCTGCTGACCCGCAAACCCGGTTATGCCGAGGGCCGCTACACCGTTGTCGCCGGATTTGTCGAAGCGGGTGAGTCGCTGGAGCAGTGTCTGGCGCGCGAAGTCAAAGAGGAGGTCGGCGTCGACATCCGTAATCCGCGGTATTTCGGCAGCCAGCCGTGGCCGTTCCCGAATTCGCTGGTGATGGCCTTCAGCGCGGAATGGGCAGGCGGCGAAGTGGTTCCGGACGGCACCGAACTGGAGGATGCACGCTGGTTCTCCATTGACGCGCTGCCGGACCTGCCGGAGGCGGTACATATTTCCCGTCAGTTGATCGACGACACGCTGGTGCATTTGCGCGAAGGCCGGTAATCAATACATCGTGGACCCGCGCGAGCGGGGCGGTGTCTGCGTGCTAGGATTGTTGGTGGAGGAGGGCCGGAAGTCACGCCGGTCCTGCAAACAAAAAATCGTTCAACCACTTTGCGGGTAACCACGCCATGCCATTTTTTCGTTTCGAGGACTTCGAAAGCAATTACCTGACGCCGCACCTGTCCACCGGCAAAGCCCCGGTGATCGACGGACGCTATATGTATTTCTGCCTGCTGCACAAGAACGCAGGCACGGGTTCGGAGCTGCATTACCACCCGAATGAACTGCTGATTTTTCCGGTGCGGGGCAAGATCAACGCCATCGTCGGCAGGGATCGCCGCGTGGCGTCACCCGGCACCTTCGTCCATGCGCCGGCGTTTGCACGGCACTCGATGAAGGCCACCGAAGACGGCAACCTGCAATACCTCTATATCAAGGACAAGACCTGGACCGTGGTCGGGCTGGCTGAAGACGAAGCGGTGCCGGACAAGGCGATGACCGTGGCCGAGGTCAACAAAAAATACAATGTCGGCGACAAGGACAAACACCAGAAGACCCAGGGCAAGTCGCAGGCCATCATTGAAGGCCTGCCGGTGTGTTTTCACCCGATACTCGACAGCCTCGATGCGCCGGCACGCTCCGGTCGCTGCGTGAACTGGATCGAAGGCGAGCGTCTGGCGTTCGGCCTGTTCGAAGTGCCGGCGGGTTATGCCGAACCGGAAGCGGTGTCGGCGCGTGAAATGTTTGTCTACGTGATGAGCGGCAGCATCGACGCCCAATCCGGCAATGAACGCAAGACGGCAGGCCCTGGCGATATTGTTTACGTGCCGCGCGGTGAACGTTACCGGCTGCAGGTACGCAAACATGCGCGCTACGCGACGGTGTGTTCGACACCGTGGCTGGAGGACAAGATCGACAACATGTCGCCGGAAGAGGCGGAGCAGGCGCGCGTAAACATGAAGGCGAATTAACGGAGGCGAAATCAAAGCCGCGGTGCCAGCGCGCCGGCAACAGCGAATTTGGTACAGGCAGGTAGCAACGCGTTTCAGCAAGGTTAACAACAACCATACTGGAGGGGCGATGAAATACTTGTTTAAAAACAAATGCTTAAATGTTGCATTCGGTGCTGTGCTGGCGATCATTGCAGGCGCTGTCCAGGCCCAGCGCTGGCTGCCCCAGCAGAATGTCGCGCTGATCGTGCCTTCAACCGCCGGTGGTTCATTGGATCACGTTGGTCGCACCATCCAGAAAATGTGGGACCAGCAAAAACTGGTGGCGACCTCCAGCACGATTCTCAACATGGGCGGCGCTGGACATGCCATCGCGTACAACTTTTTGCACCTGCGCGCCGGCAACCCGCATTTCCTGAGCATCACTTCATCGACCCTTCATGCCAGCCATATCAACGGCCGTTACCCGCTGTCGTATCGCGATTTCACGCCACTGGCGGTGATGCTGACAGAATACATCGCCATCGCGGTGCGCACCGATTCGCCGCTCAAAACCGGCAAGGATCTGGTGGAAGCGCTACGCGAGGATCCGCGCAAATACAGCCTCGCGCTGAGCAGCGCCGTCGGCGGCACGCACCACATTTCCTTTGGTCTGCCACTGCAGTCGGGCAAAGTGGAAATGAACAAGACCCGACTGGTGGCGTTCACCTCGACAGGGGAAGGGGTCACCGCGTTGCTGGGCGGACACGTCGATGTGCTCTCCGGCGGCACCGTGCAGATTGCCCCGCATGTAGCCAGTGGCCGCATGCGGGTTCTTGCGGTAACCTCGGCCAAACGTCTTCCTGGCGTATTGGCAAGCGCACCCACATGGCCGGAGCAGGGCTACAAGGGTGTTCAGGAAAACTGGCGCGGCGTAATGGGCGCCAAAGGCATCAGCGCCGCGCAAATCGCCTACTGGGACGGTGTATTCGGCAAAATAGCGGCCAGCGCTGATTTCAAGGAACTGGCGGACAAGAACCAGTGGGAGATCGCGTACAAAAACTCGGCTGAAACCGCCAAGTTTTTCGCCTCGGAGTATGCCGATCTGAAAAGCGTGATGGATTTTCTCGGGCTTTCCGGCAAGCCTCACTAACGCACCGTCTTCATCCAATAAGGAGCAGCAATCATCAAATCGCAGTCAGTAGGCAGTATCGGCCTCGGCATCATGGGCGGCGCCTTTGCGCGCCACCTGCTGTCCGAGGGGTTCAGCGTGACGGGCTTCGATATCGACCCGAAGCGGCGTGCGGCGCTTAAAAAACTCGGCGGGAAACCTGCTGCGACGGCGACTGCAGTCTCGGGCACGTGTCCCATCCTGGTGACTTCGCTGCCCAGTCTCGCCGCGGTGGATGCGGCGTTTTTCGGCAAGGGCGGCATTGTCGCGACCGCAAAGCGGGGTACGGTGCTGATCGAAACCAGTACGCTGCCGCTGGCCAAGAAGCACGAGATCCGCGAACGCTGCGCCGCCAGGGCAATCGTAGTGCTCGATTGCCCGGTCAGCGGTACCGGCGCGCAGGCGGCCAATCGCGACATTGCGATTTATGCCAGCGGCGAGCGCAAGGCCTATGACAAGGCTGAGGCGGCGCTCAAGGGTTTCTCGCGCAGCGTGTATTACTGTGGCGAGTTCGGCAATGGCTCGAAGCTGAAGTATGTCGCCAACCTGCTGGTGACCATCCACAATCTGTCGACAGCAGAGGCAATGGTCATGGGTCTGAAATCCGGACTCGACCTGAACCTGCTCTACAAGGTGATCAAGGACGGGGCGGGCAATTCCCGCATGTTTGAGGTGCGTGGGCCGCTGATGATCAAGGGGGATTACAGCCAGGCCACCATGAAAGTCGATGTGTACAAGAAAGATATTGATATCATTGAGCAGTTCGCAGCGGACCTGCATTGTCCGGTGCCGCTGTTCGAGGCTTCAAAACCGTTTTATGCCGCGGCCTATGCGCAAGGCCGTGCGCTGGAAGATACGGCGTCAGTCTGTGCAGTGCTTGAACAGATGGCCGGCATAAAACGCAAAAAACGGTGCAAATAACGTTGTAGGTTTAAAAAGCAGCGCAATCAGAAACCCGTTTCAACCTGAGAGAAGAGAAATACCCGATGAAACCGACCATGTCGCCGCAGGGCCAGGCTGCACAGACCATTTCCCGCAACATGAAGCTGATCTCCCACAACGAGCTCGCCGGATTCGGCGGCATCGGTGAGGGCATCAACATGCAGGTGACCAAAGACGGTCGCCGCATTCTTTGGCTGGCACATGAGTCGGCACCGAAGAACTTTACCGCGGTCGACGTTTCCGACGTCAAGAACCCGAAGGTGATTTGCCAGACCGACCTGCCACATGAGCGCGTGCGTTCGAACTCGCTCGACGTCGTCGGCGACATTATGGTGGTGGCGTATCAGACCAAGGCGGTCGGCGACAAACCCGCCGGCATGGACATTTTTGACATCAGCACCCCGGAAAAGCCGAAGCTGATTTCGCACTTTGACGCTTCGGGCCCGAATTCGCGCGGCGCACATTGCGTGTGGTTTGTCGATGGCGAATACGTGCATCTGACTTCCGGCTCGGGTGACTTCGAACCGACGCATCCGAACGATTTCCAGTTCTACCGCATTATCGACGTGCGCAATCCGTCGAAGCCGGTGGAAGCAGGCCGCTGGCATTACCCTGGCACGCATAAGGGCGACAAGGATGCACCGCCCCCGCGTCATCCGAAATTCGACGGCGGCTACCGCCCGCACAACATCCTGGTCTATCCGGAGCGTCCGGACCGTGCCTATGTCGCCTACCTCGACGGCGGTGCGCTGATTCTCGACATCTCGGACAAAGCCAATCCGAAGATGATTACCAACTGGCGCTATTCGCCCCCGTACAACGGCTTCTGCCACACGGTGATGCCGCTGATGAGCCGCGACATGTTGTTGGTGACCGACGAGTGCACCAAGGACGACGGCCTTGACTGGCCGAAGCTGGGCTGGGTGGTCAATGCCAGCGCAGAAAAAAATCTGGTGCCGATGTCGACGCTGCCGCTGCCGCCACTGGAGAGTTTTGTTAAACGTGGTGGCCGTTACGGTGCGCACAACATCCATGAGAACCTGCCGGGACCGGCTTCCTTCCGTTCCGACAACCTGATCGTCGGCACCTTCTTCAACGGCGGCGTACGCGCGTTCGACATTTCGAACGCCTACCAGCCGCAGGAAGTCGCCTATTACGTGCCGGGCGCGCCCAAGCTGTCGCCGAAGGGCTCGATCCAGATCAACGATGTGTGGGTTGACGAAAATCGCCTGATTTACACGGTGGACCGTTTCGCCGGCGGCCTCTACATCCTCGAGATGGACATCTAACCGGAGCTGTAACGCAATGCTGGATGCACTTTCGGGGAAATTCCCGGTCAGCGTCATCACCGGGTTCCTCGGCAGCGGTAAAACCACGCTGATCAACAAGCTGTTGAAGCGGCCCGATATGAATCGGGTCGCTGTCATTGTCAACGAGTTTGGCGAACAGGCCATCGACAATGATCTGGTCGAAGTGTCATCTGAACAGATGATGCTGCTCAACAACGGCTGCCTGTGCTGCGTGCTGCGGGGTGACCTGCAGGAAACGCTGCGCGACCTGTTCGTCAAACGCCGCAACGGCGACATCATCGACTTCACCCGGGTGGTCATCGAGACCACCGGTCTTGCCGACCCTGCGCCGGTGATGCAGACGCTGATGACCGACGACATGCTGCTGGCGAATTACCGCCTGGACTGCGTGGTCACGCTGGCCGATGCTGTCAACGGCATCGAGCAGCTGGACACCATGCAGGAACCGGTCAAGCAGGCTGCACTGGCGGATCGCATTGTCATTACCAAGTCCGACATCGCGGGCGAGGAAACTACGGCGAAGCTGGAGGCCAGATTGCGTGCGCTGAACCCGCAGGCGCCGATCAAGCGGGCTCTCAATGGCGAAATCGAGCTCGAGTTTCTGATCAACGTCGGCCTGCGCAACGTCAAAGGCAAGCTGGAGGACATCGAGCGCTGGATGGGCGAACCCGACGAGCATGGCGAGCACCATCGCCATGACGAGAAGGTGAAATCCTTCAGCCTGCGTTTTACCGAACCGATGACCTGGAACTCATTCTCGCAGACCATGGAAGTGCTGTCGACGCTGCGCGGTTCAGACATGCTGCGCGTGAAAGGCCTGATCAACGTGACCGATCATAAAGGGCCGATGGTGATTCAGGGCGTACAACACCTGTTTCATCCGCCGGTGGAACTGAATGAATGGCCCAGCGATGACCATTCAACGCGCATCGTTTTTATTACCCGCAATATCCCGCGGGAAACAGTCGCCAACCTGTTTGCGGCGATCGGGGCAGTGACGGAGACTGCCTGATTTCAAGTTCGTAACAAAAAAGCCCGCAATTTTTTGCGAGTTTTTTTATTGTTGCCGGGCTGCTCAGGTTTTGGCGTCGATGCCGACCACGTCGTCGGGTTCAAACTCGTCCGGTACCGTGCCATCGCCGATGCCGGTGACCATGGCGGCCATCTCGTCGCTCTGCTTGACGAAATATTCCTGGCTGATGGGATCGAAGAAGCGCTGGCCGATGGCGACTTCGCTGAATTTGATGCGCTGGCGGGTGGGGTTCTGGGGCATGCGGGCTCAAAAAAAGTTGGGGTCTGTTGCTATTAATCGCTATTAGATACCGAAGGCGGTTTTTTTGGAAATATTTAATGTTTGCCCTCAAACGCCGGTATTTGTTGCATCCCATTAAGGGCGTTCCGGCGATTTAAATCAGGGTCGTTGTTCACGGGATGCAACCCACCAGTTCGTTGTCGATCTGGCGCAGGAATTGCTGAAGCATTGCAGTTTGCTCCGCTGAAATGCCCTGTATATGAAGCAGCATTTTGTCGACAGAATCCAGCTCGCGCTTGAGCATTGCGGCGGAGCCGACCAGTTGCGTGCCGTCCCAGCGATCATAGTACTGCGTGACCGGCCCGGGTGGTTTGGAATCCAGTTGGTCGAGTACTTCGTGAAGACGTCTGCTGTAAATACTGACCCAGTAAAAGCCCCAGATACTGGTATTGAGCTTGCTCAGTGCGTGGCTGAGTGCGGATAAGGACTGGGCACGTTGTGCCGGGTTGTTCCGATGCCCTGCATTTTGCATGGCTTGTTCATTGAACATGTCGCTCAATTTTTGCCCGGAAAGGAAAAGACTCAGCAGGTAAGGCGCGGAGGCGTTACAGGATGCTATCGCCGAAGGCACGGATGACATGCACAGCGCAAAGGCTACGGCCGCAGTCATTGCCCGGAACCGGATGCGATGACCGACCGTTTTTATACGGAACATGCACTTATTATAAAGATTGCATGGGGCGTCAGAAAAACAGGCGCAATGGCCTCTCGAAAAAGGATCATATTGTGGCTGCTTTGCGGTTGTGCTGAACTGTTGCGCAATGTGGTATCCATTTTAATTCAAAAGGATGCAGTCATCAGTCAATGGGCCGTGCCGTTCGGCGAACTTCATATGGCATATGAAAATTTGGGGTAAAATTTTGTTATCGAAGTTTCCCGGCATTTTCCGGGTTTGTCCTTTTCAAGGTGCCAACATGAAACTGCTGATGAGGATTTCTGCTTTTCTGATCGGAGCTTTATTCTCTGCCGCGGTATTGGCATCGGCTGTCGTGGAGAGCCTGAGCGGTGATGTGCGCGCCGGGGCTACCCCGCAGACAGCAACAGCACTTAAGGTCGGTCAACGCCTCACTGCTGGTAGCGCCGTGGTGATCGGTGCGGGTAGCAGGGCGATCCTGCGTTTCGATGACGGTCAGGCGGTATTGCTGAATGAAAACACCGAATTCCGCATCAGGACCTACAATTTCACCCCGGCCGAGCCCTCGAAAGACAGCTTTGTATTCGATCTCTTGAGAGGCGCCATGCGGACGGTTACGGGTGCGCTCACCAGCCGCAACCCGCGGGCCTATGCGTTAAATGCACCGCAGGCCACCATTGGCATCCGGGGTACTGATTTTATGGTGGCAATTTACAACCCTGCAGCCGTATCGGTGATTCAGGGCCTGGCTACTGTGTCGAATGCGGCAGGACTCGTCGCGGTTCAGGCCGGTACTATCGTCTCCGTTGCTAGTTCGACTACGCTAGCGATAGCTACATCGGCGGCGGCACTGCCTGCGGGCGTAACGGCAGGATTTAGTGGGATGAGCGGCGTTCCAATGGCCGGTGGTGCTGCCGCCGGGACCGGAGCGGGTTCAGGTGCGGGTTCCGGAGCTGGAGCTGGTGGGGGAGCCGGTGCAGGAGCTGGAGCCGGTGTAGCGGGTGGCGCTGCCGCAGGCGGTCTTACCGCGGGCACGCTTGCGGTTGGTGCTGCGGCTGCTGCGGCCATCGCGGGCGCTATTTCAACTACTGATACGACCCAAAGCACGACTGGCACGACAGGTACGACCGGCACACAATAAGTTCTCTTGTGGGGGATACCCGGCGTATCCCCCAATGCCATCCATCTGGAAAACGCGCTTTTGTTCGGAAAAACTGTTCTCGTGATGATTTTCACGAGTAACAATTGCGCCTTTCCGTACGCCCTCGGCAATGACGATCAACATGGCCGAGAATGCCGGTCTCTATACGAAAAACGCTCGCAACCAGAGCAGGTTTTGGGAATGAATTGAACAATTCCCGCAAACGGTTGTTTGCATTTTATGTAAGCGTGGTTGTCTTTTTCGCGATGTATACCGGCGCCCACGCCGGACCCACTGTAATCGCTTCCGGTGCCTATCCCGAAGGACTTTTGTGGCATGGCGGCCGCCTGTTTTTTGCTGAAATGGGTTCAGACCGCATCAGTGTTGTTGATGGCGTCGGCAAAAAAGAATTCTGGCGTGATTCTGATTGCGGTCCCACTGCGCTCTCTCCATTTGGAACATCAGCATTCCTGGTGAACTGTCACCTTGGAAAGCAGGTGGTTGAAATTTCTGCTGATGGCGTTACGTTGCGGCGCTTTTTCAAGGCGGCTGATGGAGGGGCATTACAGGCCCCCAATGCATCTGTGAGTGATGGGCGGGGGGTGTGTTCTTTTCAGACTCCGGCATTTTTAGCATTGACGCACCAGCGCAGGGGCGCGTGGTTTACTTGTCCTCCACAGGAGAAATGACCGAAGTGATCAAGGGGCTCCGATACGCCAACGGCGTTGCTTTTGATCCGATAAGTCGAACCCTTTATGTATCAGAGCACTTGAACAGACGCATCATGGCGCTGCAACTCGATGCTTCGAATCGAGTGATGGCATCCAGCGTGTTCGTGGATTTTTCTAAGCACCCGGCTACGAGAGCCTTTACATATCCGCTCGCCGGTCCCGACGGCATTGCCCTATGGTCTGGATTTCTGGCGGTGGCGGAATATGGTGAAGGGCGGGTTCATCTATTCGACCGCACGGGAAAGCATCTCAATACCCTGACGGTCGCGATGACTTTTGTTGATACCGTTGTTTGGGATAGCGTGGGAAATTTTTACGCGGCTGGCGCATTTTCAAATACCCAGCCCCCATACGAAGGTCAGGTTGTGCGATTTTCCCCGACTGAATGGCGACTCAATTACTGAGTTGACTATTTGAAGCCGTCCCTATGCCGCTGACGCGGAAAATTAGTTGGCATTTTGCGCGTTACGTTACATATGGATGCTGGCATCCTCAATGATTACTTTATAGGAATATCCAGAACCGAAATCCTTGTCGGTGCGGACAATGCCTTTAACCGTAACGACGGCGCCCAACTTTGCTTCAACGGCTGTCGTGACGAGGATGTCGTTGGTGTTTGCTGCCGACGTGCCTGAGCCATCCTGCAAATGAAGCCAGTTCTTGCCCATGATTCCGGGGTTGTACTTGACAACTTTGCCGCGGACCACAACCGGTTTGTCCTTCAGTTCGGTAGCCTTGGTATTGATTTCCGCCACCGTCCATGCGTTCGCGCCGACGGCCTTGGCGACGCGAATTTCCGCAGTATCCATGGGTTTGGCATTTCCCGGGTGAGACATGCTCATGTTCGTGTTCGTTTTCGGTGCGCTGGCGCCGGGGCCAGTGCCGGCCAATGTGCCAAAGGCAATCGTTTTGAAAGTCTTTTTTAAAGAACGACTTTCAAAATTGTCCACGAACATCACATTTTCAATGGTGATTTTGGCGCCTTTTTTGACCGATGTTTTACCCACGGCAGCCCAGGTCTCACCCTCTTTGGTCTTGAGGCGAAGATAGGTGTAGGTCTCGACTTCTTTGACCTCGAGCACATTACCGGTGATGGTCAGAGGAGCAGGCGCTGACGCGGGTTTATCGGCGGCCCACAGCACTGGGGACGCAATCATCATCAGAATCGACAGCAGGGCTTTCATGCGGGTGCACTCCAAGGGTGAATGAGCGACATCTTAGCAAGCCAATCGGCGCACCGGCCTCAGGCCGTGCCGGCGATGGGGGTTTCGGTAGCGGCCGTGTGCTTATGGCGCGGCAGCCAGAGCGCCAGCGGGATGGCTAGAAAGCCGATTGCTGAGGCGACGAGTATGGCCGCGGTGTAGTTGCCGGCGTGGTCGAACAGAGCGCCGCCGAGCCAGCCGCCAAGCGCCATGCCGGTGCTGCCACCAATCATCTGAAACGAAAATATCGAACTCAACGGTGCCTTCGCGCCGAACATCTGCCGGTTGATGATCGGGAATCCGACCATCTCGCCGCCGTAACAAATGCCGAAAAAGACCGCGAAGGCATAGAAATGCCAGACCTCGGTGGCAAACAGCAGCAGCAGGATCGACAGGCTCTGGCCGAAGATCGCACCCGAAAGAATGGTCCGCCCGCCGAAACGTTCGGTGAGCAGCGAAAAACTGAAACGGCTGAAAATCGATACGCCGGCAATCGTACTCAGCACGCCTGCTGCCTGCAAGCCCGGAATCCCGTGATGGGTGGCCATCGAAACGCCGTGCGCAAGAATCACCGCATGCCCGGCACAGCCGAGGTGGTGGCATCCCATCAGCAGCCATACCGGCCTGCTGGAGAGGATCGAGCGCATGTTGACGGCCGGACCGGAGGTCTGCTTCTCTTTGGCCGCTTCTTCGGCACCATAGGCAGTCAATCCCATCTCGGCCGGACTGGTCCGTATGAACCAGGAAAAAAACATAAGAATCACGCCGAAAGCGAGGCCGAACACCATGAACGCCGACTCCCAGCCGCGGTTCTCGATCATCCACCGGAACAACAGTGCAAAAACCACCGGGCCCAGTCCCAACCCGGCCCAGTAGATGCCCAGTGCGAGGCCCATTTTCTGATGGAACCAGCGGGTAATGATGACCGGCAACAGCACCACGAAGGCCGCGTTGCCGAGGGCGCCAACAAACACGCCGTAAATGACATAAAGATGCCACAGTTCCTGAATCATCCCGAGCATCACCGTGCCGACGGAAATCATCAGCGACGCGCCGAGCATCAACGTGCGTGCGCTGTAGCGGTCTCCGAGCCAGCCGAACACCAGCATCGCGGGCATACTGCACAGAAAGGCCAGTGAATAGGCAAGACCGATGTCGCCGCGCTTCCAGTCAAATTTCTCGACCAGCGGATCGACGAGCACGGCGAATGACGCTGAATCGGCGCGGCTGATGACACCCAGTACGCAGGCCGCCGCCAGAATGATCCATGCGTGGTGCAGCCCTGGTTTTTGGATGGATGTCATGAATGAATGTTTTCCTTGAGAAGTGCAAAGAGTGCGCGAGTCGAATCAGTCCAAAATGTGGCAAAAACAATAATCAAGATGCGACATTTTCGCACAGGGTTGCGTTGAGTAAATCGGGAACTTCGTGCCGCATTATTTGCGGCGGTCAGAGCGAGTCCATATCTCAGTGAAGCGGACGATGAACATCTCAAGGGTTTGACGATTACAGTTTGCGCAGCGAGAAAAATGCCTGAGGACTTTCGACAGGCTGATGCCATTTATGCAAAAGCCCCGCCAAGTTGGCGGGGCTATGGTTACGCATCAGGAAAAGGGGTTAAGCCCGTTCACCCCGCAATCAGCAAGATGCAAGAGGCGAGTTGCTGAACTATTTTAAAAGGGCTTCAAACGACTGCGGGTTGAAGCCCTGCATGCGCCGTTCACCCACCAGGATCAGGGGCACGCCGTTGCCGTTGAGTGCGCGAAAGCTTTCGAGGTTCGTCGCCGATGCTTCGATATCGTATTCGACATAGTTGATCTGATGGCGTTTGAAATACTCGCGCGCTTTCTTGCAGTAAGGACACCAGCGAGTGCTGTACATGATTACGGGGGCGGTGATTTGCGCGCCATGACTCTCTACTGCACTCAGGTTGGAGAAATAATCCCTGGCTGCAGGTAGCGCACCCATCAGCAGGCTTAGCAGCACCACTGCAGTCAGCGGATAGAAGCGCTGCCTGGCGCCGGAGTGGAACTTTCGCAAATAAGAATTGATTCTGGTCACAGATTATTTTTCTGCTTGCGAGACTCAGCTGAGCCGCAAGTCATTGTTGATATTAGTTATTTTCCGGTGAGAACTGGGTCATCGTAAATACACCTGCACGAAAAAAGGCCCCAGGCGCTTGGCGCCTGGGGCTGAAGTACCGCCAATCCAAAGGGAGGAGATCGATTAGCGGTTGGGGACAGCCATGTTTTCACTACCGCATGAAGGTCTCTGTTCGTTATCACTCCTATCTTTGGTGTTGATCCCATGTAGTTTCGCCGTTCGCTTTTCTCGACGGCCTACAAACTGCACATTCGCTCCAAAAGAGGGGCTCTTCACAGATGTTGTTTGCCCTCTTGCAGGAAATGACCGACAGCACAGTTGCCAAGGGTAAAGACTATGTACGCTAGAACACCGACGCGACTGACGGGTGCGCTTTAATTTTTCAAAAAGGAAAATATTGATGCAACGCACACCCAAGCAAAACCACCTACTGGCCGCATTGCCGGCAACAATTTATGAGCGCCTGGTGCCAGATTTGGCACTCGTGCCGTTGCCGCGCGAGTTTGTCGTTTATGAACCGGGCATTGCCTTGGAATACGCATACTTCCCGACCAGCAGTATCGTGTCCATATTAAGTCCCATGAAAGACGGGGCATCGCCGGAGGTCGCGATTATCGGCAATGACGGGATAGTTGGCATATGCCTGCTCATGGGGGGGGTAGCCACTACCAATACCCGGGCCGTGGTGCAAAGCGCCGGTCATGGCTTCCGTATCCGCGCGGGGGCCCTTCAATCTGCAGTCGAAGACGAAGCACCGCTACGAGATTTGTTGATGCGTTATGCGCAATCCTTGATTTCGCAGATGACGCAAACCGCCGCTTGCAATCGCTTCCACACCATTGATCAGCAGGTTTGCCGAATGCTGTTGATGTGCATGGATCGCTGGCCAACGAATCGATTGAGCTTGACCCATGAGCGCTTGTCCCATTTGCTCGGGGTGCGCCGGGAGGGGGTTACCGGGGCTTCCCGCAGTCTTGCTGCAGCTGAATTAATAAGCTACAAGCGGGGTTGCGTCACTGTTCTGGATCGCTCAGGGCTCGAAGCGCGAGTATGCGAATGCTATGCCGCTGTCAAAACGGAAATTGCACGCCTTATTCCGGTAAAACCGCGCTTGAATATTGCGGCGAGTTGTTAAGCGGTCTGCGGCAGGGTCAAGCCGTCAGTGGCTGCGGCCAAACCAGCAATCACCACCCACCCGCACCTCCTCATCGGAGCTGAACCTGCTGCGCTCTTGCAAGGGGCAGGTATCGACACAACATTCAATAATTTTTCGGTAAGTTCGGTATCACACAGATCACTGCAGTGAACGATGCAAATATTATTTGCGTATTTGTATTTGCTCTTGAATTCATTTCGCACAATTGCCAATTCTCTACACCGCATCGCGGTTGATGCAATGGGATCCCGTGTTATGTATTCAACCGCTTTTTTCTAGGAGATTTTATGAAAATCAAAAAAGCAGGAATACTGGCCTTGGCAGGCTTCGCATGGGGTCTTTCAATGGCACCAGTATTTGCAGATGTAACTTACATACCGCAGAGTGCACTTCAGGCATCCACTGGTTACTATACCGATTCAATCGGTGGCGGCCTCGACACACCGGCGACCATGACCGGCGGCGGCAATGCTGCAAATGTGGGTGGCCAGCGCAATGACGACGGTTTCCGCGGCCCGATTTCGCTCAACTGGACCAATCCGCTGTCATTTTTTGGCAACTCCTATACCCAGTTCTACGCCAACAACAATGGCAACATCAGCTTCAATCAAGGAATTTCGTCCTACACGCCCACCGGACCGCAAGGCGCAACACAGCCGATCATCAGCCCGTTTTTCGCAGATGTCGACACGCGCAATTCATTGAGCGGCCTGATGAATGTGCGGAACGATCCGAACCAGCTCATCGTGACTTGGGACAGAGTCGGTTATTACAGTAGTCACGCAGACAGATTGAACTCCTTCCAGCTGGTGTTGCGCGGGTCCGATTTTGTCGTTCCGGCCGGCCAGGGCCGCATCGGCTTTTTCTGGAATACGATGGGTTGGGAAACGGGTGACGCCAGTGGCGGGTCAGGCGGGTTTGGCGGGACTCCCGGGGCAGTCGGCTTCGGCGATGGATCGAACAACGGCACTGTGCTTACAGGCTCCATCCAGAACGGCATTGCCGGAGTGGTGCAGAATCACCAGCTGTGGTTTGACATCAACGTTGGAGGTGAGCCCGTTTACATCTCTGCAATTCCCGAACCTGAAAGCTACGCGTTAATGGGCGCCGGACTTAGCCTGTTAGGATGGGTTGGCCGTCGCAAGAAGCTGGAAGCCTCGTAATATCGGGCAATTACACAGACCCCGCTTAGGCGGGGTTTGTTTTTGGAGGGCCGTTGAAGTCCCCTCATTCTTTAAGCGCCCAAACGTCTGCTATCAGAAAACCAGCGGGCTCCAAAATTTGAAGAGGCCAGGAATTGCCAATGATGCCGATGACTGCAACTCACTTTAAAGCGAGAACGCTCAAGGGTTACGATGATCTTTAAGGGCGCGGTCAACCAGTGCTTTCAACTCCTCAAAGCCAAAAGCAGGTAGCGGCTTGCCGTTGACGAAGAATTCAGGTGTCTTGGTGACTTTCAGCGCTTTAGCATCGGCAACGTCCTGCGCAATCACGCTGGCGATCTCGGGGGAGGTCATATCAAAGGCCATCTGCTCCATGTCCAAACCGATCCCGCCGAGATGTTTCCATGCAAGATCCACGTTGGCCGTGTGGTTACGCACCCAGTCGGATTGGTTGTCAAGAAGGGCTTCGAGCGCCACCCAGAACTTTCCTTGGCGACGTGCAGTTTCGAGCACTGCAACGACTTTGTCCGAACCAGTGTGGAACGGGGCATAGCGCAGAACGAGTCGGATCTTATCGGGATTAGCGGCCATCATCTGTTTGACCATCGGATAAAAGACACGACAGGTCTCGCACGCCGGATCGAGAAACTCAACGATGACGACGGGTGCGTCGGCCTTGCCCAGGGTCGGCGAATGCATGCGTATCAGGAAAGCCCGGTTGGTTTCAGCGAGCTGGTTGGCCTCCTTTTCCTTTTCCGCATTGTAGAACAGCACGCCGGAGACAAAGGCCAGCACCAGAGCAATAGCAGATACGATCAAGACGGTTTTCTGTTTCATTTCGAGCCTTTGATATATGTTGCCAAAAGTAGTCCGGAGACCACTGAAAACGAAAGGGCAGATAGGAGCGGAATGCTGACGAAACCGAACCAAACGACCTGAAGCTCCGAGCACGGTACGCCTTGCTGGCAGGGCTTGATGTTCTCGGGTATCCATCCTGCGACGAGCGCCAGATGAAACAGCGCCACGCCCAATCCCGTCAATGCCAGTGGCAAGGCATACCGTACGACCCGATGATCGAAGGGAAGCAGTCCGGCGGCGAGCACGAGAACCAGCGGGAACATGGCTATACGCTGATACCAGCATAGAACACAGGGCGCGTGGCCCATTACTTCGCCGAGAAACAGCGAGCCGAGCGTCGACACCGTAACGATCAACCATGCGCTAAAAGTAAGTGTCCATCCAATGGTGTTGGTATTGTGCATGGGATTCAAGCATTTGAGCGGGATCATGTGTGACCGGAATCGATACCTATGCCCGCGAGGGGGAATTGATGGGTTGGGGTTTCGGGGTTAACAACATTCTTGGCTCGAGGGCTTCACTCCAAGAACGCCGAAATCGAGCAAACAGCGGCACGACGTATTTCATGAACTGCGACAGCGGGTGGGATGGATGAGTTCGGAATGTAGCAGCAAACAACGATCGTTACGCGGCATTTACGCATACTGTAATCATCTGGAAATCCCGATTGATGGCGGCTGTTCGGCCGTGCTCGCTTCTCACCCATGAGCGGATCAGGGGCAGGCAATTTGCCGCGTTGCAATGTAATGGTGACCTTAATTCCGATCCGCAGACCTTGACCCGCCTCCAAAAATTAGCTGGGGGTTGATGTAGCAGGCATGAGGGTACCACTAGTCCCCGAGCAATTCACCCACAGGTTTCAGGTCTTCAACGTGGTCGCACACGGCTTTAATTATCATCACGACAGGAACGGCCAGCAACAAGCCCCACGGCCCCCATAACCAGCCACCCAGGATTACACTGCTGAACACCGCCACGGCGTTCATGCTACCGGCGCGGCCTATGAGCCATGGGGTAAGCAGGAAGCCCTCAAGGCTGGTAATGATTAACGCCACGGTTGCCACCAATAGTGCCATGCTGAGTGTGCCAAATTGGACAAGTGCTACCAACGCAATCCCCGCGGACACGACTACCGGGCCGAAATAAGGTATTGAATTCAGCACCCCGGCTGCAATCCCCCAGATCGCCGCATGCTCCAGACCGAGCGCTAAGAACGCAAGCCAACTCACCACTCCAACCAATACGCTTGTAAAAACCTGCACCAGCATATAGCGCTGAATCTGATGCGTAATCTCATTCAGCATCTCGAGGGTAACTTTTTTCTCGCTGAGCGTAGGGCCGCTTATTTTGATCAGCTTGCGGCGAAACGCATCGCCTGCTGTCATCAGAAAGTAGGCGAAAAAGAGCACGGTGACAAACTGCCCAATGAAAGTTACTAAACCGAGCGTTCCACTCCACAGATAATCGCGAATGTTAACTCTGGGCTTTTCAATCTGCACCAGAGTCACACCACGTGGCGGGGTGCCGGCTACCGTGCCACTCTCGATGGCAGCTTTTTCGAGTTCGGATGCTGCTTTCTGCACTTTCTCGACCGCCTTAACTCCATCTCCTTGTGATGCACGCAACGCTTGGCGCATTTTCTGCACTGAATCTGGAAGTTTTTGGATGATCCCTGCTGTCTCATCGCCTAATGAATAGACCAGCAATCCCAAGCCTGCGACGATACCGATCAACAGCGCAGCAGCTCCGATTGCGCGGTGGATATGCCACTTCTCCATGAAATTAACTAAAGGAGAAAATGCATAGCTCGTCATTACTCCTAGGACCACGGGGATCAGAATGGGGGATGCCCAATGCAGCATGTAGAGGGCGACGAGAACCGTCAACAAGACAATCCAGCTGTTCCGTACGCTGATTGGCACGGGATCTACTGCACAAACTGAAGATTCTTCTTGTTCGTTAGAAGATATTTTTTGATCAAATTCCTTTTTCATAACTCCGCGCCGCGGGACATGCAGCCATCTGCGCTGAACTCGCGGCGGCCTTTTAAACTTTATTAGTAAATCGCCGCTTCGCCCACAATTCTGTACGTTGATAAACATATGAATATTATTTGCCGATCATACGAAGTCATATTGGCATCTGTTGCCGATCAGTCGAATCCTCATTGGTGAATTTTAATTCTACGAAGCAGCCGTTGGTGATCTCACCTGGGCGGCCAACTTCAGCCGTTGAGCCAATGACAGTATTCAAATTCAGTCCACTACCTTTACGTACGGTGCCGCATAGATGGCTGATGCTTGCGTAAAGAAAATTGAGCGGTGAGTCGAATGCTGCTTCCCAAAAGGGGGTGCGTCGGAGATCAAGATTCACAACACTTGAAACTGAATAAATTTTTCGTACACACGATGCTTACTAACAGGAGAGACAAATGACTGAGGCAAATGAAATGAATGGTCGGGGAGCAACTGTCGCGGCAACGGCTACCGAAACAGGTGCGGCGACCGCCACGGCAGCAGCCGCCCGCGAAGCAGCTGCTTTGGCGATGGGTACGCAGGCTGGCATTGCCGCCGCAGAAGCCGCCGCTGCCAGAGAAATCGCTGCGGCTGCTTCGGCTGGGGCGGCCGCCGCCACGGCCGGAGGCGCCACTGCAGCGGCAACCGCTGCGGCTGCCGCCGCGCAAGCTGGAATGGCCGGTGGAATGCTCTTGGGCGTTCTGATGGGCCTGCTCATGGGCGTGTCATTGGGACAGCGTGGCTCGATTCGTTCAAATTGAATTGAGGCAGCTGAGGATAGTAAATCGGCTTTTCATAGATATCGTAAAGGGCGAGGGTTGAAGAGTCTGGTGCCGTTCATACCACCGACAATTCGCCCTCGTTTCGGCCCCCAAAATCTGCCCGACCACGCTCACTCTTACCCCAAAACAATCTCCATATGTTCGCTATCGAACGAAGGATAGAGCTTGCTGTGGACTAGCATTAAAAATGGATGTTGAGAGATGGAGCCCAAAGGGCGATCGATGAACCAAATGCTCGATAAAAGCCTGGATAAGAGCTTCGGGAGTGCGGTTCAGCGATAGGAGGATTTTGATGGAATATCTGCCAATTCAAAAATATAAAATGTTATTCACTGTCGTCATTGCTTTTATTTTGGTATTGACCTTGGGACTTGCCTATATGTCGGGAGGTGGCTACGCCGATCTGCTTTTGGCGGCAACAATCCTCATTTTCCTGATGGCTATTGCGCGTAAAGTAATTTTTATGCCCGTAGAGAAAGGGCATGAATAGTGTTCATTCAGGGAAGCGACGGGCTCATAGCTAAGCTACGGTAAGGCTTTCAGACGAGGATCCGATCTGCATATTTTAGGGAAAAATTCCATGACTGACCCACGCAACATTGCCCACGACAAGAAGATCGCACAGGAAAAAAAGCACCACGGCGATAAAGTTGCACCGAGTGCGGAGAAGACACCGCAACCAGGAAAGAAGACGCATATGGAACATCATGTGTCTGACAACCCCAAGATCCCGGATGAAGCTGCTCCGGTACCCAGCGAAGAAAAGCCGTTGATCTAGCTATCATTAGCCTTGGACTGCTGCCAGCGTGACCGACAGGTGTGAACTTCAGGGGCTAACGTTTGAATTTAGCGGCCGCCGAAGTCGGTTCGCTGGAATGAAGGGTTAGGCGAGCTGCGCTTTGCATTTCTGCCAGTCACACCTTACTGGCCAGGATCACTTCGCCAGGCCCGCTCCCAACGTCATCGGGCAGATTAGTTTTTCAGTGGCCTAGATTATTTCATCAACTCTAGCCTATCGACCCGCGGACTTTTGGTATAGCGATCCCAAAAAGACAAAAGCCCCGCCGGGATGGCAGGGCTAAGTCCAAAACAGCTAACAAAAAATTCTGGCTCCCCGACTCGGGCAAATATGGGCATTGGTACGAGGTAAATTATTTGGCCTGAATGCCTGCTTTCGAACACAATAATGACGTTTTCTGTTCGCCAAAACGAAGTGGAGTCTAGGATGACAGAATCTGATAGATTAAGTTAACCTTGCTGCAGTCAATCATTTGTCAGATCGCGGGGGGGCGATGGTCATTAATAAAAAAATGACTGGTGACGAATTTGCCGCAAAAGCGAGAGCATTGCACGGCGATAAATATCAGTACGATCGCGTCAATTATAAAAATAACAAGACAACCGTTGAGATAGTTTGTCCGCTTCATGGAATTTTTTTACAAGCGCCCACTAATCATCTGCGTGGAAAACGGTGTAGAAAATGCGCTTCTCAGTCACTGGGCGCCGCATTTCGTAAGACCACGGATGACTTCTTGGTGCAAGCTCGTAAACTTCACGGCGATCGTTTTGACTACTCAAAAGTCAAATACAAGCAGGCTCATGAAAGAGTAAAGATTATCTGCCGAGCGCACGGCTCGTTTCTGCAGACACCAACCAGCCACCTTAGCGGCGCAGGTTGCAAGAAGTGCGCGAATGAGGAATCCGGTGACCGAATGCGGTTTACCAGCCAAAAATTTATTGCCCTAGCCAAAAAACGTTTCGGGTTGCGTTTTGATTATTCACACGTCGATTACAAGGCCGCTCTAGCTCCGGTGAAAATAATTTGTCCGTTGCACGGAGCTTTCCGTCAAACGCCAAGTTTCCATTTGAATTCCATTCACGGTTGCCCTAAATGTTCACGTCAGCAGGTAAATCGTAATCGACGCTTGACTCAAGCGGAATTTCTCCGTCGAGCTAATCTTGTGCATGGAAATCAATATGACTATTCTCTGTCAAAAATTATTGATGGTAAGAGAGCGGCCACCATAATTTGTTCAAAGCATGGTGAATTTCACCAATCACCTGAAGGGCATTTGTTAGGTAAAGGATGTAAGAAATGCGGCAATCTTCAGATTAGTCTTACGCAGCGGCAGACTTTATCTGCGTTCATTAAACGTGCGCGTGGAAAGCATGGCGAAAAATATGACTATTCCCTGACCGAGTACACAACTGCGCGAAAAAAAGTAAAAATCACTTGTCCAGTTCATGGCGTTTTCGAACAAGTGCCTGATATGCATTTACGCAGCGGTTGTAGAAAATGTGCTGATGACGATCTTCCTGGAGCCTACTCACTTAAAGTTCTGGCAAGAAATCCTGTTCTTGCCTCGCAACAATCGGTGCTCTACTACGTATCGTTTAAGTCTCATAGTGGGGAGCGTTTCTATAAGGTGGGGGTCACGAGAATCTCTGTGAAAAAGAGGTTTTCGGGCTATGCGGCGGCCGGGTATCAGATCACAAGTATCAAGGAAAAGAAAATGCAGCTTTTAGCGGCATACAAGGCGGAGCAATCATTATTGAAAAAACATGGCAAAGACTTTAGGTATCGACCTTTACGCGGCAATCGTCAAGGCTTCAAATTCGGAGGTGGTTCCGAATGTTTCTCCAAGCCACTATCCAATGAGCTACTGATAATTTTTAATTAATCTATCTAATAACTCCTGCTCATATGAAGTTCAGTACGGCCATGTTTGGTTTGGAAGCTAAGTGGAAGGGTCCAGTGATATAGGTTAAGCCCAACTGGAGCAAGCTGTTAGAGAGCATGCCTCAATCTTCCGCTCTGACCAGTGCATAGATGTTCGAGGCCCAGGACCAAGCCTTCCGCAGCGCGGGCTACGTATACCAACTGAGGGATGTGCGTCGAACCCGTAACGATGTAGCGTAATTGGTGTGTTGAATACGTAATATCGAGTAACCCAATCGCAGCCACTTCGCGGCGATCCAATTTCACAGAGCGGCCAAGTTTACGCTTCCGTGCGAGCGCAAGGGCAGCGCTCAAGCTGTGAGACAATTTCTTCATTTGGTCAAGCTTGAGTCCCCTCTTAAGCAGGAAAGCCTTCAGACTCAATTCTATAGAGATACCGTATAGCTGAAGGACTGGGAATAAGAGATGTTGCTCCGCAACTTTCACATCCACCGTTCGAGCTGCGAGGAGGTAGTCAGCAGAAAATCGCCAAAAGCCGTGCGGCGATGATCGAGCGTCTACGCTAACCGTTGTCGTTGTCGTGATGATTTTCATGCTCTCTAACTATTTAGGGAGACAGTTTTGAAGCCGCATATGAAATTTAGTCGGTTTGCCCCCGTTTGAGTAACACGGGGGGCTACGAATACATAGCCCGAATTTATCCGGTTCCAAGCCTTTTGGCAGACTACTTGCTCTGCCTCGCTTGGGTCAATCTAGCTAAGAACTATTCTCATTAATCTAGTGTGGGTCTTCCGTTCGCTGTCGGCGAATATTGGGGGGTGTTGCTTTATTTGCTTTCGTGGTATTAGAATAAATACATTATTTTAATTAACGGACAAATAACCATGATCAAACCGACGATAATTTCGACTCAATCCAAAGCTGCACGCGCTGCACTGGGGGTTTCTCAAAGCAAGGTGGCCAGTGCAACAGGCATTAACCGCAGCCAGTTTGCGCTTTTCGAGGTCAAGAAATACCTGCTGGATGACGCGAAATTGAAGGCCTTGCGGACGTATTACGAAGACCTGGGCTACGAGTTCGATGGCAATGCCAAAGTCACGGACGATGTTTCTCGCTCGGCTGCAACGGTTCAGAAGTCTTTGCAAGAGGATGTAAAGGTGGTTGACCGATTCTTGGTTCCTGCAGGACTTGAGGAGGAGGCCTTGGAATCGCTTCTTGCGGAGATCGACTCGACCGATCAGGAAATCGTAGAGTTGGCGAAGCAACCCGCCAAGTTTGACTGGTTGGGCGATCCTGACTTGCAAGAGAGCCAAGAAATGCTGCGCCTCATGGCGCAGAACTACGCTCGAGTTCGGCAACTGCAGTTTGGGCAAAACCAAATGCAAAAACCTGCTGACACCGTTAAACCGATCAAGGCAACAGTAGGGGACATGGTTGAGAGCATGCTTGGTTTGCAGATTTCGCAGTTAATTGAGTCCTGATAAACAGGTTTAACAACCAGAATAACAATGAATAAACAAGGAGTTGGAATTGAAAAAGGCGCGCGCAAAAGTAGCTGAAATCATCAGCCTTACTCAGGCGATTGCTGATCGCCTCAAGGAGGGGCGTAAGAAGGCTGGATTGACCCAAGCGCAACTGGCAGACAAGGCTCAGCTTGCACGCAGTTCGGTAATCAACTACGAGCAGGGCAATGCAGCACCGGGGGCGCTAGAACTGATCAAGCTTGCCCATGCTTTAAAACTGTCGCCCAACTTCATCTTGAGCGGTTCAGCAGAATTTTTTCCCTCTGGTGCCCCGGAACATGTCTTGGTCGGAGACAACATGTCCGAGATCGCAATAAAAGTTGCGCTTTGCCTGACGGTTATTGGACGCGAGTCGGCTGAGCCGGTATCGGCGCTATTAATGACAATGGCACGACAAAAACTATCCAAAAAGGAATTTGCGGTATTCGTGAAGGCGCAAATGGCAATTAAGGATTCCCTGCCGGACATGGCGGCAAAAATCGAGAATATGGCCGAATCTGTTGCCCCGAAGGTTGCCAAGAGGATGCAAGAGTAGCTATGGAAGCGGCAGTCATTTTGCCCAAGCTGCTATTGCATGGTGTTGATACCTTGCAATGCAGCTACTACCTAAGACCGCGAGGGCATGGGCAGATTGATTTTGTTCACCTGACGACCGAACGCGAGCGGTTAAGGCTTGCGCGTCGGCAGGATCGCGTACCGAAGCCGATCAAACTGGGTAATTTGGAATTCATGCTGGCTCCCAGTGGAAGCGCAAACGGGTATCCGCTTGTCCTGCGAAATGCCGACTTTCAAATCGAAATGGGAGAATTTGTTAATCCCCCTTTCTTTGTCACCTTCCGCAGCGAGGCTCTTTGGCGGGAATCTGCCTTTGGCGTACACCAGAAGTTTTTAGAATGGGCTGCATCACTCGATTATTTTCCCCACCAGGACGAGACTATTGCACGAGTAGATTTTAGTTTTGATTTCGATCTTCCTCGGGTCGATTTCGACGAAAACGCATTCGTATCGTTATCAAGCAAGGATAGCCAGTATCGGGAAAACGGGCGCGTTCAAACCTTTACATTCGGCAAGAGCAATGTAGTTCTGCGCGTTTATGACAAGGTTGCCGAGATTAGCCAGCAAAGCGACAAGGTGTGGTTTTACGAGTTATGGGGGCAGTCGGAGAACGTATGGCGGGTTGAGTGGCAAGTCAGAAAATCCATACTGAGGCGGTTTGGGATCACCACATTTGCTGATTTACAGGACCAGTCCGGAGACATTCTTCGCTACCTCGCAACTGAGCACGATTCACTTCGACTCCCGAACGGAGATAGCAACCGATCCCGGTGGCCATTGCATCCGTTATGGGAATCCCTGCAGGCCTGCATTCGGAACATTGATGGCCTCGGTGTCTATCGGGTAGTAGATGCCGGGGCCGCTTTACGGGAGCGGAAGATGCGAATTGCCATTTCTGTTTATGGCTACTTGAAACGACTTGCAGCGATTGAGCGTATTCAAGGCAAATCCGACTCCATTTCAATCGAAAAAGCTTTTCGAGATTTAGAGTTGAAAGTCAGGCAAGTGCATGATCCGCTTTGCTGGATGATCGACGTTGATCGACGGGTCAAAGAAATTGAACTGGGGCAATGGTAGTGCTTGAGGCGATAACACGATTGATAAACAGGCGGGTAAACCGTGTTTTGCTGTTTGGTCAATCCGCGTTAAACAACAATCAGTTTGAGGCATTTCGGAAGTTGGTTTTGGACGAGTTCGGTCGGAGCGGTTTGGCGAAGGAGTTGGAACGGGTTTTAACCGAGAAGCACAAGGATGGGAATGGCTAGGGCAGGAATACACCATGCAAGGAAGGGGGTGCCGTATGTGTGAACAAAGCGTACGATTGCGATATCGCAATCCATTATCGGGATGAATCCCAAGCGGTTTCCGAGGATGAATTGCGGCTGATTCGCGCCTACCTGCCGGAGATTCTCAAAGAACTGGCAATGCTGGTGCACAAAGAAGAGGACTAAAAATGGCAGTTGCCCTATACGCTCGCGTATCCACGGCCAAGCAAGCCGAGAAGGATT
Organism: Burkholderiales bacterium; assembly: GCA_022841375.1. Taxonomy (GTDB): domain Bacteria; phylum Pseudomonadota; class Gammaproteobacteria; order Burkholderiales; family SG8-41. Next base: position 77,629 of record JALHRQ010000012.1, read on the forward strand.
TATCCATCCCTGACCAGTTAAAGCAGATGCGGGAATGGTGCAAGTCTCGCAGTTTGCTGGTGGCCATGGAATACGTCGAGCCGGGGGCATCTGCCACGGATGACAAGCGCCCGGTGTTTCAGCAGATGATTGCGGACGCAGAGCAAGACCCTGCGCCCTTTGATGCGGTCATTGTCCACAGCCGTTCGCGGTTCTTCCGCGATCTGTTCCAGTTCCTGAGCTACGAGCGCACGTTGAAGCGCTCCGGCGTGAAGGTGCTTTCGATCACGCAGCAGACCAGCGACGACCCAGCCGGCGAGATGGCGAGCAAGATATTCAGTCTCTTTGACGAATACCAAAGCAAAGAAAACGGCAAGCACACCCTGCGAGCCATGAAAGAGAACGCACGGCAGGGCTACTTCAACGGCTCGCGCCCGATGTTCGGATTCCAGACCATAGAGGCGGACATTCGCGGCAACAAGGGCCAGCGCAAGCGGCGGTTGGCGGTCGATCAGGCGGAGGCGGCGACGGTGCGCCGTATCTATGACCTCTACTTAAACGGCCATCAAGGGCACTCATTGGGCTGTATGGGGGTTGCGGTTCACCTGAACGAGCGCGGCATTACCTACCGGGGCAAGCTGTGGACACGGGCGCGTATTCATCAAGTGCTGACGGAAACGGCATACCGCGGGGATTACTACTTTAACCGTGGAACGGCGAGTGCCGGAAACGCCAAGCCGGAATCCGAGTGGGTCAAGATCGCCGTGGAAGCCATAGTCGATGCGGATACCTTCGGTCGTGCCGGTGCGCGCTTGCGCGCACGGGCACCGGCCAAGGTTCCGCCAAGAATCGTGAATTCTCCGACGCTGCTGACGGGTATCGTGAAGTGCGGTTGCTGTGGTGCTGGTATGACGCTGGCGACGGGAAAAGGTGGTCGCTATCGTTATTACAAGTGCAACACCCGCATCGGCAAAGGTGCCGCTTACTGCAAAGGCGGTAGCGTGCCCATGGAAAAGCTAGACGCGCTGGTGCTGTCTTCTCTGGCAGACAAGGTGTTTACGGTCTCTCGCGTCCAAGAGATGCTTCGAGGACTACAGCAGGATATCAAAGCGAGTCGTACGGGGCAGGATGCCGCGTTGAAGTCGCTGTCCAAGGAACTAGAGCAGATCAGCGAAGGCACGGAGCGCTTGTATCAGGCGGTGGAGCAGGGGGTGTTAGAACTGAACGACAGCCTCAAGGCGCGCTCCCACAAGCTTCAAGCAAGGAGGCAAGCCATTCTCACCGAGATCGCGGGGTTACGGTCGCATGAGAGGCTACCGACGGTTCTATTGCGACCAAAGCACATCGAAGCATTCGCCCTCTCCCTAAAGACAAAGCTTTTAAGCAGCCGAGGTTTTGCGAAGTCGTATTTACAGCAACTCGTGGATGAGATTCGGGTGGACAATAAAGAAGTCACCCTGAGAGGCAGCTATGCGGCATTGGCGCAAGCTCTAGAGACAAAAACGGGCACCCCTAATGGAGTGCCCAGATTCGTACCTAACTGGCTCCCCGACCTGGGCTCGAACCAGGGACCTGCGGATTAACAGTCCGTCGCTCTACCGACTGAGCTATCGGGGAATTGTGCTGGAAAAACCGATTGTTACAGTTGCAACGAGGGGCGTATTCTATCTGCGGATGGATGCATGGTCAACGCAGGGACTCCACGGAAATGAAGTGGTTTAAGCGCCTTATTCTGGGTTTTATCGCATTAATCGCAATTCTGGCGGTTGTGCCGCTGTTGGTATCACTTGACGACTACCGTCCGCAGTTGGAAAAAATGGTTTCAGAGAAGCTGAAAGAGCCGGTTTCCTTTAAAAAGCTGAGATTGGTAGGGCTACCGTGGCCGCACATTAAAATTGAAGGCATCGAAGTCGGTAAAGCCGTTGATTTGAAGATCGGAACGGTTTCCGTAACCCCGGATCTGCTGTCGCTGCTGGGGTCCAACAAGGTCATTCGCCGCATCAACATCGAGGGGCTGGTGATCACGCAGCGCGCGCTGGACATGATGCCGGAGTGGACGAAGGCAGACCCCAAGGCCGAACCTGCTGCATTCAAAGTGCTGGTGCAGTCGATCCGGCTGGACGATGCAATCTTGCAACTGCAACGCGCGAAATTCGGCCCGTTTGACGCGCGGGTCACGATCAATGCCGACGGCGCGCCGGCGCGCGCGGACATCAAGGCGCGTGACGGGAAATTCAAGGCGTCACTGACACCTGTCGGCGAAAAATTCAACATCGAAGTGAATGCCCGGGATTGGCGTTTGCCGGCGGGGCCGCCGCTGCTGTTTGAATCGCTGCAGGTCACGGGGGTGGCTACTCCCCATGACGCTGATTTCAGGAACATCCAGGCCAAACTCTACGGCGGCAGCATCACCGGGAAAATGACTCTTGGCTGGCAAAAAGGATTGCAGCTAAAAGGGGATTTCGCTGTGCGCGGTGTTGAATTGCGCGATCTCGTGCCCTTGTTTTCACCGCAAACCCGGATCAGCGGCAGGCTCACGGCCAAGCCGGTGTTCTCTGCGAATGCGCCAAAACCAGAGCTGCTTGCCAACGTGATGAAGCTCGAAACCCCTTTTGATATTCGCGACGGCGTGTTGAAGGGCGTCGATCTCGAGGAGGCGGCCGCCAATAAGTCGCGCAAGGGCAGTGGCGGCCAAACCCGTTTCGAGGAACTCTCCGGGCATCTGGCCATGGATCGCGGCACGCAGCGGCTGACCGGGATCAAGGTCTCTTCGGGATCGATGGCTGCCAATGGCAATGTGACCATTGCGCCTGATAAATCCCTCTCCGGCCGCATTAATGCGCGCGTGAATATGGTGGGTCAGACCGGTGTTTCGGTTCCGCTGAATATCAGCGGCACGCTGGATTCACCGACGGCCTTGCCGGCAGTGGGTGCGATCGCCGAGGCGGGGATTTCCGCCGGCGCTTCGGTCGGCGCCAAAGTCGGCAACTGGGCCAGCGGTTTGTTCGGCGGCGACAGCAAGGACACCAAAAAGAAATAGCCGGCGCGCAGGCCGGCTATTCAATTGCAGCTTGTTGCTTGCAGTCTTGCGGCTTACACCAGCACTTTGGCGATCGCCTGCGCAACGTAATCGATGTTTTTCGTATTCAGCGCCGCGACACAGATACGCCCGCTGTCGATGGCGTAGATCGAATACTCTTCGCGCAGCCGTTGCACCTGGGCTTTGGTCAGTCCGGAGTAGGAGAACATGCCGCGCTGTTCGATGATGAAGTTGAAATCAAAATCGGCGCGCAGCTCGCGGATTTTCTCTACCAGCAGCTTGCGCATGACCTTGATGCGTTCGCGCATCTGGCCCAGCTCCTGATCCCACTGCTGGCGCAGTTCCGGCGTCGTCAACACCATCGCCACCGCCTGGCCGCCGGTGGTGGGCGGGCTTGAGTAGTTGGTGCGGATGACGCGTTTTAACTGGCTCAGCGTGCGCGCCGCTTCTTCCTTGCTCTTGGTGACGATGCTCAACGCTCCGACACGCTCGCCATACAGCGACAGCGATTTCGAGAACGAACTCGACACAAACACTGCCGAGCATTCCGCGGTAAAGCGGCGGATCGTTGCAGCATCTTCTTCTAGCCCGTCTGCAAAGCCTTGGTAAGCGATATCGAGGAAAGGAACCAGATCACGGCGTTTGACCACGTCAATGACTTTTTCCCATTGCGCGGGCGACAGATCGACGCCCGTCGGATTGTGGCAGCAGGCGTGCAGCAGCACGATCGCGCGCGCCGGCAGTTGCTCGAAGCAGGCCATCATGGCGTCGAATTTTAGGCCATTGGTTGCGGCGTCGTAGTAGGGATAGGTTTTGACCGTGTAACCGGCGTATTCAAAAATCGCGCGGTGGTTCTCCCAGCTCGGATCGCTGATATAGATATCCGCGCCCGGATTCACGCGCTTCAAAAAGTCGCCGCCGACCTTGAGGCCGCCGGTGCCGCCCAGCGTCTGCACGGTGACGATGCGGCCGTCCTTGACGGCAGGGGTGTCCTTGCCGAACAGCGTTTCCTGAACCGCGCGGCCATAAGCGGCAATACCGTCAATCGGCAGGTAATTGCGGGGTGTCGCGTTCTCGCCCAGCTTTTTCTCGGCGGTGCGCACGCACTGCAGCACCGGCACCTTGCCGTTGTCATCGGTATACACACCCACGCCCAGATTGACCTTTTTCGGGTTCTGGTCGGCAACGTAGGCTTCGGTCACGCCCAGGATCGGATCCTTGGGCGCCATTTCAATTTTGTCGAGGATGGAGCTGGTCATTGGAGTTTCAGGGTTAAAAGTGGCTGGAAAAGCCGCATTTTAGCTGTCTTTTTGCACTGCACCCAAATTGTGCGGGGAGAGGTGCGACGGCAAGGCGGTGGCGAAGGTCAGGCAGAGACAGCCCCCCGAAGAGCGGGCTTGATTTTGATGCGTTTCTTACTTTCCGTTTGCCATAGGTCGTATTGAGCTTGCACTCGCAGCCAAGTCTCAGGGCTACCACCAAGCCATTGCGCCAAGCGGATCGCCATGTCGGCACTGATCGCTGCGCGGCCGTTGATGACGCGGGACAGCGCCACTCGCGATACGCCGAGTTGTTTGGCAGCCTCCGTCACCCCAAGGCCCAGTTCGGGTAGCACATCATCACGGATGGTTAATCCTGGGTGGGGGGGATTGAACATCTTCATGATCAGTTCCTCTTAGTGGTAGTCCTGATAGTCCAGAACCTCGGCGTTTTCGCCAATAAACTTAAAAGTAAGTCGCCAGTTGCCGTTCACCCATATCGACCAATGACTGGAATCACGACCTGTAAGCCGGTGCAATCTCCAGCCGGGTAGATCCATTTCCTTCACATCGGTGGCGACATTCAGAACGGCCAGCTGACGCGCAAGTTTTGCGGCGTGCGCTGGCTGGATACCCGCCCTGCTGCCGGTCAGGAAAAATCTTTCCAGTCCCTTATGGGCGAAACTTTTAATCATGAAGATTGTATCGCATAGAGATACATATTTCAATGTTGCCGTCAGTTGTCGCCGTGGCGACGCAAAGGCAGCTTCAGATTCTGGGATTTATTCCTAACACCTGTTTACTTGGGTTCGTCGACAACTAAGTCCGCAGATGGCAGCAGGATTTAAAGTGCGGCGCTCCTTGGAGCGTTGGTATTGCCATCAGTAACGAGTGGCCAAGCTTTCGGGATGACTGTTTGGGAGGGGGATTGGTTGAGAATTCAAGGGATTGGCGTGGTCTGACTTTGTTTGGGTGTTTGCCAAGTTTCAATCGGCAGGCTCAGCGAATGACCTTAGCCAAGGTTCCAGATGCGAAATATCAAATGTGCCGGAGTCGAACATTTGCATCATTTCTGTGTGGATCTGCATAGGGGTGCGCTTTAGCTGCCAGCCATTGATGCGCAAGAATGCATCGGTCGCAGCGAAGGCAATGCGTTTGTTGCCATCTACAAACGGGTGGTTGATCGCCATGCTTTCCATCATTGCAGCCGCTTCGGCGACGATATCCTTGTAGTAGCCCGTCTGAGGCCTGAACAACGCAGCTTCCAGTGCGCCAGGGTCGCGTACCCCAAGTGTGCCGCCATAACGCTGCATCAATACAGTGTGTATGCCCAGCACATCGGGCATGGTCAGGTAATCGCGCCCGGGCGACACAGATTATTTGGCCAGTTCGCGGTAAAGGCTGTCGAATTCCTCAAGGCTGCTGGCGAAGGCCTTCATGACGTGCCGACGGGGACGTTCCTTCTGTTGACGGTCAATGTAATCGCGCAAGGCTTCGTCGAGCACGGCCTGAAACTGCCGCCCCTGAGACTCGGCAATTTGCCGTAGCGCCGCGAGCACTTCGGGTGTGGCTTGAGATGAAAACTTTTCGCGGGGAACAGTTGCCATGGCGAACTCCAGCATGATGAATCTTGATGTTTCATGATAAAGCAAGCTGGAGTGTTCTGCCAAGCGCACACGGCTTCTGGGTGGTGAACGTTCCAGGCACTAAAATATAATAAGTAATTGATTTATATATAAAATATAAACATGCATTTGCTCAAAGAGGAAATGACTCCACCCACTGCAAGCGATGGCCACCTTCAACTAAGGAGGTGAATCACGTGGACCCGACCGGGTTAGGCGGTGTGTCAAGGAAGGGATCTGGCCATCAGGCAGGAAACGGTCAAATCCCGAACAAAACCGCTGATGGATGTCGTGTTTTCCGGGAATTTCCGGCGAAACTCACCATTTTGTTAAGTTTGACCGGATTTGCAGGATTCCACAGGATTGGTTCCAAACAACTGAACCGGCGCAATGCCGAGTTCCAAACAACAAGAACAAAGGTGCTTATGCGGCAGCGGGGGTTGCAGCAGGGCGATGGCATTCGGCGGCACGCGTTCGGCGTGCGGCGTTCATTTTCTTTTGGTGTTGGGGATTGGCTGCGGCCAATCGTGGCAATTTGTTATCCGTACAGCGAAGTCCGAGGTTGTTCGGGTGTGTTCGTGCGTTTGGGTTTTGTAAAGAAATCGACTCCGGTACCTTTAGTTCATTGATGGAACTGGGTTTATAGGGGAATGTGAGATGACGATGGAAAAAAATTGACCTCGGTAATTTTAGTTATGAGATTTATCGTGTCTGACCCCATTTTCACCATTCTGGGGCGGGGGCGGTTTGTTGAGAAGATCGAGGCGTTGACGCAACGGCGGGCTGCGTCGAAGGGGGTGGGGCGGCCGCGGAAGGACCATAGGATTGAATGAAGCGTTTTCGATTAGGCGACTGAGGGGGCTGGGAGAGATTTATCGTGTCTGACCCCATTTGAAGAGTAAATGGGGTCAGACACCATAACCTGCCGCCGAGCGGCAGGATGCCTACAGGCAGCTATTCCGGGCGAGCCTTCCGAAGGACGATCTGCAGGCGATCCGCGACTGCACGCACAAGGGCTGGGCCCTGGGGCGGGGGCGGTTTGTTGAGAAGATCGAGGCGTTGACGCAGCGGCGGGCTGCGTCGAAGGGGGTGGGGCGGCCGCGGAAGGACCATAGAATTGAATGAAGCGTTTTCGATTAGGCGACTGGGGGGACTGGGAGAGATTTATCGTGTCTGACCCCATTCATTCAGACCCCGTTAACTTTAGATCATCAGAACAACATGGAAATTTCATGACAAACCACAAAGCCCAGTCTTCGAAACATCGCATTCACCGTTCGCTGATTACGTTGATCATGACGGCAGTGCTGTCGTCATGCGCGGTTGCGCCAGCTGCGACAGGAAAGCCCGATGAAGCTTACGTCAAAGAGGCTTGGGCTTATTTCAAGAGCAAGTGCGACACCGAGGCGGGGGAGAAGATCTACAAAACTTTCACGGGTGTCAAAAGCGTGCTGGTGGTGAAGCCGCTGCCGCCGGCGACTGAGAAGGATTTGTATGATCAGTTTTGGATGGGGGACCCGTATAGCAACGCGACGCCATACGATAAACGAGGAGATGACGCGGCTCGCCGTCTTGCAAATGATAGTCGGAGTTCAGAGGGCATCATTCAACGCGCGCTTGAATTCGTAGAAATCAAGATCGAGTCCGGTAATGGGTATGTGCGAATTCATAAGGCCAAATCAAATGATGAAAACTCGGCCCGCGAACAAGTTAATTTACCGGTAAGTAAATTCGGTGTCATTTGGGAGGACATTTCTCGACCAGAGGACCGAAAATATTGGGTTGCCGCTAGTCGGCTGCGTGTAATTAATCTTGTAGACAACCAGACAGTTGCCGAACGCATTGGTTTCTTAATCGAGGCTGGGTTTGGTAGAACTACCGGACAAAGGCGACCGTGGCTAACTTCGCGCGGCCCGGGGACGACTTGTCCTTCAGTAGAGGGGGATTATACCGATCAGCGTTTTATATCGAGAGTATTCGAGCTAAACAAGGGAAACTGAGATGGCAAATGGTCAAATCAGCAAGTTCCTCGAATTTGCCAATACTGCCACATCAAGGGGTCGGACCACGCTAACCCCATGTAGGAAAAGCTTTTTTGCCGTAGCTGAAGGCGTATTTGGGTTTTAAAGCTCCATTTTTAATAGCAAAAGTAATCGCGTAAGCAGTCGACGGTTGCCTCAACACAAATGAACCGTGAGTTTCTTCAAGATCACGGTGTCTCGCCTTACTGCCGAGTTCCCGTTTTATCCCCTCGATGAACACCTGCGTGCCCACTGCCAGCGTTTCTGACCAGCGCGCGTCGCGCTGTATTGCGTTCAACCGCAATGCTTCTTCGACCCAGGCCCGGTGGGCTTGTTGGAAATCCGTGGTGGTCCTGAAGCCGCAAGTGGTCGCCAGCATGGCCAGGTCGATCAACCTGTAACGATCAGGCGGATTTTGTATTTCACGATAGCCGCCATGGGCCCAGGCGGCGGGGTGCCGTACTGCGCCGGCGCGCACCATGTTGAGGTCGATGTAGGTAACGCAGCGATGCAGGTGCGCGTCACCTTCGATCGCGGTGGCGTGGTAGCGGTCCTCCCAAAACGCGCCTTGACGCTGTTTGCGACGGTTGTATTCCTGCGCCGTGCATCCCGCAACCAGCTGCAGGCTTTGTGCGATTGCATTCGTGCCGGTGTTTTTCACCAGCAGGTGAACATGATTGGAGGTCACCACGTAATTGAGGATGCACAAGCCGAAGCGTTTCTTGGCTTCAAACAGCCAATACAAATATCGGCGGCGGTCGCGTGCGAACTTCAGCAGGAAAGCCTTCTCATGGCAGCGATGCGTGATGTGCCAGAACTGGCCCGGCAGGAAGTGGCGGTTGGCGCGTGGCATGTGGCGCTCCTTGGAGCGTTGGTATTGCCATCAGTAACGAGCGGCCAAGGATTCGGGATGACTGGTTTGGGTGGGGTTGTTTTGAAGATTCAAGGTGTTGCGGTGGTCCGACCTGATTGGGGGGGGAAATGGCTTGTTTTTCGGAGGCGGCGGCGCGGTGTCTATACGACATGAAAAATTTAATAAGGGCTGCAAATACCAAATGTTATTGAATTATCTGGGTTTTCTTTGGAAAACTTGCCATTTTGTTAAGTTTGACGCTTTTTTTTGACTTCTTGATTATTTAACCCAAATAAGCAGGCTCCGGCGCAATGCAGGGGCAGCAATAAGAAAAAAAAGGACGGGTATGCGGCAGCGGGGGTTGCGGCAGAGGTTCTTCATTGATCGGCACGGATCAAGTGTGCGGTCTTCTATCGGGTATTGGTTGAGACTGATACCGAATCTTAATGATCAATTGGGTGGTGATGACTTTGGGCGGATTGGGCGCTTGGGGTTTGTTGGTGCGTGTGATGTAAACGTGGTCTGTCCCCAATTAATCACGAAGTATTTGGGCTCCGTCCCAATATCATCGGACAGAGACCAGAGGTTAGCGAAGGAGGCAGCATGAAAACGATCTTCATCGGCGCGCTTGTTGTTGTAGTTCTAACCGGCTGTGCAGGCTATGTGCCCGGGCGCAAGGCGTCTAGTAAATGGGGTCAGACACCATAACCCATGTCGCCCATTCGCACTTCCGACATCATGACTCGAGCATAAGATGGCCCGTCTGCCCCGCTATGTCGTTCCTGGCCAGCCGCAGCACATCATCCAACGCGGCAATAACCGCCAGGTGATCTTCGCGGCCGAGGCCGACTTTCAGTTTTTCCGCGACGCGCTGGTCGATGCTGCCGCCAAACATGGCCTTGCGATCCACGCCTATGCCTGGATGACCAATCACATCCATCTGCTGGCGACTCCGGATTCGGAAGACAGCATCAGCAAGGTCTTCCAGTCGGTGGGACGGCCGCGGAAGGACCATAGAATTGAATGAAGCGTTTTCGACTGGACGACTGGGAGAGATTTATTGTGTCTGACCCCATTCATTGACCCCATTCATTGGATGTCGAGCGAGAAAAAAATGCACTGCGCAGGCATATGCAATCTGGAGGTTCGCCGCATGAGGAAACAAATATTAATCGGTTTATTGCTGATTGCCGGATGCGCAAGCTCCGGCGGGTTGTTTGGTGAAACTGTAGGCGAGAAATTCCGCAAGGCGCTCGCAAATGTGGATGCCGTTTGCAAGGAACGCAAAATTGGGCCGTATCTGGATTCGGCAGATCCTGAGTATCGACGTAAATCAGCGCTAACAAATTGCGATGTTCTGAAAATAAAACCCTTTGATCTCAACGCCGTGCTGGCGACGCCAGAAGGCAAATTTGCGTATTCGATCCAGTTGCCGCCACCGCTGGACCAGCCGCGGGTGAAGCGGGTGGATTACGGCTCGGCGGAGGAATATTTTGAGGCGCTTTGCGAGAAAGAAGCGGGCGATATGTTATTTCGTTCGGTAAATAATGCGGCAGGTGTTGCGAGTCTACGTCCCCCCCCATCAATTCATCACCAACGTCTTGGATCATATAGTGAGGAGTCAATGGTTTCGCAAGGCGGTGGATCGCAGCCTGAGCTTTTATTGATTCAGCGAATGGGCTTCGAGTACGTGGAGCGACAAACTCGTTCCGATGAGCGTGGTAAATCGGGGGGGGCGACTTTGCGGCGTTACACATTGGAGCCAGGTAAGCCGATCGTGTTTCCAAACTATGCGTTGCGGTTTGAAACCGTTCCAACTTTTTCGGCGCCTTTTGGCATTTTGTGGAGAGGAACCCCGCATCTGGATAGACGGGGTGAGGGGGTCATTGGTGGCGAATTGATTGTTATTGACCGCGCGTCGAATGAAGTGCTTGCCGTTAGGCGGCAATTTACGAAAGATGAAGTCGATTTGGAATTTACAGATCGCGTCAAATATCGCAGCCGTTCGTGTCCGGGCAAGGTGATCACAGAAGGGTTCGATCTAATCGGGCGAGCTTTAAACGCCTCCACCACAAAGAGGTGAAATCATGACAGTGACAGCCCAACAATTGACCTCTTTTTTGCTCGCTCAATTTGCAGCAGAATCGTATTTTGATGGTATCACAGGAAGCGCTCCCGAACTGTTGCCACGGCGCCTGCGGCTCGGTAGCAATAATTTTGCAGTCGTTGGCGATACCGATACGGTATCGCGGGATGTCTCGTTAACCGGTTACACCCGCATGACGGATGCGCAGATTGCGCAATTTGTCGAACGCTACGACATTGTTGACCACTTGCCCAATACCATCACCGGGTTTTCAGCAACGCTACTCCGAGACAAGCTGGACAACCGGTATGTGCTGTCATTCCGGAGCACCGAATATCCGAATGAAAACGAGGGCGGCGATTGGCGACGCGATGGGCTGAACGGCGCAAACGGTGAAATCGGCAACTTCGGGTTTGCTTATGCGCAGATCGCCGACATGGAGGCGTACTACCAGCAGATCGTAAAACCGCTCATCACCGATCCAGATTTAGGCATTGTCGGGGACTTTGCCGTCACTGGTTACAGCCTGGGCGGTCATCTGGCGACGGTGTTTGCGGAATCGCACCAGACGGATCCCGGGTTTCTGCAGGCGTACACGTTCAACGCGCCGGGCCACGCTGCGATCAGCGGCGACATGGCAGATTTAGTGAGCCAAGTGTATCAGGCGCTTTCCGCACCCGGCGTGGATGCCCTGCTGAGATCAGGCGCGAGTGGCGAGAGCATCTATGGTGAGGGCAATTTCTATACCGCGGCGAACGGCATCCGTGCCGCCCTGCAGACGTTTGCCGGAAACCCTTCGGGGGTCAATATCGCGACGGAGGGGATTGCGCAGAATCTCGCTGGAGGAAAGATTGTCCAAGTTTTTGGTCGTGCTGATACGAGTGATTCCACCTGGGTGGCCAATTCGGGCGTGTATTCGTCCAATAAAGTCGAATTGTTTATTGAGGACCAGCCGGACGTGCAAGGGCTTGGGCCGATCACGGTGCTCGATGGATTAACCGGCGTGCGCAGCAAATTCGGCACTACCCACTCGATCACGCTGATTGCCGATACGCTGGCGGTGATGACGGCGCTGCAGAAGCTTGAGCCTGCACTCACGTCAGAGGTCATGAGGGCGATTTTTTCCGCGGGGTCGAATGAGCGAGGCATAGGACTTTTGTTGTCCAATGGAATCTCTGAGGGGGGCTCCTTGGAGCAGGTGGTGGGGGCACTTGCACGTCTTTTCGGCATTGATATTGCGTCGGTAGTTACTGCAAATAATGGCGATAGAAAAGACGGTCAATTGCAACGCGATGACAACGGTGGAGGATTCGGTAACTGGTTGAACCGCAACATTTTTTATGCGGCGCTGAATGCGATCAGTACTGCAGCTGGCAATGCAGCGAATTATCAGATCGAGGCATTGGCTGGCATGCCGTTAGCAGACATTATTGCGGCGGCGGGAGAAACCTCTGCCAAAGGCATTGCCTCTCGCTACGCGCTGAAAGAAGGCAATCCGTTTGCCGTTATTCGCGATGAGGTACTTTATGCAACGCATAAGACCGGTGCGAACGCAGGCGCGCTAGATTTATACAGTTTCAGCAACCCTGCGGGCACCTTGACGGCTGCATGGATTCAGGACCGCGCTGATTTTGTGACGCGGCTGGGTTATTACAACACCCAAAACGCTCGTTATGATCTAACCAAGTCCTCCGAAAACCCCGGCGACCTCGGTGACGCTACCGCAATCCAGTATGACTCGGAAGATGTGATCTGGAGTGACACCGCAAGCAATCTCAAGATTCAGCGCGGGACCACCACCGGCAACACCCGCCACGTGGGCTTTGGCGATGACACCGCAAACTTGCTCAATCGCAGCGACAGCAATGCCGACCGCCTCTACGCCGGCGGCGGCGCTGATCTGCTCGTCGGGCGAGGAGGTGATGATTACCTTGAAGGCGGCACGGGGATTGATCTCTACGAATACGACGCCGCGCGCAAAGGTCTGCTGACCACTACTCCCGACGGCCACGACACCGTTCTGGATGTCGATGGCAAAGGCATCCTGCGCTACCAGTATGTCGATGCTGAGGGCGATATGCAGAGCACGGCGCTCGCTGGTATCGCGATCAAGGAGCCTGACGGCAAATGGAAAACCCCCGACGGGCGTTTTGTGCTGGAGCAGGCAGGTGCCGATCTCAAAGTGAGCTTCGGCGCTGCTGTCGATGGCAGCATCACCATTCGGGATTTTGATTTCACGAAAGCTGCAACAGACGGTTATTTCGGGATCCGATTGATTAATGCCCCTCGTGCACCGCTTTCAAATTGGACGCAATTGCTTGTCGGGGATTTTGAGCCTTTGGACAGCAATCCGAATGTGGAGGGAATTCAGGACGAGCACGACCAACTTGGAAATGTTGTTGTTGGCAGCACGCCAGATCCAGGGCGTGCAGACCATTTGTATGGCGATCGTTTGGGCGATGTGACGTCGCCCGGGGAGAAGATTGAGGGTGGTGCTGGCAATGATTGGATCGAATCTGATGCTGGCTCAGCTTTGCTTGGCGAAGGTAGAGGGGCGGGCAATGTAGATTGGGTACAGGGTGGCGCTGGGCGGGACGTCATTATTGCTGGCGCTGGAAATGATTATGTGGAATCGGGTGGGAATGGTTTTTATTTTGATGAGATCGGAGGGGATGTTGTTGATGCTGGCGATGGTGATGACACGGTATTTGCTGATCTTGCGGTTTCAATCCAGGAGGTTATTGTTTCTGGAGAGTTAGCTATCGGCACCGGGATGAAGGGGGAGTTTTTGTATGGTGGAGCCGGGTCGGACTGGATTGTTGGTGCCATAGATAATGATGTCATACAAGGTGGTGTGGGAAGTGATCTCCTGATTGGAGGTGCTGGAGATGATGTTATAGATGGTGATCTTCCTTTGTGGGCGACCGCTCTTGATTGGGTTGTTAACAGACAGGTTGTGATCAGCCGAGCAAACATTACTGACTATATCGTAGATTTTGTTGGCGTCGCAGGACAGGTAGTGGGTGTTGATGATGGCGATGCCGATGTGCTTTATGGTGGCGCTGGAGCGGATTGGATTTATGGTCGTGGTGGTGATGACTATATCGATGGTGGTCGTGATAACGATGTATTGATTGGTGGGGCGGGTCTCGATGTTTTGATTGGCGGGATTGGTAATGACATTCTTCGAGGTGGCAGTGGGGGTATTTTTTCGCTGGATGGTGATGCTGACTATTTGGATGGCGGGGTTGGTGACGACATACTAGAAGGTGATGGCAGCGACGACGTGCTAATTGGCGGCGTGGATAAGGATACTTTGCGTGGCGGCGATGGTAACGACATCCTGATTGGTGGGCAGGGTGACGATGTGCTGGTGGGTGGGGCAGGTGGTGATATTTATTTCTATAACCGGGGAGATGGCGAGGACGTCATCGTTGATGTTCCGGCAACTGGGGATGCCAATGACAGGAGCATCCTGGCTTTTGGTGATGATATAAGCAGCAGCAACATCAAATTCCGCCTCGGCAGCCTGATGATAGATCTCGGGCCTTCGGATCCTGAGAATCCGCTCGCAGGCAACGACCGCATTCATTTCGCTGGATTTAATCCAACCGACCCCCGCGCTAATCAGGTGCTGAGTGAGATCCGTTTCGCTGACGGCAGCGTCATGACCTACGACGACATCCTCGCCCAAGGTTTTGATCTGGACGGCACGGCCGGTGACGACATCATCGACGGCACCGGTGTGACGGATCGCATCAACGGTTTCGCCGGCAACGATGACATCGCCGCTTATGACGGTGACGATGTGATCGATGCTGGTGACGGCGATGACATTGTGGATGCCGGTGCAGGTAACGATGCGGTGACTGGCGGGTTGGGCAACGACGAAGTTATGGCTTTCGCTGGTAATGACACGGTCTATGGCGGTGATGGCAGCGATCTGATCGACGGCGGCGATGGCAATGATGTGCTGGATGGTGGCGCGGACGCCGACAGGCTTGCGGGAGGTCAGGGCGCCGATCAGCTATCCGGCGGCAATGGCGATGACCGGCTGGATGGCGGCGCTGGCAACGATGTATTGGCTGGCGGTGCTGGCGGCGATGCTTATCTGCTTTATGGCGGTATCAATACGGATACGGTCAGCGACGGCCATGGCGGCGAAACCAATATCGTTGAGATCGTCGGCGGCCTGACTGCGGACGCTGTGACGGCCCGGCGTGACGGCGACACCGTGCGCGTGTCATTGAAAGGGCTTGATGATGGGCTGGTGATTGCAGATTACTACTCGCGGCCGCAGGACTGGGTGCTGCGGGATGCGACCGGTGCTGAAACCACTCTCGATCCCTTGATTGATCAGCCGGACCCCGGTGCCGGCGATGTCGTCAGCCGGCTTTGGGCAGAAACCAGGAGCGGCCAGCTTGCGCGTTCGGTCGGGCGTGCTTATTCGATTGGCTGGCAGCCCGTGGGCGGGTATGTATTCAATTCACTGGCAGAAGATGCCTATCTTCAGGCCACTACGCAGACGACGACCGAGACTTTCACTCGTGTGCTTCCTCCGCAAGAGGTTATTGGACAAAACGTAACGCACGAATCCGGTGAGCAGCTTTTGAGCTACGGCCGGTGGTTCCAGAGTGCGGTTGAGACGGGGCAGCAGATCAGCGATGACGCATTGATTCATGGCGCTTCAAGTTTGTCTCAACTGGAGAACATCGTTGATGCCCAGCTGACTTTGAGGCGTGACCGGAATCTCCTGAATTTGCAGAATTTCAGTTCCAGCCAAACGGGCAATATCGTTTCTTACGATACCGGCACGGAAGTGGTGCTGGCGTCGGTTCGCTACGACTACGAAGGGCAATCCTACAATCGCCTGGCTCGCGCTTCATACGCGCCATACACCGGTCCGGAACATATTCCGCTGGGTCTGATTAACGGGAATCAGGCGCGAGTGAGCGTGCAACAGTTCATTGACCGTCGTCTGGTCGTCAATGAAATTGTCGCCGGTGCTTCAGACAACACGATTGTGGTCAGTGGTGGCGATGAGTTCTTTGGATTGGTCACCCTGGTTGACGCAGGCAGCGGCAACGACATCATTTCCGGCAGCGGCTTCGCGCGCGGCAGTTTGTTTTTTGGCAATGCCGGCAACGACATCATTTCGGGCACCGGCTCCACGTTGATCGGCGGTGATGGCGCTGATCAACTGTCTGGAGAAGGCGGTACTCGATTTGTCTATACAGCTACCGAAGCCGGTATCGACGAAATTTCAGAAAACTCAATATATACAAATTCTTACATTGACTGGTATTACCGGGGACAGGGTATCAGCAACTGGCAGGTGCGCGCCGAACACGGCGGCGAATACGAAGTAGCGGTCGAGGGCGACGGGTTCTCACATCGATACTTCCCGACCTACGAAGCCGCTCTTGAGCAATACCCCGAAGCAACAATCACCTTCATTGAAGCCTTGCCGGAGCTGCCGATCGTCCTGCGCAACGACAAGGCGGCGCTGAGCAGCCTGACAGCGGCCGGCGTGCTGGCGCAGGACTCAATCCTGTTCGGGCCGGACGTCACGCTGGATGACCTGACGCTGACCGTGGCTGCCAACGACGAATTGCAGGGTTACGCCGATCAGCCGTTGTCGGGCGGCGGCATGCTTTCAGTCGGCTGGGGTGATGCGGGATTTGATGTCGCAGTGCCCGATCTTAACTTTGGCTTTACTGGCGAACTCGGCAGCTACCGTCTTAGTGAAGGCGTGGAGATTTTTGAGTTTTCGGACGGTGTGCGCTACACGCTGGATGAATTGCTGGCCCAGGCCGCGGTGCGCTATGAGTTTGGTGATGGGCGTCTTTATCAGACCGGAACCCAAGGCAATGATGTCCTGTTTGGCGGCTTCAATAACGACACGCTGAACGGGCGGGATGGAGATGATTTTGTCTGGGGTGACGAGGGCGACGATACGCTGATGGGCGGCGCTGGCAACGATTCTTTGGTCGGCAGGGAAGGCAATGACTCGCTGGATGGTGGTGCCGGCAACGATGCCTACGACGGCGGCGCCGGCGCTGACCGCTATCACTTCGGCGCCGGCAGCGGGCGTGACGAGCTGGAGGCCGACAGCGAAGACATTATTGTCGCTGCGGAGTCGCTGACTGCGGAGGATTTGATTGTTTCGCAGTTCGGCTTGAATCTGTCGATCGGTGTCCGCGGTACTGCTGACCAGATCGAGATCTACGACTGGTTTGACAACCCGGATGCCAGGGTGGCCGGGCTGGAGTTTTCTGACGGCACATTGCTGAATGCGAATGATCTGGAGGCCATGGCGGAAACCGCGCTGGCAACCCCGGATGATGATCGCATTGGCGGCAGCAACGCCGCCGATATTCTCGATGGCCTTTCCGGCAATGACGAGATCTACGGTAATGATGGCGACGATGTCGTTGCCGGTAGCGATGGCGATGACTGGATGGACGGCGGCAGCGGCATCGATATCCTGCGTGGAGGCGCCGGGCTTGACCAGGTTCGCGGCGAGGACGGCGCTGGCGTGCTGGATGGTGGTGCCGATGATGACGATCTGTATGACGGTTTTGGTCGCCAGTTCATCGCGGGCGGCAGCGGCAACGACTACGTCGGTGTTTACGGCGACTACTCGGTCATCGCCTTCAACCCCGGCGACGGTGCCGATACCGTTTACGCCGCCGCTGCGCTGACGCTGTCGATCGGCGGGAGCATCGGTGTCGCCGATCTCACGCTGTCACTGGATGACGAGAGTGATGATCTGATCCTCTCAATTGGTGCAAGCGACAGCATTCGCCTGACCCGGCAGTACGAGGTAGACACGCAGGCCTGGCCGCCGATTACGCTGCAACTGTTCGGCTCGGCCCATCTTTATGATTTCAACGGCGCCATCGCGGCGCTTTATAACCACAGCGATACCGTGCTGGCCCTGGGCGAGGTGTTGCCCGCGCTGGAGTTTGAATCCAGCGAATCGTTTGGTCTGGGCGGCCAGTTGGCCCAGCAGTATCAACTGCATGGAAATCTTGAAGGGCTGACCGACGCGGAAATGCGCGCCATCGTCAGCGCTGCGGATTTTGGTGTTGCCCTGCAGCCGCTGGCTTCAGGCCTGACCTTGATCGGCACTGAATTCGCCGACACGCTGACCGGCGGCCCCGGCAATGACTGGATCGACGGTCTTGCAGGGGCTGACCGCATGCTCGGTGGCGAAGGCGACGATCACTACACGGTGGATCAAACCGGCGATGTCGTTGTTGAGTTGTCGCAGCAAGGTCATGACGTGGTGAGCAGCGGCGCGACCTACACACTGGCCGCTGAAGTGGAAGACCTGGTGCTGACCGGAACCGTCAACCTGAACGGCACCGGCAATGCGCTGGCCAACACCATCACCGGCAACGCCGGGGCGAATCGTCTGGATGGCAAGGCCGGGGCGGACGTATTGGCGGGTGGCGCCGGGAACGACACATATCTTATTGATAATGAACAAGAAATTATCATCGAGCTGGCGGATGAGGGCACCGACACCGTGCAAAGCCCCTTCGATTTCACGCTCGCCGAACATTTTGAAAATCTGACGCTGACCGGCGCTGCGGTATCCGCAACGGGTAACGCCGCCGTTAATCGCCTGACCGGCAACGCGCTCAGCAACGTGCTGCTGGGGCTCGACGGCAATGACGTGCTCAACGGCGCTGCCGGCGCGGATACGCTGATCGGTGGTGCGGGCAACGACACTTACGTGGTGGATCACAGCAGCGATCAAGTGATTGAGCTTGCCGCTGAAGGGCTGGATATGATCCAGACCACCATCAGTTACGGCCTGGCAGTGGAGGTCGAGAACCTGACGCTGACAGGAACGGCGGCGATTAACGGCACCGGCAACATTCTGGGCAACCGCCTCACCGGCAACGCCGCCGCCAATACGCTGAGCGGGATGGAAGGCAATGACATCATCGACGGCAAGGCGGGCGCAGATTTGCTCATCGGTGGCGCCGGCAACGACATTTATTACGTCGATCAGTCCGATGATGCCTTGCTTGAACTTGCTGATGAAGGTCTGGATCTGGTCAACAGTTCAGCGACCTTTACGCTGTCAGCCGAAGTCGAGAATCTGACCCTGACCGGAACGGCGATGATCAATGGCACGGGTAATGCCGGCGCCAACAAGCTGACCGGCAACACAGCGGATAACCTTCTCGAAGGCCTGGGCGGCAATGACGTGCTCGATGGCAAGGCAGGTGCCGATACCTTGGCGGGTGGCGCCGGCGATGACCTTTATGTCGCAGACCAGACGGGCGATATTGTTGTTGAAGCGGCAGATGAAGGTATCGACACCGTGCAAAGCGCGGTGAGCTGGACTCTGGGCGGGCATGTCGAAAATCTCACGCTGACGGGCGCGGCTCTGGTCAACGGCACCGGCAACGCAGCCGACAATACACTCACCGGCAATAACGTTGCCAACCTGCTCACAGGTCTTGAAGGTAATGACTGGCTGGATGGCAAGGGTGGCAACGACACGTTGACCGGCGGCGCCGGCGACGATATTTACGTGGTGGCGCAGTCAGGCGATGTCATCGTGGAGCTGGCGGCTGAAGGGGAGGACACGGTGCGCTCAGGCATTACCTGGACCCTCGGTGAACACCTCGAGCATCTGGTGTTGACCGGAACCGCCGGCATTCGCGGTACCGGCAATACGCAAGCCAACACGCTCACCGGCAACAGCGGCAACAATCAGCTGGACGGTCTGGCCGGTGCCGACCTGATGATCGGTGGTGCGGGCAACGATACCTATCTGGTGGATGATGCTGGCGATCAAGTCGCTGAACTGGCCGGTGAAGGCATTGATCTCGTCAAATCGTCGGTGATTTACAGCCTTGCCGCTGAAGTTGAAAACCTGACGCTGACCGGCACCTCGGCGATCAACGGCACCGGCAATACGCTGAACAATGTCATCACTGGCAACTCTGCAGCCAATACGCTAACCGGCGGCGCGGGCAATGATGCGCTCAATGGTGGTGCCGCGGCAGACACCCTGATCGGTGGTGTCGGCGACGATTTCTACACCGTCGATAACGCGGGCGACGCAGTGATCGAGCTGGATGGCGAAGGTGTGGATACCGTCAATTCGTCGCTGAATTACACCCTGACCGACGCTGTGGAAAATCTGGCACTGACCGGCAGCGCCAACCGCAACGGCACCGGCAACGCGCTGGACAACACGATCGCCGGCAATCGCGGCATCAATATCCTGAACGGCATGGCCGGCAACGACCTGCTTGCTGGTGGGCAGGGTAATGACACTTACCGTTTTGATCTCAACTTTGGCCGCGACGTGATTGCCGAGGATGATGCGACGGCCGGCAATCTGGACCGCATACAGTTCGGCGCGGGGATCGCGGCGTCGGATATTTCACTCGGTCGCTTCAACGATGACCTCGTTGTCCATACCGCCGACAACCAGCACAGCATCCAGGTGATGGATTGGTTTGCCGGCGATGCGCACAAAGTGGAGCGCATCGAATTCGCCAATGGCGTGTTCTGGGACACGGCAATCATCGAGTCGACGGCGATGCAGGTGGTCGACATGCCCGGACTGCTGCGCGGCAACGACAGCGCTTCCTCATTACTGGGGCAGATCGGCAACACCATCCTCGAAGGCAATGGCGGCAGTGATGTGCTGAGCGACGGCGATGGCAATAATCTCTACTCCGGCGGTACCGACGATGATGTCGTCACTGGCGGCGCCGGCAATGACCTGTTTGCGGGCGGCAGTGGCAACGACACGCTGATCACCGGCGGCGGCAGCAATATCATCGCTTACAACGCCGGCGGCGGCGTTGATACCGTGTATGCCGATGCCGGCGCGGAAAACACCCTGTCGCTGGGCGGCGGGCTGCAGTATGCGGATCTTTCGCTGTCGCGCGACAGCAACGATCTGGTGCTCAACACCGGTGCTGACGACAAGATCATTCTTAAAGACTGGTATGCCGGCAACAGCAGCCTGCTCAATCTGCAGGTCATTCTAGATGCCACTGACGCGTTTGATGCCGATGCCGCTGATCCACTTTACAACCGGCGGGTGCATAACTTTGACTTTCTCGGCATGGTCAGTGCCTTCGATGCGGCGCATGCGGTTAATCCGGGGTTGAGTCAGTGGGCGCTGGGCGATGCACTGACGCAATATCACTTGTCAGGGGCGGATGACGCTGCGCTGGGTGGCGATCTGGCGTACTGGTATGCGCGCAACGGCGGCTTCACCGGCATCGGTGTGGCTTCGGCACAGCAGATCATCGGTGCGCCGGGGTTCGGGGCGGAGGCGCAGGGCTTGCGCGAGTTCTCCGGTCTGCAGGAAGGCCTGGTCCGTCTGAGCTAGGCTCGCGATGGCTATCCGCGATCACTGGACAATGACTGAAGTCACGCCACGGGACTTCGCGCCATTGCTGTTGCGCATCCAGCACTCGCCGCCGTCGCCGTTGGCCGGTTGGCTGATGAAAGTCCTGCTGTTGTTTTTTGCGCTGCTGCTGCTTTGGGCGTGCGTAGGCCGGCTCGATATTGTGGCAGTGGCCACCGGCAAGCTGGTGCCGCAATCCTATTTGCGCATTGTGCAGCCGCTGGAGCACGGCATCGTCAAGGACATCCTCGTTCGTGAGGGGGAGCGGGTGCAGCAAGGCCAGGTGCTGATGCGCATGGATTCCCGGCTGACCGATGCCGACCGCCGTGTGGTGGATAACGAACTTAAGTTAAAGCGCCTGCAGTTGCGACGCATCGACGCCGAGATGAAGGGCATGGCGATCACACGTCAGTCCGGTGATGACGCCGCTTTGCTGTCTCAGGTGGACGCCCAGCACCGCGCGCGCCGTCAGGCCCATCAAGATGCGGTCGATAGCGAAAAAGCCATGCTGACCAAGGCGCAGCAGGATCTGAAAGCCGCGCAGGAGATCGAGGCCAAACTCAAAAAGACGGTGCCCATGCACAAGGAAACCGCCGATGGCTGGGCGCAGCTGGCAAAGGAGGGGTTTGCCGGCAAGCTGCTGGCGCAGGATCGCATGCGCTTGTATATCGAAAGCGCACAGGATCTAAAGGCGCAGACCGAAACCGTGGAAAGCCTGCGCGCGACCATCGCGCAGGCCGAAAAACGCCTGGCGCAAATTACTTCCAATTACCGGCAGCAGTTGCAGAACGAACGCATCGAGACTGCGGCGCAGACCCAGCGGCTGGAAGAGGAGCTCGGCAAACACGTGCATCGCACGGAATTGATGGAACTGCGCGCGCCGCAAGCCGGCATTGTCAAAGATCTGGCGACGCACACCGCCGGTACCGTGGCCGCGCCGGGCACCATCCTGATGACGCTGGTGCCGCAAGGTGAGCCGCTGATGGCGGAGGTGTGGGTCAGCAATGACGATGTCGGCTTCGTGCGCAAAGGCCAGCCGGTCAAGGTCAAACTGTCGACCTTTCAGTTCCAGAAATACGGCATGGTCGAGGGCAGCGTCCGCCAGGTCAGCGCGGATGCCAGCGAGAATCAGGGTGCCGGGGCGGCATCGGTGGAAATCGGCCGCAACCGGACGGCGATGCCGCTGACTTACAAAACCATCATTGATATGGGTTCACAGGAACTGGTCACGCAAGGGGTGCGCCATGCGTTGACGCCGGGCATGCAGGTCGCGGCGGAAATTCATCTCGGGACGCGCACCGTGCTGGATTATCTGCTGTCGCCGGTCACCAAGGCGTTTCATGAGGCGGGGCGGGAGCGGTAGTAGGGGAATGATATTTTATAAGTATTTGTTTTATAATGAAATTATATCTTCCGCAATCAAAAAATCCTCATTATTCTGCACGGTGACTGTCACCGTGGATGCGTTCCGCCGGTGCTCTACTTCCAACAAACATTCCATTGACGGAATATTCCATTGAGGTTATATTTTTGTCATGCTTTGGAGCGTTGAATACACCGACGAGTTTGGTGAATGGTGGTCTGGCCTTTCCGAAGCGGAGCAAGAGTCCCTGGATGTGTCAGTGCGGTTGCTGGAAGAGCGGGGACCGCAATTAGGGTTTCCGCACAGCAGCGGAATTAACAGGTCGAAGCACGGGCACATGCGGGAATTGAGAACGCAGCACGAAGGTCGTCCGTACCGGACGCTCTATGCTTTTGATCCGAGACGATCAGCGGTTTTGCTGATTGGCGGAGATAAAACAGGAGATGACCGCTGGTATGACACCTTCGTTCCCGTTGCTGACGGATTGTATGACGAGCATCTTGAGCAACTTCGAAGGGAAGGGCTGATTGATGGCTAAGAAATTTTCAGAACTGCGGGCAAAGATGTCGCCCGAATCCCGTGCGCGCGCTGAAGTCAAAGCGAAAATCTTGCTTGCTGAAATGCCGCTCAACGAATTGCGCCAGGCTCGAGGCTTGTCACAAAAGATGCTGGCAGAAGTTCTGCACGTCCAGCAGCCGTCCATTGCAAAGATCGAGAAGCGCACGGATATGTACATCTCGACGCTGCGCAGCCATATCGAGGCGATGGGCGGCCAATTGGAGGTCGTGGCGCGGTTCCCGGATGGCGTGGTGAAAATCAGCAACTTTGCCGAGCTGGATGTTGCTGTTAACGGCAAGGCGGGGTAACTGAAGTTACCGTGGTCATCGCTTTTATGGCTTGATCATTGTTGCGGGCTTACCACTCAATCGTATAACCATGCTGATCGATAAACGTCCCATTGCGTGACGCATCCAGCGCATCGATCACCGCCAGCAACTTTGCGGCAGAGATTTCAGGGGTCTGCACTTCCAGCCCGGTTTTGGCGAAGCGCTGGGTGAACGACGTATCCACCGTGCCCGGATGCAAGGCCACGCAGATCGCGGCCGGGTTGTTGCGCCGGAGTTCGACGGCTGCTGTGCGCACGAACTGGTTCAACGCGGCTTTGGAGGCGCGGTAGCTGTACCAGCCGCCGAGCTGGTTGTCGGCAATGCTGCCGACGCGTGCGGACAATGTGGCGAACACACTTTTGCTTTCGCGCGGCAACAGCGGCAGAAAATGTTTCATCAGCAGTGCCGGGCCGATGGCGTTGATCTGGAAGGCGCGGGCCATGTTCTGCGGGTCGAGCTGGCGCCAGCTTTTTTCAGCGATGCAGCCATCGTCGGCAAGGGCGCCGGTGGCGTCGATGATGGTGCGGATGGGCTGTCCGCTTTGGGTTGCCGTAGCAGCAGCGGCGGCGATGCTGGGTTCATCGGTCAGGTCGAAGGGGTGGGGGCCGCTGCGGCTGAAGGCGATGACTTCGGAATAACGCGGATTCTGGTTTAACGCTGCAACGAGTGCGCTGCCGATGCCGCCGCTGGCGCCAAATACGATGGCGATGCCAGTTGAGTCTGGAGTGGTCGGGGTCATGAACTGAATGGTTCCATAGTTTTGTCCAGGATAGACTGAACAATATTAAGTGGATGTCCCGGAATCGTCGGCTTGATGGCGTACACAACCTGTACAGTAATCATTCAACAGGGAACGCTGAAGCCATGAGTCTCGTTAAACAGGAACAAAACACACTGGCCGCAAGGTCATATGCCGACACCACGGTACGATATCCGATCGGCGTTGCCGCGCGACTGACCGGTATCCAGGTCGAAACTCTGCGGGTCTGGGAGCGACGTTACGCCGTGATCGGTCCGAAGGTCAGCGCCACAGGCCGACGACTCTATGCCACTGCAGATCTGGAACGCTTGCGCTTGATCAAGCAACTGGTCGACAGCGGACATCCGATCAGTTCAGTGGCCTCGGTGCCCTCGGAGAAACTGCTGGAGCTGAGGGAAATATCGCTGGATCGCAGCGGCAGTGCTGGCGAGGATGCAACTGAACGGCTGAATCTGCGGGTTGTGCTGGTGGGCGAAGCGCAGCGCGCCGGGCGCGGCCGCGGACTGGTAGTTGCCGGGATGTGTGCGGACATCGAGCGGGCGGCTGCGCAGTTTCGCAATGTTGAGGCCGATGCGGTGATCGTCGAGCTGCCTTCGCTGCTGGATCTGGATATCGAAGAAATCGATGCGATAAAAACCGCGGTAAGCGCGCAACTGGTGGTGGTGCTTTATCGCTTTGGCGCCAGTTCCACGGTGAGAAATATCCGCAAGGCCGGGCATGTTGCCGCGCACTCGGCGGTCGATAGTTTCGGGCTCCGTTCGCTGTGCCGTGCAGCGCTGATGCCGCCCGCTGCATTGCAACTGCCTGCGGAATCCACACAACGACTGGATAACGCCACATTGGAAATGCTCGCGCAGGCTTCCACCAGCATCGAATGCGAGTGTCCGAAGCATCTGGTCGAATTGATACGGTCGCTGGCCAGCTTCGAGACCTATAGCGAGCAGTGCAGTATTCGCAGCGAACTGGATGCCACCGTGCACCAGGATCTGCAGCAGACCGCCGGTCGTGCGCGCATGCTGCTCGAGCAGTCTCTGCTGCGGCTGGCCATGCTCGAAGGGCTGCCGTTGCCGGAGACGCGCGGCTGATCCGGTGGCGCCGCTGAACATCAATCACACGCAGGGCATCCTCACACTCACCAACAGTGATACCACCATCGGTTATTGCCGCTATAACCCCGATGGTGAAGTGGAATACATTTTTGTGCATCCCGCCTACCGGCGCGGGGGTTATGCCCGATCCATGCTGAAACTGGTGGAGCAGGCGGTCCAACGTCCGTTATCATTCCAGTCCCCGATCAGTCCGCTGGGTCAGGCATTGAAGAGCGCCTATGCGGCCTGGCGTCCGGATCAGAAGACACAAAAAGAAACAGAATAGAAATTCAAACTCGCGGATTCAGACCCGTATTCCGTATTTTTATATTCAGCCTGTGCAAACAGGTTCTCACGAAAGGATGTTCCCATGATCGCAGTTGGCCAGACTCTCCCCGCAGGCAAGTTGATGGAATCCACCGCATTCGACGAATCCAACGGCTGCCCGATGCCGCCGCAGGAAGTGGATGTGGCAGCCGCCAGCCAGGGCAAGAAGATCGTTATTTTCGGTCTGCCCGGTGCTTACACGCCGACTTGCTCGGCAAAACATGTTCCCGGATATGTGCAGCATCGCGATGCGTTGAAGGCCAAGGGCGTGGACGAAGTGTGGTGCCTGGCGACCAATGACGCGTTTGTGATGGCGGCCTGGGGCCGTGAGCAGAAAACCGCCGGCAAAGTACGCATGCTCGCCGACGGCAGCGTGAATTACACCAAGGCGCTGGGCCTGGAGCTCGACCTTACCGCGCGCGGCATGGGTGTGCGCACCAACCGTTTTGCGATGATTGTCGATAACGGTGTGGTCAAACACCTCGCTGTTGAAGCGGCCGGCAAGTTTGAAGTGTCTTCGGCTGAAGCGATTCTGGCCAAGCTGTAAACCGTATTGCGGCCGTCGTATGATGCTGCGGCAGTAAGCGGCGTTTTAATCAAGCAAGGCGGGGCAGAGATGCCCCGCCTTGTTTTTTGTAGGCCCGGGCTTTACATTGCCCGCGGCCTTTGAATTCTTAAAAATTCTCATAAAAATCCACAACACGGCGGAGTGAGCAATGATTACGTGCATCGATCACATCACCATCGGCGTCGCCGATCTGCAGCAGGGCGTGGCGCAATACCGCAAGCTCGGCTTCAACGTGCTGCCCGGCGGCGTGCACGCCGGCAAGGGCACGCATAACGCGGTGGCGTGGAACGGCGAGGAATACATCGAACTGCTGGCGATTCGTGATGTGGGTGAATACCGCGCGGCGAGTGCGAGCGGCGGCACTTTCGAGAAATTCATCGCGGACGGCGGCGGCATTCGATCGATTGCGCTGGCGAGTGATGATCTGGCTGGCGATGTGGCGGGCATGCGCAGCCGCGGCATCGATGTGGGTGATCCGGTGGAAGGTTCGCGGCGCACGCCGGAAGGGCAGGAACTGCGCTGGAAACTGGCGATGCTGGGGGCAACGCATGCGTTGCCGATATTCTTTATTCAACATCTGACGCCGCTGGCGCAACGCCGTCCGGCTGCCGCAGGCGCGCACCCGAATGCAGTGACCGGACTCGAACGTACCTATATCGTGGTTGAAAACGCGGAAAATGCCGCGGTGAATTGCGCGAAGATACTCGGCATGGATGTGCCCAAACTGCAGAAGGGCACGGTGATCATGTCGAACATGGCGATATTCCAGCTGGGGCCGACCGGCATGGGCATCGTGACCCCTTATGCCGATGGCCCCGCGGCCAGCGCGCTGCACAAGCGCGGCCCGGGCGCGTTTCAGGCTTTGTATCGCACCACCAGCATGGGCGCTGCGGCGCGCTGGATGGCGGCTCAAGGCCTGCCGCCATTGGAGCGCGGCGTGCGCAATACCGGTGAACACGCGATGCTGGCGACGCCGACTGAAGCTTGCGGCGCCTATATTGGTTTTGTCGGTCCGGAATAAGCGTCAGGATGCACAGGGAATGTATATAAGTAATTGTTTTAAAAGATAAATTATTAAAGTTCTGCACTGATGTATAACGCCCCCGGCTGGATTGCGGTCACATCGGCAGTGGGGTTAAATGGCACACCCCGGAGCGGCAGGCGCTTGCAGAACCGCGCGAACAAGAGCGCGCCCGGTTTGTCAGAATCAATCAAGGAGGAGAACCATGCGTATCAACGTTGCCGCAGCGCTCGCGCTGGGGGTGATCGCCGTCACACCGGCGTTTGCTCAAACCGCCAAATACCCCGAGCGCCCGGTGCGCATGATCATCCCGTTTCCGCCGGGTGGCACTGTTGATGTGGTGGCGCGTCTGGTGGGACCGATTGCCACGCAATCGATCGGCCAGCAGATTGTCATGGAGAATCGCGTGGGCGCTTCGGGCATCATCGGCACCGGTTTTGTCGCGCAATCCAAGCCCGATGGTTACACACTGCTGATCAACACCACGCCGCTGGTCACCAACACGTTGATGTTCAGCAAAGTGCCGTACGATGCGCTGACCGATTTCGCGCCGATTTCGCTGCTGGCTTCAACGCCATCCTTTGTCAGCGTGCATCCGTCAGTGCCGGCGCGCAACGTCAAGGAACTGATTGCGCTGGCCAAGGCGCGTCCCGGCACACTGAATTACGGCGGCGCGGGCACCGGCACCAATCCCCATATCGCCGGTGAGCTGTTCAACTATCTCGCCAAAACTGAAATCGCCGTTGTGCAATATAAAGGCGGCGGTCCGGCGCTGACCGCGGCGATCAGCGGTGAAGTGGGGGTTTCGTTTTCGGGGCTGGCGGGTGCGACCGGGTTCGTCAAATCGGGCCGGCTGCGCGCGCTGGGCGTAACCAGCCTCAAGCCCAGCCCGGCTTTGCCCGGCGTGCCCCCCATCGCCGATGTGCTGCCCGGTTATGAATTCAGTGCATGGTTCGCATTGGCTGCGCCCAAAGGCACGCCGCGCGATATCGTCAATACATTGAATCAGCATTTCATCAAAGCGGTAAACGGTCCGGAACTGGCGCGCCGCTTTGCGGATGAAGGTATTGATGCCATCGGCAGCACCCCGGAACAACTGGGTACGTTCCTCGACAACGAGCTGAAGAAATTCGCGCGGGTGATCAAGGAACGCAAGATGAAGGCGGATTGAGAGGGTTCTGCGTAGGACTGACCCGGATTACCATCCGGGCTACAAAGGCGGGCATTGCACGGGGTTCGTAGCCCGGATGCGCCCCGAAGGAAGTCCTCTTGGGGGGTAATCCGGGGCGGGAGTTGAGAAAAACGACGACGGTGCTTCTTCCCGGATTCTGGCCTGCGGCCTCCATCCGGGCTACAAAAGCGGGGCGTTGCTGACATTAAAAAAGACGGCTTGTTGCCGCCATATACGAGGAGAAGTTTGATGAATATTCCATTTCGAGCGGTTGCTGCGTTACTGGGCGTCACTGCATGTTTTACTGCGGCGGCGCAATCTGCAGCCAATTACCCCGAGCGGCCGATTCGGATGATTGCGCCGTCATCACCGGGTGGCCCCAATGACGTGATCGCACGCGCCGTGTGCACGCCGATGGCGGAGCTGCTGGGCAAGCAGATCGTGATCGACAATCGCGCCGGTGCGGCAGGGTTGATCGGCACCGATATAGTTGCGAAGGCGATTCCCGACGGTTACACATTGCTGTTCGGTTTTTCCGGCCCGCTGTCCATCGTACCCAATCTGGTGAAGTCGGTGCCTTATGATCCGGTGCGCGATTTTGCGCATATCTCCTTGGTTGCCGCGTCGCCCTATGTGCTGCTGGCGCATCCGTCGCTGCCGGTGAAATCGGTCAAGGAACTGGTCACGCTGGCCAAATCGCAACCGGGTAAATTGAATTTTGCGTCGGGCGGTAATGGAACCGGCATTCACATGGCGAGCGAACTGCTGAATGTTGCCGCGGGTATTCGCATTACCCACGTACCGTACAAAGGTGCCGGACCCGGCATGGCCGCGTTGATCGCGGGTGAGGTCAACACCATGTTCAACGGCCTCTCGTCCGCACTGCCGCATATCAAATCGAACCGGGTGCGGGCGCTGGCGGTCGGCGGCGACAACCGTTCGAAGCTGATGCCCGATCTGCCGACCGTCGCGGAAAGCGGGCTGAAGTTCAGCATCGCAGGCTGGTATAGCCTCTCTGGACCGAAAGGCCTGCCGAAACCGATCTCGGCGCGTTTGCACAAGGATATGTTGCGCGCGATGGACACGCCGGAAACCAAGGAACGTTTTAACGCGCTGGCAGTGGAGGCGATCGGCTCAACACCTGAGGTCTTTGTCACGATGCTGCGCGAAGAAGTGGCGAAGTGGGGCCCGGTGGTCAAGGCGGCCGGTATCACCGTTCAATAAGGTTACAAGGGACCAGGAGCAAATGAGCAACATGCAGACTCGCAACATCAAGGTGCCGCTGCGCGATGGCGTCATGGGCGGTTATCTCGCGGTGCCGGACGGCCCGCCCAAAGGTGCCATCGTCGCCATCATGGAAATCTGGGGCGTCAACGACACCATGCGTGCGCACGCGCATGAATTCGCCGAAGCGGGCTTCGTGTGTTTTGTGCCGGATCTGTTCTGGCGGCTGGAACCCGGTGTTGAACTCTCGGACCGTAATCCCGAGGATGTCAAAAAAGCCTTTGATCTGTATTACGACTTTGATTACGACCTCGGCGTGCGCGACATGGAAGACACCGTCAAACACATCGCCACGCTGCCGGAGTGCAATGGCAAGGTCGGCGCGGTGGGTTATTGCCTGGGCGGCAAACTTTGTTACCTGCTGTGCTGCCGCACCGACATCGATTGCGCAGTGGCTTATTACGGCACCTACATCGAACACAACATCCGCGAAGTCGGCAATCTGCACCGGCCGTTCATGCTGCACATGGCAATGAAAGACCGCTGGGTGCAGGCGGAGGTGAATGAACTGCTCGAGCGGCGGCTGTCGCCGAATCCGCTGGTGGAGATTCATCAATACCCGGGCGCAGACCACGCGTTTGCGCGCCACGGCGGGCGCACCTACAGCAAGCCGGAGGCGGATCGCGCGCTGGCCCTGAGTGTGGCGTTCTTCAAGCGGCACCTTCAAAAATAAGTCAATAAAATCATAAGGATACGATCATGAGCCGACGTCTGCTGTTGCAACTCACACTGACTCTGGCGGCCGCGACAGCTGCGGCCTGGCCTGCGGCCGATGTATTGGCGCAGGCGAATTACCCGACACGTCCCGTGCGCATGATCGCGCCGTTCCCGGCGGGCGGCGGTTACGATTTCATGGCGCGCAACATTGGCATTCGCCTGACCGAAGTCTGGGGTCAGCAGTTTCTGGTGGAGAATCGTGCAGGGGCCAACGGCAACATCGGATCGGATGTTGTGGCCAAGTCTGCACCCGACGGCTACACGCTGCTGCTCGGTGGCATCGGCCCGCAAGCGCTGAGCGTGGCGCTGTATCCCAAGATGCCCTACGACGCGATGAAAGACTTCGAGCCGATCTCGCTGGTGGCGTCCCAGCCCAACCTGCTGGTGGTGCATCCGTCGGTGCCAGTCAAAAACGTCAAGGAACTGATCGCGCTGGCCAAATCGAAGCCGGGACAGATCACCTTCGGCTCACCGAGCAACGCCAGCGGCCAGCATTTCGGTCTGGAGCAGTTAAAGCAGATGACCGGTGTGGATCTTGTTCACATTCCGTTCAAGGGCGCCGCGCCCTTGCATACCGCGCTGCTGTCGGGCGAGGTATCGGTTGGCTTCAACATTATCCTGCTGCCGCTGCAGCACATAAAAACCGGCAAGTTACGGGGGCTGGCCACCGCCAGTACCAAGCGCGCTGCACTGGCGCCGGACATACCAACAATGGCGGAGCAGGGATATCCGATCGACTTTGATACCTGGTACGGGCTCTATGCGCCGGCCGGCACCAGCAAGGAGATTGTTGCGAAGCTGAGTGCGGAAGTAGGGCGCATTCTCGCCGTGCAGGATTTCAAGGACCGCGCGGCAGTCATGGGTGTCGAACTGAGCGGCACTTCGCCCGAACGGTTATCCGCACACATGCGCAATGAAATCAACCGATGGACCAAGGTGGCGAAGGCGGCCAATATGAAAATCGATTGATTTCATTCAGCCCTCAAATACAACGCCGCGTCCGCGGCGTTTTTTTATGGCACAAACAGACGCCAGTCTTTAATTTGCCTAAATTCATGCTTGTGTCTACAATGTATATACAGCAATCTTATTCAGGAATAAATGATGGACGCAATTATTCGTAAGTGGGGCAACAGCCCAGCGGTGCGCTTAACGTCATCAACGATGAAGGCGGCGGCTTTCGACCTTGAACAGAGAGTCACCGTTAAGGCGACGAAGGGACGCATTGTCATTGAGCCGGCAGACCAGACTGAATTCAGCTTGGAGTCGCTGGTTTCCGGAATCAGTGAAGAGAATCGTCATGACGAAGTTGATTTTGGCGAACCGGTGGGGCGGGAGAGTCTATAGATGGCGGCCCGGGGCTATGTGCCTGATGCCGGTGATTTAGTCTGGCTGGAATTTAATCCTCAGGCGGGCCATGAGCAGGCAGGACGGCGTCCGGCGCTGGTGATAAGCCCTGCGGTTTATAACGCCAAGGCCGGTCTGATGATTTGCTGCCCCTTGTCCACTAAGGTCAAAGGCTATCCATTTGAAGTGAAAATAACGGCGGACGGTGTAGAGGGTGTCGTCCTGTCGGATCAGGTCAAGTCATTGGACTGGCGGCACCGCCGCGCCCGGAAAAAGGGGCGCGTGGATGCATCCGTGCTGTTTGAAGTTCGGTCGAAAATAAAAGCCCTGTTGCAAATCAAATAGCCATCATTGCGACGACGATTGAATTTATCGTAGATGCAGCACGGATCGGATTCGCCCTGAATCAAGAGAATGGCGTGGAAGTGGTGCTTATCGTTGAAGAAGCCGGATTACAGGTTCAACAACTTCGCTGCGTTGTTCCAGAGAATCTGGTCTTTTTGCGCTGCAGTCAGTGACTTGACGCCGTGCACAAACTTGACCGGTTCTTCATACGCGATATCGAAACAGTAATCGCTACCGACGAGGATGCGGTCGATGCCAACGAGCTTGATCAGTTCTTCCAACTGGTCTTCACTGTAGGTGATGGTGTCGTAAGTGAAGCGCTTGAGATAGCTCGACGGCGGTTTGCTGATGGTTTTGCATTCCTGACGCGTGTAGAAGCCGCGATCCAGACGTCCGCGGATGCCGGGCAGCGCACCGCCGGCGTGGGGCAGGCTGACTTCGAGCTTGGGGAAGGCGTCGAGCACGCCGCCGTAGATCAGGTGTGAAGCTGCGATCGCGGTGTCGAAGGGATTGCCGCAGAGGTTGATCAGGTAATACTGCTTCAGCCGTTCATTGTTGATCATCATCGGGTGCAGGAAGACCGGCAGCCCCAGCGCTTCGCAACGCTCATACACCGGCCAGAAGCTGCGGTCCGACAGTTCGCGGTCGCGCACGGCGGTGGCCATATACACCCCTTTGATGCCGGGCAGTTTGGCGGCGCGTTCGAGTTCTTCGAGTGCCAGAAGCGGATTCTGGAAGGGCAGACAGGCGAACCCGATAAAACGGTCAGGGTGTTGCAGATGCGCCGCGCTGATCGCATCGTTGAACGCCTGACAGAGCTGCATGCCGAGATCGTCATCGGCCCAATACACCATCGGCTGTGTCAGCGACAGCGCGTGCATGCCCAGACCCTGGCGATCCATGATCTGCAGCCGCTCATCGAGATCAATGAACTGGCGCACGATGGGGCCGGTGCGCAGATGCAGCCCCACCTGGATAAAGGTGACGCCCTTGTCATCAGTGACCACCGTGGTGCCGCAGCGTTTGCCGTACTGAGCGATCAGGTCGATGTATTGCTGCGGGAAATAGTGGGTGTGGGTGTCGATGGTTTTGAGCGGGTGGGTCACGGTCGTTCCTCAGAAAGTTGTTATGGTTTTTTTGAGCAGGATCATGGTCAGGGTCAGGGCTGGTGTTCACGCTGCCCGATCATAAACTTTCATTCATCGGCTCTCAAATTTCCAGGCGTGCTCGATGATGGTTTCGAGGTCGGCATATTTAGGCGCCCAACCGAGTTTTTCTTTGGCAAGGCGTGCATCCGCGACCAGCGTGGCGGGATCACCGTGACGTCGGGGCGCATCAACGACTTTGATAATTTTACCGGTAACCCGTCGGGCAGCATCAATCACTTCTTGTACGGAGAAGCCGTTGCCATTGCCCAAATTATAGGATTGGCTGGGATTCCCGCTGAGCAGGCTTTGCAGCGATAGCCAGTGGGCTTCGCACAGATCGGTGATGTGGATGTAGTCGCGGATGCACGTGCCATCCGGCGTGTCATAGTCACGGCCGAATACCGAAATGTGCGGTCTGCGCCCTGATGCAGCCATCAGCACCAAGGGAATCAGATGCGTTTCGGGATCATGACGCTCACCCAGTTGCCCGTCGGGATCGGCGCCGGCGGCGTTGAAATAGCGAAGGCAAACCGATTTAAGGCCGTAAGCAAGGTCGTAATCCTGTAAAGCCTGTTCCACCATCAATTTTGTCCGACCATAAGGGTTGATGGGGATCTGCGGGTGTTCTTCGTCGATGGGGCTGTAACGCGGCTCGCCGAAAGTGGCTG
Organism: Burkholderiales bacterium; assembly: GCA_022841375.1. GTDB lineage: Bacteria > Pseudomonadota > Gammaproteobacteria > Burkholderiales > SG8-41. The sequence goes on from JALHRQ010000012.1 coordinate 111,582, forward strand.
CTGTGGAAGAGAAGATGAATTTATCAACGCCAGAATCTCTCATGACCTCGAGCAGATTCAGCGTATTGCTCACGTTATTCCGGTAGTACTTGCCGGGCTCCTGGATCGATTCGCCCACTTGGATAAAAGACGCGAAGTGCATCACGGCGTCAAAACTTTTGCGCTTGAACAGCCCTTGAAGCAACTGCGTGTCTGCGATGTCGCCTAATACAAAATCACCGGTCAACACCGCATCGCGATGCCCGCCCGACAGATTGTCCAGCACGGTAATTTCGCAGTCCGCCTGACCCAGGCGTTTGACCATGTGGGAGCCGATGTAGCCTGCGCCGCCGACTACGAGGATTTTTGACATTGCCAATACTTTTTTTGGTTTGGGTTGGTGTTGAATTGTCAGGCCTTAGTGCAGTAGAGGGCAACCATTGCGCTTCCTCGGGCCTGCAAAGACTGGACATCGCTGGGGTGCGAAGGTTCGTGCGTCCGTAGCCCGGAGGCGCCCCGAAGGAAGTCCCCTTGGGGGAGAGGCCGCAGGCCGGAATCTGGGGTTGCGTTGAGAAAATTGAGGTGGTGCTTATCCCCGGATTTCGCTTCGCTTCATCCGGGCTACAGAGTTACGTGGTGCGTTGTTTAAGCCAGGTCATTGGCAACATCACCGCATCGCCGTCACCGAGACCTGCACGGGAGACCTCGTCAAAGCACTCCAGCGCGCGGGCGGTGACCGGCAATTCGTCGTAACCTAGGCTGCGAGCTTCTTCGATCATGGTCGCCATGTCTTTGCGGATGGAATCAATATCAAAGGTGGTATTGGCCGGGGGCTTGCCCTGCATGGCGTCAGCGATCATGCCGCCGCGGGTTTTGAGGACATTGGGGCCGCCAGAGGAGTCGGCAAAGATGCTGATCAAGCGTGCCGGTTCCAGATCCAGCGGCTGGCACAGCGCCAGCGCTTCGCCCACGGCCTGCCAGTAGACCAGCAGCGGCAGATTGATTGCCAGCTTGAGGCTTGCACCCGCGCCAACGGGGCCGACATGTTCAATGCGGCGGCACAGTTGCTCCAGCACCGGCAGCACGCGGGCGAGGTCGGCGGCATCACCCCCGACAAACGCCAGCAGCTTGCCGTCCCGCGCCGGGCCGGTGGTGCCGCCGACGGGGCAGTCGATCAGTGCAGCACCCTGGGCACGGACGCGGTCGGCGAGAGCGCGCTCGGTTTCCGGGCGCACGGTGCTCATTTCGACGAACAGCTTGCCCTTGATAGTGCCTGCGAGAAGCCCGTTCGGGCCGTCAAACGCGGTGGCAATCGCTTGGGCATCGGTGAGGATCGACAGAATGATGTCGGCGGCGCTGGCTAGCTGGGCTGGAGTGTCGACCACCTTTGCGCCATGCACTGCGAGGGCTTCGGCCTTGGCCCGGGTGCGGTTCCACACCGTGACCTCATGGCCGTGTTCGAGCAACCGTTCCGCGATGGCTGCGCCCATCCTGCCGATGCCTGCTACGCCGACTTTCATGCCCGTGCTCCGGTTGAATGCAAGGCGTGCATGCTAACCAAAGCGCGGCTCCGCGGCCACCCGGCAGAGGGTGATTGAGGCTATAGGACGAGGCGGAGGTTTTTGCTATAATTCGCGCCTTTCTCGGCGGCCGTAGCTCATCTGGATAGAGTACTTGGCTACGAACCAAGGGGTAGGGGGTTCGAATCCCTCCGGCCGCGCCAGTGAATCAAAGGCTTAGGCTACTTTCGGGTAGCCTAAGTTTT
>JALHRQ010000013.1:0-95409 GCA_022841375.1 Burkholderiales bacterium
CCGGCACGTCCGGTCCTATTTCAGTACAGTTGCGCGCCTTCGTCGAACAGCATTTGGGAAGCAGCACATACCTGACCGAACGCGTCGTGGCGCGGTATTCCGAACTGGTGCAAGAAGTTCGCCGCTTGGAAGCGCTCAGCCATGACATCGGCATTGTGAATGAACTGGCCGGGCGTATCGAGCGCTCGGGTGCAGCAAAACTCGCGGCAAGGGTGCGCGGAGAGAGGCACTGGCCATCGTCGAAGAGATCGAAGCGCTGCTGGCCGACAGACGCTTTGCCGGCCGAACCCTAGGCGTCGTGTCCTTGCTCGGGCCGGACCAAGCCAAGTACATCGATACCCTGGTGCGCTCGCGCTGTGATGCGAATGAACTGATTCGACGAAAATTCGATTGCGGCGACGCCCGGCTATTCCAGGGCAGTGAGCGCGACATCATGTTTCTGTCGATGGTGGTGGATCCGAAGAATTGCCGCGCACTTTCAGGCAACATGTTTGAGCAACGTTTCAATGTGGCGGCCAGTCGTGCTCGCGACCGGATGTACCTTGTACGTTCGGTCCAGCTGTCGGATCTGTCGCCGGTCGATATTCGCGGAGGGTTGCTCGGCCATTTCAGCAAGCCCCTAGATGGCAGCATAGACGAGAGCAAGAGTCTCATCGAGCTTTGCGAGTCAGGCTTCGAAAAGCAGGTCTACACTGAACTCTTTGCCCGAGGCTACCGCGTCGTCCCCCAGGTGAAGGCGGGCTCGTTCCGCATCGATATGGTGGTGGAAGGTGGTAACGACTCGCGTTTGGCCATCGAATGCGATGGCGACGAATTCCACGGGCCTGACCGGTGGCAAGCAGACATGCAACGCCAGCGTGTGCTTGAGCGGGCAGGCTGGACGTTCTGGCGCTGCTTCGCATCCACGTGGTCTCTGCGCAAAGATGAAGTACTAAACGAGTTGCTGGACCGCCTGATGGCAATGGGAATTGAGCCGCTCGGCGCACTCGATCGCATGCCGTCGTTGGTCGAGTACAGACCTTGGGCGCCAAAGACGAATGGGGCACCTGCCGACGACACAGTAGCCAAGGCGCTGGAAGCCTCAATCGCGCAGGCACTCCAGCCGCAGGGTTAGCGCCGTCTTGACGACGCTAAGTTGAGTCAGGCGGCGAGTCGCTTCCCGGATGGAAGAGAGCATGTCGAGGGTATCCAAGGTAGTGCCGTTTACAGCGCAAACACTGCTCGACAACGAGGAACTTAAATTCCATTCCGCAGTCAAACGTCAACTGCGAGATGCAGCCTTTTGATGGGTACCTCGCTCAACAAATAAACGAAAAATATCTCCTTGGACTACGCTGGACAGTACTGAATTTCGCTGGCTGTGGCAGCCCGATTGATGCACGTTACGTATCGCCCGTTGCGCGCAGGCGCAACCGAAACCGGACAAATCTCCTGAAAGCCGGTGGCCGCAAGGTCTGGAGGTAATCGTCAGGCTTCCGCCCCTCGGGGCTATTTCTGCATAGGCATGACGCTTCGTTTCGCGTCCCTGCCGGTTTTCTACCGCTCGGTGGCCGGATGCGACTCTGCTCGCATTCCGGTTGCTGGCGACACTCGTCCGGTCCCCAGCAGCGTTCATTGCTGCGCCAAGTGTCAAACTCTGGCGTGTCCTTGCGGTCATGCGAGCTTGGCTGATAAAGGCCGTCACGGCTGCGCCAGTGTTTTGCCCGCATCCCTGCGCCAATCGACAGCGTCGTCCCTAGCGGCCTGCTGCTAGGGACGACGCGCCTAAAGCCGCGCCAGTGTTGGGCTTCTGGCGCAATTTCCCCAGGGATGGACCCCTGCAAATTCAAGTGACGGCAGCAAAACTGCCGCAATCCCTCTCGTACCGCGACTGGCGCAATGCCGTTCGCCGAATGATCCCCGTCACGGATCAATGCCGCGTCATTGCGATGCCCCTTAGAGGCCCTGGGTCAATGGCCTTTCGATGATTGTGCCTCCAGGCGCAGCCATCGAGCCAATCAAAAGCGCCGTGCGGCGCTGGCAGCAGCAAATCCACCGCACGAAACGGGGGTGGTGTCCCCGTGTCCCTTGTGTGCTCCATGCGCTACTGGCGCAGGGGTTGGACAGAAACACTTAGCAGAGGATCGACACCAACCAGCGGTTCAGCAGGACGCGTATTGACGTGTCAGGAGACAGGACCAAGCGATAGCAACCGGAGGACCGGATGACCACAACCCGACTGTGCTCGGACGGCATGTCGGCTGCGGCAGGATTGCGGATGCATTCTGCCTTGGCTGCGGCCTGTTCGCACCGCGAACAGCATGCGTGACTTCAACTACGAACTGAAGCGCCTGTGCCAGCGCAACCGCGACGGCAGCTACGCCACGCGCGCTGACCGCGAGCGCATCCTGGACCTCGTCGCCAACCAGCTTCAGGACATGGGATTCCGGCATATGCACGCCACCAGCCTGAAGCCCAAGCACATTGAGGCGCTGGTCGCGCGCTGGCATGCGGAGAGAATCGCTCCGGCCACCTTCAAGAACCGCATGGCGCAACTGCGCTGGCTGGCCGAGAAGACCGGCAAGCAGGGAGTCGTTGCACGGACAAACGACGAATACGGCATTCCGGATCGGGTCTACGTCACCAACGTCTCGAAAGCGGTCGAGCTGGACGCCAGGAGCCTGGAACGGGTGACCGATCCATATACCGCGCTGTCGCTGCGGCTGCAAGCGGTGTTCGGGCTGCGGCGCGAGGAATCCATCAAGTTTCAGCCGTGGTGGGCGGATCGCGGCGACAAGATCGTCTTGAAGCCGAGCTGGGCCAAGGGCAAACGTACGCGCGAAATTCCTGTTCGCACCGGCGAACAGCGCGAACTACTGGACGAAGCAAGAAGCCTTGTCGGCAAAGGCAGCCTGATCCCGAAGGACATGAGCTATGTCGAGCAACTGCAGCGTTTCAAGGCGCAGTGCGATGCGGCCGGCATTCATCACGTGCACGGGCATCGTCACCACTACGCGCAGGCGCGCTACAGGGATCTCACCGGCTGGGCATGCCCGGCGCAGGGCGGGCCGACCTCCAAGCAGCTCACGTCGGAGCAAAAGGCCATCGACCGCGAGGCGCGGCTTACCATCAGCGCCGAGCTTGGTCATTCTCGCGAACAAGTGGTTTCGATTTACATAGGTCGATAAGGTAGTGCCGCTGGGGGGGGGGGGCGGGCGGCGAATCACGGGTGTTAGCAGTGCTAACACCTTCACGTCGAAGCACCGCTGAGTTGCTAACCTCGTTCATGATAACTGGCCATCACCCGTCTGGTGCTCACGACATCGTTGGGCGAAAATGCGCTCAGAATGACCTCTCCCGAACCCACTGGCGGCGCCGGCTTTACCTTTGAAGACGCGGTAGCTGCGTTTTACCTGGTGGCGCTCGTGAATGGTACGACGGCTGTCGGATTGACTTCGCGTGTCGTACAGCGCGTGGCCTTGCAACAAGCATCGTTCGGGGAATTGCTCGACGATGTCATCGTCGATGCGACCGGGCTGGCGGACAACTCGACAATGAGATTGTCCCTACAGGTCAAGCGTTCGCTCACGGTGAAGTGGCCCTATACAGCAGGTATTAATATTCCGCTCTCGAAGGAACAGTTGTAACGTACTGTGTATTTCGCTGCGGCGGGACGCGAAGACGCGGCGCAATGGGAAAAACATCACGCAATCGGGAGGGCAGGCGAAGAAGCGCGCGATTAAAAGTATTGAAGAGCCGCAACCAGTCGCCAACCTCGGTAAAGCGCAAAAAGCCCGGACCTACTACTACGATCCCGGCGTGGTCGTGCCCTAAATTTACGCTGTAAGCGCGCCATGAAGCGCCCCTCCGTCGTCACCGTTCTGTGATGGCCGAATTACGGAATCCCAAGCCGTCAGTGCATGCCCGTCGGCGCGCTGTGACAGTGCTTGAACTTCCTGCCTGAGCCGGACGGGCACGGGTCATTATGACCCCGAGAAGCGCCGTTTTACGGATCAGTGCTCCGCAAAAATACGCGAACGCGCGTCCTAACGGCAAAATCGAACCAATAGGGTGTGGCCAGTTAGCCGCCTAATAATTTATTTCATCTACTCCTCTTACGGCATAATTTAGAAATTCCCTACTCACCCTCCTCGTGTTGCTCAAATATGAAACGGCATAGATTGAAATCGCGCCCGTTAGGTTTTCGGCTAGAGGCAAAGACTGACGCCACAACATGGCGACCAGTCGAGGAGGTATATCCAGCGCTAGCGGGCAATTTACATCAGTTAGCAAGCAGGGATGAGGCTGCAGTTGCCAAAGGGCAGTTGAAGAATTACCTAAAAAACAATTGTCCAAGAGCGAAAGTCCCTATCCGCATTGCGGAGATTGCGTAGAGCCCGTCGCAGAATGATCAGCACCGCTCCGTGCCGAGAGGGGAAGCTCCCGCGCCGTGTTCAAACTTATGATTACCACTAAGCGGCAGCCTTGCAGGGCAGTCTTCTGCATGTGCGAGGTAGCTTAACTGCGCTTGCGTGGTGCGACTATGCGGACCAATGGAGGGAAAATATGTGCGAGGCGCATAATATAGTCGGGCTTTTTCCTCTGACAAAATTTATCATAAGGGCCATGCGCGGAAGCGCCGTGGAAATCACATGCATTTTCCGAAGATCCATCCGACGTACGATACGGCGTTAGCTGCTGCGCTTGATGCGCATATCAACAATAAAACCAAACCACTCGGTAGCCTAGGCATCCTGGAGTCAGTCGCCAAAACAATTGGCCTGATCCAGCAAACGACGCAGCCCCAACTGACGCTGCCTTCCATCCTGGTATTTGCTGGCGACCACGGTATCGTGGCCGAAAACGTTTCTGCTTATCCGCAAAGCGTGACCTGGCAAATGGTGGAAAATTTTCTGGCACAAGGAGCGGCAATCAACGTCTTCGCGCGTCAGAATGGCTGCGTGTTGCATATCGTGGATGCTGGTGTGAATCATGACTTCGGTTTGCGTGGCGACTTATTGGATAGAAAGGTTGCTTTCGGCACTTGTAATTTTGCCCAACAACCGGCCATGACAATGGAGCAATGTGTAGTCGCGATGCGGCATGGCATGGAACTCGTCGTGGCGCTCGAAGGTAACGTGGTTGGCTTCGGTGAGATGGGCATCGGCAACACAACTGCCGCAGCCGCGATCATGCATAAAGTGACAGGGGCGGTGGTTGCAGATTGTGTCGGTGCTGGGGCCGGGTCGCCGGTCGCCGGCATCCTCCACAAGCAAAAAGTGATCGAAAATGCGGTGACTCATCATATCTCTGTATCGGATCCCTTGGATATCTTGTCGACATTCGGCGGCTTCGAGATCGCGATGATGGTCGGTGCGATGCTGCAAGCGGCAGAGCGGCGCATGGTGTTGTTAATCGATGGTTTCATCGTGACTAGTGCGTTGCTGATAGCGGCACGATTGCAGCCAGCCATCCTCGATTACTGCATTTTTTCGCATTGCTCGGAGGAGCGCGGGCACCAGCGCATGCTCGCCTATCTGGGTGCGCGTCCGTTGTTGCAACTGGACTTGCGGCTGGGTGAGGGCACTGGCTGCGCACTGGCGTTGCCGCTGCTGCAGGCTTCAGTGAATTTCATGAGCGAGATGGCGACCTTCGAGTCGGCTCAGGTCAGCGAGAAGATGGAATAGGGCTTTGTTACATGCTGCCGACTACCGCACCACCTGCCAGTTTCATTAACCGATGCATACACCAGCTTCGTCTCTTTTTCATCGCGCTGCAATTTTTTACGCGCTTGCCGATTCCGCGCTGGGTCGGGTTTGATCCGGATTGGTTGCGCCACGCAGTACGTTATTTTCCGGCAGTCGGGATAGTCGTAGGCTCTGTCACGGCGAGCGTCTATATACTGTCAATCTGGATTTGGCCGCAGGCGATTGCGGTGCTGCTATCGACTATCGCCGGAATTTACCTGACAGGTGCTATCCATGAGGATGGATTCGCGGATACGTGCGACGGGCTGGGAGGTGGTAACACTCCAGAGCGAATAATGGAGATCATGAAAGATTCGCGCATCGGCGTCTATGGCGTCATCGGTGTCAGCCTGATGCTGGCGTTGAAATGCGTCGTGCTATCCAGCATGCCGACACCCGCGGTAGCAATCGCGTTGCTGATTGCGCATCCACTGTCGCGGCTGCCTTCGACTGTTCTGATCTGGCGTTTGTCTTATGCGAAGGCGGAAGGCAAGGCCAAGCCGCTGGCACAACACATGTCCACGCTGGAATTCTGTATCGCTATGATCACGGCGTTGTTGCCTGTAATAGCAGCGTGCCTCACTGGGTGGTTTTCCTGGCAGGCGATCGTCGCCGGCGGGATTGCGATTGCCGTTGCGGCGCTTTGGTTGGCTGGCATTTTTGTGCGGCGAATCGGCGGCTACACCGGCGATTGTTTGGGCGCGTTGCAGCAGGTGGCGGAAGTCGTGTTCTATCTGGGTCTGTTGGCTGTTATTTTGCACTGAGTTACGCGCTTACCGTGCGTCTCTATCTTGTCCGTCATCCCAAGCCGCTCGTCGCGGCAGATACCTGTTACGGCTGCACCGATTTGACTGTATCGGCAGAAGAACATGCGCGGGTGCTGGCGTCGTTGACGCCGAATTTGCCTGAACAGACATCGCTGTTTTGCAGTCCTTTGCAGCGATGTGCTGTGCTGGCCGATAGCTTGGCCGAGGCGCTTGACTGTGCACCGGCTATCCATGATGCGCGCCTGGCCGAAATGTATTTCGGCGATTGGGAAATGCGCGCCTGGAGTGATATTCCCCGTATTGAAATCGACGCCTGGGCCAACGACATTGCGCAGTTCAGGCCGGGGGGCGGTGAGAATGTTTTGCAGATGGCACAAAGGGTTAGCGCTTTTCATGATGATTTGCTACGGTGCGGGCAGGATCGCGCCATCGTGATTTGCCATGCTGGCACGATGCGGTTGTTGCTGGCTTGCCAGCGTGGTTTGCCGCTGGCTGAGATGGCACGGTACGCCGCACGCACTCCGCACAAGATCGCCTATGGGGAACTGATGATTCTGGACTGTTGACTGAAATAACAGTCTGTTACAGAGCCCGTTTACTTAGCTTGCAAGTTTGTTCTTCGACGCATAAACTGATCGGGTAGCAGTGCTTCAGGTATTCTACGATCACTCGTATGTAGAATGAAATGGGAAGTCGGTGAGTTTTCTGAATAAGCGAACAAAACCGACGCTGCCCCCGCAACGGTAATCGAGTAAAAAGGTTTGCAGAACGCCACTGTGCAATGCATGGGAAGGCGCTGACCTAGGGAAACCCAAGCAAGGGGATCTCGACTCGTAAGCCCGGAGACCAGCCTGAAGCTATCGTAGCGTTTGTATCGCGAGGGGCGATTCAGATGGATTGCTCTGCTGCGCGTCCATCTTTAACTTCCTCCTTCACGTACAGGTTTTTTCACGCGCTTGGCGCGCGGATCTGCAATGGGGATGTCATTCCAGTCCCCGTTGTTTCGTGGCTTGAGTGCTCTCTTCAAGGAGAAAGATTACATGTCGTCAATACCTGGTTTACTTGATAACGTCGATTCGCAGTCCCATTCGGCTACCTGGAAAGGCAAAATACTGCCAGTGATGCTCGCCGGAAGCCTTGGTCTGGTGTTGCTTTATTGCGCGGCTTTCGCTGAGACTCCGGCGTTGCATAATGTCGCGCATGACGCTCGTCATTCCGCCGGGTTTCCGTGCCACTGACCCACATGGCCGGGATGTTTAACCTGGCGGCGTTCAAACGGATTGTTTCCGCAGCGGCAATGGCGGGTGTGCTGGCGGGCTTGTTATTCACCGTTGTTCAACAAATTCAGGTGAGCCGGATCATACTCAATGCCGAAGTGTATGAGGATGCGGCTGCTGCGCAATCTGCTCATGTACATTCTTCTGCCGAGAATGAGCATCACGAGCATGAGGCTTGGCAACCTACCAACGGTGTAGAGCGGACCTTGTTCACGGCCTTGGCGAATATCAGTCTGGCCGTTGGCTTCGGGCTGTTGTTGGGATCCGGCATCTGTCTGCGTGGTGAAGCAAGCGATTGGCGTGCCGGGCTGTTGTGGGGCTTGGCAGGGTATGTGGTGTTTTTCGTGGCCCCTTCCTTGGGCTTGCCTCCGGAAGTTCCTGGCACCGAAGCGGCTCCGCTGGCTGATCGACAACTATGGTGGCTAATAACGGTGGTCATGACAGCAACGGGACTATCGCTCCTGATTTTTGCTCGAACCTGGCAGGTCAAAATCCTGGGCGCAGCCTTGCTCGGCGTTCCACACCTGATCGGTGCGCCGCAGCCGCAAGTTCACGCTAGCGCAGCACCTATTGAATTAGCGCACGCTTTTATATATGCCACCGCTATTGCCAATACCGTGTTCTGGCTCACGCTTGGCAGCTTGACGGGATTCTTTTACAAAAAGTTTGCCTAACCATCGTAATTGGCAGGATGTGTCGGGTTTGTGGGGGCGTTACGCGGGCAGTTTGCGCGCAGCCCCATTCGCTTAAGTCGATCGCTCCGGCGTGAAGAAAATGTTATGAGAACCCACACCAGACACGTACTAATGTGCGTCGGCCCGCGTTGCACCGAAGATGGCATACAGGCGCAGGCGATGTTTGAATTAATGGGGAAGAAGATTGATGCCCGTCCGGAGTTGCGGGTCAAACGCACCAGAACGCACTGCATGGTCGTGTGCCGGAACCAAGGGCCGATACTCGTGGTGTATCCCGAAGGCGTATGGTATCGCTGCGTTGACGAGGCAGCATTGGAACGGATCGTCGTCGAACATCTGGTAGGCGGGCGTGAAGTGGATGAGTTGATCTTCCATCGTCTGGGTGAAGGCGACACCTGTCCATTGGAAAACGAAGATGTCTAAAATAAACGCGATGGGTGCGCACATCGCGCTATTGACCCACGCCCCGAACGACCTGACGGTGCTGCACAGCGCACTCGCCCAATTACCACAAGATTTCCCGCCGGTTACTGGTGTCGACCTGCAGGCACTCGAGAGCGAAGCGCAGATGGCGGCGCTACTGGCGCGCGAACTTGCCGCCACACAGATCATCGTGTTACGTGTGTTGGGCCGGCTCGGCAGCGTACCGGGTTTTGCCGAGTTGGTAGGCCAAGCCCGGAGACGGGGGCGACATTTGATCGCGATCAGCGGTACCGGAGAACCCGACCCGGAATTGGCGACTGTATCCACCGTTTCATCAGATGTGTTGCAGCAGGCGCTGACCTATTTTCAGGCAGGCGGCAGCGTGAATCTGGCGCAACTGCTGCGCTACCTGTCCGATCATCTTTTGCTGACCGGTTTCGGCTTCGAGCCGGCGCTGGCCTTGCCCGAGCATGGGCTCTATCATCCCGACTTGTCCGAAGGTGCTGGCATTGATGACTGGCTGGCCCAGCGGGTGCCGCAACGGCCCAGTGTCGGTATCGTTTTCTACCGCGCCCACTGGATGAGCGGCAACACGCGCTTTGTCGATGCGCTGGTCGACGCGCTGGAGAAGCGCGGCATGAATGTGCTGCCGGTATTCACCTCGTCGTTGCGCGCCGGAGGCGATGGCGGCGCGACGCTGCCGACGGCGCTGCGCCATTTCAGCGGAGAGCGCGGCGCGCACATCGACGTGCTGATCAACACTACCTCGTTCGCCATGGGCGAAATCACGCCCGGCGGGCCGACCCCGGCCGGTTGGTCGGTCGGCGTGCTGGAACGACTCAATGTGCCAGTGTTGCAAGCCATCACCAGCGGCATGATGCTGGGTCAGTGGCAGCAATCGACGCGCGGCCTCAACCCGCTCGATGCGGCGATGAACGTGGTGTTGCCGGAGTTCGACGGGCGCATTATCACGGTCCCTGTGTCTTTCAAGACACGGGCCGCCGGCATGTCCAACGAGATGGTCGAATACGAACCGCTGTCCGATCGCGTGGCGCGCGTGGCCGGGCTTGCGGCGCGCTTCGCACGACTGAAACGGATGCGCAATGCGGACAAGCGCGTAGCCTTTATTTTTACTAATTCCAACAGCAAGGCATCGCAAATTGGCAATGCGGTTGGTCTCGATGCGCCGGCATCCCTGATACACATCCTGCGCGCCATGCACGACGCCGGTTATCACATAGAGCAGTTGCCCGAGAACGGCACCGCCCTGATCCACGCGTTGATCGACCGTTGTGCCTACGATAATACATATCTCAGTGCCGAGCAGCTGACGCACGCCGTCGGACGCGTGCCTGCGGCGCAATACGCGGCGTGGTTTGACGATTTGCCACTGGAGATGCGGGAGAAGATGGCGGCGCAATGGGGGCCACCGCCGGGCGAGGCCTATGTGCATGACGATCATCTGGCGCTGGCGGGCATCGAACTGGGCAATGCTTTCGTTGCGCTGCAACCGCCGCGCGGCTACGGCATGGACCCGGACGCGATCTATCACCAGCCCGATTTACCGCCGCCCCACCATTATTACGCGCTGTATCGCTGGTTACGGGACGAGTGGCGAGCCGATGCCATCGTCCACGTCGGCAAGCACGGCACGCTCGAATGGTTGCCGGGCAAGGGTGTGGGCCTATCGGAGAAGTGTTTTCCGGATGCGTTCCTGGCGGATATGCCTTTGTTTTATCCCTTCATCATCAACGATCCCGGAGAAGGTGCGCAGGCCAAACGCCGCGCCCATGCCGTCGTACTCGATCACCTGACGCCGCCGATGACCACGGCCGATACTTATGGCGCGCTGGCCCAGTTGACTCAATTGGTGGACGAGTATTATCAGGTGGAAGTGCTCGATCCTGCAAAGCTGCCGCTGTTGCAGCAGCAGATTTGGGAGTTGGTGAAAGAAACCAACCTGGATGTGGATCTGCAGGCCACGCTGCTGCACCATGACCATGATCACCACGACCACGATCATGACCACGATGATCATGCCCATCTTCATGACCACGCTCACGATCACAAGCATGGTCATGACCACGACCATGATCATGACGAAGAGCTTCCCGCAGCGCTGGCAAATATGGGCGGAGTCGATGTCGCTCATCTGATCGAGGATCTCGACGGCTATTTGTGTGAGTTAGGGGCGGCACAGATCCGCGACGGCTTGCACATTCTTGGTCAAGCGCCCGAAAGCGGGCAACTGGTGGATATGCTGGCGTCGCTTACTCGCCTGCCGAATCAGGATATTCCCGGGCTACAGGCGGAAGTGGCGCGGTTGTTTGGTTTAAAAATTGAGATGCTGTTGGAGCACAAAGGGCGTCGTTTGAATGTTGTCACCGCGCTGGCGCGCTTGGCCGAGCGGCCTGTCGTTACACGAGCCGATGCGCTTGAAGCGATTGATGTGTTGTGTCGAAAGCTGTTCGTCGAACTGCATGCGCGCGACTATCTTGAATCGAGCATAAACGAGGTATTGGATCTGATTTTTAACGGGCTCCACGCCGACGGTAGTGCAGTAAACCAGCCGCTATTGCAACCTGCGGTCCGCGTGCGTAGCAGCGTGCTTTCACAATTGAATAAGCATCGTGTAAAAGAGGGCATGGTCCGCACGGTCCCGCTTAACGTCGGCCATAAGGATGCCCTGTCGGGCGCCGATGTAGGTTACGACGCGCTACGCCGCGTACTTGGGTTTGCCTGCCGCGAGCTAGTGCCGAACCTGGGGCGCGCTTCAGACGAGATCGCTAACCTGCTGAGCGGACTGGCCGGCGGTTACGTACCGGCGGGACCCAGCGGCTCGCCGACCCGTGGCATGGCGCACATCCTGCCGACCGGGCGTAATTTTTACTCGGTCGATCCGCGAAGCGTACCCTCGCAGTCGGCCTGGCGCGTCGGCTTGCAGCTCGCGCACGAAGTGCTGACACGACATGTGCGCGAAACCGGCGGTTATCCGGAAAGTGTCGCCATCAGCATCTGGGGCACCAGCGCGATGCGCACCCACGGCGATGATGTGGCGCAGATTTTGGCGCTGCTCGGCGTGCGTCCGGTGTGGCGGCCGGAGAACCGTCAACTGACTGGCGTCGAAGTGATTCCGCTGGCGGAATTGAAACATCCGCGCATCGATGTAACGATCCGCATCAGCGGTTTTTTTCGCGACGCGTTCCCGCAATTGATCGATCTGCTCGATGACGCTGTCAACGCCGTTATCAAGTTAGACGAGCCGCTGTCGCAGAACTTCGTGCGCAAGCATTATCTCGCCGAATTGGGCGAATGGATCGGCAAGGGACTGCCGCAAGATGAGGCGTCGTGTCGCGCCGGGTATCGCATTTTCGGCGCCAAGCCCGGCAGTTATGGCGCGGGCATTCTGCCGCTGATCCAGGAAAAGAACTGGCAAGCCGATGCCGACTTCGCCGAGGCCTATGTAAACTGGGGCGGCTACGCCTATGCTCGGGGCACGCAAGGGAATGATGAGCGCGATGCGTTTCGGGTGCGGCTGTCGGGCGTCCAGGTGGCGTTGCACAACCAGGACAATCGTGAACACGACATTTTCGATAGCGACGATTACCTGCAATTTCACGGCGGCATGATCGCCACCATCCGTGCCCTGACCGGGCAGCAGCCGCGGCACTATTTCGGCGACAGCCATGATCCGGCGCGCCCCCAGGTGCGCGATCTCAAGGAGGAGACGTTGCGGGTATTCCGCTCGCGCGTCGTCAATCCGAAGTGGCTGGCGAGCATTCAGCGTCATGGGTACAAGGGCGGACTGGAACTGACAGCGACGGTCGATTACCTGTTCGGTTACGATGCTACCGCCCGTGTCATGGACGATTGGATGTACGAGCAAGTGGCAAGCGTCTACGCGTTCGATCCTGAGATGCAACGCTTCCTCCAAGAGGCCAATCCGTGGGCGCAGAACGCGATTGCCGAGCGCCTGCTCGAAGCGGCCAGCCGCGGCATGTGGGCCGAGCCGCCGCCGCAGACGCTGGAAGCGCTGCGCGAACTGTATCTACGTAGTGAAACCTTGCTGGAGGCGCGCGGTGAGACACCGCGCAGCGTATGAGATGACAAGCATGAATTTTCCATTTTCTGCCATCGTCGGACAGGAGCAATTGAAAACCGCACTACTGCTATGCGCGGTTGATCCGACGCTGGGCGGCGTACTGATCCGCGGAGACAAGGGGACGGCCAAAAGCACCGCGGCGCGGGCGCTGACGGATATCCTGCCGATGATTGAGCTTATCGCCGGCTGTGCGTTCAACTGTGCACCCGGCGTACCCTGTGGACACTGCGAGATATGTAGCGAGGCGAGTGCGACGGCGCAGACTGCTACGGTTCCTTTTGTCACGCTGCCGCTCGGTGCGACCGAAGACCGTGTGCTCGGCACTCTTGATCTGGAGCGCGCGCTGCAGGGCGTCAAGCGCGCCTTTCAACCCGGCTTGCTGGCGGCAGCGCACCGCGGCATTCTCTACATCGATGAAGTGAACCTGCTGCCCGATCACCTGGTGGATGTCCTGCTGGACGCGGCGGCGATGGGTATCAACTCGGTGCAGCGGGAAGGCTTGTCGATCACGCATCCGGCGCGCTTCACGTTGATCGGCACGATGAATCTTGAGGAGGGTGACCTGCGCCCACAACTGCTTGACCGCTTCGGCTTGATGGTCGAAGTTGCGGCGCCGCGAGATAAAGCATTACGCGCCGAGGTGGTGCGCCGGCGTATCGCTTTCGATGCCGGTCCGGCCGGCTACGCCATCACGTGGGAACAACAGCAGGATGCGTTACGCGATCAGCTTGCCACCGCTCAGCGCTTGTTGCCGGAGGTGTTGCTGGACGACGCGTTGCTCGATTTGATTAGTCATCTGTGTTGCGAATTCGACGTTGCAAGCCTGCGTGCCGACATCGTGATGCACAAGGCATCACGCGCACTGGCGGCACTGGAGAGGCGTGAGCAGGTGACGCCCGAAGACGTGCGCTGTGCGGCGGAACTGGTACTGCCGCACCGGCGGCGGCGCAAACCGTTCGAGCAGCCCGGCCTGGATCGCGAGCGCCTCGACGAATTGATGCGGGAAGCCGCTCAGCAGCCAGAACAGCATGATGAATCCGGTGCTGCCTCACAGGAAGAGGGCGCAGAGAGTGCAAAGGGCGACGCTGAACAGGACGATAAGCAGCAGGTGTTTGCCGCCGCATCCACTGGTACCGTACGCCGGATCGTGGTGGATAACATCCCAGCCCGCAACACTGTGGGTCGGCGCAGCGACGTACCGGATACTTCGCGCGGTCGCGTGGTGCGTGCAGCACCGCATGACAATCCGAGCAGCCTTGCTGTTGGCGCGACGCTGCGTAGCGCTGCATTGCGCAATCCAGCGGAATTCCACGTAACCAGAAGCGATCTGCACCAGCAAATTCGCGCGGGCAAAAGCGCTAACCTGATTCTTTTCGTGGTGGATGCCTCTGGCTCGATGGCAGCGCAGCGCCGTATGGAGGCGGTCAAGGGCGCGGTACTGGCGCTGCTAACCGATGCCTACCAACGGCGCGACGAAGTGGCAGTCATTTCCTTTCGCGGCGAATCGGCAGCACTGTTATTGGCACCCACCCGCAGCGTTGATCGCGCTGAGCAGGGGCTGCGCGAACTGCCTACTGGTGGTCGTACGCCATTGCCGCACGCGTTGCAGTTAGCATTGAAAACTCTGGAACAGGCGGATGCGAGCGCGCCGCCGCTGTTGATATTGCTGAGCGACGGCAAGGCGAATGTTGCGCTGAGCGATGGCGCCGACCCATGGCGCGAGACGCTGGCCTTGGCCGAACGGCTGGCCGGGCGCGGTGTGCCGGCATTGGTGCTCGATACCGAAAGCGGTCATCTTCGTCTGGGGCGGGCTGGCCAACTGGCGCAGGCGCTGGGAGCCGAATGCCTAACGCTGGAGCAGTTATCGGCAGAGAGTTTGACGCTCACGATACGTGGGCGGTTGAAAACAACATGAAAATCAGATGAAACCCGGAAAAGTCTATTTGATCGGTTCTGGTCCCGGCGATGTTGAGCTCATGACGCTCAAAGCGGTGCGTTTGCTCGGCGAGGCTGACGTGGTGCTGCTGGACGATCTGGTCAATCGCGAAGTCCTGCGTTTCGTCGCGCCGGATGCGGAAATCGTTGATGTAGGCAAGCGCGGCGGCTGTAAGTCGACACCCCAGGTGTCCATTCACGAGCAAATGCTCAAACATGCACAGGCGGGCCGCATTGTGGCGCGACTCAAGGGCGGTGATCCCTTTGTCTTTGGTCGCGGCGGTGAGGAAATGCAATGTCTTGTTGCGGCCGGAGTGGCTGTCGAGGTGGTGAGCGGGGTGACCGCCGGCGTGGCCGTGCCGGCGGTGTTGGGCATACCGCTAACGCACCGCGATTGCGCTCGCAGTGTCACATTTGTCACTGGGCACACTCGCAACGACGAGCCAACGGACTGGCGAGGGTTGGCTGGGACGGGCGGCACTCTGGTGATCTACATGGGAATCGCCAACCTGTCACGGATCGTTGCGGAACTATTGGCGGCGGGTTTGTCACCGATGCTGCCAGCCGCAGTGATCCAGCACGGCACCTTGCCACAGCAGCGCAGCGTGGTGACTACGTTGGGGGAGTTGCCGGCAGCACTGCCCGCGCATGGCATTGGCAGTCCGGCCATCGTGATTATCGGCGAAGTGGTTGGCATCGCAGGCTACGTATCGAAAAATCCAGCGATTTGTGAGGTGCAGTTATGATCATCTGTGTTGGTGCGGGGCCGGGCGACATCGGTTACCTGACGCAGCGCGGCGCGGAATTAATCCGTAATGCCGACGTGGTGGCCGGGTTCGACGCGGTGCTCGATGTCGTGCGCAGCTTGATTCCGTCCGCAGCAGAGGTCGTCACCATGGGTTATCGCGATCAGGTTGATAAACTGGCGCACGTAGCGCTGGCGCACCATGCTGGCAAGCACTGCGTGGTGGTATTCATGGGCGATATCCACTTTAGCGGCTTCCAGTACCTGGAGCGTGTCGAGCGTGCATGCGGCCACGAGGTCGAGACGCTGCCGGGAATATCTTCTGCGCAAATTCTCGCTTCGCGTGCCAAAGTATGCTTCGACGAAACCAGTTTCATAACTTTTCACCGGCGGGGCGATCTTGAACCTTTCAAGCGTCATCTGGTGCATGTGCTCCAGGACGAGCGCAACGCCATCGTGATTCCTCGTCCGTGGGATGCGGCGCGCTCTTTCATGCCGCGTCACATTGCCGCTTACCTGGTGGCGAATGGCGTGTCGCCCGAGCATCCGACCGAGGTGTGGGAAAACCTGACGCGCGACGAGGCAGAATGGCACGGTACGCTCGCCGAATGTGTCGATCGCGAGTTTACGGACATGAGCATCATGCTGATTCGCGCGCGTCAGCCGATGTCCAGCCAGATTGAGCCGGCGGCGGGAAAATGACGCAGGCCGACCCGTTCGGCATTGTGATCGCCGGTCACGGCAGCCGCGATCCCGACGCTGTTCGCGAGTTCGAGGGGTTGGTCGAGTTGGTCCGGGCGCGCGCTCCACAGCACATAGTCAGCCATGGCTATCTGGAGTTCGCGAGCCCGACCATCGAGCAGGCGGTCGTAGAGAATCTCGCCGCCGGCACACGACAAGTGGTCGTGGTGCCGGGCGTGCTACTGGCTGCGCGTCACGCCAAGAACGATTTGCCGAGCGAGTTGCTGGTGCTGGCGCGTGAGCATCCCGCAATCGAATTTCATTTTGGTGCGCCGCTCAACCTGCATCCGCAGCTGTTGCAGCTCGCCCAGGAACGCATCGTCGCAGCCGAGTCGACGTCCCCGAACACCGTACGGCGCACGGACACCTGCTTGGTGCTGGTCGGTCGCGGCACCACCGATTCCGATGCCAATGGCGAAGTCGCCAAGTTTGCGCGCATGCTGGAGGAAGGCATGGGCTTCGGCGGGGCGTATGTATGTTATTCGGGCACCGCCAAGCCGCTGGTCGCCGACGGCTTGCGCGCTGCGGCGCGACTGGGATTCGCGCGGCTCGTCGTGTTGCCATTCTTTTTGTTCGACGGCGTGCTTGTCAAGCGTATTTATGCGGCAGCCGACGCATTGCAGGAGCGTGAGCCGGAACTGGAAGTGGTTAAGGCCGGTTATTTTGGCGTGCATCCGTACGTGGCCGACGTAATGATCGAGCGCGCACGGGAAGCGGTGGCCGGGCGCGCTGCGATGAACTGCTCTCTATGCAAGTATCGGGTACAAATTGTCGGCTTCGAAGAGCAAGTGGGTGAACCGCAGCGGGCTCATCACTTGCGCGTGCGAGGACTGCTGGGAAAAGAGCGGGCAGGCGAGTCATCGCCCACTGAAGTTAAACCGCAATTTACGCACTATCAACCCCATCCGATCGAAGCCGAGAGCTTTCGCATTATCGCCGCCGGACGTGATTGGTCGGGCTTTTCGCAGGCGCACTTGACGGTGCTGCAACGGCTGGTGCACACCAGCGGCGACTACGATGCGGTCGACGATATTTACTTTTCGTCCGGAGCGGTAGAAACCGGTATCCGCGCGTTGCTGCGCTGCAAGCGCGTGGTGGCCGACGTCACTATGGTGCAGACTGGTTTGAAGCGCGCATTACTGGAACAGCTTGGCATTGAAACCTGGTGCGGGGTGCACGACCGCGAGACGCATCTGATGTCGCAGACGCATGGCATCACGCGCTCTGCTGCCGGGATACGTCGCGCTTGGGAAAAATTCGGTAATGACGTAGTGCTCGCGATTGGCGACGCGCCGACTGCAATTGTGGAGGCGACGCGTCTGATCCGCGAGCACGGCTGGCGGCCGCAACTGGTGATAGGCTTGCCGGTCGGTTTCGTCGGCACGCGCGAAAGCAAGGATGATTTGCGCCGCTGCCTGCAGGTGCCGCGCATTACCAATAGCGGCACGCGTGGCGGTTCGCCGTGGGCAGCGAGTGTGGTCAATGCGTTGATGATCGATGCGGTCAATCAGCTTGCCGGGTATGGATGAACTTGAACGAGCAGAATTCGATCTGTTCGTGCTGGCGCCGAACGGCTTGCGACGCGGGCGCACTACAGGTAGTTGTGCCACGGCGGCGGTCAAGGCCGCGCTTTACTGGCTATTGCGTGAAGAACGATATGAACGTGTAGAGGTGACGCTGCCGGACGGTGCGTATTATTTGGTGGTGCCGATTCAGGAGGTGCGTTGGCTCGATCAACAAACTGTGCATGCAGAAGTGCTGAAAGATGGTGGCGATGATCCGGACAAGACCCATGGTGCGACCATCTTCGCCGAAGTGCGCCGGAACGATACGGGACAGATTCGCTTCTTCGCCGGCAACGGCGTCGGTACTGCGACCCAGCCTGGCTTGCGCGTAGCAGTGGGGGAACCGGCGATCAATCCGGTACCGCGCCAGATGATGCGGCAGGCGGTCGCTGAAGTGCTGGCAGAAAGTGTGGAGGAAGGGGGGGGGCAAGGATTTGATCTGACCATCGGTTGTGAAAACGGTGCCGTGATCGCGAGGAAGACTTTCAACCCTCGGCTCGGCATCCTTGGCGGCATATCGATCCTCGGCACTTCGGGGATCGTCGAGCCGATGTCGCTGGCGTCCTGGATTGCCTCGATTGAAGTTTATGTGCGTGTAGCGCTTGGCGGTAGAGCGCAGAGTGTGGCGTACCTGCCGGGCAAGATCGGCCGTGCCTATGCCAGGGACGTACTGGGATTGCCCGAAAAGCGCACGGTCCAGATTGCGAATTTTCTGGGCGATGCGCTCGATTTTACGCAGAAGGCACTGGACGAAGAGCGGCGCCGCCTCGAAGTGCTGTGGCTCGCGGGGCACCCTGGCAAGCTGGCTAAAGTGCTCGACGGCGTGTGGGACACACATTCGAGCAAGAGCAGCATGGCAATGGGCTGTGTGGCGCGCGTCGCGGCGGAACGCGGGTTCGCGCAGCATCTGGTGCAAGAAATAAAGACTGCAAATACAGTGGAAGCAGCGATGGAACGATTAAAGAGTGAACCTGGCGCACAGGCGTTGTGGATCGAAATTGAACGGCGCATCGGCGTACTGGTGCATGCGCGCGTGCCGGCAGTGGAGAAGGTCGAAGTGCGCTTGTTCGATTTGCACGGCAATGCGCTGGGAGAGGATACGTAAACGTGACACAACTCGGCACCTTGTGGGGCATCGGCGTCGGTCCGGGACCGGCCGGCTACCTCCCGCTCGCGGCGCTCGATGCGCTACGACAGGCCGACGTCGTGTTCGCGCCACGGGCGCGTAGCGCGGAAACCTCGGTCGCCATGCAATGCCTGTCCGGTATCGACATCCCGCTGCAAAGGGTACGGGAAATCGAGTTCAACATGGACTCGGACCGGTCGGTATTGCGCGAGCATTACGCGCACTTAGCCGACACGATTGCAGTCGATCTGTGCGCCGGGCGAAACGTGGCTTACCTGACGATCGGCGATACGCTGACGTATTCCACCTACGGCTATGTGTTAGCCGCGCTGCGCGAGCGCTTTCCCAAATTACCTCACCGCACCTTTCCCGGCATCACCAGCTACGCCGCCGCTGCGTCGGCCCTGGGCTGGCCGCTGGGCGAGGGCAAGGAACGCACCCTGATCCTGCCGTGCCCGGACGATCCCTTCGCGCTGCGGCGCGACATCGAAACGCATGACATCGTGGTGTTGATGAAGATTGGCGCGCGCTTGGGCTGGGTGCTCGATCTGCTGCGCGAAATGGGCGTTGCCGAACATTGCGCATTTGCGCGTCGCATCGGCTTACAGGGCGAAATGCTGGCTGCCGATGTCGGTAATTTATCTGCTACCGAGGCAATGGGTTATCTTGCCACGCTGTTGATCCGCAAGACCCTGAGAGAGAAAAGATAGCCATGAAAGTTTATTTCATCGGCGCCGGTCCCGGCGCTTCCGACCTGATCACGCTGCGCGGTGCCAACATACTGGGCCGCGTCGACATGGTGCTGTACGCCGGTTCGCTGGTGCCGACTGACATGCTGCAGCATTGTCGCCAGGATGCTGAGTTGATTGATACCGCCAAGCTCGACCTCGAACAACAGGAGGCGTGTTACCGGCGTGCCCAAGGGGCTGACTACGACGTCGCGCGCCTGCACTCGGGTGATCCGGCGATCTACGGCGCGACCGCCGAGCAAATGCGGCGACTCGATGCGCTCGGTATTGAATACGAGGTGGTGCCGGGTGTTTCGTCGTTCAGCGCAGCCGCCGCGACGGTCAAGGCTGAGTTGACCAAGCCGGAAGTATCGCAGACCATCATCCTGACCCGCGTTTCCGGTCGTGCGTCGGCGGTGCCGGAGGCGGAAGCACTTGCCAAATTGGCCGGGCATCGCGCAACCATGTGCATCTTCCTGTCGGGGCCGCATTTAAAAAAAATCGTTACCGTCCTGCGTCTGCATTATCCAGAGGACACGCCATTGACCCTGGTCTATCGGGCTAGCTGGCCCGAGCAGCGTATCTATCAGGGAACGTTGGGTACGGTGCTGAAAGAGACTAAGCGCGGTGCCTGGAATCTGACCACCATGCTGCTGGTCGGTGCCGCACTGGGTCACGGCGAGCAGGTGGAGTCAAGTTTGTACGCAAAGGATTTTAAACACCTGTTTCGCGCTGTGAAAAAGACCAAACATAAGGCCGAAAAGACCGCAAAGGCGATAGCGTGAGTGAGTCACTCGGGATCTGGCTGGTGCGCGCAGAAAGCGAAGCACTCGCCGCTCTTCTGCAAGCGCAGCTCGGTGGCGCGCTGTACCGGCCCTGGCTGAATCCGGCTGTGGCGCAGAAGCAGCAGTTCAGCGCGGCTTATAGGCAGCATGCGCAGTGGGTGATGGTTGCAGCCAGTGGCATCGCGGTGCGCTTTCTCGATGGCTTGGCGCAGGACAAGCACAGCGATCCGGCACTGGTGGTGCTGGACGAAGCAGGTCGTTACGCGGTGTCGCTGCTGGCTGGTCACGAAGGCGGCGCCAACCGTCTGGCTTATCGTGTCGCCAATGTGGTCGGCGCGGTGCCGGTGATCACCACGGCGACCGAGACCTTGAAGCCACTCGTGGTCGGCATTGGCTGCCGCAAGGGCGTGTCTGTTGATCAGATTTCTGCGGCGGTGCGCAAGGCACTTGGCGCGCGTTGGGTGGACGAAGTGCGCGAGGTGGCGACGATCGACCTGAAGGAGGATGAGCCGGGATTGATCGAATTCTGCGCGCGGCATGGTTTGCCGCTGCGCGTCTTTGCGCACGCAACGGTAGCAGCGCGGGCGTGGGTGACGCAAGCATCGGAGTGGGTGAACCAGAGCGTGGGCGTTTATGGCGTATGCGAACCGTGCGCCTTGATTGCCTGTAGCCGTGGGAAATTGATAGTGCCGAAAATGGCGTTGGATGGTGTTGCCGTGGCCGTGGTGGAAGATAAGTGGATGGAAGCATGAGCGGTGTACTGCATCTGGTTTCGGTCGGGCCGGGATTTAACGACTTGATCATCCCGCGTGCCGAAGCGGCGCTGCGTGACAGCGACGTGATCGTGGCCTACGAGTTGTATTTGCGCTGGATCGAGCCGTGGCTGGCGGGAAAGGAAATTCATACGCCGCCACTGACGCAAGAGCGGGAGAGGGCTTTACTGGCGATCGACAAAGCCCGCAGCGGTGCCAAAGTCGCATTGATTTCCAGCGGCGACATCGGTATTTACGCGATGGCCGCGCTGGCATTCGAAGAAATGCGTGAAGACGATACCTACGAGGTCAATGTCGTGCCCGGCATTACCGCGGCCAATGCCTGCGCTTCGTTGCTGGGCTCGCCGCTATCGCACGACTTCGCGACTCTAAGCTTGTCCGATCTGCTGTGTCCCTGGGAGTGGATCGAAAACCGCGCACGGCACATCGCTGAAGCCGACCTGGCTTGCGTGTTGTATAACGTGCAGAGCGCTGGTCGGCAGCAAGGCGTCTACCGCATCTTGAACCTCATGCTTGAATCCAAGACGCCTAATACGTTGTGCGGCGTAGTGAAGAATGCCTATCGACCCGGTCAGCAGGTCAGCATCTACCGCTTGGAAGAATTACCGGCGTTGCAGTTCGATATGCTCACCACCATCGTGATCGGGAACCGGTTTACCCGGCGCAAGCGCGGGCACATTTTTACACCGCGCGGTTATAACGACTGGACTTCTCAGGAAGTTGCGCCAGCCATGCAGCCAGAAGAACATGCGTTACCCGATAATGCAGTCTGGGTTTTTTCCGGCACCAGCGACGGCAATGCGCTGGCGGCTCAGTTGGCAGCAGGACAGGGCTGCCCGGTAATCGTGTCGGCGGCAACCGAATATGGTGGCGAAGTGGCCATCAAAGACTGTGCTGGCGTGTCTGTATGGGCTGGCCGTCAAGGCGTTGAAGCACGCAGGCAGGCGCTGGTTCGCGGTCATGCGCGCGCGCTGGTCGATGCGACCCATCCCTACGCCAATATCATTTCTGAACAGTTGATCGGTCTAACGCGTGAGCTTGGCATTCCTTATTTGCGCTACGAACGGCCCAGTGTGCTTGCGCCGGAGTGCCATGAGTTGTGCGAATCGATGGCACAAGCCGCCGAGCGCGCCATCACAATCGGCCAACGTATTTTTCTGGCGACCGGCTCCAAGGATCTGGCGACGTTTCTGCAAGCGCCCGGTGCAAAGGAGCGTGAGTGGTTTGTCCGCGTCACAGCGGAGCCGGATTTCATTCGGCGCGCGATCGATCTGGGGGTGCCGCGTAGCCACCTGTGTGCGATGCAAGGGCCATTCTCGCAAGCGTTCAATACGGCGCTATGGCGCGATTGGCAAATCGATTGCGTGGTAACCAAGGATTCCGGCGATGCCGGCGGCTATCGCGCCAAAGCAGCAGCGGCGCAGGCGCTGGATATTCCATTGCTGGTGATTCGGCGACCGAAGCTGGCCTACCCGCTGGTCACCTCGACGTTCGATGCTGTATTACAGCAACTGGCAGCGTGGAAAATAGCATGAATCAGTTGATCCCGGTCACCATCGTCACCGGTTTTCTGGGCTCGGGCAAAACCACTTTGCTTTGCGGTCTGATTAAACGCAGGCAAACCCGCCGTCTCGCGCTATTGATCAATGAGTTCGGCGAGGTCTCCATCGATGGCGCACTGATTCGGGGTGGCGTTGACGGCGATAACCAGATTCGGATTCACGATTTTCCGTACGGCCTGATTGCCTATGGTGATGACGAACTTTTTATTCCGACCATGCGCGCGATCGCCGAGCGCCGCGCCAATGTCGATCATGTGCTGATCGAGACCTCCGGCTTGGCGTTGCCGACGGCCGTAATGGAAATGCTGCAGGGACCCGAGCTGGCCGGAGATTTTATTCTGGATGCGACACTGGCAGTGGTGGATACGCCATTGTTATTGTCCAATCAATTCGAACGTGACAATGAGGCTCATGGCTCGCAAGCTGCGGTCGCCAGTTTGTTTGAACAGCAGATCGAATACGCAGATGTCGTGGTGTTAAACAAAGTCGACCTGCTTGATGAGAAGGCGCTGCTACTGGCCGAGACCCGCGTTCGACAATGTGCGCCGAACGTGCGCTTTCTTGAACTCGCCTACCACGCGCAACTCGATATCCGGCTCGCTCTGGGCCTGCGCTTGCACCAGCCGACGCTGGTTGCGCACGACCACCGTTACACGCCGCTGGTGCCGATGCCGGGTCCCGATGCTTCTTTGCTCGGCAATCAAGAGCGCCTGAACGGTCATGCCCATTCTGGCTTGAGTGCACATACCCATGGCCTTGCAACGCACAAGCATTTTCATGAGCAAGATCCGGGTTGGCTTTCGTTTGTGCTGCGCAGCCAGGAACCGCAACAAGCAGAACGACTGAAAGCGGCGCTGGTTGAAGTGGCCAGAGTGGAGCCGATCCTGCGGGCCAAAGGATTTATTCGCTCCACCGATCCGCAGCACACGGCAGTGGTGCAGGGTGTGCGCTCGCGTGTAACGATCAGTCCCGGTGCGGCAAACGAATTCTCCCAAAAATCGGAACTTGTTTTCATCGGTTACCACCCGAGCCGCACCAATGTGACGGCACTGTTATCCGACTTGACCGGAACCACCTGGGAATAATTGCAATGAAAACAGATCCTGAATCGCATAAGCGGATGGCCCAGCGTCATAAAGAGGGCTTCGAAAAAAAGAAGGCCGCAGCGCAAAAAGAAAAAGGCTTGCTGATTGTGTACACCGGCACTGGCAAAGGCAAATCCACCGCCGCATTCGGCATGGGGTTGCGCATACTCGGCCATCAGATGAAATTGGGTGTGGTGCAGTTCATTAAGGGCGCATTGCACAGCGCAGAACGCGAGGTGCTTGGTAATAACCCCAATTGCGATTTTCATGTGGTCGGCGCCGGCTATACCTGGGATACGCAGGATCGCGCAGCCGACATGAAAACCGCCGCCAACGGCTGGGCCGAAGCGGTCAGGATGATCAACGATCCTTCCTACGACATGGTGATTCTCGATGAACTCAATATCGTGCTCAAGTATCAATATCTCGATCTGGCCGAAGTCCTGGAGGTATTCAGCAATCGGCGCGAGATGCTGCACATTGTAGTTACCGGTCGCCATGCGCCGGAGAGATTAATCGCGCTGGCCGATCTCGTCAGCGATATTCGTCCGGTTAAGCATCCGTATCAGGAGCAGGGCATCAAGGCACAAAAAGGCGTGGAGTTTTAACGTGCAAACGCGACGTTGCCCAGCGCTATTCATCAGCGCGCCCGGCTCCAATCACGGCAAAACGACCGTCACTGCCGCGCTCGCCCGCTTCCATGCCGAGCAAGGCCGCAAGGTCAGGGTGTTCAAGACCGGGCCGGATTTTCTCGACCCGATGATACTCGAGCGCGCGTGCGGCCAGCCGGTGTACCAGCTTGACCTTTGGTTGGTGGGGGAAGCAGAATGCCGGCGCCTTGTCTACGAAGCAGCACAAGAAGCCGATCTGATTCTGATCGAAGGGGTGATGGGCTTGTTCGATGGTTGTCCCTGTAGTGCCGATCTCGCTCAAAAATTGGGGGTGCCGGTACTCGCAGTGATCAACACGACCGGCGTGGCGCAAACGCTTGGGGCAATCGCTTATGGACTTGCCCACTATCGTGCTGAACTGCCGTTCGCCGGTGTCCTGGCCAACTCGGTTGCCAGCGCCCGTCATGCCGAAATGATCGTGCAGGGCATGCCGCCGGGGATGCGTTATTTTGGCGGGCTGCCGCGTGCATCGCAATTCACTTTGCCGGAGCGGCATCTGGGCCTAGTTCAGGCGGCAGAGATTGTCGACCTTGAATCGCGCCTGTCGGCGGCCGCGGCGTCGATTGCGTCGACCGACTTGGCCGCATTGCCGGCAGCAGTGGAATTCACCTGCGCCGCAGCAGAAGCGCTGCCGCAACTGCTGGCCGGGGCACGCGTCGGCATTGCACGTGATCCGGCGTTTTCGTTTATCTATCCGGCCAACCTGGATTTGTTGCGGGCGCTGGGCGCCGAGCTGGTTTTCTTTTCACCGCTGGCCGACCAAGCGCTGCCGGAGATCGACAGTCTTTACCTGCCGGGCGGTTATCCGGAACTCCATCTCCAGCAATTGCAGGATAACGTGGCGCTGAAAGCCGCGCTGCAAAACCACTTTCGACAGGGAAAACCGATTTACGCGGAGTGCGGCGGCATGCTGTATCTGCTCGAATCGCTCACCGACAAAGCCGGAAAACGCGGCATGATGACGGGCATTTTCCCGGGACATGCCGTCATGCAGGCGCGCTTGCAAGGCCTCGGTTATCAATCGGCACCAATGCCGGGCGGTGTGTTGCACAGTCATGCCTTTCACCATTCGGTGATCGACACGCCACTGATTCCGATCGCATCCGGCGAGCGTTTGTACAATACCTCGAAAGGAGAAAAAATTTTTCAATTGGAGCGACTGACAGCAAGTTACCTTCACTGTTATTTTCCTTCCAATCCAGGCGCGGCTGCCCGGCTGTTTCTGCCATGAACCGATTCAGCAACGAAGAGATCGCCGTGGTTTACAAGGTGATTGCCGAACGGCGGGACATCCGTCATTTTCTGCCGGATCTGATCGAGCCGGAGTTGCTGGTCCGGCTGTTGAACGCCGCGCATCTGGCCCCCAGCGTCGGCTTCATGCAGCCGTGGCGGTTCATCCGGATTTCCGCCCCCAGCCTGCGTACAACAATTCACCAGATGGTCGAACAAGAGCGCATCAACACCGCTCATGCTTTGGGGGAGCGGGAAGACGAGTTCATGCGGCTGAAAGTGGAGGGTGTGCGCGAGTGCGGCGAATTATTGGTGGTGGCGTTGATGGATCGGCGCGAGGAGCATATTTTCGGACGCCGCACGCTGCCGGAAATGGATCTCGCCTCGGTCGCTTGCGCGATTCAAAATATCTGGTTGGCGGCCCGCGCCGAAGGCATCGGCATGGGCTGGGTTTCGCTGTTCGATCCGGAGCAGCTGCGCCTGTTACTGGACATGCCCGCCGGCGCCAAGCCGATTGCGATACTGTGTCTTGGTCATGTGGAAGCCTTTTATCCGAAGCCGATGCTTGAACTGGAAGGCTGGGCTGCGCGCCAGAAGCTGCAAGACATGGTGTATGAGAATGCGTGGTGCAATCATGTCGAGATTAATAGAGAACCTGAGTAAACTTGAGCCATCAACCGTACTGTTTATTTTAAGGAGAATCGTATGCGCAACAATTTCACCCGCTGGTGTATCACTCTCACCGCGATCACTTTCTGCAGTATTGCCGATGCACATCCGGGACATGGGAGTGGCGTCATAGCGGGTATGGCCCATCCCTTACTTGGTCCTGACCATTTACTCGCGATGCTTGCGGTCGGTGTATGGGCGGCTCAGTTGGGAGGCCGTGCAAGGTGGCTGGTGCCTGCCAGTTTTGTAGCGATCATGGTGCTGGCCGGCAGCATCGCTACGACTGGTATCGTGCTGCCCGTGGTCGAAAGCGGTATTGCGACTTCCGTTCTGCTGCTCGGTTTGCTGATCGCTTTTTCGGTGACGGTGACGCCCGCTCTTGGTGCGGGTATCGTCGGTTTATTTGCGGTTTTCCATGGCTATGCCCACGGTACTGAAATGTCGCTATATGGCACGCCATGGCAGTATGGATTCGGCTTTGTTGTATCTACCGCCGTATTGCATGGCGTCGGTCTGTTGCTCGGCCGGAGCTTGCATCAACAGGGCTTGTGGCTGCGTGCGGCGGGCGCCTTGGTCGCTGGCAGCGGCGTCTGGATGATGATCGCAATTTAGAGCGATATAGCGCCGTCTCGCGAACCACAATTTCGCTCTTGTACCCACCTATGAGCTCGAAGAAGCATAATTTTTGAGTTGAACAGACATGACCCGTACGCTGGTTTTGGGTGGAGCACGCTCAGGTAAGAGTGCTTATGCAGAAAAGCTCGCTGCGGCTTGCGGCAAGGCGGTTATCTATGTAGCGACCGCGCAAGCGGGGGATGCGGAAATGGCGGCGCGCATTGATCGTCATCGGCAGCAGCGCGACCACGCCTGGATGACTGTTGAAGAACCTCGGGCCCTAGGCGCTGCAATCGCAAAATGGAGCGCACCGGAACGATTGATCCTGGTCGATTGCCTGACGATTTGGCTTTCCAACTTGCTGTTCGCACAGGCGCAAACTTTTCCTGATGTGGGCGAGATTATTCCGCCCGCGTGCTTTCGCGAGGAACGCGAGCGCTTCCTGCAATCGCTAGAGCAAGCCGCCGGCGATGTAATCCTCGTATCGAATGAAGTCGGCATGGGTGTAATTCCGCAGGGCGCGATATCACGCTGGTTTGTCGATGAAGCGGGCTGTTTGCATCAAGCGATTGCGGCAGGTTGCGCGCGTGTGGTGTGGGTCGCCGCCGGGTTGCCGGTGATGCTGAAAGGCTGAGCGTGCTGACCGATTTGAGCTTAACGATGATTGCGCTGCTGGTCATTGTCGGCGTGCTGCTCGATTTGATGCTGGGCGAGGCGCGGCGCTGGCACCCGCTGGTAGGATTTGGCCTGCTGGCCAATACATTGGAGCGGGAGCTTAATCAAGGTGGTCAAAAATACTTGAAGGGTGCGTTGGCGTGGCTATTGGCGATATTGCCGTTGGTGCTACTCGCGTATTGGACCATCCGCTGGAGTGCAATCCTGGGAATATGGGCGAGCGCCGGCATACACGCCGTGCTGCTTTATTTCAGCCTTGGATTGCGCAGTTTGCGCGACCATACGTTGCCGATCGAACGTGCGATGGCACAAAACGATCTGGTCCAAGCGCGCCAGCTAACCGGGCGCATCGTAAGTCGCGACACAGCGCAGGCCGATGCCTCCGATCTGGCCAAAGCCGGTGTCGAGTCTTTGCTGGAAAACGGCAACGATGCAGTGTTCGGCGCGCTGTTCTGGTTCATCGTCGGGGGTGGGCCTGGTGCACTATTGTTCAGGCTGGCAAACACGCTGGATGCAATGTGGGGATACCGTAATCCACGCTATCACGCCTTCGGGTGCGTCGCGGCTCGCATCGACGACGCTTTGAACTGGATTCCGGCAAGGTTCACTGCGCTGTCATACGCTCTGCTCGGCGACATGCGGCAAGCGTTGCATTGCTGGCATACGCAGGCGCCAAACTGGTCTAGTCCCAATGCCGGTCCAGTCATGGCGGCTGGTGCGGGCGCTTTGGGTCTCATACTCGGTGGCGCAGCCTCTTACGAGGGGGTGACTGAGAACAGGCCGCCACTGGGAGTAGGGTGCGCCGCGAGCGCAACAGATATCGGACGCGCATGGCGATTGGTAGCGGGTGCCACCGCGCTATGGATAGCCGTCCTGAGCATTGTTGCGGCGTGCATATTTTTCTTGAAAGGGTGATGCGTGCTTGAGCATGGCGGCAACCTGCACGACGCGATCGCCCGTTTTGGCCGACCGCGCGAAGACTGGGTCGATCTTTCTACCGGCATCAATCCGCAGCCGTATCCTGCGCCTCCGCTGGCTGCGAATGCCTGGCATCGCTTGCCGGAGGTTTGCCCTGCATTGACCGCTGCCGCCGAGGCCTATTACGGCGCGCCGCAGGTATTGCCGGTGGCGGGCACGCAAGCCGCGATTCAAGCGCTGCCACGCTTGCGTATTGCGCCTTCACGAGTGGTGGTGGCTGCGCCCGCTTATGCCGAACACGCCCATCGGTGGGCGCAGGCAGGCCATGCTATGCGTGAAGTTCCTTACGAGGAACTGGAGTCCGCCGTGGCGGATTGCGATGTGATGGTGATCTGCAATCCGAATAATCCGACCGGCGCCACAGTTGCGCCCGAAGTTCTGCTGGCTTGGGCCAACCAGTTGGCATTGCGCAACGGCTGGCTGGTGGTCGATGAGGCATTTGGTGATACCACTCCGCAGTTGAGCGTGGCGGCTTGGTCCGATCGTCCGGGGCTGATTGTGCTGCGCTCGGTAGGTAAATTTTTCGGCCTGGCGGGTTTGCGGCTGGGTTTCGTAGCGGCACATCCTGCGCTATTAGCAGCGTTATCTGAGGTTCTCGGCCCGTGGTCGGTGAGTGGCCCGGCGCAAGAAATCGGATGCGCGGCGCTGGCTGATCGTCCTTGGCAGCAGGCTACGCGTACACATTTGTTGAACGCCGGCGCGCGTTTGCACATGCTGCTGGCCCGTCATGGGATCAGCGCGAGCGGCAGCGCGTTATATCAATGGTGGCCCGAGTGGGAAGCCGAAGCATTTTGGCTACACATGGCGAAGCGCGGCGTATGGGTGCGTTTGTTCACACGTGGCGCGCGCGGCATACGGCTTGGGTTGCCGCTGGACGAGGCGGCCTGGCAACGTTTGACGAACGTGCTTGATTCACTCGACGTCGATCTGACGAATCGTCCTGGTTCTGGAATAAGTGCCGGCGTAGTTGCTGTGTGCGAGAAAAACGCGTAGACACGAAGCGACTACTTATGAGCTTTCCCTATCGTACATTGATGGTGCAAGGCACTACTTCCGATGCCGGCAAAAGCACCGTGGTGGCGGCGCTATGCCGTCTACTCGCGCGACAAGGTGTCAAGGTGGTGCCGTTCAAACCGCAGAATATGGCGCTCAATAGCGCCGTCACTTCGGATGGCGGTGAAATCGGGCGCGCGCAGGCATTGCAGGCGCAGGCGGCCGGACTGGTGCCGCATACCGACATGAATCCAGTCTTGCTCAAGCCATCCAGCGATACCGGCGCGCAAGTCATTATCCACGGCAAAGTGCGGGCCGACATGAATGCACGCGATTACCACCAGTACAAGACGGTCGCGATGCAAGCAGTGCTGGAATCGTACCGGCGGCTGACGGAGCAATATGAAGTCGTGATCGTGGAAGGTGCAGGCAGTCCGGCCGAGATCAATCTGCGTGAGCGCGACATTGCCAACATGGGTTTTGCCGAAGCGGTCGATTGCCCGGTGATCTTGGTGGCCGACATCCACCGCGGTGGAGTGTTTGCCCATATCGTCGGCACCTTGATCTGCCTTTCTGCCACCGAGCGCGAGCGGATCATCGGCTTTGTCATCAATTGTTTTCGCGGCGATATCGAACTATTGAAACCGGGCCTGCAATGGCTGGAGGGACAAACCGGAAAACCGGTACTTGCGGTGCTGCCTTATGTGCAGGGCTTGTTCTTGGATGCTGAAGATGCGATCCAGCCTGCACAAACCGCCGGTGGGAAATTTCGCGTGCTGATTCCGGTTTTGCCCAGAATTAGCAACCATACCGACTTCGATGCACTACGCGCGCATCCTGATGTTGATTTGCAATTCATCGGTTCGGGGCAGGCGATTCCCCCCGCCGATTTGATCATCTTACCAGGCAGTAAAAGCACCCGCGCAGATCTTGCGTGGTTGGTCGAACATGGTTGGAAAGAAGCGATGAGCAAGCATGTTCGCTATGGAGGCAAGGTGATCGGCGTGTGCGGCGGCTTTCAGATGCTGGGGCACGCCATATCCGATC
Organism: Burkholderiales bacterium; assembly: GCA_022841375.1. Lineage (GTDB taxonomy): Bacteria > Pseudomonadota > Gammaproteobacteria > Burkholderiales > SG8-41. Next base: position 30,914 of record JALHRQ010000013.1, read on the forward strand.
CGCATGGCGTCGAAGGCCTGCCCGGCGTATCACAAGGACTGGGCTTGCTCGATATTGATACCGAGTTGACTCAGAAAAAACGCTTGGCGCAAGTCAGTGGTCGCTGTGCTTTCGTCGAAGCTGCCGTGAGCGGATACGAAATTCACATGGGAATTTCGCTAGGTGCTGCACTAAAAAAACCAGCCTTCGTCATCAATGATCGCCCAGAAGGTGCGCGCTCTCCGGACGATCAAATTATGGGCACCTATCTGCACGGGGTGTTCGATACTCCCGCAGCCTTTGCAGCATTGTTACAATGGGCTGGGCTCTCCGGTGCGGCGCCGATTGACTTGGCGCAATTGCGTGAGAAAAGTCTAGACCGTATCGCCGATGCCACCGTGCCATTATTGGATGCCCTGCAAGTAGTTTCAACTTGAAGTGGCTAGAATTTTCTTGAGGTTTGATTGAGTATTGCCAGATGGTCAGGTGATGTGTGATGCACAACGGGTTCCAAAGAAAATAGACTACTCGGATTCGGATGCTCGCACGGTCTTTTTGATAATTGAGTTGAAGTTCTGTCTTCTTATTGGCCCAGATACTAAGGGGACGCGTCACAAACATTTGATTTAGCCAGGTTGTGGAGACAACCAGCGATAGATAACTTGCGCAGGCCCGGACACTGGGTTAGTCGAGCACACCACCGTTAACACGGTAATCCAGCTTGACCCGTTCCTAGTTCTCGGGGAGAATCATTCAATCGTTCGGTTCGACGAAACGGAACACGGTGTGAATCCGTGGCGGGCCCGCCGCTGTATCCGGGGACGGACGCTGCAAGATCGCAAGATCGGCCACTGACGGGGATCCACCCCGGCGGGAAGGCGCAGCGCTCCGGCTGATCCGGTAGCCAGAAGACGTGTCGAACCGATTCGGAGTCTAGGTAAGGGCTCCGGCTGACTGCGTGCGCAAGCGTGCAGTCAGCCGGAGCCCTTTTTGTTTTTCTAGTCCAGAGGAGTAGATCATGACGCAGACAGTGCAAACGCAACAACCGCCCCAAACCGCCGCCAACGCACAACCGGTCGCCCCGACCATCGCCGTGCGCAAGAGCTGCAACCCCGATGGCATTGGCCTCTCGCACTACGTGCTGATGGACAGGAAATCCGCCAAATGACGGCAGCAGTCCTGAAGCGGTCCGACGCCGGTCCAGCGCTTTTCCGCGTGGACATCGGCCACGATGTCTACGCGGCGGTCACCGACCCGAACACCGCCTTCTGGGCGCTGGTCGACAAGACGCGCATCGCGGAGGAACTGGCTGGCGGTCCGTTACTCGACGCCTACCGCGCCAAGGCCGACAGCTTCGCTCGCGAGTTGCACGCACTGCGGTTCGAGCTAAAGCCGTCCGGTGTCTACCTTAACCCGACGGAGCGCTGCAACCTCAACTGTACTTACTGTTACCTGCCGGATACCCAGCGCAGCGGCGGCAGCCACATGCCGCAAAAGATGCTCTTGGATTCGCTCCGGCGCCTGCGCAGCTACTTTCGGTCGGTCATGCCCGATGGGCGCAAGCCGCGCGCCATCTTCCACGGGGCCGAGCCGCTGATGAACAAGGCGGCGGTGTTCGTTGCTATTGACGAATTCGCCAACGATTTCGCCTTTGGCCTGCAGACAAACGGCACACTGCTCGACGACGCTGCGGTCGAATTCCTCACTGCGCGCAACGTCAGTATCGGCCTCTCGCTCGACGGCCCGGTGGCCGGCATCACCAACGCCACGCGCCGCACCTGGGGTGGCAAGAGCGTGCACAACAAGGTGCTGGCCGCGATGGACAGGCTCAAGGGCTACGGCTCGTGGAGTGTCATCACCACCTGCACTACGGAGAACCTGCCTTACCTGACGAATATAGTCGAACTCTTCCACGAACGCGAAGTGCCGACCTGCATGCTCAATACGGTGCGCTGCACGCTGCCCGGCGCGCGTAGCGTCAAGCCGGCCGACGGTGACATGGCCAAGGCTTTCTTCGCCGCCATAGACCGCACCCACTCGCTCTACCGCGAGACCGGGCGCAAGCTAATAGTCGCCAACTTCGCCAACATCCTGCTCGCCATTCTTGCCCCGACAGCGCGGCGGCTGATGTGCGACATCTCGCCCTGCGGCGGCGGCCGCGCCTTCTTCGCGCTGGCGGCGGACGGTAGTCTCTACCCGTGCAGCGAGTTCATCGGGTTGCCGCGCTTCAATGGCGGCAAGCTATTCGACGATAGCGTCGAGTGTGGAGTGGAAGCGGCGCTGGCCTCATCCGCCTTCCGCGCCGTCACTGAGCGCGACGCCGACCGCTTCTCACCCTGTGGTGAATGCGCCATCCGCCACTTCTGCGGCTCGCCATGCCCGGCCGAGGCGCACGAGATGAACGGCGGCATGGAGAAAGTCGGCGCCTTCTGCGATTTCTACAAGGAACAGGTGAGCTACGCCCTGCGCCTGATCGCTGACCGCAATGCCGACAACTACCTGTGGGACGGCTGGGACGAGGCAACGGAAACGGTGTTCGATGTGGCCGCCTACCCGCCTGCTCACAGGCCAGAATCTCTTTGCCTTTGAAGTAACCCCGGTCTGCAACCACGGTGAGATCTTTCTCTCCCATGGCAAGGCGCAGGTTGAATGCGACATAGACGCGGTTGCGCATGAACTTTCTGTAACCCCCGATGTTGCCCATTTCGCCTGATTGGTCAAGTCGGCCGGGGGAATTTCACCCTCGGCCGACTCGACCAGTCGTATCGTTGGTTTGATCGTATGGAGTAGCACGATACGGAAATGACAAATGCATCTGACGATTCCAAAGCATTTTATAAATGGTTTCGTGATTCGGTCGTGTCGGAGCACACAGATCAACTTCGGCGCATGGTTCGCTATTTAAAGGCGTGGGCAGCTATTGTATTTAAACTCGTTGAGTCAAATATTCTAGACTACACTTGCCAAAAATGTAGTGTGGGGGCATTTTTAGGGGCATCTAAGAAATTCTAATTCCTGAAAATATAGTTTTCACAAGTGGTTATGAGGGAGATTCGAATCCCTCTCTCCGCCAAATACAAAACGGGGCCTTGTGCCCCGTTTTTGTATTTGTGGTGAAGGGAGTAGAGAGAAGCCTCCGGTTCGACCAACGGCGTTAGCGTTTCTACTTATTTCGCCGGCAGGCGGACGCTCACCAGATCCGTTCCAACGATGATGTTGCCGGCAAATCCCCCTTCCTGCGCTGACTTGCGGTAATCGGCTTCCGTCAGCGCGCCGCCCGGCAGCTTGTAAGGCCCTTGCTGCTTCGCGCCTAGCGGCGGGATCAGGTGGGTGAGCATCAGATGCTTTGCGCCGGCGCGTTTTGCCATGGCACCCAAATCGGCGGACGTGCTCTGGCGAAAATAAAAAGGCGGAGGCATGCCGCTGCCCTTGTCCGGTGCCATGACCGGATGAATCGCAGAATGCACAATCACATCGGCGCCCTTGGCGAGTTTTTCGACTTGATCCGAAGTCGAGGAAGTGCGTGGCGGTGCAAACACGTCGTTGCCGGCGTCACCGCCGATGACGACACTGCCCGCGGGAGTATCCACGCGATAGGAGGCATGACCCGGTATGTGCGTTGAGCGGATCGCGCTGACCTTGACGTCGCCGGACGACCAGACCTGCTGCGGCTCGTCTTTGGGTTCGAAGGCAATGGTATTGATTAACGCTGCCGGGCCACCTTCGGGACGTGTTTTGTCTTCCGAGTAGCGCTGGGCAATTTCGCCAGACTTGAGGTAGGCGTCGGCGATATGCGCCGCGAATTTCGAGCAACTGACGCCATAACCCTGCGGTGACGGCTGATCGGCGCTGCAGACCATGTCGAGCTTCGGGGCCTTGGCGCTGAAGTGCCAGCGTACCTGCACGAGGTCGGCAAAACCATCGGCGTGATCCGAATGCATGTGGGTAAAGAACACCGCATTGATCTGCGCCGGCGTCACACCGAGCTGCGACAGTCGCATGCTGGTGCCGCGCCCCGCGTCGAACTGCAGCCTTACTGCGCCGCAATCATTGCTGTCGTCGCCGTAGCGCACCAGCGTTCCGGAACCGGCGAGTCCGTTAAAGACGGAAGGTCCGCCCTGGGTGCCTGTCAAAGTCACAATCAGGCAGGGTGCTGCCGCAACCGTCGATGCCGGTCCTGCCAGCCAGAAAATCCCCACGAGCGACAGCGAAATCAATATTTTTTTCATTTTGATGACTCCTCCTTTGTTGAAAACAGATTGCAGCGCCAGGCGATATCCGGACTCGAGCAATAAATGGTTTTCAGTGGATGTCTGTCATGGAAGTTTCATGCGGATGCGCGTTTTTGCTTGAGAAAGGCATCGAACTCCCCCTGCTTGGCCGACAAGGTCTTCAGCCAGCGCTGGCCGCCGAAGGTAAAGCCGATCCAGTAACCGATTTCAACAATCTCGGCTTCATTGAACTCGCCTTTCAGCTGCGCCCACAACGCATCGTCAGCCTGGTTGGGGTCGTACATGATGGCGTCGGCATAACGCAGCGCGATTTTTTCGCGAGCCGTAAACTTTTCGGATTTTTCGTATTGCATCAACTCGAACATCCGGTCATTCGCATCCCGCGCGGACCGCGCGGTTCCCTGATTGCTTCAGTAGCCGCATTCGATGGTGTGTGCGACGTACGCTCTCAGTAGTTCCTTGAGGTCGTGTTCGACAATGCCGGCGCCGTTGTCAAAAAGCATCTCGCGGGTGAGCGTGAATGAGCGCATGACATCCGGCTGGTGCGCACGGATCGCCTGGTTTTCGGGGCCCGGTCGCCCCGCGGCGACTGCGCTGTCCAGCCAGCCGCGGATCTGCGGGTCGGCAATGGTCTCGGGATCAACGTAACTCAAACGCGCCATCAGGGGCCTCCATGCTTTTGTTTGATCAATAGTGGGTTGGTATTGGAATGGGTGTTTTACCGCCGGGCTGAAACGTTCTCCGGGGTTTGTGCCAGCAGTCGCATCAGTTCGGCGGCGCCGCGACGGGCTTCGTCCCGGGTGGCGGCTTCTGCCGCTGCCGCATCGCGGTTGCGAATCGCCGACCAGATGGTCTTGAGCCCATCGATGGCTTCCTGCGGGCGGGTCGATGAGCGCTGCGGGTGGGTCATGCCGATGGCGCGCCATTGCCGGATGCGTGACTGCAATGTGGCGAGCATGGCGGGCAGCGAAGGGCTGCGCGAGCCGCTGACCAGAAGGTCATAAAATCGGTTCTTGCCTTCGAGGGCTCCCACGGCATCGCCGATTTCATAAGCTTTGATGGCCTCGGTTGCGGCCTGATCCAGCAGGTGCAGGTTTTTGGCATCGGCTTTTTCGGCGAACGACCTTGCCGCAAGACCTTCAAGAACAGCGCGAATGGCATACAGATCTTCAATTTCGTCTGTGCTGAGTTCGCGCACGATGGGCCCGCGGTTGGGGATCACCGTAATCAGGCCTTCGGATTCCAGTTGCCGCAGCGCTTCTCGGACAAGTGTTCGTGATACGCCCAGGCTGAGCGTCAGTTCCCGTTCCGTCAGCCGTTGGCCGGGACGGAACTGGCCCTTGATGATGGCCTCTCTTATGGCGTGTTCAACCTGTTGGCGCAGCGGGGCTGCGTGTTTTGCGATTTCGAGCAGTGGCGTAGCGGGCATGGCCATCGTCCATGGTTATATTGTCAGACAATAAGACAATCTGTTGAGGATGGCAATAACCTGGTATCGGGAGTGATCGCAGAGATTCATTAAAACCACAGTAATTCATTGTTTATAAATGAAAAACGGAGCTTAAGGCACCATTTCAATATCCCCGGCCAGTGAACTAGCGCATGGCAGAGCTTAGACGTAACCAAGGAATTTCCACCAGGTCAGGGCAAACACGAGCAGAAGCGCATAACCGATGCCCGTCAGCCACAGACCAATCCGCGTGAACTGTTTGCTGGTGAAAGTCTCGGTGCCCAGACAGACCATGTTTTGCGGCGCGTTGATCGGCAGCGGTGCTGCAGTCAGCGAAGTGGCGCTGGCAACGCCGATATGAATCAGGATCAGGAACAGCGTCAGTCCAGCAAGGCAGCGGGAGCGCAGTCCCCTTGAGGCCAAATCCGAAATCTCAGTGATTTATTTTTGCGAACGATCACCGGAAGAATTCTGCAGCGCCATTCGCAGCCGTCGCAGCTTCGCGACGTCGAGTTTGTCCGAATCGCGTGTGGTTTCCTTGCTCTTGATCAGCCCGTCCAGGCTCAGCGTTGAAACCTTGCCGCCATTGAAGTCATGGTGTTCGAGGAATTTCCGGAACGCATTGAATTTCAGGTCGTTTGCGACAAACAGGATGTCGATCGCAATATCGCCTTCGACCGCTGTCGAATAGCCCTTGTCCAGGCTTTCGATCGCCAATCCCTGAAGCGCTTCCTGATTAAATGGAAGTTCCATGAGCGCCGCCCGGAGTTTCCTGTTGTTGCCGCGGCTCAACGGCAGCAGCAGATCGATGTCCTTGGTGGCTCTCGGGAAACCATGAAACATCATGGCGGTTCCGCCAATGACGGCGTATTTGACGCCGTGATCGTTCAGCGCTTTCGCGAGCGCGCCAAGATCATCCGGTGTCGGTAACCGCCGCTCCGTCGTCAAGCGTTTGCCCGCGCGTGTCGAAGCGCGCGCTCCAGTTCAAGGTCTTCGTCGCGCTGGTTTTTTTCGGCCATCGATTTGAAATACAAAATACCGGGGCGAGCCGATTCCGGTGACAGGATGCTGTTGGCGCGCGCCTGCAGCCGCCCAAAGCGGGCGGCGAGGGCGCGACCACGCCGCTTCGCCGGCATCTGCAGCAGCGCCAGCGCTGCGTTGAGTTCGCGCTGATCCTGGTCGCCGTAACGGAGGCGGGCTTCGGGCAATTCTTTGTTGCTGGCCGTCGATGCGCCCGCCCCGATAAACAAGGCGGAGAGCGGGCCGAGCAGCGGGTTGCCGCGGGGCGCACGGAACGTCGGATGTGAATCCCCCTCGACGCGCTCGCATAAACCGACCAGAGCCAGTCGCTTCAGCAACTTGGATGCATTGCCGGGATCCACCTGAGCGGTGCTCGCCAGACGGCGCAGCGGTAGTGCGCGGTCTGGCTGCTCGTACAGGGTTCGAAGGATGCGATAGCGCTCGTCGCTTCCGAAAACTTCCCGCAGGATGGCGTCGGCGTTTATTTTCATGATGTTGATTATAGGCATTTATTGTTAAATTAACAACATAAAATCATAGTTGCTCCATTTCACCTTCTCGGTGAACGCCCGGCAGCCCGCTGTCGGCTTTTCCTGCCCATTTGTTATAGTTTCCGAAAATTCAATAACAAGACTCATCGTTAAAAGATGAATCATCAAAACGCAGGGGAGGCGGCAGATCAGCCGTGGGCAGCGGCTGATCTGGTGTGGATACTGGGCAGTCTGTGCCAGATCCATCGTATTCCGTTTGATGCCGCGCTGGTGGCGCGGCAATATCCGCCGCCGCACTCGACGGCCACGTTTATTGATGCCGCGTCCGCGTTTGGCTTCAAGGTCGGCGCTTGTGATTCCTCGATGCATGGCGTTGCGGCACTGACGTTTCCACTGGTTGCGCAGATGCTCGAGCCGGCGGCTGGTGCCGGCGCGAGTCGTGATTCTGCAACTGCGGATCAATCCCGCAGGCTGGCGTTGATTCTCAGGGCCGATGACCAGCGGCTGTTGTATTTTGCCGCCGGGAGCCATACGCCCGAGACCCTGCCGTCCACCGAATTTGCGCAGCGTTTTGAACCCTTGGTATGGCTGGTGACACGCGAGCATGGGAATGGCGTGACGGATGATGAATCCGACGTGCGTGAGCCGGGAAACTTCGGTTTCCGATGGTTCATCCCCGAGTTGCTCAAGCACAAGAGCGTATGGCGTGACGTGCTGGCGGCTTCACTGGTGCTGCAACTGGTGGGACTGACCACGCCGCTGTTCACTCAGGTCATCATCGACAAAGTGGTGGTGCACCAGACTGAAAGCACGCTGATCGCGATTGCCGGCGGGCTGGTCATGTTCCTGCTCTTCAATGCCTTTCTGACGTGGCTGCGGCAGTACTTCATTTTGCACACCGGCAACCGTATCGACGCCGTGCTGGGCAGTTCGGTGTTCCGTCACATGATCCGTCTACATTTGCGCTATTTCGAACAACGGCCCACGGGCACGCTGATCGCGCGGCTGCATGGCGTGGAAACCATCCGCCAGTTCATCAGCGGCGCTGCGGTCACGCTGTTTCTCGATCTGCCATTCCTGCTGGTATTTCTTGCGGTGATGTTCTGGTACAGCTGGCAGTTGTCGCTGATTGCCGTTGCGACGGTGGCGCTGCTGTCCATCCTCAGCATCGTCGTCACGCCGCTGCTGCGCGAGCGTGTCAACGACCAGTTCCTCAAGGGCGCGCGCAACCAGGCTTTCCTGACCGAGTATGTGGCGGGCATGGAAACCGTCAAATCGCTGCAGATGGAACCGTACCTCGAAAAACGCTACGACGACCTGCTGGCCGATTACATGACCGCCGGTTTTCGCGCCCGGCAGCTGTCGAACACCACCAACACGCTCGCCAACGCCATTGAGCAGGCACAGACCCTGGCCATACTCTGCGTGGGTGCGCTGATTGTCATGCAGAACGACGGATTCACCATCGGCATGCTGGTGGCGTTCCAGATGTTCGCCAGCCGCATGGCACAGCCGATGCTGCGGCTGGCATCGCTGTGGCAGGAATTCCAGCAGGCGGATATCGCTGTTCGCCGCCTCGGTGATTTGATGGATGCGCCGGCGGAACCGTACGCTTTGCTGCCGTCACGCGCCGCGGGCGGTGCAGGGCGTATTGAAATCAAGAGCTTGTCGTTTCGCTACAGCGATAAACATCCTTACCTGTACCGCAAGCTGAACCTGGCGCTGCAGCCCGGCCGGCTCACGGTGATTACCGGCCCCTCGGGCTGCGGTAAAAGCACGCTGGCCAAGCTGTTGCAGGGGTTTTATCCGCCGGAAGACGGCAGCATCGAAATTGACGGCCGCGACATCCGTCATCTTTCGGCCAATGAGTTGCGCCAGTGTTATGGCGTGGTGCCGCAGGAAACCATGCTGTTCGCCAACACGGTTTACGAAAATCTGGTGATGGCCAGCCCGCATGCCGGATTTGATGAGGTCATCCAGGCCTGCCGCATGGCGGAAATCCATGACGTCATCGAAAAAATGCCGCAGGGGTATCAAACAGGACTGGGCGAACACGGGGTCGGGCTGTCGGGCGGGCAGAAACAGCGTCTGGCCATCGCCCGCGCGCTGCTCAAGCGCCCGAAGGTGCTGATTTTCGATGAGGCCACCAGCGGTCTGGATCAAGCCACCGCGGAGCAGTTTGCACAGACCATCAATCAGCTGAAGGGCAAGGTGACGATGCTGTTCATCGCGCACAACCTGCCGCATAACCTGCAAGTGGATGACGTTTTTACCCTGACTGGTTGAAGTTGGTGTGCAGGCAGACAGACCGAAGATAAAGGGGCAGGAATGACGGGATTTACCGACTATGGAAATCACGTTTTGTTAAAATCGACCCTTTCGCCTGCGTCCAATGGAAATCGTCACCTTCCCCAACAGTCCGTTTCGCCTGCACCAGACGTTTGCGCCTGCCGGGGACCAGCCGGAGGCCATTAACAAGCTGACCGAGGGGCTGCGCGACGGGCTGGTGCACCAGACGCTGCTCGGCGTCACCGGCTCCGGCAAGACCTACACCATGGCGCATGTCATCGGACGCATGGGTCGCCCGGCGCTGATCATGGCGCCGAACAAGACGCTGGCGGCTCAGCTGTATGCGGAGATGCGCGAGTTCTATCCCGAGAATGCGGTGGAGTATTTCGTGTCTTATTACGATTACTACCAGCCGGAGGCGTATGTGCCGTCGAAAGACCTGTTCATCGAAAAAGATTCAAACATCAACGAGCATATCGAACAGATGCGCCTGTCAGCGACAAAAGCGATGCTGGAGCGGCCGGACGTCATCATCGTTGCCACGGTGTCGGCGATTTACGGTATCGGGGACCCGTCGGATTACCACGGCATGATCCTGCACCTCCGGGAGAACGAAAAGCTGCCGCAGCGCGATGCCATCAAGCGGCTGACCGAAATGCAGTACGACCGCAATGAGTTCGAATTCAAGCGTGGCGTGTTCCGCGTCCGCGGCGACGTGCTGGACATCTTTCCGGCGGAGAACTCGGAGACGGCGGTGCGGGTATCGCTGTTTGATGATGAAGTCGAAAGCATCCAGATCTTCGATCCGCTGACCGGTCACATCCTGCAGCGGGTGTCGCGCTTCACGGTCTATCCGTCCAGCCATTACGTGACGCCGCGCGCGACCACACTGCGCGCGATCGAGGCAATCAAGATCGAGCTGCGCGAACGTATCGAGACCTTCACCAAAGAACACAAGCTGGTCGAAGCGCAGCGGATTGAGCAGCGTACCCGTTTCGATCTGGAAATGCTCAATGAAATGGGTTTCTGCAAGGGCATCGAGAACTATTCCCGCCACCTGTCCGGCCGCCAGCCGGGCGCGCCGCCGCCTACCCTGATCGATTACCTGCCGCCGGACGCATTGATGTTCATCGACGAGAGTCACGTGACCATTCCGCAAGTCGGTGGCATGTATAAAGGCGACCGCGCGCGCAAGGAAAATCTGGTCGGGTATGGATTTCGTCTGCCTTCGGCACTGGACAACCGGCCATTGCGTTTTGATGAATTCGAGAAATTCATGCGCCGGGTGGTGTTTGTGTCGGCAACCCCGTCGGAATACGAACGCACGCACCAGGGACAGGTGGTCGAGCAGGTGGTGCGGCCCACAGGGCTGGTTGACCCGCAGCTGGAGGTGCGGCCGGCGACGACGCAGGTCGATGACCTGCTGTCTGAAATCAATCTGCGGGTTGCTGCCGGCGAACGGGTGCTGGTAACAACGCTGACCAAACGCATGTCCGAGGATCTGACGGACTATCTCGCCGAACACGGCATCAAGGTGCGTTACCTGCACTCCGACATTGACACCGTGGAGCGGGTTGAAATCATCCGCGACCTGCGGCTGGGTGAGTTTGATGTGCTGGTGGGCATCAATCTGCTGCGCGAGGGCCTGGATCTGCCGGAAGTGTCGTTGGTCGCCATTCTCGATGCCGACAAGGAAGGTTTCCTGCGTTCGGAGCGCTCACTGATCCAGACCATCGGCCGCGCGGCGCGGCATATCAACGGCAAGGCCATTCTTTATGCCGATCGCATCACCGAGTCGATGCGCAAGGCGATGGATGAAACCGACCGCCGCCGCACCAAACAGGTGGCGCATAACCTGGCGCATGGCATCACGCCGATCGGCGTCACCAAACGCATCAAGGACATCATCGACGGCGTTTACAACCAGGAAGGTGCACGCCTGGAGCTGAAGGCGGCGCAGAACCAGGCTCGTTACGATGCGATGGGCACCAAGGAAATGACCCGCGAAATCAAGCGTGTTGAAAAAGACATGCTCGATGCCGCGCGTAACCTTGAGTTCGAGAAGGCTGCGCAATTGCGCGATGAGCTGCATGTGGTGAAACAGCGCTTGTTTATCGACGCGGCTTAGTGGCGATGGCGACCCGGGTGTTGTTTGTTTGCATGGGCAACATCTGCCGTTCGCCCACGGCGGAGGGCGTGTTCAAGCGTTTTGTTGCCGATGACGGATTGAGCAAACAGATCGAGTCCGATTCGGCTGGCACGAATGATTACCATATTGGTGAGCCGCCGGATTCGCGGTCACAGGCTGCCGCCAAACGTCGGGGTTACGATCTGAGTGCACTTCGGGCGCGCCAGGTCGCACTGGATGACTTCGCCGATTTTGATTACGTACTGGCGATGGACGAAGTGAACCACGCGGCCTTGCGCAGGCTATGCCCGGCGCAATATCGCGAGCGCGTGAAACTGTTTCTGGAGTTCTCGCCGGAAGCCGGCCGTCGTGATGTACCCGATCCCTACTATGGCGGGGCGCAGGGCTTTGAAGAGGTGCTGGATCTAGTTGAGTTGGCCGCGCAGGGGCTGCTCAGACATATCGCCGGGCCGCGTTGAGCGCCGCCGCGGCGATACGTTGTTAATCATTCCAGCTTGATGTTCGCGGTCTTGATGACTTTCACCCAGTTGTCATACTCCTCGCGCATGAATTTGCCCAGTGCCTCAGGAGTGCCGGGGGCTGGTTCTGCGCCCTGGCTCGACAGCCGCTTGGCCATCTCGGGTTCGGACAGCGCTTTGACGGATTCGGCGTTGATCTTGGCGATGATGTCCCTGGGCAGTGCAGCCTGACCCATCAGCGCGTACCAGGTGGTGTACTGAAAGCCATTCACGCCGGACTCGGCAACGGTCGGAATATCCGGTATCGCGGGTGAACGCTTGGCGCTGCCGACGGCGATGCCGCGCATGCGTCCGGCCTGCATCTGCGCGAGAACGGTGGGGATGCTGTTGAACATGACGGTAATCTGACCGGATATCAAATCGGTCATTGCAGGCGCTGTGCCTTTGTATGGCACATGCAGCATGTTGGTGCCAGTCATCGACTTCAGCAATTCCATGCCCATGTGTTGGGGACTGCCGGGACCGACCGAACCGTAGTTGATCTGGCCCGGCTTGCTCTTCGCGAGTTTTATCAAGTCCTGAATGGATCGAACCGGGAGTGAAGGGTGGACGACGAGCACCTGAGGATTGATCACGGTAAGCACAATGGGCGCCAGATCCGTGAATACGTTGTAGGGCAGTTTCTGCAGTGCAGGTGCTAGTGCCAGCGAGCCTGAGGTGCCGAACAGCAGGGTGTAGCCGTCGGCGGGTGCGCGCAGCACGGTTTCAACGCCGATGACGCCACCGGCGCCGGGGCGGTTTTCGACGATGATCTGCTGTTTCCAGGCTTCGGTCAGTTTTTGTCCCAAGGCGCGGCCGACAAAATCAGTCGGTCCGCCCGGCGGGAAATGAATGACCATGCGTATGGAACGGGAAGGATAGTTCTGCGCGGTTTGTGCGCCGGCGAGCGTCGCGCAGGCCATCAGTGCCCCGGCGATGCCGCATTGAATGATTTTCCTCACGATTTCTCCTCTCGTTTTGTGCAGTCCGTATTGTCGAATCTATCACGAGACCGGTTTGACCCGGACAGATGCAGCGGCTATCTTCGCTCGACCTTATTTTATTCAACAGAGTCCATTAAATGAACGACGCCATCCGGGCGCTGCTGCACCCGCAATCGATCGCCGTCATTGGCGCATCCAGCGATTTCAACAAGATCAACGGCCGCACGTTCAAGGCGCTGGTCGACAAGGGTTACGCCGGGCGGATTATTCCGGTGAATCCGAAATACCAGATGCTGCTGGATCGGCCGTGTTATCCGGACATTGCTTCAATTCCGGGCACTGTTGATCTCGCCGTTGTAGCAGTACCGGCGCGTCATGTGCCCGACACCCTGCGTGAACTCGGACGCAAAGGCGTCAAGGCTGCAGTGGTGTTCAGTTCCGGATTCAGCGAGGTCGGCGGTGACGGTATTCGTCTTGAAGCCGAACTGAAACAGGCGATCCGCGACAGCGGTGTGCGTATCCTCGGCCCGAACTGCCTGGGACTGGTCAACGTGTTCGAGAACGTGATGGCGACCTTTAGCCAATTTTCGCTGGGGCCGACGCCGGAAGGTCCGGCAGCCTTTGTCACGCAGTCCGGTGCATTGGGTACGGCAACGGCCGGCGTGGCGCGCAAGCGCGGCCTCAATTTCGGATTTTTCGTCAACACCGGCAATGAAACCGACATCCAGTTTGTCGACGTGATGGGCGCGATCATTGCCGAACCGCAGATCAAGGTCGGCGCGGGTTATATCGAAGGCCTGAAGAACGGCGCCGGGCTGCTGCAGGTGGCGGAAGACGCGATGCAGCGCTGCAAGCCGCTGGTGCTGACCAAGGTCGGACGCACGCGCGCCGGCGCGAAAGCGATTGCCTCGCACACCGGTTCGCTCGCGGGTGAGGATGCGGTGTTCGACGGCGTGATCCGTCAGCGTGGCATCATCCGCGCCCGCAGTGATGAACAACTACTTGATTTTGTTGAGATATTTTCAAACTGCGCATTGCCGGGCGGCAACGGCATCGGCATCATCACGCGCTCCGGTGGCGCCGGTGCGCTGATGGCAGACCGGGCCGAAGAAATCGGCCTCAACGTCGCCACACTCAGTGAGGCGACCACAACGGCGTTGCGCAAGGTGGTGCCGGCCTTCGGTTCCACCGGCAATCCGGTGGACATCACCGCACAGGGATTGGTGAACCCGAACCTGATGCGCGAGAGCATCAATATCCTGCTGTCCGATCCCAAGGTGGATGTGGCCATTGCCTGGCTGTCGTTCTCGGAAAAACAGGCTGACATGAACGTGCAGAATTTTGTTGAAGCGAAGGCGCAAACGACGAAGCCGTTCATCGTGTGCTGGATGGGCATGCCGGATGCTGCCGGCGAAAAGATGCGCGCTGCCGGGATTCCGGTACTGCGCAGCGCCGAAGCCGCGGTGGATGCGGTGGGCGCCATCGTGCGTTACGCCGAAGCGCGACGGAACTGGCAGGCCGATGCCCCGGCGCGCGCTGCACTGCAGTTTCCGCAACTGAAGTTGCCGGTGCAGCCGGGTCCGGTTACAAGTCTTGAGGGGCAGGCTTTATTGCAGACCTGCGGGGTGCAGACCGCTGTCGCAAAGCTGGCAACAACCGTTGATCAGGCGGTGGCTGCGGCCCAATCAATGGGTTATCCGGTGGCGTTGAAAATCGAATCCCCGGACATCCTGCATAAAACGGAAGCCAAAGGTGTTGCGCTGAACCTGAAGGACGCGGATGCGGTACGTGCGGCGTTCGGTCAGTTGGTCGTCAATGCCAAAAACTACAAGGCGGATGCGCAGATCAGCGGTGTCCTGGTGCAGGCGATGGCGCAGGGCGATGTCGAACTGGTGATCGGCCTGAAGCGTGACGCCACGTTCGGTCCGGTGGTGATGGTGGGTTTGGGCGGGGTGCTGATCGAAGTGTTCAAGGATGTGGTGTTCCGCGTCGCGCCGGTGACCGAAGGTGAAGCGCTGCGCATGCTCGATGAATTAAAAAGCAGAGTGGTGCTTGATGGCGTGCGCGGCAAACCGCCGGTCAACAAACAGGCGCTGGCGCGGATGGTCAGCGCGGTGTCGCGGTTTGGCGCCGCAGCGGGTCCGCGGCTTGCCGAACTCGATTTGAATCCGGTACTGGCCGGTCCGCAGGGTGTTACGGCGGTGGACTGGCTGATGGTGCTGGATTGACGCGATGAAAGTATCCGTAGCCCGGATGGAGCATCGCGGAATCCGGGGCAATGTACGCCTTGACGATAGGGTGAATGCATCCGTTGTCGCAAAGGTGTTCCCGGATTGCGGCCTGCGGCCTTCCACCCAAGGTGACTTCCTTCGGGGCGCATCCGGGCTACTGACGGGATTAACGCCATGAGCGCACCCGGCGGCGCTGTCCGCAGCCCGGCGCTGGCGCCGTTCCGCGTTCGCGCCTTCCGTTTTCAGTGGCCGGCCGATCTCGCGGCATCCTGGGCCATGGAAATGGAAATGCTCATTCTCGGCTGGTATGTGCTGGTCGAGACGCGGTCGGTGCTGATGCTGACGATCTTTGCTTCGCTGCAGTATGTCGGCACCCTGCTGTCGCCGATGTTTGGCGTCATGGGTGATCGCATCGGCCACCGCATCGTGCTCTGTGCGATGAGGGGCTTGTACGCAACCTTGGCGTCGGTGCTGATGGTGGCTGCATTCATGGATGCGGTGACACCAACGCTGGTGCTGATCACCACAGCAATCCTCGGCCTGGTCAAACCTTCGGATATCGGCATGCGCACCGCACTGGTGGGTGAAACCGTTCCTTCCGCGCACCTGATGCCGGCGATGAGCATCCAGCGCACGACACAGGATTCGGCGCGCATCGCGGGTGCGCTGACCGGCGCGGGGCTCGTTGCGGTGCTGGGCATGTCCTGGGCCTATGTAGCGGTGGTCATCTTTTACGGCATCAGCCTGATTTTGAGCACCCGTGTGATCGAAACGCGCAGCGCCGATCATGCAGTCGCTGCGCAACAGGCAACGCCGTGGCGCGACCTGAAAGAAGGCGTGAGCTATGTCTGGCGCGCGCCGCATCTGCGCGCGACCATGATCTTCGCGTTCCTGCTCAATCTCACTGCATTTCCGCTGTTTACGGGGCTGATGCCCTATGTCGCCAAGGAAGTTTACGGCGCCAGCCAGACGACGCTGGGCACCATGGTGGCATCGGCGGCGGGCGGGGCGCTGATCGGATCGATCATCATGAGCCGCTTCGGCGGTGTTTTTGCGCCGGCGCGTGCGATGCTGGTCTTCGGCGCGGCATGGCTGGGTATGTTGCTGCTTTTTGCGCACACGCGCAGCCCGGCGGAAGGCATTCCGCTGTTGTTTATTGCCGGCGTCATGCAGACCATGAGTCTGATCCCCATCAGCACGCTGCTGCTGCGTACTTCCGATGAGCGTTATCGCGGACGCATCATGGGCATCCGCATGTTGGCGATCTACGGCAATCTGCCGGGCCTGCTGCTGGCGGGTCCGTCGATCGCCCATTTTGGCTACAGCTTCATGGCAAGCTCTTATTGCATTTTTGGTTTGTTGTTCACGGCTGCCATCGCCTTGTACTGGCGGGCCGATCTTTGGCGGGGCAGCGCACCGGCCAACCGGCGCTGAAAATTCGGGCAGGGTCAGCCGGCCCGGGGCAGTTCATTCCACGATGTTGTGTAGCTCGGTGATTTTTGCGCGGTTTGCATGCGCCAGGGCTGGTTGACCCCTGCGCCGGCAAATGTGGCGGTGTTCATTCCATAAATTCTGTTGATGCGATCCATTGCGGTCATCAGGCGCGTGGCCCGAGGTCGCTCCAAGGCGCAGAAAAAGTCTTCCTGAACGGCATGCGCAGGCTGCAGTCCGGTCAGCATGACGCCAATCTTCTTGTAGCGGTATCCCGGGCGGTAAATCCCCTCCAGGCCGGACACCGCAGCGGCAATCAGCCGTCGCGTGTCATCGGTGGCCGTCGTCAGCGGCACCAGTGCGGCGGGGTTGTATTGAGGGTCATCGTTGCGGAATTTGTTGGTATGCATGAATACCGTGACCTGCGAGCAGGAGGACTGTTGTGCCCGCAACCGTTCGGCGGCGCGGATGATGTGGCTGCATGCGGCTTCGCGCAATTCATGCAGTGCGGTCACCGGCCTGCCGAAACTCCGGCTCGCGAGTATCTGGGACTTTCGCCCGGCGATGTCTTCCAGGCCCATGCAGGACTCTCCATTGAGTTCGGCAACGGTGCGCTGCAGAACCACACTGAAACGTTTGCGCAGTTGCGTGGCATTCGCGTGTTTCATGTCCAGCACGGTGCGGATGCCCATGGCCTGCAGTTGCGGGGAGAGTCTGCGGCCGATGCCCCAGATTTCACCGACATCCAGCGTAGCCATCAGGGTGTTCTGTTCTGTTGCGGATAATTCTTCCCAGTCGAAGACACCCTGATGCTGCGGATGCGTTTTGGCAACGTGATTGGCAAGTTTTGCCAGTGTTTTGGAAGCGCCGACGCCGGTGCAGGTGGTGATTCCGAGGTACTGGCGGACGCGGCTGCGTATGCTGCGGCCATAGTCGCTGGTTTTTTCCGGCATTCCGGTGAAATCGAGAAAACATTCGTCGATGGAGTAGATTTCCTGGCGCGGCGCGAACTCGCCGAGCAGCGCCATCATGCGCGAGCTCATGTCGCCGTAGAGCGCGTAGTTGGAACTGAGCCAGCGCAGGCCATGGCTTTTGACGAAACTGCGGATTTCAAAAAACGGCACGCCCATCTTGATGCCCAGCGCCTTGGCCTCGTTGCTGCGCGACACCACGCAGCCGTCGTTGTTCGACAGCACCACGACCGGGCGGCGATGCAACGCAGGATTGAATACCCGCTCGCACGACACGTAGAAATTGTTGCCGTCGACCAGTGCGATAGTCGACTTCATGGCGTGTGCACGACGTGCGCGACGACCCCCCAGATCTGGAACTCATGTTCGTCGTTCACGGCAATGTCGGGGTAAGCCGGGTTTTCCGCTTTCAGCGTGAGTTTGCCGCGGCTGCGCTGCAGGCGTTTGACGGTCAGTTCACCGTTCAGCGCGGCGACGACAACACGACCGGAGGCGGGGGACAGTGAGCGGTCAACGATCAGCAGGTCACCATGGTGAATGCCGGCGCCGGTCATCGAATCGCCTTTGACGCGCAGGAAAAAAGTCGCTTCCGGATGCAGCACCAGGTATTCGCTCAGATCCAGGCGCTGCTCGATATGATCCGTTGCCGGCGAAGGAAAACCCGCGGTGACCCGGCACGCGCCCAGCGGCAGCGCCTGTCTGTCCGGGTTCAATGCGGGTGACAGCGGTACGCCGATGGGGATGCGGCGTGAGGGGGAAGACTTTCGGGAGGGGGTATTGGCAGGGTTCATATTACTGTAATTATATACAGTATTTATCAACGCCAAGGCAGTCGCAAAAAACGGGCGCCACCGCAGTGCGCCCGCCGATGCCGGAAAGCAGTCTTTTCAGTCGCGTTTCAGTCCGGCGCTCTGGATCATTTTCGCGTTCTTGTCGAGTTCCAGTTTGAGGAATGCGGAAAACTGTTCCGGCGTGTTGGGGGTGAGGGTGCCGCCTTCGATGCTGACGCGTTTTTTGACTTCGGCATCGTCCATTGCTTTGAGCAGCGTGCCATGCAGCGTGGACAGGATGTCGGCCGGCGTTTTAGCTGGCGCGAGCAATGCGTACCACTGCGTGAATTCATAACCGGGCACGCCGGCTTCATTCAGTGTCGGAATATCCGGCACCAGAGGAGAACGCACGGTGCTGGTAATGGCGATGCCGCGCATGCGGCCGGCTTGCAGGTGCGGGAGCGTGGTGGTCGGGCCGGCAAACGCCATGTCCACCTGACCGGCGATGAGTTCGGTGGCAAAGATGGAGGTGCCTTTGTAGGGCACGTGCAACAGGTCGACCCTGGCCATGGACTTGAATAATTCTCCCGCGAGATGCGAGGTGCCGCCGATACCCGAGGACGCATAGGTCAGTTTGCCGGGGCGCGCCTTGACCACCGCGAGCAGCTGTTTCAGGTTGGTAGCGGGCACCGAAGGATGTACGACCAGGATGAAGGGAATTTTTGCGAACAGGCTCACCGGCGCGAAATCGCGCAGCGTGTCGAACGGCGACTTGCCTTCACCCCACACCGGGCTGATCACCAGCGGCCCCGAACTGCCCCACAGCAGGGTGTAGCCGTCGGCGGCCGCACGCGCGACATGGTCGGTGCCGATACGGCCTGATGCGCCGGAGCGATTATCGATGATGAACTGTTGACCGAGCAGTTGCCCCATGCGGTTGCCTGCGGCGCGCGCGAACGAGTCGGTGGCGGCACCCGGCGGGAACGGCACCACGATGGTGACCGGACGGCGCGGATAGGCCTGCGCGTGGGCGCTGATCGTGTGCAGCAATGCGGCCGCAACCAATACGGTGATCGCGACCGGCAATAGCCGCCGGCGTAGGGATACTTTATAAGTATTTGATTTAATTATCATATTTATCAATTCCCATGGCGCTTGATGCGCTCGGCAAAGTCACGTTCGAATACACGACGTTCACCCTCGTACGCTTCGAGTCGCGCAGTGACGATGAAATCACGTTTGTCGCAAGCAACTTTCGTACGCATTTCGGTACGCACATTCCAGTCACCGCGTTCGAACAGCCAGGTCCAGGTCACTTCAACTTCACAGGACAGCGGATCGCCCTCGACGATGCGATAACGTTCGGTGGACCGCGCTTCTGCAATCAGATTGTCGATGTCGTCGTAACGGCCGCGGCCACTGGAGTCCGTGATCTCGACCACGGTTTCGTTTTTGCCCATGTCGGTGCGCACCACGCGGTTGCGTCCGCCGGCTGCGAGCGCGGTGCGCTTGAATGGCGGCGCGGCTTCCACCGGCTTGAATTTTATTTTTGCGTCTTCCTTGCGCGGCGGACGCACCGGCAGTTCCAGCGCGCTGTTGCCGGTATGCAGCGTCAGCGTCACCGGTTCCGGCGACGGCCAGATCAGCGGCCAGTAGGTCGTCGACACCGCGACGCGCATGCGGTGGCCTTTGACAAACGAATACGCCGTATCGGAGAGCGGCACACGCACCGTATAGCGGCGGCCGGGAACCAGTTTGACGGGTTTGTCCGCGCCGTTGATGTGGGTCAGGTTGAAAATGCCGTAGGTAACCCGCGTTGATGCGCCATCCGGGGCGACATCACACAGCCGCACACAAATGAATGCGGTCGGCCTGTCCACGGAAATCGTCAGCGTGGCGACCGGCGTGCCGAGGATTTCCACGGTTTTGGTCAATGCCGCACCGTCAAAACAGACCGATTTGCCGTCGTCGGCGCGCTGGTCACCGGGCATTTCCGGGCTGGGGCCATGCTGGAACCAGGGCATCAATTCGCCACAGTCGAGTCCCAGTGCCTGCGGAGACCGGGCAACGATTTTTGCTGCTTTACCGGCGCGTTCCGCCAATTGGCCCCCGTCGTTGAGGAACCATTTTTTTGTCTTGATGCGTGTCGACGGCCATGCCGGTTCCGCGACCCAGCGTCCCGGCGATTCGGGGTAATAGTTTTTTGCCGGCACCGCCTGCGGCATCCAGGCGGTGAGCATCGGCTCTTCCATGATTCCCTTGTCTTTGCCGCGCATCCAGTGGTCGAACCAGCGCAGCGTTTCCTGCAGGAAACCGATCGCCGGGCCCGGTACGCCGAGGTGCGCGAAGCGATGCCCCCAGGGGCCGATCAGTCCCTTGCGCGGCACCTGGAGTTTTTTCATCGCCTCGCCGACCGCGCCGACATACGAACTGTCGGCCCAGCCGCTGACTGCATAAAACGGGCATTTGATGCGGTCGAAGTCGATGGCGCGGCTGCGCCAGTAGTCGCCGTAGTTCTGGTGCTGCAGGGCCGAGATGATCTGCGGCGCATTGTGTTCCAGCCGTTCCAGCCACAGCGCCCGCCATTTGGTTCCGACCAGTTGCGGATCGGGTGGACGTGATTTGTAGCCGAACATCTGCGTCGACCAGCGGATCGAACGCAGCAGCACCGAGCCGCCGCGAAATACCTGGCTGTAGGTATAGCGATCTGGCGCGAACGAACAGGGAACGATGGCCTTGAGTTCCTTCGGCGCACGATAAGCGGTCTGGATGGCCTGGAAGCCGCCCCACGAAATGCCGAACATGCCGACCTGACCATCGCTCCATGGCTGTGCGGCTATCCATTTGAGCACTTCGAGGGTGTCGTCCTGTTCCTGCTTCATCGCGAACACGCCCTGATGACCGTCAGAATCGCCCGAGCCGCGGATGTCGACGCGCATGCAGGCATAACCATGACCGGCAAAGTAGCGGTGATGCATCGCGTCGCGCGGCGCGTAGATGTCACGTTTGCGGTAGGGCAGCACTTCAATGATCGTCGGTACCGGTTTGGACATTGCGCTGTCGGGCAGCCACAGTTTTGCAGCGAGCCGCACGCCATCGGGCATGGGTATCCAGCAGTCTTCGGTTTCGGTCCAGCGGTGCGGAAAATCGGTGATGGTTTTCATGGGGTGTATCGCTTGATGAGAAAACAGACGGTGGAAAGTGCAAGTCAGTGTAACCCCCGCGATACGTCATCATCAAACACGTGCACTTTTTCGTCCAGCCGATGGACCGCGCTGCTGTTGAACTCTGATCGGCCTGGATCTTGCGGATAATCGTGCTCTTTAGCAGCCGCCGCTGCTGCACCGCGTGTTAATATTTTTTGCATGAAACGACACATCGCCTGCATCACCTTCGATTTTGATGCGATCTCGGGCTGGATCTCACGAGGCATGACCTCGCCGTCGCCGATTTCCCGCGGAGAATTCGGACCGAATGTCGCGCTGCCACGCATTCTCGAGTTGCTCGACAAATTCGGCATACCGACATCCTGGTATGTGCCGGGGCATACGCTGGAAACCTATCCCGAGCAGTGCCGGCGGGTGTTTGCGGCGGGCCATGAGATTGGTCATCACGGCTGGACACACCGTTCGCCGGCAGCGCTGACTCCTGAGGAGGAGGAGGCGGAACTGGTGCGCGCGAATGACCGCATCCGTGAACTGACCGGACAGGGCGCGCGTGGCTATCGTTCGCCGTCCTGGGATCTGTCGGCGCATTCCGTCGATCTGCTGCTGAAACACGGCTTTCTCTACGACAGCAGCATGATGGGGGACGACTACACGCCGTACCGCGTGCGCCGCGGTGATGTTATCGAACTGGAGAAACCTGCGGTGTTCGGCCCGGAGACGCCGCTGATCGAGATGCCGGTGAGCTGGACGCTGGACGACTATCCGCACTTCGAATTCATCCGCACGCCGACCTGGATCCTGCCGGGCAACATGAACGCCAACCGCGTGCTGGACAACTGGGTAAACGATTTCGTTTACCTGCGCGATCACCTCGACTGGGGTGTCATCACTTACACCTTCCATCCCTTCGTCATCGGCCGCGGCCATCGCATGCTGGTGCTGGAAAAACTGATTCAAACGCTGAAGGACGGCGGTGCGGTGTTCATGAAGCTCGAGGACGCCGCGGCCGAATATGCGCAGCGGGCGCCATTCCAGCCGCGCTGAGCGCGGCGCCGCAGCTGGAATTTATAACTAATTGTTTTAATTTACTTTTTCTTCTTCGCTGGGGCGCGTTTCCTGGCAACAGGCTTGCGTTTGGCTGCGGCTGCCGCGGGTTTGCGCGTTTTTTTCTCAGGACCTGCGGCAGCTTTGCGTGCGCCGATTTTTACCGGCTTGCCGCTGCGAACCGATTCGAGGATTGACTCCAGCACGGTGACGCCATGAATTTCGTCGCCGCCGGCTACGGCCAGCGCCTTTCGCGCAGAGACGGCTTTGGCGAAATATTCCAGTTCGGCGCGCTCGGTGCTGGTTTCGGGGAAGGTCATCACTTGCGGGGGCTTGCGTTCACGCAAATTGTCCGGATTGAGCAGGCAGACCTTCATCTGCCAGGTACTGAGGTGCTCCAGGTCGCCGACTTCGACCCAGCCCTTGGAGCCGAAGACCTGCATGCGCCAGGTTTCGGCGGTGGCAATGAAGGTGCCGAGGTAACCGCTGGCGCCATCCTTGAAACGGAACAGCATCGAGGTGGTGTCGTCAATGCCGTAATCGAGCGCGCGGCGGAAACTCTGTGAATACACGGTATCAACGTGGCCTGCGAGGTACAGCATGGCATCGACCACATGTACGCCGCGGCCGGTCATGCCGCCGCCGGGGCCTTCATCCTTTTTTTGGCGCCAGTGGTCTTTGGGATACCAGTAGACGCTGGGACCGCAGAAATTGCCCTCGATGTGCAACAGTTTGCCGAGGCGGCCGTCATCCAACATGCGGCGGATTTCCTGAAGTGCAGGCTGGAAGCGCCAGTTATAGCCGACGGCCAGCGTGACGCCGGCTTTCGCGCAGGCACGCACGGCTTCCTTCGCCGATTCGGTGGTCAGCGTGAAGGGCTTTTCGGTGAATACGTGCTTGCCGGCCTTCGCTGCGGCGACGATCAATTCGGCATGAATGCTGTGGGGCGTAGCCAGGACGATGGCGTCAATGCCGGGGTCGGCCAGCAGCTTGCGGTAATCGTCATAGAGTCGCAGGCCGCGGCTGTCGGCGTATTCCTGCACCCGAGCCGGTGTGCGCACAGCACCCGCGACAAAGCGGATGAGACTGCTTTTGCCCTGCACGCTGTTGACGAGGTTCTGGCCCCAGCGTCCCAGTCCGATGATTGCGGCGTTGATCATGAAGCTCCTCTGTGATCGTCAATGTTTCATTGAAGTGCAGGCATGCACCAAACGGTGACATGGCACCGCAGTGCAGACGGATTGCAGCGGCTGCGGACGGTATCAAGCAAGGTCCAGGCACATGTTGCAGAGCGCGGACGGACTCCGGCTCGGCCACGATTTGGAATTGCTGAAACACCGCATCCCCATTGCACAAGGCTCTCAGTATACTGGCTGAGCGCAGCAAATTTCATCCACTCCAGGACAAACTGATGAGCGTGACAGCAACCCCAGCGCCACGGTATGAAGTCGGCGTCGATATCGGCGGAACGTTCACCGACGTGGTCTGCCGCAGTGACCGCGGTGTGATGCGTCTTGTCAAGATTCCGACGACCCGTGCGAATCCGAGCGCAGGCGTGCTGCATGCGGTGCAATACATGGCGAAAACCTGGAATGTGCCGCCGGAACAGATCAGCCGTTTCGTGCATGGCACCACGGTGGCCACCAATGCCGTGCTTGAGCGCAAAGGTGCAATCATCGGTCTGATCACCACCCAGGGTTTCCGCGACACGCTGGAGATCGGCCGGCAGAACCGTCATTCTGTCTACAGTGTGATGCTGAAGCCGGAAACGCCGGTATTCCTGGTGCCCGGCGCGCTGCGGCGTGAGGTGCCCGAACGGATGACGGCGGCGGGAGAGATGCTGGTGCCGCTGGATGAAGCTGCGGTGCGGCGCGAAGTCGACGATCTCGTTGCGCAGGGCGTCAAGGCGATTGCCGTGTCATTTCTGTTCTCCTACCTCAACCCGGTGCACGAGCGCCGTGTCGCGGACATCATCCGTGAAATGTATCCGCAACTGATGGTGTCGCTGTCCTGCGAAGTCGATCCGGCCTTCCGTGAGTATGAGCGCACCTGCATCACCGCCTTTGATGCCTATCTCAAGCCGGTGATTGACCGTTACCTCGAAAACATGGAAACCGACCTGGAATCCAATCAGGTCGGTTCGTCGCTGCAGATCATGCAGTCGAGAGGGGGCGTTGCATCTTCGAGCATCGCGCGGCGCCGGCCGGTCAGGCTGTTCCTGTCGGGTCCCGCGGCCGGTGTCATCGGCGGCAGCATGGCCGGCAACAGCGCGGGTTGCGAGGACATCATTACCATCGACATCGGCGGCACCAGCGCCGACATCGCGCTGGTCAGCCGCGGCAAGCCCCTGATCGCGGCCGAGGGCATGCTCGACGGCTATGCCGTGCGCGTGCCGATGGTTGACGTCAACGCCATCGGCGCCGGCGGCGGAAGCATCGCCTGGCTGGATGGCGCGAAGTCGCTGCGCGTCGGGCCGGCTTCGGCCGGTTCCGAGCCGGGCCCGGCCTGCTACGGGCGGGGCGGCGAGCAGCCCACGGTGACCGATGCGTCGATTGTGCTGGGTTATGTCGATCCAGCCTATTTTGCCGGCGGATCGTTGCAGCTGCAGCCCGAACTGTCGCGGCACGCGATCGCGGACAGGGTCGCAAGTCCGTTGGGCCTGACCGTCGAGCAGGCGGCTCTTGGCATTCATCGCGTGGTCAACGCCAACATGGCTGAGGGCATCCGCTTCGTCTCGGTGAAACGCGGCATTGATCCGCGCCGTTTCAGTCTGGTGCCGCTGGGCGGCGGCGGGCCTGTCCATGCCACCGCGCTGGCGCGGGAGCTGGGCATGCGGCGGGTGATCGTACCTTTGTATCCCGGCGTGCTGTCAGCCTCGGGGCTGCTCGCTGCGCCGGTCGAGCATGAGGCCGCGACGGCTTTTCACGACCCCTTGGACCAGGCCTCTGCAACAGACCTGGTGCGTGAGTTCGCTGCACTGGATCGCCAATGCGGCGAACTGATGCAAATCGAGGGTATCGCGCCGGCGGATGTTGAAGTCCAGTATTTCGCCGATGTCTGCTATGTCGGCCAGTCCTTTCATCTGGAAATCCCGTTGCAACTGGACGACGACGTGATCGCGCGGGTGCGCAAGGATTTTTACGCCGCCCACGATCGTATTTATGGCCACAGTGCCGAGGGTCCGGTGCAGTTCGTCAATCTGCGCAGCGTTCATCAAGCGCAAGCCTCTGTGGTGGCGGACAGCGCCTATGAACCTGAAGCCGGCGATCCGCGCAAAGGCGCGAGGCCCATCTTGACCGAAAAATCCGGCGGTTTTGTCGAGGCCCAGGTCTACGAGCGGCGGCGCATCAAGCCCGGCGTCACTTTTTACGGCCCGGCGATCGTCGAGCAGGCTGACACTACCACCGTGATCGAACCCGGCTGGCGGGCCGAGGTCGATGGACGGGGCAACCTGGTACTGACGGTGGGGGAACTGAAATGAATCGCGGGGATCGTGCAGAAGTTGTCGATCCGATTACCACCGAGGTGATCCGCAACAAGCTTGAAGGGATTGCCAACGAGATGGAGCTGACGCTGCTGAAAAGTTCCTTCTCGCCGATCGTCAAGGAAGGCCTCGACACCTCGGCCAGCCTGTTCACGGTGCGCGCCGAAACGCTGGCACAGGCCTGCGCGATACCGGTGCATCTGGCGACACTGATTCCGACCATCCGCAGCATGCTGGCGAAATATCCGATCGAGACCATGCACGAGGGGGATGCCTATATCCTCAACGATCCTTACTGTGGCGGCACGCACCTGCCGGATATCGCGATCATGACGCCGGTGTTTTATCGTGACCGCGTCATCGCGATGTCCGCCACCATGACCCACCATGGCGATGTCGGTGGTTATTCGCCGGGCTCGCTGCCGCCGAATTCGACCGAGATTTTCCAGGAAGGCCTGCGCATTCCACCGCTGAAATTCCGCGAAGCCGGCGCCTACAACGAAACCCTGGTTGCGTTGCTGCGCCAGAATTCGCGCCTGCCAGACACGCTGATGGGTGATCTCAATGCGCAGCTGGCGGCCTGCAATGTCGGTGCCCGCCGACTGCAGGAGCTGGCTGATGGCTACGGTGCCGACCTGCTGATGGCGATCTTCGATGAATTGCTGGACCGGTCGGAGATCATGACCCGGGAGGCGCTGCGGCGGATTCCGGAGGGCACTTATCGCTACGTCGATGCGATGGACAACGACGGCATCGAACTCGACAAGCGCATCCGCGTCGAGGTGGCGGTGACGGTCAGGGACGGCACCATTGAATTCGATCTTGCCGGCACCAGTCCGCAGGTCAAGGGGCCGATGAATTGCGTGCCCTCGGGTTCTCAGGCCGCTGCGTATTACGCGGTGCGCGTGCTGACCGATCCGACAATCCCGACCAACGGCGGTTGTTTCCGTCCGGTGAGCCTGAAACTGCCCACGGGGTCACTGGTCAATCCGGTTGAGCCGGCGCCGGTCAACGCGCGGACTTCGACGATCAAACGCATCGCCACCTCGATGGTCAGTGCACTCGCGGAAGTGTTGCCTGAGCGCGTGGGTGCGCCGGCCGCGGGCACGCTGCTGGTGGTCGCTTTCGGCGGCAATGACGCCCAAGGCAAGCGTTATATCGTTGGTGAACTGATCGCCGGCGGCAGTGGTGCTGCCAAAGGTCTTGATGGCGTGGATGTCGTTGATACCGATGCCAGCAATTGCATGAACCTGCCGGCGGAGGCGCTGGAAATGGAGGCGCCGATCCGTCTGCGACGTGTCGAATTGCGGCGTGATTCCGGTGGCGCCGGTGAATTCCGCGGCGGGCTGGGTGTGGTACGCGAATATGAAATCCTCTCCGACGGGGTGACCTTCACGCACCGTGGCGAGCGCCATTACAGCGCCGCGCCCGGACTCAACGGGGGCATGCCAGGCGCCCAAGCGCACTCGGTGATCCTTCGTGCTGATGGCACGCACGAAGAAATTCCTTCCAAAGCATTGACCATGCTTAACAAGGGCGATCGCGTCATCGTCGAGACGCCTGGTGGTGGCGGGCATGGTGATCCCCGCAGGCGCAAGACTGTTGCCGAGGATGTGGCCAACGGCAAGGTCAGCGCAGAGGCCGCCGGCAAGTTTTACGGCTGGAGCGAAGCTTGAGGAGAATTTGCGTGCTGCGAATTTACGTGCGGGATTTTCCTGCGGCATGAACATTTCCACATCCCATCCACCGTCGATCTGGTTGAGCAGCGCCAATTCCGCGAGGACTTATCCCCGGTTGAAGGCGAACCTCAACACCGAAGTGATCATCATTGGTGGGGGTTTCACCGGCCTCTCGACTGCCTGGCATTTGGCCAAAGCCGGCGTGGCCTGTGTGCTGCTCGAGGCGCAGGATATCGGCTGGGGCGCCAGCGGACGCAACGGCGGGATGGCCGTGCTGCGCTACAAGAAACCCTGGGCCATGCTGGCCCGCCAGTACGGCGAAGACACAACGCGGCACCTGCACAGCCTGCTGCTGGGCGCGCTGGATACCATCGAAGTCATGGTCGCGGAGGCGGGCATTGCCTGCGATTTTTCACGCCATGGCCATATCACCGCGGCCAACGGCAAATCGGCCGTCGCGATGCTGGAGGCGGACATTGCGTGGCTGCGCAGCGCCGGCGATCACGCACCGCGCATGCTGAGTCGTGCCGAGACGGCTGACCTGACCGGAACGCATTGTTATCTTGAGGGCTATCTCGATCCGCGCTCGGCGGGCATACACCCGCTCAACTATGCCCGCGGACTGGCTGCGGCCCTGGCTGACCGCGGTGTGCCATTACATTGCGCCACGCCGGTTACTGCGATTGGCGAGGATGGGCAGGGCGTCAGTGTCACTACGTCCGGCGGTACGGTGCGCGCAAAGCAGTTGCTTATCGCCACCAATGCATACACCGAGCTGTTTGGTTTTGGCACTGATCTGGATCGCCGGGTCGTGCCGGTGTCGACATCGGTCATTACCACGGCGCCGCTCCCGCAGGAGCAGCTGCGCAGCTTGCTGCCGCAGGGACATCTGGTTTCGGATACACGCCACCTGCTCAACTACTACCGCGTGGCACCGGGAGGGCGCCTGCTGTTCGGCGGGCGCGGCTCGCTGACCGGACACGAGTCGCTGGAAGTGTATGCCGGACTCGAGCGCAAGATGGTCGAGACTTTTCCGTCGTTGGCCGGTGTTGCGATCGATCACCGCTGGTCGGGCAAGGTGGCGGTGACGCTGGATGATTTTCCGCATCTCGGGCGACTGGGCGACCGGGTGGCTTATGCCATGGGTTACGGCGGTCGCGGCGTCATTCTTACCGGCCTGCTGGGCAAAATGCTGGCCGGGCTCGCTACCGGAAACGAGGTCGATGCCGGTCCGATGGGCGGCAAAACTTTCACACCGATACCGTTCCACGGCCTGCGCATTCCGGCGATGAAGGCGGTCGCCGGGTATTACCGCCTTCTCGACGCACTCCGGGTCTGAAGCTTTTCCGGCGCTTTTACTGCACCTTGATACCCGCTTCCTTGATGACCTTGGTCCAGAGCTTTTTCTCGGCCTGAACTACGGCGAGCAGTTGCGCAGGGGTGCTGCCGCCGGGCTCGACGCCATCGCGCATCAGGCGTTCCTTGACGTCAGGCAGAGACAGCGCGCGCACGAGTTCCTTGTTTAGACGGGCGACGATGGGCGCCGGCGTAGCAGAAGGCACGAACACGCCATACCAGGAGTTCACCTCGAAGCCCGGCAGACCCTGTTCGGCAATGGTCGGAATATCGGGTGCGCCCGATGAGCGTTTCAATCCGCTGACGCCGAGGGCCTTCAGGCGCCCGGCTTTGACATGGGGGATTGCGGGCAGCAAGGGGCCGAATCCGAGTTTGACTTCGCCGCCGATCAACGCCGGCAGTGCAGCACCGCTACCTCGAAACGGCACATGGGTGAGCCGGATGCCGGCCATCGAGCTCAGCAGTTCAGCGGCAAGATGATTCGCCGTTCCGATGCCTGAGGAGGCATAGTTGATTTCACTTGGTTTGGCCTTGGCCAGCGCGATGAGGTCACGGACGTTGTTCGCTGCAAGCCCCGGATTTGCCGACAGTATGCTCATCGAATCGCCGAGCTTGGAGACTGCAGCGAAATCACGGTCCGGATCAAATCCCACTTTCTGGCCGATCACCGGCGCAATGACCAGCGGACCTCCGGTCCCCAGCAGAATTGAATGCCCGTCAGGCTGTGCCGCAGCGACGATTTCGGCGCTGACGTTGCCGCCGGCACCGGCGCGGTTATCGACAACAACCTGCTGTCCCAGGCCCTCGGAGAGCTTGCTGCCGACGACACGGGCAATGGTGTCACTGGGACCGCCCGGAAGAAAACCCACCACAAAACGCACCGGGCGCGTTGGGTAGGCGTTGGCCTGCAGGTAGGGCAGGATGCCCGCCAGCGCTATCGCTGCGGCAAGCAGGCGGGGTACCGATTTGGATTTAATTGCCATGGGGTTCTCCAGTAGTTATTAGAGGGATCAGTCGAGCACGATGCCGGATTGTTTGACCAGTTTCGTCCATCTTGCGGCGTCTTCCTGGATCAATTTCTCGAATTGCGCGACAGTCGTGTATTCGGTTTCGATGCCCTGGTTTTCAAGACGCTCGACCACCACCGGCAGCTCGAGGGCTTTCTTGATTTCAAGGTTGAGTTTGGTGACGATGGCTTTCGGTGTGGCAGCGGGGGCCATCAGGCCGTACCACACGGGCACCTCGTAGCCGGGCAAGGTCTCCGCGATCGTGGGCACTTGCGGCGCAGCCTTGGAACGCTTGGCGCCGGTGACGCCGATCGCGCGCAGCTTACCGACCTTGATCTGCGGCAGTGCGGCCAATACCGGAAGAAAGCTCAACTGCACTTCGCCCTGGATGGTAGCGAGGATGTTGAGCGACGCGCCCTTGTAGGCGACCGCCGTAAGCTGCACGCCGCTCATCACCGAAAACAGCTCGCCGGCGAGATGATTGGTCGAGCCCTGGCCGGAATGGCCGAAATGCAGACGGCCTGGCGGCTGGCTCTTGCCATAGGCAATCAGCTCCTTGACGTTGGTTGCGGGCACTGACGGATTGATCATCATCATCGTTGCGCCGAACCCGATCACCGACAGTGGCGCGAAAGCCTTGATCGGATCGTAGGACGGCTTGACCTTGAAATTCGGGCTGATCGTGATCACAGGCTGTCCCATGAACAGGGTGTGGCCGTCGGGGTTGGCCTTGGCGGCGATTTCCATGGCCAATGTACCGCCTGCACCGGGGCGTCCATCGATAATGATGCGCTGGTTGAGTTGCTCACCAAGCTGGGCAGCCATGGTGCGAGCGACGGTGTCACTGACGCCTCCCGGCAGGTAGCCGGTGATGATGCGCATCGGACGATTGGGGAAATCCGTAGCCTGCTGCGCAAGGGCATGACCTGCAGAAGCGATTGCCAGAAAACCGATCAGCGAAGCCAGGTTACGCAAAAAGTTCATGGTCATTTCCATTTCCTCGTGTCAGTTTGCTGCATTCGAGTTTACGACTTTGACGCGATGCCTGCAGGTTCTCTCAGGAAGTAGCAGGTTTGATGACTTCCATCAGTTTCTTCCACTTCGCCAGCTCAGTGCGGATATGCCGGGAAAATCCGTCGGGGGTGCTGGTAACAGGGTCCGCGCCTTCGCGGGTCAGGCGCTCGTTGACTTCAGGTAGTGCCACAACAGCGACGATTTCCCGATGCAGCCGTTCAACAATGGCTGCCGGTGAGCCTGCCGGCAGCAAGGTGCCATACCAGGAATCGATCTGGTATCCCGGCACGCCGGATTCAGCGATTGTTGGAATTTCGGGTGCACCAGGGGAGCGCCGCGAGCCGGTAACGCCCAGTGCCCGAAGTTTTCCGCTGCGGACCATTGGCAGTGCGGGCACGATCGGACCAAAAGTGAGTTGTACTTCTCCTGACATCAGGGCAGGCAGGTTTTGTCCGGCTCCTTTGTAGGGCACATGAACCATACGTACGCCGGCCATGGTGTTGAAGAGTTCGGCAGCAAGATGGTTCGAAGTGCCCTGACCGGAAGAGGCGTAGTTCAACTGCCCGGGCCGAGCCTTTGCAATCGCGACGAGTTCGCGCACCGTCGTTGCAACCTGAGGATGAACGAGCAGCACCGCCATGGTCGAGGCGACAAGGGATATCGGACGAAAATCCCGTTCAGGATCGAAGGCCATCTTTTTGCCGAGATTGGGTGTGATGGTCAGCGGTCCGGGAGTGCCCAGCAGCAGCGTGTAGCCGTCCGGTGCAGAACGCGCCACGATTTCGGTCGCGATGTTGCCACCGGCACCACCGCGGTTGTCGATGACGATCTGTTGACTCAGCCGCTCGCCGAGTCTCTGGCTCACTACCCGTGCCACCGTGTCACTGGCACCTCCTGGCGTGAAGCCGACGACAAAACGCAGGGGGCGCGATGGATACGGGATTTCAGCCGGCGCGGACTGCGCCTCGATCGGCAGTAACAGAACAAGCAGGATCAGGGCTGTGGGATAAATTCTACGAAGCATGATGTTTTCCCGGGTTCGCAGAAGGGATTGCAAGTTTCGTGCCGTCTTCGTTCAATGTCCTGCTACGGCGCCGGACCATGGCGACATGACATCGGAGATGCCCTGGTGTTCGCCCGTTTTCGGGTCATGAAGCACCGCGCTGGGGCATGCAAAATTTGTCGGGTACACCACCAGCTCGGTCATGCTGAGCGGAAATTTTCCGGCAAGCGCCTGTTTGGTGGCTTCGCTGTGGCGGGGGTCGACGCCCACCGTATCCCCGCCGCTGGCGTCGATGCGCGGCTGGTGGAAGGCATTGTCGAGTGTCATGCCGTGATCAATCAGGAAAGAGCTGATCTGGTAGACCGCCGGCAGGATCTTGCGTCCGCCGGAAGCGCCGATCGCAAACCAGGGTTTGCCTTCACGGGTAGCGATGACCGGGCACATGTTGGACAGCGCACGTTTACCCGGTGCCAGGCAGTTGGGTGATTCCGGGCGGGGATCGAACCACATGATGCCGTTGTTCATCAGCACACCACTCGATGGCAGCACCACTTTGGAACCGAATACCGACAGCAGGGTTTGTGTCAGCGCCACCATGTTGCCGTCGCGGTCGATGACATTGAGGTGAGTGGTGGTCGATGGGTCGCGGCGGTCGCTGTTGTCGCCCATGCTGGTGAGGCGCTCGGCATAAGCGTCACGCAATGCGGCGGCGTAGGCGACGAAGGCATCGCTTCCAGGCTGTCCGCCTGCGAATTTCAGGCTTCGCAGCGGCTCCAGCGCGCGCAGCATCGTCGGTCCTGCCGTCAGTTGCGGTGGCAGCGCCAGTTTGGCGCCGTGATATTCGGTTTCAATCGGGTCCACGATGCGCGCGTGGAAATTGGCCAAATCCTGTGAGGACAGGTTGCCACCCATGGCGCGGATGTCGCGGGCAATGCCGTCGGCAATCTCGCCTTCGTAGAAATCGCGCGGTCCGGCCTCCGCAAGCCGGCGCAGTGTTTCGGCCAGCCCTTTCAACTTCAGACTGCCCAGCGCGGCGCCAGCAGCAGTGACCGGCGGGAAACCGCCGGGCAGCCAGATGTCACGGGTCACCGGGTAGCGCGACAGTTCTTTGGCCATCGTGGCTACCTTGAGCGTCAGATACCAGTCAATGGCCATGCCTTCGTCGGCCAGTGCGATGGCCGGTTGCACCACGTCACGGAACGGCAGGGTACCGAATTCTTCCAATGCGGTGGCCAGTCCATCGACGTGTCCTGGAATCGCGATCGACATTGGACCATGCACATTGCGGTCGTCCTTGACGCTGGGCCAAGTGAACAGGTCACTGGTGTAGCCGCCGGTGAGCGGATAGTCCGCGGGGTCGAGACCGGCCGGCGAGATCGGACCGAAGTCGACCACCTGCACCCGGTTTTCCCGGGCAAGGTAGACCATCATGAAACCCACGCCGCCAAGGCCGCTGTTCCAGGGCTCTACCGCGGCCAGCGCAAGGCCGGTCGCGACGGCAGCGTCGACGGCGTTACCTCCCGCTGCCAGAATGCGCGCGCCGGCTTCACTGGCGATGTGATTCTGCGATGTGACAATGCCGCCACTGGAGGTGGCGAGAGGTTTACTGACTTTCCAATTCTGTACGAGATGTGAGTCCATGCGGGCGTCTTTGAATTCAGGATCCGAAGTCTGTGGCGGTTATAATCGGATCGATGCTAATCGAAAGCATTGCTCGCGCCTAGACCCGATTCCAGCCGACGAACTTCTTTCCGACCATGAGCAAACATATTGTTTGTCTGACCTTCGATTTTGATGCCATATCGGGTTTCATTGCCCGCGGGCAGACGACAGCGAGTTGGAGGTCGCGCGGTGAATTCGGCCCCCGCGTCGGGGCGCCACGGCTTCTGGAGTTGTTCCGCAAGTACGGTATCCGGACTTCCTGGTATGTCCCTGGCCACACCATCGAGACCTTCCCTGCAGCGGTGACTTCTGTAGTGGAGGCCGGACACGAAATCGGGCATCACGGCTGG
The DNA here is from genome assembly GCA_022841375.1 of Burkholderiales bacterium. Classification (GTDB taxonomy): domain Bacteria; phylum Pseudomonadota; class Gammaproteobacteria; order Burkholderiales; family SG8-41. The sequence continues at coordinate 65,134 of JALHRQ010000013.1, forward strand.
ACTCACCGCCCCCCGGCAAGCCTGACCCGGGATCAGGAAGAAGCGGAGCTGATACGCGGCAACGAGGCAATACGATGCATTTCGGGCAAAGCGGCTCGCGGCTACCGATCGCCGTCTTGGGACTTGTCTCCGCACTCGGTCGAACTGATGCTCAAGCACGGTTTTGATTACGATAGCAGCATGATGGGTGACGATTACACGCCTTATTACGCCCGTCAGGGTGATCGTATCGTGCTCGAGGAGAAGGCCACTTTCGGACCGTCCAGCCCGTTGGTGGAAATGCCGATCCACTGGTCGACCGATGATTCGCCGCATTTCGAGTTCGTGCGCACCGAAAACAGTTTGCGTCAGGGTCTGCAAAACGCCGGCGATGTGCTCGACAACTGGATCAGCGATTTTCTTTACATGAAGCGCACGGTCGATTGGGGTGTGCTGACCTACACCTGCCACCCTTTCATCATCGGCCGCGGTCACCGCATGCTGATGCTTGAAAGCCTTATCCGTCGGGTATTGGACGAAGGCGGGGTGTTTCAGCGTGTCGATGAGACCGTGGACGAATTCAAGGCCAAGACGGCCGCTTGATCAGACGTCTGCTGTCTCCTGCATCCGCTTTGCGGAAATGGAGGATGCGAACGATGACACGCTGCGTCTGCAATGCTGATTGACTGTTCATTCAATGGACCGGTATGTCATGTCGCGAACCGGCTTCGGGCCGGCTGACGGGGGCGGGTGCTATAGTCTTCGGCGTTCAGGCGACGCATAAAAACAACTGGGGAGGGGTTCGTAATATGTTCCGTTTCGCAAATGTGATGGGGTGCATTCTGTTCTACGGGTTCGCCGGCATTTTTTCAGCAAAGGCGCAATCCTATCCGGTCAAGGCATTGCGTCTGGTGGTGGCGTCATCGCCGGGGAGCGGCGTGGATATCGTGGCTCGTCTGGTTAGTCCGAAGCTCGCGGAAGCGCTCAGCCAGCAGGTCATCGTTGACAATCGCGCCGGTGCCGGAGGCAATCTCGGTGCTGCATTTGCCGCGCGCTCCGCGCCTGACGGCTACACCCTGTTTTTGGCGACACCCGCCCATGCCATCAGCGGCAGTGTACCCGGCGCCAAGTCCGGTTATGACATGGTTCGAGATTTTGTTCCGATCAGCCTGCTGACCACGGGGCATTACATGCTGGTAGTGCATCCATCGGTTCCGGCGAAATCGGCAAAGGAACTGATTGCACTGGCGAAAGCGCGCCCGGACAGGCTGAATTATGCTTCAGCCGGAAATGGCAATGCCACGCACCTGGCCGGTGAACTGTTCAACATGATGGCTGCTGTGAAGACCGTGCATGTGCCGTACAAGGGCGGCGGCCATGCACGCACCGAACTGCTGGGTGGTCAGGTCGATTTCATGTTTCACAACATCACTGCCGTTCTTGGCGACGTCAAAGACGGGCGTTTGCGGGCGCTGGCCGTTACGGGATTGAAGCGGGCTCTGGCGGCACCGGAAATTCCGACAATGAATGAGTCTGCGCTGCGTGGCTATGAAATCACTTCATGGTTCGGTGTCGTCGCTCCCACGGGTACGCCGCAGGCGGCGGTTACCCGCCTGCATGGTGAATTAACCAAGGTCATGCAGAGTGGCGATATTCGCGAAAAACTGGCGGTGCTCGGGTCGGAGGCGATTGGCGGCGGATCGGCAGACTTTGCCACGCATCTCCGCGCAGAACAGGAAAAATGGGGACGGCTGATCAAACAGGCGGGAATCCGGCTGGAATGAAACTGTGCAGGCGAGCACAGGCACGCCTGCGCAGTCTAAAATAGCGTCCATCGGAAATCAGGAGGCAGGCATGGACGACGGCGTCATACAGATCAACAAGGACAAACCGGCTTCGGGGCCGGTGATCCGGCTTCACGACAGCGATAACGTGCTGATCGCCCGCGGCGACATCGCCATCGGCACCAAACTGGATGGCGGGCTGACCGCGAAAAGCCAGGTGCCGGCAGGGCACAAGATTGCGGCGCGCGCCATCAGCAAAGGCGAACCCATACTCAAATACGCGGTGACCATCGGCTTCGCATCAGCCGATATTCCAGCCGGCACTTACGTGCATTCGCACAATCTTGAATTCCGTGAATTTGACCGTGATTATGCATACGCACGCGATTACCAGCCGGAGCAGATGTTTGCGGATGCCGAACGTGCGAGTTTCATGGGGATTGTCCGCGCCAACGGCCAGGTGGCCACGCGCAATTACCTAGGCGTGCTGGCGACGGTGAACTGTTCGGCGACGGTGGCCCACAAGATTGCTGAATACTTTACGCCGGAGCGTCTGGCGGAATATCCGAACATCGACGGCGTCTGTGCATTTGCACACGGCACCGGTTGCGGCATGGAAATGACCGGTGAACCGATGGATCTGCTGCGGCGGACCATGGCCGGCTACGCGCGCCATGCCAATCTCGCCGGTGCGCTGATCATTGGCCTCGGCTGCGAGCGCAACCAGATCAAGGGGCTGATGAAGGAAGAGGGTCTCGACGTCAGCGATCGCCTGAAGACGTTTGTGATGCAGGAATCCGGCGGCACCCGCAAGACCATCGAGGCGGGTATCGCTGCGGTCAAGGAAATGTTGCCGGTTGCAAACAAGGTGGTGCGGCAGAAAGTTTCGGCCAGCCATCTGATGATTGGCCTGCAGTGCGGCGGCTCAGACGGATTTTCGTCGATTACCGCGAACCCCGCGCTGGGCGCGGCGATGGATCTGCTGGCACGCCACGGCGGCACACACATCCTGTCGGAAACGCCCGAGATCTACGGCGTCGAACACACGCTGACGCGCCGTGCAAAAACCCGCGAGGTCGGCGAGAAGCTGATCGAACGCATTCGCTGGTGGAAGGATGTTTACACCGTCGGTCGAGACACGCAGATCAACGGTGTGGTCAGCCCCGGCAATCAGCACGGTGGTCTTGCCAACATTTTCGAGAAATCGCTGGGTTCGTCGATGAAGGGCGGCACCGGTCCGCTGAATGCGGTCTACCGCTACGCCGAACCGGTGACAGAACGCGGTTTCGTATTCATGGACACCCCAGGATTTGATCCCACGTCCGCGACCGGCCAGATTGCCGGCGGCGCCAACATGATCATGTTCACCACTGGCCGCGGTTCGATGTTCGGCGCCAAGCCGGTGCCCTCGATCAAGCTGGCGACCAATACGCCGATGTTCAACAAGCTTGAAGAAGACATGGATATCAACTGCGGTGAAATTCTCGACGGCACGATTTCGCTTTCCGGAAAAGCGCAGCAGATTTTTGATCTGATGCTGCGGATTGCTTCCGGCGAAAAAACCAAGAGCGAACAGCTGGGCCTGGGCGACCACGAGTACGTGCCCTGGAATATCGGCGTCACCGGCTGAGGCCCGCGTCATGAATGCGGCAGGGTTTATTGCCGTTGGCATCGGCGCGATGCTCGGCGCCTGGTTACGGTGGGGGTTGTCGGTGGCGATGAATCATCTGCTGCCGGCACTGCCGCTGGGCACGCTTACCGCTAATCTGGCGGGTGGTTTTCTGATCGGTGCGGCGCTGGAGTTTTTTATGCAGCATACGGCGCTGCCGCCGGAATGGCGGCTGTTTTTTGTCACCGGCTTTCTCGGCAGCCTCACCACTTTTTCGGCGTTTTCGCTGGAAGCGGTGACCTTGCTGCAGGAAGCGCGTTACGGCTGGGCGATAACATTGATCTGCAGCCACCTGGTCGGTTCGCTGGCGATGACGCTGCTGGGTATTTTTGTGGTGCGTGCGCTGACTGCGTAGTTCAGGTGGGGTTAAGCAGCCTGCGTGCTGCATTGATCACTTCGCCGGCGGTCAGCCCGATCGGACCGTTGCCTTCAGTGATGCTGCGATCAGCGGCAGCGCCGTGCAGATAGACCGCTCCCGTCAACGCATGCCGCTCATCAACACCTTGTGCCAGCAGCGCAACGATAAAACCAGTTAGCACATCACCCATGCCGGCACTGGCCATGCCTGGATTACCCGAAGTATTGATTGCCCAATGACCATCGGGCCAGGCGCAGACACTGCCGCAACCTTTCAACACAATACCCGCATTGCACTCGCGCGCCAGTCGCTGGGCGGCGGCGATACGATCACTTTGCACATCGGCCGTCGTGCAGCCGAGAAGGCGGGCTGCTTCAGCCGGATGCGGTGTCAGGATTGTTGATGTAACTCTTTGTTTTAATTTTGTTTTTAATGCTTCGAATGTTGCCAGTAGATTCAGTGCATCGGCATCCACTACCAGCGGCAAATCCAGTTCCAGCGCCCAATCGAGATATTCTGCGGCGTCCGGCAAATCCCCGAGGCCGGGGCCGATGGCCAGTGCCGTCAGGTGGTCGAGGCGCAGCACGCCGTCCGCCGTACGCAGCATCAGTTCGGGCTGCAGTGGATCAAACAAGGGTGCATCGCCGGCGAGCAGACCGGCATAAACCCGGCCAGCGCCGCATTTCAGCGCAGCCCGACCGGCAAGCACGGCGGCGCCGGTCATGCCATGACTGCCGCCGATGATGCCGACGCTGCCGTAGCTCCCCTTGTGTGAATTGCGCGGCCGTGGCGGGAGCAGGTGGTTCAACACCCCGTCGCTGATCAGCGCGCCATGAGCAGTGCTTGCAAGCGCAACGCTCAGTCCGAGATCAGCCAGATGCAGCATGCCGCAGCAGTCGGGTCCGTCAAGCGTCAGTAAACCCGGTTTCAGTGCGATGAACGTGATGGTGTGATCTGCTTCGACCGCGCAGCCCAGTATCCGGCCGGTGTCGGCGTCGAGTCCGCTGGGAATGTCGAGCGCCAGCACCGGTGCATTGATGGCATTGATCAGTTCGATCAATGTCGCGTAATCACCGGCAAGATCGCGTTGCAGGCCAATGCCGAACAGGCCGTCGATGACCAGAGACCAGTCCTGCTTTGCCGGGAGCTGATCCAGACAGCTGCCGCCTGCTGTTTTCCAGTCACGCAGGGCAGACGCTGATTCACCGGTGTATTTTTGTGTGCCGCCCGGACAGACCACGGTGACCGGATGCCACCACTGTTTGAGATGCAGCGCTGCAACCAGGGCGTCGCCGCCGTTGTTGCCGGGGCCGGCGAGAACAAGGATGGACTTGCCACTGTCACCGGCGAGGGTGCGGGCCAGTTCGGCGGCGGCCAGTCCGGCGCGCGCCATCAGCGGGGCAGGATGGCTGCTTTTGAGCGCGTCTTGTTCCACTTTGCGCAGTTCGGCAGTCAGCAATACCGGCGCGGCATGCGGCAGATTCGTCATGTCGGCAATTTTAACGCATGGCGCTCTGCGACCAGTGTCCGGTTTCGGGTAAAATCGTGCTTTACCAACACCTGTTCATCATGCCGCAATTCCTCAGGCTCCGAGGACGCGACGCCCTCTCGGCATTCCGTCGGAAAAAACTGCTGCAGGCTGCGTCTGTAGACCTTCCCGGTCTGCAGATCAATGCCGAATTCTGGCATTTCATTCAATTGCAGTCGCCGCTCGATGCTGCCGGTCAGCATCAACTCGAACGCATCCTGACCTATGGGTCTGCAACCGCACCGGTTGCGCAGGAAGGTACGTTGCTGCTGGTGACGCCGCGTCTGGGTACGATATCGCCGTGGTCTTCGAAAGCGACCGATATAGCCCGTCACTGCGGATTGCCCGCCGTGACGCGGATCGAACGTGGCATTGCTTGGTGGTGCAGTGCCAACGGCCAGCCGCTGACACCGCCTCAGCGCGCGAAACTGCTGCCGCATTTGCATGACCGGATGACCGAATCGGTGCTCGATTCGCTGGACGCCGCTGAAGCGTTGTTCAGGCGCATTGATCCGAAACCGCTGGCCAGCGTGGATATGCTGGGCGGCGGGCGAGATGCGCTGGTGCAGGCCAATGTGACCATGGGCCTGGCGCTGTCGCACGATGAAATCGATTATCTGTTCGACAATTTCAAGCGCATCGGCCGCAATCCGACTGACGTCGAATTGATGATGTTCGCGCAGGCCAACTCCGAACATTGCCGTCACAAGATATTTAATGCCGACTGGATCGTTGATGGCGAGAAGCAGGCTCGTTCATTGTTCGGCATGATCCGCGTCACCCACGAAAAACATCCGCAGGGCACCGTGGTGGCGTATTCCGACAATTCTTCGGTGATCGAAGGCGCGGAAATCGAACGCTTTTATCCGACGGACGGTGGTAGCTACGGCTACAGCCGCGAGCTGACGCACATTCTGATGAAAGTAGAGACGCACAACCATCCGACGGCGATTTCGCCGTTTCCCGGCGCTTCGACGGGCGCCGGCGGTGAAATCCGCGATGAGGGGGCCACTGGCCGCGGCGCAAAACCGAAGGCCGGCTTGACCGGATTCTCGGTGTCCAATCTGCGCATTCCCGGCGGCGAACAGCCGTGGGAAGCCAATCCAGTCGGCAAGCCGGGGCGCATCGCCTCGGCGCTGCAGATCATGCTCGACGGACCGATTGGCGGTGCATCGTTCAACAATGAATTCGGTCGGCCGAATCTGACAGGTTATTTCCGCAGCTATGAAATGCGCGTCGGGCAGGAAGTGCGGGGTTATCACAAGCCGATCATGATTGCCGGAGGCCTGGGCAACATCGCCGCGCAACATACGGCAAAGAACGCACTGCCGGAAGGCGCGCTGATGATCCAGTTGGGCGGCCCCGGCATGCTGATCGGTTTGGGCGGCAGTGCGGCTTCAAGCATGGATACCGGCGCCAACCAGGAAGACCTGGATTTTGATTCAGTGCAGCGCGGCAATCCCGAAATCGAACGGCGTGCGCAGGAAGTCATCGACCGCTGCTGGGCCTTGATGGCGAACAATCCGATCCTGTCGATTCATGACGTCGGCGCCGGCGGATTGTCGAATGCGCTGCCGGAACTGGCGCACACCGCGCATCGCGGCGCACGTTTCGAGTTGCGCGAAGTGCCGAGTGAAGAGCCGGGCATGTCGCCGCTGCAGATCTGGTGCAACGAAGCGCAGGAACGCTACGTACTGGCGATCGCACCCAAAGACCTGGAACGTTTCCGTTTGATCTGCGAGCGTGAGCGCTGTCCGTTTGCGGTGGTCGGCACGGCAACGGCGGACGGCCAGTTACAGGTGCACGACCGGGTGTTCAACAACAACCCTGTCGATATGGAAATGTCGGTGCTGCTGGGCAAGCCGCCGAAGATGCTGCGCGACGTCAAACGCATGGTGCGCGAAGGACAGGTGTTCGACGCGGCCGGTATTGACATCCGCGAAGCACTGTATCGCGTGCTGCGGCTGCCGACCGTCGCCGACAAGACCTTCCTGATCAGCATCGGCGACCGTACGGTCGGCGGCATGACGGCCCGCGACCAGATGGTCGGTCCGTGGCAGGTGCCGGTGGCGGATGTAGCGGTAACGCTGATGGGTTACCACGCGACCTGCGGCGAGGCGATGGCGATGGGGGAACGCACGCCACTGGCGGTGCTCAATCCGCAAGCTTCTGGGCGCATGGCCGTCGGGGAGGCGCTGACCAATATTGCCGCTGCAGCCATCGCCAAAATCGGTGACGTCAAGCTCTCCGCCAACTGGATGGCCGCGGCCGGTCATGCTGGTGAAGATGCTGCGCTGTTCGATACCGTGCGCGCGGTGGCGATGGAGTTGTGCCCGCAACTGGGGATCAGTATTCCGGTGGGCAAGGATTCGCTGTCGATGAAGACGACATGGAGCAATGACGGAATTCGCAAGGAGGTCATCGCACCGTTGTCGTTGATTGTGTCGGCTTTTGCCCCGGTCACTGATGCACAAGCCACGCTGACACCGCAGTTGCGTACCGACTGCGGTAATACCGATCTGCTGCTGATCGATCTCGGTGGCGGCCGCAACCGGCTCGGCGCTTCGGCGCTGGCGCAGGTGTATGACGCGACGGGAGACGAAACTCCGGATGTTGTCGCAGCGGCGGAACTGAAAGCTTTTTTTGCAGCGATCCAGCAACTGAATCGCGATGGTCTGCTGCTGGCCTATCACGACCGTTCGGATGGCGGCCTGGTGACGACGCTGTGCGAAATGCTTTTTGCCGCGCGCTGTGGCGCAGCGATCACCGTCGGCAATGGCAATGCCGCGGCAATGCTGTTCAGCGAAGAGCTGGGCGCGGTGGTGCAGATTCGCCATGCGGATCGTGCGCGGGTGCTCGATGTGCTCGATGCCGCCGGCCTTGCTGCCCACAGCAGCGTGATCGGCAGTGTTAGTGCGGGTGATCGTCTGGTGGTGCGTGCTGCGGACAAAGTGCTTGTGGATGAATCACGCATTGATCTGCATCGGGCCTGGTCGGAAACGACGTACCGGATGCAGCAACTGCGCGACAACCCGGACTGTGCCCGGCAGGAATACGACCGGCTGCTCGATGCCGGTGACCCCGGCATCACGCCGAAGCTGACGTTCAATCCGGATGAAGACATTGCTGCGCCGCTGATCGGTCGCGGCGCAAAACCGCGCATCGCGATCCTGCGCGAGCAGGGCGTCAACGGCCAGGTTGAAATGGCCGCAGCGTTTGACCGTGCCGGATTCGACGCTGTCGACGTTCACATGAGCGACATCATCGCAGGGCGTGTCAATCTTGCTGACTTCAAGGGCTTCGCCGCCTGCGGCGGTTTTTCCTACGGTGATGTGCTGGGTGCCGGCGAAGGCTGGGCCAAGTCGATTCTTTTTAACTCTCGGGCGCGCGACCAGTTTGCGACGTTTTTTGCTCGTCAGGACAGTTTTGCACTGGGCGTGTGCAATGGCTGCCAGATGATGAGCAACCTGCATGAACTGATACCCGGTGCGGAACGCTGGCCGCATTTTGTGCGCAACCGTTCCGAGCAGTTCGAGGCGCGTTTTGTCACGCTGGAAGTGCAGGAATCGCCGTCGCTGTTTTTCAACGGCATGGCAGGCAGCCGGATTCCGGTTGCTGTGGCGCATGGCGAAGGTTATGCCGAGTTTGCCGACACTTCGGCACTGGCGGCGGTGCAGCCGCTGGTGGCGTTGCGTTATGTCGATCATCGCGGCGCGGCGACCGAGACCTATCCGCTGAATCCCAATGGTTCGCCGCAGGGAATCACCGGGCTGACTACCGCCGATGGCCGTTTTACGATCCTGATGCCGCACCCGGAGCGGGTGTTCCGTGCGGTGCAGAATTCATGGCATCCGGCAGAGTGGCGCAACGACGGACCCTGGCTGCGAATGTTCCGTAACGCGCGTCGCTGGGTGGGTTGAACGGCCTTGCAGCTTGAGGCGCCGCGCAAGGCGCCGTGGCATTAAAAATCAATAAAAACAATAAGTTACGATTTTTCGGTCAACGCCGGCTGCCAGCGCAAGTCCAGCGTCAGCGGGAACGCAGGATTGTGTACTTCCGGCGGGACCGTCATCGGACCCGGCGTGTGGCCGTGATCCCAAAAACGCGCGATGCGTCTTGCCTCGGCTTCATTGGCATTGACCGGCAGCGTTTCGTAGTTACGACCGCCTGGATGCGACACATGGTATTTGCAACCGCCAATGGAGCGACCGCTCCAGGTATCGACAATGTCAAAGGCCAGCGGGGCATGCACGGGGATGGTCGGGTGCAGCGCTGAAGGCGGACTCCAGGCGCAATAACGTACGCCGGAGATAAATTCACCGGGTGTGCCGGTCGGCGTCATCGGCAACGCGCGGCCGTTGCAGGCCACCACATGGCGCGATTCAGTCAGGCCGCGTGCGCGCACCTGCAGGCGTTCCACCGAGGAGTCAACGTATCGGGAGGTAGCACTGAGGCCGATTTCCTCACCCAGCACATGCCAGGGTTCGATGGCCTGGCGCAATTCGAGTTCGATGCCGTTGTAGACCACGGTGCCGTAGCGCGGGAAGCGGAATTCATGGAAAGGTGCAAACCAGGCATCGTCAAATGCGTAGCCGGCACGGCGCAAGTCTTCAAGTACATCGTGGAAATCGGCAGCGACGTAGTGCGGCAGCATGAAACGGTCATGCAACTGGGTGCCCCAGCGCACCAGCTTTTCGTTGTAGGGTGTTTTCCAGAACCATGCGACCAGCGCGCGCAGCAGCAGCATCTGCGCCAGACTCATCTGCGGATGGGGCGGCATTTCGAAACCGCGGAATTCCAGCAGGCCCAGACGGCCGGTACCCCCGGCCATGGTGTGGAGCTTGTCGATGCAGAACTCGGCGCGGTGCGTGTTGCCGGTGAGATCAACCAGGAAATTGCGCAGCAGCCGGTCGGTCATTTCAGGCGGAATGGCCGGCCCGTATTTTTTCTGCAGCAACGCCATTTGCTGGAAAGCGATTTCCAGTTCGTAGAGATTGTCGTCACGGGCTTCATCGACACGCGGTGCCTGGCTGGTCGGCCCGATGAACATGCCGGAGAACAGGTAGGACAGCGAGGGGTGGTTCTGCCAGTAAGTGATCAGGCTGCGCAGCAGGTCGGGGCGGCGCAGCAACGGGCTGTCCGCTGCCGTGCTGCCGCCCAGCGTGATGTGGTTGCCGCCGCCACTGCCGGTGTGCCTGCCGTCGAGCATGAATTTTTCGGTGCCGAGCCGTGTCTGCCGCGCTTCTTCGTATAGCGCGGTGGTGTTGCTCACCAGGTCATCCCAGTTTTTTGCGGGATGAATATTGACTTCGATGACGCCGGGATCGGGTGTTATACCGAGCGACGTGACGCGTGCATCATGCGGAGGTCCGTAACCCTCGAGACGGACCCGCAGTTTCAGCACTGCAGCCGTATTTTCGATCAGCTTCAGCAACTCAAAATAGGGTTCGACGGATTCGAAAGGCGGCACGAATACATACAGCCGGCCGGCACGGATTTCGACGCACAACGCGGTACGGACGAATTTTTTTTCAGCGGCTGTTTTTTTCGGCAGCACGTCCAGCGGCAGTCGATAACCCAATGCCGAGTCGCCATTGATCAGGATCAGCCGGTTGTCGGGCAGGGGCCACAGCGTGGTGGTCCAGCTATGGTCTTTTTCATCGGCGCCGAGCGGCAGCGCATAACCGGCGGCAATGCCGCCGGGCGCGCGTTTGGCTTTCTCCGGGGTCAGATGCGTGAGCGGATCTTCCCAGGCCGCGAGCAGATTGTTTGCGGGCAATTTGAGTTCAGCGATCAGCGCCTCTGCAAAACGCGTTGCATCCGCCGGTTTGGCGTCGGCCGCAGTGGTCGCTGCGCCGATCAGTTCCGGATCGCGCCACAGTTTATGGCCATCGTTGCGCCACTGGATGCCCAGTGACCATCGCGGCAATGGTTCGCCCGGATACCATTTGCCCTGGCCGTAAAACACCAGTCCGCCTGCGGCGAAGCGGTCTTTAAGCCGCCATGCCAGTTGTTCGGACAGTTCCCATTTTTTATCCGATAGGGCTGCGGTGTTCCATTCGATGCCGTCCATGTCGTCGATCGACACGAACGTCGGTTCGCCTCCCTGGGTCAGGCGCACATCGCCGGCTTTGAGTTCAGAATCGATTTTGCGGCCCAGAGCATCGACGGCCAACCATTGCGCATCGTCGTACGGTTTGGTGACCCGCGGGTCTTCCTTGATGCGGGTGACTGTCATGCCAAATTCAAAGGTGGTTTGGCAGGGGTCGACGCCGCCGCTGACGGCTGCGGCACTGGCCGGAGACGGTGTGCAGGCCAGCGGAATATGACCTTCACCGGCGAGCAGACCCGAGGTCGGGTCGAGACCGACCCAGCCGGCCCCTGGTATGTAGGCTTCAGCCCAGGCATGCAGATCGGTAAAGTCGCGGTCGGTGCCGGACGGCCCATCGAGTGATTTCTGGTCGGCCTTGAGCTGGATCAGGTAACCCGAGACAAAACGTGCGGCAAGGCCGCAGTGACGCAGGATCTGCACCAGCAGCCAGCCACTGTCGCGGCACGAGCCGCTGCGTTTTTGCAGCGTCTGATCGCAGGTTTGCACGCCGGGTTCCATGCGTACCAGATAGCCGATGTGGTTCTGCAACTGACGATTGACTTCGACCAGGAAATCGATGGTGGCGATGTCGGCCGGTAGTGTTTTAAGGAATGTCCCCAGCCACTGCATCAACAGCGGCCCGCTTTCATCAAGCACCAGATAGGGCACGAGGTCGCGTGCCAGCGTAGCATCGTAAACAAACGGAAATTTCTCGGCACGGCTTTCGATGAAAAAATCGAAAGGGTTGATTACCGTCATGTCGGCAACCAGGTCGACGGTGATTTCCAGTTCGGTGGTTTTTTCCGGAAAAACGAAACGCGCGATGTAGTTGCCGAAGACGTCCTGCTGCCAGTTGATGAAGTGTTCGGCGGGACTGACGTTCAGCGAATAGGAAAGAATCGGCGTGCGGCTGTGCGGCGCCGGGCGCAGACGTATCTCGTGCGCTGAAAGCGCGACCGGGCGGTCATAGATGTAACGCGTCTTGTGATGCAGGCCGACGTGGATGCTCACGCGGACTCCCGCGCAACAGCGTCGTGGCGATCAAGGCTGGGAAGCGACATTCCAGTCCGGATTGGGGAGTTCGCTGAATACCTTGCGCAGGCCGGCGCCCCACTGTTTGTGAATCATGTTGAAGTAGGGATCACTTTCTTCGATGTGATGCCGGTAGCTGACCTTGAAGCTGTCGCGCTCGTAGATCAGCAGATCGATCGGCAGTCCGACCGAGATATTGCTGCGCATTGTCGAGTCGAAGGAAACGAGCAGGCACTTGGTGGCTTCGAGCAGGCTGGTGTCGCTTTTGACGACGCGGTCAATCACCGGTTTGCCGTATTTGCTTTCGCCAATCTGGAAATAGAGCGTTTCAGGCGTCGATTCAATGAAGTTGCCTTCGCTGTAGACGTGGAACAGTCGCTGCGGCTCGCCGCGGATCTGTCCGCCGACGATGAATGATGCGCTGGAGTCGATGTTGCTCTGCTGCAAAAAGGGCGCGTTGCGGTTACGCACGTCACGCAATGCCTGGCCGGTCAGATCGGCCACGTCATACATCGATTCGGCATTCATGATGGTCTGCGGCTGGCTTTGCCGGCGCGCATGTTCTTCGAGCAACTTTATGGCGCTCTGGGTGATCGACAGGTTGCCTGCGGTGAGCATGACAATGACGCGATCGCCATCCTGCGAAAAGATATACATCTTGCGGAAACTGGCGATATTGTCTACGCCTGCGTTGGTACGGGTATCCGATGCGAACACCATGCCGGCATCCAGCGTCACTGCTACACAGTAGGTCATTGTCTTTTCTGGTGTTGATTGAGCCGTGCCGAAGCATAGGGGATGCCGTCGGCACTGACAAGGTCGAAAAGATATATGTCCGGGGCGTCGCTTTGCGGGCATCAGGCGCCCTGGTTCTGGGTTCTGCCCAAGGTGTTTTTGCCGTAATGGTCATAAACGGGCGCAAGGAAGTGGTCGTTCAGTTCGTCATTAAGGCTGTGGAGCTTTTCCAGAAACTCCATCAGGTATTCATGCAATCCGGTCTCCATGACCTGTTCCACCCGGCCAAAGTGCAATTGCGCATGCAATTCGCCGGCGAGTCGTTCGGGTTCCATCGAGTCGCGCCGGCACAGACCGCGCAGGATTTCGTAGATCTCGTTCATGCAGGCGTGCAGGGAACGCGGCAAGTCCTCGCGCAGGATCAGCAGTTCGGCGACGCGTGTGGGCGTGATCACATCGCGATAAATACGCCTGTAGGAACTCAGGGCGCTGACCGAGCGCAACATCGCGCTCCACTGGTAGTAGTCCACCGCGCCGCCGACTTCCGCCGGGCTGGGCAGCAGCGTATGGTATTTGACGTCGAGCAGGCGCACAGTGTTGTCGGCGCGCTCCATGAACGTGCCGAGACGGATGAACTGGTAGGCTTCGTCGCGCAACATGGTGCCGAAAGTCACGCCGCGGAACTGGTGTGACTGGGTCTTGATCCATTCGAAAAATTCGTTGATGCCACCCTGGTTCAACGCCACTTCGCTGCGACCGCGCAGTTCCAGCCACATGGCATTCAGGTCTTCGTACATTTCGGCCGTCATCACACCGCGCATGCTGCGGCCGTTTTCGCGGGCGGCATGCATCAGCGAATAAATGCTCGATGGATTGGTGCTGTCCAGCACCATGAAGCGCAGCACTTTGTCCGAGGTCAGGGGTCCCGGGTTGCTGTCGTAATAGTCGCTGGCGAGGCCGTTGATGACCAGCGGCAGTGCCCACGGCTCGGCCCAGGCCTGCTCGCTGTCAGTAATGCGGTAGGGCAGCAGCGACATACGGTAAGTAACGTCGAGCAGACGCGCGGTGTTTTCTGCGCGTTCGATCTGCCGCGACATCCAGTACAGGTTGTTGGCTTGTCTGCTCAGCATCAGTTGTCCTCCAGCACCCAGGTGTCTTTGGTGCCGCCGCCTTGCGAGGAGTTGACCACCAGTGACCCTTCGCGCAGCGCAACACGCGTCAGGCCACCTGGCACCAGGGTGACGGTTTTACCGGAAAGCACGTAGGGGCGCAGATCGACGTGACGCGGCAGGATGTCCGAATCGCAGAAGGTCGGGCAGGTCGACAGCGCCAGTGTCGGCTGAGCGATATAGTTGGCGGGATTCTGCTCGATTCTTTTGCGGAATTCGGCGATCTGTTCCTTCGTTGAAGTCGGGCCGACCAGCATGCCGTAACCGCCGGACCCCTGGACTTCCTTGACCACCAGTTCCGGCAGGTGCGCCAGCGTGTAGGCGAGATCATCGGGTTTGGACAGCATATAGGTGGGCACGTTGGAAATGATCGGCTTCTCGCCCAAGTAGAACTCGATCATCTGCGGCACGTACAGATAGGTGGATTTGTCGTCGGCGACGCCGGTACCGATCGCATTTGCGAGCGTGACGTTGCCGGCGCGGTAGGCCGCGAAAATGCCAGGAACGCCCAGCGTGGAATCCGGGCGAAACGCCAGTGGATCAAGATAGTCATCGTCAATGCGGCGATAGATGACGTCAACACGCTGCGGACCCTCGGTAGTGCGCATATAGACGATATCGTTGGCGACGAACAGATCCTCGCCTTCGACCAGCTCAACGCCCATCTGCTGGGCGAGAAACGCGTGCTCGAAATAGGCGCTGTTGTATGAGCCGGGGGTCATCACCACCACCGTCGGATGGCTGGCGTGATCAGGCGCAACTGCGCGCAGGTTTTCCAGCAGCACGTCGGTGTAATGGTCAATCGGCGCCACCGGCATGCGTCCGAACAGGTCCGGGAACAGCCGCATCATCATCTTGCGGTTTTCGAGCATGTAGGACACGCCGGAAGGGGTGCGCAGATTGTCTTCAAGCACGAAGAATTGGCCGTCGTCAGTCTTGACGATGTCAACGCCAGCGATGTGCACATAGACATCGCCCGGCACTTTCATGCCCTGCATTTCGGGCCGGTATGCGGGGTTACCGGTGACTTGGGCCGCGGGGATGAGGCCGGCCTTGATGATTTCCTGGCCGTGGTACACGTCTTTCAGGAAGGCATTCAACGCCCGCACGCGCTGGCAGGCGCCGTCGTTGATTATTTTCCATGCGGCCGGACGGATAATCCGCGGAATGATGTCGAACGGAATCGAGCGCTCAGTACCCGATTCGTCTCCGTATACCGCGAATGTGATGCCTTGACGGGTATATAGCGCGTTGGCCTCGCGCTGCTTTTGCGGCAAAAAATCCTCGGGTTTTTCGGCCAGCCATTCGGCGTGGGCGCGATAATGAGGCCGTATCGAGCCATCAGCCGCGCGCATCTCGTCGTAGGGTCGCGTCGAGTTCATCTACTTTCCGTCTGGCTTAAGCCCGTTTGTGTTTGTTGGTGCACGTTGCATTCCAATAGCAACGGCTGTGCCAGTTAAGCGCTGCAGATGCTCGATTGGATTTGCACAGGGTATCAGGGCTGATTCAATTTGATTTTGATGATTATTTAATAAGGTTTGTTGCACCATTATGGTGCATTAAAGCCCGGCGTGGCTAATACGCACTGGGATGAGGCGGCAAGACCGGCACTTGCAACGTGGGCGAAGAAACAGCAACACTGGAGAAATGAGTAAAACAAAGCTGCAACTGGTCTCGGAAACAGGGTTGGCTGACTGGCCAGCGCCTGCGCTTCTACATCTAGAGCCGTCAGCCCAAAAACAGCTGCTGGAAGTTGCCGGATATGTGCGGCAGGGCACCCCCGAGTTATGGCCGGGTGCCAGAGAAACCGCAGGAATTCTGCTGGAACTCGCGTTGGACCACGAATGTGTAGCGGCGGCATTGCTGGTGCCGCTCCTGCGGGCGCAGCCGGATACGGCACGCCAGCTCAGGGAACGTTTTGGCGCGCGCATCTGTGATCTTGCCGAGGGTGTTTTGCGGATGGTGGAGATCGGTGCGCTTTCCGGCAAATCCGTATCGCCTTCCCGTCCTGAAACACAGGCTGCGCAACTGGAGTCGCTGCGCAAGATGCTGCTGGCGATGGTGCAGGATGTGCGTGTCGTGTTGATCAAACTAGCTGATCATCTGCGCGAACTGCGTGCCATCGTCAAGTTGGAGCGCAACCCGCGACAGAACGAACTGGCTGAACTGACGCGCGACATCTTTGCGCCCCTCGCCAATCGCCTCGGGGTCTGGCAGATTAAATGGGAACTTGAGGATCTTGCATTGCGTTTGCTCGAGCCCGAGAGCTACAAGCGTATTGCAAGATTGCTGGATGAGAAGCGGCAGAATCGCGAGCATTACATCCAGAATGTGGTGGCGCAGTTGAAAGGGGAGTTGACCCGAGCCGGGATTGCCGTCGAGGTCAGCGGCCGGCCCAAGCACATTGCCAGCATCCATCGCAAAATGCATAACAAAGCCCTTGATTTTGAAGGACTTTACGATGTCCGGGCGGTACGCGTTTTGGTGCAAGACGTCAAGGACTGCTACACAGTGCTCGGCATCGTGCATAGCATTTGGTCGCCTCTACCCAAGGAATTCGACGACTACATCGCCAAACCCAAGGCTAACAATTACCGTTCTCTGCATACCGCGGTAATCGGGCCTGAAGGCAAGTCGGTTGAAGTGCAGATCCGCACCCACGAAATGCACGAGCATTCAGAACTCGGTGTCGCAGCGCATTGGCAATACAAGGAGGGTAGCCGTAGCGATCGCGGCTATCAGGAAAAAATAGCCTGGCTGCGGCAGGTTCTGGATTGGAAGGATGAAGTCAGTGATGCCACTGAACTCGCCGAACAGTTCCGCACCGGCTTGTTTGAAGACACGGTCTACGTGATGACACCACAAGGTCGGGTTGTTGATTTGCCCAAAGACTCCACCCCGGTGGATTTTGCGTATCACGTGCATACCGAATTGGGGCATCGTTGCCGTGGCGCCCGGGTGGACGGCGTCATGGTTCCGCTCAATACGCCGCTCGCCAATGGCCAGCAGGTCGAAATCATTTCGGTCAAGCAGGGCGGGCCGAGCCGCGACTGGCTGAATCCGCAACTCGGATTTCTTAAAAGTCCGGGCGCCCGGGGCAAGGTGCGGCAATGGTTCAACCGGCTCAATCTGGAAGTGGATATTGCCCAGGGCCGGACCGTGCTCGAGAAGGAACTGCAGCGTCGCGGCCTGAGCAGGACCAACCTTGATCAACTGGCGGCCGACATGGGTTATGAACGCCTAGGCGATCTGCTGGCGGGATTAGGCAGAGGCGAGATCGGCCCGAAGGCTTTGCGCGACGCGCTGACCCCGGAAGCTACTGTCGTTGCCGACGAGGAAGATAAGATCATTACGCGACGGTCGACACGCGTCGGCGGCGGCGTGCTGGTGGTGGGCGTCGACAAATTGCTGACGTCGCCGGCCAAGTGCTGTCGTCCCGCACCACCCGAACCGATCGTCGGATTCGTCACGCGCGGTCGCGGCGTCAGCGTGCATCGCGCTGATTGTTCGAATCTCGCGCGGCTTGATCCGGTCAGGCGCATTGCCGCGGAATGGGGCGAACCCGGCGCGGCGACGTTCCCGGTGGAGATCATCGTCGATGCCGTGGACCGCACCGGATTGCTGCGCGATATCTCGGAAGTATTGTCGCGGGAACGCATCAACGTCACTGCGACACGGACGAATACGACGGATCTGAGTGCACGGATGCGGTTTACCGTGGAAATCACCAATCTTGATCAGTTGCGGCGCGTTCTGTCGATGGTCCGCGAGGTCAAAGGCGTGGTCAATGCGGTGCGGCGCTGAGCTGAGCGTAGACGCCCGCACTGGCCTGCCATGAAGTCGGCGATTTGAACCAGTGATGCCATTCCGTTAGAATACTGCCCTTGCAGGCGCGTAGCTCAGCTGGTTAGAGCACCACCTTGACATGGTGGGGGTCGTTGGTTCGAGTCCAATCGCGCCTACCAAATTTTGCGCAACATTATCCGAAGAATGACAGGAAGTGAGCGTTATGACACCGCGAACTTGCAGGTTTATTGAATTCAGGCGATAGCTGCGTATTTTCCTGGTAGCGGAAAAAGTGCGGCTTGCCGCACTTTTTTTATTTGTGCTTATGGAAAGATGATCATGGTCAATATCAAATTACCCGACAGTTCGGTTCGCAGTTTTGAAAATCCGGTTACGGTTGGCGAGGTCGCCGCTTCAATCGGCGCCGGACTGGCCAAGGCGGCTCTGGCCGGGCGTGTGGATGGAAAACTGGTGGATCTGTCGCATCGCATTGCACAGGACGCTGAACTCTCCATCATTACCGATCGCAACTCGGAAGGCCTGGAGATTCTGCGCCATTCGACGTCGCATCTGCTGGCGCATGCAGTCAAGGAGTTGTTTCCCGACGCGCAAGTCACCATCGGCCCGGTGATCGAGGACGGCTACTACTACGATTTTTCCTATAAACGGCCGTTTACGCCGGAAGATCTGGCGGCCATCGAAAAACGCATGGCGGAAATCGTCAAGCGCGATGTGAAGGTCGAGCGGCAGGAAATGTCCCGTGACGAAGCTGTGCAGTTTTTTGCCGGTATGGGTGAAAAATACAAAGCCGAGATCATTGCCTCGATTCCGTCAAACGAGCCGATTTCGCTCTACAAGCAGGATAATTTCATTGACTTGTGCCGCGGGCCGCATGTGCCTTCAACCGGCAAGCTCAAGGTATTCAAGCTGATGAAAGTGGCGGGCGCGTATTGGCGCGGCAATTCCAGGAATGAAATGCTGCAGCGGATTTATGGTACGGCGTGGTCAAAAAAGGAAGAGCAGGATCAATACCTGCACCGACTTGAGGAGGCGGAAAAGCGCGACCATCGCAAACTCGGTCGTCAGCTCGATTTGTTTCACATGCAGGACGAAGCGCCCGGCATGGTGTTCTGGCATGCCAACGGCTGGGTGATCTGGCAGGTCATCGAGCAATACATGCGCGGCCTGCTGACAGAAGCGAACTACAGTGAAGTGAAAACACCGCAGGTCATGGACCGCGTGTTGTGGGAACGTTCCGGTCACTGGGAAAACTATCGCGAATACATGTTCACGACGGAGTCGGAGAAGCGTGACTACGCAGTCAAGCCGATGAACTGCCCCGGCCATGTGCAGATATTCAATCAGGGCGTCAAAAGTTACCGTGACCTGCCGTTACGGATTGCCGAATTCGGCTCCTGCCACCGCAACGAACCATCGGGCGCGCTGCACGGACTGATGCGCGTTCGCGGCTTCGTGCAGGATGACGCGCATATTTTCTGTACTGAAGAACAGATTCAGGGCGAAGCCGGCGCGTTTATTGATCTGCTGCGCAAGGTGTACGCGGATTTTGGTTTCGAACAGATTCTGATCAAGCTGTCGACGCGCCCTGAAAAACGCATTGGCGATGACGCAGTCTGGGATCGGGCTGAGGCGGCCCTGAAAGACACACTGGACACCAAGGGCATGGAATGGGAGCTGAATCCGGGCGAAGGTGCGTTTTATGGCCCCAAAATCGAGTTTTCGCTTAAAGATTCACTGGGCAGGGTCTGGCAATGCGGCACTTTGCAGCTGGATTTCGCCTTGCCGGCCCGTCTGGGGGCGGAATATGTGGCCGAAGACAATACCCGGCGCATCCCGGTCATGCTTCACAGGGCGATTCTGGGGTCTTTGGAGCGTTTTATCGGTATTTTGATCGAACATTACGCTGGGGCCATGCCGGCCTGGCTGGCGCCGGTTCAGGCGGTCGTCATGAATATCTCGGAGGCGCAGTCCGGGCCTGTGGCAGAAGTGGCTGAAACCCTGAAAAAGGCTGGTTTCCGGGTTGTTGCCGACTTGAGAAATGAGAAAATTTCCTATAAAATTCGGGAACATAGTCTTCAAAAGCTGCCTTTCCAGCTCGTCATCGGCGACAAAGAAGTGGCGGCGCAACAAGTGGCTGTGCGTTCCCGCAAAGGTGAAGATCTGGGGCAAATGCCTCTGGATGCCTTTTTGTCGCTGTTAAGCAGCGAGATTGCTAAAAAGGGACGCGTGGTTTGATATGAACGGTTTAAAGGAGTCTGTCGCATAGCTCAGGAAAAAGAAGCCCGGATCAATGGTGAGATCACCGCTCCGGAAGTGCGGGTCATCGGTGCCGACGGATCCCAGGTCGGTGTGATCAGCATCGCTGCGGCGAACAAGCTGGCAGAAGAAGCGGAACTTGATCTTGTGGAGATTGCGCCCACGGCAAACCCGCCTGTATGTCGCGTCATGGACTACGGCAAGTTCAAATACCGTGAAAGCAAGAAGCAGCACGAGGCGCGTCTCAAGCAGAAGCAGATTGTCGTCAAGGAAGTGAAATTTCGTCCGAGTACGGACGAGGGCGACTACAAGATCAAGCTGCGCAATCTGACCCGGTTTCTTGAAGAGGGCGACAAGACCAAGATCACGCTGCGTTTCCGGGGCCGCGAGATGGCTCATCAGGAATTCGGCATGCGGTTGCTGGAACGGGTGAAGGGTGACCTGGAGGCAATCGGCGTTGTAGAGCAGTGGCCCAAGATGGAAGGTCGCCAGCTGGTAATGGTGCTGGGGCCGAAGAAGAAGGCGATTCCGGTTAAAGGAACGCCTGCAAAAGTTTCGTCGCCAGCGGGTGATAAACCTGCTGCGGCAAAGCCGGCGGTTTCGCCGGACGCAGTAAAACCGGCGGCAACGCCGGAACAGGTGGTTGCAGCGGACAGCGCGACAGCGCAGAACGCGGCAGCCGAACAGAAGAAGTAGTGATCGGGCTTTAAGCTCCGCCATTCGCGGACGCCCGACGCTAGGCTAAAACAGGAGTTACCCATGCCGAAGATGAAGAGCAAGAGCGGCGCGGCCAAGCGTTTCAAAAAGCTGGGCAGCGGCGCGTTCAAGCGCAGCAGTTCTCACCTGCGCCACATCCTCACCAAGAAGAGTACCAAGCGCAAGCGTCACCTGCGTGGCACGACCATGGTGCATGATTCCGACCAGCGCGCAGTCCGCGCGATGCTGCCGTACTGAGAGGGGGATAAACCATGCCAAGAGTCAAACGTGGTGTAATCGCCCGCAAGGCGCATAAAAAGGTCCTGAAAGCCGCCAAAGGTTTCCGCGGCCGTCGTGGCAACGTATTCCGTATCGCCAATGAAGCGGTGATGCGCGCCGGGCAGTATGCCTATCGCGATCGCCGCACCAAGAAGCGTGAGTTCCGCGCCCTCTGGATCGCCCGTATCAATGCTGCCGCCCGCGAGCACGGCATGACCTACAGCGTATTCATGAACGGCCTGAAAAAGGCATCGATCGAGGTCGATCGCAAGGTGCTGGCCGATATCGCCGTGTTCGACAAGCCCGGTTTTGTGCGCTTTGTCGAGCAGGCCCGGGCGAGCCTCGCCGCCTGAGCAGCAACCCAATGAAAAAGGAGGCTCATCGAGCCTCCTTTTTTTTCGCCGAATTCCGTTAACATTCATATCTATGCAGGATCTCGACAAGCTCGTAGCCGAAGCAACCACGCTGTTCGCCAGCATCGACGACGCTGATGCGCTTGAGCAGGCGAAAGCGCGCTATCTCGGCAAGAGTGGTGCGCTGACCGAATCGCTCAAGGGTCTCGGCAAGCTGCCTGCCGCTGAAAAACCGGCGGCTGGTGCACGCATCAACGTTGCCAAGCAGGCGCTGGAGCAGGCGCTGCACGAGCAGCGTGAGCGTATTGCTGAGCGCGCATTGGAGTCCAGACTGTCCGAAGAGTCCATCGACGTCACGTTGCCGGGCCGCGGGCGCGGCATGGGCGGCCTGCATCCGGTCAGCCGGACCATGGAGCGCATTGAGCAATTGTTCCGCTCCATCGGTTTCGATGTCGCCGACGGTCCGGAGATCGAAACCGACTTCTACAATTTCACTGCATTGAACCAGCCCGAGAACCATCCGGCGCGTTCAATGCATGACACGTTTTATCTGGCGGACGGCAAACATCTGCTGCGCACGCACACCTCTCCGATACAGATCCGTTACATGGAGAATAACCAGCCGCCGATTCGGGTGATTGCGCCGGGGCGGGTCTATCGCGTCGACTCTGATGCCACACACTCGCCGATGTTCCACCAGGTTGAGGGGTTGTGGATCGACGAACACATCAGCTTTGCCCACCTGAAGGGCGTGCTGGTGGATTTTTTCCGCCGATTTTTCGAGAATGACCAGTTGCAGATCCGCTTCCGACCGTCGTTTTTTCCGTTTACCGAGCCCTCGGCTGAAATCGACATGAGCTTCGGCGACGGCTGGCTGGAAGTCGGCGGCTGCGGCATGGTGCATCCCAACGTGCTGCGCAACGTCAACATCGACAGCGAGCGCTATCAGGGTTTCGCCTTTGGTCTGGGACCCGACCGTCTGACCATGCTGCGCTATGGCGTGAATGATCTGCGGCTGTTTTACGAAAACGATTTGCGCTTCCTGAAGCAGTTCGTTTGAGGCGCCTGGACGATGAAACTCTCTGAACACTGGTTGCGCGAACTGGCCGACCCCGCGCTCTCTACGGAACAACTTGCCGATCTGCTGACATTCGGCGGCATCGAGGTGGAGGCGGTAGAGCCCGCAGCACCGGCATTTGAACGTGTGGTAGTTGCTGAAGTCCTCAGCGTTGAAAAACATCCGGAGGCCGACCGTCTCAATGTGTGTCAGGTCAATGCGGGTGCGGCGCCGCTGACCATCGTCTGCGGCGCGCCCAACGTGCGCGCCGGTATGCGCGTGCCGGCAGCGCTGGTCGGCGCGAAATTGCCCGGCATCGAAATCAAACTGGCCAAGGTGCGCGGCATCGAATCGCAGGGCATGCTGTGCTCGGCCCTGGAGTTGGGCCTCAGCGAAGACGCTTCAGGACTGTTCGAACTATCACCTGCAGCGACGATCGGTGCCAGCGTGCGCGAGGTGCTTGACCTCGACGACCATATTCTGACGACCAAGCCGACCCCCAATCGAGGGGACTGTCTGAGCCTGCTCGGCATGGCACGTGAAGTCGCAGCATTGAGTGGCGCTGCATTGCGTTGGCAGATGCCGGCGGCAATTACACCGTCAACCGATGAACGGATAGTCATCACTGTCGAAGCGGCAGCGGACTGTCCGCGTTATTGCGCCCGTGTGATTCGCGGTGTGAACGCCGCCGCTGCAACCCCGGAATGGATGTTGCGCCGTCTTGCGCGCAGCGGAATCCGCTCCATCAGTGCGATAGTTGACGTGACCAATTACGTGCTGCTCGAAATGGGGCAACCGCTGCATGCGTTCGATGCGGCAAAAGTGCAGGGCAGCATCAATGTCCGGCGCGCACGCAAGGAAGAAAAAATAGGCTTGCTGAATGGCACAACGCTTGAGTTGTCGCCCCGGCATCTGGTGATCGCAGATGATCGGCAACCGCTGGCCCTGGCCGGCATCATGGGCGGGGAATACAGCGGGGTGACTGCGACGACCCGCGACATCATTCTGGAGAGCGCGTTTTTCGCGCCGGAGATTATTGCCGGCAAGTCGCGCGAGTTGGGGTTCGGCTCCGATTCGTCGCACCGTTTTGAACGTGGCGTTGATTTTGCCGGCACTGAGCCGGCAATGGAACGTGCAACGCAACTGGTGATCCAGTTATGCGGCGGACAGCCCGGTCCGGTATGTGAGGCCAAAGGCGAATTGCCGTCCCGTCAGACGGTGAAGCTGCGGCTGGCGCGCGCCCGGCGGGTGCTGGGATTTACCATTGACAGCAATACGGCGATGTCGATTCTGCAGAAACTTGGATTCCAGCCGCGGCTTGCCGGCGATGTGATCGAAGCGACGCCGCCGAGTTACCGCTTTGACATTGCAATCGAAGAAGACCTGATCGAGGAACTGGCCCGGGTTTACGGCTACGCAAACATTCCGGCGCAGTTACCGCCCGCACCGGCCGCACTGCGTCCTTGTGCAGAGGCACGACGCAGTCCTGCGATATTGCGTCGGACGCTCGCTACACTGGATTACCAGGAGGTTGTGACCTACAGTTTTGTCGACCGTGCCTGGGAAGAGGATTTCTGTGCCAACACATCGCCGATAGCGCTCGCGAATCCCATTGCCAGCCAGATGAGCGTGATGCGCTCCAGCCTCATCGGCGGCCTGATACAAGCTGTGTCGTTCAATGCGAGTCACAAACAAAGCAGGGTGCGGCTGTTCGAAATCGGCCGCTGTTTTCTGAATCAGGATGCACTGCTTCAGCCGTGGCGCGTTGCTGGCATTGCCTACGGTTCTGCATCGCCCATGCAATGGGGGCGGGTGGAGCGACCGGTTGATTTTTTCGATATCAAGTCGGATCTCGAATCCTTGATGACCCCGCAGAGGGTTTCGCTACAGGCAGCACCGCATCCGGCACTGCATCCAGGAAAATCGGCCGCAGTGATGATCGGTGACATCAAGGCCGGATGGATTGGTGAATTACATCCGCGCTGGCAACGCAAGTATGACTTGCCGACCTCACCAGTTTTGTTCGAGATCGATTTGTCGGTGCTGGAGGGGCGGGAACTGCCCGGGCATCGCGAAATTGCCCGTTTTCCGGCGATCCGTCGCGACCTGGCCGCTGAATTTGAGGAGAATGTCCAATATGAGGACATCATCACCGAATTGAGGCGCAACGGCCCGGCCATTTTGCGGGACGTAACGGTCTTCGATTTATACCGGGGTCAGGGTGTGCAAAAGGGGAAAAAAAGTCTTGCATTCAGTGTGTTATTGCAGGATACTCAAAAAACCTTGACGGACGCAGAAGCCGAAAAAGCGGTAGCCGAACTGCGCCGGATTCTGCAAGAAAAGTTTAACGCGAAGCTTCGTTGAGAGGGGACAACATGACGTTAACCAAAGCGGAACTTGCCGATCTTCTGTTTGAGAAGGTGGGTTTCAACAAGCGTGAAGCCAAGGACATGGTCGAGTCCTTCTTCGACGAAGTTCGCGCTGCGCTCGAAAACGGCAGAGGTGTCAAGCTTTCGGGCTTTGGCAACTTCCAGCTGCGCGACAAACCTCAGCGTCCCGGCCGCAATCCGAAGACCGGCGAGGAAATTCCGATTTCCGCACGCCGCGTCGTGACGTTCCACGCATCCCAGAAACTCAAGACGATGGTGGAACAGCATTTCCATGGAAGCCAGCGCAAGCCTTAAGCCGCAGCTCCCGCCGATCCCGGCAAAACGTTATTTCACGATCGGTGAAGTAAGTGAGCTGTGCGGCGTCAAACCGCACGTATTGCGCTATTGGGAGCAGGAATTCACCCAGCTTCGCCCAGTCAAGCGTCGGGGCAATCGCCGTTATTACCAGCACCATGAAGTGCTGCTGATTCGCCGCATCCGTGAGCTCCTTTACGATCAGGGGTTCACCATCAGTGGTGCACGCAACCGTTTGGACGAGCTGGCGAACGAGCCGGCGCGCTCGGCGCGTACTCCGGCGGCGGTCTCCGCCGCCAAGCCGGCGTTAACTCAATTGCGCCAGGACCTCAAAAACATCATCGACCAGCTCCGCGCCTGAAATTCCCTGCGTAGAGCTTGGTATTCCCCTGTTGTATAATCCGCGCCTCGGGGCGTAGCGCAGCCTGGTAGCGTACCTGCATGGGGTGCAGGTGGTCGGAGGTTCAAATCCTCTCGCCCCGACCAAACAATTCAAGCACTTAGGATTTTCCCTCTCACTCCCATAACGCATTTGCGGGAGTTTTGCGGGAGTTCCCAAATCATGCCGCCCTCCTGCGCAATACTGTGAGCGTAGGTGAGCTGCGCTGACTGCCCATCGTTACCTTTCCTGCCTGCGCGATCAGGTGCTCGATTTCTGCCGCAGAATAATCGGTAGTGACGCTCTCCGACTTGTGACCGAGTAGCGCTTGCCGATCTTCGAAAGACACACCTGCGACCCGCAGCCTGCGCCCAAACGTGTGCTTGAGATCATGCACACGCAAGTGCGCAAAGCCTGAATGCGCGGGTTCATCCTTGTCCTTCTTCCACTGTGCTGCGGCGTCGACGCGCGCTCTTTTCCATGCACTGCCATTCATGTGGGCCAGCACCTGTCCTTTGTAGGGAAACACCCACAACGGATGTAAACCGCGCTGTGCCTCGATGATGGACTTGGCAACATCGTTTAATACGACAAGGCGATCCATTCGGTTTTTGACTCCTGAGTTGGGTCGCCTGCCGCCAAAGTCCAGCGGTATCAGAAAAACGCTTGTCGATAACTCCGGCACCTTTATTTCCCAATCCCAGCGCAGCCTGCACACCTCCTGCTCGCGACACCCGGTATTCACCTTGTACAAAGCCATCTTGGCAAGGTGATCCGGCAGTGCCTTTAACAAATAGGCTTGCTCTTCCCATGCAAGCGGGTAGGGCAGACGCCGATTTGTTTCAGGCAACGTCGAGATGTGTGGCGCTTGCTCAAGCCATGTCATCTCGTGTTCGTCACGCCAGACTGTTGCTGCAAGCCGCAAAATCCGCACGACTCGTTGTAAGGCAATGTTGATCGTGCGGTTCGATACGCCCTGTTTCTGCCGCGCCTTGATAAACGGCCTGACAGTTTCGTCATGCACGCGGCCGAGCGGCAGATCACCGATGAATGGATCGAGTTGCTTTAAGTGCATCGCGGTGTCACTGATTGAAGGCATATCCTGGTTATCAAGCAGATACTTTGTTGCGGCTTCGCGAAAGAGACGCTTGGGTCTGACGCCATAGACAGTGGCTTCTCGAATCTCGGTCAGTTTGAGTCGGAGGTAGCGTTCTGCTTCCTCTTTGTCACCAGTGCCAGTGCTTTCGCAAAGGCGACCGTATCCTTTGATGCGTTTGTCGATGTGCCAGATCCCGGTTCTTCTGCAAAGCCCCGGACTGGTGTTACGCCCCATTTTTGTATCCTTCCTTTCCGCACGGGGCGCTCGCTGCGTTTGGAATCCTCACCCAGTGCCTTGCCCTTGTCAATAACGCGCCGCCCGTGCCGTGCCATGTACTGGTCAGCCCATTGGTCGAGTTCATGCCTGTCGAACGCAATGCCCTGTTTGCCGATTGGAATATTCGTGACCTGTGGGCGGACCTCGGTGTTGAAGCGGTTGCGGTCCATGCCGAGGTAATCCGGCGCATCGCGGAATCTGAGAAAACGCGGCTCAACGTCGGCCATAACCGGAATCACTGACGGCGGGGTTTGACCGCAGGCGGCGCTTGCCCTGGAATGGCCGCCGGTGTTGGCATCTTCCAGAATGGCGTGAACACCGGCGCGTCTTTGGTATTCGCGACGTGTATGTGCTTGAAGAATATCTGGAAGGTTCGCGCATGCAACGATAGTTGCGTGCCGCGAACCTTGTTGCTCGGCCTAATCCCTCAATAAACTTGAGGGGTTGGCGAGAAAATGCCCCACTCAGGCGGTGGCAGGAGGGCTTTCTGATGCCGGGCGGCGGCTTTGCCGGGAGAGCCGAATGTTGTTGGCATTGATCGCGCAGATGGGGCAACTCTGGATATCGGGGCGCTCGGTGGTGACCACCGGATAACTAATGAGGCACACTGGGCATTCCTTGCGCTGCAGTTCGGCGGCGCCGGGGTGCGCCAGGAATCCGCAGTGGGCGAGCAGTGCATAGGCCTGATTGATGTCCAACCGCTTGATCGCAGTCTCGCGGTAGAGCTTTTCGGTGAGGCTCTGGTAGACGGTAAACGCGGCGAGCATCTGCCAGCCGCGATGCGCCGGGGCTGTAGTGATCTTGCCCATGCGCTCAAAGCACGCCAGAAAAACCGCGCATTGCACGCTCCAGGCTTCGGAGGTGTGCTTGCCTGGTATCGCGAAAAAGCGAGCATTGCCTTGCATGATGGGTCCCGCCGGCGGATCCGTGCCACGCAGGGCCCGGTAGAGGCGCTGGATCTTTTTTGTGGGCAGATCAGTGAAGCGCGCGATGATCTTGGCTCTCGTGCCTGCCATGACCAGCCCGTGTGCAAGTTGAAGGTAGGCGACTTCCCAACAGGGATCTTTGGGGTCGGCATCCTCCGGGATCACGATCACGCACGCTCTCCGCGCGTTCCTGCAACGCGTGCCGCAACGAAAGCCGTTGCGTGGTGTTTGCCGGCCTGGGCGTGCAGTGCTACGCCTCGCCGAAAAGCCTGAGCTGCGAACTGCACAATCGGCCCACCCCAGCCGAAGGCGAGCCTGTCGATTTCTTCGTCGGTGAGATTGCGCAGCAGTTCCGCTTGCTCCAGCGTGATGCCGAGTCGCACGAGCATGTCGAGTTTGCCGGCGAGCGCCTCGTTGGCGGCCAGACGGGCGAATTTGAGGTAGCGACGATTGAGTTTTGCGACGAGCAGTGCGCTCAGATCCTCCTGTTTCAGGCAGTCGAGCAGGCGGGTCATTTCGGGGGCACTGTGGGTCAGTTGGCCGAGACATACGGAGGTGTAGTCGAGGTACGCCTCCTGATCGGCATCGAGGCGTCCCAGCCAGTGTGCGGCGATCTGGCGATTGAGATTCTCAAGGTCATCCATGAATTTAATATAACTAATTGATTATTAATTATTATTTCTGTTTCTAATTGAATCTTGGATAACTCGCGTTATGGCTTTTCACGACGGCTTGGATTGTAGATACATCAAGAAAAATGTGAAATCATGGACATTATTATTATTTGTCTTTAAAATTTCAACAGACTTCTGTAATTATTTTTTATATAACCGTAGTTAATTTGGAATTATTCATAGTGGTCAACGACATGGAGGAATTAGAGCCTCCTGGGGATCACAAGGAATCTGTCTGATGGCTGCCATCGAACGAAAACAAGCGCTACCCACAGATGAGTCTGAGCCGGGAAAGAAGCCACGCAATGATCCGGAGCGGATGAAGGCTTTTGCTCAGCGACTCAACGTGATGCTGGGCGAACTGGGGCTACCGCCACGCGGCCGTGCTCGGGTGATCAAGGAACGGGTTGGGGTGAGTGGCACGACTGCGGCCAACTGGTTGCGGGGTGAGACTTATCCGAGTTTTGAGGAACTCGGACGCATGGGGCGTCAACTGGGGGTGGATCCGGCACGGTTATTTGACGATTCTGCGGAACCCGCTAAATCGAGTACCACAGCGACGCTTCCTGCGGGCAAACTGCCCGCGCGGCTTGCCAAGCTGATCCGGGATAATCAGGTCACGCCGCTCACTCAACTGAAGACCGAGAACGGCGAGTGGGACCATACGGCGCTACCGAACAGCATCTGGAGCCAGGTGCTAGGGCGTGGCCTTGCCGGATTTGTTCTGCTGCGCATGCGGGGTGATGCCATGGTGGAGCGCATCCAGGACGGTACACCGTTGCTGGTTGACACCAACGACACGCGAATTGCCGATGACAATGGCGTCTACGCACTACTCTTGGGTGACCGCGTGATGGTGCGGCGTGTGCAGCGTCGGCTGCAAGGCGATTATCTGATCGCGTGCGACAACCCGTTGATGGCTGCTGAAGCGATCGATCGGCTTGGTTCATTCCGAGATGACGCTGTGCGAGAGACGGATGTTGTGGTGCTCGGGCGTGTCGCGCTTGCGATGCAGAAGCTGTAGCGGGTTTTGGAGGAAAGTCTGGGCGCTGAAGATTCGACTTGAATGCCTCCCCAAGCCGGGTAATTCTGGGCACTGGTGCGAGGTTAATTATTTAGCCTGAATGACTGCTTCCAAAGCGGACATAGCTCAAACAAGAAAAACTCCGCCGCAGCAGGGTCTGGGTCTGTGTAAATGCGGACATCCAGTCGTAACCTTCAACGGATACCATTCTCTTTTTGCCACCAGCGAATAAACTGAACTATCTGTCCAATGTCTGTATCGGTAATTCCCTCCACAGGAGGCATGTTTCCGAAATTCCAGTGATGAGCTGTCACACCTGAGCGTACAGCCCCGAGAAATGAACCGTCATCATGGTGGGATGGTTTGTAGAATGTGTGAATCAAGGGAGGCCCTTTATCTACCGTACCCTCCGCCCACTGGC
>JALHRQ010000013.1:95419-104729 GCA_022841375.1 Burkholderiales bacterium
CCCCGAAAGGAACCCCGAACCAGAAAGATATCCACAACCTGAGGCATAATAAACATTGAAAAGGGGTGGCTCAAAATTCAATGAAAAACCCGGCTCAGCATTCAGTGGAAATCAACACCTCCGCCCACTGGCCATGGCACGCGGAACAATTTTTCTGAAATTTCTGCACCCCAAGCCCCAACCGAAACGGTACTCTGGGATTTTTTAGCAATCCGGTGATCGGGCTGGGCCCAGCAGGGCCATGATTCATTCCGGCGGCGCTTGTTTCTTGAATGGTTGGAAACGACATTGCAAGTGTCATGAGCGAGAATCCGATTACGATTGCCGCGTTACGCATTGTTGGGTTCACGATTCAATTTCCCTATATTATTTTTATCAACATTGCTTTCCCCATGCACTTGCAATTATGGAGTGATGAGTGGCAGTTCAGAGCATTCTAGAATGGAAGTTCTGAATAGAAACTGCGGGTACGTAGCTTAATCTTCATCTTGCTATATTGCACGCAGAGATACCAATCATACACGCGGTGGCATACACGCTATGTGGTCAGGTTGCCCCTTTTGTCCGCCAAGAGAGCCAGCCAATTCAAAGACTATTAAGTCGCCAAGACACCAAGAAGATCAAAAAGCGAAGTTTCGAAACGATCCGGGGAAATCACATCAACAGAATTTTGACTTCAGGCTTTCTGTGCGGCCTGTTCGAGCAGTCTCAGCCGATTCAGCGTTCCCCGCGTAATCGAATCGATTAATGCTTGAGGAAAACCCGGTGGCATTTGGTTCGCTGTTTTTTCCAGTGCGCCGGGCACATCGCGTCCCAGCTCTGCAAAGATGTTTTCCACCGATGCATCAGGAACTCCGCTGCTATTGCGGATTTGGCGGGAATGACGCGGCAAAATGTCAGTGACGACACAATGGCGTTTCGAGCCGACTGTCATGGCAATTTTCATTTTGTTTCACTGCGGATCGTCAGTGAATTTTTGCTATTAGTCGTTGCGACTGCTTGGCTTGAATCGAAGCAAGAATTAGCAGAACCACCCCACATGTGATTGCAACATCGGCCACATTAAAGGCGGGCCAGTGCCAGCCCCTCCAGTGGAAGTCGAGTGAATCCACGACGTAACCGCGAAACACGCGGTCGGCTAAGTTTCCCAATGCGCCACCTAAAATCAAGAAAAACGCAGTTGCCTCCAGTTGTACTCGCGGCTTAAGCAATGCCCAGGCGAGCCACGTTGAGACTCCTATCGCAAGCGAAATGAAGAGCCAACGCTGCCAACCGCCAGCATCAGCGAGGAAGCTGAACGCCGCGCCGGTATTCCATACATGTACAAGGTTGAAGAAGGGCGTTATCGGAATGACCTGGGCGTACTCCAACTGAGTGTGGACGAGTTGTTTGGAGATTTGATCGAGCAGGGCGATACCCATCGCCGCGTTCCACCAAGCGAACCGCCTCGTCGTGGCAAAGCGCGCGATTCCCGACGATAGCCCGCCGAGCAAGTAGCCGCCAAATACGTCCGCTGGGAAGTGCGCGCCGACTGCGATACGTGACCATCCCACCCATACCAGCCAAGCTACCAAAAGGACGCGAAGGGGGCGCGTTACAAGCGGCCATAGGGTTACGGCTACCAGCATGGCGTAGGCTGCATGCCCACTCGGAAAACTGTACTGCAGTTCCGGCTCGCCGATGATCCGCACCATATCGATCAGTGCGGCAAATGGTCGAGGGAAATCCATGGCTAATTTTAGAAGGACGACTCCGAGCGCCGACAACGCAAACCCTAGCGCAAAGCGCTGTGCCTGAGTTCGTACAGCTGATGCTGTGAATTGCGGTTTGGTGCTTGAATTCAGAAGCCTAGACCACAGTAACAGCACTATCAGCAAGAATGGTCCGGTCCAGTAGCTACCCAGCGTGCTTCCGATGCGGGCAAGAGGAGTAAGCCACTCGGGGGTGGCTTGGTTAATCGCTTCGAACAACGCGAAGTTCAGGCCGTTCCAATCGTAGAAGAACTGCTTGAGCGTCATCGACGCAGCAATCTCAGTCCGTTGAACACTACCAACAAACTTGCACCCATGTCGGCAAACACCGCCATCCACATCGTTGCTTGTCCTGTGAAGGTCAGAACGAGAAAAACCGCCTTGATGCCAAGTGCGAGCGCGATGTTCTGCATCAGTATCGCGGCCGTGGCCCGAGACAAGCGCACGAAGGCGGGGATTTTGCGCAGATCGTCGTCCATCAGCGCCACGTCCGCAGTCTCGATCGCGGTGTCCGTGCCAGCGGCACCCATGGCAAAGCCAATGTCAGCACGGGCCAACGCGGGAGCGTCGTTGATGCCGTCGCCGACCATACCAACCTTTCCCCCATTCCCGCTCTTCAAAAGCTCTTCGATAATCTTGAGCTTGTCTTCGGGCAGCAAGTTTCCCGTTGCCTCATCGAGGCCCACCTCGCGGGCGATGGCCTCAGCCGTATGAACGTTATCGCCAGTAAGCATCACTGTTTTCACATTCAAAGATTTCAGCTCAGCGACAGCCTGGCGGCTCGTTTCCCGCACCGTATCGGCGACCGCGAAAATGGCGAGCAACTCGGTCTGATTCGTCAGCAGCACTGCTGTCTTGCCTTGGCGCTCCAGCGCAATGATCTGGCCCTCGGTTTCTGATGAACACAGCCCCAACTCTTCAATCAGCCGATGGTTGCCTAGTTTATAAATTTGCTTGTCAATGCTGCCTCGCACCCCTCGACCAGGAAGCGCGGAAAAATCAGCAACTTCGTGCAGCACCACTCCTCCCTCCGTGGCTGCACGCGCGATAGCCAGTGAGACCGGATGGTCGGAGCGCGCCGCGAGACTTGCGGCCAGTCTGCGGGTTTGATTGACGTCACCGCTTAACGCAATAAAGTCGGTCTGTGCCGGCTTTCCGTGTGTAATCGTGCCCGTTTTGTCGAGCGCCAGTGCCACAAGCTTGCGTCCTTCTTCGAGATACACGCCGCCTTTAACTAAAATGCCTTTGCGAGCCGCCGCGGCGAGACCGCTGACAATGGTGACTGGGGTTGAGATCACCAATGCGCATGGACAGGCAATTACCAACAGTACCAAGGCCTTGTAGAGCCAATCCATCCATATCCCATCAAAGACCAGTGGCGGCACGATGGCCACCAGTAGCGCAACCGCGAACACGACCGGTGTGTAAATCCGGGCGAACTGGTCAACAAAGCGCTGGGTCGGCGCGCGGCTGCCCTGCGCCGATTCGACGGCATGAATAATTCGGGCCAGCGTTGAATGACTTGCCGCCGCCGTCACCCGGTATTCGAAAGAACCTGCTTCGTTGACCGTGCCGGCAAACACGCTGTCGCCCTCGGTTTTGTCCACAGGCAGACTCTCGCCAGTGATGGGAGCCTGATTCACCGTTGAACTTCCGCTGGTCACTACGCCGTCGAGGGCGATCCGCTCACCGGGCCGCAGGCGTGCCACAGCCCCCAGCGGCACAGCCTTGGCCGGCATTTCCATCCAGCTTCCATCGTTCTGGCGTACAGTGGCGGTCTCGGGCGCGAGATCCATCAAACCACGAATAGCATTGCGCGCCCGGTCGAGTGACTTCGCTTCAATTATTTCGGCAAGCGCGAAGAGGAACATCACCATAGCTGCTTCCGGCCAGTGTCCGATGACCATCGCCCCCGTCACGGCAATCGACATGAGTGCATTCATGTTCAGATTGCGGTTCTTGAGAGCGATCCAGCCTTTCTTGTAGGTCGACAAGCCGCCCGTGAAAATCGCCACCAGAGCGAGTACCACGACAGCCCAGTGATTGCCGTCGTTGATCCAGTACACGACCTCGGCCAGCGTCGCGGTAGTCCCGGCAATTGCCATCGGCCACCAGTTGGTTTGGGGCACTGGTTCTGCTGGTGCGACCGCAGCCGCTGCGCCGTCCGACTGGACCTTTGTCTCAAAGCCGATGGCTTGCAGAGCAGACAAGACCGCGTCTAACGCCTTAGGGCTGTGCGTCAATGCCAGACTACGCTGCATCAAGTTGAACTCTAGCGTTGCCACACCAGCCATGCCGGTGAGCTTGTCACGGATCAACCTCTCCTCGGTCGGGCAGTCCATGTTGGCAATGATCAGTACCGTTCGCGTCCAGTCGATCGGTGTGTCTATCCGTTGCGCCTGCATGCCGATGGTGCGCAAGGCATCTTCGACCGGTGCAAGCGAATCGAGCCGATGACTCACTGCCAGCGTGCGCTGCATCAAGTTGAAGTCCAGTTCCGTCACGCCGTCAAGGGCCCCAAGTTTGTTGCGGATCAGCGTCTCTTCGGTGGGGCAGTCCATGTTGTCGATCCGGTACAGCACCTTGTTTGCGTCCACGGGAGATGACGCCATCGGTGCTAGTGGCACAGATGAACAACCGCCCCCACTGGCTTTACATTCACTCATATTCGATTCCTTAAGTTACCTTTTCCGGCGATTTAACAACCTGTAGCGACTACAGAGTCAAGCGGCTAAAATCATACCTACGACACCTGCTCATTCCCGAAGGCGAGAACATGAAAATTGGCGAACTGTCCAGAATTACCGGCACAGCGATAGAGACCATCCGCTATTACGAACGAAAAGGGCTGCTGGCTGCGCCCGCGCGTACCGAAGGTAACTTTCGCATCTACTTGGATGCGCACGCCGAACGGTTGTCGTTCATCCGTCACTGCCGGTCACTGGACATGACGCTCGACGAGATTCGGACGCTGGTGCGCCACAAGGAGGAACCCACCGAGAACTGCGGGAATGTAAATACATTGCTGGACGCACACATTGGTCATGTGGCTGCACGCGTCCGTGAACTTCGCGCGCTGGAGAAACACCTCAAGATCTTGCGTGAACGATGCCGCGAAGTTCAGGACGCTGCGCACTGCGGCATTCTGAACGAGTTGTCACAGACTCCGAGCGACAGAATAACGAAAGGAGTTGGACATGTGCTTGGGGCGCATGGCCGCGTCCGTGCTGGCAAGTTCTAGGCAAGTGCTGCGTGCAGTGTCGCGTTCGTCTTTAGATCAGTACTGATCGTGCGGGGCACGGCCATATTCTCACAACAGTGTCTAGATTTTCCCCTCTTGGCTCCCATGATGATGCCAAATCTAGGCACTGTTGTGAGGTTAACTACCTGGACTGAATAACCGATTTCGAAACGATCCGGGGAAATCACATCAACAGAATTTTGACTTCAGACTTTCTGTGCGGCCTGTTCGAGCAGTCTCAGCCGATTCAGCGTTCCCCGCGTAATCGAATCGAGCAATGCTTGAGGAAACCCCGGTGGCATTTGGTTCGCTGTTTTTTCCAGTGCGCCGGGCACGTCGCGTCCCAGTTCTGCAAAGATGGTTTCCACCGATGAAGCGGGCAGTCCGCTGCCATTGGCGATTTGGTGGAAATGACGTGGCAGAATGTCGCCGACGACATAATGGCGACGCGATCCGACTGCCATGGCAAATTTCATTTTATTATGGCGGAGTTGTCCGGCATCCACAGCAGGCTGTGCGGACATAACGTCATAAAGGGGTGTGAGGTGGAACCGGGTGCCGGGCATCAGACTCAGACTGAAATTTTTAGCGTGGCCGTCCGTTGCACCCAATAACCAGTAAACGATTTGGGCTTTCAGGAAACGTATGCGGTCCATCATCGCATCGTCGCTTCCTTTCAGAATATCGAGAATCTGCGCGATACCGGGTCCCCCGTCGGTTTCATATTTCGTTGACGGATGCGTTGCCAGCGCTTGGCAGCAGTCTTCCTGCGGCAATCGCAGCAGGCGTTCATCCTTGGTCCACAGTCGGTCAAAACGCTCGACGCTAAGTGCGCGCTGGTCATCGAAATCGATGATTTCGGTCTTGGCGGCAGGCATGTTGAGCATGGCGAGAAATTGCATGCAGAAATGCTCATTCTCGACGCTTTGACTCATATCTATCCCGTTGGGCAGCAGGCCCAACTGCGGCTTGAGAATATGCGTAGTTGCCGTAGTGCCATGAGGCAGGTGCCACTGTCCGTTAAGTCGCAGGAGCGCGGTTTTTTCCTGTGCGCCTGCGATAGAGATACGGAAGTCGTCGTCTTCGCCAAGGCCCAGCGGCGCGCGCGCCAGATTCACCAGCCTGCGCGCAATCTCGTCGTTGTTAATGGGGCGGCTGGATAGTGCGCCGGCCGGGCCAGGGTCTTGTCCTTCTGGCAAAAACTGAAGTGCACCCACACAATCGCGACCAATCGCTGCCAGCAGACTGGCTGCGTCATAACCATCTGCGTGTACGCGCTCAGCGATTTGCCGCCGGATAGGCTCGTTATCGGGTAAGAGATTGTCGAAATACGCTGTAACAGCGGCTCCCGTCAGTCTGTTTTCTCGCAAGGGGAGTGATAATGAGACGGGTAGTGCGCTTTCCCACGCAAGCCAGGAAGGTTCGTAGCGAAAGCTCACCGCACCACTTGCAGCCCGATCCAAGTGGCCAACGAGACGGCTGTTTAGAAATATATTGAGCGCGATACCTGTTTTGCGCCGAGCCATCAGAAGTTCTCTTCAATGTCGCGCGGGGATGATTTCGTGCGCGATCTAATCACCAGCTCAAGGTCAAGCGCCGTTAACACGTCAAACAGTGTGCTCAGGCGTGTTCCAGGCTCGCCGGTTTCCAGTTTCGAGATCGTGGCTTGCCGCAACCTGACCTGTTTGCCCATCTGTGTCTGTGTCTGCTTTTGCGCTTGGCGGCGGCGGCGTACGATTTCGCCAATCTGCTTGGGAGTTCTTGCGATTTGGATCATAGGTATCCCTGTTTGTCTATACTCTTAAACGTATATATATGATTATACGCAAGGACGTATAAAGTATTAATATACGCCTTAACGTATAAATGTCAAATATACGCTAATGCGCATATAAAAACAGAGGCATTCAACGCGAAATGCCAGTGGAGTGGGGCGGCAAGGTGCGTGATCGCATTGCTACGAAATGCTGCATGGCCTCCTTTGTCGCCACAAAACAGCATCGTAATTCTGCGATGCGCTCACAGCGCATACTCGTGGTCAATTCCGGCAGCGTCTTGAGTCCTTCAACAAGCGCAGCTATGCCGCAGGCTCCGCTGCCGCGGGCCGTTCCCTCCATCGTATGCCGAATGTCAGACAGCTCGCTCCAGTCCACGTTGGCAGTTATTGCTTCGAGCCTGGCGATCAAGTCACTCATGTCGGATTCGAAGGATTCCACGATGTCGGCGACAAACTGTGGCGAGTAGGCGTGCTTGTCCAGTTCGGCGAGTATGGATTCATCCAGAATGGGCGCAGTCGGTGAGCGGTGTGTCGCAGACTCCATTGCAGCTTGCTGATCGGTAATAACTTGTGCGTCGCCCGTCAGAGCACTGATGGTCTCGAAGAGCATCTCGGGATCAATCGGCTTGGTCAGAAAGGCCTGCATGCCCGCGGCCTTGCATTGCTGCATTGCTTCCGCCGTGGCCTCGGCGGTGAGCATGATCATGGGTGCCCGCGGTTCTTCGCGCAAGGCGATGTAGCGTTCGGCGACCTCCATGCCGCTCATGCCGGGCATGTATTTGTCGAGGATGACGACGTCGAATTCGGCCCCTTGCAGTGCTTCCACAGCCTGGGTACCGGTAGTGGCGAGGGTGACTTCGTACCCGCCATGTTCCAATACCTGGGCAATGATCTTCCGGTTGGTGGCGTTGTCTTCGGCCACGAGTACGCGTAGCCGGCCGCCGGATCGGTTCCGGGGATGTTGTTGCTCCCACCGGGCCGCCCGTGCCTGGTTCGTAATTTCATCGATAGCCGCGAAATGCAGCGCCCGGTGCAGCGCGTCTGCAGTAATCGGCAAGGCGAGAGCGGCCGTGTAGGGCCACTTCACCATGGCCCATCGATCACCAGCGGCAGCCGGGGGATTGAACGCGATCATACGGGGATGTCGTTCCCAGCCGGGTTGCGTCTGGTTCAAGTCAAAGAACTCATCGGCACTGTCGTCATGGTTCACTATGATGACGTGCCAAGGTGCCCTCGCGTACTTTGCCGCGACACTTATTTTCGAAACTTCGGCGTCGGGACTGGACTCCAAGGTGACCTGCCATGATCGCAGGAGCCGGGTTACGTGCTCACCCAGTTCCGGTTTCAGCCCGAGCAGCAGTACGCGGATGCCTGGAAGCGGTGATTGCACATCGGCGGCATTCCGGGTTCGCAGCGGCACTTCGAACCAGAAGGTGCTGCCCTGGTTCGGCGCGCTGTCGGCTCCCATGCGCCCACCCATCAGTTCGATCAGCTGGCGGGCGATCGTTGTGCCGAGTCCTGTTCCGCCGAATTGCCGCGTGGTGCTTTGGTCAGCCTGGACGAACGGCTGAAAAATCTGCGTGATTGCCTCCGTCGACATGCCCACTCCCGTGTCGATCACCTCGCTGCGGACGGTAACTGTGCCGGATCGCTGACGCTCGACGGTTATGCGCAGGTGTACGCCACCCTGGTCGGTGAATTTGGTCGCGTTCGACAGCAGATTGATCAGGACCTGGCGCAGTCGGTGCGGGTCACCGACGACGAAGCGGGGAACGGCCGCATCCACAAAGGCGCTGAAGTGGAGCCCTTTTGCTGCCGCGTGCGTCGCTGCGATCTTCATGGCACCATCAATCACCAGATGAAGGTCGAAATCAATCCGTTCAATCGGCATCTTGCCGGCCTCGATCTTCGCGATGTCGAGCACGTTATCAAGCAGAGACAGCAGGACCTCCGAAGACATGCCGAGAGTGTTGATCAGATCGAGTTGCTCGGGCGTCACTTTTGTTTTTCGGAGGAGGGCGTTGATGCCGATGATTCCGTTGAGTGGTGTACGAATTTCGTGGCTCATGACCGACAGGAAACGGCTCTTGGCTTCATTTGCCTGTTCGGCCTTGTCCTGAGCGGTGGTCACACCTTTGAGCAGCACGGCACCGTAGAGCGGAACGGCAGCGAGCAGTATCAGGAACCCACCGGCCATCAACGCATGCTGATGCCAGAACGGATTAAAAGCGATTACGGCCGCGAATCCAGCCAGGCTCATCATTTGTGACCCATACAACGAGCGCACGCCATAGCGGAAGCCGTTGCCGAACGTCACCCAGAGATAGATGCCATATAACGGTGCGCCCACTTCACCGTTCGTCCACATGAGATAGGTGGTCGTGCCCAGGTCGACGACAGCGCCAAAACCGCGGCGCCACGTGGAACGTTGCGGGTGGATAAGGATCGCAAGAACGATGGCCAACGAAAGAATCTCGAAGCCGATGCAAACCACATGAATATCGAAGCGCGGGCCGATCGTTGAATACAGATAGATGGAGA
>JALHRQ010000014.1 GCA_022841375.1 Burkholderiales bacterium
ACCCCGAAAGGAACCCCGAGCCCGAAAGATATCCACAACCTGAGGCATAATAAACATTGAAAAGGGGTGGCTCAAAATTCAATGAAAAACCCGGCTCAGAATTCAGTGGAAATCAACAAGTTAGATTTGATAACCGCTTTATGGGTTCGAATCCCACCCTCTCCGCCAAAAGTCAAGCGCCTTCAAGCAGTTAAGTCCGCTTGAAGGCGCTATTCCCTCAGTTGTTCCCTCATTGCTCTTGAGGGGGGCTTGGCGTTTGTGAACTTGTGAGGGGATAGCAAGTCCCCGTCTGCCTGTTTCTCAGCCTTGGCAACTTCGGCTTGGCGATCATCCTAAATCCTTGCTTATCCCATTTTCTGGCGCGGACTCGCATCCCATTTATGCGCTGGGCGGAAAAAATCCAATCCCGGGACCCCACCCACCCGGCACCCCCGATTTAGGCCGGGGCCTTTTGGCAGCGGGGACGTATCACTGTTTGTCTCGCGCAATTGCCAAATCTGGGGGTGGTTGTCTAATGTTTGACAAAGGTCTCATCGATCGATGAGATGCAGGTGGTGCCTGGAAGCCGCTACTACTGCGGCTTCAGGCCGATCTCTCCCAGTAGCTCGCGGTACAGCTTGTGTTCCGCAACCCACTGTGCATTGAATTTATCGGGATTGGTATCGACCGCGGGTTCTCCGCCATATCGAGCAAACTGTGTCGCGGTATCTGGTGATTTGAGTACGCCGACGATCTCGGCATGCAGCCGCTTCACCAGTGCCGACGGCATCTTGGGTGGTCCGACCACACCGATCATGGTTTCGACCTCGGCGTTAGGAAGGCCAATCTCGGAAACCGTCGGCACATCCGGGAGACCGGCGAAGCGTTTCGGACTAGTGACCACCAAGGCGCGCAACTTGCCGTCCGCTAGCATCGGCAGCGACGCGGGCGAGATAAACATCAGGTAGTGCACCCTGCTCGCGCGCAACTCGGTAAGAACATTGGCCACGGCCTTAAACGGTACGTGTACAGCCTTGATCCCAGCTGCCCGGTTGAATATCTCGGGGGTGAGGTGCGCGGCGCTGCCGGATCCGATCGAGGCGAAGTTGAGTTGGCCTGGACGCGCGCGCGCGTACTGGATGAACTCCTGCACGTTCTTTACTGGCACATCCGGCGCCACCACCAGTACGCTGGTGATCGAGGACAGGAGTGCAATCCGCGTGAAGTCTTTCAGCGGATCGTAAGGCGGCTTCGCCTGCAGCAGCGGTGCCACGATGGTCGAGGTGGATGCAACTCCGATGGTGTAGCCGTCAGGCGCAGCACTCGCGACGATTCCCGAACCGATCAAGCTCCCGGCGCCAGCCCGGTTGTCAATAACGACCTGCTGCCCGACGGCTTCGCTCATCGCGCGAGAAACCACCCGTCCCATGTTGTCCATGCCTGTGGCGGGAGAACCGGGCACCACCATCCGTATCGGTCTGACCGGAAAATTCGCCTGTGCTACTGCAAGCCCTGCTGACATCAATCCTGCGGCAATGCACGCCACCTGAGTGAATCGCTGGACGCTGGCGGATTGCCTCATGTCAAAACTCCTCCTGGTACGGTCATGGCAAACATGCTCGTTGGCACTTTTTTACCTGCCGACATCCAACGGCAAAACAAGGAACGAACATGTCTTGATCTACTTATTATTTCCGTTGAAGATAAAACAAAACCCGGTGAAGCGCAAATGGCAATGGCCGGGGCACCGTTTATCAGGACGGGCGGCAGGCCAATTGACGTCGCATTGGGTCATGCAAGATACTTTGGCTCCTTTCAACATTCAAAGCACCCATCCATGAGCGAAACAGCTAGCTCCTGCGTGACTGAACACTTCCTGCTCGAAAAAAACGTCGATGTTCCCATGCGCGACGGGGCGCGGCTCAAGGCGGACCTATTCAGGCCGAAGGCTGGGGGCAAGGTTCCTGCGCTCCTCAATTTCGGACCGTACCAGAAAGACAAGCCATGGACGCCCCCTGAGAACCTTGAGGAAAAGCCCAATCAATGGATGAACTGGGAGACGGTCAACCCTGAATGGTGGGTGCCGCGAGGTTATGCCTCGGTGCGTGTCGATGCACGTGGCACCGGCCAGTCGCCCGGGCAGTATGACCCGTGGTCGCGAGCGGAGTCAGTCGACTTTTATGATTCTATCGAATGGGCCGCAGCGCAGCCCTGGTGCAACGGTAACATCGGGCTGTCCGGCATTTCCTACTATGCAATCAACCAGTGGTTTGTTGCGAACCAGCAACCGCCATCGCTGAAGGCGATTATTCCGTGGGAGGGCTTCGCCGATATTTACCGGGATGCGCTCTACCACGGAGGCATCCTCTCCATATTCATGACCAACTGGTTCACTGCGCACCTGCTGCACCACACGCTTGGTCGAGCCTCGCAAATCCATCCCGATACCTGGCATAAGAACACGCTTCACCATTGGCTGACCAACAACCTCGACAGCGGTGCTTTCTACGGTGCACAGGCGCGTTGGGAAGACATCAAGGTGCCGTTCCTGTCGGTGGGCAACTGGACCGGCATGGGGCTGCACCTTCGAGGCAACACCGAGGCCTACATGCGCTCGAAATCACAGCACCGCAAGCTGCGCATACACGGCGGCACCCACGTGCATCCGTACTACTCAGAAGATGGCCGCAAGGACCAGCTGCGCTTCTTCGACTACTGGCTGAAGGGGGTGCAGAACGGCGTGATGGACGAGCCGCCGGTCAAGCTGGCGATTCGCAAAGGCAACGACAAATATGATTGGCGTAACGAGAACGAATGGCCGTTGGCACGTACCCGGTGGACGAAGCTGTACTTCGACCTCGCACAGCCGTCGGTAAACGATGTGCCACTGAGTGGAACGCTGGTTGAACGTAATCCGGAGAAGGTCAGCGAGTGCACTTACGCGGCGACCGGGCTCGGCTCGATGGGGTCGACATCCGCTGCGTCAGCGCAGGTGATGGGGGGCGGCATAAAGCCCGGTATGGGCGTGGCGCTGGTCACGCCGCCAATGCCGGAGGACATGGAGATCACCGGGCCGCTGGCAGCAACGCTGTGGGTATCCAGCAGCAGCGAGGACATGGACCTGTTCCTGACCCTTCGCCATTTCGACGCTTACGGCAAAGAGATCATGGAAACCGGGCAACAGGGTGCCCCGGTACCGGTCGCCAAGGGCTGGCTGCGCGTGTCGCACCGGGAACTCGACCCGGAACTGTCTCTGCCCTATCGTCCATACCACAAGCACCGCAGGCGCCAGTTCCTTAAACCCGGCGAAATAGTCCAGGTGCAGGTGGAGGTCTGGCCGACGTCGATGGTGTTTGCCAAAGGCCATCGCCTGCGGCTCGACGTGCAGCCACGGGACGGTGTGGGTAGCCAATCGTACATGCA
This sequence comes from Burkholderiales bacterium, assembly GCA_022841375.1. GTDB lineage: Bacteria > Pseudomonadota > Gammaproteobacteria > Burkholderiales > SG8-41. Next base: position 3,403 of record JALHRQ010000014.1, read on the forward strand.
CTACCACGCCGACTACAACACGGACACCAATACGATCTACTCCGGAGGGGAACGCGAGTCGTTCCTGTTGCTGCCGGTGATTCCGCTTGCGGGTGCTGACAAGTTAACTGCGGCTGCGCGACAATGGGTCAATGAAAACTCGCACCCACTCGTATAAACGTCACCGATTCCCGCCCGAAATCATCCAATACGCGGTATGGCTGTATTACCGATTCAGCCTCAGTCACCGCGATATTGAAGATCTGTTGGCTCATCGAGGAATCGAGGTCAGCCGGGAATCGATTCGGTTGTGGTGCAACAAGTTTGGTCCCACTTACGCACGCCGATTGCGGCGTGCGCGTCGAGGCTACGGCGATACTTTTTTCATCGACGAGGTCTTCGTCAAAATTCAAGGCAAGCAGCAATATCTGTGGCGTGCAGTTGACTCCGATGGCGAAGTTGTTGATGTGTTGCTACAGGCGTGCAGAGATGGCAAGGCTGCCAAACGCTTCTTCAGACGTCTGATCAAGCGCCATCGAGTTGCGCCGAGGAAGATCGTGACGGATCAGTTGAGAAGTTACCGTGTCGCTCATCGGGAACTGATACCCGAGGCGATTCATGACGTATCACAATATGCAAATAATCGCGCTGAACTGTCGCATCAGCCGACTCGAGTGCGCGAGCGTGGTATGCGCCGATTTAAATCGAGACGGCAGGCGCAGCAATTTCTAAATGTCCATGCGGCTGTTTACAACCTTTTCAATCTTGGACGCCATCTTATTTGTTCCCGCCTTTATCGGGAGTTAAGGCACGGCGCCTTTGCGTCTTGGGAAAAGGCAGTGACCGTATGAGAAATGCAGTCAACAGAGTTTTCTGCCAATGAAAAGTTAACTTGTCAGTACCACTCCCCACTTCCCACTTATGCAAGATAACACCAAGAACAAACCCTTCCGCGTCGAAGAAGCAACCATCGCCGAATTGCACCAGGCGATCCGCGACGGGCGCACGACCTGCGTCGATGTCGTCAAACAGTACATCGCGCGTGCGCGCGCCTACAACGGGCCGTCCAGCCTACTGGTCACCGAAAGCGGCGCAGCGGTAGCTGAAGCGACCGGCACGGTGCGCGCGCAGGCGCCGCTCAAATTTCCGACGGAGACTGTCAATGCCTCGACGCTGCTGCCCGACCTTGACCAATATCAGGGGCCGCCGCTCGAATTAGGCCGCATGGAGCCCACCGCGTCGGATCCTTCGGTACCGCAGCAGTACGGGATGATCGTCGGCAAGCCGGATGCCGGGCAGCTCAATGCGCTGGCGACACTCAACATTCGCGGCGAGCGCTCCGTGACCTGCCGCGGCGACTACGACCGCCATCCCTCCGAAGGCCCGCTGCCGCCGGGCGCGCCCGCGGTCTGTGAAGTCTTCCGCCACCAGCCCGATGCGCTTGAGCAGGCGGCCGACCTCGACGCCCGGTACGGGCACAACCCTGACCTGAAAAAGATGCCGCTTTACGGCGTGGTGTTTTCGTTCAAGGATGCATTCGACACCAAGGACATGCGTTCCACCGGCGGCGGCGATGCGGGCTACGACATCGATTTTCCGGCGCGCGACCACATCCTGATCGATCAATTGCGCAAGAAAGGCGCGATCATATTCGCCAAGGCGCTGATGACCGAATACAACGGGCGTGCCGGCGATCCGGGCGGCCGCAACCATCCCGGCAAGGTGTTGCCTTCAGTGCTCGGCTACCAGCGCAGCAGTTGGGGCGGCAATCCGTCTAACCCCTATGACACCACGCGCGCAGCCTCACTCGGATCCAGTTCCGGCTCGGGTGTTTCGGTAAGCGCCAATCTGGTGATGGCCAGCCTGGGCGAGGAGACCCGTGCATCAACCCGCGGCCCCGCCAATCACAACGCGGTGGCGTTGATCCTGCCGCACAAGGCGATGCTCGGCTTTGACGGTGGCGCGATCGGCGCTGATATTTACTGCGACCGCACCGGCATCTTGTGCCGCACGATCGCCGATTGCGCGAAAGTGCTCGACGCGCTGAAAGACCCGGAAAACGGTTATTACGATCCTCGCGATCCCTATACCACGGTGCCGCGCTCGTCGGTGTTGGAGACGGGATACCTCGAACACGCCAAAGCGTCAGGAGGAGCCGGCACGCTGAAGGGCGTGCGCATCGGCATCGTGCGCGAATCCATGCTGAATCCGGGCACCAAGGCCGCCGAGCCGATCACCGCCGCCGCGGCAAAGGAAATCAAGTCCGTGCTGAGCGCGCACCTCGGCGCAACGCTCGTCGAATCGTCCGATCCGTTATGGACGCCCGATCCCGATTGCGAGCAGATGACGATAGATTTTCGCAAAGCGCTCGCGCGCCTGGTGCCGGTATTCATGCCCGATCTGCTGTTCCGTCTGGATGCGGCGGGCAAACCGGTGTTCCCGGATTTTGCCGCGGCCATCGTGCCGGCCGAGTTCGCTCCGGGCAAGGTGTTCGGCAGCGGCAAGTTGCAGCCGATCGACTACCTGGTCGAACTCGCCGACCTGCGCATCGCGCCGCCGGCTAATCTCGACGTGTCCACCGTGCAGGACCAGATCCTCGCCAATACGTTCCGCTTTCACATCCGGCAATATCTGTCGCGCCGCGCGGAAGACTGGAAGGCGCGCGGCTTTTCCGAAACGCTGGTGGATTGGCCGGCGCTTAATGCGCGCTCCAAATTCTGGGGCGACGATCAGCGCTCAGCCTTCAAAAATTGGGAAGAAACCAGCGACCCGCGCAATCCGCTGGGCGGGCGCCAGGGCGTGGACGAGCGCATTATGCTGCGTGAACTGCTGCGCCGTGTTGACATGATGGTGATACTCGAAAACCGTCTTGACGCGCTGGTGCGGCTGCATACACCGCTGCCGCCCGCGAAAATCGGGGGGCCGGACGAGCCGGGGCTGATCGCGCGGCTGCGCAACGAATCGCAATACGGCCCGAACGCGGGGCTGACCGAAGTGCTGATCCCGGCCGGTTATGTGACGACCGCCTACGATGCGGTGTTCGCGCTGAGCCCCGATCGCAAAAAATACATCGCTGCCGCAAGCGACAAGCCGACCGCGCTGCCCGCGCCGGGATTGCCGTTCTCACTGGTATTCCGCGCCGAACCGGGCAAGGAAGACATTGTGCTCAAAATCGCGTCCGAGTACGAAGCCGCGTCGAAGCGCCGCGTGCCGCCGCCGGCGTTTGGGCCGTTGACCTAGGCGCTGGCGCCTCAGGCTTGCGACAACTTAAACCGCGAGCCGCTTCGCGGGTGCCGGCGCAGCGACCTCTCCGACGGCCTGCAACAGGTCGTGGATGATGTCGCCCTCGATATGGTGTGTGATGAAGACGGTAATCCCCCCGAAAAACAGTATCAGCCAGAAGTGGAATTTTCTCGTAATTTAGACCGAGGAGGTTATGAAGCCTCCTCGCAAATTCGGTTCAGTTTGGAATGGATTTTTCGCCTGACCTAAACGGCATTTTCTGTCTGAAGTTGAATGTTGCAAGGTCCAACTTTGCAGAGAGCATGTCCGGCCGATAGGATGTCCAGTAGTTCGATGCGCAAAATGGATTTCACTGTTGATTCCCTGTTCCAAGCATCGTTGTTTTATGGATCGCGCTCAATGTGTGAAAAAAATAGAGCGGGAATCGCATGTCGCGTGGAATTTTCATGGGAATTGGGCGCAATTCTTCCCTGTATTTACCCTGTTATCAGGGAATAGGGAGGGTGACGGAGACGAGTTCGCTGCTGACTGCAACCACCGCCAATACATTAACTTCCAACGGGTATAAGCAAAAGGAAGTTGCCTGAATCCCCGCTCAATGCGGGTTTTTTGCTTTGGGCCCTAACTGCGGCATTCACGAAGCCTATCAAAATGTTGTTTCGAAGTCCTTTAGTTTCAGGACCTCCTGACTTTTATGGATAGGGCAGGTACCGGATCCAGCTCGTCAAGATAATCGGCAGATATTCAGTACCGCGCGTCGACCGGCCTCTTGTCCTTTGGCCAATCTTTTACTTTGTCGGGGAAGTCCGGTCGCGGTTGGTGGGTAAAGTACTCTGATACGTCCACCGCTTCTTGGTCTGTCAGACCTCCCTGACCCAACGGGAACTTAAGGTGAAATCCAATTGGCATGTTACGTTTGACAAAGGCCGCCGCTGTATAAGTGCGAGCCATTCCAGCACCTATATTGAACGACTTGTCACCCCAAAGGGGCGGGTAGATAGTCTCGCCGTCTGTTCGTTGAATGCCTTCGCCATTGTTACCATGACATACGGCGCATTGCGCATCGTATACGCGTCGGCCATTGTCAATGTCGGGTTTGATCGCCATATCAATCTTGCCGACACCACGCCCGACCACTTTGTCCTGGGGCTTAGTTTCCTTCTTCATCCAATCGAAATACGCGACCATGGCTTTCATGTCGGCTGAATCGCCGGGCAGTGGCGTACCGTTCATCGAGCGACGGAAGCACCCGTTGATGCGATCTTCCAGAGGGATAGTCTTGCCTGCGCGCGGAGCATAACTTGGGAAAAAGGCCGAGATACCGACGTAAGGCGAACCATCGGCCACCGTGCCGGCATTGAGGTGGCAGCTTGTGCAGTTAAGCTCGCTGCCCACATGCTGCGGCAGCAAGGACTTGGTTTGGAGGTTCAGACGCATGCCTCGCACGAGCTGAGCTGCGTTCGGTTTATCCAGCATGTCTGCGAGGCGTGGCGTCTCGAACTTAGACTGGTCGATGTCCTTGGCCTTTAAATCGTCACGCATCGTTTTCACATCTGACGAAGCAATCGGTTTGGCGTTGCGTCCCCAACTCGCGCGCGCAAAGTTGATGATCTCGGCCAACTCCTGGTCACCCAACTTGGCAAAGCTTGGCATGAACCATACGCGCTTGTGCGTTTCGGTTTGCGCAGTCTGCCAACCCGTGAGCAGGATATGGATCAGCGTTGAAGGCTCGTTCGACATCAACGTCGGGTTGCCTGCCAGTGGCGGGAATATCTGCTTGACACCCGCACCGTCCAGCCGGTGACAATCGGTACAAAACTGAACATATCCCAAGCCTCCCCGCGTGGTGAATAAATCCACCGGCCCTTTTGCTGTGGATGCAGTCTTTGGCGGTATTCCGGTCATCGGCAAATCATTTTCGCCCGGAGGCAAAGATTTGAGATAGGTTGCAATCGCCGTGAGGTCGGAATCGCTGATGTATTGGGTGCTGTGATGAATCACATCAGCCATGTTGCCTGAGGCGGTGGCAAAGGAGTTCTGACCGGTCTTTAGGAATAACGCCGTATCTTCAACTGTCCAGAGGTTGCGCAGGCTCAATGCCCGCCAACCCTCCACCGTTTCTCCAGCAAGGTAATACTTGCCAGCGCTACCTTCGTCACTCATGGCCTTCTCCTGAAAGCCCAAACCGCGCGGTGTATGGCAAGCGCCGCAGTGTCCCAGACCCTGAACAAGATAAGCTCCCCGATTCCAGACGGCATCTTTAGTGGGGGTCGGCTTGTAGGCTGTAGCATCCAGGAATGCCCAATTCCATAGCGTCATACCCCAACGCTGATTGAAGGGGAACTTCATCTCCAAAGGCTTGTTGGGTTGGTTAACGGGTTCCAATCCCTTCATCAGGAAGGTGTACAACGCCCGCATGTCAGGCTCGTTCATCTTTGCGTAAGAAGGATATGGCATTGCAGGATAAAGATTGTGTCCATCGGCTGTCACACCATGGCGCATCGCCCGGTCAAACTGCTCAAAGGTGTATTTGCCGATGCCCGTTTGCGGGTCTGGCGTGATGTTGGTTGAATACAGCTTGCCCATGGGTGTTTGAAGAGCAAGCCCGCCTGCCATCGGGCTACCTTTTACGCTTGTGTGACATGCAATGCAGTCGCCCAGTTGAGCAACATACTGTCCGCGAGCGATCAGCGTCCTGGTAGCGGCATCCGCCGGAAGGGCAGAGGAGGTGACTGCGGCACGCAGTGAGATGTTCGCCGGACCCAAATCAACACCATGTGCTATCAACGAAATCAAGCCAAGGGAAATAGAAAAAAAGAACCTGATGCTTGTGGATTTCATGACCGCAACCCTATTTGTTTGGTTACCGAAACAGCAATTCAACGCAACAAAATTACTCTGGCAGCTCATTGTGTTCTGTGCGGTAAGCAATACAGTGTTAAGGGAGAAGATAGGTAGTAGCGGCTATATCGACAGCCATTAATGCGACGTATGCGAGCTCAAATTGCGGAGTCAAGGGCACTTCTTAATTGAGGCGGGCTTACGGAACTTTGATCGCGAATTTGGAGCGCGGGGAACATGTCCGATGGCACCGTAATGCAGGCACTGACCATGATGCTGACTGTATGGACGTTAATGCTGTATGACCCATTTAAGGCAGGGCTTCAGCTGGCGGTCGTTCTGGCAACAACTGCACTGGCAGCCGCCGGATATTCGCGGCGTGATCCGTGTGTGGTTGGCTGGAAGTAAGCCGCTCTATATCGCCGACCAGGCGTTGATTGGTGGAACTGGCTCAGAGACCAGGTCGAAAACCGACTTCACAAGGCCGGCATCCCATACCGAAACATCTACCTTGGGTTACTTCGACTTTTTACTTGCCAGCATCCAGACGATTAACAAAGGCAGTAACGGAACGCTGAGGGCAAAGATAACCCATCCAGTCACTGATCTACCCTTGCGCTTCCTCACGGCCAGTTTGGCAGCGCAGTAGAGTCGATACACGCGTTTGTGATTGACCTTGGGAAATTCCGGGCGCAACAGATCATGGATGCACCGGTAGCCAAAGCGTCGACGCACCTGAGCAATATTGATGATCGCACTGAGCTCCACCGTCTGCTGATCCGGCACCGGCGGATGACGGTAACTGCTGCGGGCACTTCTGGCTCATGCTAAAAATAGAGGGATTACCATCTCACGTAGGGCGCGGTGCTATACCGCCAAACAGTGGTGCAGTCCAAGCGCCCTGTCGCGCCGCGGATTGATTATCCGTGACAGAGTTTCTGTCGCAAGCGCACCGGGCGCTTAAGCGATGGTGGGCCTGATATGCCGTTTACCTCATAAGCGGCTGGCTATCGCTACTGATCCATCTGCCCAACACAAAAAAACAGTGCGGTATGTGGGCTAGCGTACAAAGGATTTGCGTACCCGGGCTTTAACATTTGAACTGCCATAAAGCCGTCCCGTAGGGTTTTCATTTTGCCTATTGGAAGGGGGGGCAATGTCCGATACACCCCAATCCAATCCAATATAAGAGGAGGCAAGTTATGCTTAAAAAAAGAATATTCACTGCTGTCTTGGTGGCATTGAGTCAAAGCGCTTTTGCGCAGAGCCCTCCCAGTTCCGGCAGTCAGCTGCAGCAGATTCCCGGCGCCCCTGCCCCGCTAAGATCAATTCCAGAAATCCGTCTTGAGCAAGATCCGGCGAAGATCGCCCCGGGTGCGGATCAAACCAAAATCTTTGTCAAATCGTTGCGTGTAACCGGCCAGACCATTTATACCGAGGCAGAACTGCTCGCGGTTACCGGATTCAGCCCCGGTCGCGAATATTCACTGAATGAACTGCGCGGCATGGCAGCGAAGATCGCAGAACATTACCGCAGGAATGGGTATTTCGTTGCGCAAACCTACCTTCCCGCGCAGGACCTTAAAGATGGCGCCCTGACGATTGTCGTACTCGAGGGCCGATACGGCAATATCAAGCTGCGTAATCAAAGCAAGCTTTCGGATTCCCTCGCGACCGGATTGCTCGACGGTTTGAATACCGGCGACCCCATCGCGATTGCGCCTCTCGAGAATCGTCTGTTGTTGCTCTCAGACATTCCCGGTGTGAATGTTAAATCGACGCTGGCTCCCGGGGCCTCCGTGGGTACGTCCGACCTCATTGTCGACGTGATCCCGGGGCGGCCGGTCACGGGCAATATCGAATTTGATAATGCCGGCAACCGCTACACCGGCGAGTATCGTCTCGGCGGAACGATCAATTTCAATAATCTTGCCGGCCTCGGTGACGTATTGAGTTTCAGGGGCCTGACTTCGGGCAGCGGGCTCAATTACGGTCGCGCGTCTTACCAGATTCAGCTTGGCAAAGGGACGGTTGGCATTGCCTACACCGCACTAGAGTATGAGCTTGGCAAGGAGTTCGCGCCACTGCGAGCCCACGGCACGGCAGAGATTGTGAGTATTTTCGGTAGCTATCCGCTGATTCGCTCGCGCAATTCCAGCCTTTATGCCTTAGCTGGGATCGATGCCAAGCAATTCACGGACAAGATCGATGCGACTTCAACGGTCACTGAGAAGGAAATTCTGGTCGGGATGGTCGGGCTGCATGGCAACCATCGGGACACCTTGGGCGGGGGCGGTTTGAGCGCTTATTCGCTGACATTGAGCTCGGGAAATCTGGATATTGAAACGCCTGCTGCGCTTGCCGCGGATGCGGCGACCGCCCGCGCCAATGGCCATTACAACAAGCTGGCGTTCACGGCCAACAGGCTGCAAACCGTTTTAGAAAAAGTTTCGCTATATGGCGCGATCAGCGGGCAGCTCGCTTCGAAAAATCTGGATATCTCCGAGAAGATGGGGCTGGGCGGCTTGTATGGCGTGCGGGCTTACCCGGTCGGGGAGGCCTATGCGGACGAGGGTTATCTGGCAACTCTGGAGGCAAGGCTGTTGCTGCCGAATTTTTCCGCGCAAATGCCGGGACGCATGCATCTGATCGGCTTCGTTGATACCGGGTCGGTTACCACCAACAAAGAGCCATGGACTTCGGCAGATAACCACAGGACCCTTAGTGGATACGGTGTCGGATTGACGTGGGCGGATTACAACAATTTTGTGATCAATACCTATTACGCGCGCAAGCTGGGTAACGAACGGGCAACTTCGGCGCCGGATAAAAACGGCCGTTTCTGGATTCAGATGGTTAAATACTTTTGATTACTCCAGCAGCAATAAATATCGCGTAACAGCTTCGTTAATAACGGAAGAAAAATCATGAATAGCATTGACCAATCAATCCGTAACAATCCGCCTGGCGCATCAAGCGCAGCTGTGCTGCCGGGTGACGCTTCGTTTGCTCTGAAGGGACTGGCAGTCTCTCTGATGCTGGCGTTCGCTTCCAATGCATGGGCACTGCCTACGGAAGGGGTGGTATCTGCCGGCGGCGCTAACATTGCGAGCGTGCCGGGTACGATGACTGTCAATCAGTCGACCCAGAATGCAGTCATCAACTGGCAGTCATTCAATATTGGTCAGACCGAGGCTGTCCGTTTTGTGCAGCCGAACAGCAGCGCTGTGGCACTGAACCGGGTCATCGGCGCGGACCCCTCCAGTATCCTCGGCAGTCTGTCGGCCAACGGAAAAGTGTTTCTCGTCAATCCGAACGGCATCCTGTTTGGTCGAGGCGCTTCGGTTAACGTCGGCGGTTTGGTCGCATCCACCCGCAACATTACTGACAGCGATTTCATGGCCGGCCAGTACAAATTTACCGGTAGCGGAAACGGTGCGGTGCTGAATCAAGGATCGATCAACGCGGACGGCGGTTATGTGGCACTGCTGGGGGCGAGCGTCAGCAACGAAGGCGTGATCTCCGCCAGGCTCGGCACCGTGACGCTTGCCGCGGGCAATGCCTTTACCCTCGATGTGGCCGGGGATGGCCTGTTAAACGTCATGGTGAACGAGGGCGCGGTTAACGCGCTGGTGCAGAACGGTGGCATGATCCGCGCCGACGGCGGACACGTGCTGCTCACTGCGAAATCGGCGGGAAACCTGTTGCAAAGTGCGGTAAACAATACCGGAATCATCCAGGCGCAGACCATCGAAAACCGCAATGGCACCATCATGCTGCTTGGTGATATGCAAAGCGGCACAACGAACGTCGGCGGCACACTGGACGCCAGTGCGCCCAACGGCGGCAACGGCGGCTTCATCGAAACCTCCGCTGCGCATGTGAGATTCGCCAGCGACGCCAAAATTACCACCGTCGCCCCGCTGGGTGTAACGGGCACTTGGTTGATAGATCCGGTTGATTTCAATATCGCCGCCATTGGTGGTGACATTACCGGTTTTGCGCTCACCACTCTGCTGGTCAATAACAACGTCACCATCAGTACGGTAGTAACCGGAACCAATACACCGACCACTTTTTTTGCGTCACCCGGCCAGGGCGATATCAACGTCAACGACGTGATCGGCGTAGGGTCCGGAGCCCTCTGGACCGCGGCCGGAACCCCGACGACGCTGAGGTTGGAAGCAGCTCGTGACGTGAACATCAACCAGCCCATTACAGCCACCCGGGGCAATCTGGTGGTGTGCTGCGGGCAGGATGTCAATGTCAGAGCTGCCATTACGACGACCAATGGCAGCGTTTTGCTGAACGCGGGACGCGATATCAACATCACGAGATCTGCCGGCGCCAACGCGGGTGCGACGATTACGACGACCGACGGCAATATTGAATTGTGCGCCGGTCGCGATGTAATTCTGAGCAACTTGTTGAATCCAGGTGGGGCGCCCATTATGACGCTGACCAACGGCAGCACTACTGCCGGCGAGGATCTCAGGGAATTCGGCGTGCCGCTGGGTCTGACCCTGCGGGCTGGCGGTGCAGCAACTGAACCAGGACCCGCTAACGGCACCGTGAACTTTGTCAATGGCGGGATCGCTGGCACCTTCATTACCGTCACTACAGGTGGTCCAGGCACACCGGTCAGCATTTTTTACAATCCGATCAACTATTCAACGCCGACCCCTTATTCGCTTAACTTCACCGGCACCGGCGGCCCGGTAACTTCCTTCATGCTGGTGTACCCTGACGGGGTGGACAAAGTTTTCGACAACACGACCACGGCAACCCTCAGCGGATTCAGGACCACCGCGACCAGCGGTCCAGTACCTGCCGGCGTCACATTGGCGGGTGCTGGTACTGCCAATTTCGATACTCCGTTCGCAGGTGTGAACAAAACAATCACCTACAGCGGCTTTACCCTTGCCCAGGGTGCGATCGTGCCGGGTGATGCCGCACTCAACTTTGCCCTGCCAACCAGCTGCTGCCTGCCCCGCGTTGGCAGAACAACGGCTGATATCACCGCAGGCACAGATACGCCGATTCAGACTGCACCAGTGATTCCTTTGTTCGCATTCCCCATGCTGGCCGCTTTAGATTTGAACGTGCTGGGTGGCATTACGATGCCGCCAATTGAGGTTGTTGCGGCAGCACCTATCGAAGTCATACCGCAACCCAAGGCTGTAGTCGAAACCCCGGTCGAGGTTAAACCAAAGGCAAAGCCGGTCTATGTGCCGCCCAAGCGTCCACGTAAAGCTGACCGTGAGTGAGCATTTGTGAACCGGGTCCGATGACCGATAAGAAATGTGTGCTTGTACTAGATAAGAAGCAGATAAAAAACCGCATTGTTCTTCATGGCCATATTGCCGCGCTCGCTTGCAAGATGAATGAGCAGATCATCGCCAGAATCAACAGGGCGCTTTGCCTAGGTTTGCTGGCCACAGGATTTACACTCCAGCCAGTGGCCGCAGCGGATGACACAACGCGGGCGCCCCTTACTTTTAAAAGAGCGAACTTCGAGCAAGAGGTTCCATCTCGAGAAGCCCGACAGGTAGCAGATTGGGTCGTCGATTCCAGCGACAACCAAAGCTTGCCTTTCGTGATCGTCGATAAAGTTAATGCCAAGGTCTTTGTATTTAACCCGGGCGGGGTTCTACAAGGTGCAACGCCTGCGTTGCTGGGTCTGGCGTCGGGAGACGATGCTGTCCCGGACATCGGCAAACGACCATTATCGAAGATTCTGCCTGAAGAACGCACGACCCCGGCTGGCCGCTTCGTGGCCACGCTGGACCAAAACTTGCGCGGCAAGGAAATTCTCTGGGTGGATTACGATACTGCTATCTCATTGCATCCAGTAGTGACGTCCAACCCCAAAGAGCGCCGTGCGCAGCGCCTAACCACGGCAACGACGCTGGATAATCGGATTTCCTATGGCTGCATCAATGTGCCGGCCAAATTCTTCATGAATGTAGTGCGTCCGTTTTTTACCGGCACCAACGGCATTGTCTATGTGCTGCCGGAAAAAAAGTCGCCGCAAGAAGTATTCGCGTCATATGACGTTGAAGAACGTGCGCGGATGCAGAGCCCTAAGTAGCCCGATCCGTTTAACGACTTCGCTCAGTGGCAGCTAGCGTCCCCGGTATGGATCGCGGCCACTGGTGATGGCTGGCATATCGTGAACCTCCGCAAATAGCCCGTTCGGGCTTGGGTTAAAATCTTTGAACTTGTTGTTGTGCATGAACTTCACCAGCTCGGCGCTTTACAGGTTGGTGCAGTGAAAAATCAACATAAAACCGGCATGGCTTTCGCCGCAGCCGCAGATCGGAGGTGATCATGGGTCACAAAGTTTGCGGGTTTGCGCTTATGGCGTTGATTGCTACGCTTCCCGCAGTCAACGCGTTTGCGCAAGCGCCTTGGAAACTACAACGCCCGATCGAACTGATCGTCGTCTCCGCAGCCGGCAACAGCAACGACCTGATGCTGCGGCTGATCGCCCAGACGGCACAGGAAAATCGCCTGCTCGACGTGCCGATGAACGTGATGAATAAGCTTGGCGCTAGCGCTTTACCCCAAGACGCTCTTCAGCGCATGCATGTCCAGGTGCACTTCGGCGAGCAGCTTCTTGAGCTTGGCGTTCTCGCCCTCCAGCACCTTCAGCCGCTTGGCGTCTGACACATCCATGCCGCCGAACTTGGCGCGTCACTTGTAAAACGTGGCCTCGCTGAGGCCGCCCTTGCGGCACAGCTCCTTGATCGGCATCCCCGCATCGGCCTGTTTGAGAAAACCGATGATCTGTTCTTCGCTGTATCTGCTCTTCTTCATTTCCGTCACTCTCCATGATTTGACGGACCTCTCTACTTCAGATTGGTAGGGCTGGTGGGGTGCAGGTCAATGCTTAAGAAACCGCAGCGGAGATCCCGCGGCGACTGTGCAGGGGGGTGTAATTTGAACCAGAAAAACGTAATCGTCGCATTGATCATGGTGCTGGCCAATGCACTCACCCTTTCGCTATCCCGGTCGAGTCCCAGCGGGCGGGAGATGATAGGCTTTGTTTACATAGTGATGGGTATAACGACGCTAATCATTATTTGGATGCTCTTTTCTAACAATGATTAGCCTCTGGGCGGGACAAAATAAAAGCAGCAAAACCTGGAATGGCTGCAAATGAATTTTTAATGGGAGGAAGACGCTCTATATCGCCGACCAGGCGTTGATTGGTGGAACTGGCTCAGAGACCAGGTCGAAAACCGACTTCACAAGGCCGGCATCCCATACCGAAACATCTACCTTGGGTTACTTCGACTTTTTACTTGCCAGCATCCAGACGATTAATAAAGGCAGTAACGGAACGCTGAGGGCAAAGATAACCCATCCAGTCACTGATCTACCCTTGCGCTTGGCAATCAGGCCAGTCGGAAATGCCGCCACCACAGCAATAAGCGTGAGATATACCGCAACGGTGATCAGTGCCTCGATAGCTGCCTGATCGTAGCCGAACTGAACTAGAAAAGCAGAAACCTGTGGATTAAGCATGGATGCCACTAATGTTTTGTCTACTCAGTGCGATTTCGAAAAATTTCAAAGATTCTTGACGCGCAATCCGGCAGCCGTAAAGCCGCCATCCACGGATATGGTCTGTCCGTTGACGTAGCTGGCGTCATCCGACGCCAGGAATACCGCAACCGCAGCAACTTCGTCCGGATCGCCGTAACGACCCAGCGGCACGGCTTGCTGCCAGGCTTCCCGGCGCTCTTCCGAGTGCTGATTGCGGTTGCGCTGCACGTCGATCGGTCCCGGCGCCACGGCATTCACGGTGATGCCGTATTGCGCAAGATCAACGGCCATCGCCCGGGTCATGGCGATGATGCCGCCTTTGGCGGCGGCATAAGCGGCTCGCCCGCTGCTGCCGAGCAGGCCGGAGTGCGATGAGAAATTGACGATGCGCCCGCCGCCCATTTCAATCATGTCGTGCGCGGCGGCCTGTGAGCAGAGGAAGGTGCCGACGACGTTGACTTCAAGCATCTGATGCAGCGTGGCCAGCGGTGTTTCCAGAAAATGTTTTTGTGAACCCAGGCCGGCGTTATTGATGAGGATGTTTGCGGGGCCGAACATTTCACGCGAATAATCGATCATCGCCTGCACTTCTTCCGGAATCCGGATATCGACTTTGCAGGCTGCGGCGCGGCCGCCGGCCGCGGTGATTTCGGCGCACACGGCGTGTGCGGACTCCTCGTTCTTGTCAGCCAGCATCACGCTGGCGCCGGCGGCTGCAAGACGATGGGCAATTGCGGCACCGATGCCCGTGCCGCTGCCGGTGACAATGGCGGTCTTGTCGGAAAATTGAACAGACATATTGAGGCTCCAGGAGAACTGCAGTGTCCGCATCGCGGAACAATGCGATGAGTGATGACGAAATCCAAGGCTAACACGTGCAGGCGCGGCTGGTCGTTGAAACGCTGATCCGTTATGCTGCTTTTTTGTAACACCCAAGGAATTTTTATATGACTACTACAAGTCCGCAATACGCTGCGCTGTGGCCGCGTGGCCCGCGCCAGGCCAAAGTCAAACCGCTGGCCAAGCGTCTCGACACACTGGATGGCAAGACGGTGGCCTGGGTGTGGGATTACGTATTTCGCGGCAACGAAGTATTTGAACAACTCGAAGCCAGCCTGAAGGAGCGATATCCCGGGGTTAAATTTCTGCATTGGGATTTATTCGGCAACACTCACGGCAGCGATGAACGCAATGTTGTCGCCAATCTGCCGCAAAAATTGCGTGAACTCGGCGCCGATGCCGTCGTCTCCGGGATGGGTTGTTGAGGGAGTTGCACGCCCGCCGTGTTGCGGGCCAGTGTGGCGGCAGAGTCGGCAGGCATACCATCGGCGACGCTGGTGTGTGAGAGTTTCAAGACGCTGGCGAAGGCCGCGTCGCAGGGTCTGGGGTATCCCAATATCGCGGTGGCGCCGGTGCGCGGCCACCCCGGCCTGCAGAGCAAAGAAGCATTGCAGCGGAATGTGCGCGAACTGACGCTGGATGGCGTGCTCAATGCCTTGTTCAAAATGCCTGCGGTGGCGACTGTTGGTGGCGAACCCGGTTCGGGTGATGTCATCTGCAGCGGCACGTTTGAGGAAGTAAACGAGTATTTTCTCAGGAACGAACTGTCCGACGGCCTGCCGGTCGTGCCGCCAACCGTGGAGAAGGTTGAAGCGTTTCTGCGCCATACCGACCGCAAAGCGGATGACGTTCTGGGCGTGATGCTGCCCGACAACCGCGCAGCGACGGTGTGGAGCGTGGCGGTCAACGGCGTGATGGCCGGATGCCGTCCTGAATACATGCCGGTGCTGATGGCAGCGGTTGAGGCGATGGCTGATCATGATTACGGCGTCGAACACAGCGGCAACACCCCTGGCGGCGACAACCTGATCATTCTCAACGGGCCGGTCATCAAGGAGTTGGGTTTTAATTACACCCAGGGCGTGATGCGTGACGGTTTCCAGGCGAATACCAGTGTCGGCCGGTTCTGGCGCCTGTATCTGCGCAACGTTGCGGGTTTCCTGCCGCACAAGAATGACAAGGCCACGTTTGGCAACACCTGGCGTGTTGTGGTTGCGGAGAACGAGGATGTGGTCGCAAAAATCGGCTGGACACCAAACTGCGCGGATTACGGGTTTGCACCCGGTACCAACGCGCTGTCGGTCGGCCGTTACACCGGGGGTAATCACATCTCCTCGGTATCCGGCGCCACGCCCGAAGAGTTGATGCCGTATATCGCCGATGCCGTTGTGCGCCAGTATACGTGGCAGATCATGTTTTCGGTAGGGCAGGGGTATGACACGCTGCGGCCTCTGCTGTTGCTGTCACCGATCATCGCCGAGACCATTGCCGCAGGTGGCTGGTCCAAGCAGAAGTTCCGCGAGGAATTATTCAGGCAGGTGCGCATGCCGGCGAACCTGTTTGAAAAAATTCTCCGTGACTGGACGCAGAAGCCGGCGTGGAATCTGTCGGAGGAACATCAGGCTGGCCGGATACCCGGGATATTCCACGAATCCGACGATCCCGAACGCCTGGTGCCGCTGGTGTGGCGGCCCGAGGATTTTCAGGTGGTGGTTACTGGTGACCTCGGGCGTAACAGCATTTACGTGTTCGCCCATAACGGTGTGCTCGGATTCCCGGTGTGCAAGGAAATCAGGATGCCGGGTCAATAAGCGGAAGAAAGGTTAAAAAAGGGCGCTGCAGCGCCCGTTTTCTTTTGCCTTATTTCTGTTCTTATTCCGCCAGTTCGCGCATCACCTTGATCAAGTCGGATTTGCCTTCGAAGCCGATGCCTGGCAGTTCCGGCATGGTGATGTTGCCGTTTTCAACGCGCACGCCATCCGGGAACCCGCCGTAGGGCTGGAACAGGTCCGGGTAACTTTCGTTGCCGCCAAGTCCCAGGCCTGCGGCGATGTTGAGTGACATCTGGTGTCCGCCGTGCGGGATGCAGCGTGACGGCGACCAACCTGCAATGTGCAATTCGCGCAGGGTGCGTTCGTATTCGCACAAGCCGTAAGACAGCGCGCAGTCGAACTGCAGCCAGTCGCGGTCGGGGCGCATGCCGCCGTAACGCAGCAGATTGCGCGCGTCCTGATGGCTGAACAGGTTTTCGCCGGTCGCCATCGGCCCCGGGTAGAACTCGGCCAGCGCTGCCTGTAGTGCAAAATCCAGCGGGTCGCCGACTTCTTCGTACCAGAACAGCGGGTATTCGCGCAGCGCCTTGGCGTAGGCGATACCAGTCTCCAGGTCGAAGCGGCCGTTGGCATCGACGGCAAGTTGCGCGCTGTTGCCGATTTCGGTCAGCACGGATTCGATGCGCCGGCAGTCTTCGGCGAGATCGGCGCCGCCGATTTTCATCTTGACGACGTTGTAGCCGCGGTCGAGATAACTGCGCATCTCCGCGCGCAGTGCCTGCAGGTCCTTGCCGGGGTAGTAGTAACCGCCGGCGGCATATACGAATACTTTTGGATTTGCGGTGACGCCGTGTTTTTCAGCGAGCAGGCGAAACAGCGGCTTGCGCGCAATTTTGGCGACGGCGTCCCAGATCGCCATGTCCAGCGTGCCCACGGCGACCGAACGTTCACCGTGGCCGCCGGGTTTCTCGTTCATCATCATCGCGTTCCAGGCGCGATGCGGATCAATATTGCTGCTGCTCGCGTCGAGCAGGCTCTGTGGATCGGCTTCCAGCAGGCGCGGTGCAAAACGTTCGCGGATCAATCCGCCCTGGCCGTAACGGCCGTTGGAATTAAAGCCGTAGCCGACCACCGTGCGGCCGTCGACTTTTACGTCGGTGACCACGGCGACCAGGCTCGTAGTCATTTTGCTGAAATCGATATAGGCGTTGCGGATCGGCGAAGCAATCGGTTTGGTGACTTCGCGGACGTCGACAATACGGACCATGTGGAGATATCTCGTTTAATGTTTAGTGCGGTCTACAGTTTCAGGCCGTGGAGAAAGCTGGCGCGTTCGCGGGCGCCGGCCATCAGGAAACTCATGTCGCCGCCGCCGAGAATGAAGCGCATGCCCATGCCGATGTATTTTTCGAGCAGCTTCGGTTCGTAGACGCCGCCCATTCCGGGATGGATATTGTTCTTGCGGCAGGCGGCGATTACCTTGCGGTAGGCGTCTTCGATGCGCGGATCGGTGAATTGCCCGGGGATGCCCATCTCGGCGCACAGGTCGTTGGTGCCGATCAGTATCGAATCGACGCCGGGCACTGCGGCAAAAGCGTCGGCCTGCGCGATGGCATCAGGGGTTTCGAGCATGATGATGACCATGGTCTGGGCATTGGCGATCGGTACCGATTCGGCAACGGGCACGCTGCGATATCCGAGTTGCGGCAGCACGCCCATCACCGAGCGGTGGCCGATCGGCGGATATTTGCAATAGGCCACGGCGCGCTCGGCTTCTTCGATGCTATCGACATGGGGCACCACGATTCCCTGTGCTCCGGCATCGAGCAGTCGCGCAGCATGGTGATGCTCTTTTCCCGGTACGCGCACGATGGGCGTGATGCCGACGGCGAGCGAGGCCATTGAAATCTGCGCGGCGGTATCCACATCCATCGAGTTATGTTCCATATCGATGAACAGCCAGTCAAAGCCGCAGGTTTTGCCGATGGTGGCGATGTCCACCGTGCGGGCGAGGCGCAGCCCCATGCCCACGGCGATTTTGCCGGCAGCCAGTTGCTGTTTGGTGTGATTGGGGTAGGCGCTCATGATCAAGTCTCCGCTGGGGGTGGGGTGCCTCGCGAGTGTACACCGGTCTTCATTCGTGACCACGAATGAAGACCGGTGTGGCGATGACCGGCGGCCGATGATCAGTCCATATCGTAAAGTCATGCCACGACACGCGAGTTGACTGCGGTAAGATCGCCGTTAATTCCGGAAACGCCCAGCGCTCGGGGAGTTATGGTCCGCAAACTCATTTTAAGCATTGTCCTGGCATCGGGCCTGTTTTCAGGCGCCGCGTTTTCAGTCTTCGCCGCCGACAGTTATCCGCAACGCCCGATCCGGCTGATCATCCCGTATCCGCCCGGTGGCGCGGGGGACATTGTCGGCCGCATGCTGGCCACCAGCCTGAGCAGCGCATTCGGCCAGCAGATGGTCAATGACAATCGTGGCGGCGGTGGGCAGGTGATTGCCACGCAGATTGCCGCAGGTGCGGCGCCGGATGGCTACACGCTGTTTCTGGCGAGCGCGACGCATTCCATCAACCCGGCATTGCGCAACAACCTGCCTTACGACACGCTGAAAGACTTTGTACCGATCACCCTGGTGGCCGAATCGCCGCTGGTATTTGTCTCGCACCCCGCACTCAAGGTGGGCAACATCAGGGAGCTCATTGCCGCGGCAAAGAGTCAACCGGGTCGCATCAACTACGCTTCCTCCGGTCCCGGTTCGGGCGGGCACATGTCGGTCGAACTGTTGCAATCGATGACCGGCATCCAAGTCGTGCATATCCCCTACAAAGGCGCGGGCCCCGCGCTGGTCGATGTGGTGGCCGGGCAGGTCCAGATCATCTGCACCAGTCCGCTGCCTGCCATGCCGCATGTCAAAAGCGGGCGGTTGCGCGCATTGGGCATGACCAGTCTGGCGCGGGCGCCGGCTTATCCCGATGTGCCAACCGTTTCCGAGACGGTTCCCGGTTATCAGTCGACACTGTGGTACGCGTTGCTGGCACCGGCGCGGACGGCACCTTCAATCATCAACCGAGTCCATGCCGCGACCGTGAAATCACTGGCGGCGCCGCAAATGCGCGAGCAACTGCTCGCGCTGGGGGCAACCCCGGTCGGCAACTCGCCGCAGGAACTGCAGGCTTTCATCGCCAAGGAAATCCAGATGTGGACCAGGCTGGTCAAGCAGGCCAACATCCGGCTTGATCCCTGAGCATTTTTATCGGCTTTACAGGACAACATCATGGCAACTCTGACGCTTTTTGATCCGACTGCGCCGCGCGCCGGCGACACACAGGCTGCGGCTGCGCATTCAACCCTGCGCGGGCTGGCCGGTGCGACAGTCGGCTTTATCGATAATGCAAAACCGAATTTCAATCATTTGGCGGATGACCTCGCCGATCTTCTGCAGTCGCGGTATGGAGTTGCAAAAGTAATCATGCGCCGCAAATCATCAGCTTCGATTCCTGCCGATCCGGCAGTGATTGCTGCGCTGTCGCTTGAATGTGATGTGGTGATTGCGGGATCCGGCGACTGAGGGTCATGCGCGTCGTGGAGTGTCCATGACAGCATCGAAGTCACCAAGCACGGCAAGCAGGCGCTGACTGTTTGTTCGACCGCGTTTCAGACTCTGGGACGGGCCCAGGCGCGCGCGCTGGGCACCAGCAATCTGCCGATCGCAGTGATTCCGCATCCGTTCGGCGGCCGCAGCCGTGAGGAGGTGCGCAAGATTGCCGAGCAGTGTGTCGTGGATATCGCGAAACTTCTGGCCGGAGAACAGCCATGAGCGAGCCGATGATGGATCGTGCGGCTAGCTTTGAGATGGCCGATGATCTGGAAGCCATCAACCGGCTTTACCGCGAGCGTCGCTGGAGCGATGGCTTGCCCATCGTGCCGCCGACGGCGGCGCGGGTCGAACGCATGCTGGCGCACAGCCGCCGCGGCCGCCATGAGCTGGTGGCACTTGTGGCGCCGGGTTTTGGCACAGCCACGGTGGAGCGTATCGCCATCAATGCGGTAATGGCGGGCTGTGAACCCGAATATCTGCCGGTGCTGATTGCCGCGACCGAAGCGGTGGCCGATCCCGAATTCAACTTGCAGGGCATCCAGGCGACCACCAACCCGGTTGCGGTGTGGCTGGTGCTTAATGGTCCGGTTGCACGGCAGTTGCAGGTGAACTCAACCTTCAACTGCATCGGTCAGGGCCACTGGGCCAACGCCACGCTGGGGCGCGCGCTGCGACTCATACTGCAGAACATCGGCGGTGCCTGGCCCGGCGAAATGGACCGCGCGACCCACGGACAACCCGGGAAATTCACCTTCTGCTGCGCCGAGAATGAAGAAAATCATCCCTGGCAGCCGCTGCATGTCGAACGCGGTTTTGCGATGGGCGACAGCACGGTGACGGTGGTCGGCGCTGAAGGCACGATGAACATGAACACCCATGCCAAAGGCGCCGCTGAACTGGCGCGGGTCATTGCCGAGACGATGATTCATCCAACCAGTAATGAATATGTGCACGGCGGAGAGCCGTGGTTCATTCTCGGCAGCGAACACGCGGAGATATTCCGCCGCGAAGGGTGGGACAAGGCCGCTGTCAAACGCGAGTTGTGGGAGCGTTCCAAGATGGCGGTGAAACATCTCAGTGCCAAGGAGATTGACCGTGCCCGCGCTTCGCGCACACCGGAACTGGGTGAGTTGCGTGACGACACCTTGCTGCCGATTTCACCGCGCCCGGAGGATATTCATTTGATTGTTGCTGGTGGGCCCGGAACCCACTCCGTTTACATACCTTGTTTCGGTAACAGTCACGCAGTGATGCGACGCATCGATTTGTAGATTCTATAAAACTAATGTCGCTGTATTGCGACATAATATTCTTAAGTTGTTGTTTTAATTAAATAAATGCTAAAGCATCCATTGATGCAATTTTTGCCTTAATGCGTCAAAAGTAAGCCTGATGTAAGCCATGCGCCTTAATGTGTCACTGCACAGTGACTCGTTAAATAATGGAGTTAAACGCATGGGTAGAGGGCGCATCAAGGCAGAACCGGTGGATCCCGCCAAATCGATTGCGGCACGCATTCGTACTGCAATGGCAGCCTGCGGCATGAAATCAGTTGCTGAACTGGGCCGCCGAATCGGCCTGCCGCGCCAGACGGTGCATCGCTGGATCAACGGTGACACCAAGAACATGACCCATGAAAATCTCTACAAGGTTGCCGATGCGCTGCAGGTGCGCGCGCGCTGGCTGGCCGTCGGTGATACGGCACCCGCACAGATTGATCTTGCTGACGGCGATGTCGTCGGTTTGATCAAGACCTACGAAGCGATGCCTGCTCCGGCCCGCGAGCAATGGCTGGCCATCGGCCGCACCCTGCTGTCGATGCATACCGTAGGTAAAGGCACCGTTGTAGACCCTTATCCGAATCTGGCACCGCCGCCGCGTTTTGAGGATGGCAGCGCCTCATCCCCGGACAATTCTTCCTCCCGTTCCAGTTAGGCTGATTCCGCTGCGGCGGATTACCGGTGGCACATGACCGCCCCGGCTTGGTAATCTCCGGTATTCCATTTATATAAAGCGCGGCCCGCGCGCACGTGAATTCTCGTGCTTGGCAGCCTCGAACCGGAGTGACGACAAAATATTTCCGCTGGTTCCCGGCCTGGGCCGCCTTGCTGCTGATGGCTGCGTCGCATGTCATTGCTGCGTCGCCGCCGGCACGGGGTGAATTGGACCCGGAGATCCGTGCTTTCGTGCAGGAGATGACGGATAAGCATGGTTTTGACCGTGCGGTGCTGGAAAAAGCCTTTCGCGAGACCCGGCATCTGGGGTCGATCATCCGGGCCATGGATGCGCCGGCCACTGCGCTGCCCTGGCATGAATTCCGTTTGCGCCACATTACCGATGCCCGCATCAAGGCCGGTCTGCAATTCTGGACGGAGCACCAGGCGGTGCTCGAAAAGGCGGCAGCTGAATTTCGCGTGCCGCCCGAAATGATCGTGGCCACCATTGGCGTTGAGACCCTCTTCGGCCGGCTCACCGGTACTATCGGCGTGCTGGATGCACTGACGACCCTCGCCTTTGGTTATCCGCGACGGGCTGAATTTTTTCGCAACGAACTGGAACAATACCTGCTGCTGGCGCGCGAAAACGGCATTGCGCTGAACAGCCTCAAGGGCTCTTTTGCCGGCGCCATCGGCGTTCCGCAGTTCATGCCCAGCAGCTATCGCAAATATGCGGTCGATTTTGACGGCGACGGGGTGCGTGACCTGCGCCGTGTCGCAGATGCCATTGGCAGTGTCGCCAATTATTACCGCCATTTCGGCTGGCGCGAGGGAGAACAGGTGATCGTGCCGGTGGATGTCGGCGACACGGTGCTGGATGCGATGCTGGCCGCCGGCATTGCGCCGCATCTGGCCGTCGCCGAATTCAGGAAGCGCGGCATTGTGCCGCTGGAACCCGCACCTGAAGAAATGCTCGCGACATTGTTTACAGTGAAATCCGAAGCGGGGCCGCGATACTGGCTCGGGCTGAACAATTTTTATGTGATTACGCGGTACAACCGCAGCATCAACTACGCAATGGCGGTGCATGAACTGGCGACCTCGCTGCGTCGCCAGCGATCAGCTTCCCGCGCCGGGCCCTGACTGCAGCGGTCAGCCGCGAACCTGTTCTGCCGCGGGGTCGCGCGGATAGGCGACCAGATGATCGAGTTCGAGGCGGATGCCGATTTTTTCACCAATGGCGTGGTTGTGATGGCTGGGTACCAGGGAAAAAACCTGCCCGCCGTGCGGCAACTGCAGCGTGTACAGAAATTCAGCGCCGCGGAAGGCCTTGTGCAGCACCATGGCTTGCATGGCGCTGGAATCATCGTGCAGCACATCATCCGGTCGCAGCAGCACGTCCACGGCCGTTCCGGCCGGCCATTGCGGTGCGACATCGGGAACGAACTCGCCGACTTCAAGCCGGATGCGGCCGTCGTCAAGCACATTGCCCGGCAGAAACAAACCCTGACCGATGAATTCCGCGGCATACCGTGTTCGCGGTTCGTGATAAAGCTGATACGGCGTATCCCATTGTTCAATGCGGCCGTTGCGCATGATGCCGATCATGTCGGCAATGTTGAAGGCTTCATTCTGGTCATGCGTGACCAGCACCGCGGTGGTTTTTTCGCGTTTCAGAATGTCGCGGACTTCCACGCTCAGCCGTTCACGCATTTCCACATCAAGATTGGAGAAGGGTTCGTCGAGCAGCAGCAATTGCGGTCGCGGCGCCAGAGCCCGCGCCAGTGCGACGCGCTGCTGCTGGCCGCCCGAGAGTTCGTGCGCATATTTGTTGCCCAGCGCGCCGAGGCCGACCATCTCCAGCAATTCACTGACGCGAGCGGCACTTTCGGCTGCACTCGCATCACGCAGGCCGAAGGCGATGTTGCCGGCGACCGTGAGGTGGGGGAACAGGGCGTAGTCCTGGAATACCACGCCAATCCGCCGCCGCTCCGGCGCCACCGACACGCCGGGTGCGCTCATGACTTCGCCGTCGAGGGCAACGGTTCCACTCAGCACCGGCTCAAAGCCGGCAATGCAGCGCAGCACGGTGGTTTTGCCGCAGCCGCTGGCGCCGAGCAGACAGGCAATTGCTCCGGGTTCTACATGAAAGCTCACCCCCTGCAGTACGGGCGTGCTGGCATAGGCATGGGAAACGTCAGTGAAATCAAGACGGGCTGGCATGCCGAAATTATACCGTTTTGCAGCTGATAATGATTCTTGTTAGAATGATTTCTCTTGTTTTTTCCGTAACTTACGTCTGCTGCGGCACTGCAGGTGCCGACTTCGAGTGACCACCGCCACCTTACCGCCAATGCTGGATGACGTACCCCTGGTGACTCATCGCCAACGGCCGCGCTTGCTGACCCTTTTTGCAGTGGGGTTGGCGGCGCTGCTCGCACTGCCGGTGCTGGTGGTGCTGTTCAATCTGACGGCGCCGGCCACCGAAACCTGGCATCACCTGGCTTCAACCGTATTGCCGGATTACATCAGCAATTCACTGCTGCTGATGTGCGGTGTGGCGCTGGGCGTCATGGTGGGCGGTGTGACAACCGCATGGATTACCACGATGTGCCGCTTTCCCGGACATCGCCTGTTCGAATGGGCTTTGCTGTTGCCGATGGCAGTGCCGGCTTATGTGATGGCTTATGCCTATACCGATCTGCTGCAGTTCGCCGGCCCGGTGCAAAGCCTGCTGCGCGAATTCACCGGATGGGGCGCGCAGGACTACTGGTTCCCCGATGTGCGCTCGCTGGGCGGCGCGATCATCATGTTGTCGCTGGTGCTTTATCCCTATGTGTATCTGCTGGCGCGCGCAGCGTTTCTCGAGCAGTCCGACAGCATGCTCGAAGTGGCGCGGGTTTCCGGCTATGGTCCGTGGGGCACCTTTCGCAAGGTGGCGTTGCCGCTGGCGCGTCCGGGCATCGTCGCCGGCACGGCCCTGGCCTTGATGGAGACGCTGGCCGATTACGGCACGGTGGCATATTTCGGCGTGCAGACCTTCACCACCGGCATTTTCCGCGCATGGTTTTCGCTCGGTGATCACATGGCTGCCGCGCAGTTGTCGGCGATCCTGCTGAGCTTCGTGTTTCTGGTGTTGCTGATTGAAAAGCTGAGCCGGCGCGGCGCGAGCTTTCACAGCGTTTCCCATCGCAAGCGGCTGCGCAATGTCTACCGGCTGCGTGGCTGGCGCGCCGGCGTGGCGGTCTCGTTCTGCGTGATGCCGCTGGTATTCGGTTTTCTGCTGCCGGCCGGCATCATGCTGTATATGGCGCTGACCTCGGGTGATGCGCAGTTCGGTGCGCGCTACATCACGCTGACACGCAATACCGTGACGTTGGCCGCAGTCACCGCGATGCTCGCGGTGTTGCTGGCACTGGTAGTCGGTTATGCCGGCCGTACCTCAAAAACGCCGCTGGTGCGCTTGTCCAATCGCATTGCCGGCCTGGGTTACGCGGTACCCGGCGCGGTGATTGCCGTGGGCGTGTTGATTCCGGTGACTCGTCTGGATCATCTGCTGGCGGCCTGGATTGAAGCGGCGACGGGGGTTGCGCCGGGGCTGATCCTCACCGGCGGCATTGCTGCACTGGTCTATGCCTATCTGGTGCGTTTTTTTGCGGTGTCGCTGCAGGCGGTGGACGCCGGGCTGGCCAAGATCACGCCATCGATGGATGACGCCGCGCGGTCGCTCGGTTACGGGCCTGGAGCGACGCTGGTACATGTCCATGCGCCGCTGCTGTGGCGCAGCGCATTGTCGGCGGGGCTGCTGGTGTTTGTCGATGTGATGAAGGAACTGCCGGCGACTTTTGTGATGCGGCCGTTCAATTTCGACACGCTGGCGGTGCAGGCCTACAACCTCGCTTCTGACGAGCGGCTGACCGAAGCGTCAACGGCAGCGCTCACCATTGTCGTGGTGGGACTGCTGCCGTTGATTGCCCTGTCGCGGATGATCCTGCGGCCCGCCCACGGGTCGCAGGGCGAATGACACTTATTTGTAACGGCTATTTGTAGCCGACGCGGTCGAAAATCTTCTGCGCCAGCGGCTGATTTTTTCCCAGAGCGCTGACATTCAGGGTGTCCATCTTGAATGTGCCCATTGAGGCCAGCGCCTTGTTGTTCAACGGTGCGCTTTTGACAACCGGCCACTCGTTGTTGCCCTCTGCGAAATAACCCTGCGCTGCATCGCTGGCGAGATATTCCAGATATTTCACTGCGGCGTCACGATTCCTGGCGTATTTGACGACGCCTGCGCCAGAAACATTCATGTGCGTGCCGAAACTTTTCTGGTTGGGCCAGACCAGTCCGATGGACTCAATGACCTTGCGGTCCTCGGCTTTGTCGGAAGCGAGCAGGCGCACATAGTAGTAGCTGTTGCTGATCGCCACGCCGCATTCACCCGCGGCAACGGCCTTGATCTGGTCAGTGTCGCCGCCTTTCGGCGCCCGCGCAAAATTCGCCACCACGCCCCTGGCCCATTGTTCAGCCTTGGCTTCGCCCCAGTGTTCGATCAATGCGCTCATCAGCGACAGGTTGTAAACATGGCTGCCTGAACGCGTGCACACCTTGCCCTTCAGTTTAGGATCGGCGAGGTCTTCGTAGTTCTGTACATCGGCAGACTTGAGCGCGGTCTTGTTGTAGACAATTACGCGAGCACGCGCGGAAAAGCCGAACCACTGGTTGTTGGGGGTGCGCATGTGGTCGGGCAGGCGTGACGCCAGCACTTTGGACTCAACGGACTGGAACAGGCCCATTTGTTCGGCGCGCCACAACCGCCCGGCATCCACGGTGACCAGCACGTCGGCGGGGCTGGAGGTGCCTTCGTTTTTCAGGCGCTCGATCAACGGATCTTCGCCGGCTTCGATGCGATTCAATTTGATGCCGGTGGTCTTGGTGAAATTGGCGTATAGCGCTTCATCGGTCTGGTAATGACGGGATGAGTAGAGGTTCAGCAGGTTTTCCTGGGCCAGCGCGGGCAAGCTGAGCGCGCTGACAACAGCGTAACTGATGATTCTGGCGTAACGCATAAAAATCCTTTAATAAACAAATAGTTAATTGAATATTTATTGATGTCGGCAAACAACTGCGAAGAATATTAACAATAATAGTTCTCAATTGCAATACAAATGAGAATGATTGTTAATAAAGCCTTGAGCGCATGGACAAGGCTATCGCCGACGCAGGGCCGGTGATTTGATCGGGAGCAAGTGCAGCGGGGATTGCCGGGCTATGCCGGGTGCTGCGGGTGGCTAGATGGCCAGACGACGGGCGCCGTTGTATCGCGTTTTCCAGTAACGGTCCGTCATATCGACGATTTCGACTTTGCCGCCGCGGCTGGGGGCATGCACGAAGCGCGATTCACCGAGGTAGATGCCGACATGGGAAAACGGCCGTCGCAGGGTGTTGAAAAACACCAGATCGCCGGGTTGCAGTTCCGAGCGGTCTACGCTTTCGCCAACCTGACTGATTTCTTTGGCAGTGCCGGTCAGCGATTGGCCGGTGATCTGGTTGAAGACGTAACGGATCAGGCCGCTGCAGTCGAAGCCGGTGTCCGGGGAGGTGCCGCCCCATTTGTAGGGCACGCCGATGAAGCTCAATGCGCGCAACACCACTTCCTGCGCCTGGCCGAGCATGCCGCTGTGCGCGGACACGGCCGGCGCGGTGGCTTCATTGCTGTCGTTTGCCATCGCGGACAAGGGCAGCAGGGCCAGCAGGATGATCGGGATCCAGGAGCGTCGCATGGCCGCAATGTAATCAACAAGCGCATGATTGTAAAGGGGAAATTTTTCACGGACGGGACGCGGCTGCGCGGCGTACACTGTTTCGGACACCTCACCGTTATTTGCCCATGGCCATTCACTACCGATCATTTTTGCCGGTACTCGCGGCCGCGCTGCTGAGCATCGTGCTGGCCGGCGTTGCGCTGGCGCAAACCACCGTCGAAGTCATCCCGCTCAAATACCGGCAGGCGGATCAGGTGATCCCGGTACTCCAGCCCTTGCTTGGACGGGATGGCAGCATCAGCAATTTCCAGAACCAGCTGGTGATCCGCGCCACTCCCGCCGAACTGGCGCAGGTGAAAAGCGTGCTGGCCAGCCTCGACACGCCGCCGCGGCGTTTGCTGATTACCGTGCGTCAGGATGCCGATGTCACCGGCAACCGGCGCGAAGCCGAGGTTTCCGGCAGCATCGGCAATGACGGTGCGCGGGTCACGGTGCCGGGCAGCGGATCGCGCGAAGGCGGCAACGTGGTGCTGCGCGACGGCGACGACCGGCTGCGCGCGCGGGTGGTGGATTCCAGTCAGTCGGGCAGCGAACGCACCGCGCAGACGGTGCAGGTGCTGGAAGGCTACAGCGCGTTCATCCGCGCTGGCGAATCGCGGCCGGTGCGCAACCGCCAGGTGCTGCGCACGATGGTCAACGGCCAGTGGGTCGATCGTGTCGTTGAAACCACGGATTACCGTGATGCGACCACGGGTTTCAATGTGCGGCCGCGGCTGCAGGGTGACCGCGTCACGCTCGACATCGATCCGCAGCGCGAAACCTTCGACGAGCAGCGCCGCGGCGCGGTCAATGTGCAGCGCGTGGTGACGACGGTGTCGGGCCGTCTCGGTGAATGGATGGACCTCGGCGGCATCAGCGAACAACGCAGTGATGACCGCAGCGGCATCCTCAACAGCCGCAGCACCCGATCCAGCGATCAGCGCGGCGTGCAGGTCAAGGTCGAAGTGCTGCCTTAGCCGGACGAATCAGAACGAAGAGCCCGGCTGTTTCAGGAATTCCATTTCTTCCGGCGTCGAAACGCGACCGAGGATGCGGTTGCGGTGCGGAAAACGGCCAAAACGCGCAATCACCTCACGGTGGCGCACGGCGTAATCCACAAAACCCTTGAAGGTGTCGCGCGCGTTGTCCGGTGCATCGGCGGCCAACGCGTTAAACAGGGCGACGCTACGTTCCTGCATGGCCAGTGACTCCGCATGTTCCAGTGGCAGATAGCTGAATACGCGTTCAATCGGTCTTAATGGCTGGTCGGCACCGGTGGCGATGACATCCAGCGCCAATTGCAGCGCCCGCGCGTCAAAGGCAAAAGCCTGCGGCGTATCGCGGTAAATGTTGCGCGGGAACTGGTCGAACAATACGATCAGTGCCAGCCGTCCTTGCGGTGTCTCGGCCCAGTCGTCATGGCCGCCGGCGGCTGCGGTGCTGACCAGTGTTGAGAAACGCGCGCGCATGTCGGCATCAACGGCGGCATCCTTGCTCCACCACAGCCTGCGCTGGATCTCTGCGGTAGCAGCGTCGTCTGTGGCGGTGCCGAACCAGAAAGTGAGCACGGATGCGGCGATGGGTGAAAGTGCTGGGGCAGACATATAGTCAACTTTACAGGAAGCCGCAGCCCGCGCTGAGACCGCGGCTGTTTTGTCTTGACGCAATCGCGCCATCTGGTATGAATGGTCACTGCTGTAACCGGAGCGTGATGCCCATGTTCATCAAACGCAGTTTTGACTCGATTGTCGCCACCTGGCTGGCCGGGCTGGTGGTGTTTCTGCCGCTGGCGCTGACCTTCGCCGTATTGGGCTGGCTGATCGGCCTGCTTAATCAATATGCCGGGCCCGACAGCGAAGTCGGCCGCTTTTTTCTGGTGCTGGGTTATTCGGTGGCCGGGAATTCACCGATGCCGTACCTGGCGGGCACGCTGGTGCTGATGGTCGCGATTTACCTGTTGGGTGTGGCGCTGCGCTTCGGTTTGCGCAAGCCGCTGGCGCAATTCCTGAATGTGACGTTGCGACGCATCCCGCTGATCGGCAGCCTCTACGATTTCACCCAGCGTTTTGTCGGCCTGCTGGAGCAGAAGCAGGGCGACATCGGCGCGATGAGCGCGGTATGGTGTTTCTTCGGCGGCGACGGCGTCGCCGTGCTCGGGCTGGCGCCCAGTCACGACCCGATCGACATCGAAGGTCGCAGCTACTTTGCGGTGCTGGTGCCGACCGCACCGGTGCCCATCGGCGGCGGCCTGCTTTATGTGCCGGTGGAGTGGGTCAAGCCGGCGAACATGGGTATCGACAAGCTGACGGAGATTTATGTGTCGATGGGGCTGACACCCCCTTCGGCAGCAGTCTCCGGAACAGCGCCGCCAGATGCTGCTGACAAGTCGGTTATTCCAAAAAAGTAATGCCGCAAAAACGCAGTAGAAGCACCAGCAATTACTCTGTGCTACCGGCCTGAAGAACTCATGGCATTTTCCAGCCCAGCCATTCGCACACGCCGCGGCCCATGATCCATTCCTTGTCTTCTTCCTTCACCCACGGCGCATCCTTCAGCCACATGTCAATGTGCTGGCGGTAGGGCACTGCCGAACGTGACCAGTCGCTGCCCCAGAACAGGCGCTTCGGACCGAAGGCCTCGTAAGCGCGTTTGGCATGAACCTGGATTTTTTTGAACGGGTAGGGATCGGCGATGTAGTTGGGCAGCGCGCTGGCCTTGACCGCAACGTTGGGGCGTTTGGCGATCGGCAGCAGCTTGTCGAAATCGCGAAAAGTTTCGTCTTCCGGTTTGCCGCTGGTCAGCGACATGTGGTCCATGATGATTTTCAGGTCGGGGTAACGGGCGGCGATGCCGTCGATGACGTGCACAAAGTTCTGCGGCACCAGGATCATCAGCTTGATGCCGAGTTTTTCAGCTTCCGACCATACCCAGTCGAACTTGCCTTCGACCAGCGGCTGCTGCAGCACGGGGATGTGGAAGGAAAAGCGCATGCCGAGCATGCCGGGCTGCTGAAGCCAGGTCTTGATCGCGGTTTTGGCATCCGGCGCTTCGGGATTGAAACGGCCCATGATCGCGAAACGGTCAGGATGTTGTTTGACGGCTTCGATGGCGAGATCGTTGCGGTCGCCTTCCCAAGACGGCGGCACGATGATGACGCGGTCAATGCCGGCTTCGTCCATGTCTTTGAGCAGTTGTTCGTGGCTGAGCGGGATTTCGCGCTGTGCATGCGCGCGCGCAGGCCACGGCCGCTCCGGTGTGTTGGCGCCCCAGATGTGTACTTGTGAATCGACAATCAGCATCAAATCCTCCGGTTACGGTTTTTAAATGGATTGTTATTTATTGAGTTGCGAGTTCAGTCCAGGGCTTGATCTTTGCCAGCTTGCGGCCGAGGGTGCGTTCTGCCACTTCGGTATCGTAAGCGGCCTGAGCACGCAGCCAGTAGCCGTTTGACAGTCCGAAAAACTTGCACAGACGCAGATCAGTATCGGCCGTCACGGTGCGCCCTCCGGCGACGATTTCACCGATGCGCTGCGCCGGGACATCAATTTCCTTGGCGAGGCGGTACTGGGTGATGCCCATGGGCTTGAGGAATTCCTCCAGCAAGAGTTCGCCGGGGGTTACTGGTTTGGGTTTGCGCACGAGCATGTTGAGACCATCAGTCCACTATCTAAACGATTTTTAATGGTTGGATTGTTCAATTGTAAGACTGGATCTTCACTTAAAACCACTGCATTGATTCTTGGGATCTCGACGCATGGCTGACTTGACTATCGAAGTCAGTCACAATAAATCGTTCGTCGGATTCATTTGAATCCCTGAAACGCTTCCAAATTTTCAATCGTCATTCCGGCGAACGCCGGAATCCAGTGTTTTTTGCGACAACACTGCTGGATTCCGGCTCGCGCTGTGCGCGTCCGGAATGACGGGAGGCTTGTGAGCAATGTATGAAATTCAAGTGGACAGGAAATTGATTTGCTGTAAGACGTGAAATTATATAAATATATGATTTTAAAGGATAATTTATGAACGGCGCAGAAAGTCTGGTGCGCACGCTGCTTAATGGCGATGTGAATGTCTGTTTTGCCAATCCCGGCACATCGGAAATGCATTTTGTTTCGGCGCTGGATCGCGTCGAAGGCGTGCGCTGCATCTTGGGCCTGTTCGAAGGGGTGGTCACCGGTGCGGCGGACGGTTATTACCGCATGGCGGGTAAACCAGCGGCGACACTGCTGCACCTTGGCCCCGGTCTCGGCAACGGGCTGGCCAATCTGCACAACGCCAAGAAAGCGCGTTCCGGTATCGTCAATATTGTCGGCGAGCACGCGAGTTATCACGTCAAACATGACGCGCCGCTGACCGCCGACATTGAAGGGGTGGCGCGGCCGATGTCGGATTGGGTGAAGACATCGCGTTCATCAGGCGCGGTGGCGGCAGATGGTGCGCTGGCGGTGGAAGCGGCGCGTAAAGCGCCGGGACAGATCGCCACGCTGATCCTGCCCGCCGATACGGCCTGGGGTGATGCGGAAGGCCCTGCGAACGTGAAGGCACCTTCGCCACGCGAACGAGTCCCGGACACTGCGATTGCTGATGGCGTGCGTGCGCTGAAGTCCGGAACAACAGCCGCGATCCTGCTCGGCGGGGCGGCGCTGCGTGGCAAGGCGCTGGATTACGCCGCGCGAATTGCCGCGAAAACCGGCTGCACGCTGATTTCCGAATACAACAATGCGCGCATGGAACGCGGTGCGGACCGCGCCGTGGTCAAGCAGTTGCCCTTTGTTGTCGATAACGCGCTGGCGATGCTGAAGGATGTGCGGCAGCTCGTGCTCGTCGGCGCCAAGTCACCGGTATCGTTTTTTGCCTATCCCGGCAAACCCAGCGTGCTGGTGCCGGAAGGCTGCCAGGTGACCAAGGTTGCGGGTGTTGAGGCCGACCTCGAGGGCGCGCTGGAAGCGATGGCGGATGCGCTGGGCGCACGTAACACGCCACCGCGGGTCAATGCCGCTTCATACAACACGGCTTTACCGACCGGCAAGGTCACGCTCGATGGCTTGGGTGCGTTGTTCAACGCACTGATCCC
Organism: Burkholderiales bacterium; assembly: GCA_022841375.1. Lineage (GTDB taxonomy): Bacteria > Pseudomonadota > Gammaproteobacteria > Burkholderiales > SG8-41. Next base: position 36,050 of record JALHRQ010000014.1, read on the forward strand.
CGAACACGCCGTCATCATCGACGAAGCTGTCACCAGTGGCCGTGCCTTTACCGGTGCGACGATGGGCGCGCGACCGCATGACTGGCTCAACATCATGGGCGGTTCCATTGGCTGGGGGCTGGCCGCGGCGGTGGGGGCTGCGATTGCCGCACCCGAACGCAAAGTCATTGCCTTTGAAGGCGACGGCAGCGCGCTGTATACGCAGCAGGCGCTGTGGACCATGGCGCGGGAGAATCTCGATGTCACCGTGGTGATCTTCGCCAATCGCGCCTACAAGATCCTCGTCGGTGAACTCGCCAACGTCGGCGCGGCGGCGCCGGGACACAATGCCACCGCGATGCTGACGCTGGACCGGCCGGATCTCGATTGGGTGTCACTGGCGAAGGGCTTCGGTGTCGCAGCAGGGCGGGCGACGACACTGAATGAACTGGCGGTGCAGTTCAAACGCGGGCTGGCGACGCCCGGACCTTATCTGATTGAACTGGTGATGTAAGCGGGCATCAACAAGGGCCTGCTAGTCTCGCAGCACATTTACGGTCAACGCCATGCACGCAGTGTTGCCTTGCGGCATCCGGTCAGAGCGCTCACTTTCTTCTGACTGCAATCGCGATAAGAATCAGAATCAAAATTCCAATGTCGAAGAAGATGGAACCGAATCGGAGCCAGCGGCGGCAGTCTGCCTCGCTCATGGAGATCGTGCCGGACTCGAAACACACGCGCTCCCCCGGGCCGAATGCGCCCCAGTGAAAGATGAACAAGAGGGACGCGGCTGTCAGGAAGCCGAACACCTGCGCGAGGCGCCTTACGCCTAACCCGAAGAACATTATTCCGAGGCCGCCAAAAACAAACGTTGCTTCTGCCATGTGAAGCAACCACCGCGGCACGCCGGGCGCGGTTTGGGAATCGACAAGGAACGAAACGATCCCCATCAGGATGAAGGCAATCCCGAATCCGACCAGACTTCGGTCGCCTTCGACCATGTTGGAGGCCATTAGGAACCTCTAACGTTCGCAATGAACAGCCAAAAAAAGCGGGCACAAGCCCGCTTTGAATGGGTCAGCTCCGTTGCGCGGTTATGCGGCAACTTCGATGTAATCGACGCTGCTGGATGGCTGAGGGGGTGGAGTGCCGTCTTCTCGAAGTCCGGCAATATGGAACTCGATCGCTTCGCGAAGAACGGACTCGGTTTCTTTGACCGTGGCGCCCGTGGCAACGCAACCCGGAAGATCGGGTACGTAACCGGAAAAATTGTTTGCCGCCTTTTCAATTACGATCGCGTAGCGCATATATCACCTCACTTCTTGAGTCCAGCTTGCTTGAGGATACTATTTAGTGTGCCCGGTGCCAAATCATCGCTGGGTTTTCCGGCCAATGTGACCCGGCCGGCCTTTACGGCATGTTTGAAATGCCGGTGACTCCCGCGAGTTGCGACCACGAACCAGCCATCATCCTGAAGCTGCCGGAGTATTTCGCTGACTTGCATCAATTCAGCATATCAGCATAAATCACGAGAGACAAAATGCGGGGATTTGTTGCGGCATAACGTCACCGTTAGCGCGCATGTCATTCCGGCCGTTCAAGTGTTCGGCGCCGGTCGCGCCGACTCGACCCACTCGTAGCCGAGCCAGCCGGCGCGCGTGCGCATGATCCAACGCTGGCCCGCCTGCAGGTTCTTGTGCGTCCCCGGTGAGACCTTGAGCGCCACGCTGCCACTACCGGCACGCCACGGCGCGAGAATGACGCGCGGGACCCTCTTATGGTAATCGCGACCCTCGACTTGGGTGTGGCGCTCACGGTGGGCGCTCTCATCGAGATGCTGGTTTGCAAGCATGGCCGCGCCCGCGCCTCCGAGGCAGAGTCCGGGCAGCGCCGCGAAGACGATGAAGCCAAGCTCCCCGCGAGCCAGCGGGCGGCCGCGCAGGAGGAACATCGCGAGCGCCACGAGCGCGAGGCACGCCGCAGCAACAGCGGGCCAGACATCCATCATCGCAGCCGCACCATCAGCAAATGGCTGGATCCCCCTGTTTGCCTGATCAAGCAGGATAAATCCGGCGAACAGCAGGGCGAGCGAGACCCCCATGATCCAAACCGAGCTTGACTCCGGCGCTGCCCATGTCGCCACCGCACGGGTGCCAGGTGTCGAGCGAAGCACGGCGAGTTGTTCGACTGCAGCGCGCAATGAACCCAAATCCAGCACGCCCGCCTTGATGCTCCGGATGGCGCTCAGCCTTCCACCACGCCCACTGACGGTGTCGAAACCAAGAAGAAACAGCGTACGCACCGCGTCGCGCGCCCTGGTATCGGGCAGCACAGGCTCAAGGAGATCACGTCCGGACAGATCCCGACTCCCCTCGCGCGAGACTGCGAAGCTGACACCAGGCGCCCTTGGCACGTTTATTACGGTCATTGCCGGCGTAGTGTTGGCGCCCGGACTCACCGTCAGGACGAACGGCGTCCCCTGAAGCGTTCCTCTCACCACAGGTCCGCCGTGCGCCGGTGATGTCGTCACCTTGAATCCGGCAAGCGCGTATTCGGCCTCGATCTCCAGATCCCGCGTAGCGCGTGCGCGGCGGCGCATCGTCCAGATGACGAGCACCATGGGGCCGATCACCACAATCCCGATGATCAGAACAAGCTTGATGACGACCCAGTTGATTTCCACGACGCTTTCTCCGGCGCGCTAACGTTAACGCTCAACCGGAGCGCTGTCTTTCAGCGCAGTCGGTTGCAGCGTTTTGCGTTTTGTTATATTTCATGCTTCCGTATTTCGCGATGACACCAACTATCCCGGCGATAAGCGGTAGTACGCATAAAAGCGTACTGACAACGAGGCCGAGGCTTGCCCAAGCCCGTTGCTCGGAGCCCCCGAATAGGTAAGGATAGATGTTTAGCCCGATATAGGCACCGACCATGAAAACTACGATGCTCTTGATTCCATCGGAGAAGCCAAAATAGAATGCTGCCGCTACCATCAAACCCTGCCCGATCCAGAATCCAGTTTCGCTGTCATATGGTTCGAACTTGTTTGAAACGAGCGGCACAATAAACCAACTCGCCGCTCCTAATAAAAAACCTAGCACGAGCGCTTGCAGTAACTTGCTCATGAAATATAACGTTCAGGTTAAGCGGCGCGCTTTTGAGTCCGCTTTGAACCGGCGGTTAGAGGTTGCGAATGATGTTCAGCATAGGCGTCGAGCAGGCGCCGAATCATTCGTTGATACTGGGTGTTGTTCTTTTGCGCCTCGATCTTGAAAAAATCGACGCTACGCTTGCTTAGTGCAATGGTGACCTTGACTCCTTCGTCCTGGAATACCAGATCCTCAGGCCTGGGAAGAAAGTCAGCGACGACCTTGGGGTTTCCGATGGGTTCGTTCGTGTACTTGATTTTCGCGCTCATAAATTTGTTTGCCCTTTCGCCAGTAGCCTGCGCCAAATATGCGAATTACGTCGTCTCGATACGTAAAGCGCACCGTGAGAATGCCATCGCCGACACAGCCAAAGCAGAAGTGCCGTTTTTCAATGGAACTGTGGGAGTGATCTTCTGCGATAACGCGACGAGGGTCTGCAAAGGCGAACTGGGCCTCCGCGAAGGACACGCCATGCTTGTCCTGATTCTCGCCATCCTTCTTCGGGTCCCACGCGAACCGGGCCTTGGCCATGCGAAAGCCTAGCACAAATATGGTAAAATTACCATACGATTATATGGGTGTTGTGGAGGGCACTTCGCGCCTTCTAACGTTCGCGTTTTGCCGCGCCGCATGCGCAGCGTAGCGAGCAAAAGGCGTCGGTCAACAACGCGGGGTTAGGGCTCACTCTTTAAGCCCATTTGTTCGGCTTGACTGATCGTCAGCCCTTCTTTCACGAACGCCAGCATTTTATTTGGGCCGGCTGGCGCGAGTCCTTCGGCCTGCATTGCCGCATACCAATTGATCAACGCTTGCTTCATCCATTCGGAATTCTTGTTCCAGACGGGACCCAAGTGCTCAGCCCAAAGCTCGAGCTCACGCACTAACACTGTCCTCTGAGGAGATAGCACTTCGGCTGCTGTGACCAGGCTCCGGGCCAACTTTTCGTCAATCACATCGACTGGAAGCGACCAGTGAGCGTTACCGAGGCAATCGGTATAGAAACCCAACTGCTTTGTTGCGTCCAGGACGTCAGGATGATCCGACGCAGCATCGGCGATGGGCGTGAAGTCTTCCAGTCGACGAGCGCCTTTCGCCACAAGATCTGGAAGAATCCAGTTGGTGTTCTTCTTTGTATGGGACCGATATTCCTTCCAGCGGGCTTTGATATCGTCAGCGCTGGAGGTCAAGAACCGTCGGAGAATAACTACCTTTCCCGCCTCTTCGATAGCGAGAGCAGCAACAGAAGCGGCGGTAGGCCACCGCTGATTGTTGAGCAGCAGCCTAGCGTCTTGAGCGAGGCGCTTTGCATTGGCCGTCGCCGCATTCATGCCAGCCGCGATCTGTTCCACCGTTAGCGGTCCGCGGTAGGGCGCGAGCAAGTCGGCGGCTGGCATAGGTGAGGCCTAACTAGTTTTATACGGCAAAAACGCCTGATAACATCCCGGCGCGATGGATAACATCGCAAAAATCAATGACATATAATCATTTGTAAACATGGGTTTACCGAATTATACTGTATATATGAACAGTAATAAAATTCGGCACAAAACCGACTAACCGCCTTTGGTCGCAGTGCGGCTTCTGGATCGGCTCCGGGAGCGCATCCGTTACCGGCATTACAGCCTCAGTACCGAGCGGACTTATGTGCATTGGGTGCGGGCGTTTGTCCATTTTCACAAGTTAAGGCATCCGCGGGAGATGGGCAAGCCGGAGGTCGAGGCGTTCCTGACATGGCTGGCGGCTGAACGACGGGTGTCCGCATCGACGCATCGGCAGGCCTTGTCGGCGTTGTTATTTTTGTATGGCGAAGTGTTGGGGGTGGAATTGCCGTGGCTGGATGGGATCAGTCGTCCGCGCCAGGTGAAGCGCCTGCCGGTGGTGTTGTCGGCCGATGAGGTCAAGCGCATTTTCCGGTTCATGGAGGGCGAACATTTGCTGATGGCCAAGTTGTTGTACGGCACGGGCCTGCGCATCATGGAGGCGATGCGTTTGCGCGTGAAGGATATTGATTTCACGCGCAACACGATCATTGTGCGTGAGGCCAAGGGCAACAAGGATCGCGCGGTGATGTTGCCTGCCACGTTGGTGGAGCCCTTGCATGTCCAGCTTGCGAGGGCCAATGCCCTTTGGGTGCGTGATCGCGAGGATGGGCGGCCGGGGGTGTACTTGCCTCATGCGCTGGAACGCAAGTATCCGCGCGCCGGGCAGTCCTGGGCCTGGCATTGGGTGTTTCCGCAGGATTCACTGTCGACGGACCCGCGCAGCGGCATTGAGCGGCGGCATCACGCGCACGAGACGGCATTCCAGCGCGCCTTCAAACGGGCCTTGGGATTGGCGCAGGTGCATCAACCGGCAACGCCGCATACGCTGCGGCACAGTTTCGCGACATAGGTGCTGCAATCCGGCTATGACATTCGCACGGTGCAGGAGCTTCTCGGGCATTCCGATGTGAAGACGACGATGATCTACACGCATGTGCTGAAAGTCGGTGGGGGCGGTGTGCGCAGTCCGCTGGATGTGTTGTGAGGGTATGTTTTGCGATAGTCATTCATCCTTGCGCGCGATAAACTCCGCGCGTGTCTGATCTCGCATCCGTCTTCTCCGCAACCGGCGCTCTCGCGCAGGTAGTGCCCGGCTTCCGGGCACGGCCTTTCCAGCTGGAAATGGCCGAGGCCATAGAAAAAGTCATTAAAAATCAATTAGTTATTGTTGCTGAGGCGGGTACGGGCACGGGCAAGACCTTTGCCTATCTGGTGCCTGCGCTGCTCTCCGGCGGCAAGGTGATTATTTCCACCGGCACCAAGACGCTGCAGGATCAGTTGTTCGGTCGCGACATTCCGACGGTGCGTGATGCGCTGAAAGTGCCGGTGACGGTGGCGCTGCTGAAGGGCCGCGCCAATTACGTCTGCCACCATCACCTCGAACGCGCCAAGGATGACGGGCGGCTGCCGACGCGCGATGACGTGGTGTATCTGGCGCGCATCGAAAGTTTTGCACGCATTTCCAATACCGGTGATCGCGCCGACCTCGCCGAAGTGCCGGAAAACGCCGGTGTGTGGCCGCTGGTGACCTCGACCCGCGACAACTGCCTCGGCTCGCAGTGCGAGCATTACGATAAATGTTTTGTGATGAAGGCGCGCAAGCAGGCACTGGAGGCCGACGTGGTGGTGGTCAACCACCATCTGTTTTTTGCCGACGTGATGCTGCGCGACGAAGGCGTCGCGGAAATCCTGCCGGCCTGCAATACGGTGATTTTTGACGAGGCGCACCAGTTGCCGGAAACCGCCAGCCTGTTTTTCGGGCAGTCGGTATCAACCACGCAACTGGTCGACTTGGCGCGCGATGCGCGTATCGAAGCCGCGACCAGCGCCAAGGATGCGGCGGAGTTGCCGGTGCAGGCCAATGCACTGGAGAAGGCGGCGCGCGACCTGCGGCTGGCCTTCGAAGACAGCGGCGCACGCTTGCCCGCGGTTGCGCTGCGCAATCGCAAGACGGTGACCGAGGCGCTGGCGACTGCAACGGAGAAACTGACACAGCTGGCCGAAACCCTGCATGCACAGGCGGCGCGCAGCGAAGGCCTGACCCAATGTTTTGAACGCGCCGATGGCCTTCGTGCCCAGCTGGCGGGCTGGCGCGAGGACAGCGATGCCAGTCTGGTGCGCTGGGTGGAAGTATTCCACCAGTCGGTGCAGTTCAATGCCACGCCGCTGTCGATTGCCGAGATCTTCCGCAAGCAGGTTGAGGCGCAGGCGAAAGCCTGGGTGTTTACGTCGGCGACGCTGTCGGTCAACGGCAACTTCGCACATTACGTCAATGAACTCGGTATCGAGTCGGCGCAGACCGAGACCTGGGCGAGTCCCTTCGATTTTGCCAATCAGGGGCTGCTGTATGTGCCGCAGCAGTTGCCGGAACCGAATACGCCGGATTACACCCGCGCCGTAGTCGAGGCGGCGTTGCCCGCAGTGGAGGCCAGTCGCGGCCGCGCCTTCCTGCTGTTTACGAGTTTGCGTGCGATGCGCGAGGCGCATGGTTTATTGACTGAGGAATTCAAACGCCGTGGCTGGGATTATCCGCTGCTGGTGCAGGGCGAAGGCTCGCGCACCGAGCTGCTGCTGCGCTTTCGCGAGTTGGGCAATGCCGTGCTGATCGGCAGCCAGTCGTTCTGGGAAGGCATCGATGTGCGCGGCGATGCGCTGTCGCTGGTGATGATCGACAAGCTGCCGTTCGCACCGCCGGATGATCCGGTGCTCGCGGCGCGTATCGAGAAAATCAACGCCGAGGGCCGCAACGCCTTCATGGAGTACCAGTTGCCGCGCGCGGTGATTTCGCTGAAGCAGGGCGCCGGGCGGCTGATCCGCGACGAAACCGACCGCGGCGTGCTGATGATCTGCGATCCACGGCTGATTTCAAAATCCTACGGCAAACGCATCTGGCGCAGCCTGCCGCCGATGACTCGCACCCGCGAGGCGGCTGACGTCGTCGCGTTTTTTGCGGCGGAGTGATTGTTTGAAAAGCGGGGCCGGTGGCTAGTGGCTGGTCGAGGCTACCGGGGTATTTGAATTGACCAGCCACCAGCCACGCTTCATTAGCCACGCAACTCTCAACGCCCCGGCGGCGGCGTCAGCGGAGCGACGGGGACGGCCGCAGCACCAGTCAGCCGTGCGCGCACCAGGTCGATATGGCCACGCAGCGTATAGACATAATCCCAGTAGGTCAGCGGCACTTTGGTTTCCGCGACGCCCTGTTCGATCTCTTCGAGTCGCGCCAGCAACTGGGCGGTATTGCCTTTGTCGGAAGCGTCGCGCAGGGCGATTTCCACCCCTTTTAATTCGCCGTACCAGCGGAATATGCGCCGCTTGATCCGCCAGTCGTACAGCGCGGGCATGATGCGCATCATCGGAATCAGCACCGCGATCAGCGGCACCAGCAGCACCAGCAGGCGCTCCAGCAGGTTGGCTACCCAGAATGGCATGTATCGCTGCAGGAACGGCGGACCTGATTTATGGTAACGCGCGGCATCTTCGTTGATCGGGAAGTCGCCTGCGCGTGCCGCGGGGAATTCGCCGGCCTTGTGGAACACGCCTGCGCCGTTGTGCACCTTGGTTGCGGCCTGGAGCAGTACCGATACCAGTGCCGGGTGAAAATCGTCGCGGGCGACGAGATGCGCGGTGACCGCAACCATTTTGACATTGGCAGGCGGTATGTCCCCGGCAAGGTCCACCGTGCCGCGCAGCAGCGTGACCGCCGACAGGTAGCTGTAGCGCTGGGCCAGCGCATCCGCATGGGCCATATTCATCAGGCGTACATCAGGGGCTTTGAGCAGGCGCTGCACGATGGGCGCATCCGGAGCGGCGACGAACAATGCGGAATCGATTCGTCCCGCAATCAGCGCGTCGGCTGCGGTCATGCCGCCCAGCGGCAGCAGCTTCAAAGTGGGCTTGTCGGCGCCGGTGGCTTTGAGCATGTTGACCGCCAGCACGCGGGTGCCGCTGCCTTCGGGACCCGCAGCGATGCGTTTGCCGGCCAGTTGCGTCAGCCGGGTGAGTTCGACGGGCGAGCGGTAGAACACCCACAGCGGTTCGTAATACAGTGCGCCCAGCGAGCGCGCCGGCGCTTCTTCTTCCTCGGTGACTGTGGTGATGCCGCTCTGAATCAGCGCGACGTCGTACCCGCCCTCGGGGTCGCTGAGGCGGTTGAAGTTTTCCACCGAGCCCGATGATGTGCGCAGCTCGACATTGATTTTTTCGTGGGCCAGCAGTTCCTTGTAGCGCTGCGCGAACAGATGATAGGCCCCGGACTCGTTGCCGGTGGAAATGACAAAGTGATCAGGCGGCGCCGGTCTGACGAAGCGGTAGGCAATCATGAAGGCAGTGCCGATCACGATTACGGCAACCAGGATGACAAACGCCAGTTCGCGCACCGAGACGTTTGCGGTCTCCATGTCGTCGCCGCGCCGTCGCAGCAGTCGCAGTCCGCGTTGAAGGATTGAATGCAGATTCATTCCATTCTCCGGTGTTCAGTCCGACAGCCAGTGCCACAGCAGCCATGCGGCAACCATCCACAGCGCGATGATAATCGCGGCAGCAATGTAGTTGCGGGGTTTGGGGCGGTGCGCATTCATCCAGGCCTGGGCGGCGGCGCGGGATTCTGCGACAACAGTTTCGGGTACCAGCTTCAACGTCAGCCAGATGAATACCGGGAGCAGGATGATTTCATCGAGGAAACCCAGCACCGGGATGAAGTCGGGGATCAGGTCGATCGGGCTGAACGCGTAAGCGACGATCAGGATCGCCGCAATTTTCGCCGCCAGCGGCATCTGTGGATGGCGGTAGGCGAACCACAGGGTGACGACGTCGCCCTTGAGCAGTCGCGCCCGGTTTTTCAAGCGCGCGAACATCAGGTCGAACGCAATCCGGTCGGCGCCGCCCACAGGTCATGAGCATCGGCGCGCGTGACTTTGACCTCTACGAATTCGCCGACTTTGAGTTTGGCGCCCTGACGGATGATTACGCGGCCGTCGATTTCCGGCGCATCGGCCGTCGAACGGGCAATCGCGCCGTCCTTGCCGACTTCATCGACCAGAACAGTCATGGTTTGGCCGACCTTGCGTTTGAGCCGCGCGGCGCTGATTTTTTCCTGCACCGCCATGAACCGCGCCTGACGTTCCTGCTTTTCGGCCTCGGGCACCGGATCGGGCAGCGCATTGGCGGCAGCGCCTTCGACCGGCGAGTAAGCGAAGCAGCCGACGCGGTCGAGCTGGGCCTGTTCGAGGAATTCCAGCAGTTCCTCGAATTCGCGTTCGGTTTCTCCGGGGAAGCCGACAACAAAAGTGCTGCGGATGGTGAGGTCGGGGCAGATGGCGCGCCAGTCGCGGATGCGTTTCAAGGTGCCCTCGGCATTCGCCGGTCGCTTCATCAGTTTGAGGATGCGTGGGCTGGCGTGCTGGAAAGGCACGTCGAGGTAGGGCAGCAGCTTGCCGTCGGCCATCAGCGGGATGACTTCATCGACATGCGGGTATGGATAGACGTAATGCAGGCGCACCCACACGCCGAGGCCGGAAAGCGCCTTGACTAGTTCGGTCATGCGCGTCTTGAGCGGACGGCCGTTCCAGAACCCGGTGCGGTATTTGACGTCGACGCCGTAGGCGCTGGTGTCCTGTGAAATCACCAGCAGTTCCTTCACGCCGGCGTTGACCAGATTCTGCGCTTCCTGCATCACGTCGCCGATCGGCCGGCTGACCAGATCGCCGCGCATCGCCGGGATGATGCAGAAGGTGCAGCGGTGATTGCAGCCTTCGGAAATCTTCAGGTACGCGTAGTGGCGCGGCGTCAGGCGAATGCCCTGCGGCGGCACCAGATCGGTATAAGGGTCGTGCGGTTTCGGCAGGTGCGTGTGCACCGCTTCCATCACGGCGGCGGTGGCATGCGGGCCGGTTACGGCTAGTACTTTCGGGTGCGTTTCGCGGACGATATCGCCCTTGGCGCCGAGGCAGCCGGTGACGATGACGCGGCCGTTTTCATGCAACGCTTCGCCGATGGCATCAAGCGATTCTTCGACGGCGGCATCGATGAAGCCGCAGGTGTTGACTACGACCAGGTCAGCGTCTTCATAGGTTCCGGAGACCAGATAACCTTCGGCGCGCAACTGCGTCAGGATGTGTTCGGAATCAACAAGCGCTTTCGGACAGCCGAGCGAAACGAAACCGACTTTGCGCGGGGGAGTGGCCACGACGGAATTACAGGGAAGCTGGGCCGAGGGGTATTACGACTTGGGCTCGTCGCCGTCTTTTTTGCCCGCCGCTGCGCCGGGGAAACCGGGGAAGGGGAAGTTGCCCCACAGATTGCGCGTCTGCGTCGTCAGCTGGTTCTGCATGTCGAGAAAGGTGCTCGCGCTCTGTTCAAGGTAGCGCCCCATCAAGCCCTGCATCGCGGGGCCCTGCATTTTGACGAACTCGTTCCAGGTCTCGGAGTTGAGCATCGGGTTCTGGCCGTAAATCTGCCGGGATTGATCCTGCAATTTGTTCTGGATCTGCATGAAGGTCTGGATATTTTTTTCCAGATAGCCGCCCATCATGCCCTGCATCGCGTTGCCGTAGAAACGGATGATCTGCGACAGCGAGTCGCTGGTGAACATCGGCGAGCCGGCGCTTTCTTCTTCGAGAATGATCTGTAGCAGAATGCTGCGCGTCAGATCTTCCTTTGACTTGGCATCTTCAACCTTGAATTCAACATTTTCCAGCACCAGCTTTTTGACGTCTGCCAGCGTGATGTAACTGCTGGTTTCGGTGTCATAAAGACGGCGATTCGGATATTTCTTGATGGTGCGGGCCTGTGTGCTCATGGTTTGCCTCAAGAAGATGGTTTCTTATTATCGCACAGGCCATGCTGCGATGCAACCAAATGACAATAAAAATATCAAATTAATCAATGACATAGGGGCGTTATTTGTGCGCCGCTTTTGCGGCGCGCCAGCCTTTGATGATAATCAAGTCCTTCCGGCTGTCGCGGTGAGATACTGAATCGCAGTTGAAGGCTATTTCAGCCCAATAATGACGGAGGCCACCATGTCCAAAGCACCCGAAAAACTGAATGAACTGAACCAGAAGGCCACCGAGGCCGCGCTCAAATTAACGCAGTTGTCGATGGAGCAGGGCGAGCGGCTGATGAAGCTGCAGGTGGATGCCGTGCGCGGCATGATGGATGACGGCATGAAAAGCGCAAAGGCGTTGATGGAGGCACGGGATCCCCAGCAATGGAGCGCGCTGCAGCAGAAAAACGTGCAGGGTATGCTGGCACGGATGACTGAATATTCGCGCAGCGTGCAGGATCTGGCCGGGAAAACACAAAAGGAAATCGGCGAGCTGGTCGAGTCGCGCGCGAGTGCGATGAACACGCAATTCCAGTCGATGGTCGACGAGATGGCCAAATCCGCACCGCCGGGGTCTGAACCCGCAGTGGCTGCAATGAAGCAGACGCTGGCGGCGGCCAATGCGCTGGCAGACACCATGACCAAGACCGCGCAACAATTTGCCAAGTCGGCGGAATCGGCGATCAAGGTGGCTGCCGATGCGGCTGCCAAAGGCGGCAAGGGCGGTTGAGTCGCAGCGGAAAGACACTCCTTTAGCGCCCCAATGCTCTAAAGGCTTCGCCCGCCGGGTTGCTCCGACGGGCGATTTTTTTGGCGCAGGCAGCAAAGCCGCCGGCGTTTACTGCATGTGCTGGCCGCCGTTGATGGCGATGTTGGCGCCGGTGACAAAGGCGGCTTCTTCAGAGCACAGATAAGCCACCAGTCCGGCGACTTCTTCCGGTTTGCCGAGCCGGCCCACAGGGATTTGCGGAATGATCTTGGAGTCGAGCACTTCCTTCGGGATGGCCATGACCATTTTGGTGCCGATGTAGCCGGGGGAAATGGTGTTCACGGTGACGCCTTTTTTTGCGTATTCCAGTGCGGCCGCTTTGGTGAAGCCGTGCATGCCGGCCTTGGCGGCGGAGTAGTTGGTCTGGCCGAAAGCGCCTTTCTGGCCGTTGACCGAAGACACGTTGATGATGCGCCCCCAGTTGCGTTCGGCCATGGCGTCAATGACCGGCTTGGTCATGTTGAACACGCTGTCGAGGTTGGTAGTCAGCACCGCATGCCACGAGTCCTGATCCATTTTGCGGAAGGTGGTGTCGCGGGTGATACCGGCGTTGTTGACCAGCACGTCGACGGGGCCGACGTCCTTGGTGATCTGCGCAATCGCCTGCTGGCAGGATTCGAAATTGGTGACATCCACCGGTACGGCGCGGAATTCATAACCCTGTTTTTTCATTTCCGCCAGCCACTCATTGTGTTTGGTGTTGCCCGGGGAATAGGTGGCGACCACCTTGAAATCCATTTTTCCGAGTTTCATGCAAATGGCTTCACCAAGCCCGCCCATACCGCCGGTTACGACTGCGACGCGTGACATTTTATTAATCTCCTCCGGTTGACGATTTTTAATAATTTAACAGCAATTACGAGCGCCGTGGCCCTGCGGGAAGCGGGTCAGGCGATTTTGTCCTTGACGTAGCGGCCGGGCGCCGGTTCGCCGGCAGGAAAAGCCGGGTTGCCCAATGTGCTACGCGCCGGAATCTGTGAACCGGACTGCGGGGCCAGCCAGTCTGTCCAGTGCGGCCACCAGCTGCCTGCATGTGATGCGGCGCTGCTAAGCCAGGCTTCTGCCTCGGGGGCGCAGTCGGCATTGAGCCAGTAATTGCGTTTTTTGCGTTCCGGCGGGTTGATCACCCCGGCAATGTGGCCGCTGGCGGCCAATACGAATTGCGTCGGGCCACCGAGCAAACCGTTGGTGGCGTAGGCGGTGCGCCAGGGTACGATGTGATCTTCACGTGCGGCCAGCACGTAAGCGGGCATGTCGATGCGGCGGAGATCCACCGGCGAGCCGCACATCGACAGTTTGCCGGGGATGCGCAGATTGTTTTCAAGGTAGGTATTGCGCACATAGTACGCATACATCGCCCCGGGCAGGTTGGTGCTGTCGCCGTTCCAGTAGAGCAGGTCGAACGGCGGCGGCGTGTTGCCCTTGAGATAATTGTTGACCACATAGGGCCAGATCAGGTCGTTGGCGCGCAGGCTGGCGAAGGTCCGCGCCAGTTCGCGGCCGCGGAGCACGCCGCCCTCGGCGAATTCAGCTTCGCGCGTTTTGACATAGTTGTCATCGACAAAGACCGACAACTCGCCGGTATCGCTGAAGTCGAGCATGGTGGTCAGGAAGGTGACGCTGGCGACCGGGTTTTCACCGCGCGCGCGCAGCACCGCCAGCGCGGAGGCAAGTAGCGTGCCGCCGACGCAGAAACCCAGGGCATTGACCTCTTGCACGCCGCAGATCTGCTGCGCAACCGCGAGCGCGCGCATCACGCCATGCTCCAGGTATTCATCCCAGGTGGCCCTGCCCATCTCCGGCGGCATGTTGCGCCACGACACCATGAACACCGTATGACCTTGCGCCAGCGCATGACGAACAAAGGAGTTGTCGGGCTGCAGATCGAGGATGTAGTACTTGTTGATGCAGGGGGGGACGATGACCAGCGGTCGTTCGTAAACGGTTTCGGTCAGCGGCAGGTACTGCAGCAGCTGCATGAACTCGTTTTCGTAAACCACCGCACCCGGCGTGATGGCGAGATTGCGCCCCACTTCAAAAGCGGATTCGTCGGTCATCGACACCAGCCCTTTGTCGATGTCTGCCGCGAGGTTTTTAAGGCCGCGGTTGACGCTTTCCCCATCCGTTGCTGCGGCCAGCTTGATGGCCTCGGGATTGGTCCAAGGGAAATTAGCCGGTGACAGGGCGTCGATCAGTTGCCGGGTATAAAACGCCAGCTTGTTGCGGGCAGCGGGTTCCAGCGGCGCGGCCGTGGTCATTTCTTCGAGCCATCGCGCCGACAGCAGATAGGAATGCGCAAGATAATTGAAATAAGGTTCCTGCCATTCCGGTGCTTTGAAACGCCGGTCCTGCGGCGGCGCCGGTTTTTCGATTTCGGGTTTGACGCCGGCACAGGCCTGCCAGAGTTCCAACTGCTCGCGGTAATAACGGTTGTTCAATTCCAGCCAGCGCCCGTTGTCCGCAGCGAAGCCGGCGGTGAACAATTTGATCATTTCCGCGGGATCGGGCAGTGCCTGCTGCGCGCCCAGCTTGGCGGCTGCGTCGCCGAGCAACATGCGGCTCAGTTCGGCGTAGGCTTCCGCAGGAGTTTTTTGGGTGGCGTTGGTCATATTTAAGGCAGCAGCATGCAGCATTTTGATGACAAGCTGATGGCGGGGTGGTTCGGAACAACGATATCACAAGCTTTTACGGCGGCGCTCTGCAGCTCAGTGGCCGTGCGCCCAGGAACCGATGAGCCAGATGGTCGCAATGCCCAGGCCGATCAGCACGACCTGCTGCGCGGTGGCGGCCAGTTCAGGGCGGCGGTGCAAGCCGGGGATCAGGTCGGCGACGGCGACATAAAGCATGCTGGCAGCAGCCAGCGCCAGCAGCGGGGTCACCAGCGCTTCCGCAACTTGCAGCGTGTAATAGGCGAGTATGCCGCCGATGACCATCGCCGCGCTGGCGAGCATGTTCAGCAGCATTGCCGAACGCTTGCTGTAGCCGGAGTGCAGCAGGATCAGGAAATCGCCGACTTCCTGCGGCACTTCGTGGGCGATGATTGCGATCGAAGTGACGATGCCCAGCTGGGTATCTGCCATGAACGCGGCGGCGATCAGCACACCGTCGACAAAATTGTGGAAGGTGTCGCCGATGAGGATCATCAGCCCGCTGCGCCCGTGATCATGCTGCGGCGGCTTGTGCGGATCATGAACCTCGCATTCCTCGACATGGCAATGACGCCACAACACCAGTTTTTCGAGGACAAAGAAGCCGAGGATGCCGAACAGAACGGTGGCGGCAGTGGCCTCAATGCTGTCGCTCTGATAGAAGGCGTGCGGCAGCACTTCGATGAAGGCCGCGCCGAGCAGCGCGCCAACGGCGTAACTGACCAGCATCGGCACCTGAGCCGGTTTGGCTTTGATCGCAAAAAGGGCCGCAACGAGCGCTGAAAGTATGCCGCCCGCTAAGGTGGCGACGATGATCCACGACAGGGTGTTCACGGTGGGCGGTGTCTGAAGAGGCGCTAATCGCGCAGGTAGGGCAAAGGATGCGGATTATACGGTATCGGGCTGCGCGCCCTGCTGGTCGCGCCAGATCAGCGCGGCCATGCGGCCGGTAATGTGGTCGCGACGATAAGAGTAAAAGCGTTGCGCATCGCTATAGGTGCAGAGGTCGCCGCCGTAAATCTGCGAAACCCCGGCGCGGCGCAGTGCGTCGCGGGCTAGTGCGGGCAGATCGCAAAGCCATTTTCCGGTTTTATGCGGCCGGAAGGCCTCGCGCCGTTCCGGCGCGGTCGCGCAAAAAGCCTCCAGCACGTCATCACCCACTTCGAAGGCGTCGGGTCCGATGCCGGGACCGATCCACGCCATCAGCTCGGCGGGCAGTGCCGGCATGCGTGCCACGGTATTGGCGATCACGCCGCAGGCGAGTCCGCGCCAGCCAGCGTGCGCTGCGCCGACGCAGGTGCCCGCGTTATTAGTAATCAGTATCGGCAGGCAGTCCGCAATCATGATCGCGCAGACGGTACCGGGCAGGCGGGCGACGCTGGCATCGGCCTGCGGCACCCCGGACAGTTCATCGGCATCGACCACAACATTGCCGTGTACTTGCGCAAGCCAGCGCGGCGCCTGCGGCAGCGCTTGCAGCAACCGCGTACGGTTCGCAGCGACCGCCGCAGGATTGTCTTCGGTGCGCAGACCTAGATTCATGCTCGCGTATGGCCCGGTGCTGACGCCGCCCGCCCGGGAGGTGACCAGCGCGTGCACATGGCGGGGTGCCGGCCATTCAGGAACAATCCAATCAGCGGGAGTGTCCATGTTCAGACTTCGCGCAGTTCGGCGATCAGTTGTCGCATATCGTCTGGTAGGGGTGCCTGCCATTGCACGGTTTCGCCGGAATCCGGGTGTTGCAGCGCCAGTTTTTCGGCATGCAGCGCCTGGCGTGCGATATGCGGTGTTTTCGGTGCATTGTGTGGGCCGTAGACCGGGTCGCCCCAGATCGGATAGCCGAGTTTTTGCAGGTGGACGCGAATCTGGTGGGTGCGTCCGGTTTCGAGCTTGCATGAGAGGACGGTGGATCGCGTCAGATGTTCAATGACGGCGTAGTGAGTGACGGCAGGTTTGCCGGTGCGGACCACCGCCATGCGGGTGCGACTGCGTGGATCGCGTCCGATCGCGCCATCGATACGGCCCGCGCGTTTGACGATGCCGTGCACGACGGCGCGGTATTCGCGGGACACCGTGCGCGCCTGCAACTGGCGTACCAGATCGGTCTGCGCGGTCAGGGTTTTGGCAATCACCAGCAGGCCGCTGGTGTCCTTGTCGAGGCGATGCACAATGCCGGCGCGCGGCACCGTCGCGAGTTGTGGGGCATGGGCGAGCAGGGCATTGAGCAGCGTGCCCTGCCAGTTGCCGCTTCCCGGGTGAACGACCAGCCCGGCCGGTTTGTTGATGACCATCAGCGTGTCGTCCTCATGGACGATGTTCAGCGGGATGTTTTCAGGGCGGAACGAGGTTTTTTCCGGCGACAGCGCCGGGGCAACGAGGATATTCTCGCCGCCGTGCAGTTTGTCGCGGGGTGCACGGCTGAGGCCGTCGACCGTGACGCGGCCTTCCTTGACCCAGGCGGTAAGGCGGGCGCGGGAGTACTGCGGCAGCAACTGCGCCAGCGCCTGATCCAGTCGCAAGCCTGCGCATTCCGGCGGAACTGCAAGACTATGCGGGTCCGGGGCCGTTAATTGGGTATAATTTTCGGATGACAAATCAAGTCTCTTCAATGCGGCGCATTTTAACGGTATTCATCGTGCTTGCCGTCGGCCTGTTGTCCGGCTGCGGCCTTTTCAGCGGCAAGGAGGTTGACGAGACACGGGGCTGGACAGCGCAGAAGCTGTATGCCGAGGCTCGTCAGGAGCTGTCCGATCGCAACTGGGAAAATGCGATCAAACACTACGAGCGCATCGAATCGCGATATCCCTTCGGCCGGTTTGCCCAGCAGGCACAGATCGAAGTGGCGTATGCCCACTGGAAAAACGAAGACATCGCCTCGGCGCTCGCCTCGATTGACCGTTTCGTCAAACTGCATCCGAATCATCCCAGCGCCGATTACATGTATTACCTGCGCGGGTTGATTAATTTCAACGACGATCTCGGCATCATGGGATTTTTCAGCGGGCAGGATCTGTCGGAGCGCGATCCGAAAGCCGCGGCTGAAGCGTTCTCGGCCTTCAAGGAACTGGTGACGCGTTTTCCGCAGAGCAAGTACACGCCGGATGCGATCCAGCGCATGAATTATCTGGTCAATGCGCTGGCTTCACACGAGGTGCATGTCGCTCGTTACTACATGAAACGCAAGGCATATGTGGCTGCAGCAAACCGCACGCAATATGCCCTGAAAACTTATCCCGGCGCCCCCGCCAACGAAGAGGGGCTGGTGATCATGGTCAAGGCCTACGACGCGATGGGCATGACCGCCCTGCGGGACGATGCGGAGCGGGTGATGAAAAGGAATTTTCCCGACAGCGTATATCTCAAGGGCGGTCCGCGTAAGGACGTGCCCTGGTGGCAGCTCTGGAACTATTAAGTTGACTGGGGTCAGCGTGCAAAACGCCTGACCGCCGCCATCAGTTCCGTAATCGCCTGCTCGCCTTTTTTTGCGCTCACCGCATTCGCAACGCAACCCCGTGTGTGATCTTCCAGTAACTGCAGTCCGACGGCGTCGAGCGCCGACTGGATAGCAGCAACCTGGGTCAATACGTCGACGCAATAACGGTCATTCTGAATCATCTGCGCGACTCCGCGCACCTGACCTTCAATCCGGTTCAGGCGCTTCAGCAGTGCCTGCTTGTGCGGTTGCACGACATGGCGTTGATCGTCTTGAGGCAAGGCGCAGTGGGCTTCAGGCGACGTCATAGCCGGCATCGCTGATGGCGTTTTTGATGCCTTGCAAATTTGCCTTCGCTGGATCGAAGGTGACTGTGGCTTGTGCCGGTTGCAGCGTGACTTCGGCCTGGGTGACGCCGGCAAAGCCGTCCAGCACGCGTTTGACGCTGCCGACACAACCCATGCAGGTCATGCCGCCGATCGTGATGATTGTTGTTTCCATTTCCATATCTCCTTGATTTAAAGAACAATTATTTTCCGGGCTGCTGCGGCCGCCAGCGCTTGAGCAATAAGGAATTGCTGACCACCGACACCGAGCTCAGGGCCATCGCCGCACCCGCGATTACCGGATTCAGCAGGCCGGCAGCCGCCAGCGGAATGCCCAATACGTTGTAAAAAAATGCGAAAAACAGGTTTTGCTTGATTTTGCGGAAGGTCGCCCGCGACAGCCGCACGGCATCCACCGCGCTCATCAGGTCGCTGCGCATCAGCGTCACATCGGCGGCATGTATGGCCACATCCGATCCGGCGCCGATGGCAAAGCTGACCTGCGCTGCTGCCAGCGCCGGTGCGTCGTTGACACCGTCGCCGATCATGCCGACGTGACGGCCTTGTTGTTGCAGCACGTTGACATGCCGCGCCTTATCCTGTGGCAGCATTTCGGCTTCAAAGCGCGTAATGCCGGCTTCCCGCGCAATGTGCTCAGCAGTGCGCCGGTTGTCACCGGTGAGCATGACGACTTCGATGCCCAGAGCCTGCAGCGCTGCTACTGCTGCTGCTGAATTCGGGCGCAAGGGATCGGTAATCGCGATCAGGCCCAACGCCTGTCCGTTGTGTGCGACGGCTATAACTGTTTTGCCCTCATTTTGCAGCCGGGCGACTTCAGAGTCGTGCAACGGTATGCCTTCTTCGCCCAGAAAACGCGGCGATCCGAGCAGGGCGATTGTGCCATCGAGCATCGCTTGCACACCCCTGCCGGTGACTGCAGTGAAATCTTTTACCGGTGCAGGGGTAACACCTCGACTTTGGGCGTGGTCGATGACGGCGCGCGCCAGCGGGTGTTCGGAACCCGCTTCCAGCGCAGCTGCCACCTGGAGCAGTGTGGTTTCGGAAGTGTCGCCAATGGCGACCAGATCGGTAACGGCCGGTTTGCCGCGGGTCAGCGTGCCGGTTTTGTCGAGCACGAGGATGTCGATATGACCGGCATGCTCCAGCGCTTCTGCGTTTTTGATCAGCACACCGGCGCGCGCCCCCGCGCCGCTGCCCACCATGATCGCGGTGGGTGTCGCCAGACCCAGTGCACAGGGGCAGGCAATCACCAGCACGGCAACCGCCGGGACCAAGGCATCGGCGAATGAACCACTGTACCACCACCATCCGGCGCAGGTGACTGCGGCGATGACAATGACCACCGGCACGAATACCCCGGCAATGACATCGGCCAGCCGTTGTATCGGCGCTTTAGAGCCCTGAGCTTGTTCAACCAGTTTGATGATTCCGGCGAGGGCGGTGTCGGCGCCGACCCCGGTGGCCGTGCATCGAAGCAGTCCCTGCGCATTGATGGTTGCGGCGTAGACCGTGCTGCCGGCGTTCTTGGTAACAGGCAGGCTTTCGCCGGTCAGCAGCGATTCGTCGATGCTGGAGCGGCCTTCCATGACTTTGCCGTCCACCGGCACGGCGTCGCCGGGGCGCACGATGAACGTGTCGCCAGTGCGCAACTGGGCCACTGGAATTTCGGTGATCACGCCGTCGCGCTCTACGCGCGCGGTTTGCGGCTGCAGTTTGATCAGTTCTTCAATGGCGGCTGAAGCCCGTGCGCGCGCCCGCGACTCCAGCAGTTTGCCGAGAAACACCAGCGTGATAATGCTGACCGCGGCTTCGAAATAAAGATGACCTTCGATTCCCGCCAGTACCACCGCGGCGCTGTAGAAATACGCCATGCTGGTGCCCAGAGCGATCAATACATCCATGTTGGCGCCGCCGCCGCGCAATGCGTGATACGCACCGATGTAGAAGCGGCGGCCGATCCAGAATTGCACCGGCGTGGCGACCAGTAACTGTGCCATGGGCGGGAACCAGGCGGCGTGGTGAGCGCCGCGAAGCAAGTCCCCTTGGGGGACGCCGGTCAGCATGTACAGCATTAGCGCAAAGAAGGGCAGCGTTAGTACCGCTGAGATTGTGAACAAACGCAGGTCTTGCCGATAAACCGTGATGCGTTCCGCTTTTCGTTCGGCATCGCTGGTGGTTGTCGGTTCCCGCGCGTCGTAGCCTGCTTTGCGGATCGCTGCAATCAGATCGGCGGTGGCGAGAGTTGCCGCCGGATATTCGATATGCGCCTTTTCGGTGGCGAAATTCACCGCTGCGTGTACGTCAGGCAGGCGATTCAGGACCTTTTCGATTCGCGTCGCGCAGGCGGCGCAGGTCATGCCGCTGATCGGTAAATCGATGGCTGATGTTTTGGAGGCGGCGGATGTCAGTGGTTGCTTCATGACACCAATATACCCCAGTGGGGTATATTGCAGCAAGCCCTGATCGATGCTATTCGGGCCCGTCGCCCAGCGTTTAAAAAATAAATAAATTAAAACAAATACTTAAGTAAATAAAAAAAGCGCCCAATCGGGCGCTTTTAGACGGGCATCAACCGGGTTCAACCTTCGGTGAGGGCGCCGTTGACGACACGTACCTTGCTGCCAACCTGGAAGTTCGGTTGTGATTCATAAGTAAACGTACGGGTGGTGCCGTCCTCCATTCGAACTTTCACGTCGTAGCTCGTTGACGATTTCACGTTCTTTTCGATCTGATGTCCTGCATACGCACCGCCAGCCACGCCCGCTACCGTCGCAATTTTCTTGCCGGTGCCGCCGCCAACCTGATTGCCGAGCAGTCCGCCGACAACACCACCAGCAACGGCGCCGAGACCGGAGCCTTCACCTTTTTGCGCTACAGCGTTTACGCTGGAGATGACGCCGCAGGTCGTGCAGATGGGTGCGGGAGCTTTGGCCTGTTCCTGTGGCGCAGACGCAATCTGGATGGGGCGTTTTTCAGGGGCTTTCTGAGTTGTCGCACGCGACGCATCTGATTTGGGCTTGATGTTCGAGGCCGCAGGCTTCGATGCGACCGTTTCCACCGTTGATGCCTTGTCTTTGGAAAACGAGTTGGGGATCAGTCCGGTCATGACACCTACGCCAACGATGCTGAACAGGATAACTGAAGCCGCTGCGATCGCAATCAGCGGATTGATTTTTTTGGTTTCTTGCATGGTAAGGCTCCTCTCTTCAAATGAAGAGGGCCATCGTAACGGGCGGAGGGCATTTGCTGTGTGAATAATGTCACATAGTTACAAAGCGTTACGACTTTATGCGTCGTATGTCGTGCAATTACCGTAATCACTAGATTAGCAGCGCAATTCTTCCCGACCCTTGAATTGGGACAGTGCTTCCGGATTGGCGAGCGCTTCCAGGTTTTTGACGGGCTGGCCGTGAACAATATTGCGTACGGCGAGTTCGACGATCTTGCCGCTCTTGGTGCGTGGAATGTCGGCAACCTGTATTACTCTGGCAGGAACGTGGCGCGGCGTGGTGTTGTCGCGGATCTGCTTTTTGATGCGCTCGGCAAGTCCGGCATCCAGCGTCAGGCCATCGCGCAAACGGACAAACAGAATGACGCGGACATCGTTCGGCTGCTGCAACGGCCAGTCTTGCCCGATGGCGAGGCTTTCGACCACTTCATCCAGTTGCTCGACCTGACGGTAGATTTCGGCGGTGCCGATGCGCACGCCGCCGGGATTGAGCACGGCATCCGAACGGCCGAAGATCATCAGGCCGTCATGGGTCGTCAGTTCGACATAGTCACCGTGATGCCAGATGCCGGGATAACGCTCGAAATAGGCGGCGCGGTATCTGGCGCCTTCGGCATCGTTCCAGAAACCCACGGGCATTGACGGGAAAGGCGCGATGCAGACCAGTTCGCCTTTTTCGCCGCGGACCGGTTTACCTGCATCGTTCCACACCTCGATTTTCATGCCCAGGCCGCGGCACTGCAGTTCACCGCGCCATACCGGCAATGTCGGGCAGCCCAGTGCAAAGCAGGAAATGATGTCTGTGCCGCCAGAGATCGATGCCAGTTGCAGATCGGACTTGATGCTGCGGTAGACGTATTCGAAACTTTCGGGAACCAGCGGCGAGCCGGTAGAGAGCATGGCGCGCAACGACGACAGGTCGTGGGTTTTGCGGGGCTCCAAACGCAGTTTCGCCAGGGCATCGATATATTTTGCAGACGTTCCGAACACCGTCATTTTTTCTTCAGCAGCGTAATCCCACAGCACGCTGCCTTTGCCGATAAATGGCGAGCCGTCGTAGAGCAGCAGCGTTGCGCCCGCGGCGAGTCCGGATACCAGCCAGTTCCACATCATCCAGCCGCAGGTGGTGAAGTAGAACACCCGGTCACCAGGCTTGATGTCGGTGTGCAGCACATGTTCCTTCAGGTGCTGCAGCAGCGTGCCGCCGGCGCCGTGGACGATGCATTTCGGCACACCGGTGGTGCCCGATGAATACATGATGAACAGCGGGTGGTCGAACGGCAGTTGCGCAAATTCCAGCGGGCGCGATTTGAACGGGGCCATGAAATCATGAACCGTGATGGCCCGCGGCAGTTCGCTGAGATCAGGTGCGGCGCAGGTGTACGGAACAATCACCAGTTTTTCGACGCTTGGCAACTGCGCCATGATTTCGCGCAAGCGCGGCATAATGTCGATGGTATGACGGTTGTAAAAATAACCGTCCGCGGCAAAAAGGATTCGCGGTCCGATCTGGCCGAAGCGGTCGACGACGCCCTGCACACCGAAATCGGGGGAACACGACGACCACACCGCGCCCAGACTCGACGCCGCGAGCATGGCGATGACCGTTCCCGGCAGGTTGGGCATGTAGCCGGCGATGCGGTCCCCCGGCAGTATGCCCGCGGCACGCAGCGCCTGCGCGAGCCGCGAGACTTCGTGGCGCAATTCGCGGAAGCTGATGCTGCTTTTGACCTGGTTTTCACCGCGAAATACGATGGCTGTATCTTCGCCGTCACGCTTCAGCAAGTTTTCGGCGTAATTCAAACGGGCGTTCGGGAACCAGCGCGCACCGGGCATTTTTTGCGGGTTTTCCAGCACCTGTGTTCCGCGCCGACTGCTGATGACGCCGCAGAAATCCCAGACCGCTTGCCAGAACGCGGCAGGTTGATGAATCGACCAGTCGTACAATGGGGCGTAGTTGTCAAACTCCGGGCCGCCGTGACTGGTTATATGACGCATAAATGCGGTCAGATTGGCAGATTCGACCTGTTGCGGGCTCGGTTGCCAGAGTGGGTGATTGACCTTCATTTTTTCTCCACCGTTCGCCCTGAGCTTGTCGAAGGGCGAGGTTCGGAGCCCGTGGTTTTGCTTTTAGCCAGACGCGCTACTTCATCCCAATCGCTACGTATCATGGCTTCTTTCTTTTTCCGGCTCCAGCCTTTGATCTGGCGTTCGGAAGCGATCGCTTCTTCGCGTGTCAGGAATTCCTGCGAAAAAATCAGACTAACGGGCAATCTTGAAGCTGTGTAACCAGGAATTTTTCGGCTGGCATGCTGTGCAAGACGGATTTCAAGACCTTTGGTATGTCCCGTATAGTAGGAACCGTCGGCGCATTCAAGGATGTAAACCCAGAACACCATAGGTCATTTTCAATAGCGCCCTTCGACAGGCTCAGGGCGAACGGATTTGGTAGGCTGAAGCATCTTATTCCGGCCGCATATGCGGAAACAGAATGACGTCGCGGATCGAAGGGCTGTCGGTCAGCAGCATCACCAGACGGTCGATGCCGATACCGGCACCGCCGGTCGGGGGCAGTCCGTATTCCAGTGCGCGGATATAGTCGGCGTCATAGTGCATCGCTTCGTAGTCACCGGCCTCCTTCTGTTTGACCTGCTCTAGGAAGCGGGCGGCCTGGTCTTCGGGGTCGTTCAACTCCGAGAAGCCGTTGGCGATTTCGCGACCGGCGATAAACAGTTCGAAACGTTCGGTGATGTCCGGGTTGGCGTCGCTGCGGCGCGCCAGCGGCGAAACTTCAGCCGGATAGTCGATGATGTAGGTCGGGTCGAACAGCTGCGATTCCGCGGTGGCTTCGAACAGCGTCAGTTGCAGACCGCCGAGGCCATCGTGTTCGCGGAACGCCACCTTCATCGCATTGAGCCGGTGGATGATGCGGTTGCGGTCGCTGAGTTCTTCGTCGGTGATGTCCGGGCGGTATTTGCGGATGGCGCCGGTAATAGTCAAGCGCTCAAAAGGTTTGGCGAAATCGATGGTTTTGCCCTGGTAAGTGACCAGCGCGTTGCCGGTGATTTGTTCCGCAGCGCGACGCAGCATGCCTTCGATGAAGGTCATCAACTGCTCATAGCGCCAGTAGGCGGCATAAAACTCGAGCATCGTGAATTCCGGATTGTGCCGGGTCGACATGCCTTCATTGCGGAAGTTGCGGTTGACTTCGAACACCTTCTCCAGCCCGCCGACGACCAGGCGCTTAAGGTACAGCTCCGGCGCGATACGCAGGAATAACTGCATGTCGAGCGCGTTGTGGTGGGTGGTGAACGGACGCGCCGCGGCGCCGCCGGGGATGGGGTGCATCATCGGCGTTTCAACTTCGAGGAAGCCATCGTCGATGAGCGTGCTGCGCACCGACTGGATGATCTGGGAGCGGCGCGCAAACACCGCGCGGGTGTCTTCGTTGACGATCAGGTCGACGTAGCGCTGGCGGTATTTCATTTCCTGGTCAGTGAGGCCGTGAAATTTTTCCGGCAGCGGGCGCAGTGACTTGGTGAGCAGGCGCAGCGTTTTGGCGCGCACGGTCAGCTCGCCTTTTTTGGTCTTGAACAGCGCGCCCTCGACACTGATGATGTCGCCGCTGTCGTAATGTTTGAAGGCTTCCATGACGTCGGCGCCGGTATCGTCAACCGACACATAGACCTGGATGCGGCCGCTCATGTCCTGAATGGTGGCAAAGCTGGCCTTGCCCATTACGCGTTTGAGCATGATGCGGCCGGCGACGGCAACGTTCACTGCAGCGGCAGCGAGCGCTTCGGCCTCGGTCGCGCCGTATTGGTCCTGCAGCGGTTGCGCCAGATCGCGGCGCACGAAGTCGTTGGGGAAGGCGATGCCGGCAGCGCGGATGGCGTCGAGTTTCCTGCGGCGCTCGGCGACAAGTTTTTCGTCAGTCTGCTCGGCTTCCGCCAGGTCAGGATTCTGGTGGTCGAGGCCGCTGCTGTTTTTGTCGGTCATGATTAAAGTCCTGATTTGAGACTGGCGGTGATGAACACATCGAGGTCCCCGTCGAGCACGCCCTGGGTGTTGCCGATTTCGACATTGGTGCGCAGATCCTTGATGCGCGACTGGTCGAGCACGTAGGAGCGGATCTGGTGGCCCCAGCCGATGTCGGTCTTGGCGTCTTCCATGGCCTGTTTCTGCTCGTTGCGTTTGCGCAGTTCCAGTTCATAGAGCTTGGATTTAAGCATGGCGTTGGCTTCAGCGCGGTTGCGGTGCTGCGAGCGGTCGCTCTGGCACTGCACGACGATGCCGGTGGGGATGTGCGTGATGCGCACCGCGGAATCGGTCTTGTTGATGTGCTGGCCGCCGGCGCCGGAGGCGCGGTAGGTGTCAACGCGCAGATCGGCCGGGTTGATGTCGATTTCGATCGAGTCATCGACTTCCGGATAGACGAACACACTGGCAAACGAAGTGTGACGGCGGTTGTTCGAATCAAACGGCGACTTCCGTACCAGCCGGTGGACGCCGGATTCGGTGCGCAGATGGCCGAAGGCATAATCGCCGCTGATTTTCAGCGACGCGCTTTTAATGCCGGCGACGTCGCCTGCGGATTCTTCAAGCACTTCGACCTTGAACTTCTTTTTCTCGCAATAACGCAGGTACATGCGTTCAAGAATGGAAGCCCAATCCTGGGCCTCGGTGCCGCCGGAGCCGGACTGGATGTCGAGGAAACAGTTGTTCGGGTCCATCTGTTGCGAGAACATGCGGCGAAATTCCATGTCCTCGACAATGCTGCCGAGCTTGGTGGCATCTTCTTCAACAGCGAGGAGGGTGCTGTCGTCGTTTTCACCGCGTGCCATGTCAAACAGCTCACGCGTGTCGGTCAGGTCGCGATCCAGATCACGCAGCGTGACGACGATACCTTCAAGGGTCTTGCGCTCGCGGCCGACTTCCTGGGCGCGCGGCGCGTCATTCCACAGCGCGGGGTCTTCGCTCAGCTTGACGAGTTCTTCGAGACGACGGGTTTTAGTATCGTAGTCAAAGATACCTCCGTAGCGCCTCCGTGCGCTCCTGTAGATCCTGCAGGCGATTGGCGATGGCGTTGAGGCGTTCAGCTTCCATGGGGATTCCGGGAAAAGGGCTGATTTTACCGCAGGCCCAATGCCCGTGCGCTCAGTTATCTGCTTCCCTGTTGCCCTGAGCAAGCTGATCGTCCCCCTGGCTCGATACCAATGAAGGACGACCGACTATCAACGGGTCTATGGAGCCGATACGGGCCTGGTCACGTTTGGTATAGGGCAAGCGGTTGAGCAGGTAACGCATCGCGTTCAGTCGCGCCCGTTTCTTGCAATCCGACTTGATCACCGTCCACGGCGAGTCGGATGTATCGCAATGCACGAACATGGCTTCTTTTGCCGTGGTGTAAGCATCCCATTTGTCGAGCGAAGCGACGTCCACGGGGCTCAGTTTCCAGTGCTTCAAGGGGTGGCCTCGCCGTTCGCGGAAACGTCGGCGCTGCTCGGCCCGACTTACCGAGAACCAGAATTTGAAGAGGTGAACCCCTGAGCGCACCAGCTGACGCTCGAATTCCGGGCACTGGCGCAGGAACTCGTCGTATTCCTTGTGGTTGCAGAATCCCATTACCCGTTCCACTCCGGAGCGGTTATACCAACTGCGGTCGAATAGCACGATTTCACCACTGGTCGGAAGGTGCTGGATATAACGCTGGAAGTACCATTGCCCGCGTTCGGTTTCGCTGGGTTTTTCCAAAGCCACCACGCGAGCGCCGCGAGGATTGAGGTGTTCCATGAAGCGTTTGATGGTGCCGCCCTTGCCGGCGGCGTCGCGGCCTTCAAACAGAATCACGACGCGCTGACCGGTTTCCTTTACCCAAGCCTGCAGCTTCAGCAGTTCGACCTGCAGACTGAATTTCTGTTTCTCGTAATTTTTTCGCGACATCAGGTTTTTGTACGGATACGCACCCTCGCGCCAGCCGGCTGAGAGCTCGAGGTCAGGGTCGGTGCCCGGCGGGGAAGCATCCGGTTTGGCAAAAAGAGTGCGACGCAGCGCTTTCAATTCGTCGGGCGATGCGCCGCCGATCACCGACTGCAGTTGCAGCAGCGTTTCGCTTGCGGGGTTTTTTTTGAGTGAGCCGAGTAGTTCCGATACCACGGTAGCCTGCACGGTCTGCTTCGTGCTCGTACGCCGCGCGACGCGGTCGGCTTCAGCCGCACGTGATCCGGGTTTCGCCAAAGTGTCCCCTGCTGAGATCAGGCGCGGCTTGGTCCGCTGCCTCCGTACACTGGCTGTCTTGACAACGCGAAGGTTGTTGCGGGTGACGGATGTGTCGGCCATGATTAACCTCATTAAATGAAAGAGGGAGTTCAAACGGGCAATATAAAGAGGCTGCGCTGGCGATTATTTGACTTGTATCAAGGGTAATCAGCTTTTGATGCCGGCCGGTAAGATGGCAAAGTCAGTTTGTGGCTGGAAACCAGTGCTCAATGATGAGTTGCAGTGTGATCGCGCCGTTGTAGTGGTTGGCGCTGAGTCGATAAGTTGCGGCAATGGCAGCGGGCAGAGGGTCGGCATGGCCGAACAGCATGGCGTCGATCAGCGCTTTGCCGCGGCACAGGCGCAGTTTCAGGTGGCGTTCTCCGACAATGCGCTGGGCCGCGACTTCGAAAGTGTCGTAAAAGCTCGGCTCGGGAAACCCTTGTCCCCAGACCGCTTGGGCCAGTGCGGATGCATTTTCCAGCGTCATTTCTTCCGGCGGCAGTGAGCCATCGGTTATCCATTCGCGGTCAAGGTCGCCGGGCGTCAGCAGTTCGCCAGCCACCGCTTCGAACGCGATTTTGAATTCGTTGAAGGTATTTTCGCGAATTGACAATCCCGCCGCCGCGGCGTGGCCACCGAAGCGCAGGATCAGTTGCGGATGTCGCTTCGATACCAGATCCAGCGCATCGCGAAGGTGCAGCGGAGTGATTGAGCGACCTGAACCCTTGAGTTCGCCACGGCCGGCTGCAGCGAAGGCGAATGTAGGCCGATGGAAACGTTCCCGCAGTCTGGAGGCGAGGATGCCAATCACACCCTGATGCCATTGCGGGTCGTATAGGCTCAGGGTGAAGCCTGGTTCAATGTCTTCAACGCTGGCCAGAGCTGACTCCTTCATGTCCGCCTCGATGTCGCGGCGCTTGCGGTTCAGTTGGTCAAGTTCGCGGGCGATGTCACCGGCGCGGATCGGGTCATTGGTGGTCAGGCATTCGATGCCCAGCGACATGTCGGTCAACCGCCCGGCAGCATTGAGTCGCGGACCTGCGACAAAACCCAGGTCGTAGGCGCCGGCACGGCGCACATTACGGCCGGCGGCATTGAATAATGCGGTGATGCCGGCACAGGCGCGACCTGCGCGCATGCGCTGCAATCCCTGCTGCACCAGCAGGCGGTTGTTGTCATCGAGTCGGACCACATCCGCGACAGTACCCAGCGCGACCAGATCGAGCAGGGCGCCGAGGTTGGGTTCCGGTTTGTTGGTGTAAGCACCGCGATTACGCAGCTCCGCGCGCAACGCCAGCATCAGATAGAACATCACGCCGACGCCGGCGAGGTTTTTGCTCGGGAACTCGCAGCCCGGCTGGTTGGGGTTGATGATGCACCATGCGTCAGGCAGCGCGTCGCCCGGAAGATGGTGGTCGGTGACCAGGACTTTCATGCCCAGACGGTTCGCTTCGGCGACACCTTCAATGCTGGCGATGCCGTTGTCGACAGTGATCAAAACATCGGGGTTTTTCTGTTCGGCCGCGAGGCGGACGATTTCCGGCGTCAGGCCATAACCGTATTCAAAACGGTTGGGCACCAGATAGTCGACGGTGGCGCCGAAACCGCGCAGCGCGCGCAGTCCGACCGCGCAGGCGGTGGCGCCGT
Source organism: Burkholderiales bacterium (assembly GCA_022841375.1). GTDB lineage: Bacteria > Pseudomonadota > Gammaproteobacteria > Burkholderiales > SG8-41. The sequence goes on from JALHRQ010000014.1 coordinate 65,879, forward strand.
CGGCATCATAGTCGGCAACGATCAGCAGGTTTTTACCGTCGGCAATGGCATCAGCCAGCAGCGCGGCCATGGTGCCGACATTGCGCAGGCGTTCCGGCGGTATCAAACGTTTCAGGTCGGCATCAAGCTGCGCTGGATCGCCAATGCTGCGTGCCGCATAGATGCGGGCCAGGAACGACGGCAGGCCGCTTGCGACCAGTTGCGCCGCGAGTGCAGCGTCGACAGGGCGCGTAACGATGTTGGTCATGACCGGATGCCGGTCAGGGCTGACCAGTTCGGGGTGCGGCGCCAGAATTTCAGCCGGTCGGCGTCATGAAGCGTGACGCGGAGACATTGTTCCGTGTTGGACGCCACAATGTGCAGCTCTTCAATGGGGCGGCCGATCGCCGCCCACAACGGCGCAAACCAGCCGTCTTCCAGTGCAGCGACGGACTGCATCCAGGCTTCCGGTCCTTCATAACGTGTGGCATGGTGAACCTGGTCCAATGTAATCAAGTGGCGCCCCTCTGAAGCGGTCTTGCCTGAGAGCGCGCCCAGCCATGCTGCAGCCGTATTCGGTGCCGGCGCGTATTCTGCGCCGCTTTGCAGGGCAAGGGCGGCAGCTAATGAATCCGCGCTCCACACGTGCGAAAAATGTCGGCCTGGTACGGCGGGTTTGTTACCCCCGCCCCACAGCATCAGACTGTTAATGATCGGCTCGCCGCGCTGTTCACGCGCAATATTGACCGGATGTTCATGAAGCAGCATCTGACATTCCGTCAGCCTGCGATGCCAGTGGCCGGGGAGTTGCGCGCGCGGCAACGGCTGGCCGGCGAGGGCGCTGAGAGTCGGTGTGGTGATTGCAGCGGCGTCGCTGTGCGTGCAATACCAGCGGGCAGGTTGGGCTGCGTTCAGTGTGATGCCGTCTGCGGCGAAATGTGCGTTCAACGTTTCCGTCAATGCCGCAGCTTCTGCCGCCGTGAGTTGGAGTGCAGGAGCGGCGAGGACCAGGCTTCGGTTACGCTGCAGTTGCAAGTGTATCGGGTCGGCGCGCATCCAGAAACCCGATTCTGCCGGCTGAATGTCGATCAGCGCGGTAAGCGCAGCCACAGGCCAGTTGAGTTGTTTCTCAACTTCGAAGGTCTGGCACAACCAGGCCTCCACATCGATGGCCGGAAAATGCGTCACGACCCCGCGGCCGTAAATGCGGCGCAGATTCGCCGCCGTGCCGGCGGTGAGGCGCTCGGTCCCGGGAGGCGGCAGCAGGTCGGGGATGAACAGGGTGAGTTGCACGTTCTTGCACGTTCACAAACGCAAATGTCGAGGCGGAATCAAACGAAAAATACGGCTCAACTGCAGAATAACTTCAGGAAAATCTCATGCAGCAATGAGTCTATCATGGGGTCGCAGCCGGCCATTTATGGCAAACTGCGCCTTTCTACTGACGGCCTCCCGTGAATTCATTTCCGTTTTTTGTAGGCCTGCGTTACACCCGTGCGCGGCAGCGAACCCGGTTCATTTCCGTGATCTCGCTGATTTCGGTGATAGGCATCGCATTGGGCATGACCGTTTTGATTACTGTGTTGTCGGTTTTCAACGGATTTCAGCGCGAGGTGCGCACGCGCATGTTGAGCGCGGTTGCCCATGTGCAGATCAGCGGACTGGGCGAGACGCTGCGCGACTGGCCCATGGTGGCTGCGACCGCTGCCAGACATCCGCATGTCGTGGCTGCAGCGCCTTATGTTTCGGCGCAAGGGTTGCTGACCAGCGGTGGCAAAGTCCGTGGCACATTTTTGCGCGGCATCGATCCGGCCCAGGAAGCCAAAGTCAGCGAAATCGGCGCTCACATGCGTTCAGGCACGATGGACGATCTGCGTTCCGGGGAATACAGCGTTGCGCTGGGTGCGCCGCTGGCGCGGGCGCTGGGTGTTGTGGTCGGCGACAAAGTGGTACTGGTGGCGCCGCAGGGGCAGGTTACTCCGGCGGGCATTCTGCCGCGGCTGCGCCAATTCACGGTGATCGGGATTTTTGAGGTGGGTCACTACGAGATCGATGCCGGACTGGCGGTGGTGCATATTGAAGATGCGCAACGGCTGTACCGGATGGACGGTGAGGTCAGCGGCGTGCGCCTGAAACTTGACGATCTGTTTCGCGCCCGCCAGGTCTCGCGCGAATTGCTGGCGCAACTCCCGCCTGAAGTGTCGGTCAGCGACTGGTCGAGTTTTAATGCCACTTACTTCCGCGCGGTTGAGCTCGAGAAGCGCATGATGTCGCTGCTGCTGTTTTTTATCATCGCTATCGCCGCCTTCAATATGGTGTCCAGCTTGTTCATGGTGGTGAAGGAGAAGCAGGCGGATATCGCAATCCTGCGCACCATGGGGGCGTCGCCCGGCGACGTGATGCGCATTTTCATGGTTCAGGGCACGTTGATCGGCGCCATCGGCGTGGGCTGCGGCATCATTTTCGGCATCCTGAGTGCGATTAATGTCGCCAGCATCATTGCGTTCATTGAAAACCTGTTTCACGTGAAATTCATGCCGCAGGATGTGTATCAGATCGCGGATCTGCCTTCGCAGCTGCAGGCCGGCGACGTGGTGCTGACCGCGGTAGTGGCGTTTACGCTGTCGATATTGGCGACGCTGTATCCCAGCTATCGCGCCTCCCAGGTCAACCCGGCGGAGGCTTTGCGTTATGAGTGAAGCTTCAGGTAAACCGATGCCTGTGATTTCCTGCCGCGGGCTGCGCAAGTCGTATCGTGAAGGCGCTGATGCCGTGCCGGTGCTGTTGGGCATCGATCTGGATGTAATGCCGGGCGAGCGCATTGCGATCATCGGCGCCTCGGGTTCCGGTAAAAGCACGCTGCTGCATTTGCTGGGCGGGCTGGACGCACCCAGTGCAGGCGAAGTCAGCATACTCGGCGCGCCGTTGTCGGGGCAGAGCGATAAACAGCGCGGCGACGTGCGCAACCGTGCACTCGGTTTTGTCTACCAGTTCCACCACCTGCTGCCGGAATTTACTGCCGTAGAGAATGTCGCGATGCCGCTGATCATTCGCCGCGCGCCGCGAACCGAAGCGTTGGCCGCTGCGCGGCAGATGCTGGAAGCGGTCGGGCTGGGGCACCGGCTGACGCACACGCCGGGTGAACTCTCCGGCGGCGAACGCCAGCGTGCCGCGCTTGCGCGTGCACTGGTCACCCGGCCGGCATGCATTCTTGCCGATGAACCGACGGGCAATCTCGACCGGCGCACCGCAGAAACAGTGTTTGATCTGATGCTGCAATTGAATCGCGAAACCAGAACGAGTTTTGTGATCGTGACCCACGACCCGCGCATGGCCGAACGTGCCGACCGCATCCTTGAACTGGATGATGGCGAACTGAAACCGTTTACGCGCGCACAGGCCTGACCAGCTGCATCACGCCGTTGTTCAGCAGTTCCTGATACAAACCCGCGTCGCCGAGGGCCTGCTGCAGCAGAAAGTGCGGCGCGCCGCGTTTGATCAGCTTGGGTACGATGATGCCCAGGGCGATCACTGCAAGGCCGGTCCATACCCAACCCGTCAAAGCCAGCGCTACGCCGACGCCCAGAACCGGCATCATGAACAGCGGCAGCAGCAATCGACCGCTGAGTAATCGCGCGGCTGCTTTGGCGTCGAAATTGACGATGACCGTGCCTTGCGCATATTCGGCAATGAACTCGGCGTGCGGCAGTGTTAACGGTGTGTTTGCTGGGGTTTCCAAGAGCTATAGGGGTATCTTATAAGTATTTGATTTTATTGATAAATATTTGAATATTATTTTAATACTCAACCGGAACCGGGTCGAGGCTGCGCCACAGGTACCAGGTCGCGACCGAACGCCAGGGCGACCACAGTTTGCCCAGTGCGGCAATACGCCGGTCCGTCAACTTGCGGCCTTTGTTGTAGTGCAGTTCCATAGCGCGTTGCAGGCCGATGTCGGCGAGCGGGAACACGTCGGGCCGCGTCAGATAAAAAATCAGAAACATTTCTGCAGTCCAGCGACCGATGCCTTTGACTTCGGTCAGTTCATCGATCAGCGATTCATCATCCATGTCATGCCAGCGGCTGACGTCGATCGCACCCTCGGCAAACCGCGCCGACAGGTCGCGCAGGTAATTCACTTTCTGTCCGGACAGGCCGCAGCTGCGTAGCTGTTCCACCGACAGCCGCAGCACGCGTTTGGGTTGCATCTCGCCAACCGCAGTGGCAAAGCGATCCCAGACGCTTTGCGCGGCTTTGACTGAAATCTGCTGGCCGACAATGGAGCGCGCCAGCGTCTGGAAGGCGTCGCCGCGGCTGGCCAGCGTCAGGCCCCTGTATTGCACGATCAGCGTGCCCAGCACCGGGTCTGCTGCGCCGAGTTCGCGGGTGGCGCGTTTCCAGTATGGCGGCGCTTTGGTGGCCATTATTTCCGGTTCCGGCGTTTGGCGCGGCCTTGCCAGGCCAGCCGCACATAGATTTTCCATGCATTGTCCACCAACAGGTAACCCAGCGCGGCGAGCGTGATGGCCAGCAGCGGCAGCCCGACCGCAAGCGGTTTGCCCAGGGAGATCATCCAATCGGACAAGGCCGGGAGCCATTCCGACCAGGCGAGCCCCTCGGTGCTGAAGGTCGCCGGCAGTTCATTTTGCGCATCAGTCAGTGTCACCAGCGCGCCATAACGATAGGCGAGGTAATACAAGGGCACGATGGTCAGCGGGTTGGTATAGAGGGTCATCAGCGCCGCGACGGGCAGGTTGACGCGGAAGATGATCGACAGGAGCACGCCGGTGAGTATCTGCAGCGGCCCCGGCACCAGTCCGGCAAACAGCCCCACCGCGACGCCGCCGGCGACCGAACGCCGGTGCAGGTGCCACAGATTGTGGTGCTGCAGCCAGGGACCGAACCAGGCGACGAAACGGTTGCCGGTGATCGACTGGTGGGAGGGCAGGTATTTGCGAAAATGCTTGCGGGGCATTGCGGATTCAACGGGTGAGTGCGGACATTGTAGCGGCTCCGGTCAGCGGCGGCTGCGGCGCGGCGTTATGGAACGATGGTCCTATCCATTCTCATGTTTGCGATTGGCGTCTGGCTGTTGCAGCTGCAGCCCGCATTGCCGCCGTTGAGCTGGGCGGTCTGGCTGGCAAGCGGGCCGGTGCTGATACTTCTGCTATACGGCGGCGGTGGCCTGCGACGGGGAATACGCCGTGGCGTCATTCTCGCAATGGCGCTGACCTGCGGATTTGCCTGGGCAGCATGGCTGGCGCATATCCGCATGGCTGACGCGCTGCCGGGTGAATGGGAAGGTCGTGACATCATGCTGGCCGGCGTGGTGGCGACGTTGCCGCAAAGTTATGAACGCAGTGTGCGGTTTGAGTTTGATGTCCAGCAGGTGCTAACCCCGGAAGCGCAGGTACCGCGCCGCATCGTGTTGTCGTGGTGGGGCGCCGGTGGTCGTGACGGCGCTGCCGTACAACTGCCCGAAGTGCATCCCGGCGAACGCTGGCAGTTCACGGTGCGTCTGAAGCGTCCGCACGGTCTGGCCAATCCGCACGGATTCGATTACGAAGCGTGGCTCCTCGAGCGCGGCATACGCGCCACGGGTTATGTGCGCCCGAAGGGCGGCCATCGCCGGCTGGATATGCAGGTGCAGTCTCCGGCCTATACGGTCGAACGCATTCGCGAACAATTGCGCAATCGTATTCAGGCGGCGCTGGGCATTGCGCCGGCTGCCGGAGTCATCGCGGCATTGGTGATGGGTGATCAACGCGCCATTCCGCCGGAACAATGGCAGGTGTTTACGCGTACGGGTGTCAATCATCTGATGAGCATATCGGGTCTGCATGTGACGATGCTGTCGGGTCTGGCTTTTGCGCTGGTCAATTTTGGCTGGCGACGCAGCACGCGGCTGACGCTGGCGCTGCCGGCGGTAAAGGCAGCAGCGGTTGCGGGTTTGCTGGCAGCTCTGGCTTATGCCCTGCTTGCCGGATTTGCCGTGCCGGCGCAGCGCACGGTGTTTATGCTGGCCGTGGTTGCGGCCGCGCTGTGGATGGGCAGGGCAACCGCGGCGCGCGAAGTGCTGGCCCTGGCGTTGCTGGTGGTGTTGCTTATCGATCCGTGGTCGGTTCTTGCTGCCGGGTTCTGGCTGTCGTTCGGCGCGGTGGCGATCATCATGCTGGTGACGGTGAACCGGTTGCAGCCCGCGCACTGGCTGGTGGCGTGGGCGCGGGTGCAATGGGCGGTTACGCTGGCACTGGTGCCTGTACTGCTGGCCTTGTTCCAGCAGGTATCGCTGATTTCGCCGTTGGCCAACGCCCTGGCAATTCCATTGGTCAGTCTTGTGGTGGTGCCCCTGGCCTTGGCCGGTGTCGTCCTGCCATTTGACGGAGTTCTCCATGTGTCTCAATGGCTTATGAACGGTTGTGTGATTGTTCTTGAATGGTTGAGCGCTTTACCCGATGCGGCATGGGAGCAGCATGCGCCACCGGCATGGACTGTTGTGGTGGCGCTGACAGGCACCATCTGGTTGCTGCTGCCGCGGGGATTTCCGGCGCGATGGATCGGGGCAATTGCGTTTCTGCCTTTACTGCTGATCGCGCCGGCGCCTCCGCCCGAGGGTGCATTGCGCTTGACCGTGCTGGATGTCGGACAGGGCTTGTCAGTTGTAGCGCAGACCCGCAATCATGCGTTGTTGTTCGACACCGGTCCTGCCTTTGGCCCGACTGCGGACAGCGGCAATCGCGTGATCGTGCCGTTTCTGCGTGCCTCCGGTATACGCCGTCTTGATGCGCTGGTGCTGAGTCATGACGACATTGATCACACCGGCGGCGCGCTGTCGGTGGTGCAAACGGTGCCCGTCGGGGCAATGCTGTCCTCGCTGCCGGACCTTGATCCGCTGCTGCTCATTGGTCCCGAAGAGCGGCGTTGTGCGGCGGGGCAGGTCTGGCATTGGGACGGCGTGATATTCGAGATGCTGTATCCGGATCGGGCCTCCCGTGAAAGCGCAGCGCTCAAGGATAACGAGCGCAGTTGCGTGCTGAAAATCACTACCGCTGCCGGCAGCGTGCTGATCCCCGCGGACATTGAGCGCCATGGCGAGCGTACCCTGCTCGCGACCGCAGCAGATCAACTTCAAGCCGATGTGCTGATTGCGCCACATCAGGGCAGCCGCACGTCGTCCTCAGAGGCTTTTGTGCGGGCTGTTGCCCCTCGCACGGTGATATTTCCCGTGGGTTATCGCAATGCATTCCGACATCCGCACCTTGATGTGGTGGAACGGTACCGGCAACTGGGCAGTACCCTGCATTTCACCGACCGTCATGGCGCAGTTCTTCTCCAGTTCGGGGATGGCGATATCACGCTCGCGCGACAGCGGGAGTCAAGGCGACGATATTGGCTGGATCCACCAGTGCATGATGCATTTGCTGATGAGTTTCCCGGCGTTTGGTGAGCAAAGGTTAACGACGTCAAGGAGTTACCGCTGACGTCGGGGAGTAGCCCCGGGAACTTTGGGTGCACTGTCAAATACCGGTAAAATACGCCGATGCAACAACACCTCATCCAGCTGTGCTGTCCGCAGGGCGCTAATTGCCCGGCCGACCCTTTCATTCAATATCTTTCATGACCGAAGCGCTGACACCTTCAGTCGCTGCCGAGGTCGCAACGGTCGCCAAGGTTTATGGCCAGCCGATGCTGGAAATGCCGCTGGATCTGTACATCCCGCCGGATGCTCTGGAGGTTTTTCTTGAGCAGTTCGAGGGCCCACTGGACTTGTTGCTGTACCTGATCCGCAAGGAAAATATCAGCGTCCTCGAAATTCCGATGGCCAAGTTGACGCTGCAGTACCTGGAATACGTCGAGCTGATGCGCTCGCAGCAACTGGAGCTGGCCGCAGAATATCTGCTGATGGCGGCGATGATGATCGAGATCAAGTCGCGCATGCTGCTGCCGCGACCGAAGAACGCCGAGACCGAGGAAGATCCGCGTGCCGAGCTGGTGCGCCGACTGATGGAATACGAGCAGATGAAGCTCGCGGCGCAAAATCTAAATGAAGTGCCTCAGGCTGGACGCGATTTCACGGTGGTGCAGGTGCTTTTTGAACGCGAAGCGGCTTTGCGCCTGCCGGATGTGAGCATCGAGGATCTGAAGCTCGCGTGGTTGACCATTCTGCAGCGCGCTTCAATTACCCAGCATCACAAGATAACCCGCGAACAATTGTCGGTGCGTTCGCACATGACGCGCATTATGCGCATCCTTCAGGCCGAGGAATTCGTTGAATTTACCAAGCTCTTTACCCCTGAAGAAGGGGTGCCGGTTCTTGTAGTGTCATTCCTGGCCGTGCTCGAACTGGCCAAGGAAACGCTGATCATGGTGAGCCAGGAAGAGGCTTACGCGCCGATTTACGTCAAACTCAGGAGCGGGCAGGTCGCCGCTGTGCAATAAAGAACGCCATGGAAGAAAACACATTAGAAAATACCGAAGACGTCGCACCGGAAATTGTGGCGGAAAATGCGCTCGACCTCGCTCACGTCAAATATGTCCTGGAAACCGCGCTGCTGGTGAGCCCGGAGCCGATGTCGCTGCACGACCTGAAAAAGCTCTTCGACCAGAAGCTTGATAACGACACGCTGCGCAAGGTGCTCGAAGATCTGCGTGGTGACTGGGAAGGCCGCGGCATTGAATTGGTGAGCGTGGCGACGGGTTGGCGCTTCCGCGCCCGCCCTGAAGCACAAAAGTTCCTGGATCGCCTGAGCCCGGAAAAGCCGCCCAAGTATTCGCGTGCGGTGCTGGAAACGCTGGCGATCATTGCCTACAAGCAACCGGTGACACGTGGCGACATCGAAGATATTCGTGGCGTGACGGTTTCGCCCGGCATTCTGAAGGCGCTGGAGGCGCGTGGCTGGATCGACGTCATCGGTCATCGTGAAGTGCCGGGGCGCCCGGAAATTTTTGCGACCACCAAGTTTTTTCTGGATGATCTCAATTTGCGATCGCTGGAAGAATTGCCGCCGTTGTCCGAGTTGGGGAGTCTGGTCGAGCAGGCGCCCAACGCCGAAATCAATCTGGATGCCGCATTTGCCCCCCTCGAGTCCGTCAGCATGGGCGAGGGTTTGATGGAAGGCGATGAGGAGGCAGTTGCGGAAACGCCGGTAGTCGACAGTGTTCTGGACGACATCGATGCGCCTGAGGCGGTGTCGGCAGAATCCGACGAAATCGGCGAAGCGCCGGTGCCTACGCAGTTGCACTAAATTCTGGCGGCTTCAGGCCGTCAGCCGCCGATAGATGTCGGCCACCTTCAACGGCAACCGTTCGACGTTATCCACCAGCGTCCAGTTTGCCGGACCGTAGAGGTTCGGCAGGTAGTCGCGCGCCTCGTGGTCTATGGTGATGCAGAACGGCTTTATGCCGGTGCGGTGCGCCTCGATCAAGGCCTGCCGCGTATCCTCGATGCCGTATTCGCCGCGGTAATGGTCGCTGTAATCATCAGGCTTGCCGTCGGATAAGGTCACCAGCAGTTTGGTGCGTGCTTCCACACCACCGAGCAGCTTGGTCAGGTGGCGGATGGCCACCCTCATGCGCGTGTAATCCTGCGGTTCGATGCCGGCTGTGCGGCGGCGCACTGCAGTGTCGTAGGGTTCATCGAAGCGTTTGATGCGGAACACTTCGCAGCGCTTGCGGGTGAGACCTGAAAAACCGTAGATCGCGTAGCGGTCGCCCAGCACTTCCAGAGCCTCGCACAGCATCACCAGCGCCTCGCGCTCGGCATCGTTGATCCAGCCCTTGGTCGAGCCGCTCATGTCGACCATGAACAGCACCGCGAGATCGCGCTCGGCCTTGTGGCGCCGGGTCAGCAGGCAGTCGGGTAGTTCAAAGCCGCTTTTGAGGTCGGCGTAGCCGCTGACCAGTGCGTCGAAATCGATGTCGCCGCCGACGGCCTGCCGGCGCGGCATCCGGTCTTCGCCGCGCAGCAGTTCGAAAGTGCGCCGCAGTTGCATGATCTGCGGCCGGTACTTGGCAAGCGTGGTCGCGACAAATTGCTCATCGCCCGGATGCACATCAAGTTCGCGCAGCACGCACCAGTTCTTGCGATAGTGGCGGCGCTTGTGGTCCCGCTCGTTGTAGAGATGGGCGGCTTCTTCTGGATGGGCGCCTTTCTGGACGTCTGCGAGGTCGCTTTCTTCCGGTTTGGCGTTTTCATCGGCATGCCGGTCGTACCTGCTGTCAGCGGCGGCATGCAGGTATTCGTAGGGGGTTTCGCCGAGGTCCTGCAGGATGGAGTCGAGCAGCTGCTTGACGTTGTCGGTTGCTGCGACTGGGGCACCGTCCAGCGTGAGTTCGAATTCCGGCGTGACGCTGCCGTCGTCCGCGGTTTGTATGTCGAGGCCGTAGCGATTGCCATCCTGCGCGGTTTTTTTACCACCCGGCGGCTGCGGGTGTTCCTGCAGCAGCTGCGCCAGCGCCGCGGCGAGTTCGCCGCGTTCGCGGCCGACGCGGGCGTCACGTACCGCGCGCGCTCCCGGGTGCAACGCGGCATGCCAGGGCTGAACGGGCGGATCATATTGGCCATAGAGTGTCGCCAGCAGCGCGAGGCTGTCATGCACGGTGGCGTCTGTTGCGGCGAGCCGCGCGCAGCGCGCATCGGGCGGTCCGCCGCGCAGTCGCGCGATGTCGCGGGCGATGCCGGGCAGCACGGTGGCGATGCGTGCTTCAAGGCGCAGGTTTTCGAGAAAGGCGAGCAGGGATGTGGCGCGCGCCGGATCGCTGTAGCCGACGCAGGCGGCAGTGAGGTCAGCGTGCCACGTGCCGTAACGACCTTGCGCCCAGAGCAGTGTCGATAATATATTGAATATATTGAAGTTTTCTGCTTTGGTCGGGAGCGCGGCGATGCGCGCCGGGAGGAACAGGGTTTCGCTATCGGTCTGTGGCTCGGCGCCGGTATCCAGTTTCAGGCGGCGTCCGGCGAGGCCGCAGATATAGAGTTCGAGCACCGGCGCGTGTTCTTCGAAAGTCGCCGCTTCCGCCGCGCCATTGCGCTGCAGGAAGTCGTCGACCTGCTTGAACACCTGGCTGCCGCGATGCAGGCCCTCACGGTCGTAGGCATCCATGGCCTGGATGATCCAGGCTTCCGCCGTGGCTGCGTCGAGCCGCGCCAGCGCGGCAGGCGCAGCGGCGGCGAACTGGTAGGCCATTTCGTAGTTGGTGCGGGTTATGACTTCGATCCAGTGCAGCGCGAAGTCCTGCTGTGGTTGCTCGAGTGCGGCCAGCGTGCGGGCCAGTGGCGTGGCGGTGCGCCGCGACGATAGCACCGGGCTCAGCAGATAGTCGATATGCTGCTCGAGTTCAGTTACTGTCATTGTGGATATGGTCATGGCCGGCGAGCGGCGTGGCCGGTCAGAACAGCGAGGAGACGAATTCGTCGACCGCGCGCAGCATTTCCGGTTCGTCGGAGAGCGCTTCGGCGATCGCGCCGTGGCAGGCCTGGCCCGGCGGGATGCCGCGGGCGATCAGCTTGGCGGCATGCACCAGCAACCGCGTCGAGGCGCCTTCGTCGAGGCCGTTGCCCTTGAGGTTGCGCGTCATCTGCGCCAGTCGCACCAGCGTGGCCGCGGTAGCGGCGTCGCTGCCGGACTCGGTGCGGATGATTTTTTCCTCGAGCGCTGCAACCGGATACCGGAACTCAATGGCGACGAAACGCTGTCGTGTACTTTGTTTCAGTTCCTTCAGCACGCTCTGGTAGCCGGGGTTGTATGTGACATGGCCAGCAAAAACTCCGGCGGCGCCTGCAGCAGTTCGCCGCGTTTTTCCATAGGCAGGATGCGGCGGTCGTCGGCGAGCGGGTGGATCACCACCGTGGTATCGCGGCGCGCTTCAACCACTTCGTCGAGGTAGCAGATGGCGCCAGCGGGCTGTCAACCCATACGGTTTCATTGCTGGTGATCAGGTAGCGGCCGACCAGGTCGGCGGCGGTCAGGTCGTCGTGGCAGGAAACGGTGATCAGTGGACGCTTAAGCCGCCAGGCCATGTGTTCGATGAAGCGGGTTTTGCCGCAGCCGGTAGGCCCCTTCAGCAGAACCGGCAGCGTGCTGGCGTAGGCGGCCTCGAACAGTGCGATTTCGCCGGCTACAGGTTCGTAGTACGGCTCGGCCGCGATGATGCGGGCCTCGTCCTGCAGCGGCGGGGTGTTCAGCGGAGCGGCTCGGCTGGCCACGGGTCAGCGATCCGAAGTTTTGGAAGGGTGGGTGGGCATGTACTTTACTGCGGGATGTTATATAAGTATTTGATTTTATTAATAATTTTATTTTTTCTGATATCCGGGCACTGGCCGGATTTCGAATTCGAGGGTCTGCAGGTCGCCGAACACATAGGTCGTCGCTGCGCTGACGCCGGCGACGCTGCCAGGATCGATGCGCAGGGTTTCGCTGCCCCGGATGTTGCGGATGCGTTCGATGACGGCGCGGTGTTCATGGCCGTTGCAGACGAGGTCGAAGTCGCCGGTCAGCGCCATCGCCTTGGCGTAGTGCGGGTAGTGCACCATGAATATTCGCCGATCCGCGAGCACCAGCGATCCATCCTGTCCGTAGTAGTGCAGGCGGTTTTTCGGTTCCTGGGCCCACTTCGAAAGGTAATACAGGTCGCCAGTGTTGTTGCCATGGATCATGTGGATCGGCAGGCCGAATCCGACGATGGCATGCAATGTGGACGGTGCGACGAGGTCACCGCAGTGCAATATAACCTCCGCGCCCATCGATTTGGCTTCAGCGATCGCGGCGGCAAAGGGTTCGCGGTGGTCGTGGCTGTCAGAGACGATGCAGATTTTCAGGGGCTACCTCCATGGTTGTGCGATTCTACTCCGGGCCATCCAAAGTATTTTCTATGGCGACATAACCTTTTTTTCACTTTTGCGGGGCAGGGCCTGTTTAAAATCAGCGCACCATAAAGGAGGGAGGCAGATGTTCACCAGCAATCCGTTCGCCGGTCTTACAACGTCCATTTCACCGACCATGATGCAGACTTACGTCATCGTCATGGTCCTGTTGGTCGTCGCGGGCACCTTGTTCGACATTATCCACAAGGGCAGCGCCAAGTACTTTTTCCTGAACATGCGCAACTCCAAAGCCAAGGCGAAAAAAGAGGTCGGCGGCGGGGAACTGGTCTCGATCGCGGTCCAGACCGCGGTCGTTGACGTGCTGGCCTCCGGCGAGTTCTGCAATATGCGCCGGCGCATCGCGCATCTGCTGACGATGTACGGCTTCCTGCTCTATGTTGGCACCACCGTGCTGATGGTGTTCTTCTACCCGACCCCGGCTTCGGCAATGCCGGCGATCGTGCCGCAACTGTGGTGGCTCGGCGGGCTGATGGTCTGCGTCGGCGGCTACTGGTTCTGGTTCTTCATCCGCGTTGATGTCGCCGCGGAGGGCAATTCGCCGTTCCGCGTGATGCGCGCCGACCTGTTCGTGCTGTCGCTGCTGGCCAGCGTGACCCTGGGTCTGGTCTGGGCCTTGATGCAGGCAAAAGGCATGGCGGGATCGACGGTGCTGTTCGGCCTCTACATCATTGCCACCACCGTGCTTTTCGGGTCGGTAGTGTGGTCGAAGTTCGCGCACATGTTCTTCAAGCCCGCCGCGGCCTTTGAGAAAAGGTTGTCCAAGGCCAATGGTACGGCTCAGAATCTGCCGACGCTGTCCCGTGACGACCCCGAACAACAGAAAAGACACTCGATGGAACTGTTGCGGGACGCTCCGATGGACATGGGGCTGGGCATCAAGCGCGAAGCGCCCCGGCACCATTAAAAAATACCCCGCAAGTTCTATCGGAAGAATATCAAGGAGCTGACTTATGCCTACCTTTGTTTATATGACAAGGTGCGACGGATGCGGACATTGCGTCGACATCTGCCCGTCCGACATCATGCACATCGATGAGACCTATCGCCGTGCCTACAACATCGAGCCCAATATGTGCTGGGAGTGTTACTCCTGCGTCAAGGCCTGTCCGCAGAATGCAATCGATGTGCGCGGGTATGCCGACTTTGCCCCGCTCGGTCACAGCGTGCGTGTCGACCGCGACGAAAAGAAAGGCACGATTGCCTGGAAGATCAAGTTCCGCAACGGTACGGAAAAGAATTTCCTGTCGCCGATCACCACCAAGCCTTGGGGCACGGCGATTCCCAAGCTCGCGGATGTTGCCGCACCCACCAGGGAAATGCGCGACAGCGAGCTGCTTTATAACGAGCCGAAGTGGATCCGCATGGATGACGGCGGTCTGCATACGCTTGATTCCAATGGTCTGAAAATGAAGAAAGGCGTGTACTACTGATGGCTCATTCAACGATCGTCGAAGAAGGCATCGATATTCTGGTTGTCGGTGCAGGCCTTGGCGGCACGGGTGCCGCATGGGAGGCCAGGTTCTGGGGCCAGGACAAGAAGATTGTCATTGCCGAGAAAGCCAATATCGATCGCTCCGGTGCGGTCGCCCAGGGCCTGTACGCCATCAACTGCTACATGGGCACCCGCTGGGGCGAAAACAAGCCGGAGGACCATGTCCGCTACGCCCGTATCGACCTGATGGGCATGGTGCGGGAAGACCTGCTGTTCGATATGGCCCGTCACGTTGACTCCACGGTGCATCAGTTCGAAGAGTGGGGCCTGCCCATCATGAAGGACCCGAAAACCGGGCGCTATCTGCGTGAAGGTCGATGGCAGATCATGATTCACGGCGAGTCCTACAAGCCGATCGTGGCCGAGGCCGCCAAGAAATCGGCAGACAAGGTTTTCAACCGCATTTGCGTCACCCACCTGCTGATGGATGACGCCAAGGAAAACCGGGTTGCCGGTGCCGTTGGTTTCAACGTCCGCACAGGCAACTACCACGTGTTCAAGTCCAAGGCCGTTATCTGCGGCGCGGGCGGCGCCTCCAACATCTTCAAGCCGCGTTCAGTGGGCGAAGGTTCCGGCCGCACCTGGTATGCGCCCTGGTCGTCGGCATCAGCCTATGGCCTGATGATCAACGCCGGCGCCAAAATGACGCAGATGGAAAACCGCATCGTGCTGGCGCGGTTCAAGGACGGTTATGGCCCGGTCGGCGCGTACTTCCTGCATCTGAAAACCTATACGCAAAACGGTCTGGGCGAAGAGTACGAATCCAAATGGTTCCCCGAACTGCAGAAAATGGTCGGCAAGGAATATCTCGATCCGGAAGCATCGCACCTGACACATCGGCCGATCCCGACTTGCCTGCGCAACCATTGCATCATCAGCGAAGTGAATGCCGGCCGCGGCCCCATACACATGGTGACGATGAAAGCCTTCCAGGATCCACATCTGGAAGAGGTCGGCTGGGAAAACTTCCTCGGCATGACCGTCGGCCAGGCGGTTCTGTGGGCCGCCACCGACGTGGATCCCAAGAACGAGAATCCTGAACTGACTACATCCGAGCCCTACGTCATGGGTTCCCACGCAACCGGCTCGGGCGCTTGGTGCTCGGGTCCCGAGGATGTGTCCCCTCCGGAGTATTTCTGGGGCTACAACCGCATGACGACGATCGAAGGCCTGTTCGGCGCCGGTGACGCAGTCGGCGGCACGCCGCACGCCTTCTCGTCCGGCTCGTTCACCGAAGGCCGGCTCGCCGCGAAGGCCGCCTGCAAATACATCGACGACGGAAAGGGCGAAGGCATAGTCGTATCCGAAGAGCAGATCGAGCGCCGCAGGAAAGAGATCTTCAAGCCCCTGGAGCATTACAGGATCTACCGCAATGCGATCGTGGCGGGCGATGTCAACCCGCACTACATCAATCCCAAGCAAGGCCTGGACCGCCTGCAGAAGCTGATGGACGAGTATTGCGGCGGGGTGACCGTCGGCTACATGACCAACGAAAAACTCCTCAGTATCGGCCTGAAGAAGCTGAAGATCATGGAGGAAGACCTGCAGAACCTGGCGGCAAAGGATATTCACGAGTTGCTGCGTGCCTGGGAGTTGATGCACCGTCATCGCGCTGCAGAGTGCGTCACCCAGCACACGCTGTTCCGCAAGGAGACCCGCTGGCCGGGTTACTACTACCGGGGCGACGCGATGAAGGTGGACGACGAAAACTGGCATGTGCTGACTGTTTCGCGTCGTGACCCGAAAACCGGCGAATACACCATGGAGAAGGCGCCTTGTTATCACCTGGTTTCGGAGAACGAGTGAAACGAGTAAAACGAGCAGCGATATCTGCGGGCGGAAGTCAGCGGTGGATCTTCTGTCCGACGGAGACGGGGGCGGCGTGTCGAGTGTCGTGATTCCCATCAAGCCGGTCCCTTCCGGTCCGCAAGAGTCGCGCCTGAACATCATTGAAAAAACCGATGAGGAGATTCTGGCCATGGCCAATCTCCTGTGGCGCGACCTCGTCAAGGCTTCGAATGAAGGCAAATACGGGGAGTTCGCAAAGAACTTTTCCACTTCCCTGGCGCGTGCCATAGATCAAGTTGTTGCGGGCCACCAGTTCGCGAACAGCGAACTGGCGAGAAACCTGGACGAAGACTTCGACGTGCTCGGCATCATTCGCCGCGGCGAACATGTGACGGTCCTGTACCGGCAGCGGAGCAGCAAAAAGCCGGGCGAGTGGCTGGGCAGGCTGGTCCTCGGCTATGAGGATGGAAAGGTCAGGATCTTCGGTGCATCCATTTTCTGAACGTTGCGGCGGGATTTGAAGTGAGCGAAGTCATCCAGGACGGCAAGCTTGTCGAACTCACTTACCAGGTGACCGACCGGAAATCGGGGCATGTCCTCACCCGTGTCGAATTCCCCCTGGGTTATGTACACGGACACAATGAAATTCTGGCCCCTTCCGTCCATATGGCGCTGGCGGGCAAGTCTGTTGGCGACGTCATTGAAGTGCCGATCAACGGCAACCAGATCTTCGGCCCCAGGGACGAGTCGCTGGTTTTTTCTGATCATATCGATAACGTTCCCGAGGAGTATCGGCAGGTCGGCACCTCCATCCTGATGGAGAACGACAAGGGGCAGACCCGCAGTTTTCTCGTGACGCATCTGGACGACGAGCGACTGACGGTCGACGGCAACAACCCGCTTTGCGGCCGGGAGGTCGTCTTCAAACTCGAAATACTGACCGTGCGCGACGCCACTGCTGAAGAAACCAAAGCGGGCGGGACGATCATTGCAGGTGCGGATATCGACCCGGCACTGATGCGGCCTGTTTGAGCGGCGAGGTAGAGAATGGCAGCGGACAACTTCCGGCTTTGTTACTTGCAATCCTGACTTCACGAAAAAGGTGACTTATGAGCGAGCAAAAACCCACCAACACCCCGGTTCCTGACGGCCACACGCCTTATTACACAACGCGTCAGATGGCCCCCAACGAAAAGGGATTTGTCGGTTACGAAACCGTCTGGAAGCCGTTCCAGAAGGAAGTTGAATACAAGACGCCGAAAAAGCCTTAAGCGCTTGATGCCGTAGCATCGGTGGGCCTGACCCGCGCGGTTACACCGGACGGACGACCGTCAAGTGACTGTTTTTCACCGCGACTGGCATACCGGCAAGCGGGCCATCGAGAAGGCGCTGGTTGATCACTTCATCGACTGAGCCTGCGTTTCGGCAGTAAAAAAACCGCCTTCAGGGCGGTTTTTTTACGTACGGATTGTTCCGTTACGACCGTGTTTTCAGCGCGCGGAATGGCCGCTAAGTTTTACTTCGACCTTGTCTTCGTCCTTGATCGTCGCGTAGTACGCGCGGAGCACTTCCAGCACTTCGGGACGACTGAATTCCGCCGGTACGGCATCGCCATCGGAAAGCCATTTGCGCAGCTTGGTGCCAGAAACCAGCAGGCGGTCCTTTTCGCCGTGGGGGCAGGTCTTGGCCGAAGCCATGCCGCCGCACTGGTAGCACCAGAACGTCCAGTCGATTTTCAGAGGCTGTGTCTCAAGCGCCCCACGCGGAATTTCGTCGAAGATGTGGTGGGCGTCGAATGGTCCGTAATAGTTGCCGACACCGGCATGGTCGCGGCCGATGATCTGGTGGGAGCAACCGTAGTTCTGGCGGAACAGGGCATGCAGCAGCGCCTCGCGCGGACCCGCATAGCGCATGTCGAGCGGGTAGCCGGATTGAACAACGGTTTTCTGCACGAAATACTTTTCGATCAGCACCACGATTGCTTTGGTGCGCACGTCGGCAGGGATGTCGCCAAGCTTGAGATTGCCGAGCAGCGAATGCACCAGCACGCCGTCGCAGACTTCGATGGCAACCTTGGCCAGGTATTCGTGGGAGCGGTGCATCGGGTTGCGCGTCTGGAAAGCGGCGACCGTGGCCCAGCCGTTGGCGTCGAACACGGCGCGGGTTTGCGCCGGGGTCATGTACATCGCGCCGTATTTTTCCGGAAAACCCCCTTGCGTCAGCACTTTAACCGGTCCTGAAAGGTTCACGTCAGCTTGCTCCATCACCATTTTTACACCCGGATGGTCGGGGTCCGTGGTGCGGAACACGGTTTTGCATTCGTGTGCTTTGTCGATCGCGTATTTTTCGGTAACTTTCAGCGTTGCAAGAATCTCACCGGTATCCGGATCAGTCAGTGCGATCTCACTATTGAGTTTGATTGAGTCCGCATGTTGGGAGGTGGTCGACAGCGTGATCGGTATCGGCCAGAAAATGCCGCTGGCAAGTGAGTAGTGGTCGCAGACGCTGCGCCAGTCATCGTGACCCATGAATCCGTCCAGCGGTGTGAACCCGCCGATGCCGAGCATCAGCAAGTCGCCTTTTTCGCGGGAGCTGACGGGTATTTTCGGGAGGCTCGTTGAGCGTTTGCGTTCCGCATCGAGCGCGGGACCAGTAAGCAACAACGGCTTTAGTGCGCCCCCTCCATGGGGATTAACCAGCTTGGACATAGGATTCCTGTAACTGCGGTTTTTGAGTGGAAATCAGTTTTCGAAGGTAGCATCCGGTCATCGGGCGATTGATCCAATTATTTTATGTTGGGATAAGGGGGTGGATGTTGCCATCCATACTATGGAATTATTACCTTTTAGTTCTCATTGTAATAGGACGTTACCTCAAATATTTGGTGCTACCATTCCCGGCCTGTTTGATTTTTATTAAACCTATGAAATTGGCGGCATGCAGAGACACGGCTCACTGATTACAGCGCTTGCAGGAGCGCTTTTTTTGTTTTTGACGACCGCACATGCTGCGGCGCAATTTCAGTTGTCAGACCCTTTCGGTTCCAATGAAAGGGTTGCACCGGCACCGCATTTGCGCTGGGCCCCTCCCACGAAGCTGCCCGCCGTCGGTGCCACTATGGCGACGGAGGAATTCGCCCAAAACCAGCCGTTGACCCTGCCGGAGCTGACTGAATTCGCGTTGCGCAACAACCCGCGTACCCGACAGTCGTGGCTGGCTGCCCGCGCCGCGGCTGCGGGTGTGGGGATCGAGCAGGCTGATCAGCTGCCACAGATCAGCGCGGCTTATGCTGTAACCCGCACCCAGCAGGTAACCAATCAGGGGGCGATTGTGCCGTGGCAGACGCGATACGGCCCTTCAGTCACGCTGAGTTATGTGCTCTACGACTTTGGCGTAAGAGCCTTTCAGATCGAGAACAGTGAATACCGCCTGTTGGCGGCCAATCTGGTGCATAACCGGGCTTTGCAGGACGTGATGTTTCTGGTGGAGGCTGCGTACTACCGTCTGATCGGCAACGATGCCTTGGTCAAGGCCAACGAACTGTCGCTGCGCAATGCCGCAACCGTGCTCGAAGCGGCGCAGAAGCGCCGCGAGTCCGGATTGGCGACTGTGGCCGACGTCTATCGTGCGGAAACACAGTTCGCTCAGGCGCAGCTCAATCTGACGCGTAGCCGGGGCGAACTGGAGAAGTCGCGCGGCCAACTGGCCTCGGTGGTCGGCTTGCCGGTCAATCGGTCGATCGGCGTGCGCCCGCTGGAGGCGCCGCCGCAGATCGGCGAAGTGGCGTCGTCGATCGGCGACCTGCTGGCTCGGGCCAAGGCGTCACGGCCTGATCTGGTCGCGGCGGAAGCGCAGGTGCGCGCTGCACAGGCTAATGCCAAGGCGGTGTCGCGTGCCGGACTGCCCTCAATTGAGGTCGCCGGTGGTGGCGGACACACCATGTTTAATGACAACAGGCCCGCGGCCAGCAACTACAGTGCTGGCTTGTTGGTGCGTATTCCGATTTTTACCGGATTCCGCGATACCTACAGCGCGCGTCAGGCGCAAGTCCAGGCCGAAGCGGCGGAGGCCAGCCGCGATGTGCTGGTCAGACAGGCTGAGGTCGAGGTCTGGCAGAGTTATTACGACCTTACGACGACAGCCAGCAGCATTTCCAGCACCGAGGCTCAGGTGCGTTCTGCCGAACAGACCGCGCAGGCAATGCTGGCCCGCTACCAGAGCGGATTCGGCAGCATTCTTGACCTGATCACCGCGCAGCAGGAAGAATCGAATGCGCGGGTGCAACGTATTCAGTCCTATCTGGATTGGTTTACTACGCTGGCACGGCTGCAGGTTGCGGTCGGCGCGAGCGATCTACTCAAGGCAGCGGGCGGAGCGAAATGAAACGACTGATCATGTTGCTGGTGTTTGCCGCAATCAGTGCGGGCATTGCGGGCGGTTACTGGTATTGGCAGCAATCGGGCCAGTCCGGTCCCGGAGCGACCAAGGCGGAAAAAGGCAAAGGCAAGGGCGGACGCGGCGGGCCGCTGACCGTCAAAGCGACCCGCGCGGTGTCGAAACCGATGCCGGTGCTGATCGAAGCCGTGGGCACTGTTGAATCCGAGCACAGCGTGCAGGTGCGCGCACAAGTCAGCGGCGTGCTGCAGGTTGTTCAGTTCAAGGAGGGCGACAAAGTCAAGGCGGGGCAGATCTTGTTCCAGGTTGACCCGCGCACTTTCCAGGCGCAGTACAACCAGGCAATGGCTGCTGTGGCGAGAGACAAGGCGCAATTGGAGAATGCCAAAGCGCAACAGCAGCGTCTTGAGCCGTTGCTCAACCGCGAATTCATAACCCGTCAGGAATATGATGTGGCGGTGACTTCGGCAAAATCGCTGGAAGCCACCCTGCAGTCTTCGCAGGCGCAGCTGGAGCAGGCCAGGATACAACTCGATTATTCGCGTATCACCGCGCCGATCAATGGCCGGACCGGCCAGTTATCGGTGCGCCCCGGCAACCTGGTGGTGGCGTCCGGCGGTGGCGTGCCTCTGGTGACAATCAACAGCACGGATCCGATCCTTGTGGCATTCAGCATTCCGGAGCGCCAGTTGGAGCAGGTCCGTCGTTACCAGAATGAAAAGGACATGAGGATTGAAATTCTGCCCGATCGCACCGGCGCGCCGGTGGCGGCAGGCAAACTCGTGTTCGTCGACAACACGGTGACCACGCAGACCGGT
This sequence comes from Burkholderiales bacterium, assembly GCA_022841375.1. GTDB lineage: Bacteria > Pseudomonadota > Gammaproteobacteria > Burkholderiales > SG8-41. Next base: position 87,234 of record JALHRQ010000014.1, read on the forward strand.
ACTGTGCTGCTCAAAACCCGCGTCGACAATTCTAAAGAAGTCATCTGGCCCGGCCAGTTCGTGAATGTGCGCATTGTGCTGACGGTGGAGCAGGATGCGGTTGTTCTGCCCGAGGCGGCAGTGCAGCCGGGGCAGGAAGGCAGCTTTGTTTATCTGATTGATGAGTCAAGCAAGGTCAAAGTTCAGCCCGTCAAAGTGTCGCGCCAAATGGGCAATGAAATTGTCATTGCTTCGGGCGTCAAGGCCGGAGACCAGGTTATTACCGAAATTCCGCAAACCCTGATGCCGGGCGCCACCGTAAAGATTGCCGATGGTGAGTCAAAGGCTGGTGGTGAAAAAGGCAAGGGCAAGGGCAAAGGTAAGGGTGAAGGCAAAGGTGGTGAGGGCAAAGGCGACAAGAAGTCAGAGGCGAAGTCTGAAGCCAAGTCCGAGTAAATGAAGGGAAAGACGCCATGAATCTGTCACGCATTTTTATTGAGCGGCCAGTAGCAACGACCATTCTGGTTGCCGCCATCGTGATTTTCGGGGCGATCGCTTTCCGGACGTTGCCGGTCAATGATTTGCCCAACGTCGATTTCCCGACCATATCGGTTACAGCGGAATTGCCGGGCGCCAATCCGGAAGTGATGGCGTCTACTGTGGCGACACCGCTGGAACGTCAGTTCAGTCAGATCGCCGGCGTGGATGCGATGAATTCGGTGAACTCGACCGGCCGCACCCGCATTACGCTGCAATTCAGTCTTGAGCGCGACATCGATTCTGCTGCGCAGGACGTGCAGACGGCGATTTCACAGGCTGCCCGCCGCATGCCGGAAGGCATGGATCCGCCGACGCTGCGCAAGGTCAATCCCGCTGATGCGCCCATCTTGTTTCTGGGCGTCACCGCTCAGACCCTGCCGATGCAGGCGCTCGATGAATTTGCGGATACGCACATTGCACAACGTCTGTCGATGGTGAATGGTGTTGCGCAAATTGTGGTATTCGGCTCGCAAAAATATGCGGTTCGCGTGTTCCTGGATCCCGAGGCACTGTCGAAGCGCGGCTTGGGGTTGGACAAAATTGTGGGATCTATTCAGAACGCCAACAGCAATCTGCCGTCGGGTGTGTTGCAGGGTGCGGCGCGAAATTTTACCGTTAAATCGTCAGGTAAGTTGGAAAATGCCAGTAATTTCAATGAGTTAATTGTCGCATACAAAGATGGCATGCCGGTCCGGCTCTCCGATATCGGGCGCGCCGAAGACAGTTTCGAGAACACCAAGGTCAAAACCTGGCTAAACGACGAACGGGCCATCCAGCTGGCGGTCTACCGTCAGCCGGGCGCCAATACGGTCGAGGTGGTGAAGAACATTCGTGCGCTGTTCCCGGCAATCGAGCGTGAAGCGCCGCCCGGTGTCCGTATCAGCGTGGTCAACGACCGCGCTGAATTCATCCAGAGCTCCATTAACGAGGTGAAGCTGCATCTCGGTCTGTCGGTAATACTGGTGGTGCTGGTGATCCTGGTATTCCTGCGCAATGTCACTTCAACGCTGATTACCGCGCTGATACTCCCCACCTCGGTCATTGGCACATTCGCAGCGATGTACGCCCTTGGCTACAGTCTCAACAACCTTTCGATGATGGCCATTATCCTTTCAGTAGGGTTCGTGGTTGATGATGCCATCGTGGTGCTGGAGAACATTACCCGCCATATGGAGATGGGCAAGAACCGCATGCAGGCCGCGCTCGAAGGGGCCAAAGAAATCGGCTTTACCGTGCTGTCGATGACTATTTCTCTTTCAGCTGTGTTCATTCCCATTTTGTTCATGCAGGGCATGCTGGGACGGTTGTTCCGTGAGTTTGCGGTCACCGTCGGCATGGCGGTGCTGATTTCGGGTGTTGTTGCGTTATCAATGACGCCGATGCTGTGCAGCCTGATGCTGAAGCCTACGCATGAACATGGCCGCGTCTACAATTTTCTGGAGTGGATGTTTGATTCCGCCCGTGATTTTTATCGCGTAACGTTGACCTGGACCATTCATCGGCCGACGCTGATGTTGGTTGGTTCGGTGGTGTTTTTGGTGTTGACTGTTGTCCTGTACAAAGTGATCCCGCAAGGTTTTATTCCGCGCCAGGATACCGGGGTATTTTTTGGCAATGCCATCGCGCCGGAAGGAACACCGTTCCGTGAACTGGAGCAGCGTTTAAAGAAGGTGTCCGAAATTGTCCAGAAGAATCCTAATGTCGATACGGTCATGTCGACCGCGGGACAGGGCACCGGCGGTGTGGTGGGGGACAACATTGCACGGATTATTGTGCGTTTGAAACCGCGTGACGAGCGGAAATTTGGTGCTGACCAGATCATCCAGGAACTGCGGCGATCTTTTGCCAGCGGCGCCCAGGGGCTCCGCGTGTCAATGAACAATCCGCCTTCGATTAACGTTGGTGGTTTGATCAGCACCGCTGACTACCAGTTGGTAGTGCAGGGCACGGAATTGAAGACGTTGTATGGACCTGCGCAGGAACTCGAAGCCCGGTTGCGCGAACTGACTACACTGCAGGACGTCAGCACCAGTCTTGAATTGAGGAACCCTGAAATTCAGATCGACATCCTTCGCGATCGTGCGGCAGTGCTCGGTGTTTCGCCGCAGCAAATCGAATCGGCGCTTTATAACGCTTATGGCGGACGCAGGATTTCCACCCTTTACGGTGCCTCCGACCAGTACTACGTCCTGCTTGAGCTAGATCCCAGGTTTCAGAGGGATATCAATGCGCTGCGCTCGCTGTTTGTGCAATCTTCTTCCGGTCAGATGGTGCCGATCCATGCGGTTGCTGACGTGCGTATGGGGGTTGGTCCGGTTTCAGTCCATCATTACGGCCAGTTACCCTCGGTAGTGCTGTCGTTCAACCTGGTACCGGGCGTATCAATTGGCGATGCAGTCGCCCAGGTGCAGGAATTGGCCGCAGAGACTTTGCCCAGTGGTGTTACTGCAGCTTTTGCAGGCAGCGCCAAGGCCTTTGAAGATGCCTTCCGCACGCTACCCATTCTGCTGCTCGTCACCATTGTGGTGATTTACATGGTGCTGGCGATTCTCTACGAACACTATGGCCATCCCATCACCATTCTGACGGCGCTTCCGTTTGCAGGTTTCGGCGCGTTGCTGATGCTGATGCTGTTCGGAATGGAACTGAATGTATTCAGTTTCGTGGGCATCATTCTGCTGGTAGGGTTGGTGAAGAAAAACGGCATCATGATGGTCGATTTCGCACTTCAGCTTCAGCGTGATCAGGGCTTGGGGCCGGCAGAAGCGATTGTCGAAGCGTCAGTGATCCGTTTCCGCCCGATCATGATGACCACCATGGCGGCAATTTTTGCGACATTGCCTCTCGCGCTGGGTACCGGCACCGGCTCTGAAATGCGTCAACCGCTGGGCATTGCGGTAGTCGGCGGGTTGTTGTTCTCGCAGATGCTGACGCTGTATGTCACGCCGACGTTTTACGTCAGCATGGATCAAGCCGTAGGCTATTTCCGCCGCTGGCGCCAGCGGCGCGTAGCAGCGTTGTCCGCGACGGGTCGTTAAGCCCTGATATTTGTTGATCGAGGTGTTGCGTTACCCAAAAAAAATATGGATAATCGCGGGCTTCGCTGATGAAAGACCTGAACGTTAGCCAGATCGATCAGGGGTCAGCAAAAGCCGGTTCAGCAGTTAAATTGTTTGTTGACAGACAGAAAACAAACAGTCATAATTCTGGGCTTGGTTGATCGGGCGCGGGGTGGAGCAGTCTGGCAGCTCGTCGGGCTCATAACCCGAAGGTCACAGGTTCAAATCCTGTCCCCGCTACCAACGTTCTTTAAAAAATTACAGCCGATAAGTGTGGGCACTTGGTCTTGAGTGCGCTGTGTGAGGTAACTCGCACGGTCATCAAGATACAAAGAAGTGCTCGCACGACGAAATAGAAGCAAACGTCAAGCGAGAGTAATAATTTTGCAGAGATTAAACTGAAGAGTTTGATCCTGGCTCAGATTGAACGCTGGCGGCATGCCTTACACATGCAAGTCGAACGGTAACGCGGGGGCAACCCTGGCGACGAGTGGCGAACGGG
>JALHRQ010000015.1 GCA_022841375.1 Burkholderiales bacterium
CAACGCCTGGCGCACCGCCTCCGCCTTGAACTCCGCTGTAAATCGCCTTCTCTGCATCGGACACCTCCAATAAGTTCATTAACTTACCAAATGTGTCCGGCAAAGCGGGTGAAACCCATGCATCGCGCTCCTTCTCGACCAAACCAACCGCCTCAGCGATTGCAAGCTTCTGCGAAACTTCGATAGCGTCCAATTTGGCCTTCAAGCTCTGTATCTCCGAGTCCTTCGTAGCGGCGGCCATCTGCAGTTGACTCACAAGCTTCGCCTCGGCTAGCTGGGCTGCAGCTTGCTTATCATTCTTCGCTTGCTCGAGCTCGTGTGCGAGAGCATCACGTTGTTTTTCTACGGCACTTAAGGCCTCGGCTACCGCAAGCCTTCGCGCCACTTCACCAGCATCGAGCTTGCCTTTCAGATCCTGTATCTCAGCATCCTTAGTTGCGGCAGCTTTCTGTAACTCGCTGGCGATCTTAGTTTGCGCAAGCTCTACGGCATTGCGTTTATCCTGCTCGGCCAGTTCAAGCCGCTCATGCAACTGCTTCTCGAAATCGCTATCCCGGACCTGCTTCAAGATGTCCGCATATCCAGCCTCGTCGATCTTGAATGCCTTCCCGCAGTGCGGGCAGATGATTTCATGCATAACTCGTTACCTTCCGCATTGGTCAGAACACAGTGCAACTGTAGATTGCACTATAACTATATGTATTTATTATTATTTTTTGTAACTACGCCAAATAAATGAACAGGCGGCCGATGATTTTCGGTGCACGCGCCAACGCACAAGACACCATGTTGCCAGCGATCGCAGCAACCCTACTGCGCAAAACGCAACGACAGACTCGCTGCACGCAGTGCCTTGCCACCTTCAAGCGCTTTAAGCAGCTCTGTCTTGGTAAGCCCCGCCGGTAACTCACCGGGCTCAAGTGTGGTGGCAATCAGCGTCATCACATAGTGCTGCGGCGCATTCCCTTTCGGCGCGCAGGGACCGATCCAGTGATTGCCGAACAAGTTCTTGCCCGGAACGAAGCGGCTGCCCGTCGGTGCAACGGCGAGTTCGCCCTCCGCGAAGGCGGTGACGGACGCGGGGATGCCGTAAACCACCGCGTGCGAAACGCCGAGGCCGTTGCGGCCGGCCTGGTCATCCCAGAGGATCACGAAGCTGCGGGTCTTGTCCGGCGCATTGCTCCAAGCGACCGGCGGCGAGACGTTCTGGCCGGTGCAGTTCGGATTCTTGGCAAAGTTGCCGGCCATCTGCGGCGGCAACATCGCGTTGTCCGCCATGCCGGGTGCAGTCAGCCGGAACGCGGTCGGCGGCCCTTCCGGTGTCGTGGCGCATGCAGTGAGCAGACACAGCAAAAACACTACGGCGATTCGTTTCATGACCCGCTTATCCTTTTTACTTTTTATGTGCGAACAAATAGGGTCAGTGTTAGTTTTCTGAAAACTTGCACTGACCCTATTCTTTAAAACTTGATCCCGAGCAGTTTTGCCGCATTGCCGCCGAGGATCGCGGCCTTCTCTTTGTCCGAGAGGCTTTTCGTCGCCATGATGTGATCGACCGGATGCTGGTTCCACGGAATCGGGTGATCGGTGCCGATGACGACCTGGGATGAGCCGACCTCTGCAACGAGGTGGCGCAGCGCCTCCGGCGTAAAAACGAGCGAATCAAAAAATATCTGTTTCATGTACTCGGTCGGTTTCTTCTTGAGTTTGATGTCCGGATTGCAGCCGCCCGGGTAGACGAAGCAGCCGTAGTCCATGCGCGGCGCGTAAGAACCCAGGAAGCCGCCACCGTGTGCGGCACACACCTTCAAGCGCGGAAACCTGTCGAACGTGCCTTCGAAGATCAGGTGCTCCAGCGCGATCGTGGTGTCGAGCGGGTTACCGATCACGTTGGAGAGCCAGCCGTTGCCCTTGAAACGATTGTTGAGCTCCGGCGTGCTTTGCGGATGGATGAAGAGCGTCACGTCGAGTTCCTGGGCTTTCGCCCAGACCGGATGGAATTTCGGATCGGCGAACTCGTAGCCCGCCACACTGCCGCCGATCGCCGCGCCCTTCAAGCCGTATTTGCGTACCGCGTCCTCGAGTTGGCGCACGGCGAGGTCCGGAAACTGCAAGGCGAGCGACGCGAAGGCGGTGAGCCGGTCCGGCTGACGTGCGCACAGTTCGGCGAGCCCCTCGTTCTGCAACTGGATTACCTTGGTGACGAGGTCGCGCTCCTTGCCGTACCACCACGGGTTGATGCTCAGCACTTCCATGTCGATGCCCTGCGCATCCATCCCGGCGAGCCTCTCCTCGAGCACGATGTCGAACTCTTTCGAGCCTTTGGTCGGCGGATAGATGGACTTCGCCTCGGCAGCGGGCAGCAGCGCCAGCGCCTCGGCAATCAGGCAATGCGCGTGCACGTCGATCGTCCTGACGCGCTTGCCTTTGATCAGAACCGGCAGCCGGCCGGCGCTGGACTTCGCTCGCTTTCGCGCTGGCGCGCGCTTAGCTGCGGCATCGAGCAGACCGCAACCGGTGAATATCACGCCCGACGCGGTCGATTGTGTGGTGTTGCTCCCTGGTGTAGACATCGATCTCTCCTCTGATGGCATTCGGCCTTGAGGCCGGCTGGCGACCGTCGGGCCATAAAAAAATAAAGGGGCCAGGCCCCTTTAATTCTGAAGTGACAACTCAGTCCGCTGTAATACCCAGCGCCTTCACCACCTTGCCCCACTTGCTGATGTCATCCCGGATCAGTTGATCAAACGCCTCCGGCGTGTGTCCGGCCGGCTCCGCACCGAGCTGATCGAGCCGTGCGCGGATCTCCGGGGTTTTCATCGTGGCGATGGTGACGTTGTAGAGCCTGTCGAGAATCGGCTTCGGCGTCTTCGCAGGCGCCAGCAGGCCCCACCACGCCGTTGACTCGAATCCGGGCACGCCGGCTTCGTCCAGCGTCGGCACATCCGGCAAGGCCCCCGAACGCTTCAGCGACGTCACGCCCAGCGCGCGCAAGCGATTGGCCTTCAGATACGGGACCGCCACCAGCACCGTGGTGAAGGTGATCTGGGTCTCACCGGAGACCAGCGCCACCAGGGACGGCGCAGCGCCTTTGTACGGCACGTGCGTCGTCTTCACGCCCGCCATCGAGTTGAACAGCTCGGCCGTCAGGTGCGAGGGAGACGCCGGTCCGATCGACGCATAAAGCACGTCACCGGGGCGCCGCTTGGCCAGCGCAATCAATTCCTTCACCGTCTTCACCGGCAGCGTGGGATTGGAGACGAGGATGTTCGGCACCGTGCCGAACACCGTGATCGGCGTGAAATCGCGCAGCGTGTCGAACGGCAGCTTGCGGTAGAGGATCTGGTTCTGCGAATGGCTGGAGAAGGTACCGAGCAGCGTATAACCGTCCGGTGCAGACTTGGCCACCACTTCGGTGCCGAGCGTTCCGCTGGCCCCGGCGCGATTGTCGATGAGCAGGGGCTGCCCGAGGGATTCCGTCATCTTCGGCGCGAGGATACGGATCACGGTATCGATGCCGCCCCCGGCCGGAAACGGCACGATGGCACGGATCGGCCGGGTCGGATACGCGGGTGCAGTGCTCTGCGCTTCAGCCCACAAGGGTGTGAGCGAAACGCCGCCAAGAAATACACAAAGTCCGAGTCTGAAGCTCTTGCCCTTCATTCGAATCTCCTCGCGGTGTTGTCAGCGGGGCGAAAACCTCGCCCGATGTGTGGGGAATCGTGCGGCATTTCCCGATGGATGGCAACCGGTTCAAACGCACTGATTTCAGTTCAGAAACTAAAGGTAGCGGAGTCGATTATTAAATCGCTGAATTCTTGAACGCCACCCCCAACGCCCCCCGCAGCCCCACCTTCGCATCCATCACCACCTTCACCGGTATCCCCGACAGCAGCGGCGTAAACGCTCCGCGCCCGGTAAAGGCGCGCATGAACGCACCCTCCTTCAAACGGCCAATGATCTTCGGCGCAATGCCGCCGGCGACATAGACGCCGCCACGCGCGAGTGACCCCAGCGCCATGTTGCCGGCGAACGCGCCGTAGGCCGCAACAAACAGATCGAGCGCGCGCACCGCCAGCGGATCGAGTTTGCGCAAGCCGTAATCGGCAATGACTTCCGCCGGATCAACACCCCCGTGCTTGGTCGCCTCCAGCAGTTGTTTTGAAGGGATGCCCAGCCCGCTGTCCTGCAGGAAGCTGAACACGCGCATCAGCCCCGGCCCGGAGATCACCCGCTCCCACGACACGCGGCCGAAATTGCGGCGCAGATACAACAGCAGCTTGTCCTGCAGGTCATCGGTCGGTGCGAAATCGGCGTGTCCGGCTTCGGAAGGCACCACGCGATAACCATCGCCGGAACGCACGATCATGCATACGCCCAAGCCGGTGCCGGCACCGACGATGATTGCCGGGGCCTCATCATCCGCCTCTGCTGCCTGCAGCGTGGCAAAGCTGGCCGACGGCAGGTAGCTCACGCCCAGGCCTGCGGCCTGGAAATCGTTGATCAGCGTGACCTTGGGCAGCTGGAACTGTTCCGAGACCGCATCCCCTTCAACTTGCCAGCCGAGGTTGGTCAGCACCGCGGCGTTGTCCTTGACCGGGCCGGCAACCGCAAAGCAGGAGGCGGCGATGTAGTCACGTGCAGGTTTGACGTCGGGGCGGTCGAGGAATTGTTGCAGCAGCGGCGCGAAGTTCTGGAATTCGCGGCTGGCGAGAGAGTCTTCGATGAGGATGCGCGGGCCTTCGTTGGTGATTTCGGCAAGCGCGAAGGTGGCATGGGTGCCGCCGATATCGGCGGCGAGGATGCAGGATGCTGATGTGGTCATTCGTTGATCTTGTTGTTTAGTTGAGTCCGTGGTCGCCCCTCTCCCCCACCCTCTCCCCAAAAGCATTTGGGGAGAGGGGGTTAATACAGGGGTTTGGGCATTATGCCGTGCCGCGGGAAATTACGCCGCGGCTTGCAGACGGGACAGTGGGTCCTGGCGGTAGAACCGGGCCAACTGGCTGTAGACCGCGGGATAGTCGGCTTTCAGCGCGTCGGGGCGCTCGAAAAACAGTTCGCTGAGCACGGCAAAGAACTCAGCGGGGTCTTCCGCGGCGTAGGGGTCAATCAGCGTGTCTTCGTGTTGCTCGAGCTGTCGTTCGAACCCGGCAAAGGCATCGGTAAACGTTTGTGTCCACACTTCCCGGTCCATGTCCGCGTGCAGAGGGGGAAATCCGTCGGCGGCGCCGTTGAGCATGTCGATCTTGTGCGCAAATTCGTGCATCACCACGTTGTAGCCGTCGCCGCCATCGGCTGCTTCAGCATCTTCCCACGACAGTATCACCGGCCCCTGCTCCCACGCTTCGCCGGACAGCGGCGCACGCACGCGGTGTACGACGCCGTCTTCGTCGGTGTATTCATGATCGACGATGAATTCGTCGGGATAGACAATGACTTCCACCCAGTCGCGGTAGTAGTCGAGGTCGAGGTTCAGCACCAGCAGACAGGCCTGCGCGGCGATCACCAGTTCGATGTCGCGGTTGATGGTCAAACCGCCGGCGCCCTGCAGGGATTTTTCATTGAGGAAAGCAGCGACCAGGTCGCGTAGACGCGATTGTTCGTCGGTGCTCAGTATCCGCAGGAAAGAAAAGCGTTGAATGACGGCAGACCATTCTGCCGCACTCACCGGGCTGCGTTGCGCGGCGCGGCCGCGGCGCCATCGGGCGAACCAGCCCATCGGCGATCAGGCGCCGCTGTCGCGCAGTTTGAGGATCTTCGCCTCTTCCGCCTCGTCGTCAAGATCAACGCCTTCGATCTGGGCGAAGCGCTGCGTGATCTTGCCGCTGGTGACCTGCACCCGCTCGACGTCGTCATAGGCCTGACGGATGTGTTTGGCGAGGTCCTTCATGCGGTCATCAAAGCGGCTGAACTCCACCGACAGCCGCGCCAGCGATTCCTTGATGACGTGAATCTGTTTGCGCGTCTCGACATCCTTCAGCACCGCGCGCGCGGTGTTGAGCACCGCCATCAGCGTGGTCGGGGAGACGATCCACACGCGTTTTGCGCTGGCGTATTCCACGGTTTCGGCATGATGGGCATGGATTTCGGCAAACACCGCCTCGGCCGGCACGAACATCACCGCGCCGTCGGAAGTCTCTCCGGGAATGATGTATTTTTTTGAAATGTCGTCGACGTGTTTTTTGATGTCGTTGCGGAACTGTTTCTGCGCCAGCGCACGGTCGACGTCATTGACGCCGGGTTCGAACATGCGGTGGTAGTTTTCCAAGGGGAATTTGGAATCGACCGCGACCATGCCGGTCGGTGCCGGCAGACGCAGCACGCAGTCGGCGCGGGTGCCGTTGGTCAGCGTGAACTGCATGTCATAGGCATTTGGCGGCAATACATTGCGCACCAGGCCTTCGAGCTGCACTTCACCGAAGGCACCACGGGCGCGCTTGTCGCCGAGCAGATCCTGCAGGCTGACCACGCTGGTGGTCAGGCTTTCGATTTTTTTCTGTGCCTCGTCGATGATCGCCAGGCGCGTCATGACATTAAGGAAGGTTTCGTTGGTTTTCTTGAAACCCTCGTCCAGCCGCTCGTTGACCTTGCCGGCGATTTCACCCAGCCGCACGTCGATCTTGGCGTTCAGCGATTCGGTGGTTGCCGCGAGGCGTTCGAGCATGGCTTCGCGCTGTGTGCCCATTTCCTGGGTCAGCGTCAGACGCAAGGCATGCAGCACGTCGCGGGTCTGTTTCAATTCCTCCGCGGTGGATGTGCGCTGGCGTTCGCTGGAATCGGCAACCTGCACACCCAGGCGGTCACCCTGGCGCGTCAGGCCTTCGTGCAGATCGCCGAGCATCGAGCGGTGTTTGTCTTCGAGGGTTTGCTGCAGATCGAGCGTGGCACGGGCGGTGGTGCGCCCCTGCGTCGCCATCACCACCACGACGACGCACAAAATAACCAATAAAAACAACAGGATATAAATTATCAGGGATTCACTCATGAGCCGCTTCCGAAGTTCTGCGCAGTATATCGCTGGGACCTCAGCACTGGAACCGCAATGTCTGTTGAGGTTTTCAAAACCACTACTCGTTCGGGCTGAGCCCTTCGACCTTGCTCATCACAGGCTTGTCGAAACCCGACCCCCGTTCGGGCTGAGCCTGTCGAAGCCCGGCTTCCGTTCAGACAAGCTTGCGAAGCTCAAGCGCCCTTCGACAGGCTCAGGGCGAACGGTGTTGGATATTTGGAACACCCAGTATCAGGACAGCATGCGCAAAACGCGCAGCGGCGCGATGCGCAGCACATGGCGGGTACCAAGATGGCCGGCGAGCATCACGCCGAGCACGGTGCCGAGGATGCCAAAGCCCCACAGCACATAGCTGAATTCATAACCGACATTGATCACGCGCTGCGCCAGCACGTAACCCAGCGCATTGGCCCCCGCCACCGCAATCAAACCGGCCAATGCGCCGATCACTGCAAATTCGGCGAGATTGGCGCGGGCCAGCTGGGCGCGGCTCGCACCCAGCGTGCGCATGATCGTCGCCTGATACAGCCGCTCATCCTGCGTGCTGGCAATCGCCGCATACAACACCACCAGACCGGCGAGCAGCGTAAACAGGAACACGAACTGCACCGCGCGCGACACCTGGGTGATCATGGTCTGCACCTGGCCCAGCACTTGTGCGACATCGATCAGCAGGAAATTGGGGAATTGTTTGACCAGTGCATTCAGCAGTTCGACATTGCCCGGCGGCAGATAAAAGCTGGTGACGTAGCTCGCCGGATATTTTTCCAGCAATCCCGGCGGCGAGACGACAAAGAAATTGACGTTGAAGGAATCCCAGTCGACCTTACGCAGGCTGGTGATCTCGGCAGTGAACGCGCTGCCTGCAGCGTCGAAAGTCAGCTTGTCCCCGACACCGACGCCCAGCGCCTTGGCGATGCCATCCTCCAACGAGAACTGGTCGGTGCGTGCGCTTTTATTCCCCGCACCCCCGCTCCACCAGTTGCCGGCGATCAGGCGGTTGTCCTTCTGCATCTGCGTCGCCCATGACAGATTGAATTCGCGGTCGACCAGACGGCGCGCGCGATCGTCGGTGTAATCCGCGGGGGCGACCTGACGATCATTGATGCCGGTCAGCCGCGCACGCACCATCGGATGCAGTTCGGGCATGGCGATGCCGCGGCCATCAAAAAACTTTTTCAGCGCAGGAATCTGATCCTGCTGCACGTTGACGATGAATCGGTTCGGCGCATCCGGCGGCAGGCTGCGCTGCCACAGATCAAGCAATTCACTGCGGATGATGGTCAGCGTCAGCAAGGCCATCACGCCGATACCGAGCGCCACCACCTGCAACACGCTGGCCAGCGGCCGCCGGCGCAGGTTGGCAATACCAAAACGCCACGACACCCCCGCCCCACCGAGCCGCGATACCAATGCAATGACGCCCCACGCCAGTAATCCCGCGACCAGCATGGCCCCGGAAAATCCGGCGAACACCATGCCGCCCAGCCGCAGATCGCCGGCCTTCCAGATGATCAGCCCGGCAATCACCACCGCGCCCAGCGCGTAACCGAGCAGCCCCATGCCACTGGGCGCGCCGATGTCCCGGCGCAGTACGCGCAAGGTCGGCACCTTGGCCAGTGCAATCACCGGCGGCAGCGCAAAACCCAGCAGCAAGGAAAGACCGGTGACAAAACCATGCAGAGCGGGCATCCAGCCCGGTTCCGGCAACTCCACGGTGACCAGACTGCCCAGCCACAAGGCCAGTGCATGCTGCGCGACAAAACCCGCGATACACCCGGCGAGACTGGCCACTGCGCCGAGTACGATGAACTGCAGCAGATACAGCCGCACCAGCCGCGACTGGCTGGCGCCATGGCAGCGCATGATCGCGCAGGCATCGAGATGGCGCTGCAGGAAACGCCGCGCCGCCAGCGCAATCGCCACCGCGGCCAGCACCACGCTCAGCAACGCGGCCAGGCTGAGGAATTTCTCGGAACGCTCCAGCGCCGAGCGGATTTCCGGCCGCGCGTCTTCGATGCTCTCCACGCGCTGACCCGGTGCCAGTTTCAGCGTCACCCAGCCGCGATAATCGGTAATCGCTGCCGGCGCTCCTGCCACCAGCACGCGATAACGGATACGGCTGCCGACCTGGACCAGTCCGGTGGCGGCAATGTCGGCGTCATTGATCATGATGCGCGGACCGGCATTGATGAAACCGATGGCACTGTCGGGTTCCTGGGTAATGATCTGCGTAATCGGCAGCCGGCTCTGGCCGATTTCAATGGCATCACCGACCTGCAGTTGCAGACGGGTGATCAAGCGTTCATCCACCCACACCGTGCCGGGCTTGGGAATTTCAGTCGCACGACGGTCAACACCGTGCTGCGCGTCGGCAATACGCAATTCTCCGCGCAAGGGATAACCGGCGGTGACCACTTTGACTTCGGCAAGCACGCTCTGTCCGTTGCCGGTGGTCATACTCGGAAAACGCAACATGCGCGCCACCTGCAGGCCACGACGCTCAGCCTCCGCAGCAAATGAAGAATCCAGTTGCCGATCCCCGGAGATCACCAGATCGGCGCCGAGCAGCTGATTGGCCTGCCGGCTCAGTGCCTGATGCACACGGTCGGCAAAAAAACCGACGGTGGTGACACTGGCCACCGCCACCACGACCGCAATGGCTACCAGTGTCAGTTCACCGGCGCGCCAGTCTCGCGCCAGCAGGCGCAGTGCCAGCGCGGCGTCCGCAATCCATCTCATAACTGCAGTTCGCCCGCTGCCAGACGCAGTGCGCGGCCGCAGCGCCGCGACAGTTCCAGATCGTGCGTCACCAGAATCAGTGTAGTGCCGCGCTCGCGGTTCAATTCAAACATCAAGTCGATGATCGCCGCACCGGTGGCCGCATCCAGATTGCCCGTCGGCTCATCGGCCAGCAGCAATGCCGGGCGCGTCGCAAACGCGCGCGCAATCGCCACGCGCTGCTGCTCGCCGCCGGACAACTGCTTGGGATAGTGGGTCAGTCGTCCGCCGAGACCGACGCGTTCGAGCAAGGTTTTCGCGGCAGCCGCGGCACCGGACTCACCCGCCAGTTCCAGCGGCAGCATGACGTTTTCCAGCGCGGTCATCGCCGGCAGCAGGTTGAAGGACTGAAATACAAAACCGACCAGGCGCGCGCGCAATGCGGCGCGACCATCCTCATCCAGCGCAAACAGTTCTTCGCCGCTGATGCTGACGCTACCCGAAGTCGGCGTGTCGAGTCCCGCCAGCAATCCCAGCAAAGTCGATTTGCCCGAGCCGGAAGCGCCGACCACGGCCACGGCTTCGCCGGCATTCACGGTGAAACTCACATCGCGCAGGATGGTCAATGTCGAATCGCCAGTGGTAACCTGCTTGCCCAGTTGCGTCACACGCACGATCGGTTTCGGAGATTCTTCAGTCATGCTCATTCGCTTGTTGTTGGTGATGCTGCTCACTGCCGGCGCGATGCCGCTGGCTTCGGCCGCCACAATTCTGGTTTACGGAGACAGCCTTTCGGCCGGCTACGGTGTTACGCGCAATGCGGACTGGGCGCATCTGCTGCAACTGCGCCTGCGCGAGAAAAAAACCGATTATACGGTCGTCAATGCCAGCATCAGCGGCGAAACCACGCTGGGCGGCGCGAACCGCATCAACGATGCATTACGCAATCACCGCCCCGCCATTACGATTGTTGCGCTGGGCGCCAACGACGGCCTGCGTGGCAGCGATCTCAAGGCCATGCGCAGCAACCTCGAGCGCATCATCGATTCTGCGCGCCGCGCCCGATCGCAGGTCATTCTGGTTGGCATGCAGATTCCACCCAACTACGGCCCGCAATACACGGAAAAGTTCAGTGCGACTTTCCGCGACGTGGCGAAAGCCAAACGCGTGCCGCTGGTGCCGTTTCTGCTGGAGGGTTTTGCGGATAAACGGGAGTTATTTCAGCCGGACAATCTGCACCCGACCGCAGAGGCTCAGGCGCTGATGCTGGAAACGATCTGGAAGACGCTGGCGCCGTTAATAAAAGTTAAATAAAAACAAACACTTAAATACCCCCTCTCCCCGCAAGCGGGGAGAGGGGCTGCGTAAACGCGATTTAAACGAGTGTTACTGCGTCTCTCAGACAACAGTGACCCCGGGCGCACCAGCCTCCATCCGCCCAATCACCGCCGCCTGCGCAAAACCCTGCGCCCGGAAGATGTCCAGGACAGCATCAGCAGACTCCGCCGCACAAGCCACCAGCAAACCACCGCTGGTCTGCGGATCGGTCAACAGTTTGCGCATGTTGATGCTGTCACCATCAGGCAGCGTGACCTGCGAACTGTAACTGGCCCAGTTGCGATCGGATGCGCCGGTGACAAATCCGGCTTCGACCAGGGGCTGCGCCAGCGACAGCACCGGCACCTTCGCCCACTCCACATGGGCGATCAGCCCGGAGCCGCGACAAATTTCCAGCAGATGGCCCAACAGCCCGAAACCGGTGACATCGGTTAACGCATGCACGGTGTCCATTGCGCCTAATTCCACACCCGGCGTGTTGAGCTTGGTCGCACTCTCCAGCATCTGCTGGTAGGCAGCATCGCTCAGCTGTTCTTTTTTCATTGCAGCGCTCATGATGCCGACGCCCAGCCCCTTGCCGAGGATCAACACATCGCCGGCCTTTGCGCGGTCGTTGCGTTTGACGCGGTCGGGATGCACCAAGCCCAGCGCGACCAGACCATAAATCGGCTCCGGCGCATCAATCGAATGACCACCGGCAATCGGTATGCCGACTTCAGCACAGACCGCATGACCTCCGGCAATGATCCGCTGCACGGACTCCATCGGCAGTTTGCCGATCGGATAGCCGAGCAAGGCCAGCGCCATGAAGGGTTTGCCGCCCATGGCATACACGTCGGAGATCGCGTTGGTCGCAGCAATGCGGCCGAAATCGAAGGGATCATCGACGATAGGCATAAAAAAATCCGTGGTCGCGACAATCGCCTGCGTATCGTTGATGCGATACACCGCGGCGTCGTCACTCGACTCCGTGCCCACCAGCAGATCCTTGAACGGAAGTGCCGCGGGCGTTTTAGCCAGAACCTCGCTCAGCAACGCCGGCGTCAGTTTGCAGCCTCACCCACCGCCGTGGGAAAACTGTGTCAGGCGGAGGGAAGCAGCATCGATGGGGGTGTTCATGATTTAGAATGTCGCCATGTTCGCAACGCTGATCATCATTGAACCGCAGCATGTCTGACGCCACGGAACACGCGGCCCACAGGGGCCGCTCAGCGAGCGCGGCCACCGTAGCACAACTCGATGATTTTGACGAGATTATCGACGTCCGCTCCGAGGGAGAATTCGCCGAAGACCACATTCCCGGCGCGATCAATCTGCCGGTGCTGAACAATGCCGAACGTGAACGCGTCGGCACCATCTACAAACAGGTTTCTTCGTTCGACGCCAAAAAAATCGGCGCCGCACTGGTCAGCGCCAATATTGCATCCCACATCGGCGGCATCCTGCAGGAACGTCCGCGCAACTGGCGGCCGCTGGTGTATTGCTGGCGCGGCGGCGGCCGCAGCGGTGCGCTGGCGCATGTATTGGCGCAGATCGGCTGGAAGGTTGGCCAGCTCGACGGCGGTTACAAGGCCTATCGCCGCGCCATCCTCGAAGAACTGCCGACGCTGCCCGCGCGTTTCGACTGGCGCGTGGTCTGCGGCATGACCGGCACCGGCAAGAGCCGGCTGCTGCATGCATTGCAGGAACAGGGCGCGCAGGTGCTGGATCTGGAAGAACTCGCGGCGCACCGCGGCTCGGTGCTCGGCAATCTGCCTGACGAGGCGCAGCCGGCGCAGAAAATGTTTGAAAGCCGGGTGTGGCATGCACTGAAACACCTGTCACCAGAGCGGCCGGTGTATGTGGAATCGGAAAGCCGCAAGATCGGCAAGCTGCGCGTGCCGCCGGAGCTGATCGATGCGATGTGGCAAAGTGCCTGCGTGGTCATCGAAGCGCCGATTCCCGTGCGCGTGGCACTGCTGATGGATGAATACGTGCATTTTCTCAGCGATGCCCAACTGCTCAATGCGCAACTCGACTGCCTGCGTGCACTGCACGGCGGCGTGGTCATCGACAACTGGCAGGACATGGCGCGCGACAGCCAGTGGAGCCGGCTGACGGAAGAATTGCTGGTCAAGCACTACGATCCGGCTTACACGCGGGCCATCGTCAATCATTATCCGCGCCTGCCGCAGGCCTCGCACTTTCAGCTCAATGCGCACACGGTCGACGCTATCCAACAGCTGGCTGCAGAAATTCTCGCAGCATCGCCGGCAGCATGAACAGCCGCATCAAAACCACTCTATGTCTTCGACGCACCAAGCAGCCATCCCCTGCGAACATCGGGGCTACGGTGCGGCAAAGACATTGCGGGCGTACTGCGAAGACATGACAGTTCCAGGACAATATTCAGGTGTTGCATGCCGTTGAAAATTGCGCCAAGATATAAACAAGAGTTACCGATAAACCGCGCAATCGCCGATTAATCGTTTCAGAACCGTAATCGATCAACACCCGAGTGCTGGACAAACCCGCACCAGACATTGAACTTCCCGCCACCGGCGGCAAGAGCATTGAGCTGAGCACCCTGCTCGGCAAAACTGTCGTCCTCTACTTCTATCCGAAGGACAACACCCCCGGATGCACCACTGAGGGGCAGCATTTCCGCGACCTGCACAGTCAATTTACCAAGGCCGGCGGCGTGGTCTTTGGCATCTCCCGCGACAGCATCAAGTCGCACGAGAACTTCAAAGCCAAGATGAGTTTCCCCTTCGATCTGCTCAGTGATGTCGATGAATACGCCTGCAAGGCCTTCGACGTCATCAAGATGAAGAACATGTATGGCAAGAAAGTGCGCGGTATTGAGCGCAGCACTTTCGTGATTGACGCCAAAGGCTTGATTCGCCGCGAGTGGCGCGGTGTAAAGGTTCCGGGGCATGTGCAAGAGGTGCTGGAATTCGTAAAAACCCTCGCATAGCTCCCCGGAAACGCAGGTTTCCAATCAACGCCTGACTTCCCGGGAGGCTCATGATTCAACGCAAGTCCGCTACCAGCCCCACACTCGTTTCCCGCCTGCCCGCCAGCGCCAAACTTTTTGTGCTGGACACCAACGTGCTGATGCACGATCCCACTTCGCTGTTCCGCTTTGAAGAACATGACCTGTTCATTCCGATGGCCACGCTTGAGGAACTGGACGGGAACAAGAAAGGCATGTCAGAGGTCTCGCGCAATGCGCGACAGGCCAGCCGTTACCTCGACGAAATCATCGCCGCGCTGCAGAGCGACATCACCGAGGGCATACCGCTGGCCAGCCATGGCGACAAGTCGGCCAAAGGCAAGCTGTTCCTGCAGACCGAAGCCATCCACGGCAACCTGCCTTCCAGTCTGCCCAGCGGCAAAGCCGACAACCAGATCATCGGCGTCGTCAAACACCTGCAGGAAACGCAGCCAAAGCGCCAGGTCATCCTGGTGTCGAAAGACATCAACATGCGCATCAAGGCGCGTGCGCTGGGCCTTGCGGCCGAGGATTATTTCAACGACAAGGTTCTTGAAGATACCGACCTGCTCTACACCGGCATTTGCGCACTGCCGGAGAACTTCTGGGACACCCACGGCAAGAACATGGAGTCCTGGCAGCAGGCCGGCCATACCTATTACCGGGTCACCGGACCGGTGTGCAGCAACCTGCTCGTCAACCAGTTCCTGTTCCTTGAGGGCGATCAGCCTTTCCACGCGCAGGTCAAGGAAGTCAGCGGCAAGACGGCGATCCTGCAGACGCTGAAGGACTACAGTCACCAGCGCAACAGCGTCTGGGGCATCACCGCGCGCAACCGCGAACAGAACTTCGCACTGAACGCCTTGATGAATCCCGACATCGACTTCATCACCCTGCTCGGCCAGGCCGGCAGTGGCAAGACGCTGATGACGCTGGCCGCGGCACTGGCGCAGACGCTGGAAGAAAAGAATTTCTCGGAAATCATCGTCACCCGCGTCACCGTGCCGGTGGGTGAAGACATCGGCTTCCTGCCCGGCACCGAGGAAGAAAAAATGAACCCGTGGATGGGCGCGCTTGAGGACAACCTTGATGTGCTGAACCACACCGATGACGAAGCCGGTGAATGGGGCCGCGCCGCGACGCGCGACCTGATCCGTTCGCGCATCAAGGTCAAGTCGCTGAACTTCATGCGCGGCCGCACCTTCCTCAACAAATTCGTAATCATCGATGAAGCGCAGAATCTGACGCCCAAGCAAATGAAAACGCTGATCACGCGCGCAGGGCCGGGAACCAAAGTGGTGTGTCTCGGCAACATTTCGCAGATCGACACACCGTACCTAACCGAAGGCAGTTCAGGGCTGACTTACGTGGTTGACCGGATGAAGGGCTGGCCGCATGGCGGCCATGTCACGCTGATGCGCGGCGAACGTTCGCGGCTGGCGGATTTTGCAGCGGAGTCGCTGTAACGCCGACAAAAAGACTTCCCGCAGCCCCTCTCCCCGCCCCTCTCCCCGCAAGCGGGGAGAGGGGGTATCAGTAAGATGCGCGTGTCGCTTTAGTACTCGGCGCTGCCGATGCCGCCGCCGGCATAACTCTCGAATCGTGTGTATTTGCCGAGGAAGGTCAGATCAATCTTGCCGACGGGGCCGTTACGTTGTTTGGCGATGATGATCTCGGCGATGCCCTTGCGCGGTGAATCGGCGTTGTAGACTTCATCGCGGTAGATGAACAGGATCACGTCCGCGTCCTGCTCGATGGCGCCGGATTCACGTAGATCGGACATCATCGGCCTTTTATCCTGGCGGGAGTCGACGCTGCGGTTCAGCTGGGACAGCGCGACCACCGGCAGTTTCAATTCCTTGGCGATACCTTTCAGTGACCGCGAAATCTCGGCGATCTCGGTGGCCCGGTTCTCTTCCCGGCCACCGGATGCGGTGCCCGACATCAGCTGCAGGTAGTCAACGACGATCAGCGCGAGGCCGCCGCACTGCCGGTGCAGGCGCCGCGCGCGTGAACGCACTTCCAGCACGTTGAGGCCCGCAGTGTCATCGATATAGAGCTGCGCATCATTGAGCTTGCCCACGGCATCGACCAGCCGCGGCCAGTCTTCTTCCTTGAAGGTGCCGGTGCGCAACTGGTGCTGATCGACGCGCCCTACCGAACCGATCATCCGCATCGCCAACTGGGGACCCGACATCTCCATGCTGAATACGGCGACGGCCTTTTTGCTTTCCAGCGCAGCGCTCTCGGCGATGTTCATCGCCAGCGCCGTCTTGCCCATCGACGGACGCCCGGCGATCACTACCATCTCGCCGGGCTGCAGTCCCGACGTCATGCGATCGAGGTCTACAAAACCGGTCGGCAGGCCGATCACGTCGTTTTTGTTCTCGCGGCTGTAGAGCATGTCGATGCGCTCTACGGTCTCGGTCAGGATGGGATCAATGCGGATAAAACCTTGCTTGTTTTTTGAACCGGCCTCGGCAATCTGGAACACCTTGGCTTCGGCTTCGTCGATCAATATGTGCGCATCCTTGCCGCTGGGGCTGTATGCCGAATCGGCAATCGCAGTGCCGACGGCAGCCAGATTGCGCATGATCGAACGGTCGCGCACGATCTCGGCATAACGCCGGATGTTGGCCGCGCTGGGTGTGTTCAACGCCAGCGAACCGATATAGGCCTGACCTCCCACGTCGGCCAGCTTGCCGCTGCGCTCAAGGCTCTCCGCTACGGTCAGCGCATCGGCCGGCTGGTTGTGCTCGATCAGCTTGGCGATGTGCTGGAAAATCGTGCGATGGTCGCCGCGATAAAAATCCACTTCCGAGACCACATCGCCGATACGATCCCAGGCCACGTTGTCGAGCAACAGACCACCGAGCACCGATTGCTCCGCCTCGATCGAATGCGGCGGTGTGCGCGCGGCTTCGAGCTGCGCATCCTTGGTGAACGGGGTGACAACCTGGACCATGGCGTATATCTCTATGTTATTGTTTTTAAACGATATTTATTGAAAGCGGCGAAAGGGGGAATTCGCCAACAGGCTTTCAATCTACCAAAAAAAAGGGCTGTCGCCAGCCCTTTTTTGGTCGTGCAGAAAAACGCTTTTGATTCAGTGCTTACGCAGCCTCGCCAAGCACCGAGACGGTGATTGAAACCACCACATCGGCGTGCAGCGCCACTTTGATCGGGTAGTCACCGATCGTTTTAAGCGGGCCTTCCGGCATGCGGATGGACGCTTTCGACACTTCGAAGCCCTGCTTTTTCAGCGCTTCGGAGATGTCGCTGTTGGTGACTGAACCGAACAGCTTGCCGTCGACGCCGGCCTTTTGGGTGATCTGAACCATCAGGCCTTCGAGCTTGGCGCCTTTTTCCTGTGTCTGGGTCAGCATTTCAGCGTGTGCCTTTTCCAGCTCGACGCGGCGCTTTTCGAAGTCAGCCAGGTTCGCCGTGGTGGCGCGTTTGGCTTTGCCCTGCGGGATCAGGAAATTGCGGGCATAACCGTCCTTGACGCGAACCACGTCGCCGAGCGTGCCCAGGTTGATGACTTTCTCAAGAAGAATGATTTGCATGTCAGGCCTCTCAGTGCAGGTCGGTGTAAGGCAGCAGCGCGAGGAAGCGCGCGCGCTTGACCGCAATCCCCAACTGGCGCTGGAAGCGCGCCTTGGTGCCCGTGATGCGGGCGGGGATGATCCTGCCGTTTTCGTTGATGAAATCCTTCAGCAGGCTGATGTCTTTGTAATCAACCTGTTTGATGCCTTCAGCCGTGAAGCGGCAGAACTTGCGACGACGAAACAGGGCATTGCCCTTTTTGCGTCCGTCCTTGCCTTTGCCTTTGCCGAATTTACCCTTACCGCCGCTGTTTCCGCCCATTCGTGCCATGTGCGTTTCCTTTTCTAAATCAGTTCCATGTTCGTAACGTGCAGGACAATCTGCCTGCTCATGCGATGCTTGCGGTTGAGAAAACCCTGCACATCCATCCCGCTGCCCTGCCGTATTCCGGCAATCCGTGCTGCCAGTTCGCCGGTGGCTTTCGCCGCCATCTCGAACTCCACCTGCCTTTGCTGTCCTGCCTCGGTTTGTTCCGAGGCATGGGCCAGCGTAAATTCCACTACAGGCAGGCCGGCGGGTGTGTGACGCAAGGGTTCAACCGTGGCCAGGACTCCAATCAGCCTGACCGTATTCCGGCTCACTTACGCTGCGCTCTCCGCTTCAACTGCGGCCACAGGAGCTGCCGGCCTGGCATCATCGGTAGTCGGGCGCGCGCGCTCTTCCCGCATCATCGGCGACGGGGTCGTGACGGCCTCGTCCATGCTGACGGTCAGATGGCGCAGCACTGCGTCGTTGAACTTGAAAGCGTGTTCGAGCTCGAGCAGCGTCTCGTTGTCGCACTCGATGTTCATCATCACGTAGTGTGCTTTGTGCAGCTTCTGGATCGGGTAGGTCAACTGGCGGCGGCCCCAGTCTTCGAAACGATGGATCGCGCCTTTGCGGCCGGTGATCAGCTGACGATAACGGTCAACCATCGCCGGCACCTGCTCGCTTTGGTCCGGATGGACAATCAAAACGATCTCGTAATGTCGCATTTAATATCTCCTTGTGGGCTGTTGGGCCACCCGCGATGCGAGCGCGGTGTGGCAAGGAAGGGATTTCATTTCAGTGTTCCCGCGCGACAGGCGCCGCACGGGAGGCCGGGATTATACCGGAACGCCCCTCAAAATCAAGGGCTTGTAGGCGCCTGAGGGAGAGTCAGCAACGCTTGAAAGCGTTAATAAACAAGCACCAGGCTGCCATTCAGCCGCATGTCGTCGGTTTGGCGGGTGCCGTGGGCCTTGAGGATCTGCGCCAGGTCGAAACGCAGGCTGACGGTTTTGCCGTAAGTCAGGCGCATACCGATGCCGGTGCTGGCCAGGTATTTGCCTGCCTGCTCGCTAGGCGTCGGATCATTGCGGTAAACGTTGCCAAAATCGTAAAAGCCGACCAGCCGGGTGCGCCATTTGTCGCTCATGCCCAGATTGTCGGAAAGATTCGGCGTATACATCTCGAGTTGCGCGGCATAACCGTAGTCGCTCGAGGCTTCGCGCGGCAGATAACCGCGCACGGTATCCATGCCGCCGATACCAAACTGCTCACCAGGGATCAGCAGATCACGTGTGAATTGGCCCACGTATGCGATACGCCCCTGCCATTCGTTGCGGAAGGCGTGCGAAAACGTCGCGCCGTAACGCAGGATGTTGTAATCCGCTTTTGCGCCCTGACGAACACACAATCCATCTGTATGCCGCGGACACTGAAAATCCTCTTTGCTGCCATCATTGCCCCCGGGAATATTATGCGACAGTGCGGCATTAAAACTCAGCTCACTCGCCGTCATCCGCAGTAGGCCGGCATAACCCAGCGATACCGGATGCACGGTGATGTCCGGTACAAAACCGATACCCAAAAGGGTCACGTTGTTCTGATAGGCGCGGTAATCGAGACCGAAACTCAGTTTTTGTTCAATGTCCTTCCACTTCTGCGGGAAGTAGTTCCATTTGGCACCGAAGATCGAACCCTTGCCGCTGACATTGAACAGGCCCGACACCGTACCCGAATCAACATCGGAATAACCGCCGAACATTTCCAGCGTGCTGTTAAGCCGATAGTACGGAATCTTGTAACCCAGCCCGTAAATCGCGACCTGGTCCAGATTGGTCGGCGACGTCACATACTGTGCGGTGAACGAATGGTCACGGTCAAACAGGTTGGTGTGCTGAAAGCCCACACCCAGGCGCAGGTAACCCGTATCGGAAGTGCCGGTATCGTCCAGCGTTGCTATCAATCGCCACGGCCGGTCATCGGTGACCCGCACGTTAACGTCCACCAAACCTTCGTTTTCACCAGAGCGCAGCAATACGTTCGACTGCTTGACCGGATGCTCTGCGGCAATCTGCAGATTGCGCGCGATGTTATTGGAGTTGGGCGTCTCGCCCTCTTTCACCGCCGGCAGCGAACGACGGACGTTCTGGGTGCTGAAATACTGGTTGCCTTCGACATTCACCTTGCCGATTTTCGGCTGGTTGATGTTGAAGCGGACGATGCCGCGGGTGATGTCCTGCTCGGGCAATTGAACCTGAATTACACCATAGCCGCGATCGCGATAGGCCACTTCCAGCGTTTCCAGCGCGCGCTGAACGTCGCTGAAGTCCTTGTCTTTGCCGGTGAACGGCTTGACCAGGCGCTGGACCGTTTCAGTGCCGAGGATGTTGTCGCCAATGACTTCAAAGCGATCGATGTTGAATTTGGGAGCCGGAATCACCACTTCCTGAGCGGTTTCCTGCGCAGCAACCCACGCCGGAGAGACCAAGAGAATTGAGGCTAACGCCGCATGCGCTATCGAAGATTTGTTATAAGTCATTGTTTTTAAACAAATTAGTTATATAAAGCCCATGCTGCAGGCAATCCCCGTCAATTTCAACTTGCGTCCCAATTACGCAATCAAGTATTGATAATTATGGCAGATTTACCGCGGAAATAGCGCACTACACCACGCATGCGCCGTCCACCAAAAAAAAAACCGGCTGCAAGAGCGCCGGTTTTTGCTCCGGCCGCATCGATTGCAAACCGGAGTGTCCCTGCTTTTTATTTACCGCAGATCGGGAGATCCTTTTTCTTGTCCTTGTTTTTTTCGTCTTCCGACTCCATCGCCCCGGTCGACTTCTGCTCTTCCGGCGGCTTGGTGGCCTGGTTCATGGCAACAATCAGCGTGTCGGTCGGCGGCGAAATGGACGCGCCGGTGTAAGTCACCATCATGGTGTCACCCAATACAGCCGGACTTCCGTTGGTAAAGAAGCCAGTTTCCGTCAACGCATCATAGAGTGCACCGCTCACACCATTGACGGTGAAGCCTCCGCTGGTCAAACCGGTCAGCACCAGCGTGATGGTATCCACCGATCCAGCCTCAATACGCCCCGGGGTCGACAGGGTGCCATTAACAAAGACGGAACCACCGACCTGCATCATCACGTCAGGACCGCCGATAATCGACGCATTGTCGACCACCACGTTGCCGCCGGTTTTGACCGTGGTATTGCTGGAGTAAGTACCCAGAGTGGTATCGCCATAACCATCGTTGGAATACACGCGGAGATTGCCACCTGCAACAGCGACTGTATTGGCATTGCCATAGGCATAGTTGTTATAACCCCCGGTGCCGCCAATGTTCAGATTGCCGCCGGCATTGAGCAGAAGGTTTCCTCCTGCATGCACGTATCCGTAATACCCGGTGATATTAATGTCGCCATTAGCCATCAGCGACAGGTCACCACTGGCGTAACCTTCAGCACCGTCAACAGTCAGAGAGCCAGTTGCTCCAATCGCAGCGTTGCCATTGGGTGCATATACAGCGTTATAGTTGTAGAGGCGCAGATTACCGGTATTGATTATGCCGATGTCGCCGTTGTAAGAAGAGACACGAAGTTCATTAACCAGCGTTTCGAGTGGATTGGTAATGGAACCCACACTACCGGAAGCATAGAGTTGCGCTCGTGGCGCCAGGATATTGATCCCCGCATTGCCGTCGATAATCTGACCGTTGTTGCTGTCGATATAGATTGAACCGTCGGCGCTCAACTGGCCCAGCGTAATGTCGCCGTTAGCATAGGCGTACACTTCTCCCAGGTAGTAACCGCCGCCACTCGCAGAAACATTACCCGTAGACGTATTGATCGTTCCGTAAGGAGAATAAAGCGAGACATAGCCTTCACCGCCATCAGGACCGCTTCGACCCACAGCCGAGACCGTGGCATTGGCAATGGTCACATTTGAGGAAGTTCCGTACGTATACAAGTAGATGTTCGCCTCACCGCCGGCCCAGGTATATTCCAGACCCTCCGGACCGGTCACGGCTGCCCCAGCCGTAGCAGTAAGGTTACCGTTGACAGTGAGTGGGCCGTCGCTTGTTAACGTAATGTACGCATTGCCTCCGTAGCTGCCGCCCGACAAGCCGCCCTGCCCGCCGGCGCCGCCGGTCATGCCGATGGACCCGGTACTCCCCACCGTAAAGGGGTCGCCGGAAGGAGCGTAGTAGTAATAGTTACTCAAATATAAGCTGGCATTTCCCCCCCGACCGCCGGAAGCCCCGTCGCCTCCGGAACCGCCTAGTCCGGTGATAGAGCCCTGAACCAGAACTGGACCCCTGACGTCAGCATAGATCTGCGCATATCCGCCGGCGCCACCTGTGCCATAGCTACCGACACCATGCCCACCATCACCGCCGGTGACGGCAATCGAGCCGGTGCTGTTTAGCGAGAAACCGCCCACATTGGCATAGACGTAGCCATAACCGCCATCGCTCCCATCAACATCCCACTCGTTGTTGATACCACCACCGCCCTTGCCGCCCTGGGAAACAATCGCACCGCCGATTTCCAGAGCGCCGGTGCTGGTCAGATTGACGTTGGCATCTCCGCCGCTACTTGTGCCGTATTCATCATTTCCGGAATTGCCGGCGATTGCGGTAATCGATCCCGCGCTGGTCACGCTAATGCTGTTGCTGCCGTCAACGTTGACCGTTGAATCGCCGCCCTCAGCATAAGCCTCGAGGCCGATTCCAAGCGCATGACCACCCGTCGCCGAAACCGGCGCGGCAATATTGACAACGCCGCCATACAGATTGACGGTCGCGCTGCCGCCATAATCACCATCATTCCCGTCAGCACCTTTGGCTTCAACCGCACTGTTGACGGCAAGGGTTCCGTCATAGGCGGTCAGGGTGACGGCTGCATTGGCACCGGAACCTTCACCCAGCGCACGTACATTCTTGCTGACGGTCAGATTGCCGGTCGTGACAGCAATATCAACCACGGCATTTGAAGAAGTGGCCGTCACACCATCAACACCGCCGACACTGCCGATCGTCAAGGACTGGCTGTTGTTGAAACGGAACTCGTTCGCCGAACCGGCCAGCGCATTGACCGCATTGGCTTCCGTCAGCGAAACATTGCCTGCCACGCTCTTGGCCAGCAACTGATTGGCGGTAATGATCCCTGTCGCAGTCTGAGTGATGTCACTGCCGGCAACCAGATGCACACTTCCACTACCCATGTTGATAGGTGCATTGATCTGGATAAAACCGCCGATTCCCACAGTCGGTCCGGGCGGCAAACTTGGCGCTGTTGCTGGGGTCAGAGGATCGCCATTCCAACCCGCATACAGCAATGCCCCTCCGGAGGTTGTGTTGCTGATCGGGCTATTAACCTCAATATTATTGTGCGATGCGAGCCGGAGATACGACTGCTTGTCCCAAGACACTGAGTCATTAACATAAATGCTGCCGGCTGACCCGGTAGTGGCGATATCAACGTTAGTTGGTGTTCCGATGATGGTTCCGGCACTGCCTGAATAGTCAGCTCCCAAAGCCAGCGACAATGAATACCCTGACATATTGCCGCCAGTGGCCGCAATGACAAAATCATCTGGATCGATCAGCCAGCGTCCAGCCTGACCACCGCCACTGCCCGCCGCGCTAACCCTCGCACTGTCCGCGATATTGACCGTCGCCGCTGAAGTCTCAATAAAACCACCACTACCCGGCGCACCCGATGCAATCGCCGACGCGTCCATCTTGCCGGCGACCTGCGTAACCCCATCGGCCATGCCCGACAGCGCGACAATTTCACCTCCGCTGGTGCCACGCGCGCTCGTCACGCTGCCGGCTTCCAGATCGGTGCGTTTGGTCGACTTGAGCATGATGCGGCCGCCCTCGGCAACCGCGCTGTCCGCATTCAACACGCCACCCTGCTTGATCAGCCCGGCATAGATGCCGATGCGACCGGCATCAGCGACCACGCTGCCCAGATTGCGCGCTTCGTTGTCACCCGCCTGGATTTCAACGCGCAGATTCGGCGTGCCGGGATTGACCAGTTCCACGCTGTTGCCCGCTGCCAGCACCACTTCGCCCCCCGGGCTGGTGATGATGCCGTTGTTGGTGACGGCGTTGCCGACCATATAGACCGGGCCGCCCGAGGCGTTGATCGAGCCCTGATTCACCACCGAACCGGCGCCAGCGCCGTCGGTGAAGTTCATGCGTCCGGCGAGGAAGTCGGCGTTGGACATGTTCAGCGTCGATGCCACCAGACCGGCGACGTTGATCTGTGAGCCGGCACCAAACAGGATGCCGTTGGGATTGATCAGGAACACACGGCCGTTGGACTGCAACGCGCCGAGGATGGCGGAAGGATCCTGCCCGACGACGCGGTTCAACACCGCAGACAGCGCCGAAGGCTGGATGAATTTGGTCAACTCGTTGACGCCGATCGAGAACGAACCCCAGTTGATGATCGCGTTATGGCTGTTGGTGACGTTTAGGATGCTGCCCGCCTGTGCGAAGCTGGCAGTGCCGTGCACCACCGTGGGTACGGTCGGGTTGGCCAGCACGGCGCTGCTGAAGCAGGCGGCGACGGCGAGTGCGGCGGCCTTTGGACGCAGGCCGAATGCCGGTTGAATGATAGAATTAGGCGTGTTATGCGTAGCGGTTTTTTTGTTCATACCACCCCCTGAATCATCGCAACCCGGCAGTCTGCTCGCGGTGCCCTATGGCTTTCCGCGCCGCAGTCTGCATCTACCCGAAATTATAGGCGGTAATCAAGGGGGAACGGGAGTCCCTGAAACACTTTTTTGCACTGCACTGTGACAATTCGCACGTCCGCACTGCCACCGTTCAAACCAGAGGAGCGGGAAGACGGACGTCATCCCGGCGCAACAATCGGCGCTGTCAGCGGCGCTGACGGCGCGCCTCGGCCAGACAGATTCCCGCCGAAACCGAGACGTTGAGGCTTTCGACACTGCCGAGCATTGGAATCCGCGCCAGCTCGTCACAGGTTTCACGGGTCAGCCGGCGCATGCCCTCGCCTTCAGCACCCAGCACCCAGCCCAGCGGGCCGTTGAGTTTGATGCCGTAAAGGTCGTGTTCGGCGCGCTCGTCGGCGCCCACCAGCCAGATGTTGCGCTCTTTCAATTCACGCATGGTACGAGCGAGATTGGTGACCATGATGTAGGGCACCGAGTCAGCCGCGCCGCTGGCGACTTTGGCCACCGTCGCATTCAGCCCGACGGCGTGGTCTTTGGGGGCAATCACCGCATGCGCACCCATGCCGTCGGCCACCCGCAGGCAGGCACCAAGATTGTGCGGATCGGTAACGCCATCAAGAATCAATAGCAGCGGCGATTCGGTGAGCTCATCCAGAACGTCATCGATATGCGTCGGCATTTTCACCGCTTCGACCCGTGCGGCTACACCCTGATGGCGCGGGTTGCCGGTCATGCCGTCGAGACGCTTGGCGTCGACCATGATCACGCGCACACCCCGCGATTCGGCCAGCGCCAGCAGATCCTTGCCGCGCTTGTCATGACGCGCGCTGTCGAAGTAGATCTCCTTCACCACGCCTTCGCGCTGACGCAGCCGGCTGGTGACCGCATGAAAACCGTGGATCAGTTGCAGGTCGCTCATGGTTGCTTAAAAGTCATGCACTTATAAATAATTGTTTTTATTTATTTTTTTATTAATTGGCCAGGACAAAATCAATGCGCGAGGCCCCCAGGTCTACGCGGGCGATTTTGACCCGCAGCCGGTCGCCGAGGCGGTAACGCTGCTTGGTGCGCTCACCCATCAACTCATGCCGGGCTGCGTCATACTTGTAGTAATCCTTGCCCATGTCGGAAATGTGCACCAACCCTTCGACATAGACGTCGTCGAGCGCGACAAACGCACCGAAGGCCGCCACACCGGCAATGCTGCCCATGAAGGTTTCGCCAACACGGTCACGCATGTAATAACACTTCAGCCACGCCGTCACGTCGCGCGTGGCCTCGTCGGCCCGGCGTTCGGTCATCGAGCATTGCGCACCGAGTTGCTGCCAGTCGCCCGGGTTGTAAGTACCGCCGATCAGCACCGCCTTGATCGCGCGGTGCACCAGCAGATCGGGATAGCGGCGGATCGGCGAGGTGAAATGGGTGTATGAATCGTAGGCAAGACCAAAGTGACCGGCATTTTTCGGCGTGTACACGGCCTGCTTCAGTGAGCGCAGCATTACCGTCTGCAGCAACTGTTCGTCCGGACGCCCTTTGACCTTGGACAGCAGCTTGGCGTAATCAGACGCATGCGGCGTCTCGCCGCCGGGTAACTGCAAACCAAATCCCTTTAAGAAATCGCGCAGCGCTGCGAGTTTCTCCGGCGTTGGACCTTCATGCACCCGGTACAGCACCGGATGACCGCGTTCGCGCAGGAAGTCCGATGTGCAGACGTTAGCTGCCAGCATGCATTCTTCAATCAAACGGTGCGCGTCGTTGCGGATCACCGGCACGATGTTTTCGATTTTGCCCTTGTCATCGAAAATCATCTGGGTTTCGATGGTCTCGAAATCGATCGCACCGCGCTTGGCGCGTGCCTTCGCCAACTGGTGATAAAGCTTGTACAAAGTCTGCAGGTGGGGCACCAGCGCCTTGCGCCGGCGCGCGGCCGGGCCTCGCAGGTCCTCGAGGATGGCCGCGACTTCGGTGTAAGTGAACCGCGCATGTGACAGCATCACCGCCTGATAAAACTTGTAACCTTTGACGTGACCGTGGCTGTCGATCTGCATGTCGCAGACCATCGCCAGCCGCTCGACATCGGGATTAATCGAACACAGACCGTTGGACAGCGCCTCGGGCAGCATCGGAATCACCCGGCGCGGGAAATACACCGAATTGCCGCGGTTGCGCGCCTCGACATCCAGCGCGTCACCCTCCTTGACGTAATGACTGACGTCGGCAATCGCCACCACCAGCCGGAAACCGCTGCCGACCGGTTCGGCGTACACCGCATCGTCAAAGTCGCGCGCGGTTTCGCCATCGATGGTGACCAGCGGCAAGTCGCGCAGATCAATGCGGCTTTTGTGGTCGGTACTACGCACGCCCTTGGGCAATTTGGCGGCAATGGCCTCGGCTTCTTTCGGAAATATCCACGGCAGCGTGTGTTTGCGCAGCGCAATTTCGATTTCCATGCCGGGATCGGCGTAATTGCCAAGCACCTCGACTACACGTCCCAACGGCTTGCTTTGACGACCCGGCTGCGAAATGATTTCAACGGTGACCACCTGCCCCGCTTTCGCCTTGCCGGATTCGCCCGTCGGAATCACAAAATCCTGGCTGATGCGTTTGTCTTCGGCTGCAACGAAACTCACGCCGTGTTCGACGTGCAGGCGGCCGACAAAACGCGTCTGGCCATGCTCCAGCACTTCGACAATCTTGCCCTCAGGCCGGCCACGGCGGTCCGTGCCGGAAATACGCGCCATCACACGGTCGCCGTGCAGCACTTTCTGCATCTCTCCCGAACCGAGGAACAGATCAGGGCCACCCTCGTCGCGCACCAGAAATCCGAAACCGTCCTTGTGGCCCAGCACGCGGCCTTTGACGAGATCGAGTTTTTCAGCGACACATAAATCACCGCGACGGTTGCGCATGATCTGGCCGTCGCGCTCCATCGCGGCGATACGGCGATTAAACGCCTCACGTTCACGCTTGCGAATGTCGAGTTCACGCGCGAGATCGGCTTCCTCAAGCGGCACTCCAGCCTCGACCATGACCTCAAGAATCAATTCGCGGCTGGGTACGGGATGCTCGTATAGCCCCGCCTCACGCTCGTGGTGAGGATCATTTTGGCGACGTGAGCCTTTAGAGCCGCTTGCAGTGGATTTTTTGGGTTTTTTCATTTGAATAAATAGCTTTCATGGGCTAGAATCGCGCCCTTGCCCAGATGGCGGAATTGGTAGACGCACCAGCTTCAGGTGCTGGCGGGTAATACCGTGGAGGTTCGAGTCCTCTTCTGGGCACCAAAGTAGACGATAGACGTAGTTAGTATCGGGCAGGCAGGGCACGGCAACATCAACAAGCCGTGCCCTGCCGTGCCATCAGTCAAAAGGATGGCGACGAACAATGGTGTGTTCGCGATCAGCACCGGTCGACACAATATCGATCGGCACCCCGCAGACCGCTTCCATCCGCTTCAGATAATTGCGTGCGGCCTGCGGCAGGTCGTCGAAACGGGTGATCCCGACCGTACTGTCGCGCCATCCCGGCATCTCTTCGTAAACCGGCTGGCACTCGGACAGCAGCTCCGCGCCAAACGGCAAAATGTCCCGCGCAACCCCGCTCATCTTGTAGCCGACGCCGAGCTGCACCGTTTCCATGCCGTCGAGCACGTCGAGCTTGGTCACGCAAAGGCCCGACACGCCGTTAATCTGGATGGAACGTTTCAGCGCCGCGGCATCGAACCAGCCGCAACGACGCGGACGTCCAGTGGTGGCACCAACTTCATTGCCGCGGGTGGCGATCTGCCGGCCGATATCGTCATCGAGTTCGGTCGGGAACGGTCCCGAACCGACACGTGTGGTGTAGGCCTTGGTAATGCCCAGCACATAGTGCAGGCTCTGCGGTCCGATACCCGCACCCGGAGCCGCCGCGCCGGCCACACAGTTGCTCGAAGTCACAAACGGATAGGTGCCGTGGTCCACGTCGAGCAGCGTGCCCTGCGCACCCTCGAACAACAGATGGTCACCCGCGCGATTCGCTTCGTACAGCAGCCGCGGCACATCGGCCACCATCGGTTTGATGCGATCGGCAAAGGCCAGCGTGTCATCCAGCGTTTTCTGGAACGGCACCGTGTCGACCCGGAAATAATTCTTCAGCACGAAGTTGTGGAAATCCAGTACCTCGCCGAGTTTGGCCGCAAACCGCTCGCGGTGGAACAGATCCTGCAACCGGATCGCGCGCCGCGCGACCTTGTCTTCATACGCCGGTCCGATGCCGCGGCCAGTGGTGCCGATTTTGCCGGCGCCTTTCGCAGCCTCACGCGCGCGATCAATGGCAACGTGATACGGCAGGATCAGCGGGCAGGCCTCGCTGATTTTCAGCCGTGAAGCGACATCCACACCCGCCGCCGCCAGCGTGGCGATTTCATCAAGCAGCGCTTCGGGCGACAGCACCACGCCGTTGCCGATATAACAGGCGACCTTGTCACGCAGGATTCCAGAAGGAATCAAGTGCAGAACGGTCTTTTTGCCGTTGATCACCAGCGTGTGCCCGGCGTTATGTCCGCCCTGGAAACGCACCACGCCCTGCGCGCGATCGGTCAGCCAGTCGACGATCTTGCCTTTGCCTTCGTCACCCCACTGGGTGCCGATCACTACAACGTTCTTGCTCATTTCATCCGGCCTTCATCTAAGGAGCCATACCGGGTATGGCATAAAATATTAAATATAAACAATAACTTATGATAATTCATCAATCATCGCATTTTTGCACGACCCAGCGTCCGGCGCGCAGCACCAGTTCACGGTCGCAACCGAGTTCACCGCGAAAACGGGCGTGCCCCGGCAAATCTTCAATGACTACGATACCCCGGCTACGCAAAGTCGCGATGCGCTGCGCCAACGCACGGTCGGCAGGACGGTATGGCGCCAGCACCCGCGACGGCGGGCTGCCTTCGCTGGCAGCCGCAGCCAGTTCCCGCATATCCATGCTGAAGCCGGTCGCCGGGCGCGCGCGGCCGAAGGCCTTGCCGACTTCGTCGTAACGGCCGCCCTGCGCCACCGCATTGGGCCGCGCATTTGAATATGCCGCAAACACCACGCCGCTGTGATAGTGATAACCGCGCAACTCACCGAGATCAAAACTGCGGATCTTCGCCAGATCGGCAAGCGGCCGCGACAGCGCTGTCAGATCGCGCAAGGCGCCGCGGATTTCCGGCAGCGCCGGCAATACGCGTTTCGCACGCGCCAACACTTCGACGCCACCGTAAAGCCCCGGCAGTTCAGCGAGTGCGGCCTTGGTAACCCGATCAAGACCCTTGGTCAATGCGTTGATTGCGGTGACATCCTTGGACTGCATCGCCTGGAACAGGTCGGCTTCGAGTCCGCGCGACACACGGCCCCGGCGCAGCAGCGAACGGAACACCGCGACATGACCGATGTCCAGCGACACGTCGCGGATATCGGCAAGACGCAGCGCGCGCAGCAGCAAACGCTGCACTTCGATATCGCTTTCAATGCCGGCATGGCCGTAGATCTCAGCGCCGATCTGCAGCGGCTCCCGGGTGCGGTTCAAGCCCGGCAGCGTGCGCAGCACACTGCCCGAATAACAGAGCCGGGTGATGCCGCCGCGGTTCAGCAAGTGGGCGTCGATTCGCGCCACCTGCGGCGTGATGTCGGCGCGCACGCCCAGCATCCTGCCAGTGAGCTGGTCGACCAGCTTGAAGGTCTGCAGATCCAGATCGTGCCCGGTACCGGTCAGCAGCGAATCCACATATTCCAGCAGCGGCGGCATCACCAGTTCATAGCCGTGCACCGCGAAATCGTCGAGGATGAGCCGGCGCAGCCGCTCAATGCGGCGCGCCTCGGCGGGGAGGATGTCCTCAATATATTCAGGCAGCAGCCAGGTTCTCATGGCAAACGTTCAAAAGGGGGCAAATAGGGGGGAAATCGTTAATACAGTCAAAACGTCAAAACCGGGGCTGTGGGCCCGTTGGTCCGGGCAAAGCGCACATTATAGAAGCTTGGGGGAGCCTCAACCACGCAAGAAATAAAGCAAGATCAGGCCGGCCAGCATAGAGCTTAAGCCCACAAAGCGCAGTTGGCCGTCATTCATCTCGATCAGCCGCCGAAAGGTCTCGCGCCAGGCGTTGGGGACAAGGAAGGGCATCAGCCCCTCGATCACCAGCATCAGGGCGAAGGCGGTCAGCAGGTTGTCAGTCATCGGCGGGTCGCTGCATCGCGTGCTGATCCGCATTCAACGGGCGCGGCCCGAAGGCCGACCCTGATTACTTGCCGCCAGCCTTGCCACCCGATTTCATGTATTTGAAGAATTCGGAGTTCGGTTCCAGCACCAGAACGTCGCTCTTGTTCTTGAAGCTGGCGCGGTAAGCCTCGAGACTGCGGTAGAAGGCGTAGAACTCGGGGTTGATCTCATAAGCCTTGGCATAAATCGCCGAGGCCTTGGCATCACCCTCACCCTTGATCCGCTGCGCATCACGGTAAGCTTCAGCAAGGATGACTTCTTTCTGCTTGTCAGCGTCGGCGCGGATTTTCTCCGATTCCGCCGAACCGGTCGAACGCAGTTCATTGGCCACCCGCTTGCGTTCAGCTTCCATCCGGCGATACACCGACTCGCTGACTTCCTGCGGCAAATCGACCCGCTTCAGGCGCACGTCCAGGACTTCTACGCCAATCTTCAAGGCATCTTCGTTGGCCTTGTTGCGCATCAGTTCCATGATCTTGTCACGCTCGCCCGAAACCACGTCATGCACCGTGCGATTGCCGAACTCGGCACGCAGGCCGTCATTGATGGTCTGCAGCAGCCGTGTCTGTGCGCGCATTTCATCGCCGGCGACCGAGGTGTAGTAGTTGCGCACATCGGTGATCCGCCATTTGACGAACAGGTCAACGAGAACGTTTTTCTTCTCTGACGTCAGGAAACGCTCGGGCTCCGCGGTATCGATGGTGAGGATGCGCACGTCAAAAAAGCGCA
This sequence comes from Burkholderiales bacterium, assembly GCA_022841375.1. GTDB lineage: Bacteria > Pseudomonadota > Gammaproteobacteria > Burkholderiales > SG8-41. Next base: position 31,575 of record JALHRQ010000015.1, read on the forward strand.
CGTTGTCGAGCAGCGGCACCTTGAAATACAGGCCCGGGTCCTTCTTGATCGACACCACTTCACCGAGACGGAACACGATGGCGTTCTGGCGCTGATCCACCACGAACATCGACATACCGAGTACCAGCAGCAGCGCAATGGCGCCGGCGATTATCGCTCCAAAATTATGTTTCATTGGCGAACCTCCCGGTCACGGCTGCGGAAGGCTTCACGACCCCGCGCAGCACCATCGGCGGCAGCTGCAGCCGGGTCGGCAGTTTTGGCTGACGCCGGCGCCTCAGGCGCGACGCCGGACGCGACGCTGCCCGCGGTCATCTGCATCAACTTGTCCAGCGGCAGGTACAACATGTTACCGCCGCTTTTCTGGTCGATCAGCACCTTGCTGGTGCTGGTCATGATCTGCTGCATGGCGTCGAGATAAAGACGATCACGCGTCACCTGCGGCGCCTTGCTGTATTCGGCGACGATCTGGCGGAAGCGTGCTGCATCACCCTGGGATTGTTCAACCACCCGGCTGCGATAACCCTCGGACTCCTGCATCAGCCGCGCCGCCATACCGCGGGCTTTAGGTACCACGTCGTTGGCGTAAGCTTCACCTTCATTCTTCTGCCGTTCGCGATCCTGGCCGGCCTTGACCGCATCATCGAACGACGCCTGCACCTGTTCGGGCGGCTGCGCGTTCTGCATGGTCACGTTGCTGACATTGATGCCGGTCTGGTAACGGTCAAGAATTTCCTGCGTCAGCTTGCGCGCTTTGGCCGCCACTTCGGCACGACCTTCATACAACACGAAGTCCATTTTGCTGCGGCCGACGATTTCACGGATGGCCGTCTCGGCAGCCTGCAGCACGGAATCATCCGTGGCGCGGTTATTGAACAGATAATCACTCGGGCTTTTGAGCACGTATTGAACCGCAAACTGGACGTCGATGATGTTTTCATCGTCGGTCAGCATCAGTGCCTCTTTCAGAACCTTGCTTTTGACGTTGTTGCGATAACCGATTTCGACAGTGCGCACCTGCGCGACGTTGACCACCTCGGCGGATTCGACCGGATACGGCAAGTGCCAGCGCGGCCCCGGCATCGTCGCCTCGACGTATTTACCGAAGCGCAGCACAACACCGCGCTGACCTTCATTGACGATATAGAAGCCGCTGGCAAGCCACACCACGACGATCAATCCAAACAACAAACCGGCACCCCCACCCAGCGCCCCCAGGCTCGGGCCACCGCCTCCGGGAGATTCATTGCCACCGGAATTGCCGCCCTTGTCGCCCCTGCTGCCGAACAAGCGGTTCAACTTGCTGTTCAAATTGCGCCAGATCTCATCGAGATCAGGCGGACCCTGATTACCGCCGTTATTCGGCCGGCGCCCCCATTGCGGATCGTTGAGTGACAGCAATGGCGCCAGAACGCGGGCAAGACCACCTTTGAGGCGGTCACGGAGAGACCTTGAGGATGCAATCATCGGATCAGTTTTTTCAGGCGGCTGCGGGTTGATTGGATCTGGCGGCTTCCATCGCATGTTCTGCGATGGCGGTGCGCAAAAGCTCGACACCATCACCGTTTGCTGCGCTTACCCAGATGCGGGAAATTCTAGCACACTCGTCTCTCTCAGCCCGGGGCTCAAAGGCGGTGCGGTCAATCTTGTTCATGATCATGATCTGAGGGGTTTTATCGGCACCAATTTCGGTCAGCACGGTATTGACCGCAGCGATCTGAGTGTCTCGATCCGGGCTGCTGGCGTCCACCACGTGCAGCAGCAAATCGGCATGTACGGTCTCCTCCAGCGTCGCCTGGAAAGCTTCGACCAGGGTATGCGGCAGGTGGCGGATAAAACCCACGGTATCCGAAATGACCACCGAAGCCCCTGCGACGCCGCTCAGACGCCGGGTCGTGGTGTCGAGGGTCGCAAACAACTGGTCGGCCGCATAGGCGTCGGAACGGGTCAACCGGTTAAACAATGTTGACTTGCCGGCATTGGTGTATCCGACCAGAGAGATCGAAAATACGTGGGCCCGCTCGCGCGAGCGGCGCTGGGTGGCATGCTGGGCGCGAACTTTCAGCAGTTTTTCCTTGAGCACCTTGACGCGTTTGCCGAGCAGCCGGCGGTCGGTTTCCAATTGCGTTTCGCCGGGCCCGCGCATGCCAATACCGCCGCGCTGACGCTCCAAGTGGGTCCATCCGCGGACCAGCCGGGTCGACAGGTGCTCCAGTTGCGCCAGTTCCACCTGTAATTTGCCGATATGGCTGCGTGCACGCTGGGCGAAAATATCGAGAATAAGGCTGGTACGGTCGACCACGCGGCAATTGAGCCTGCGCTCCAGATTGCGTTCCTGGATCGGGCTCAGGGCATGGTTGAAAAGGACCAGCGAGGCTCCGCTATCCGTGACCGTCTGGGCAATTTCATCAACCTTGCCCTTGCCGGCGAACATGGCGGCATCCGGCCGCTCGCGGCGACCACGAACTACCGCAGCAACTGAAACGCCGCTGCTGCGGCCCAGCAATTGCAGCTCGTCGACGCTTTCAGCGTAATCCGGGACGCCAAAATCCAGCGCCACAATGACGGCTTTGGTGCCGCTACCCGGACGCTCAAACATCAAATTTTTTCAATAAAAAACAATTACTTGTCTTGTTTTTCATCCATCTGCAGGCTGACTGCACGTGCCGGCACCACGGTGGAGATCGCATGTTTATAAACCATCTGCGTCACCGTGTTTTTCAACAACACCACATATTGATCAAAGGAATCCACTTGCCCTTGCAGCTTGATACCGTTAACCAGATAGATCGACACGGGGATATGTTCCTTGCGCAAAGCGTTCAGGAACGGGTCTTGTAGCAACTGCCCTTTATTACTCATGGTGCCCTCTTGATTTTAGTTATTCGAACAATCACTCTAGCCTAATATTTCCCGTCTGGCCATATAGTTAGCTGCGTTTGGCCGCGCGGTTTGCGAAGGGATTCCGGCCGGTCTTGAACTCCACCCTGAGCGGTGTCCCGGTGAGTTTGAACGTGTCACGGAAGAATCGTTCCAGATAACGCCGGTATGAATCCGACACCCCGTCCAGCGCCGTTCCGTGAACAATGATTCGCGGCGGATTGGACCCACCCTGATGGGCATAGCGCATTTTCGGCCGCACCATCCCCGAACGCGGGGGTTGTTGCTGCTGGACCGCCATCATCAACGCCCGCGTCAGCCGCGGCGTCGCCAGCTGGGCCATGGCTGCGGCATACGCCTCGTCAGCAGACCGCAGCAAGGCGCCGATGCCCTGCCCCTCCAGCGCCGAAATGAAATGAAAGCGCGCAAAATTGAGGAAGTTCAGCTTGCGTGCGCCATCGCGCTTGATTTGCTCGCGTTCCAGCTCGGTGAGGCCTTCCCACTTATTGACGGCCACCACCAGCGCCCGCCCTGCTTCCAGAATAAACCCGGCGATATGCGCATCCTGTTCGGAGATTTCCTGGCGCGCGTCGAGCACCAGGATGGCGATGTTGGCGTCAGCAATCGACTGCAATGTCTTGATCACCGAAAACTTCTCGACTGCTTCGTCCACCTTGCCTCGCTTGCGCATGCCGGCGGTGTCGACCAGGGTGTAACGTTTGCCTTCACGCTCGAAATCGATGGAAATCGAATCGCGTGTGGTTCCCGGAAGGTCAAACACAACCACCCGCTCTTCGCCGAGCAAGGCATTAACGAGAGTGGATTTGCCGACGTTGGGCCGGCCAACAATGGCAATCTTCGGGTGTTTGGATTCGTCTTCGACGGCGCGTTCAGGCGCCGAAAATTCAGCGAGCACCAGATCCATCAGGTCACTGACATATTCCCCGTGCGCCGCTGAAATCGCCAGCGGCTCACCCATACCCAGCGCATGAAATTCCGCGGTCGACATCGCCGAATTCATGCCCTCGGCCTTATTCACGATCACCCAAACTTTGCGCCCGCTGCGCCGCAACTCGGTGCCGATTTCCCGGTCCTGCGCCGTCAGCCCTGCACGAGCGTCGACGATGAACAGCACCACATCGGCTTCATCGACAGCCTGCCGGGTCTGCCTCGCCATCTGATGATAAATGCCGTCCTTGGCCACCGGCTCAAAGCCGCCGGTATCCACCACCAGATAGGATTTGGTGCCGACACGGCCTTCGCCGTAATGCCTGTCGCGGGTAATGCCAGGCGCATCCACCACGATCGCCTCGCGGGTGCGGGTAAGCCGGTTGAACAACGTCGATTTACCGACGTTGGGCCTGCCGACGATGACGACTGTGGGTTTCATGTCTAAATGCCACTGAGGCCGCAACATTGCTGTGGCCGATTGAAATTCGGTTCGGCGCGCAAACTGCGGCACCGCTGTTACTGGTCCAGCTACAAGCCCGTTGTTAGCGGACCGTTGTTAGCGGACCGTTGTCAGTAGACCGCTTTTACTGGACCGCATCTACTGGACATTAATCGCAAACACCCCGCCGCTGCGGGTCTGCACCAGAAACGTGGACAGATCGATCGCAATCGGCGGTGCCTGGATCGGGCTGCCATCCGTCGCGATACGCGCGACAAACGCGCCGTCTTCACGCGACATGACATGCACAAAACCCTGGACATCGCCAACAATCACGTAGCGCCCCAGCGCCAGCGGCGCACTCGCCCAGCGGCCCTGAAGCTTGTCCTGCTTCCACAGTCCTGAACCGGCGCGGCGATCATACGCCTGCACCGCGCTGCGCTCGTCGGTGACATATACATTGCGCGCATCCAGCCCCATGCCGGCAATGCTCGAAACATCACGCGCCCACACCGTCTCGCCGCGCTGCACCTCAAAACAGGCGACCCGCCCCTGAAATGCCACGGCGCAGACCTGAGTGCCATCCAGCACCGGGAAACTCGTCACATCGGTCACACGCTCCAGTTCGGTAGTGCCCTTGGGCAAGGCAACGACGGCTTCCCAACCGACATTGCCGTTCTGCAGCGCAATCGCCACCAACCGACCACCGGGGAAGCCTGCAAATACCGCGCCGCGTTCCACCACGATGCCGGCATAACTGCGCACGGCCAGCGGCGGTAAGGCACGCTGATAAACCCAGCGCTGTTTGCCGTCTGCGGCATTCAAACCATAAATACGGCCGTCTCCTGTCCTCACCACAATAATGCCTTCGGCACCGGCCGGGGGCGACAGCACCTCGCCGGTCAGTTGCACCTTCCAGACGGGCTTGCCGGTGGGTTCGAAAGCCAGCACCTCCCCGCGCGGTGTGCCGACCACAATCAACCCCGAACCGAAGCCCACGCCGCCTGACAAGGGGGTGCCGGCTTCAAACCGCAGCTGCTGCGCACCGGTGCTGGCGTTAAAACCGGCAATCTGGCCGGAAGCACCGCCGGCATAAACTGTATTGCCGACGCTCGTCGGGTAAAACCCGCCATTCCCCGCATTGCCTACACTGGATTGCCAGATGACACGCATTGTGGCGCGCGCCTCGAATGTCACCAGTTCAGCCGCCTTCTGCTTGGGTCCGGAACCGAACCAGCCGTCATAAACACTGGATACGGTTTGACACCCCTGCAACAGCAGGAAGACGGCGATCAGCAACAGGCGGCGCATTACTTGTTCTCGCCCAATGCATCGATTTTCAACTGGACAATCTGGCGGGTCGGACTTGCCGCATCACTCTTTTCCAGCGCGATCTGATAAGCCGCACGTGCATCGGCGCGTTTACCGCCGGCGAGCAAGGCATCGCCTTTGACGTCGGCATAAAGACCAATAAAACTCTCTCCGTGTTTGGCTTCGAGCAGTTTCAGCGCTTCGGCAGGATTTTTCTCGTCGAGCAGCACTCTCGCCAAGCGCAGCCGCGCCACATCGCGCGCTTCTTCTTCCTTGCCGTTATCGATCACCCATTGCAACCGGGATTTCGCAGCTGGAAGATCACCGGTATCGAAATTGCTTTTCGCCGCCGCCAGCGAAGCCATAGTGGCGTACTGCGTTGAAGAATATTTATCGACCATCTGCGCGGCAATGTCGCGGACTTTTTTGTGATCGCTGGCCCGTTCCGCGCGCTGCATTTGATCAAACAATGTCAGGGCCGAAGCGGCCTGCGTATTGCGGTAGTAGTGCCAGCCGCGAATGCCGCCGACCACCAGCAAAGCGGCAACGACGGTGACAATGACCAATTTGCCGTATTGCGACCACCAAGATTTGATTGCTGCAAGTTGCTCCTGCTCTTCAAGATCGTAAGCCATTGATTTACCTAGTTTTTATAATCTCGCACGTTTCCGACAGTGGAACGCGCACCTGTTCCCGCCGCACCTGTTCTTGCCGCCCCTCTTCCAGCTCTACCCTCAACGATTTCACCGTCAGCAGGCCGGCCCGCGCTTCATCGTCTCCAATGATTACCGCAAACCGGGCCCCGCTGCCATCCGCCTTTTTCATCTGCGACTTGAAGCTGCCGCCACCGCAATGCAGGATGACCGCGAGGCCGGCATCACGCATCCGCTCGGCCACCTGCTCACCGTAAGCCATCGCCGCATCGCCCTGGCGGACAATGTAGGCATCAGGCACGGTTTCAGGTACTGCGGCACTGCCATCGACCAGCAAAGCGAGCAACCGTTCCACACCCATCGCGAAACCGCAGGCCGGCGCCGGTTTGCCGCCGATCTGTTCGATCAATCCGTCATAACGGCCCCCTGCACACACAGTCCCCTGCGCGCCCAGCCGGTCGGTCACCCACTCAAAAACGGTACCATTGTAATAGTCCAGCCCGCGCACCAGACGCGGATTGATGCGGAAGGCCAGCCCGGCCGCCCGCAATGAAGCTTGCAGGGTCGCAAAGGCCTGCGCGGATTCATCATCCAGATCATCCGCCAGCTGCGGTGCCGCTTCAATCACCGCCTGCATCGCAGGATTCTTGCTATCCAGAACGCGCAACGGGTTACTGTGCATGCGCCGCTTCGCGTCCTCATCGAGCTCACCGACCCGGCTTTCCAGATAAGTGACCAGTTTGGCACGGTAACGGGTGCGCGCTTCTGCCGAACCCAGAGAATTCAGTTCCAGCGTGATGCCGTCCAGCCCGAGTTCCTTCCACAGCCGTGCGCACATCAGAAGGTGTTCGGCATCGATGTCCGGCCCGGCAAAACCCAGTGCCTCGACACCGATCTGGTGAAACTGCCTGTAACGCCCCTTCTGCGGCCGCTCATGACGGAACATCGGCCCCCGGTACCACAGCCGTTGCGGACCCGGATACAGCAGGTTGTGTTCGATCGCCGAGCGCACGCACGACGCCGTGCCTTCAGGACGCAACGTCAGCTGTTCACCGTTCAACTCGTCGGTAAAGGTATACATCTCCTTCTCGACGATGTCGGTGACCTCGCCAATCGAACGCACGAACAGTTCGGTGCGCTCGAGAATCGGCATGCGGATCTCGCGGTATCCGTAAGCATGAAGCCAACGCTGAACAGTACTTTCGAAAAAAGCCCAATAGCGCGCGTCATCGGGCAACACGTCATTCATGCCACGAACGCCCTGAACTTTGTTCGCCATCGCCTGGAGGTCCCGTCCGGTCAGTGCGCGGCCGCCGCCGACACTTCGGCAGAACCGTAATGATCACGCACGTACTGATCAACAATACGCTGGAATTCTTCAGCGATCCGGTCGCCCTTTAACGTCACCGTCTTCACGCCGTCGACAAACACCGGCGCCACCGGCGTCTCGCCGGAACCCGGCAGGCTGATGCCGATGTTCGCCTGCTTGCTTTCTCCGGGACCGTTGACCACGCAACCCATCACCGCGACATGCATGTTCTCGACACCCGGATAACGGCCGCGCCACTCCGGCATCTGTTCACGCAGATAACTCTGGATGCGGTTCGCCAACTCCTGGAACACCGTGCTTGTGGTGCGGCCGCAACCCGGGCAGGCAATAACCAGCGGCGCAAACGAGCGCAGCCCCATGGTCTGCAGCATCTCCTGCGCAACAATCACCTCACGCGTACGATCTCCACCCGGCTCCGGCGTCAGCGAGACGCGAACGGTGTCGCCAATGCCTTCCTGCAACAGCACCGCCATCGCCGCCGTCGAAGCAACGATGCCCTTGGAGCCCATGCCGGCCTCGGTCAATCCAAGATGCAGCGGATAATCACAACGCGACGCCAGGTCGCGATACACCGCAATCAGATCCTGCACGCCACTGACCTTGCACGACAGCACGATGCGGTCATGCGGCAATCCAAGCGCCTCGGCCTGCCGCGCGCTTTCCAGTGCCGAAGTGACCAACGCGTCACGCATCACGACCGTCGCGTCGCGAGGTTGCGGCAGCCGGCCATTGTCGTCCATCAGGCGCGCCAGCAGTTCCTGGTCAAGGCTGCCCCAGTTGACGCCGATGCGTACCGGCTTGTTCAGCCGGCAGGCGAAATCAATCATGGTCGCGAACTGCTCGTCGCGCTTCGCCCCCTTGCCGACGTTGCCGGGATTGATGCGCAGTTTGGCCAGCGCTTCGGCGCAGGCCGGATGCTGGGTCAGCAACCGGTGGCCGTTGAAATGAAAGTCACCCACCAGCGGTACATTGACGCCGCGTTTATCAAGTTGCTCGCGGATCACCGGAACAGCGGCCGCGGCCTCAGCGTTATTCACTGTCACACGAACGATCTCGGAGCCCGCGCGCGCCAACGCGGCGACCTGTTCGACCGTGCCGGCAATATCCGCAGTATCGGTATTCGTCATCGACTGAACCACAATCGGTGCACCGCCGCCGACAGCAACGTTGCCGACGCTCACTCCGACGCTGCGCCGGCGGGCCGCCGGACCATGGGAAGGCAGACACGTAGTCATCGCCGCATCATTCCAAAGTAAACCGCGCCACTTCGACCTTGGTATGCGGAGCCAGATCGACCGTGCGTCCTTTATAGGTCACGCGTACGCCGCTGGCATTGCCGATCACCACATTCAGCGGCGGCAACCCCTGCACAATCTGCACCGCCCCTGCAGGATTGAGTTGCGAGAACACGATGCGATCTTCCCGGTCGCGCACCTCAACCCAGGATTGCCTGTCAAACACCATTCTCATTTCCACACTGCCCGCGCGTTTTGCCGGCGGTGCGGCGACCGGTGCCGGGGCCGGTACCGGCTGAACCGGTTCAACCACGGGCTCGGTCTTCACGGCCGCAGAAACATCTCCCGGGATCGGCACCATCACCTGCACTGGAAGTGCCTCGGAGGGTGCCGGTGTTTCCGCTTTCGGCGTCACCTCAGCGGGCACCTCGGCAGACGGCGATGAATAAACATATTCGAACAGCACCACGACAGCCGCAAGCACCGCAATCAGCACTGCATATATGGGCCAGCGTGGTCCGCGGCCATCGGGAAAAGGAATGTTGTGCGAGTGCGGTATCGCTGCACCGGCCGCCAGCGGGTCCTGGGGCATCGTCAGCCCGGCAACCAGGGCTTCGCCATCCAGATCCATCAGACGCGCGTAATTACGAATAAAGCCACGAACGAACACCGGTCCCGGCAAATGCGCGTAATCTTCTGCTTCCAACGCTTCAATCTGCGTCGAAGACAGTTTCAGTTGCTGGGCAATCTCGGCAATGGTCTGATGACGGCGAGTCCGGGCCTCAGCCAGCGCACGACCCGGGCGCAACGCCGGAGCAGACTGGGGTGCGGGAACCGCGGATTCAAGCGGTGTATTTTCCTCGCTCATTCAAACCTGCCTGCCTGCAGGGCAGCCGCCTCTTTGGATTCCGGAAAATTTTTGCGCAATTGTTGCGTATAACTGGCTTCTCCAATCGGGTTGCCAATGCGGCGTTCCACGCGTATCGCCAGCCACAGCACTTCAGCATTAGCCTGGGCAGCCTGGGCAAGGCGGCGCAGATATCCCTGCGCCGCCGCGTAATTGGCTGACGCATAAGCCAGGTCTGCGAGCTGATACAGCGCCTGAGCCTGATTGGGTCTGATCGTCACGGCGCGCTGGAAATACTCCTGCGCGGAAGCATTGTCGCCGCGACGGCGCGCGCAAACACCGGCATTGATCAACGAACGCTCGGGATTCTGATATAACGGGTTCTGCACCGCCGTCAGAAGATACTTGATGCCTTCCACCTCGCGTTTGCGCTGACACAAAAACATGCCGTAATTGTTGTTGGCATCCGGATCGCCCGGGGCCAGCCGCAACGCGCGGTTGAAACTTTCTTCAGCTCGACGATCGTCCTTCAGCGCGGCGTAGACCAGCGCGGCAACGTTGTAAGTCGGCGCATAGGATGGATCCGACTGCTCTGCAATTCGCACTTCCTCAAGAGCGACGCCGATATTGCCAAGCTCGAAATAACCGGCGGCAAGTTCGGTATGAATGCGTGCTCGGTTGCGCGCCTCGCTTTCGTTGCCCGTGGTATTGACCGAAGGCTGCAGATCATTCGACTCCGGTCCAAGTGTTGCACAGCCGGCGAACAGCACCGCAATGCCCATCCAGACCGCGACACTAAAGGTGCGCATACGCATGGTTTTTCCCTCCCGAGTCATATTCCGCCTACTTCCAGACGCCGTTGCACACGCCGGGTGCGGTCTCGAACCTGGCCGGCCAGCTGACCGCAGGCCGCATCAATCGTATCGCCGCGTGTTTTGCGCACGGTGGTCGTCAGTCCGGCCTGGTGCAGCACGTCGCGGAACGCGCTGATGACAGGGGCAGCACTGCGCTCAAACCCGGAATCCGGAAACGCATTAAAAGGAATGAGATTGATCTTGCAGGGAACCGGCTTCACCGTGCGAACAAGTTCGCGCGCCAGTGCCACGCTGTCATTGACGCCGGCAAGCAGAACATATTCAAATGTCACAAAGTCACGCGGTGCTTTTTCGATATAGCGCACACAGGCATCCATCAGCTGCCTGATCGGGTACTTGCGATTGATCGGCACCAGTTCATCGCGCAGTTCATCATTGGGCGCATGCAGAGATACCGCCAACGCCACCGGACAGGCGTCACGCAAACGGTCCATCGCGGGAACAATGCCGGAGGTGGACAGCGTCAGCCGGCGACGGGAAATGCCGTAGGCATGGTCATCCAGCATCAGTTGCATCGCCGAGACAACGTTGTCGAAATTCGCCAGTGGCTCGCCCATACCCATCATCACCACATTGGTGATCGGCCGCTCCATGCCGGTCGCCGCCGACAGGCTGCGGCTGGAATGCCACAACTGACCGACAATTTCGGCCGTCGTCAGATTGCGGTTGAAACCCTGCCGCCCGGTCGAGCAAAACGAACATTCGAGCGCACAGCCGGCCTGTGAGGAAACACAAAGGGTGCCGCGATAACGACGTGCTGCGGTTGTGCCTTCTGCGGCCGGCTCGTCGTCTGCATCCCCCTCAGGAATGTAGACCGCTTCAATTGCATTCCCGGTACCGACATCGAACAGCCATTTGCGGGTGCCGTCCGGCGCAGTGGTATCCCGCAACACCTGTGGCCCCTCGATCACCGCGCAGGCCGAGAGTTGCTCGCGAAAATCGCGGGACACGTCGGACATCAGCGCAAAGTCATTGACGCCGGACTGGTGCATCCAGCGCATCATCTGCCGGGCGCGAAACGGTTTCTCACCCCGTTCCGCGCACCACGACTGGAACTGCTCGCGGTTAAGCCCCAGCAGGTTGAGTAACATGGGCAGCCCGGTTATCTTGCACGCCGTTCAGCGTGAGTGCACTTCGAGCGCAGGAAAAAAGTAGGCGATCTCGACCGCCGCGTTCTGCGCGGAGTCGGAGCCGTGCACGGCGTTAGCGTCGATGCTGTCGGCGAAATCTGCGCGGATCGTGCCTTTGTCGGCCTTCTTCGGGTCGGTGGCGCCCATCAGATCGCGATTTTTCTGCATCGCATTTTCACCTTCCAGCACCTGAATCATCACCGGGCCGGAAATCATGAATGCAACGAGTTCACCAAAAAACGGGCGTTCTTTGTGCACCGCATAAAAACCCTCGGCTTGTGCGCGTGACAACTGGGTCATGCGTGCCGCGACAATGCGCAGGCCGGCGCCTTCAAAGCGCGAGTAAATCTGACCGATCACGTTTTTGGCAACGGCATCGGGTTTGATGATGGAAAGCGTGCGTTCGACAGCCATGAAAATCCCCTACTTCCAGAGTTTGAAATAACCCGGGAGAATAGCACGATAACGCCTTGAATAAAAGACACTTACCGGCAAATTTGCCGTAAAAACAAAGGCTTTGAAGGAACTAGCGGGTTGGCGAAGGATGCCGCCCGCAATTCCTAGGCTGCAACGGTTCGCAAACGCATCCGCTGCCAGAGATAAATAGGCACTCCGACCGCAAGCCCGAACACGTCCGTAATCGTACCCGGATGGATTAAGCAGAGTGCAGCAATAAACATCACCACCCGAAGCGGCATGGCGAGTTTGCCGCCAAACCAGCCTTCGGTGGAACCGGCCAGAAACCATACCCCGATCGACGCGGTGATGAAGGCTTGTGCAATGTCAATTGGATTCCCTTTGAGCAGCAGTAAAGGGCTGTAATAAAACATGAACGGCACCAGGAAGGTCGCCAACCCCATTTTCAATGCGATCCATGAGGTTTTCCAGGGATCGGCATTGCACATGCCGGCTGCGGCAAACGAGGCCAGTGCGACCGGGGGGGTAATTGCTGAAATCACCGCAAAGTAAAAGATGAACAGATGGGCCACCAGCGGCGCCACACCGATTTTGGTCAGTCCGGGCGCTATCACTGCCGCAGCAATGGCATAAGCTGCCGTGGTCGGCATACCCATCCCGAGGATCAAAGCCACACCAGCGGCAAAAATCATCGCGATCAGCTGACTGGTTCCCGCGATGCCCAGAATCAATTCGGAAAAACGTCCGCCGATACCCGTCAGCGCCACCACACCCACAATAATGCCGGCACAAGCACACACCGCCACCAGCTGGATGGTGTCTCGCGCAGCAAGGTTGAGCCCTTCCAGCGTTTTGCGCCAACCAAACATCAACGTCAGCGTAATTAGAAGAGCGAAACCCACCGCCATCCCTGCCCACTCGCCAGCAACACTCTTGAGCATTTCCGGGATATAAAAAATGACCAGTCCGGCAGCAGCGCCGAGCGCCACCAGCGAAAGAATCCTGACCAGCAAAGCCGTGGCAAAGGCCAATCCGGGCCCAATCGGCGCCTGTGAATCGGGACGCAGCTCAAGATCGCCAAATCGTATCGCCATCCAGCCGACGATGAGCGCCGTCAGGATACCCAGCCCGCCCGCCCGGAATGGTGAGTACCCCGCCAGCAGTCCCCAGACCAGAACAATAATCGGGGAAAACAGATACAGACGCTTCAGCATTTCAAACAAAGGCGGCAGTTCATCCTTGCGCAGCCCGCGCAAGCCCAGCCGGATCGCATGAAGATCGACATGGATCCAGCAGGCGATGTAAAACAGCAAAGCGGGAATCACTGCTGCGAGCGCAATTTCGCTGTAGGGAATACCGGTGATTTCGGCCATCAGAAATGCCCCCGCACCCAATACCGGAGGGGTAATCTGACCGCCCGTTGATGATGTTGCCTCGATCGCTGCCGCCGTGGGCTTGTCATAGCCCACCTTGCGCATCATCGGGATGGTCACCATTCCCGAAGCCACCACATTGGCTACAGCTGAGCCCGAAATCGATCCGAACAGGATGCCGGATGCGACCGCAGCCTTCGCCGGACCACCGCGTGCCCAGCCGAACATGGCATTGCACAGGTCATTGATGTAATCGCCGACCTTGGACACCTGAAGGAACGCCGCAAAGCAGACAAACAGGATGATGTAAGACGAAGAAACCTGGGTGGTGACGCCGAAGATTCCGTATTCGCTGTAAATGTAAGTGAAGAAACGCGGAATTTCGAAACCCTTGTGCTCAAGCACGCCGGGCATCCACGGACCGATAAAACAATAAATGATAAATACGCCGGCAATAATCGGCAGCGCCAGCCCGGAGGTGCGGCGGCCGAACTCGAGCACCAGCAGCGTCCCGACAAAACCCGTGATCACATCGCCCGTCGTGAACTGAGCGCCCGCACGGAACAGCAACCCGTCCAGTTCGACGGTCATGTAGACCGCACAGGCAATGGAGGCTGCGACCAACAACCAGTCATACCACGGCACACCGTCCTTGCGCGCACGGTTGCCGGCGGAATACATCATGAAGCCGATTGCACCGCCCCAGCCCACGTGGATCGCCCGAAACAACAAAGGCTCAAGGGAATAGATATTCAGCACAAAAAGGTGAAATGCCGTGAAACTGACGCAGAGGATAGCCAGAACCAGTGCCTCCCAGTTCTGCAACGTCCGCTTATTGCCACCGAACTCTTCCTCGGCCATCGGCGGCTTGATGACATCCTCAATCGACGGCGTGTTCATCTGCGTGCTCATGTATTACTCCCCTGCCAAAAAAAACGCACTGTGCTTGCGCACAGTGCGGTCTTGATCAGAATGTCGCGATCAACCCTTGTATTCAGGCGGGATCAAATGCTTGGGTACGGTAATCCCTTTTTCCTTGAAATAACGGATGGCACCCGGATGAAAAGGCAGGAATCCATTACGGTTCCAGTTGGGAAGAAGCGTCTCTTTGGCCGCGGCGTGCCCCTTGACCATTTGCGCGTTGTTTTCCATCACAGCCTTCACCACTGCGTAGACCAGATCATCGGCAACATCCTTGTTGGCAATCGCAAAATTGTAGAGTCCGACGGTTTTATGATCTTCGGTCTGCTGTTTGTAAGTGCCTTTGGGGATCACCGAGTCAGAGAGTTCAGGCAGCGCAGCCTTGATCTTTTTCAGTTCATCATCGTTAAAGGTGAAAAAGCGCACCTTGTTGGTGGTTTCCAGTTCCGAATAAGCGGCAATCGGAACGCCGGCACAGAACGGGAATGCGTCGATCAGTCCATCCTGCAGATTCGCCGACATGTCGGACGCCTGGCCGTTACGGAATGTTGTATCGATGCCGATGGCCTTGAACATCAGCGGGAAATAAGTACCGCAGGTACCGGCCCGGGGACCAACTCCCGATTTCTTGCCGGCAAGATCCTTGGCCGTCTTGATACCGGACTTTTCGAGCGTCACAAAATGAAACGGCGTGTCATACATCGGAAACATCGCGCGGATATTGCTGAACTTTTGCCCTTTGGTCCAATCGCCCTTGCCTTCCCAGGCCTGCAACGCGACGCCCATCGTGGTCATTCCGAAATCAACCTGTTTGGAATCAGCCAGGATAATGTTCTGGTTGGGCCCCTGGGTCTGTTGCGTGCTGATATTGGTGCCGATTTTTTCGTTAACCAGACTGGCCCAGACCTGCCCGTAAACAAAATAGGTGCCACCTACAGACGCGGTACCCAGCGTCAGATTGGTTGGCCACTTCGGATTCGGTTTTGCTTGGGCTAACGCGCCGCTTGCGATGGACAAACCAGCCACAGCAGCAACAGCAAGACTTAAAACCTTGGAAATTTTCATTACGATATTCTCCTCGCGGTAATTCGTTGACGGAGTCAGGAGTGACCGCTACTGTATGCGCGGTATTTTTTCTTCCCGACAGCCTGCAGGGGCAGATTAGCAAAGCCCTAACCCTTTGGCAAACCGCTGACGAAATTCAGTACGCAGATCAATCGCAGGACCAGATGGGACGCCAGCCAGCGGAACGGGGTTGAGGCCGCAGGCGTTCATCCACCCCGACTCCCGGCACTGCCGCCAACACGTGGTCCAGGTATAACAGTGGCAGGCGCTCCCGACGCCATGGCGGCAATGCGGCCTCCTGCAACAGATTACGCACCGTGCGCCGGGGCCCGCCCGCAACCAACCTCAGACTTTCACCACCGCCACGCAAACGCACGGTCAGCGTATTCCCTTTAAGCCACTGGGCGGCAATCCCGTCGCCTTTGCACGGCTCAAGATGCAGGGTGCCGCCAAGCTGGGGCAGCAGCAATGGACGCTTCCAATGCCAGTCGACCTCGAAATCCGTGGCAATTGGCGGCAACGGGCGGACGATGTAGAGGTCTCCGCGGAAACGCCGCAACTCAACATCCCCCATATCCACGCAAACCCGGGCATCGTCCCGCGCGGTCAGTGCCTGCCGCAGCAACTCATCGAGCCGTCCGGACTCCGGCATGGTCACACCGTTCCCGCGCAGAAAATAACGCAAGGCATTGCGCGCGCGATGAGGTGAAAGATCGAGCAATGCTGCTGTGGCAATACGGCCGGCATGGGCATGACCGGAGATGTCCTGCGTCGCCAGTGCGTCCAGCAAATCGGAAGCTTCGTACTGCAATCGCGCACCGCGGGCCAGTACAACCCTGGTGCCCGGCACCCTGCTCTCAATCAGCGGCAGCACGTCATGGCGCAGAAAATTACGCAAATAAGCACGGTCAGCGTTGCTGTCATCCTCCACCCACTGCAGCCGGTGATGACGGGCATAGGCCTCAATGGCACTGCGCGGCACTTCAAGCAAAGGCCGCCACAGCACCGGTGTTCCCGCAGTAAACGCCGGCATGCCGGCAAGCCCGCGTGGCCCGGCCCCGCGCAACAGTTGCAGCATCAGCGTTTCGGCTTGGTCATCACGGTGATGCGCCAGCGCTACAACATCCGCCGCAGTCTCCGCAAAAACCGCCAAACGCGCCTTGCGCGCCGCTGCTTCGGTGCTGTTACCCCGCGGAACAACGACCTTTGCCACCTTCAGTGCAACGCCCAATGCCCGGCAATAACGACGGCAATGCGTTGCCCAGGAACCGGCTTTTGCACTGATCTGGTGATTGACATGAATAGCCGAAATTCGCTGCGAACCCAGCCGCAGGCCGGACCGCAGCACATGCAGCAGCACAACGGAATCGATTCCGCCACTCAAACCGACGGCGATTCGAGCCGACTTCCCAGGATCGACAGCGGCGAGCGCCGCAGCCACCTGATTTACAAGCGCGTCGGTCATACCGTGTAGCAGACCCAGGAGGGCATGGGCGCCGTGTCAGCGGCTTTCCGCTTCCTTGAACTGGCCGTAACCCATCAGCCGCTCGAACCGCGACTCGGCCAGCTTGTCGATGGGCAGATCACGCAGCTGACGCCAGCTTTCCTGCAATGCTTTTTTCATCGACTGCATCATCACATCATAGTCGCGATGTGCGCCGCCCAATGGCTCCGCAACGATCTTGTCGATCAGCCCCAGCGTCTTCAGGCGAGTGGCCGTGATACCGAGCGTCTCCGCGGCATCAGGGGCACGGTCCGCGCTTTTCCAGAGAATTGAGGCGCAGCCTTCCGGCGAAATGACCGAATACGTGGAGTATTGAAGCATCTGTGTGACATCACCTACAGCAATCGCCAGCGCGCCGCCGGATCCGCCCTCGCCGATGATCGAGCAGATGACGGGAACTTTCAGCCCCGCCATCGCAAAAAGATTGCGGCCGATCGCCTCCGACTGTCCGCGCTCTTCAGCGCCAACGCCGGGATAAGCGCCGGGCGTATCAATAAAAGTAAATACGGGAACGCCGAACTTTTCGGCCAACTTCATCAACCGCAGCGCCTTGCGGTATCCCTCGGGACGCGGCATGCCGAAATTGCGCAGGATCTTTTCCTTGGTGTCGCGCCCCTTCTGGTGTCCCATAACCACCACGGTCTGGCCGCCAAAGCGCGCCAAACCGCCGATGATGGCAGGATCATCGGCATAAGTACGGTCGCCGTGCAGTTCTTCGAAATCGGTAAAGAGGCTGTTGATGTAATCGAGCGTGTAGGGCCGCTGCGGGTGACGCGCCACCTGGGAAATTTGCCAGGACGTCAGTTTTGCGTAGATATCTTTTGTTAATGCCTGGCTTTTTTTCTGCAGCCTGGAGATTTCTTCAGAAATATCCAGCGCCGAATCATCCTGCACGAAACGCAGTTCCTCGATCTTGGTTTCCAGATCGGCAATCGGTTGCTCGAAATCAAGGAATGTCGTTTTCATGGGGCGGAATGATACAGGATGCACCGGACTCGCGGCGATGACGCAGCAGCCACGATTTTTAATGCAGAATCATTGATGCGGCGGCTTCGCGCCTTTGGCATCGCGCTGCATCAGTGCTGCCGCCACGGCCAGCAGCACTGCGTCGAGCCAGAATACCGGGATCATGCCCAACGCAGCGGACAACGTTCCGAAAACAAGTGGCACCAGCACTTCCGTGCCTTTGTTCACCATCTGCCGCAAACCCATCGCCTCACCCGATCGTCCTTGCGGCGCCCGGTTGTAGGCCAGCATCATCGACAGCGGACTGCCGCATCCGAGGCCCATGCCCAATACAAAAGAAATTACGATCAGCGCAGCAAAACTTTTTACAAACGGAAACACCAGGCAAACTGCGGTCGCCAGCAGCAACGAAGCGGCCAGCACCCGCTCTTCGCTGGAGCGTTTAACCAGATGCGGCATCAGCGAGCGCACGATCAACAGTGCAAAACCAAAGGCGCCCAGAATCATCCCGATTTCCGACGCGCTGAGTCCGATGCGGTGACCGTAAATGGGCAACAACAGGTTGTATAGCTCCAGACCGGTTTCGATGATACCGGCGGTGATCAGTGCGCGGCGCAAAGGCGGGTTGCGCAGCAGGTCGCCAACGCGGTGCTGTGCTTTTTCTTCCTTGCCCAGCTTCACATGGGTGATTTTCGGCAACCACCCCGTCCATAACCCCAACAATAAAACGGGGATGATCGGCATTGCGGCCAGGACCCCGAACGTCGCGCGATGACCAAGTGCATCGATCAGGAATCCGGCGGATGTCGGTCCGAGCAGCGCCGTCATTCCAATGCCAAGGCTGAACCAGCTGTAATTTCGGGTGCGATCCATACCCTCGGCCATGGCGCCGATCAGGTGCTGCACCGAAACGGTGTAAAAAATGTAACAGCAGCCGATCAGCGCCGCGGCGATATAGAGCACCTCCAACCGCTGCCAGAAGAACGGCAACGCCAGCCCGACGAGGAGACCGATCGTACCCAACAACATGGGTTTACGGAAACCAATGCGGTCCGACACCTTGCCCGCATACACCGAAAGCAACAATGGAAACAGCGCGTAGGTGGAGAAAATCATACCGACGTAAAATTCGTTGGCGCCCAGTTCCAGCGCCGAGAGCGACATCAACACCTTGCTGCCCTTGTAGGCAGTGTGCGTCAGGATGCTGAGCAGGACGATGCGGAATATGGCCGGCACGTTGTTTATGTCAGGATGGGCAAAACAAACTTGGCGCGAGCCCGGCGTTGTCGATCAAAAAGCCGTGTCACGCAATGAAAATTTTTGTTGGGAGAATGCGGAGGCGTGTATTTTAGCGCATCGTCACCACCCGTTCACCGGAGTAAATCATGAATTTGCAGAACATCGGCATCGTCAGTCCCGGTGACATGGGGCAGGCTATCGCCCAGACCCTTAAAGCAAACGGCTACACCGTACACACGGCGCTTGCAGGTCGCAGTGCGCGCACCCAGGCATTGGCCGCCGAAGCCGGTCTCAACGACTGCGGCACCATGGAAAAACTGGTGAGGACCTGCGATGTACTACTGTCTGTGCTCAACCCTGCCGCCGCAGTGGACAATGCGCGTGCTGCCGCGGCCGCGTTAAAAGCCACCGGCCGGCGCTGTTTGTTTGTCGACTGCAACGCGGTCTCGCCGCGGACTGCACAACAAATTGACGCCATCATCCGCGAGGCCGCCGGCGAATGTGTCGACGCCGGCATCATCGGCCCTCCGCCCCGGGGAAAAGCGGGCATGCGCATGTACGTCTCAGGCCCGCAAGCTGCATTGCTGGCGCCGCTGACGGGTGGCGGCATCCAGGTGCGGGTGATGAGCGACCGCATCGGCGACGCCTCGGCGATCAAGATGTGTTACGCCTCTTACACCAAAGGGGCTGTCGCCCTCGGTGTTGAAATGCTGATGGCTGCGCGCCGGCTGGGTGTGGATGCCGCGCTCGATCGCGAATTGCAGGAAAGTGCAGCCGACAACCGCCAGTGGATACTCAACCGCTCCACAAGCATGCCGCCCAAGGCTTACCGTTGGGTTCCCGAAATGCTGGAAATCGCGCAGACCTTCGAAGACGCGAAATTGACGCCGCGCATCCTGCTCGGCGCCGCCGACATGTACGAAATGATCGCGCTAACACAGTTGGGCAAAGAATCGCCTGAACAAGCGCGAAAAATCGGCCGCGACGGTCTGACCATCATCAACAGCCTGGCGGACTGACCCGGCTTAAACGCGGTAGATCGAACGCCTGTCGCGACGGAAGGTGATGGCAGGACGATCGGTCAGCGTGCTGCTGTAGCCCGGCCTGATCTCACCGCCGCCCTCCAGCAGCATCTCGCGGCGCATCAAATGGATCTCTTCGCCGTTTTCACGGCTGATGAAGGTGCCGTTGACACTGTGATCAACCACATAGAACTGGGTTCGTTCGACGCGAATGGTGGCGTGGCGGCGAGATACCACGGCATCGGCCACCACCAGTTCGCAGGATACGTCGCGCCCGATGGACAGTATCGGGTGCCAGTGGTCAACCCGGTGCTCACTGCTGCCCAGCGTCAGCACCAGGCTGCCCGCATCTTCGGGGATGGTGCGGCGGATATGCGGATTAATCTGCGTGCGATTGACCATATCGTCACGCCACGACACTTCGCAAACCGCGGTTTTCGACAAGCTTGTTTTCAGGATGGCGTCAAAAATCGGCCAGGTTGACTCCCGCCGGCGTGCTTCCAGTTGTTCCAACGTAGTCTGCGAAATGAGGATCTGGTCCGGACTGGCGGCGTCGGCCAGATATGCCGCCACGTTGACCGTATCGCCGTAGACATCGTCGCCGCCGACCACCACCGGTCCGGTATGCAGTCCGACACGGATCTGCATCGACAGCCCGCTGGGCTGCAATGCGGCAATTGCACGCTGCATGTCCATCGCGGCGTCCACCGCGCTGTCGGCATCCGGAAAAAGGCACATCACGGCATCGCCCAGCGTCTTCACCAGCCGGCCATGGTTACGCGGCAGCACATCCTTCATCGCACCCACACAGGCATTGATGATTTTCAGTGCTTCGATATCGCCAAGGCGGCGATATAACGCGGTGCTTTCGACAATGTCGGCAAAAAGCACCGCCAGATCATCACTGTGAGTGTTCGACATTTTTGATCATTTGCACCGCGCGGAGCGGTCAGGTTTTCCGGCAACACTCACCCGTTCCGGGTGGTGCTGAACCATTGGCACTTTAAGGCACAAGGCCACTGAAAGCAAAGACGGCGTGCGTCGACAAACCACCGGCAAAGCCTCACAATTCCCGATGATTCCCATCAAGGAAACGGCCGTGAGCACTGCATCTGACACCAAAAATATGGCGCTGTTTTGCGATTTCGAGAACGTGGCGCTGGGCGTGCGCGAAGCCAAATATGCCGACTTCGACATCAAAAAAGTCCTCGAACGCCTGCTGCTGAAAGGCGATATCGTTGTCAAGAAGGCCTACTGCGACTGGGAACGCTATCGAGAATTCAAAAAACCCATGCATGAAGCGGCTTTTGAACTGATTGAAATCCCGCACGTACGTATGTCCGGCAAGAACTCCGCCGACATCCGCATGGTCGTCGATGCGCTGGACCTCTGCTACACCAAGGCCCACGTGGATACTTTCGTCATCATCAGCGGCGACTCTGATTTCTCCCCGCTGGTCTCCAAGCTGCGCGAGAACAACAAGGTGGTGATCGGCGTCGGCGTCAAAAAATCCTCATCCGACCTGTTGATCGCCAATTGCGACGAATTCATTTTCTACGACGACCTCGCCCGCGAAAAAGCCAAAAAACAGCAGCAGAAAAGCCGCAAAAAGCCTGCCACCGGCATCACCGCGGCCAAAGCCGGATCTGCTGCCGAGATCACCGAAAAGGACGGTGCGGACAAGGATGCCGGAGAAAAAGACGGCGCCGACAAAAAATCGGAGGCGCTGGATCTGGTCATGGAAACCATTGAGGCACTGTTCACCGAACGCGGCGCAGAGGAAAAAATTTGGGGCTCGATGGTCAAGCAGGCGCTCAAACGTCGCCAACCCGGGTTCAACGAGAGTTATTTCGGCTTCCGTTCTTTCGGCAAACTGCTGGATGAAGCCCATGCGCGCAAGCTGCTGGTGCTTGAGCCCGACGAAAAATCCGGCGGCGTCATTATCAAAAGCTTCAACCCGGACTACTGAACCAAGCCGCGGCACCGTGGTCTGACCCTCGACAAGGAGGCGGCAAGTTCATGGATCAATCGCAAGACCCGCAAAATCGTATTCACAGCCGCCCGCAGGCAGGCCTGATCGAGCGCATTGTGTTTTTTTCGCTCGGACTGATCGTATTGGTCGCCGCGTTCTTTTTCATCGGCATCGCGCTGATTGCCGGCGCCATTCTGGCCGGTGTGATCCTGCTGCGCTTTTGGTGGCTCAAGCGCAAATTGCGCCAGGCCCGGGCGGAAACCTATGTTGAAGGCGAATTCCGCGTTGTCGAATCCGTGATCACCGACCAGCGCACCCCGCGAAAATAAACGCCGGTTGTCGAAAACTGCCGGTCAGCAGTGCAACCGGTCGAGATCCTGATCCAGCATCGACAGCGGATCTTCCAGCGGTTCGAGATGTGTCAGCACATTGACGCGCGGCACCGCCTTGCGGATGTCCCTTTCGATGCGTTCGGCCCAGTCATGCCCTTCCTTGATCGTCCAGACTCCCGGCACCAGCACATGCAGTGAAACAAATGCGCGGCTGCCGGCCTGACGTGTGCGCAACGCGTGAAAATCCAGCCCTTGCTCGCGATACAACGTCAGCACGGCTTCAATGTCTGCGACTTTTTCGGCGGGCAGAGAGACGTCCATCAGACCTTCCGCAGATCGATGCATCAGTTGCCAGCCGGTCCAGACAATGTTCAACGCAACCGCAATCGCAATCACCGGATCCAGCCACAACCAACCGGTCAGCCATACCAGTCCGACCCCCACCACCACTCCGGCTGACGTCCACACGTCGGTCATCAGATGGTGTGCGTCCGCCTCCAGAACAATCGAATGGTGTTCACGCCCGACTTTCAGCAATATTCGCGCGACCAGCAGATTGACGATGGAAGCCACGACCGACACGGCAAGGCCTACTCCAACAGATTCCAGCGGCTGCAGATTCCACAGACGGTCCACTGCCGCCCAGATAATGCTCATCGCCGCAAAAACGATCAGCAGTCCTTCGAACGCACTGGAAAAATATTCGGCTTTGCTGTGACCATGCGCATGACGGTCGTCGGCCGGCGTTGCCGCCACCGTCAGAATCCACAGCGCCATCATCGCCGCCGCCAGATTGACGAATGATTCAATGGCGTCAGACAGCAGACCGACCGAACCGGTCAGCCACCACGCGGTTCCCTTGAGCAAAATGGTGGCAATCGCCGCGGCGATCGACAGCCAGGCATAACGGGTCAGCGACGGGGTCACCATTGCAGGGTTACCGCATGATCACTAAAGTTATGCAAGCCATTGTTTTTTATAATTATTTTTTAAGATCGGCTGCCGCAGCCTTGGCCTGCGTGCGCACATCGAAGCGCTCGACATTGACGATGATGCGCTCATGGATGCCTTCGCCGATACGCTCGACCGCATCTTCAGCCCAAATCCTGAAAGTCAGCTTGCGACCTTCCACTTTGATCACTTCGGCATGGGCATGGACGCGCATGCCGACGGGTGTTGCCGCGGTATGGCTGACATCGAGGCGCGTGCCCACGGTCTGATGCCCCTCAGGCAACAGCCCTTCGACGGCATTCAGCGCCGATTCTTCGAGCAACATCACCAGCACCGGCGTCGCCAGCACCTTGATGCGGCCGCTGCCGACATGCGGCGCGGTATCGCGGGTCCCTACCATGATTGCGGTGGAACCCGTCAGGCCGGTACGGATCGAATCGAGATTAATACTCATCTGGCGCTTTCGTTGCGAATGGCGATGACGCGATGTTACATTGAATCACCATCTGTACGAATCAACGCCTCAGGAGGAGAACGCAGATCATGCGTCTGGGTTTTTTCACAATGCCGCTGCACCCGGCGCACCGGCCGCCCGCGATTACGCTGCAGGAGGATCGCGAGGCCATCATCCTTGCCGACCGCCTGGGTTTTTACGACGCCTTTGTCGGCGAACATCTCACCGAACCCTCGGAAAATGTAACCAACAGCTTCTTGTTCCTGGCGACGCTGATCCACCATACCCAGCACATCAAGCTCGCCACCGGCACCTCCAATCTGTCGCACTCGCACCCGACTCTGATTGCCGCTCACGCCGCGATGTTCGATCACCTCGCCCAGGGCCGCTTCATTTTCGGTATCAGCCCCGGCGCACTGCCCTCGGATGCCGAGGCGCTGGGCATGCTCGGCGAAGACCGCAACAAACTCTTTGCCGAAGCCATCGACGTCATCCTCGCCATCTGGGAACGCGATGCGCCGTATGACATCGACTTTCCCGGCAACCGCTTCAAGGTCACCACGGCAGTGACCCAGAATCCGGAAATCGGCCGCGGCGGCATGTACAAACCCTGGCAGCAGCCGCGCCCCGAAATCGTCGGCACCGTCGTCGCACCCGGTTCAAAGGGCGTGATTGCAATGGGTGAGCGCGACTTTCATCCCTTATCGGCCAATTTCCTGCTGTCGCAATATCTGGCTTCACACTGGACCAATTACGCCGAAGGCAAAAAACGTGTCGGCAAAACCGCCGACCCCGCCGACTGGCGCATTGCCCGCACCATTTTTGTTGCCGACGATGACCACACCGCGGAACGTTATGCGCTGCAGGACAGTGCCAGCCCGTACCGCCATTACTGGGAACTGCTGCTGAAGAAAATGCTGATCTCGAAACGCCACGCAATCTTCAAGACCCACCCTGAACAGGATGACCGCGAACTCACCACCGACTACATGGTTGACCAGCTGGTGCTCTGCGGCACGCCGAACCGCGTGGCCGAAGAAATCCTCGCATTACGCGAGGAGGCCGGAGAGTTCGGCGAAATCGTCTACGCCGGCATGGACTGGGTGGATCCAGCGCTGGCGAAACGGTCGATGGAGTTGATGGCCGAGAAGGTAATGCCGCAGGTCAATCGCGCCATCGGGAAACAAACCGCGCCTTAATCTCCCGGTTTTACGGAGGGCGGCTTGCCCTCCCAGTAACCCACTTCGCGCCCATAACAGGGCGGCGATGAAAACTCGGCTGCGGGATGACGCGACGACAGCAGCTTCGCCGCCAGTTCCGCGGCACGCTGCGGATCGGCAATCGGCTCCAGGCCCGCAGACGCATTGTGATAAATGCAGCGCTCGGTCACGATGAAATCCAGCGGAATGTCATAGGTCTGCGGGTATATGGTTTCCAGCCGGGACAATTCATAAGCCACGCCGATCTTCAACGGCTGTGGCGTAATCGTTGCGAGCGTACGGTCGAAATACCCGCCGCCATAACCCAGTCGGAAACCCCGCGCATCAAACCCCACCGGAGGAATCAGCATCGCATCAGGCACCACGACACGGGTGCCTTCCGGCACCGGCAGATCGAAGACGCCCTTCGAGGTGGCCACACCGGGCCACCATTCGCGAAACTGCAGCGGTGCGCGTTTCTCGATGACTACCGGCAATGCGGCCACCGCACCGCCCTCACGGAAATGGCGTATTGCATAACGCGGATCGAATTCGCCCTGGAACGGCCAGTACAGGCTGACTGTCATCTGCCGCAGCATCGGAAAACCGGAAATAATGAGCGCGGTGATGATTTCGTTCCACTCGTGATGCTTTTCCCGGGCAACCGCCGCACGTTTCCCCAGCAGTTCCGCCCGGATAATTTTGCGCCAGTGCTTGAGGTCTTGCGGAACAATCATCACGAATCCAAATTTTCCTGGTTATTATCCAGCAATAGAATAAGCAATAAGTGTATTACTAGCATTGTGTTTCACTGATCGGCAAATCGGTTTATATCGTATGGGCAGGAATTAAGAGGGCCGGACCGCAGTGCCTCGGACCAGCGGCAATTCGAAATAAAACGTTGAGCCCTGCCCCTCGACCGAATCAAAACCAATCTCGCCGTTCATGTGCTCGATCAGCGCCTTGCTGATGGCAAGCCCCAGTCCGGTGCCGCCCTTGCGCCGGGTATTGGAATTATCCGAACGCTCGAACCGCTGGAAGATCTGTCCGCGGAACTTCTCCGGAATGCCGGGACCGTGGTCGCGCACATTAACCCTGACCGCATCGCCGCGCGCTTCCGCGCTGACCTCGACTACAGCCTGCGCTGGTGAAAACTTGGCGGCATTGGAAATCAGGTTGGTCAGTACCTGCATCAATCGGCCGGAATCGGCCGCTACATCAAAATCATCGCCCGGCAACAAACTCAGCCTGACGTTGTGCAGTTCGGCATACGGCATGTTGATGTGCACCGCCTTCTCCAGCAATTCCCGCAGGTGTTGCGGCCTCAGGTCTATCGTCATCTGGCCTGAACCGATCTTCTCGATATCCAGCACATCATTAATCAAGGAGGCGAGGCGCTCGCTGTTCTGCGAAGCCATGTCGATGAACCCTGCAACCTCGGGATCCAGGTTCTCTGCGGTCTCCCGGATCAGACTCAGCGAGCCGATGATCGCTGTCAGCGGTGTGCGCAGTTCGTGACTGACCGTGGCAATAAACTCGTTTTTCACACGTTCGATTTCCTTGCCGGCCGTGATGTCCGAGTTGGTGCCAACCAGCCGCAATGCCTTGCCCTCGGCATCGCGCTCGGTCACCTTGGCCCGACTCAGGATCCAGCGCCACTCGCCGTGCAAATTGCGCACACGGTGCTGCACCTCGTAAAACCGGGAATGCCCCTTGAGCACCTTGTCCAGACTCTCCTGCAACCGCGGCATGTCATCGCGATGCACGATGGCATTCAGCGCCTTGACCGTAGTGACCGTTTCGACCTTGTCACCGCCCATGATCAGATTCCATTGCTCGCTCAGACGCACTTCGCCGGAACGGATATCCCAGTCAAACAACGCCAAGTTTGATCCATCCAGTGCCATGCCAAGGCGCTCTCGCCCCTTCATAAGGGCTTCAGTGGCGCGCCTGCTCTCGGTTACATCCTCGACATTACCGACAAAACCGGTAATCTGGTTCTCCTCGCGAATCGCTGCGGCCCCAGCAGTCACCCAGATCACCGTACCGGCAGAATGCAGGAATCGGTAGGTAACCGTCATTTCGGATGCCCCTCCTGCGACTGCGGCAAGCCAGGCTTCGCGAACGCGATTCCGGTCATCAGGATGCACTGCGGCGAGCCAGCCATCACCGACAGCTACTGCTGCGGAGAGCCCCGATAACGACTCATAACGCCGATTAACATATCTGTAACCGCCTTCGTTATCGGCACGAAAAATACCCAACGGGGAAGCATCGTTCATCGCCTGCCATTCAGCCTCGCGGTGACGCACCTCAGTGGTCATTTTTCTAGCCAGGCTTACAGCGCGGCTGCGCGTGGACCAAAGGGACCAGAGCACCGCAAGCAGCATCAACTGAATGGCAAAACCACTGACCAATATCAACCGCGGTTTGTCGCTGCTCACGGTGGCCTCAAACTGCGGCGTCGAAGTCATGGATAAGGTCCACGGCACACCATTAATCAGAACTTGCATGGAACTGGAAAAACGCGGAGGCCCTGAAGACGCATCGGCCAGCATGGTCCGGTACAACAGCGCCTCCTCGGCCATACTCGTGCCGTCATAAACGGCGACGTCGATCTGCCACTCGTCGCCTAAGATCCGGCTGATCAGATTGCCGGCGCGGAATGCGGCATAAACAACGCCCTGCGCCGCAATGACACGTTCGTCGCTGGTTCCGATTGCAGCGCCGCGACGATAGATCGGCATATACATGAGAAATCCGGACTGCATATTCCGGTCCGTCTCCTGCACCAACGTGACCTTGCCCGTTAGGAAAGCCCGCCCGGACACAATGGCTTCCCGGATCGCAGAACTACGCACCGCATCCGAATTCATGTCGAAACCGATGGCGCGGGCATTACGCTCGCTGGGCGGTTCAAGAAAATAAATGGGGTAGTATTCAGCGCTGTCTCTAGAAGGACGCATCTCGTAAGAGGGGCCGATTTTCCGCTTGGCAACCGATTCAAACTGACCTTTCTGCCCGCTGGATACTTTCGGCGCATAGCCAATGCCCTGGATGCCGGGGTAGTACGACTCGATTTTCAGGCTCGTGTAGTAGCTGTTCCATTCCCCCTTTTCCACTGACTCCGAAGCTGCAAACAGCCCTGCCGCTCCACGCAGTACCTGCTCGTAATCAAGCATCCGGCCGCTGATTGCATTACGAATCTCGTTCGCATGGAAATTGAACCGTGTTCTGGCCTCTTGCTCGACATCAGCAATTGCACTTTGCCAACTGACTATTACCAGCGCCGCCGGCAAAACAAGCGCGACCAAGACAACAAGGCCGTTAAGCAAAGGTTCTGGTAGTTCGATTCGTTCGAATCCAGCCTGCTTCATCGCTCGACTCCTTTACCGAGTCCGCCAGGACCGCTCTGCCAACTCGCGCTGCGTGTCATCTCGCCCCAGCGTGCCTTCGAACGAAACATCCACAGCAGCAATCCCCACAGACGCCAGGCCGAATTAAGCTGGCGGTAACCAATGTTTTCAAGCACCACGACAAGCACCAGCACGGCGATCTGGTGCGGTTTCGGGTAAATATGGAAGGAAAGTTCCTCGAGCAGCAGTGAACTGACCGACAATACCAGTCCGAAACTGAAGACCACCAGCATGAAAGTCAAGAACGCATCCAGCGCCATCAGCCCGGAAGCAAAAGCCATGATCATAAACACATAACCCGCCACCTCGATCAGCGGTCCCAGCCATTCAAACACCGCCATGAACGGAAAAGCCAGCCAGCCAACTGCACCGCCGCGGCGATGAAACAGCAGGCTGATATTCATGGTCAGGCTCTCCGAAAGGCCGCGCTGCCAGCGCACCCGCTGATTCTTCAGCACACGCAGTGTCTCCGGCGCCTCCGTCCAACACACCGGATCGGGCACAAAAACGATGCGGTAGGGAATATTGCGGGTGCGATGCAGGCGATGCAGCCTGACAATGAGTTCCATATCCTCGCCCATGGTGTCGGTTCGGTATCCGCCGGCCTCGACCACGACATCCTTGCGGAAAACCCCGAATGCGCCGGAAATGATCAGCACCGCATTCAGCGGCGTCCACCCCAGCCGGCCGAACAGGAAAGCGCGCAGATACTCGACAATCTGCAGCAGCGCCAGTGGATTACGCGGCAAACCGACACGGGTCAGAAAGCCGCTGTCGACCGTGCAGCCGTTGGCAATCCGTACCGTGCCACCGGAAGCAATGGTGCGCGGATCCTCCAGGAAGGGTTCCACCACCCTGCGCAGGCTGACGCGCTCCAGCACCGAATCCGCATCCACACCGCAAAACAGCGGGTAACGCGCAGCATTGATGCCGGCATTCAGTGCATCGGCTTTGCCGCCGTTGTCCTTGTCGATGACGCGGAGCGATGGATACGTTTTCGAACGATAGATTCCGCGCACTGGCTTCACCGCAAGCCGCTGCCAATAGGCTTCCGGAAACAGCTCCAGGCTGAATTCGCGGCGCAACGCATCCATCGTGCCGTCCTTCGAACCGTCGTTGATGACGATCACCTCGTACTCGGGATAATCCAGTTGCAGCATCGAACGCACCGAGCTGGCGATCGTCGCCTCTTCGTTATAGGCAGGCACCAGCACCGACACCGGGAGCTCAAATCCCGAGATGCCCCGCGGCATGTCGTCCAGGCTGTGTGCCTCGACATAACGCTTCAGGCCACCCAGCGACAGCAGGTTCAGCATCAAGTAACCCATGTTGACGCCGATGAAATAAAGTATGAAAAACCACTGTGCTCCGACGATCCAGTCACTGACGCTCATGTCGCACGAGCCTCCGCAATCGCCTGGGTCAGGATATCGGCTGCGTAGGGGTCATCCAGCGTGCCGCGAATCTTCTCCAGATCCTCGATGCGGGTCCCCGGCAGCGCCAGCAGCGCCCGCGCCGCGCGGTAACGCACCCACCAGTGCCCGTCGCTGAGTTTATCGAGCAGCAGCGGCCGGTCAGTGGCATCGCCGGTCCTGCCCAGCACCCGAATTGCATTCGCCCGCACAAACCACGCTTCGTGCCCGGTACGGGCACGCACGATATCCAGATCACGGGGATCCTGTACCAGGCGCAATGCCGAGGCGATCAATTCGGGATCCTGCACCTCCCGCGCAATCCGCCCGGCGACCGCTGCCACGCGTTCGGTGTGCGCCACTTCCATCATGCGCAGCAGTCGCGCCACCTGGCGTTCCCCGCCCTCGGCGCGCACCGCGGCTTCTGCCGCGGAAATCAGCAGCAGCGTGACCCGGTCGGGACCGGCGTCTTTGAGCATGCTCGCCACCCGGGACAGCGGCCAGTCTTCCCGGGCCGCCATGACCGTGACCAGCCAGGGCAATGTCGAGGAGGCATCAATATCGAGCAGCGCGCGGGCGGCGACCATGGACAACATCGGCGACGGGTCGGCCACCAGCGCCCGCAGTTCATGCCATTGCGTGCGGTCGCCCAGATGACCGAGTGTCATCACCGCGATGAGACGTTCGCGCAAATCCCCCGTCTTCATCATTTCGCGGGCGACGTCCTCGAGATGCATGGCTCCAGCCAGCGCCTCCAGATTGGCCCGCGTATTGCCGACCAGTGATTCGTGGTGAAAATTCCAGATCTTGAGAAAATGGTAGCGCAGATTCTCCGGTACCTTCGGTAAAGTAACCGGCACTCCAAACACACATTCAGCGAGCAGCGGCTGCCATTGGGCTTCATGTATGCGTTCGCGACGCCGCCGGATCAACATACGGATGCGCAGCATGAACACGGCGACCAGCATCAGCAGCGCGCAGGTGATTGCAGCGATGCCAATCAGGAAAACCGCATTGAGCAGCGGATCCTGCGGCAACCAGATCTCCAGCATGCCAGGCTCAGGCACCGGGCACCGGGGATAAACTGTGATCCACGCGCAAAGGCGGTCAGAAACTGCGACGAAGGCCGAGCTGCAGACCCTGCCGGCGATAAAGGGTGCCCTGTTCGTGCTGGATCAAGTCGTAGGTCATTGCCCACGAAGGGGTAAACCAGTGCTGGCCGCTGACCGACCAGCTCTGCACATCTGTAGCAACCACGCCACGGGGCGGACCGACATTTTCGACCTCGCGGCCGTTGGTATAAGACATGCCCACGTTACTGCGATCATCGTAGTAATAACTCAGTTGCAGCCGGTGACTGGACGCCGAAGAAGCACCTTCGGGACGCCCGGAATACAGCGTATAGGCGCCACGGAAATTACCCCAGTAACGCTCGGCCAGCACCGACGCCACATTGCTCGCGGTCGAGGTGTATTCGCTGTGTCGAAGCCCCAGGCCGAGACCCCATCCGCCCTTGAAACTTTTCTGCAGGAAGCCGTAAACCGAACCTTGCGCCAGCACTTCATGAGTTGGACTATAGCTACCCTCGACAACTGCGTTCCAGGTCTCCCCCAGCGGGAAATAAAGGCCCGCATGCGCCTCGCTGTCCTTCAGGTTAAAGCGCTCTGTTGCACGCAGTCCGCCGTAAACCGTGTTGCGGTCTCCCAGTTTGCGGCTGCCGAGCAGATAGGTGTTGGTCCAGTCGGAAAAATTATTGGTCAGCGACTCGCGGCCATAGCCAAACTCCAGCGCATTTACCGGCAACCGCAAACCCGTTGCCGCACTTTGAGGCCGCAGAGTGGCCACATCGTCCGACGACGGCTGTGCACCGGCGTTCAGCGCGGCCAGCAACACAAACGCAGCGCCCAAAAACGGCCATCCTTTGGCGACAGTCTTCTTCATTTGACTTCCTTCACCAGACGCTTGACCCGGGAACGCAGTTCATCCGGCTTGAACGGCTTGACCATGTAATCCGCCGCCCCCGAGTCAAGGGCGCGGACGATGTCCTTTTCCTGCGACTTGGCAGTCAGCATCAGCACCGGCACGTTTTCCCAGCCATCCTTGGCACGAATCGTCGCCAGCAGTTGATAGCCATCCACAAACGGCAGCATCACATCCAGCAAAACCAGCGCCGGCGGCGCGCCATGCGCGATCAGATCCTGCGCCACACGGCCGTCACTGGCCAGTTCAACCTTGAAGCCCTCGCGCTCAAGGATAAACCGCAGCAAATAGGCAATCTGGTCGTCGTCTTCAACGACGAGCGCAATTCTCGGATTTGGGCCTGTCACTGGGCTCTCGGTTTTGCATGTTGTTGACAACGGGGTAACAGCGTGCCCCGTTTTGCAAATATGATACTACTTTAACCCCTTGCTGAGCTTCCTTTGCTGCACTGGTGGACGGCGCGCGACCAGATCATCTGGAAAATAGAACGCGCAGGCACCCGGCGCAAACTGCTGCAGGAATCACCGCAAACGATCAGTGACCTGACGCTGCAGTTGCCGAAAGACCGGTTGATCAATACCAATCCCGAAAATGTCACTTCCATTGCCGCGCCACAGTCCTTGTTGATCAAAAAAACCAGCGGCAGCCTGCTGCTGGAATTTGAAACCGCCGGAACAACGCCTTGATTTCCTTATCCTACATCCTTCCCTGGATGCTATTGCTCCTTACAGCCCCGTCTTCAGCGGCCTGGCTCGGCGTCTGCCCGGGTACGCCGCAACAAGCCGACATCAAAATACTCGACACCCTGCTCAAACCCGCCGGCACCACGGCCAGCATCGTCGCCGCAGACAACCGGCTTCCGGACTGCGAGATGACTGAATTGCCGCTGACCGTCGAACAGCTGCGGTGGTCGAAAATGCTCAACCGCAGGGAAGCGGATGTCCTGTCGGGCGGCATCATCATCAAAAGCGCCCGCGGTGAATCGCACACCACAGCGCCGCAGGAAATCGTGCCTTTGCAGGACGATAAACCCGCGCCGGCATCGACGCCGTTGGCGACGGAATTACTGGCGCATTTGCAGGCCACCGTCTTCGGCGCTGAAGCTCGCGCGACCGTGAAACAGGACGCCGCGGGCATTCGCCTCGATTGCGCGCCCGGCAATGCACCCGCCGGTGCCCTGCTCGGCAGCGCGGTCGGTCTGCGCCTGCCGGCCGGCGCCGTACTCGCACTGACACTGGCGACAGAGACCAAAGGCACATTCCGCGTGGGTGTTGCCGACACGCAGCGCGAAAAAATCGGTGAATCGCTGACACTGGGCACGATCAATCCCGGTATGCCTGAAGCGGCCTTTGCCCTGCCCTCCACACTCGACAATACGGCGTGGCGGTTCTGGGTACTGGAATGCCCGGCATCGGCAGCGCGACTGGCCGTCCGCTCAATGCGGCTGGAAGCCCGCTTCTCGGGACCGTTGCCGCACCGTGCGCTGTGGGTCTGGCAACCATCAGCCTGGCAGACCAATATTTCGGCAACCACAACACTGCTGACCGAACACGGTGCCGACACGCTGTTCATCACCGTGCCATTGACCGCCGGCAATACCACTGTCGCAGAACCGGCGGCGCTGGAACGTTTCGTAGCGCATGCCTCCGCGCTCGGTATCAAGGTATGGGCCGTTGCCGGTGATCCGCGTGCCGTGTTGCCGAAGGAACGTGATCAATTTGCCGTGATGGCCCGCGCCTATGCCGCATACAACAGCACAGCGGCGCGGCGCGGCCGGCTGTCCGGCCTGCAACTCGATATCGAGCCTTATCTCAACAGCGGCTATCAACTCGACACCGAAGACTGGCTGGCAGCCTATCTGGATACTCTGTCCCGGGTGCGCACGCAGGCGAAGATGCCGCTGGATGTGGCGGTGCCGTTCTGGTGGGGACGCCAGCGCTATCGTAACGGCCTGTTTCTCGACCATCTGGGGGCGCACGTTGAAGTGGTCTCGGTGATGAATTACCGCACCGACCGGCAGCAGCTGATCGATCTCGCCGAACCGTTTCTCGACTGGGGCACGCGCGCCAAAAAAACTATTCGTATCGGCATCGAAGCCGGCCCGATCCCGGATGAGTCGCTGCATGTATTCCGCAACAGCACCCGTGGCGATTTGTGGCTGGTGCCACTGGGCGCCAATACCTTGATACTGTCGCTCGATGCGGCGCAGGCCAATCCTGCGGGCAGCGCGTATGCCTATTCCCATACCATCAACCGCCAAGGCAGCGACACCACCTTCCGCGGCAACATCCGGGCGATGCAGAAATTATTGCCGGAACTGGAAATGATATGGCGCGCCTGGCCGTCGTTCGGCGGCATCGCGCTGCACGGGCTCGACGCTGACTAGGCTGCCAGCTTCGCTCGCGGGTGCCCGGTTTTCGAACTCGCCGCCAGTGCCGGCACATCGCCTGCGCACTGAATCCGATGCATCACCCGGCAATAGCCGGGCGCTGCTGCATTTTTGGTTGTGGCCTCGACCTCACGCGGGCTGCGCCCGCATGAGTCTCGTCCCGCCCACGGCTTACGCAGCGACGCGCGCCCGCGGGTGCCCCGTTTTGGCCGTTGCCGCCAATGCCGGCACATCCCCCGCGCACTGAATCCGATGCATCACCCGGCAATAGCCGGGCCCTGCTGCATTTTTGGTTGCGGCCTCGACATCACGCGGGCTGCGCCCGCATGAGTCTCGTCCCGCCCGCGGCTTACGCGGCCACCCGTGCTCGCGGGTGCCCCGCTTTAGCCGA
Organism: Burkholderiales bacterium; assembly: GCA_022841375.1. Lineage (GTDB taxonomy): Bacteria > Pseudomonadota > Gammaproteobacteria > Burkholderiales > SG8-41. The sequence continues at coordinate 66,229 of JALHRQ010000015.1, forward strand.
TGCCGCCAATGCCGGCACATCCCCCGCGCACTGAATCCGATGCATCACCCGCCGATACCCGCCATCAAACGGATCTCTATGGTGCATCACGCAGCGGTTGTCCCAGATCAGGATGTCGCCGGGTTGCCAGACGTGATGCCAGGTGAATTTTTCCTGTGTGGCATGTGACCACAAGGATTCCAGCAAAGCTTCCGACTCTTCAACCGAATAGCCGTTGATATAGGCATTCGGGCGACGGCCGAGATAAAGCGCGTTGAATCCGGTTTCGGGATGGGTGCGGATAATCGGATGACTCGGCCCCGGCGCATCGCGCACGTCATCGACCGGCTTGAATCCTTCGCGCAGGTCGCCAGCGCTGTTGTAAGTCATATCGTGCTTCAGCGTGCGGCCTTCGATTTTTTTGCGTAGCGCCGGATCCAGCGTCTCCAGCGCGAGATACATGTTGGCAAAGCCGGTGTTGCCGCCGCTCGGCGGAATTTCCAGCGCATACAGCGCGCTGTACGACAGCGGCCGGTCGCGATAGGAATTGTCGGAATGCCACACCACTTCCGCATCGCGCAGCACGCCGATCGCCTCGCCGTTTTCCATGACGTTCGACACGACGATGATTTCCGGGTGCGTGCGTGCGCGTTCCTTGCCGGTCTTGGCCAGCGGTGCAAAGTCGAGCGTGCCCAGGTGTTTGCCGAAATCGATCAACTCCGGATCGGTGAGCTGCTGGCCGCGGATGCGGATCACCAGGTGCTGGAGCAGTGCCTGGTATACCGGCTTGAAATCAGCATCGTTCAACGCGCGGACATCGCCGCACGACACTTCAGCGCCCAGTGCGGTCGATAACGCTTTCACGGTCACAGCAGTCATCGCGAAAATCCTCCGTAAGTTATTGTTTTTATTATTATTTTTAAGTGCCTGCGCTGCTACGGTAGCAGCTTGCTTAAAACACTGCCTTACAAATCAACGTTTGCCAGCGTGATCCGGAAACTGCATCGCCGCCAGCGTGCCGCTGGCCACTTCGGCCGGCGCTTCTTCGTTGGGGAAATTCAGTTCCACCTTGTTGCCCACCGGATCGCGCAGGAACATCTGGAAGCCGGCATTGGGCACGTTCTGTTCTTCGAACGCCACACCCATCTTTTTGAAACGCGCCCGAAAATCCTGCACGCCCTTCACGTCATACGCGGTGTGGTCGTAGCTGCTCTTGCTTTCGTCCAGCCCCGTCCAATCGGCCTTGAAGCGCGTGACCACATGCACCAGCGGATGTTTGCCGCAATACAGCCACAAGCCGCCCGACGGGAAATTCGGCCGGTAGCCGACATGCAGCCCCAGACCTTCGCAATAAAATTTTTCAATCGCCGGCAGATCGCTTTCGCGGCAGCCGATGTTGATGTGATGAATGCCGCTGATTTCCATGCTGTTCCTCCTGAGGGTCTTTTCACGATCCGGACGCAGCAATGACCGGACAAATACTGTGACACACCTGACAGCTACTTGCCTATAGCCACCGCGCCAATGGCACTGCCGCGCTTGCCAGCGGACGCGGGTTCATGCTTTGCTCCACGCCATGAGTTTCCTGATCATCTGCACGGTGGCAGGTCTGGCCGCCGTGATGACCTTTTTCTCCGGGTTCGGCCTCGGCACCCTGCTGCTGCCGGCCTTCGCACTGTTTTTTACCATTGAAAAAGCCGTAGCGCTGACCGCCATCGTCCACTTCCTCAACGGCATCTTCAAACTCGTGCTGGTGCGCCAGCATGTCAATTACGCCATTGTGCTGCGCTTCGGGCTGCCCGCCGCGCTCGGCGCGCTTGCCGGCGCCTGGCTGCTGCTGCGCATGGCAGAAAGTGGCGCGTTGATCCATTACAGCCTGTTCGGCCGCAGCATCGAAGTCGCCCCGGCCAAGGTCATCATCGGCATCCTGCTGCTGGTGTTCGCCTGCGCCGAGTTTCTGCCGGCGTTTCGCAAAATCACCTTTGCCCCCAGGCACCAGATTCCGGGCGGCCTGCTGTGCGGCTTTTTCGGCGGGCTCGCCGGATTGCAGGGCGCGCTGCGCTCGGCCTTCCTGGTCAAGGCCGGGCTCGACAAGGCCGGCTATGTCGCCACCGGCGCCGCCGTCGCCTTCCTGATCGACCTGTCGCGGCTGTCGATCTATGCGCAACTGATCGTCACCCACCACGCTGAATTCGATTACGCGCTGCTCGCCGCCGCGGTATGCGCTGCGCTGGCCGGATCGGTGCTGGGCAATCGTTATCTGCACAAGGCCACGCTGCCCGGTATCCAGAAACTCGTCGCCGTGCTGCTGTTCGTCATCGCGCTGTCGTTGATCACCGGCCTTTTGTAATACTCCACCCCCACCCCTCACAACCCGCAAACATGCCTCCCATCGTCATCCGCCTCGGCGGTTACCAGAAACCCGCCTCCATCCACACCCGCGCCTGCCTGCGTTTTGGCGAAGTGCTGAAGGCCGCGCTGGGCGAGCGCGTCGATTTCCAGTTTGTGCCCGACGTGCTGGCGCTGGGCCACAAATCCGGCGACCTGCCGCTCATGGTCGAAAGCGGCGAACTGTCGATGTGTTACATCTCGTCGCTGCGTTACGCGAAATGGGTGCCGGAACTGGCACTATTCGATCTGCCTTTCCTGTTTGCGGACCGGCCCGCCGCCTATCGCGTGCTCGACGGCAAACTCGGCCAGTCGCTGCGCGCCAAAACCGCGGCCCAGTCACCCTTCCAGCTGCTGGCTTATTGGGACAACGGCTTCCGCCATTTCAGCAACAAGCTGCGGCCGATCCGCACCCCCGCAGACTGCCGCGGCATCCGCACCCGGATCCAGATCAGTGAAGTGCAGGCCGCATCGCTGCGCCTGCTCGGTTTCGAACCCATTCTTGAAGACATCAAACTATTTGTCGAACAGATCGGCGGCGACCGTTTCGACGGCCAGGACAATCCGCTGACCAACATCGTCAACTTCAACATCCACAAACACCACCGCTACATCACGATGTCAGGCCATGTTTATGGCGTGGCCTGCCTGATGTGCAACCGGGAACAGTACGAATCCTGGCCGGCGGCCGTTCAGCACGCCGTCGACCAGGCTGCCGCCGAAGCCACCGTGCTGCAGCGTCAGCTTGCGGCGGCCGAAGATGAGGAAATGCTCAAACGGCTGGACCCGGCGCAAAATGAAGTCGTCAAACTGACGCCGGAAGAGCACCGCGCGTTTGCGCAAGCGGTGAAGCCGGTGACGGACAAATACCGCAAGGATTTTGGCGAGAGTTTTTTTGCGCTGCTGGATTAGCGGCGGCGCTTGGCCTTCACCGGCGTCTGCGCCGGCTTTTTCGCTGAACGCTGGTACCAGTTGAGGATCTGCTCCCCCGTCCAGAACACCACCCCCGGCTGCTCACGCAGGCGGCGGAACACGTTTTCGAAATACTTGATCCGGTGCGGCACGCCCGAGATATAGGGATGCACCGCAATGCACATCACCTTCACGCGGTCCTTGCCTTCTTCATACAACCGCTCGAACTGGTCCATGCAGCGCGATTCGAACTCGGCGGCGACGTTGTGCTGCACCATCATCATCGCGATGTCATTCAGCTCGAGCGTGTAGGGCATCGACAGCACATTGCCGTGCGCGGTCTTGATTTCGCAGGGCTCGTCGTCGACCACCCAGTCGGCGATGTATTTGATGCCGGCTTCGGCCAGGTTATCCGGCGTGTAGGTGGTTTCAGTCAGCCCCGGCGACAGCCAGCCCACCGGCGCCTTGCCGGTGAACGATTTGATCTGCTTGACCGTGCGCTGAATCATCGCACGCTGGTCTTTTTCAACATGCGTCGGCTGCTGGTCCCAGGAATGGCCGACGAATTCCCAGCCCGATTTCAGCGACTCCTCGGCGATGCGCGCGTAATCGACGCAGATGCGGCCATTGGTGAACAGCGAGGCCTTGATGTCCAGTTCGTCCAGTGCCTGCTTGACCCGCCAGAACCCGACGCGATTACCGTATTCATGCCAGGCCCAGTGCGCAAAATCCGGCAGGCGGGTGATGTGCGTCGGTGGCGGCAGCACCTGCCGCGGCATCGGCCGCTTGATGTCCCACACCTCGACGTTGACCACCGGCCAGACGATCAGCCGCACGCCAGCAGGCGGTTTCAGCGGCGGACGGTCGATGATGGGCACATAAGGCAGACGTTTTGACGGGATCATGAGGGCTCCTGAAAATTTAAACGATGGTTCGATTATAACGACGCCCTGCTGAGATTGAGCAGGCCTCCGCATTGCACTAACATCGTGCATCCCAAAGAAAAGAACTACGGACGAACAACAATATGGACCTGCTGCCCTGCCTGCCCCCGATCGCCCACACCCGCGCGCCGAAAATCCCCACCCCGGCCGGCGCCTGCGACACCCATTTCCACCTGTTCGGGCCGCGGACGAAATTCCCGTTTGCCGACTCGCGCTCCTACACCCCGGACGACGCACCATTGGAGAGCCTGCTGAAAATGCATGACGCGCTGGGCATGACCCACGGCGTCATCGTCCAGGGCAATGCCCATGGCACCGACAACAGCGCCGTACTCGACGCGCTGCAGCGCGAACCCAAACGCCTGCGCGCCGCCGCGATCGTCAAACCCGACACCGGCCGCGAAGAACTCAAACGCATGGCCGACCTCGGCGTGCGCGCGCTGCGCTTTCACCACATGCCCCACGGTGTCGGTTTCAGTTCGCTGGGCATGCAGTCCTTCGAAAAACTCGCCCCGATCATGGCCGACCTCGGCCTGCACGCGCAGTTCATGATGGACGCCAACGCGCTGGACAGCGCAATGCCGTTTTTCAAAGATTGGAAACTACCCATCGTGCTCGATCACATGGGCAACGTCGACGGCAAATTGGGTGCCGACCAGCCCGGCGTGCAGCAGATGTGCAGGCTGCTCGGAGAAGGCAAAATCTGGGTGAAGGTGTCAGGCTCGTATCGCGTATCGACGCAATACCCGGATTACCCGGACGCGAAACTCATCCACGAAGCACTGGTGCGTGCCAACCCCGATCAGATCATCTGGGGCAGCGACTGGCCGCACCCGCGGATGGAAAAGGACATGCCCGAGGACGGGCATTTGCTGGATCTGTTTAATGCGTGGACGCCGGATGCGGGGCTAAGGAAAAAGATTCTGGTGGAAAATCCGGCGATTTTGTACGGGTTTTGAAATAAGAAACTCCGAAGAAATCGACTCCGGAACCCCATTAGCGTTATCCAACAGCCTTACTTAAAACGGGCCCGAAACCCCAAAGCGGACGAAACACTAATTATGTTTCGCGTTTCAGGATCGTATATTTCATTGTAATTGGAACCCTCATTGAGTGAGATACATTTTTCAAAGTAACAAAATTTAATCGGCCTTCGAAAATCACTGTAATCCAAAACAAAGATGGGGCTCCGATCCGGGGTCAACTCACGATCAAACCTGATTTCTCCGTTTACCTCCTTGACTGAATAATACAGCCGCCTCTCCAGATCTTCTGGAGTAAACCAACTCCTGCGCCAAACTGGAAAACCAACTATCCGATCCGGAAGAGACGGCGGTGGCGCTACCGTGATTTCTGTAATTGCCTCAAAGTAGCTTTTCATTTCAGGATAACGACCCCACACCGACTCTGGTGTAATGATGACATGCTTGGAAACGAAAAACTGATCAAGCTTATCGAGCTGATTTGCTAGAGATAAATCACGCCGACTGTATGGCAATAAATCTGGAATGCCATCAAGACGCTCAATTGACCCGCGAAGTATCGCGCCACTACGCGGATAGAAGCTTACGTGATGAACAATCAAGTTATCTAAAACGTTAGGGTTCGGAATCACACCCACATCCGAAACATAAGCCTGCTTTTTATCGATCAAACAATAGTTCTCAGCAGGTTGCCGAAAAAAAACAACGGTATCTTTCGAAATTGTTTGGACCACATACTTACTTTCCGATTTCCAACGCAGGCCCCACCCCACCGCCGACGAAAATACCTTCTCTTGTGAACAACTCCAAATGTGATTAATCGTATGCCTCTGACCATCGAGGGTAACGTCCATTGAAAGTCGAAAATACCTGTCGGGCTCAGACTGAAGCTTCAAATTATCGGGATAAGAAATTATTGCCAATCCATGCAATGGTGTGCATGCAGGCAAAGAAAAAAACAGAGCCAGCAAAATAAGTAGGGGTGGTGTAATTTTTTTCATAAAGGCCTATGCAAACAACTCAAATACTTACACCTACTTCGCCGGCGCCTTGACCAACTCCAACTCTGTCAAAAACGCCTTCAGCTCCGCATAATCCGCATCCATATACTTCTTCGTCTCTGCAGCATTACGGTATTCGTTATCCCAGTTGTTGTCCGCCAGTTCCTTTTTCCACGCTTCGGTCTGCGTGAGCTGCTTCAGCGCGTTGTCCCAGTAGGCGATCTGCGCCGGCGTCAGGTTCGGGGCGCCCACAAAGCCGCGCCAGTTGGAGACGATGGCGTTGGCGCCCTGCTCCTTCCAGGTCGGTGCCGTGGCAAACACACCCGTCAGCCGTTGCGGTGAGGCGATGGCGACGATGCGCACCGTGCCGGCTTCGACGTATTTGCGCATCAGGCCCACCGAACCGGGCACCGCATCGACATGGCCGCCCAACAGCGCGGTGATGGCGTTGCCGCCGGACTGGAACACCGGCGTCTTGGTCTTGCGCAGGTCGATGCCGGCGTCCTTCAGCGCCATCGCAATGCCCTGATGGTTGGGGTTGCCGAGGCTGGTGGCGACGCCGAAGCTCAGCGCGCCTGGATCCTTTTTCAGGCGGTCGATGATTTCGCGGCCGTTCTTGATCGGTGAATCCGCTTTCACCGCAACGGTGATGTATTCATCAAACAGGATCGCCAGCGGCGTCAGGTTACTGTAGGTCAGCGGCGCGCGGCCGGAGATGTGGTTGGTGAGCAGGCTTTTCGAGGCGATGGACACGAAGTGGCCGTTGCCCGGATGCGACTGCAGATAGGTGTAGGCAATCGCACCGCCGCCGCCCGGCTTGTTGTTGATGGTGATCGAGGCGGTGCCGGCGAGCTTGCGCTCCTGCAGGATGCTCTGCACCAGCCGGCCGGTCGAATCCTGACCGCTGCCGGGTGCGGTGTTGATGACGATCTCGACATTTTTGTCGGGTTGCCATGCTTGAGCCATTGCTGGCAGGCTGGCTGAGAACAGTGAAACTCCGGTCAATACGACTGCAACTTTGTGCGATGCACTCATTACGCCTCCTCTTTTAGCCCGTCATTCCGGCGCGCCCCAAAGGAAGTCCCCTTGGGGGAAAGCCGGAATCCAGTAATCACTATTCCACCCCGCTGCCGCCTTTCTGGATGCCGGCTTTCGCCGGCATGACGGTTCTTTACGGGTCGCCTGTCTTTAGCGTTTACGCCCTCGCCGACAGCCAGGGCCTATCCTTGTAGTAACCGGCTTCGAATCCCGCGATTTTTCCCGAATATTGCTGCGTGCGGGCAATATCGTCCAGCCCTTCGAGCAGGCAGCGCTTGCGCACCTCATGGATCTCGAACTGGTGCGCCTTGCCCTGCACGTCGGTCACCGTCTGCGCGGCGAGATCAACGCTGACTTTGGCGCCGGGTTGATCCTGCAACTGACGGCGGATCGCGGCGCATTCCTCTTCCGGCAGCGTCAGCGCGAGCAAACCGTTTTTGGCGCAGTTGGCGGCGAAGATGTCGCCGAAACTCGGCGCGATCACGCAGCGGATGCCGAATTCATACAGTGCATACACCGCGGTTTCGCGCGACGAACCGCAGCCGAAGTTGCGGTCGGCAACGATGATGCCCGACTGGTCGTAGGGTGCGGCGTTGAGCATGAACTCGGTCGGCGTGCCGTCGGGCTTGAAGCGCGAGTCGTAGAACAGGATCTCGCGGTACTTGGGTCCGCGCGGCACCTTGTTGAAGCGCGTCGGGCACAGCTGGTTGGTGTCGATGTTCGCCTCGTGCATGGGCACGGCGATGGCGGTGAGTGTGGTGAATGGCTGCATTGGATACTCCACTGAACGTCAAAATCTTTAGCCACAGAGGTCACAGAGGACACAGAGGAAAACCAACCCCGAAACACCGTTGTTTTTGCTGTTCTCTGTGATCTCTGTGCACTCTGTGGCAGCTTTTGGGTTTCATCTTAAGTATTTGCTTTTATTTAATTATTTCTCTAACGTCGGTGAGATGACCCTTGATCGCCGCAGCCGCCGCCATCGCCGGACTGAGCAGATGGGTGCGCCCGCCCGGACCTTGGCGGTTGCGGAAATTGCGGTTCGAGGTCGAGGCACAGCGCTCCCCCGGTTGCAGGTTGTCGCCGTTGATCGCGGTGCACAGCGAGCAGCCCGGGTCGCGCCATTCAAAACCGGCCTTGGTGAATATCTGATCAAGGCCTTCGGCTTCGGCCTGGCGTTTGACCGCCATCGAACCCGGCACCACCCAGGTCATCACTTTCGCTTTGCCGTGTTTCGCCACTGCGGCCGCGGCGCGCAGATCTTCAATGCGGCCGTTGGTGCAGGAGCCGATGAACACGCGGTCGAGTTTGATGTCCTGCAGACCCATGCCAGGACGCAGGCCCATGTATTCAATCGCGGTTTCGTATTCAGACCGTTTTTTCGCATCCTTGATGCTTGCCGGGTCCGGCACCACGCCGGTGATCGGCAGTGCGTGCTCGGGCGTGATGCCCCAGGTTGCGGTCGGCGCGATCTGTGACGCATCGAGTTTCACTTCCTTGTCGAATTTCGCACCGTCATCGGTAGCCAGCGCGCGCCAGCTATCCAGCGCCTGCTCCCACGCTTGGCCTTTGGGCGCATAGGGCCGGCCTTCGACGTAAGCGAAAGTCTTGTCGTCGGGTGCAATCAGTCCAACGCGGGCGCCGGCCTCGATCGACATATTGCAGATGGTCATGCGCCCTTCCATGCTCAGATTGCGGATGGTCGAGCCGGCATATTCAATCGCATGGCCGGTCGCGCCATCGACGCCGATCTGCGCGATCAGTGCGAGGATCACGTCTTTTGCGGTGACGCCGAATCCCAGTTCACCGTCGATGGTGACGCGCATCGCCTTGGGTTTGCGCTGCCACAGCGCCTGCGTCGCCATCACATGCGCGAACTCGGATGCGCCGACGCCATAAGCCAGGCAGCCGAAGGCACCATGGGTGGAGGTGTGCGAATCATTGCCGATCACAAACAGCCCCGGCTGGATGATGCCCTGCTCCGGCGGCACGATATGCATGATGCCCTGCTGCTCGTGCGCCATGCCGAACAGCGTGACGCCGTATTTTTTCGCCATGTCCTGCATGTCGATCACCATGTTGCGGATGCCGATATCCGGAATGCCGTCAGTGCCCTTGGCACGGCCGGTGGTCGGCACATAGTGATCGGTAAAGGCGTAGATCTGCCCGGGCTTGAGCACCTTGCGCCCGGTCTTTTCCAGTTCGGTGAAGGCGTGCAGGGTGTTTTCCTGCGCCAGCGCGACGTCGACATACATCAGCGACTCGCCTTCGTCGGTGAGGATGTGGTGCGAGTTCCAGAGTTTCTCGATGATTGATTGCGGGGTAGTGCTGTTCATGAAACACAATTCCTTTTAATGCGAATATCAAGCGATTCTTCATTGAGCTTCGCCACACTACTCCCCTCTCCCCCAATTTTGGGGGAGAGGGCCAGGGAGAGGGGGTATTTATTAATTAGCGCTGGTGCCGATCACTTCTATTTCATCAGCTCACGCACGTCGGTGAAATGTCCCTTCAGCGCCGCAGCAGCCGCCATCGCCGGGCTGACCAGATGCGTGCGGCCGCCCGGGCCCTGGCGATTGCGGAAATTACGGTTGGAGGTCGATGCACAGCGTTCGCCGGGTTTCAACTGATCGCCGTTGATCGCAGTGCACAGCGAACAACCGGGATCACGCCATTCAAATCCGGCGGCAATCAGGATTTTGTCGAGCCCTTCCTTCTCCGCCTGCGCCTTGACCAGCTTGGAACCCGGCACCACCCAAGCCGGCACCACGGCACGGCCGCGTTTGGCGACCTCAGCAGCAGCGCGGATGTCTTCGATGCGGCTGTTGGTGCAGGAGCCGATGAACACGCGGTCGATTTTGATATCGGTCAGCGCCATGCCGGCCTGCAGGCCCATGTAATCCAGCGCCATGGTCCAGTCGCTGCGCTTGCGGTCATCCGGTGCGTTGCGCGGATCGGGCACGGCGCCGCCCACCGGACCGGCCATTTCGGGATTCACTCCCCAGGTCACCATCGGCTCGATCTGCGCAGCATCAAGCACGACTTCACGATCAAACACCGCGCCGGCCTCGGTCGGTAACGCCAGCCAGCGCGTCATCGCTGCATTCCACTCCGCGCCTTTTTTCGGCGCGTAGGGACGACCGTCCATGTACGCGTAAGTCGTATCGTCAGGCGCGATCATGCCGCAGCGCGCGCCGGCCTCGATCGACATATTGCAGACGGTCATGCGGCCTTCCATGCTCATCGCGGCAAAGGTGGAGCCGGCATATTCAATGGCATGGCCGACGCTGCCGGCAGCGCCGATTTTGGCGATCACCGCAAGAATGATGTCCTTGGGCGCGATGCCGAAGCCGAGTTTGCCGTCGACCGTGATGCGCAGCTTTTTCGGTTTGCGCTGCCAGGTCGCCTGCGTCGCCATCACATGCGTCATATCGGAAGCGCCCATGCCGAAGGCAATCGCGCCGAATGCGCCGTGGGTGGAGGTATGTGAATCCGCACCCGCGATCAGCAGCCCCGGCTGGGTGATGCCCTGCTCCGGCGGCACGATGTGCAGAATGCCCTGACCCGGATCATCGAAGCCGAACAGCCTGATGCCGTGCAATTTTGTATTGTCGTGCTGCGCGATCACCATGTTGCGGATTTCGTCGACGGCGATGCCGGCGATGCCTTTCTCGCGACCGGTGGTCGGCACATAGTGATCGGTGAAGGCAAAGACCTGGTGCGGACGCGCCACCGACTGGTTGCGCCGCTTCAGCGCGGCAAAGGCATGTGAAGACCCTTCATGAATCAGCGCGCGATCCACGTAGAGCAGAATTTCGCCTTCTTCTTCCGCCACGACATGGCTGTCCCAGATCTTGTCGAACATCGTGCGCGCGGTCATCGCGGATTTCCTTGCATTGCGTTTTCAGCGTTACTTTTAGGCGTTACTTTTCAACGTTACTTCAGCATGCCGAGATCGCCGAGAATGGTGCGGTAATCAGCGTATTCCTCTTCGAACTGCTTGCGCGTCTGCGCGCTGTTCAGATAGTTCGCGGCCCAGGTGTTCTGCTCCAGTGCTTCTTTCCAGGTCGGCGTTGTCACCACTTTCGCCAACACGCCATCCCACCAGGCAATCTGCGCCGCGGTCATGCCCTTGGGACCGATGACGCCGCGCCAGGTATCCATCAACGCCTTGTAACCCTGCTCGGTCCAGGTGGGCGTGCCGGCATAGGGGCCGCTCATGCGTTTCGGCGCGAATATGCCGACGACCCTGACCCTGCCGTCCTGCACCAGACGCACCACGGAGGACATCGAACCGGTATGGGCATCGATATGACCACCGAGCAATGCGGTCACCGCATCACCGCCGGAGCCCATCACAACTGCCTTGAGTTTGCGCGGATCGACGCCGGCGGCCTTGCCCAGCAAGGCAAATGCCAGGTGATTGACGCTGCCCAGCGTGGTGGGCGTTGATACCGCCAGCGATTGCGGGTCCTTGCGCAGCTGGTTGATGAAATCGCTTCCGGTTTTGATCGGCGAGTCGGCGCGCACCGCAATCAGTGTGTATTCGCTGAACAGATTGGCGATCGGCGTCACGTCGCGGTATTTGACCGAACCGCGGCCGTTGAGGTCATTGGCAATCAGGTTCGGCGAATTGATCGCGACGACATGCCCGTCGCCGGCCTGCTGGTTCAGGTAGACCAGCGACACCGCGCCGCCGCCACCCGGCTTGTTGGTCACAGTGACCGGCACACTGGCCAGCGCGTTTTCCTGGATGATTTTCTGCAGCAGCCGCGCGGTGCGATCAATGCCGCCGCCGGGCGTGGTGGGGACGACAATTTCGATGGGTTTTTCGGGTTGCCAGGCCTGCGCCGGGGCCATCACGAACAGGCCGCAACACAAGGCGGTCAGCAATACAGTCCGGATCATTTATTAATTCCTCGCTGCGTTGCCAACATTCACGCGGACGGCTTACCAGCCGGCGATCAGATCGGCGCCGGGCTTGACCTCACCGCGCTCGACGCGCAGCACGAGGTCGTTCATTTTGACGTGCAACGGCGCGGGCACGCCGATGAAAGCGCCGCGTTCGGCAACATAGCCATTGATGAAATCGGTTTCGGTGCGCCGGCCCTTGAACATGTCCTGCGCCATCGACGGCCGCTGTTCGTCGGAACGTTTTTTTGCACCTTCAACGAGGACTTCCTCGATGCCGGCCAGCGCATCCTTGTTGCCCTCGCCCGCCAGCGCGAGCATTTCGGGATCCATGCCGAGCATGCGCTCCAGCGAATAACCCAGCGCCTGGCCGACACGCACCGATTGCGCGCCGAGGCGGATCGATACCGAACGCGGACCGTCGGCGGCATCGCGCTGGTTGCCCGAAAGACCGGTCGCCGCGCACAGGCCGTTACGCATCGCATTCACCGTCAGCTTGGACCAGCGCTCGCCCCACAGATTGGTGGTGACTTTGGAACTGTCGGCTGAACGCAGCAGGTCGGCAATTTCCTGCGCGCGCGGCGTGATGCGACCGTGCGGCTCGCCGACACGGAACACCGTATGTTTGTCGCCGCCCAGCGGCACGGTGCGTTTGATGCGACCCGGCGCATACAGTTCGGCCGCAACCAGACTGGCAATGCAGCCCAGCGTCTTGCCCCAGCCGACGATGGCGGCAATGCGTTCTTCATTGATGCAGTTCTGCAGCGATACGCAGAACCCGTCGGGCGCGAGGTAGGGCTTGATCAGATGCGTCGCCCATTCGGTGTCGTAAGACTTCACACAGATAAACGCGATATCGACTGCGCGTTCCTTGCAGAAACGCTGCACTTCGGTGAGGTGCAAGGCCTTGACCTTTACCACGTGAGTTTCTTCCGGCGTCATACCCGACAAATGCAGGCCATGCTCGCGCATGGTTTCGACATGTTCAGGCCACGGGTCGATCAGCGTGACGTCATGCCCGGCGCGGGTCATGTGACCGCCTGCGATGCCGCCAATGGCGCCGGCGCCGACTACTACAATGCGTTTACCCAACGTAAGTCTCCAGAAACCAGTTCAAAATTCAAATGCAGCCACAGAGTTCACAGAGAAGAACCAAAACCAGGCTTAAATTAACTATAAGCAATTGTTTTAATTAATTTTTTTCTCTGTGTCCTCTGTGAACTCTGTGGCTAAAGATTTTTGCTTTTACAGCTTCCCGATGATCGCCTCGGCAAAACCCTTGGTGCCGGACATGCCGCCGAGATCACGCGTCACCTGCTTCTTCTCGGCCAGCACCGCGGTCATCGCGGCATCAATGCGGTTGGCGGCATCGTTCTCGCCGATGTGGCGCAGCATCAGCACGCCGGAGAGAATCATCGCCATCGGATTGGCGATGTCCTTGCCGGCGATATCGGGTGCAGTGCCGTGCACGGCTTCGAACATCGCGCAGTCGGGACCGATGTTGGCACCCGGGGCCACCCCGAGACCGCCGACCAGACCGGCAGCGAGATCGGAGACGATGTCGCCGAACAGATTGGCCAGCAACAGGCCGTCAAACGATTCCGGCTTGATCACCAGTTCCATGCACAAGGCGTCGATGACGCGCGCGTCACAGAGGATGTCCGGAAAATCCTTGGCCACGTCCTGCCCCGCCCTGAGGAACAGGCCGTCGGTCATTTTCATGACATTGGCCTTGTGGCCGATGGTCATCTTGCGGCGGCCGGTTTTTTTCAGGTATTCGAAGCCGTAACGCGCGGTGCGCTCGGTGGCGCCGCGGGTGATGCGTTTGATGGCTTCGGCGGTGTCCGCGTCGACCATGCGTTCGTTACCGACATAGAGGTCTTCGCTGTTTTCGCGGAAGATCACCAGATCGACGTTCTGGTAACGCGAAGCCACGCCTGGATAGTTCTTGATCGGGCGCACATTGACGAACAGTTTCAGTTCCTTGCGCAGCGCGATGGCGATGCTCGGATAATCGGCGCGCACTTCCTTGCCGTCCTTCATGCGTTCGATATTGATGCGGTAGTTGCCGCCAAAAGGCGTCTGCGTAGGGCCTTTCAGCGCCAGCTTGTTGCGCTCGATCGACTCGAGCACGCTGACCGGCAGCGGCGTACCGGATTCCTTCTCCGCGCGCAGCCCGACCAGCACCTCTTCGAATTCCACTTTTGCACCCGACGCCTTGATGATGGCGCAGGTGGCGCCGACGACTTCCGGGCCGATACCGTCGCCGGGCACCACGGTTACTTTATTCAAAACACGCTCTCCAGATAAACAAAAATCAAAACTTGAGGGTTAAATGCTTATAGGCGCTTAGCTTTCGTCACCTTTGCTGCCCAATTTGCGCAACATCGGCATCACAAACGGCAAGGCAATGGAAATGACCGACATCACCAGCAGCGACACGGTAATGCCGCTGTTGTAGAAAATCTTCAGATCGCCGCCGGAAATGGTCATCGCCTGCCGGAACGACTGTTCCATGATTCCGCCCAGCACCAGAGACAGCACCAGCGGGGCCACCGGAATGTCGAGTTTGCCGAAGATATAACCGACCACGCCGAAGCCGAGGATCAGCCACAGATCCACCGTGCTGCCGTTGATGGCATAGGCACCGATGACCGAGATCGCAACGATCAGCGGATAGAGAATGCCGACGGGGATGTAGAGCAGCCGCACAAACAGGCCGATCAGCGGCAGGTTGAGGATCACCAGCATGATGTTGCCGACATACATGCTGTTGATCAGCCCCCACACCAGGTCGGGACGGTTCTGGAACAGCAGCGGGCCCGGCTGCACACCGTACATGATGAAGGCGCCGAGCATCACCGCAGTCGCCCCGCCGCCGGGAACACCCAGGGTCAACAGCGGCACCAGCGCGCCGGCGGTATCGGAGTTATTCGCTGATTCCGGACCGGCCACGCCTTCGATGGCGCCGTGACCGAATTCCTCCGGATGCTTCGACAGCCGTTTTTCGGTGGTATACGACATGATTGATGCTATCGTGCCGCCGGCGCCCGGCAATACGCCGATGACAAAGCCGATGATGCCGCCACGCCAGATCGGACCGATCGAGCGTTTCCATTCTTCTTTGGTGAGCCAGAGTTTGCCGGTGATTTTCATCGCTTCGGCGGATGTGCCGCGATAGATGTCTTCGAGGCCGCGGAACACTTCGGCCATCGCAAACAATCCAACCACGACCACCACGAAACCGACGCCATCCTGGAATTCGGGAATGCCCATCGTGTAACGCGCTTGACCACTCTGAAGATCGATGCCGATGGTGGCGATGATCAGGCCGAAGATCGTCGCAATGACGCCTTTAGCCGGGGATTCGCCGGTCAGCGTGGATACCGCGGTCATCGCAAACAGCATCAGCGTGAAATATTCGGCGGGGCCGAATTTCAGTGCCATCGACGCCAGCGGCACGGCAAACAGCGTGAGGCCGATGACACCGATGGTGCCCGCAATGAACGAGCCAATCGCCGACACGGCCAACGCCGCCCCGGCGCGCCCCTTGCGCGCCATTTCATAACCGTCAATCGAGGTCATCACCGACGCCGCCTCCCCCGGGGTACGGATCAGGATGGCCGTGGTGGAACCGCCGTATTTGGCGCCGTAATAAATGCCGCACAGCATGATCAGCGCCGAGGTCGGGTTCATGCCGTAGGTAATCGGGATCAGCAGCGCAATGCCGGCCGAAGGACCGATGCCCGGCAGCACGCCGATGATGGTGCCCATCAGTACGCCGAGAAAGGTGTACCAGAGGTTGATCGGCTGCATGCAGACAACAAAGCCGTTGAGGATGTGGGTGAAGGTTTCCATGACGGCCTCAGAACGGCAGGATGCCGGGCGGCAGGTTCACGCCCAGCAACTTGGTAAACATGAAATAGCTGATGACCGCGAACAGCACGCTGGTCAGCACGTTCATCAGCCAGCGGTTACGGTTGAAATACGCGGTCAACGCCATCAGGTAGATCGCCGTCGAAAGAATGAAGCCCAGTGGCTCGAAAATAACAATGTAGATCGCGGTCCACACCGCAATCGCCACCACCAGCCAGTGATGCCGGTCCCATTTGGGCTCGGTGGATTCACCGCCCTGCTCGGCCGTAAGCTTCGCCTTTGCGGTGTTACGGATGATTTCGGCCAGCAGCATGGCGGCACCGAGCAGCAGGCCGACACCGAGCATGCGCGGGAAGGCTTTGGGGCCCAGTGGATCGCCCAGTTCCAGACTGGGGATCTGGGCGGTTGCCCAGAAATAAACACCAGCCAGCACCAGCGTGCAGGCCAAAATGATGCGATCAGCCATTATTGTGTTACTCCTCCGAAATCGGCTTGATGGACGCGACTGCTGCTACCAGTTCCGTCATGTGTGCTCGCGGAACGTGGTGCATCGTGCGTGTTTGGCAGCGCGAAATCTTAACCGAGATCGCCGGTGCCGTGTTACCGCCATGCACTCACTTGGCCGGATCGTGGACACGCCATTCACACTCTGAAATTAATATCGTTTCAACAAGCACCGTTACAGGCGCGCATGAAATGCGTAGGTGCTGACACCCGAGGGCCCCGCTGTTGCACGCTGGGCCAATGGAACCATCAACCGGACGCTTCAACGTCACGTTCGCGCATCATCGGTCCGCCTCGCCAGCGAACATCGGCACCTTCCGGGATCATCACAATTTCCGATTGACGGCTGGCCGCGCCTCGCCAACAATCAGGATACGCGCCGACGAGCGCCGGAGGAGAATAAATGGTTGTTTTAAAAGGATATTTAATTGCTATCGCTTGCCTGCTCTGCAGCGCGAATGCCTCGGCTGCGGGATACCCGGAACGTCCGATCCGCGTTGTTGTGCCCTATCCCGCCGGCGCCTCCTATGACACGGTGACCCGGATGCTCGGCGAGGGGCTGACCGATCGCATGGGACAGCCGCTGATCGTCGAAAACCGCCCCGGAGCCAGCGGCATTATCGGCGCCGATCTGGTCGCCAAGGCCACGCCCGACGGTTACACGCTGGGCATGCTCGGCGACAACCACACCATCCTGCCCGCGGTCGGCCGCAAAACGCCCTACGACCTGTTCCGCGATTTCGCGCCGGTGATGCGTGTCGCCACGCTGGAAAACGTGGTGGTCATTCATCCCTCAGTGGCCGCGGGCAACCTGAAGGAATGGATTGCCCTGCTGAAAGCCAGCCCGGGCAAGTACCGTTACGGCTCCGGCGGCACCGCGGGAAGTTCACATCTTGCCGCCGCACGCTTCACGCAACTCGCCGGCGTCGACATGCTCCATGTGCCCTACAAGGCCGGTGGCCTTGCAGTCACCGGCATGCTCGGCAACGAAGTGCAGTCCATGGTGGTGAACATGATTTCGGCCAAAGGCCATGTCATGGCCAACCGTCTGCGCGCGCTGGCCGTGGCCTCACGCGAACGTTCGCCGCACATGCCGAATACCCCCACGGCTGCTGAAGCCGGGCTTCCCGGCCTCGAGGTGTCGCAGTTCTACGCGTTGATGGCGCCAGCGCGCACGCCACCTGCAGCACTGACCCGCCTGGAAAATGTGACGAGAGATGTCGCAAAATCCGACGGCTACCGCAAACGCCTCGATGCCCAGGGCGCCACGCCTGCCAGCGACGGTCCGCGCGAGCTTGCCGCCATGCTGAAACAGGAAGTCGAGCAGAATCGCAGCACTGCCAAGGCAGCAGGCATAAGCGCAGAACAATAAGCAGTCGCGCGTTTACAATTCGACATTCGCCGGTGCGCTTCGCGCCAGCATTTGTATTTAATCCATCATGAGCATCAGACCCCAGATGAATGATCGCAGCCCCGCTTCCGTCGTCGACCGTATCCGCAATGCCATCGGCCCGCAGGCCGTACTAACAGCCGCCGCCGATCTCGAACCTTACGTCGTCGACTGGCGCGGCGTTTACCGCGGCACTGCAGCAGCCGTCGTCCGCCCTGCCAATACCGCAGAAGTCGCGGCCGTGATGAAAATCTGCGCCGAGTCCGGCACGCCCGTGGTGCCGCAAGGCGGCAACACCGGCATGTGCGGCGCTTCGGTGCCGAACACCGGTGGCAATGAAATCGTGCTGACGCTGGCGCGGATGAACAAGGTGCTCGACGTCGATCCGCTGAACAACACATTGACTGCTGAAGCCGGTTGCGTGCTCGCCGCCATCCAGCAGGCGGCATCGGATGCGCACCGGCTGTTTCCGCTGAGCCTTGGTGCAGAAGGCAGCTGTCAGATCGGCGGCAACCTGTCGACCAACGCCGGTGGCGTCAATGTGCTGCGTTACGGCAATACCCGCGATCTGGTACTGGGCGTCGAAGTCGTACTGCCCGACGGCCGCATCTGGAACGGCCTCAGAGGCCTGCGCAAGGACAATACCGGCTACGACCTGAAACACCTGTTCATCGGCGCCGAAGGCACGCTGGGCATCATTACCGCGGCAACGTTAAAACTGTTTCCCCGCCCTGCCGCCAATGCCACGGCGTGGATGGCCGTGCCGCACCCGGAGGCTGCCTTGCAGTTGCTGGCGCTGATGCGGCGGCATTGCAACGACCGCATCACCGCATTCGAGCTGATTTCGCGGCACAGCCTGGAGTTGGTGTGGAAACACGTGCCCGGCACGCGTGACCCGATCGCCGAACCACATCCGTGGTACGTGCTGACCGAACTCGCCGATGCCGGCAACGAGCAGGCACTGCGCACCGATCTGGAAACGGCGCTTGAAGAAGCGTTGCAACAGTCGCTGGTGGATGACGTCGTCATCGCCGAAAACCGCACTCAGGCCCAGGCGTTGTGGCATATGCGCGAATCGATCCCGGAAGGCGCGCGGCAGGAACCGGTGATGGTGTACCGGCACGATATTGCGGTCGCCGTCGGCCGCATTCCTGAATTCATCCGTGAGGCGCAGTCGGCGCTGGAAGCGCGTTTCCCCGGTGTGAAACTGATCTGCTTCGGCCACCTTGGCGACGGCAACCTGCATTACAACGCTTACCTGCCGGAACGACTGCGTTCGGATGCCGCGGCGCGCGATGCGCATGACGTCACCGAAACGGTGTACGACATCGTCCAGCAATACGGCGGCAGTTTCAGCGCGGAGCACGGCATCGGTCTGTCGAAGGTCGCGGAACTCGCGCGTTACAAGAACCCGGTCGAACTCGATCTGATGCGCACCGTCAAGCGCGCACTGGATCCTCGTGGCCTGATGAATCCCGGCAAGGTCCTTTAGGCTGCCGCGATAAACAAGCCGATCACCGAAAACATCCCGGCGGCCCAGACCAGCGAACGCAGCAGCGGCCGATCATAAAGATAGGCCAGCGTGTATAGGATCCTGAAACCGACAAACGCAACCGCAAGGAGGTCGATCGTGGCCTGCCGGCCTCCAGCCAGATGTGCGATGATCACTGCCGCCGCAAACAGCGGAAACGCCTCGAACGCATTGAGTTGCGCCCAGTAGGCGCGCTGCTGGCGCGGTGGCAACTGATCGACGCCGGCGCGCGGCGCCGCATTGTCGTAAGTGCGTCGCAACTTGGAGGCCACCGTAGGCCAATAGGGCATCAGGCCGGCGACAAGGATCATCCAGTAAGCGGTAGTCATGGATCACTCTCCGTAACAGTTAGGACTGGCCTGAAAAAACGGTATTTTCGGGAATTGATGCGGAATCAACTTCGGGAACCAAATACAGGAAAATGCAGCCCAGGGAGCCATTATGAGTGAAAAAATCAAAAAAACCGATGCCGAATGGAAGGCGATGCTGACGCCCCGGCAGTTTGAGGTGGCCCGTCGCAAAGGCACCGAGCCTGCATTCACCGGCGAATACTGGGACAACCACGAGAACGGCGTCTACCGCTGCGTGTGCTGTGGCGCCGAGTTGTTCAACGCTGCTGACAAATTCGAGTCCGGCAGCGGTTGGCCGAGCTTCTGGCAGCCGGCGGTTTCTGAAAATGTGGCGACCGAGGAAGACAATGGATTGTTCATGACCCGCACCGAGGTGTTGTGCAAGCGCTGCGACGCCCATCTCGGCCACGTGTTTGAAGACGGCCCGAAGCCGACCGGTCTGCGCTACTGCATCAATTCCGCGGCACTCAAGTTCGAAAAGAAGTGAATCGCGCCGCACGCCGCGCCTTTGATCAGGCGGCCGTCGCACTGATCGCTGCATTCGAACAGGCGGGTCCGTTTCCTGATCAGGAGGTCACGCCACCACTGCTGGCGGAAGCGCTGCGTGAATGTCTGGAAAACTGTCAGCAGATCGATGCTGAAGAGCAGGTGCTTCCGCTGGAAGAAGTGGATGAACTGGGTACCTACGCACTCGAGTGCCTCTCCGATTTGTCACTGTGGGCCTGGCAGCTGCAACTTGATGAAATTCGCACGGCCCTCGAGGATCTCGCTCTACAGATGGCGCTGTGGATTGCCCGCCATGGCGGCGAAATCACTGTCCTGGAGGCTGCCGTCAATGCCCTCGCCCGTCAGGCTAATCTGTCTCTGGACAACGACTCCCTTGAGGCTTTGTTCGACCGCGCCTGCAGCATCATTGCCCAAACGGCACCCAGCATCGCCGAAAGCACTGATCTGGCTGCAGTACAGCCCTGGCTGACGCTGCATTTCAACTGCGCAATTATCGCTACGCGCACACAGCAACCCGTTTTGATGAATGCGGCCTACGATCTGCTGGAAACCCATATACCGCAGCATTGCAGGGCTTTTTACACGGAAGGCGTCCGGGAATCAGCCAAACCGGTCTATGGCCCACATGTCGGCGCGATGATGCGCGAACGTCTCGCAAAATGGACTGTCTGACGCTAAGCATGGATAATGGTCGGCTATGAAATTCCTGTTTGATATTTTCCCGGTCATCCTGTTTTTTGCAGCATTCAAGCTCTACGGCATCTATATCGCCACTACTGTGGCGATTGTTGCCACGGTTCTGCAGATAGCCTGGGTATGGATCAAACACCGCAAAGTCGAGAACATGCAGTGGATCAGCCTGGTGCTGATCGTCGTCTTTGGCGGTGCCACTCTGCTGCTGAAGGACGAAACTTTCATCAAATGGAAGCCGACGGTGCTGTACTGGCTGTTCGCGGCTGTGCTTCTCGTATCACAGCTTTTTTTCAACAAAAACTTTATCCGTTCCATGATGGATCAGCAGGTCAGCGCCCCGGATCATGTGTGGAACAAGCTGCTGTTCGGCTGGGTCGGATTTTTTGTCTTTATGGGCATCCTCAATCTGTACGTCGCTTTCAATTACCCGACCGATACCTGGGTCAGTTTCAAGCTGTTTGGCGGCATCGGGTTGATGATTCTGTTTGTGCTGGGCCAGGCGTTTGTGCTCGCCCCGCATATGAAGGAAAAGAGCGGAGAATGACGGATCTGCACCGCATCGTTGTTTTATGAGCATTGCTGACAGCATTCGCGACAAACTGGCGCTACTGACGCCTGAATCGATGGAATTGCTCGACGAATCCGGCCAGCACATCGGCCACGAAGGAGCACAGGGCGGCGGCGGTCACTATCAGCTGATCATCGTATCGCCGGCCTTCGCCAATAAACCGCTGCAATCCCGTCACCGTATGGTGTACGACGCCCTCGGCGGGATGATGCACAAGGAAATCCATGCGCTCGCCATCAAGGCGTATGCCCCGGACGAAATCTGACCGTGAACACCCACACAGGAGCCGTTGCCATGTTCAAAAAAACCTCACTTACCCTGCTGCTTGCCATTGCTGCGTCGTTTGCAGCGCCGGCGGCGCTGGCCCAGGTCGCCAAGGTCAATGGGACGGTGATTCCACAGTCCCGTTCCGATGTCATGGCTAAAGAAGTCGCTGCGCAGCAGGGCCGGCCGGACTCCCCCGAACTGCGCGCCGCGATCAAACAGGAATTGATCGACCGCGAAATCATGGCTCAGGAAGCGATCAAGATGGGACTAAACAAGAACCCGGAAGTCAGCGCACAGATGGATATCGCCCGCCAGAACATTTTGGTTAGGGTCTTCCTCAACGAAACTGCGAAACGTCATACGCCCAACGAGGACGCACTGAAAAAGGCTTTTGAACGCTTCAAGGACAGTCCCGCCGCCAACGAATTCAGGGCGCGCCACATTCTTGTCGCTACCGAAGCCGAAGCCAAAGACATCACCGCCCGCCTCAAAGCCGGCGCCGACTTTGCCAAACTCGCCGCGGAGAAATCAATCGACGAGGGCACCAAAGCGCAGGGTGGCGATTTGAACTGGTCCCCGCCTGCCCGTTACGTCCGCCCCTTCGCCGAAGCGCTTGCCCGGTTGAAAAAAGGCGACACGACGGAATCGCCGGTGCAGACCAACTTCGGTTGGCACGTGATCAGGCTTGATGATGTTCGCCCGCTGAGCTATGAGGCGATCAAGCCGCAACTGCAGCAGGTCGTTCAGGGCGAAAACGTGCAGAAGGTTATTTTGGACCTTCGCGCCAAGGCCAAGGTCGAATAAGCACAGCGCCCGGTCTTCCGGGCCGCACTCCTGCAATACTGAGCCCGGCCGACATGGCCGGGCTTTTTTATGCTGCTACACAGCGTTGATGATGCATTTACAGGATTGACCTGCCCCCGTGAGTAGCTACGCAGCCGTGTAGAGTCCGACTATGCGGTTGACGCTTCGGCATCCCGCCGTTGCTACGTCAAGCTCATCACATACCGTTAGCACAAAAGAAAAAGCCCGACCTCATCGAGGCCGGGCTTTTCCGGTATGGGTGCCTGACAATGTCCTACTTTCACACGGGTAGTCCGTACTATCATCGGCGCTGAGTCGTTTCACGGCCCTGTTCGGAATGGGAAGGGGTGGGACCAACTCGCTATTGTCGTCAGGCATAGCTGTTTGGCTGTACATGCAGCACACCAATGTGTGCTGCATGCGAGCCGGATCTGGAAGAAGTAAAGTTTAGTATTTAAATCAAACACTTGGTTTGATTGAACATTAACATGAGCCTACCTGAGCCAACTGATCCGACCAAGGACCAGCACACGCTCAAAATTATAGGATCAAGCCTCACGGGCAATTAGTATCGGTTAGCTCAAAGCATTGCTGCTCTTACACACCCGACCTATCAACGCGGTGGTCTTCCGCGACCCTTTAGGGGAATCAAGTTCCCGGGAAGTCTCATCTTGAGGCAAGTTTCACGCTTAGATGCTTTCAGCGTTTATCTTTTCCGCACTTAGCTACCCGGCGATGCCACTGGCGTGACAACCGGTACACCAGAGGTGCGTCCACTCCGGTCCTCTCGTACTAGGAGCAGCCCCCCTCAAACTTCCAACGCCCACTGCAGATAGGGACCAAACTGTCTCACGACGTTTTGAACCCAGCTCACGTACCACTTTAAA
>JALHRQ010000016.1 GCA_022841375.1 Burkholderiales bacterium
GACCACCGACACGCCATCCTCCTGCCACACCTGGTAGACGCGGTTTTCATAACTGTTCAGCGCCTGCAGCCGGCCATCGCAGCGCAGGCCGCAGCAGGATTCGATGGCGTCGAGTATGAGTTCGGGATTCAGTGCGGCATAGGGTTTCATGGCGCGCACTGTAGCAGTTTAGGTAATGACGACTGAGAACACCGGCTTTTTTGGCGGTCTGAGGATGGATTAGCCAAAAGGACGCAACCTTGGGCCAAAGAAACTCAATGCTGCGCAGGCTTCCGCCCCAACCCTTCCAGCACCCTTCCCGCCACAAACACCGACCCGCCGGGCAAGCGCTCCGGCAGCACCTGCTGCAGCACCGTCACTGCAGGCACTCGGCATTCGGCCAGAACGGTCTGAAACAGTTGCGAGACTTCAGCCGCATCATCCTGCGGTTGCAGCGGCCAGGCAAATCCTTCGAACAGTGAATCGTCAAACGGCGTGCTGAAGCTCAGCCGCAGTTCGCCGGCGCCGCTGTCGAGTTTGTGTGCCGACAGCACGGCTTCGGGATCGCCGACGGCCATGCGGAATTTGCGCAGCGTGTTGCCGAGAAACAGGCTCAGCGCGGCTTCAAGCTGGGCGCGGCGGCCGGCATGCGCCGCAGTGAGCAGCGGCTGCGGTGGGCGCGGTATCGGCAGGATTTCAAGACCGCTCTGCGCGAGCTGGCGCGCGAGTTCCCTGGTCATCGCCATGCCCCAGGTGCCGATGTTGGACGCTGATTCGAGGAAGGACGGCAGGTGTTGCGGCGTGATGCCGGCGCCGGTGATGAAACGCAAATGCACCTGCTCGCGGCTGCCGGCGACCTTGATCGGTTCCGGCTGCAGCGCATCCAGCGGCGCGCGCTGCGCGGGATCGCCCGCGGCGCGCCACAGCGCCGAGGGCGAGAGTGCATCCAGCGCTTCGGCGCTGACCAGCGCATTGCCCAAGCCGAAGTTGCGCGTGACGCCGACGGCGCCATGTTGCTCCAGCAAACCGCGCAGCACATGCACTTCGGGCAGCGCGCCTTGCACAGTGCAGGGTTTGCCCGCACCGGCAACAATCACCAGCGGAATCGCGAAAAAACGCAGGCCGATGCCTTCGCCCTGCGCATCGAGCGCGGCCGCGAGCACGCGCGCCACCCGCTGCGCGCGGTCTGGCGGCTGCACGGCCAGTGCGGTGCGGATGCCGGCATCATCACCCGCTTCGAGTGCCTGTAGCAGCGCCGTGCGCAGCACGGCATCGTCGGCCTGTGCCGCCGCATGCATCAACGGATGATTTGCAGTGGGTGTGGTTTCGCGCGGGTCCCGCAGTGTTTCGGTCATACTCATTTGACTGTCGTTCAATCTGTCATTCAATCTACTGTCGTTCAATCTACCTTTGCTCCCGAGGCTTTGACGGCCTTGCCCCATTTATCCAGTTCGCTGCGGATGTACGCGGTGAATTGCGCCGGCGTATCGCCGACAAACTCGGCACCTTCAGCAATCATGCGATCACGCAGATCCGGAGCCTGCAGTGCCTTGGTCGACTCTGCATGCAGTTTGGTGATGATCGCCTGCGGCGTGCCGGTCGGCACCGCCATGCCGAACCATGAACCGGTTTCGTACCCTTTCAGTCCCTGCTCGTCCAGCGTCGGAATGTCTTTCGCGGCGTCAACCCGCTTGAGACTGGTCACGCCCAGCGCACGCAAGCGGTTGGAACGCGCATGCGGCAGCGTCGACACCATCGCACCGAAATAGACCTCGATATGGCCGGCGATGATGTCGGAGATGGCCGGCGTCGCGCCTTTATACGGCACGTGCACCATCTTTACTCCCGCCATGGTTTTGAAGATTTCACCGGCCAGGTGATGCGGACTGCCGATGCCGGTCGAACCGTGGCGCAGCGAATTCGGATTGGCCTTGGCAATCGCGATCAGCTCTTTGGCATTTTTTACCGGCAGCGACGGATGTACAACGACGATTCCCGGCACCCGGGCGAAATTGGTAATGTAGGCAAAGTCCTTCAGCATGTCGTAACCGAGCTTCGGATACAGCGTTGGATTGATGGCGTTGGCGACGGTCGGCATGAACAGGGTGTAGCCGTCGGCCGGCGCCTTCGCGCCGAGCTCGGTGCCAATATTGGTGCCCGCACCCGGACGGTTGTCGACGATGACCTGCTGGCCCCAGGCTGCTGCCAGTTTCTGTCCGACGGCACGCGCCAGCATGTCCGAGGTGCCGCCCGGCGTATAACCGACGATGTAGCGAATGGACCGCGACGGGTAATTGCTTGCAGCGTCCTGCGCCTGCGCTGCACTCGGCGACACGATCACCGTGCCAGCCACCAACATCGCTACAGCGGCATTATTCAAGTATTTGTTTTTAATTGGTTTTTTAAACATTTTTCCTCCTGGTTACATCTACCGACGATAGCCGGCGAACCATTAATCCACACGCGCACCCGACTCCTTCACCACGCGCCCCCACTTCGCATAATCGGCACGAACCACGCGCTCGAAATCTTCAGCAGTGCCGCCGACGGCTTCAGCACCCTGTGCCTGCAGCATCTTGACCAGTTCCGGTGCGCGCAGCGCCTCATTCAGTACCGCATTGATGCGGGTGGTCCGCGCTCTCGGTGTTCCAGCTGGCGCAAAAATGCCGAACCAGTTGATAACTTCGTAGCCTTTCACCGTCTCAGCAATCGCCGGAATCGCCGGGAAGGCCGGTGAGCGTTTCGGGCCGGTCACACCGAGGCCGCGCAGTTTGCCCGAACGCACCTGCGGCGCCAGGGGAACCGCGCTGGCGATGGTGAGGCCAATCTGCCCCGCGATCATGTCGGTGATCAACGGACCAGTGCCTTTATACGGGATGTGGTCCATGCGGATTTCGGCCATCGACTTGAACAGCTCCACCGCGAGGTGACTGGATGACCCGTTACCCGCCGATCCGTAGTTGAGCTTTCCGGGATTGGCCTTGGCATAAGCAATCAGATCCTTTACCGACTGCGCCGGTAACGCATTGCTCGAGGCCATCATCAGCGGCACCGCAACAAACTGCACGACAGGCGCAAAGTCCTTCAGCGCGTCATACGATACTTTTTTGTAGAGGTGCGGATTGATCACATGCGGGATCGACGAAAACAGCAGTGTGTAACCATCGGCGTTCGCCTTGGCCGTTGTCTCGGTCGCGATCAGGCCACCGGCGCCGCCGCGATTGTCCACCACCACCTGCTGACCGAGGCGCTCCGACAGTTGTTGCGCCGACACGCGCGCGAGGATGTCCGCGGCGCCGCCCGGCGGGAAGCCGACGATCAGGCGCACCGGCCGGTCGGGATAGGTTGAAGCCGCAATAACACCGGTCGCGGGCAAAACCGCAGCGATGGCCGCTGCCGCGACAATGAGTGAGTAACGTTTGATCATGTGCATTCTCCAGTTCAGCCGGTTATTCCGGAACGGCTTCCGGAGCAGCAATCGTGCCATTCATCACCAGCCCAGCACATAAGCCGGCCGCCGCGGGTCGGCACCACCGTGCAGCACGCCCTGCTTGAAATCGTTGACAATGGTGCACACCGACCCGGCGAGCCAGGTCATGTCGCCCCACCAGTAAATCTTGTGCCCCATCGCCGCCAGCGCCTCGCCTGTTTTGGCATCGATGCGCGATTCCAGATACAGACGACCGGGGAAGTAGGCATGCGGCTCGAACGAGCCGGGATAGCTGTAACTGGCAAACCGCGGAGCCTCGACGGCATCCTGCACGCCCATGCCGAACACGTTGATATTGAGGAACACCTGGATCATGGCCTGGATCTGCACATCGCCCCCGGGAGTACCGAACGGCATGTAGGCATGGCCGTTTTTCAGCGCCAGCGCCGGATTCGGCGTCAGCCGCGGGCGCTTGCCCGGCGCCACTGACGACGGATGGGAAGGATCGGCCCAGGATTGCGTGCCGCGGCCCGAGCAAAGAATACCCACGCCGGGAATGATCGGCGTCTTGTCGGAACCGTCGGAAGGCGTCGCCGAAAAGGCATTGCCGTGGCGGTCGATGACACAAAGATAAGAGGTATCGCCCGGACCCGGCGCCTCGTCCTTCTGCGGCACCGGCATGCAGATGTTTTGCAGTGCCGTCAGCGTTTTCGGGTCGCCCGCCGGCGGCATTTCCGGCCACGCCTTGTCCAGGCGGATCAGTGATCGACGCCACGCCGAATATTTCTCCGACAGCAATCCATTCAGCGGCACTTTGACAAACTTCGGATCGCCGAAGTGATGGTGCCGGTCGGCGAAGGCCAGATTGATGGCCTCGGTCACGACGTGAATGTATTGCGGCGTGTTGTGGCCCATCGCCTTCAGGTCGTAACCCTTGAGGATGTTCAGCGCCATCGGCAATGCCGGCCCCTGTGACCACGCACCGCAGGCATGCACATCGATATTGCCGAACTTCGAGGTTACTGTCGGCTCGAAATTGACCTTGAATTTTGCAAAGTCATCGTATTGCATCAGGCCACCCTGCTGGCCGATCCATTTGGTGACGTCACGCGCAATGTCGCCCTTGTAGAACGCATCGCGCGCGGCCTGCAGCCCCGCCTTGCGGCCCTTGCGTTTGCCGCGCCGTTCTTCATCAACCATGTACTTCAGCGTGCGACCAAGGTCGGCCTGCACAAACACCTTGCCTGGCACCGGCGGTTTGCCGCCCGGCAGATACACTTTTTTGCTCGACGGCCAGCGCGAATAGTTATCGACATTGCTGCCGATGAAATCCGCCATTAACGGATACATCGGAAAACCTTCGCTGGCAAAACGAATCGCCGCGCTGGCCACATCGCCAAAACTCATGGTGCCGAACCGCGACAGCGCGGTGATCCACGCATCCGGTGCTGCCGGCACCACGCAGCGTTCGATACCCGGCGGAATCTTGCCGCCGTGTTTTTTCATGAAGTAATCCGGAGTAATCGCCTGCGGCCATACCCCGAGGCCGTCGATCGAATGCACCTTGCGGTCTTTCGCCGTAAAAATGATCTGGGGTGCAACCCCCCCGATATTGACCTTTTCGGTCTGCAGCACGCCGATCGCCAGACCGGCCGCAACGCCGGCGTCGATGGCATTGCCCCCTGCCTCGAGGATCTCGAATGCCGCGTGCGCGGCCAGATAATGGCCGGCGGCGACGACGTGCCGGGTGCCCATGATGGTCATGCGTTTTGCAGTCATGCCTGTCTCTCCGGAAAGCAGCCGCAGACCCGCGGCATATAGACGCTGATTCTACCCCGCGCCGCCGGCGCCGCCCTGCGGATTGCCACGGATTGGACCTTGCGGAAGTGCTGCGCGACAGCCGCAGGACTTGGTAAACTGCGGGCAGATCAACTAACTGTCTGCGGCCTACCGGGCAAGCAGAGACACCGAGGAGATACCGATGAAATTGAAACAATTGCGGATTGCCGCAGCCGTGGCCCTGATCGCCGCAAACTGTACGGCGCTGGCGCAAAACTATCCTGCGCGGACGATCCGCATGGTGATTCCGTTCGCGCCCGGCGGCAATACCGACATCATCGGCCGCGTTTTCGTGCCGAAGATGGCTGAAATCATCGGTCAGCAGATCATCATCGACAACCGTGGTGGCGCCGGCAGCGTGATCGGCACCGAAATCGTGATGCGCTCGCCACCCGACGGCTACACCCTGTTGCTGGCCTCGGCCGCACACACCATCAACCCGGCGATGATCAAGAAACTGCCCTACGATTCAGTCAAGGATTTCACGCCTATCAGTGTCGTTGCCGATGTGCCGACGGCGTTTGTCATCCACCCCTCGCTGCCATCAAAAAACCTCAAGGAATTCATTGCACTGGCCAAGGCCCGCCCCAATGATATTTTCTACTCGACCGCCGGCATCGGCACCGTGGGCCATCTCTCCGCGGAACTGCTGGTGTCCACGGCAAAAATCAAGCTGACCGGCGTGCATTACAAGGGCAGCGGCCCGTCGATGACCGATCTCGTTGGCGGCCATATCCAGATGCAGTTTCCCAGCATGCCGGCCGCCGTGCCCTATGTCGCCTCCGGCAGAATGCGTATGATCGCGCAAACCGGCGAGAAACGCTCCCCGGCCGCACCGACGGTCCCGACCATGATCGAACAGGGCATGAAGGATTTCGTTGTATCCAGCGGCTTCTCGATGTTCGGGCCGGCCAACCTGCCCAAGCCCATCGTCGACCGCGTCCATGCCGCGCTGGTCCAGTCGCTCAAAGACCCCAAGGTCAACAAGACACTGCTCGACCAGGGCGCCGAACCCAATGGCAATTCGCCCGAGGCACACGACAAGTTCAACCGCGCCGAAATCCAGAAATGGATCAAGGTTGCGCGCGCCGCCGGAATCGAAGCGCAGTAACGCGGCCGCAAGGCACCGCGTGCGTTAAAATACGGGGCCTTATCGCCCCGTAATTTTTTCGTATTTTCTGACTACACCCGAGATTCCGATGACCCACTTAGATTTCCAGTTTCCCTACACTTCCCAGCGCATGCCGGTATTGGCGCGCAACACCGTCGCCACCTCGCAGCCTCTCGCCGCGCAGGCCGGCCTGCGCATGCTGCTCAAGGGCGGCAATGCCGTCGACGCCATACTTGCCACGGCGATTTCGCTGACCGTGCTGGAGCCGACCAGCAACGGCATCGGCAGCGATGCCTTCTGCATACTCTGGGACGGCAAGAAACTGCATGGCCTCAATGCCTCGGGACGTTCACCGGCCGGCTGGACGCCGGATCGTTTCAAGGGCGCGCAGGCGATGCCGCAACGCGGCTGGGATGCGGTCACCGTGCCGGGCTGCGTGTCGGCATGGGCGGAAATGTCGCAGAAGTTCGGCAAGTTGCCGTTCGCCGACCTGTTCGAACCGGCAATCAAATACGCCAGCGACGGCTATATGGTCACGCCGACCATCGCCCGCCTTTGGGCCAACCAGGTGCCGGAATTAAAAAACCAGCCCGGTTTCGCCGAAGCCTTCATGCCGCGCGGCCGCGCGCCGCTGCCCGGCGAAAAATTCTCTTTCCCGGCGCAGGCCAAGACGCTGGCGCGCATCGCCGAAACCAAAGGCGAAGCCTTCTACAAGGGCGACCTTGCCGAAAAAATCGTTGCCTGGTCCAAGCAGCACGGCGGTGCGATGACCATGGAGGACCTCGCCGCTCATACCCTGGACTGGGTGGAACCGATCGGCATTGATTACCGCGGCTACACGCTGCACGAGATTCCGCCGAATGGCCAGGGCATCGCTGCGCTGATCGCGCTGGGAATTCTGGAAAATTTCGACGTCGCCAAACTGCCGGTCGACTCCCCGGACAGCATGCACCTGCAGATTGAAGCAATGAAGCTGGCCTTCGCCGACATCAACGAATACGTGTCCGATTCGACGACGATGCGCATCACGCCCGCTGAAATGCTCGACAAGACGTACCTGAAAAAACGCGCGCAGCTTATCGACATGAAGAAGGCACAGGCACCGGCCTTCGGCAATCCGGCAAAA
Source organism: Burkholderiales bacterium (assembly GCA_022841375.1). Classification (GTDB taxonomy): domain Bacteria; phylum Pseudomonadota; class Gammaproteobacteria; order Burkholderiales; family SG8-41. The sequence continues at coordinate 7,486 of JALHRQ010000016.1, forward strand.
GGCGGCACGGTCTACCTGACCGCGGCTGACGAGTCCGGCATGATGGTTTCGTATATCCAATCCAACTTTGCGGGATTCGGTTCCGGCGTCGTCGTTCCGGGCACCGGCATCAGCCTGCAGAACCGCGGATATGGCTTCAGCCTTAAACCCGGCCATGCCAACATCGTCGCGCCGCGCAAACGTCCCTTCCACACCATCATCCCCGGTTTCCTGACCAAAAACGGCAAGCCGTTGATGAGTTTCGGCGTGATGGGCGGTTCGATGCAGGCACAGGGCCATATGCAGGTGGTATCCCGCATGGTCGATTACGCACAGAACCCGCAAGCCGCCGCTGACGCGCCGCGCTGGCGCATTGATACCGGCCTGAAAGTCGGCATTGAATACGGTGTCGCCGCCGAAACCATTGCCGAACTGCGTGCCCGCGGCCATGACATGCCGCAGGCCGACCGCTGGTCCACCGATTTCGGCCGCGCCCAGTTGATTTACAAAATGGAAGACGGTTATTTCGCCGCGTCCGAACGCCGCACCGACGGTCAGGCTGTCGGCTACTGATTCTGGAACCGGCGATGAAATACAGCCTCGGCGAACGCAAGGTGGTGTGCAAGGGCGATTACTGGATCGCCCCCTCGGCCACTGTCATCGGCAGCGTGGTTCTGGAAAACAACGCCAGCATCTGGTGGAACTGCGTGCTGCGCAGTGACAACGAAAACATCACCATCGGCGAGAATTCGCAGGTGCAGGACGGCTCGGTGCTGCATGCCGACCCCGGTTTCCCGCTGACGCTGGAAAAAAACGTCAGCGTCGGCCACATGGCGATGCTGCACGGCTGCACCATTGGCGAAGGCAGTCTGGTCGGCATCGGCGCAGTCATCCTCAATGGTGCAAAGATCGGCAAGAACTGCCTGATCGGCGCCCGCGCCTTTATCGGTGAAGGCAAGGAAATCCCCGACGGCTCGATGGTGCTGGGCATGCCCGGCAAAGTTGTGCGTCCGCTTTCCGTGGAGGAAATCGCGCGCATCAACCGCATTGCCGACCATTATGTACAGAATTTCAAGCGGTTCCGCAGCGAGTTGAAGCCCGATCCTTCTTGAAACCCAGGCTCACGGGGGTGCGCATGACCGGCATGACGAAATACGGATTCCGCATCAGAACCCGCGGCGGCATGACGGTGGAAAATCTGGTGGTCCAGGCCCGCACCCGGGAAGATGCCGAGGTACGTATCCGGCAGATTTACCAGCATTGCGAGATTCTGGAATGCAGCGAGATTGCCACGGGTAATCGTGGCGATGGTGTAGACCTCGAAAGCATGATTTCCCTGATCAGCAAGCAGGACGACAAAGGCTGATCGCGCGGCAGCTGTGGCCGCATACCCCCGAAAACTAGGCGCCGGTACGGCGGGTATGCACCAGCTTCAAATTAAAGGCGACCTGACGCTGCACGGCGGATTCCTGCTCTGCAGCCAATGCAGTACGCGCCCCCGGCGGTGCAGTGCGCAGGGACGGACGGGTTTTGCTCGCGGCCGCAGGCATGAATCCCGCAACCACCAGTTCCTCAAGCAGCTCCGTGTAATGCTGTGCGCCGCGACTGGACGGCGCGTGGTCAAACACATCCTGATTGCTGGCCGGGCTTTCGGCGAGGCTGACGTTTTCGGCGATGCGCGTGGCGCAGACCTCGTCGCCATAACGTTCTCGCAACTGGCGCTCAATGTCCACCGCCATGCGCCGCCGTGAATCGTAACGGGTGATCAGGTATCGACGCGGCATCCGCCGCTTCAGCACATGCTCCAGGGCCTTGAGCGTGCGTTCCATCTGCAACGCCCCCTTTAAAGCCAGATAGTCTGCGGAGATCGGTATCAACACGCCATCTGCGGCAAATACGCTGCTCAACGACAACACGCCCAGCATCGGGCAAGAATCCATCAATACCGGACGTTCTGCAGGTTCGCGCTCCAGTGCATTGGACAACCGGCTCAAGGCTGCAGGACCTTTGCCGAACTGGGTATCGACCTTGGACAACTCGAGATGCGACGGCACCAGTTTCCAGCCGTTGCGCGTGGTACATGTCAGCGCGGACAGCGGCGCGCCATGGGCATACAAACCATACAGGCTCACCTCGGGGCGCGGTACAGCCACGCCGCAAACGGTGGTCAGATGCGCCTGCGGATCCAGGTCGATGACCAGGGGGTCATCACCACGGCGCGTGAGCAAACCCGCGAGGTTCAACGTCGTCGTTGTTTTTCCAACGCCGCCTTTCTGATTGAACACCGCGATACGCGCCACACGACCTCCTGCGAATCATGTATTGGCTACAGCTGGGGGAACCGGGATTTTGCGCTGATAATCAGTGAATTGGCAACATAACTTGCTACTGCTTCTGAGATTTCTCGCGCAAGTGCTTATTCAGCACTCCTTGCGCGACATTATAAAAATATTTTATATAAAACAATAGGTTATAAGCATTTGCATTTACCATGAACATCGATATCAGCACCCACGAGCTACAGGCGAGGTTTCATCCGCAAACGCCACTTATGCAAATTACTGCAAAATCCAGGAGCACTTGGCGCGCTGCCTGCGCATCCATGACAGTGCCTGCCGATGACCGCGGCGAGCAAGACTGGGCATTCGTCGCTTGCAATGCCATGCCCAAATCTCCATTGATGAACTTGCATTGCACCTGCCCAAATTCAGCCATCACGCCCCTTGGCAATTCCCACAATGCAATAGCGACTACGGTCGAATTCGGTTATCCTGCGCACAATTAATCAGGGGGGAACTGCAAATGGCGTTTTACGCATTTTATGCAATCGCGATTGTTGTGCTGATTCTCCACTTTACCGGTTGGCTGAAACGAAAAAACCTGGAGTGGGTGGTTCTGGCGCTGGCGGTTTCGGTATTCCCGGTCGTCATTTTCCTGCGCTGAACGGCAGGCAGACCCGCACTACTTTGCCAGCAGGCTGACTCCGCTGGCCAGCAGCATCACCGCCAGGACTCTCGCGAACGTCTCACTGTCCACCTTGTTGCCAAGACGTTCGCCGACCACAGTTCCAGCCCACATCAGGGGCAACAGCATCACGAACAGCATCAGCACCGTGCTGCCGTAAAATCCGGACCAGGCATAACCGCCGATCCGGGCGATCATCTCGAAAAACCACAACGCAGCCACCGTCGCCCGGAATCCGGCACGGGTCACCCCTCGGGCGTTGACATAAATCACCACCAGCGTCCCGCCGCCTCCGCCGAACAGCGTGTCGAAAAAGCTGCCAAAAAATCCCGCCGGCCACGCCCAGCGCGATGAACAGCGCAGCTGCGGCAACCCCATTATGCTGACCGTCAGCATGTACAGTGAATACAACACCAGAAAACCGCCGAGCATGATCACCAGCACCCGGTTGTCGAGCACGGCGAACAGCCACAGACCGAGCACTGCCCCGATGATGGTCGGCGGCACCAGCAGCCACAACTCGGGCCAAACCACCTGTCCATGATCGCGGATCAGCAGAATCACGAACAGTACAAAAACGAGCAGGCTGCACAAGGGCACCGCGAGCTGCAACGGTATCGCGAAAGCCAGCAACGGCACCGCAATCATGCCGGCACCGAACCCCGACATGCCGCGCACCACAAAAGCGCTGAAAATGACCAGCGCCACCCATGCAAACTGTGCGTAACTCAGATCGGCCATTTTTTTATTTGATCAGCAAGGCGCCGCCGCTCGCCAGCAAAACCACGCCGATCGCACGGTTGAACCACGCCGCATTGAAGCGGCTAATCAGTCGCGCGCCCAGCCATGACCCGAGCAGCATGGTCGGCAGAGCCGCAGCCAGCAGCAGCAGGACGTTGCTGTCGTAAAGGCCCAGTACGGCGTAACCCACCATGCGTGTCACTCCCTGAAACAGCATGATGGATGTAATGGTCACGCGGAATGCATCGCGCCCGAGCCGCAATCCATTGAGATAGATCACGTACAACGGGCCCGCCGCCCCGCCGAACAAGGCGCCGATAAACCCGGCGGAGGTGCTGGTCAACACGGTCACCGCCGGCAGCCAGCGCTTTGGCACATGCACCTCACGCCCCGCCAATATCATCATATACAGTGCATAAAGCACGACAAAAACACCGAGGGCACGGCCGAGCGGTTTGGCATCAAAAGTACCGAGAAAATATAGCCCGATCAACACGCCGATCAGACTGCCCGGCATGACCTGCCAGATGGCGCGCCAGACGATGTGACGCCAAGCGGCAATGCCGTGTCCGATTGACGACAGCATGTTGAGCACAGTGACCACCGGCACCGTGACCTGCAACGGGAATACCAAAGCCAGCAAAGGCACTGCAATAGCCCCTCCGCCAAATCCGGTGCCGCCACGGACAGCAAAGGCCAGCGTCACCACAAAAGCACAAAACAGCAGTTGCCACCCGGAGAGGGATTCCATCGATTCAGCCTCCTGCCTGCATCGCGCGTTTGCCCGCGTGCAGCGCAAAAAGGGTCAACACGGCAATCACGATCACCAGGCCGAATGTGGCTGTATAACTGCCGATGGCCTTGTAGACCAGCGTAAATGCCGACGGCCCGGTGAGGATGCCGGCAAAATTCCAAACCATCGCGCCACCCGTCACCAGACTCACCTGGCCCGGCGGACTGCGTCGAGCCACTTCGGCGGTATACAAGCCGTTCCAGCCAATCGCCGTCGCGCCAAATACGGCATACAGCAGCGCGGTCAGCCAAACCGGCCAGCCTGGCGCGAGAAAAAACACCGCCGCACAGCAGGCCACGGAACCCAATGTCAGATACTGCAAAGCAGCCATGCAATTGCCACTGCGATCAGCCAGCCAGCCCCAGGCAATGCGGCCGAGCACGCCGAATATCTGCGCCACCGACAGCATCAGCCCCGCCTCGATCAGTGTGTAACCACCTTCACCGACCAGCATCACCACGGTAAACGTGCTGACACATAACTGGATGAATGCCAGACAAAAAGCGGCAACACCGAGCCAGCGCAACGCCGGCATCCGCCACACCAGCAATACGCCGTCGAACACCCGGGCCTGCACCGGAAGGTCGGGACGCCGGTCGTCATCCCAAAGCCGGCGTGACGGTTGTATCGCCAGCAGCGTGATCAGCGACGACACCAGCACCAGCACCAGCGCCCAGTGCCAGCCCCAGGTCAGGGTGACTGCCGGCGCGATCAGCGCCATCAACGCCCAGGCCAGCGGCACGCCGGTCTGCTTCAGTGAAAAGATGAAATTGCGGTGCTGCGGCGGGCTGAAGCGGAACAGCAGGTGTGCCGCAGCCGGCAGGTTGATGCTCATCGCCGCGCCGATAAAAACCGAAGCAACAACCAGCGACCACACACTGCCATGCAAGGCAACCGCCATGCCCAGCACGCAACAGGCCATGCCGAACTGCGTGGTACGGCATCCGCCGTAACGCGCGACCATCCAGGTGAATAACATCGACCCTATCATCGCCGCGCCATAGATCACGCTCATCTGATAACCGATCAGCGAAGCCTCGACGCCCAGATTGCGCGCAAGCTCCGGGGCGATCACCGGAAAAACGGCGGCACCCATGGCGCCAGCCACCTGTGCCGCAGTGGTGGCCGCGACTACAGCGGCAACCGTGCGCGCCGGATAAGCTTCCTGCTCAAGGCTCATGACGCCCGATCCGCGCGTACCGCGCATGCGGCCAGCGCGGCACTGAGCAGCGCGCCAATCGCCAGAAAGCCGAACATTGACGTGTAACTGCCAATACTGCGGTACGCCAGCGCAAACAGCGCGGGGCCCGCCAGAATGCCGGCAAAAATCCACACCATCACACCACCGGTCGCAACACTGACCATGCCGGGCGGACTGAGCCGCGCAATCTGCGCATGCATGACGCCGTTCCAGCCATAAGCCACGACGCCGAAAAACATATAGAACAATGCCAGCGCAAACGCCGGCCACGTCGCCGAAATAAATACGCTGACGATGCAACCCGCAGCGGCGGCAACGCTGGTCAGAATCAGCACCGTGATCGCGTGGCTGCTGCGATCGGCAATCCAGCCGAACGCCAGCCTGCCCGCCATGCCGGCAATCTGCACCATGGACAGCATCACGCCGGCAGCAACCAGGCTGTAGCCGACGTCATGCACCAGCAGATTGACCGTAAAAGTGCCGATACACAGCTGCACCAGCGAAAAAAAGAAAGCGGCGAAACCCAGATAACGCAGCGTCGGATATCGCCACAGCAAAATCACGCCGCTCAGCAGATTGGTGAGCCCCGCCGCATGCGGATCACGGTCATCGTCCCAGAACCGGCGCCACCGTTCGAGCTGCAGCGCAGTGACAACCGCGTACGCCAATATCAGCAGCAGCGGAACCCGCCAGCCCAAAGACAGCGTCAATACGGGCGCCACCAGCGCAATAGCCGCCCAACCCAGCGGCACCCCCGTCTGCTTGATCGAAAAAATCAGATTGCGATGCTGCGGCGGTGCGAAGCGGAACAGCAGATGCGCGGCGCCGGCTGCTGCCAGCGCATTGCTGGTACCGATACATAATGCCGCCAGCGGCATCAGCCATAACTCTCCTGCCAATGCGGCAATCATCCCCGCGGCCGACAGCCACAACGCCCCCTGCATGGTCCGGCATGCCCCCCAGCGCAGGACTACGGTGCCGACAACCCCGGAGGCCAGCATCGCCGCGCCGAACAGCAGGCTGATCTGATAACCTACGTAGGAGGCATCAACATCAAGCATGCGCGCGAGGTGCGGCGCCATCACCGGAAATATGGCAATGCCCATGGCCGATGCGATCTGCGCCGCAGTTGTCGCCAGCACCACGACAGGAACCGAGGGCTGCAGTTCGGAAGCGGTTAGCGGCACATTCATGCAGCACTCCGGCTATGTGCTGCGGCGCGCTGCGCCAGTCTCAGCAATCCGAGCGCGGCCAATGCAATACCCGGAACCAGCAAAAACGTCTGACTGTAACTGCCGATGCCGCCGTAGGCCGCGGCGAATGCCGCGGGGCCGATCAGCACGCCGGCGAATACAAAGAACGTGGTTCCAGCCGCCACCACACTGGCCATTCCTTGAGGACTGAGCCGCGCAGCTTCGGCATGAAACACACCGTTCCAACCCACTGCGCTGGCGCCGATGACAAAAAACAGCAGGTAAATCAGCACTCGATTCCAGCCGGGATCGAAATAAACCAGGACCAGCGTCGAGGTCAATGTAACCACGCAGATGATCATCAGCACGGTCAGACTGCTGCCCAGGCGATCGGCCACCCACCCCCAGCAGATGCGTGACGCCGAACCGCCAACCTGCACCACCGAAAGCAATACGCCGGCTTCCACCAATCCCAATCCGCCCTCAGCCACCAGATAAATCACGGTAAAACTCAGCACAATGCGCTGGATGCCGGAAAAAATCATCGCCACCAGGGAAATCCAGCGCAGGCTGCTCCGTCGCCACACCAGCGGCACGCCGCCAAATGCGGCTTTTTTGCCGCCGCCGTCACCGCGCAGGTCGCTGTCCCAGATTACGCGATGACGCTGAATGAAAACCAGCAGCACGACGATCAGCCCCCCGATCACCACCAGCGACCAGCGATAACCGAAATGCACGGCAATGCCGGGCGCCGTCAGGGCGGTGATGACGCCGCCGACGGGCACGCCAGTCTGCTTGATCGAGAACATGATGTTGCGTCGTTCCGGCGGCGTGTAAGTGACCAGCATATGGGCTGCTGCAGGGTTGATCATGCCCATCCCCATCCCGACCGCGGCTGAACCGAGCGCGACGGCCGCGACGTTAGGCACCGCAAAAAGGGCCAGACCCAACCCGCAGCACAATATCGACAACTGGGTGGCGCGGGCCGCGCCACAACGCAGAACGACATTGCCGCCAAACATGGTGGCCAGTGTTGCGACGCCAAAAGTCAGACTCACCTGATAACCGATCAAAATCGGGCTGACGCCCAGCGCTTCGGCCAGTTTGGGCGCAATCGTGGGCAGCAGGATGTTCGACATCGCCACAATCATCTGCGCGATGGTCGCAACGGCAAGAACCGTCCAGGGGCCGGGCATGGCAACAGCTTTCATCACGACCGGTCTTTTAAGGGGAAAACTTGTATTCGGAGGAATACCGGCATTGTGGTGAGTGCCGCAGTCCGGCGCAAGCCGGGTTTTCACGATGCGGTCTTGCGGGACCGTCGACCAAAAATTGGCAACTTATTCCGCAACTCCGGAATGTCTGCGATAACACCCTGCCGCACCGTTGACATGTCAGATATCCGCTTCTAAGATTTCACAAAATGGTCGCCACCGTCAAAACCATTCCGCTGCTCAGCGAGCGCGCCTACGACCGCGTGAAACATGACATCATCTGCTGTCTGTTCACGCCGGGAAGCGAAATCTCCGAAGCCCGGTTATGCGCCCAGTACAAACTGGGCAAAGCGCCTGTGCGCATGGCGCTGTCACGACTGGCTCATGACGGCCTGGTGCGCGCGATTCCTCGGCGCGGCTACATGGTCACCCCGGTCACGCTGAAAGACATCCAGGACGTTTTCGAATTGCGGTTGCTGCTCGAACCGCCCGCCGCCCGGCTGGCCGCAGGCCGTGTTGACGCCAAGCGGCTGCGCCTGCTCGATGAAATCTGCCGCGCCGGCTACCAGTCGGATGAGCCGAAAAGCATCGTACGTTTTCTCGAAGCCAACAAGGAATTCCATGTCGCGATTGCACAAGCTGCCGGCAATGCCCGCCTCGTGCACTCTATCGATCAACTGCTCGACGAAATGACCCGGCTGCTGCATCTGGGTCTCGGCGTACGCAACCGCTCCCAGGAAATGCAGCACGAACACCGCACGCTGCTGCGCGCACTGGTGCGCGGCGACGGCGCGACAGCTGAACAGATCTGCCGCGAACAGATTGAAGCCGCCCGCGACATGGTGCTTAAAGCCATCATGAACAGCAACGCCGTGATGAATTTTGCGCTCACTGCCGACGCCTGATCATGCAAGCACCGCTACAACGACTGGTTAATCGTCTTGACGCCGCAGTTGCCGCCCCGCATGAAGAATTGCCGGACGCCGTCACTACCGCGCTGGGTGAAGCGCTCGCCGCCGGTGCCTGGCTGTCACCCGAACAACAGCGAGCGAGCCATGACCGTTACGCCCGGCACTTGGTTTATGCCGACCCCGGGAACCGTTACACCATTGTCTCGATAGCCTGGGGCAGCGGCCAGCAAAGTCCCATTCACGGCCACCACACCTGGTGCGGCCTCGCGGTCTACAGCGGGACCGTGGTCGAAACCTTTTACGAATCAGCCGGAAACAATGCCCCGCCCCGCGCGTTGCGCAGCCTGGTGCGGCAGCCCGGCACTCTCAGCTTCGATGTAGACCTTACCGGCGCGCACCGCATCGCCAATGCCGCGCCCGAAGTGGCTGTTTCCATCCATGTTTACGGTGTCGGCGGAGCACGCATCGCCACCGACGTCAATCGCGTTTTGGGTTAGGCGAATCGCGAAACAGGATTCATAATTACACAGTTGCCGAAGCGCACACCGCAGCTGCGTCCGGCACAGCATCACCATTATTATCCCACGGAGAAATGCAATGAAAGCAGTCGTCCTTCGCGAACACGGCGGTCTCGACAAACTGGAATACGTGACCAACTTCCCCGATCCCACGGTCTGCGAAGGCCATGTCGTCATCCGGGTTAAAGCCACTTCGTTCAACTACCACGATGTTTTCACGGTTCGCGGCATGCCCGGCATCAAGGTGCCGTTCCCGATGATCATCGGCCTTGATCTGGCCGGCGAAATCCTCGAAGTCGGCCCCGGCGTCTCCGGCTGGAAAGCCGGGGACCGGGTGCTGGTCAACCCGCTGAACAAGAAAAAGGGCCTGATGGGTGAAATGATGCACGGCGGGCTCGCCGAGAAATGTCTGGTTTCCGCTGATCAGCTGATCAAGATGCCCGCCAACGTCAGTTTTGAGCAGGCCGCCTCGCTGCCGGTCGCTTACGGCACTGCGCATCGCATGATCATCACCCACAACACCATCAAGAAGGGCGACAAGGTGCTGGTGCTCGGTGCCAGCGGCGGCGTCGGCACCGGCTGCGTGCTGCTCGCCAAGATGCTGGGTGCGGAAGTCATTGCCTGCGCCTCCAGCGCGGACAAGATCCAGCGCCTCAAGGACCTCGGTGCCGACCATGTGATCAACTACAAGGAAACCGACTTCTCGAAATGGGCTGTCGAAAAATTCGGCAAACCGCAGCGCCGCAACTACGAAGGCGGTGTCGATGTGGTCATCAACTTCACCGGCGGCGACACCTGGGCGCCTTCGCTGAAATGCGTCAAGCGTGGCGGCAAGATCCTGGTCTGCGGCGCCACCGCGGGCTACGACCCCAAGGAAGACCTGCGCTACATCTGGAGCTTCGAACTGCAGGTCGTCGGCTCGAACAGCTTCTATGACGACAACCTGAAAGCGCTGATGGACCTGATCCAGGAAGGCAAGATGAAGCCGGTAATCGACGAAGTGCTGCCGCTGGAAAAGGCCGCACAGGGCCTGAAGCTGATCGAAGACCGCGAAGTCTTCGGCAAAGTCATCATCACCCCCTGATCGGAAAGCCATGGCTGTTCCCCGTCCTGAACCACGGGGTTACCCGGGCAATCTGGGGGCCCCGTTCAGCGCGCATGCCGGAAGCACACGCACCGCGCTGGTCGACTTGCGTAACCCCGGGTCAGCGCGGGAGCACAGCTTTGCCGCTCTTGATGCGCAGGCTGATGCCGTTGCGCGGGGCCTGATCCGTCGCGGTCTGAAAGCCGGGGACCGCATCTGCATCCTGTCGTTGAATCGCATCGAGTTCGTCACCACACTGCTCGGCGCAATGCGCGCCGGTATGATTCCGGTGCCGGTCAACATCAAGCTGGCCGCCGAAACCGTAGGCTATATCGCCGGCGATGCCGGTGCAAAACTGGCGTTTTGCGAACCGGCCTACCGTCACCTGCTGCCGCCGGATCTACCGTACGTCAGCTTTGACGGCAGCACTTCGTTCGCGGACTTCCTCGACGCAGGCCCGTTCACACCGGTCGAACCCGGTCCCGATACCGTCGCCATCCAGCCCTACACCTCGGGTTCGACCGGCAAACCCAAAGGCGTGCTGCTCAGTCACTACGGCCAGAACTGGAGCCGCCGGATACTGGCGCACACCCGCGGCACCAGCGATCAGGATGTCATCCTTGTGGCGGCGCCGCTTTATCACAAGAATGCGTTGAACGCGATCAAGCAGGGCCTGACCGCCGGCGCGACATTGGTGCTGATGCCGCAGTTCAATGTCGAACACTACATTGCCGCCATCGCACGTTTTCACTGCACGGTAATTTCGGGCGTGCCGACGATGATCTCGATGCTGCTCGCGCGCAAGGATCTGCTCGCGCATACCGACACCACTTCGGTACGCACCGTGATGATGGGTTCTGCACCGTCCTCCCCGCAGTTGCTGTCCGACATCCGCATACATTTTCCCAATGCCGAACCGCTGGTGGTCTACGGCGTCACCGAAGGCGGCCCGGTGCCGCTGGGGCCGCATCCTGACCACAAACCCCGTCCGACGGGCTCCATTGGCGTACCCTATCCCGGCACCGAAGCGAAGCTTATCAACGGACCGAATGCCGACGAGGGTGAACTGCTGCTCAAAAATCCCGGCATCCTGCTTGGCTACCACAACCTTCCGGACGAATCGGCAAAACGGCTGCAAGGCGGCTGGTATCACACCGGCGATGTGTGCCGTCGCGACGCCGAGGAGTTCTACTTTTTTGTCGGCCGCACCGACGACATGTTTGTTTGTGGCGGTGAAAACATCTTTCCCATCGAAGTGGAGCGCCTGCTGGAACGCCACCCGGCCGTGCATCAGGCCTGCGTGATGCCCTTCAGCCACGAGCTCAAAGGCCAGGTGCCGTATGCCTTCATCGTGCTGCGCAGCGGACACAACGCGACCGAGGACGACATCCGCCAGTTCGCGCTGACCAATGGCCCGGTTTACCAGCACCCGCGGCGCGTGTTTTTCCTCGAACAGCTGCCGCTCGCCGGCACCAACAAGATCGACCGTGAACGGCTGCGTGGCATTGTCGCAGCCGCCGGAAACAGTGTTGAGAAGAATTCATCAGCAGCCTGATAATTTATAGGTTGCGCCCTGCCATCCAGTAGTCTTCAATCCAGAATCGAACCGGAGCCCCGTAATGACCGACACCAAACTTTCCCTCGAACAACTGCAGAATCTGATCAGCCGCGGCCCGTTCAATCAGTGGCTCAACTTCACCTTCCTTAAAGCCGATGACTCCGGCATCGAGGTCAAGGCGACCTGGCGCGAAGAATGGGTGGTCAACCCCGAGCGCAAATACACCCATGGCGGCATCCTCGCGGCGATCGTCGACGTCGTTGCCGACTACGCGATTGCCGCGCAACTGGGCCGGCCGGTGCCAACCATCGACATCCGCGTCGATTATCACAAAGCCGCCATGCCCGGCGACCTGACCGCCAAGGGCCGCGTCGTGCGCAGCGGCAGCCAGTATTCGACGGCGGAAGCCTATGTCTACGACAAAGACGGCGCGCTGGTCGCCAGCGGCCGTGGCACCTACTTCACCGCACCGCCGAAATAAGCCGATCAATGCCCGAGGTTCTTGAAAACCGGATCCACGCCCGAGGCACCCCCCGCGCGCTGCGGCTCGACCTGCTGCTGCAGCGGGTCGCACTGGTCGGCATCATCCTTGGCGTGTGGTGGGTATTGGCGCTGGGGGTGCCGCACTACATCCTGCCCGGCCCGGTACGGGTATGGAATGCCTTGCAGCAGATTTCGTCCAATGGCGACCTGTGGAACAACCTCGGCATTACGCTCGGGCGCGTCGGCGCCGGTTTCATCCTCGCCACGGTGATCGGCCTGCCGCTGGGTATCCTGTTCGGCGCCAACCGCCGGCTCGGTGAATTCTTCGAGCCGATCATTCCCGTATTGAACACGGTGTCATCGGCGATCTGGGCGATTTTTGCAATCATCTGGTTCGGCGTTTCGAATGCCACCACGATCTTTGTCGTGTTCATGACCGCCATGCCGCTGATCATCACCAACGTCTGGCAGGGCACGCGCACGGTCAACGCAGACTTCATTGAGCTGGCCCACGTGCTACGCATGCCGTCGTGGAAAGTGATGGTCAAAATCTACCTGCCGACCATCCTGCCCTATTTCTTTTCGGGTGCGCGCCTCGCCTTCGGGTTTGGCTGGCGGGTGTCGCTGGTCGCCGAAACGCTGGGTTCCTCCAGCGGTGTAGGATACCGGCTGCGCCAGGCTGCCGATCTGATCCAGACCGATCAGGTGTTCGCCTGGACCCTGACCCTGGTGGTGATGATGGCCGCGCTCGAAATGGGCGTGCTGCGGCCGCTGGAAGACCACCTGTTCCGCTGGAAAAAGGAAGCCGAAAACCAATGAGCGCCTCCCGCAGCAGCAAGCCCCCCCGCCGCCTGATCGTGGCGATGACCGGCGCCTCCGGCTCGGTCTACGGCATCCGCATCCTCGAACGCCTGCGCGAGATCGGCGGCTGGGAAACCCATCTCGTCGTGTCAGAAGCGGGTGTGCTCAACGCATTCCAGGAATACGGCATGGACCGCAAGGCGCTGCACAAACTCGCCGACGTCACCCACAACGTGCGCGACATTGGCGCCACCATCGCCAGCGGCTCCTTCATCACCGCCGGCATGGTCATCGCGCCGTGCTCGATGAAAACCCTGGCCGGTGTCGCTCATGCTTTTGCCGACAACCTGATCACCCGCGCTGCAGATGTGATCCTCAAAGAAAGGCGCCGGCTGGTGCTGATCACCCGCGAGACGCCGCTGAACCTCGCCCACATCCGCAACATGGAAGTGGTGACGCTCATGGGCGGGGTGATTTTCCCGCCGGTACCGGCGTTTTACAGCGGCGGAAAAACCGTCGACGATCTGGTCAACCACTCCGTAGGCCGCGTGCTTGACCTGTTTGATGTCGAACACAACACCATCCCGCGCTGGACCGGCGTCACCGGCCCAGCCGAACTGAAAGACAAAAAGAAAAGCCAATGAAAGCCCTGCCTTACGCCAACGAAAACTTTCGCGGTTTCCTCGACCGCTTGCGCGGCGAAAAAGAACTCGTCGACATCAAACAGCCGGTGGACAGCCGGCATATCGCCACGCTCGTCGACCAGGCCGACAAGGCGCTGCTGTTCCACAACGTCATCGGTTACAAGATGCCGGTGGTTTCGGGCATCATCCGCTCGCAGAAACGCGCCATCATGTCGATGGGCTGCGAAACCTATCCGGAAATCGAATTCCGGCTGGAGCGCGGCATTGAAAATCCGATCCCGCCGCGTTACGTCGAGAACACACCGCTGAAACAGGTCATCAAAACCGGCAAGGACGTCGACCTGTTCAGCCTGCCGATCCCCATGTTCTCGATTTACGACGGCGGCCCGATGATCACCGCCGGCATCACCATCGCCCGTGACCCCGAATACGGCCTGAACTCCGGTATCTATCGCTTCATGGTCAAGGAAAAAAACCTGACCGGCATCGACATCGTCACCCCGAATAACATGCGCCTGTTTGCGCAGCGCGCCTTCGAAGCCGGCAAACCGCTGCCGATCTCGATCTCCATCGGCAACCATCCCTTTGAAAACCTCGGCTCCGGATTCCGCGCGCCGCTGGGCACCGATGAAATGGGTATCGCCGGCGGCATCCGCGGCGCAGCGATCGAACTGGCGCAGTGCGAAACCATAGATCTGCCGTGCATCGCCGACTCCGAAATTGTCCTTGAAGGCGAAATCCTGCCGACCGGCTGGACCCAGCCCGAAGGCCGTTTCGGCGAATTCACCCGGCTGATGGGCGGCCTGCACTGGAACCCCGTGGTACGCATTAATGCCATCACCATGCGCCGCGATGCGATCTACTACGCGCTGCACATGCCCTGGGAAAACACCTGGCTGATGGCGCCGACGCGTTACACGCAGATTCGCCGTGCATTAAAAACAGCGGGGGTGCAGGTCAAGGACATCAACGTCACGCTCGGCGGCTGCGGCATGTGGCACGCAGTGATCTCGATCAAGAAGCAGGCCGGCGAAGGCAAAAACGCACTGCTCGCCGCGCTGTCGGTGATGGATCTGAAACATGTGGTGGTGGTTGACGACGACATCGACGTGTTCAATGCGATGGATGTCGAATGGGCCATCGCCACCCGCGTGCAGGGTGACAAGGACATCATGATCATCCCCGGCAGCCGCGCCAAGCCGCTGGACCCCAGCCTCGCGGTAATGCCGCCTGGCGTGGTGCCCACCGGCGCCAAGGTCGGCATCGACGCGACGATCTCCGAAGGCATTCCGCGCGAGCGTTTCGAACGCATTGCCTACGCCTATACCGACCGCGCGAAAATCAGTGATTACTACGCCGGCAAGGCCGATGATGTGCAGCAGGCCGTATCGGGTGATGCCGCGGTCGACGAACTGGCGGCAAAAATCATCGTCGTCATTGAAAAAGTGCCGAAATATTATTCGGAGCTCGCCGAACAGTTCGCCGAATATGATTTCCAGACTGTTGCGCGCACGCTGGGCAAGCTGCATGAAGACGGCAAGCTTTGGCAAGACCCGCGCGGCCGCATGTGCCTGCGCAACTCCGCATTCGCCGCCAAACCGCCGGTCAAGGGCCCTTGAGATGAACACCGCGGTCGCGTCACAGACTGTTCCGGTGGAAACCGGCGCCATTGCGGTTCGCGGCGTCAGCAAGTGGTTCAAAACCGCCGACGGTTCGCCGCTGCAGGTGCTGGCCGACATCGAGCTGACGATACCGGCACATTCGATGGTCGCCATCCTCGGGGCCTCCGGCTGCGGCAAATCGACGCTGCTTAATATCATCTCCGGACTGGTCACGCCTGAACAGGGTGAAGTGCTGATCAATGGCACGCCCTCACGGCAATTCAGCGACTGGCGCAGCGTCAGCTACATGTTCCAGGAAGACCGCCTGCTGCCGTGGCGCACCACGTTGCACAATGTCGAGTTCGCACTGGAAGCCGGATCCATTCCGCACTCCGAGCGTCAGGCACGCGCGCGTGAAGCCTTGCGACTGGTCGGGCTTGAAACTTTTGAGGATGCATTTCCGTACCAACTGTCCGGCGGCATGCGCAGCCGCGTCGCCCTCGCCCGCAGCCTGGTACTGGAGCCGTGCATCCTGTTGATGGATGAACCGTTCTCGCGACTCGATGCACTGACCCGCGCGCAAATGCATGATGAACTGCTGCGCATCCAGCAACTCAAGCACATGACCATCGTTTTTGTCACCCACGACGTCGAAGAGGCCGTGGTGCTGGCCGATACCGTGGTGGTCATGGCGCCGCGTCCCGGACGCATCCGCGATCAGGTACCGATCGCCTTGTCTCGGCCGCGCGATGCCACTGAAGCCGCCACCGCACGCCTGGCACATCAGCTTAAGTCATTGATTTAATAATATTTAAAAAGGAGCTGCGATGAAACCGATGCACCTGTTCAAGGCCTTTGCTCTCGCCCTGCTGCTCGTCACCGCACCGGCACAGGCACAGAAAATCAAGGTCGGTTACTGGACCAGCGGCTTCAGCCTCGGCTTCGGCGCGGTGATGGAACAGATGAAATTCGCCGAAAAGGAAGGACTCGATGTCGAATGGGTGAAATTCGCTGAAGTGAACGGCCCGACCCGCGCCATCGTGCCGCAAACCATCGACCTCGCCTTCGGCGCGCCCTCCACCGCTTCGATGAGCATCGCCGCCGACGGCGTGCCCGTAAAAATCGTGCTGGCCTCGCAGATCGCCGAAGCACAGATCGTCGTGCCCGCCGGTTCCCCGATCAAAAGCATTGCCGACCTCAAAGGCAAAAAAATCGGCATGTCGCCGCCGGGCAGCGCGACGCACGCCATCGCCACATCAATACTGCAGGGCGTCTACGGCCTGAAAACCGGCGACTACAGCGTCGTGCCCGGCAACGAAGGCCGCCTCGCCCAGTTCTTGCTGCAGAAAGAAGTCGATGCCGCGGTCATCCGCTCGGTGACCATCGCCCAGATGAGCGATGACCTCAAACTGACTTACCTCGGCAGCGTTGTCGACGACTGGAAAAAACTCACCAAGGTCAACGCAGCGCCGATACTCGCGGTCACCATCGTGCACAGCGATTACGTGGCCAAAAACGCCGAGTCGGTCGCCAAATTCATCGCCGCGATGCGCAAGACGCTGGAATACGGATCGAAGAACAAGGACCGCGTCGCCGAAATGCTGCAAAAAGCAGCCAATATGAATGCCGTCGACGCCAAGGCTTACGCCGCGCAGTGGGACGGCGCCTATATGGCCAGTTTCGAGGCCTCCGATGTGTCGTCGCTGAAACGCATGCAGGAAATCGTCAAAGCCGCCGGTGCCGCCAAAAGCGATCCGCCAGAAGCCACCTTCCTGACCGGACCGTACCAGCGCGCCAAGCAGATCAAATAATCCGCTGCGTGATATCGATCAAAAGATGTCGATCAAAAAACTGCATCTGCATATCGAGAATACGCGCAACAAGGCGAGCATATTTCACACGCTGCCCGCGCACTGGGCAGCCGCCTGCGCGCGCCACCGCGCGCTGGCGCGCAAGATCGACGTCAGCTTCGGCTGGGATGGCGACGTACTGGAAACCGCGCTGACCAATGCCGACCTGCTGATCGGCGTACCCGCCAAACTCGATAACCTCGCCGCCCGCGCGCCGCGGCTGAAATGGATGCACGCCACTTCCGCGGGTGTCGACGCCGTGCTGCCGCTGGACTGGCTGCCGCGCGGTGTGTTCTTCACCAACAACAGCGGCGCGCACGGGCACAAAACCGGGCAATACATGACCATGGCCTACAACCTGCTCAACTCGCGCATGCCGGCGATCATGGCCAACCAGCACCGGCATCGCTGGGAAGCGCTGTTCTCGCCGAGCATCACCGGCAAGACCGCGGTCGTCATAGGACTCGGTGATCTCGGCGAAGCCGCCGCACGTGCCGCAAAAAAAATCGGTCTCAAGGTCATTGGCGTTCGGCGCAGCCCACAGAAGAACCGTTACGCCGACAAGGTCGTCAGCTACAAAAAACTCGACAAGATGCTGCCGCTCGCTGATTTTGTCGTACTAGCCGTGCCACTGACCGCGGAAACACGCGGTCTGCTCAACAGCAAACGCATGGACCTGATGAAACCCACTGCCGGCGTGATCAATATCGCCCGCGGTCCGGTTGCCGACTACAAGGCACTTGAAGCGCGCCTGCGCGCCGGGAAACTCGGGGGCGCGATTCTGGATGTGGTTGACCCTGAACCCTTGCCCGCCAATGCCTCGTTGTGGACAACACCCAATCTGATCATCACGCCGCATATTTCCTGTGACGACGGCGAACATTACATCGACATTTCACTTGACCTCTGGTTTGAGAATCTGCAACGTTTCCTCGCCGGCAAAACGCTGAAACGGCGCATCGACCCGAAGCTGGGTTACTGAGCCATGACCGCCGCCGGCCCGATCTCCGCTTCGCAACCCCCATCCACGGGCAAGCTCAACATCGATCATCTGGCGCACTTCGTGCCGCATATCGATGCTGCGAGTTCCGCCCTCGACCAGGCTGGCTTCACGCTGACGCCGTTCTCCGCGCAATCGCATCGCCTGGAATCAGGCGGCCCGCTGGTACCCGCGGGCAGCGGCAACCGCTGCGTGATGCTGCGCGAAGGTTATCTGGAATTCCTCACCCCGACTGCGGACACCCCCATCGCCCAACAGTTGCGTACGGCGATCCAGCGTTACACCGGTCTGCATCTGATCGCCTTCGGCACCGCCGATGCGGAAGCCGATCATGCACGCCTCGAAAAAAACGGCTTCAATCCGCTGCCAACCGTTGCGTTGCAACGTGAAATCGGCACCGAGCATGGCGATGAAACTGCGCGCTTCTCCGTTGTTCGGGTACCACCGGGCACGATGGCCGAAGGCCGCATCCAGTATTGCCAGCAGCACACCCCGCAATGGCTGTGGCAGGAGCGCTGGACCCGGCATGCCAACGGTGCACGCGGCCTTGCCGCGGTAATTCTTTGTGTCGCCGATCCCCAGGAAGCCGCACAGCGCTACGCACGATTCTCCGGCCTGCTCGCACAACTGGCGCACGGTCAATGGCGCATCGACACCCAGCGTGGCGCGCTGCTGTTCGTAACAACGGATCAACTGCGGCAGGCACTGGATGTCACCGTACCGGCACTGCCGTGGATTGCGGGTTATGTATTGACCGTCGACAACATCGCGACAACCCGCACCCGGATTGTTGCCGGAAATTGCAGCGTACGTGAAATTGAAGGCGGGCGATTGCTGCTCGAATGGCCCAATGCAGTCGGTGGCTTCATCGTGTTTCAGGCGGCCGGGGCAGCGCTGCCCGCCTTTGCGTACATACAACCATTTGTTTTTATTGAGAAAAATGAAATACACGGAAACCGTTGATGTCGTGGTGCTGGGTTTTGGTCTGGGTGGCGGCATCGCCGCGCTGAACGCCGCACAAGCCGGCGCCAAAACCCTGCTGCTGGAAAAATCCACGGTCCCCGGCGGATTGTCGATCTGCTCCTATGGCGCGGTGCGCAGTGCACATGATCCCGAACAGGCTTTCGCCTACCTGCAGACAAGCAATGGCGGGCGCACACCGAACGATGTGATCCGCACACTGGCCAATGGCATGTGCGAGCTCGAAAGCTATGTCCGTGAGCTGGCGCAGATCAACGACGCCCGCGTCATTACTTCCGTGGAAGAAAACGCTGAACGTGAAAAAGCCGGAGATCCCTATCGCCGTCAGATCCGCGGCAACTACCCGCTCCCCGGCACCGACACCTTCTATCACACGTCCGTTGTCGACGTGCCCGGCTTTGATGCGCGCAAAGACTATCCCTGGGCTAATGGCGCGCCCAACGGCCCGAAACTGTTCAAGGTCGTTCACGACAACGTCGTCGCTGCCGGCGTCGACATCCGCCTGGGTGTCGGCGCGCAGCGCCTGATCACCGATCCATTAACCCGCGAAGTCATCGGCGTCACCGTATTGCAGGACGGCGAGGAGCGCCACATTGCCGCGCGACGCGGCGTGATCATCGCCACCGGCGGCTTCGAAGGCAATGCCGACATGAAAGCGCAGTTCCTCGAAACACACCCGGTGTTCAACGCCGCCGCACGCCACAATACCGGCGACGGCATCCGCATGGCGCAGGATCTTGGCGCAGCGTTATGGCATATGTGGCACATCCATGGCGCCTACGGTTTCCGCCATACCGATCCAGCTTATCCCTACGGCATCCGTGCCAAACGCTTTCCCGACTGGTTTCCCGGGGATGCTGACAAGGTCAACCTGAAAATGGCGTGGATCCTGCTGGATCACGGCGGCCAGCGCTTCATGTCCGAATACCAGCCCTACACCCAGGACACCGGCGTGCGCCCTTTGTCGCACTTCGATCCGATCACGCAAAAAGCCTCACGCAACCCGGCCTACCTGATCTGCGACGAAATCGGCCGCCAGATGTATCCGCTGGGCAAGGCCACCTCCAACGACGAGGGCCTGCGCTATGACTGGAGCGACAACAATTTGCGGGAAGTGGAAAACGGCATCATCAAACGCGCCGACACGCTGGGCGAACTGGCAAAAAAGCTGGGGCTCGATGCGAGCGCGGTAAAAACTTCGGTCGCACGCTGGAATGCATTGTGTGCCGCGGGCAAGGATACCGATTTCGAACGCCCCGCAGGCAGCATGCTGCCCATTGTCAAACCACCGTTCTACGGCTCAACGATGTGGGCAGTGATTTCCAATACCCAGGGTGGCCCGGTGCACGATGTGCAGTCGCGCATAATCGATGTTTACGGCAAACCGGTTCCGCGGCTTTACGCCGCCGGCGAATGCGGCAGCTCCTTCGGCCACCTGTATCTGTCGGGTGGCAATATTGCGGAGTGCGTGGTCACCGGGCGCATTGCAGGACGCGGCGCGGCGGCACAGACCCCGCTGAACTGAAGCGCAACGCCGTCAGCCGGCGGCGTCGTGCAAGGAAAAAGCGATGGTGCAGGGCGCGTCAGAACGGTTGCTCCAGGCATGATTGGTGCCACGCTGCACGACGGTATCACCTGCTTTCAGGCTGACCTCCTGCGTATCCAGCACCAGCGTGATCTCCCCTTCCAGCACCAGACAGAAATCCAAGGTGCGTGTTCTCTGCATATACGGATGCGGAGCGCCTGAACCCCCGGTTGAAGCCTGCGGAGATCCCATAGACTCAAAAAAAGCCTGCACCTCGCGCGCACCGACTCTGGGGGCGCCACGTTCGGGCGGGAACGTCACCACGCGGCACACCGAACCGCCGGGCGGCGGCTCCAGCGTATGCGGTAGATGCACAGTCTCGGTAATTGACCCGATGCGCGCCGGGGTACGGTCAGTAACCCAGATCCGTGTCGCCCGGTATCCGGGCCGGGCCGGATCGCTGCGCACATCGGGGGATGGGCCATCGGCGATTTTTTTCGATTGGCCGTTCCCGTCATCCACAGTGATCAGGCGCCGTACGGGTTTTGCTGTTTGCATGCGCGTTACCTTCAGTCCTTGTAGCGTGCACCCATCATGACGAAAGCCATCAGGCTGCCGTCGCGAGGATTGGTCCAGCCATGCCAGTTGCCGAGCTGCACCACCACGTCTCCGGGATGCATCACATGTTCGCCGTCATCGAGCAACAGCACGCGTTCGCCCTGCAGCATGATGCCGTAGTCGACCGTTTCGGATTTATGCACCGGGGATGAATAGGCATTGGCGCCGCCCTTGTCCCAGGTGCCGCCATGGCGCTGTTTCGGTTCATGCAGCGGAATCGCGGTTTTGTCATCCTCGGGCTTGTAACCGGCGGGTTTTCCCGGCGACTGCACGATTCGCAGATGACCGCCTGCTTCAGGAGGCTCGAAGCTGAATGGCAGATTGCCATCGTCGCGTTCGCCGGAAATCGGCGCCGGACACTGCTGATACACCCAGACATCGGTCATGCAGGTGCCGGGTCGGATGGCTCCGGGATTGACGTTGGGCGAATCACTGTCATAAAGCACACGCGAGCGGCCCTGCGCATCATTGCCGGTAACCACCCGGCGTATCGGTTTGATCCGGTTAGTCATTGCCTCACTCCTGTCATGCACCCTCCGCCTGCAGCCCCAGTTGCTTGATCAGTTTGCCCATGCGCTCGATCTCGGAGCGCACGATGGCGGCCGACTGCTCCGGCGTGGTGCCGAAAATCTCGGCACCTTCACCCTCCAGACGCGCTTTCACGTCGGCTTGCTGCAGCACCTTGACCAGTTCCTGATGCAGGCGTGCAACGATTGCCGGCGGGGTCGCGCCCGGCACCAGAATCATGTGGCCGCCGACCTCATCGAGCCCGGACACGCCCGATTCGGCAATCGTCGGCACATCGGGCCAGATACGCGACCGCTTCGATCCGCTGATGGCAAGGGCGCGCAAGCGGGCGGCTTTGATCAGCGGCACGCTGGCGATCATGTTGGCGAGCTGGAATTGCACCTGCCCCGCCACGAGATCGGCCATCGCCGGACCCGCGCCTTTGTACGCAATGTGCACCGCGGTCATGCCGGTAGCTGCCTTCAGTACTTCGGTTGCCAGATGCGGCCCCGTGCCGGCGCCTCCCGAGGAATAGTTAAGCTGACCAGGCCTTCTCTTGTCGAGCGCAACCAGATCCTTCAGGTTGCGCACCGGCAGCGCCGGGTGCACCACCAGGGCATATGGCGCGCCAGCCAGAATGGATACTGGCCTCAGGTCTTTCAGGGCATCGTAAGGCAGCTTGGAGTAACGGCCGGCATTGATCGTGTAAGTCGCCACTGCCACCAGCAACATGTTGTAACCGTCCGCCGACGACTTGGCGGCGATATCGGTGCCGATGACCCCGCCAGCTCCGGCGCGATTTTCGACAAACACGGTCTGCTTCATGCTTTCCGTCAGCTGTTGCGCCATGCTGCGCGCAAGAATATCGCTGGGCCCGCCGGGCGCCAGCGGCACAATCAACCGGATCGGCCGTGCCGGGTAACCCTGTTGCGCCTGCGCGGGAGCCCATACGCCTGCAACTATCAGTGTTGCGAGGATAGCGAAGATGCGTTGCATGATTGTTACTCCTCCAGGTTGAACTGCTTTTTTCTTGCTTAGAGTTTTCCGCCAAGCAAATCCATCGCCGTGTCATGGCAAATCTGCTCGCGCTCTTTTTTGGTAAGTCCTTTTACGCGATCCAGCATCTTTAGCGGCGCTTCCTCGCCCATATCAAAAGGCGCATCAGTGCCCAGCGTGACGCGATCCGCACCGACCTGATCGATCAGGTAACGCAGCGCCTTGGGGTCATGGATCAGCGCGTCGTAGTAAAACCGGCGCATCAGGTTGTAAGGCGAAGTCCTGGTCAAAGCACGCGTTTCCTTGCGCACCTTGTGGCCATGGACAAACCGGCCGATCTGATAGGGAATGTAACCGCCGCCGTGGGCCAGGCAGATTTTCAGTTTTTTCAATTCATCCAGCGCGCCGCTGTACATCAGATTGGCCGCCATGATCGTCGATTGCAGCGGATTGCCGATCAGGTTGCGCAGATAGTAGTTTTCAAGACCGCAGGACGCATCAAAGGAATACGGGTGAGCGAAAATGAACACCTTCAGATCCTGCGCCCGGCGCAGCACCTTGCGGAAACGAGGATCGGCCAGCGCGGCCTCTTCCACCGAGGTCCCCAGTTCAATCGAACGAAAACCCTGATCGCGCACGATGCGCTCCAGTTCGGCTATTGCCGCGTCCGGATCCTGCATCGGGATGGTGCCCATCGGCCGCAGGCGGTCCGGATAGGCCGCGGCCATTTTGGCAATACCGTCATTGATCAGCCGTGAGGCTGCAAGCGCGGTATCGGCATCCAGCCAGTAGAAAAACACCATCGGCGCCGGAGAAATGAATGACACGTCGATGCCCTTGCGGTCCATGCCGCGCACCTTGACCGCCGGATCATAAAACTCGTCGAACACGGGAAAGGTATGCCCGCCCTCACGGACGATACGGCGCTTGCCGTCAATTTCCTTGACGCGCATCTGGTAACGGTCCGGGTCGCGCTCGATGGCCTGCAGCATGTCCAGCGGAATGACATGACTGTGCACATCAATGCGCGGACGCGCTGCAGGTTTGGTTCTTTTTGCAGGCTCCGCTTTTTTTACAGCACCGGATTTTTTTGCCGTTGTTTTTTTCTTCGCCTTGACTGCCATGATGCTCCTCCGTTTCCCGGACACCCCGGGGTTGATCAATCGATCCCGATTCCGGCCTCCCGGATCACCCGGGCCTGGCACTTGTTGTTCTTGCGCATAAATTTCCAAATGCCGCCGGCGAGTTGCCTGCCGGTATCGCTACCGCACTCTGATGAATCCCCGCAGGCATTGATTCAGTCCGGCTGCGCATTGGAATCCTTGACCGCCTTGCCCCACTTGCGGATTTCACTCTGGATAAATGCGGCAAACGCAGACGCTGTCATCGGCTGCGGTTCGCTGCCCAGCGCCAGCAGGCGTTCGGTGACGTCCGGCTGGGCGATGGCCAGTTGCGTTTCCTGGTGCAGGCGCGACAACACCGCAGGCGGCGTGCTTGCGGGCGCCAGCAAACCGTACCAGCCGATAACTTCAAAATCACGCACGGTTTCACCGATCGCCGGCAATCCAGGCGCCAGCTTAGACCGGGTGGCGCTGGTCATGCCGAGTGCACGCAAACGCCCCGACTGCACCAGCGGCATCGCAACTGGCGTCACGGCAGTGGTGAAATGCACATGGCCGCCGATCAGGTCATTGATTGCCAGCATGATGCCTTTGTAGGGGACATGCACAAAATCAATGCCGGCCGCGGACTTCAGCATCTGTGAAGCCAGATGCGGCGGCGTGCCCGAGCCGCCGCTGGCAAACAGCAGTTCGCCGCGCCGCGACTTCGCCAGCGTGATCAGCTCGCGCACAGAACGCACCGGCAGGCTCGGATGTACGGCGAGCACAAAAGGCGCCGTCGCCACCATCGCCACCGGTGCAAGATCGCGGGTCAGGTCATAACCCAGCTTGGGAAAAAGCGTCATGCTGATGGCCTGGCTGGCCGACCCCAGCAGCAAGGTATGGCCGTCAGGCGCCGCGCGTGCAACCAGCTCTGCGCCGAGATTGCCGCCGGCTCCGGGACGATTCTCGACGTAAAACTGCTGTACCATGCGTTCCGCGAACTTCGCCGCCACCATGCGCGCGATCAGGTCAGGGCCGCCGCCCGCAGCGACGGCGATCATACGCACCGGCCGTTGCGGATAGTTTTGCGCGGCAGCCGTCGCGGCGATCAGCAGCATTGCCGCAGCAACACAGAAATGAGCACGCTGTCCAGTCATGCCGGCAGTCAGGCGGACCGCGGGTGACCGCGCCGGCCGCATTGGCGTGCACGCAGCAGCTCGCCATTGGCAGTCGTCACATACAGACTGTCGAGCCCGGTGTCGCCGAACGCGCAACGCATCGGCAGATCGACCGGCAGCGCATGGGTTTCCAGCACTGCGCCGGACGGACTGAATACATAAACCAGCGCCCCTGCACCGGCACCCCGGGCGCCGCCGCAGGCAACGATATTGCCTTCCGCATCCAGACACAGGCCTTCGATGCCGCGATGCGTTCCGCGATGGTCACTGCCAAAGGTGTGCAGCACCGCGTACGGACCGAGACTGCCGTCCTCCCGGACCGGATAGGCCCGCAGTTCCCGCACCGCAGACTGCACATCGCCTTCCGCGACGTACAAGGTTTTTTCATCAGCGGACAACAACACCGCGCGCGGCGCGCGGTTGTCGTAGGTCATCCGCCGCAGCGCCCAGGACTTGCGGTCGTCGCGTTCGACGCGCAATACCGAGGCATGGTCCAGCGGCGGAAAAATCTTCGGGCCAAAGGCCGGTGTACCGCTGTGCGGATCGGAAAACCAGATGCGTCCGTCACGATCAACCGCCAGATCGCAGGGATGATTATGCACCCGCCCCTGAAGACGCAGCGCAGTCACCGTGGCAGAACCATCTGCGAGAAACTGCACAACACGGCGTCCGCCCTCCTGACAGCCGTAGAGGGAACCGCGGGGCCCCGCGGCGATGCCGTTGGTACGCCCGGTGTATTGACGAAACTCCGTCGTTGTGTTTTTTGCCGGATCAAAACGCAGGATGCGTTCCTCGTTGATCAGGCTGAACAGCATGCCGCTGCCGTCCCATACCAGGCCGCCGGCCGGTCCGTTATACGGGCCCGCCACCTTTTCAAATGTCCATGCCATCGGCGACTCTCCGTTACCAGACCGCGACACCGGGAACCTTCACCCGGGTGCGATAAATCGAATCGTAGGTGGTGACATACAAGGACTTCCAGTCGTCATCACCCCACGCCATATTGGTGCTGTGTCCGGGAATCTTCAGTCGGCCAAGCACGCCGCCCTTCGGGTCAAATACGTAAACCCCGCCCGGGCCGGTGCAATACACATTGCCCTCGATGTCCACTTTCATCCCGTCCGCGACGCCCGGTTCGGGTTCGGTAAATTTGTGGAACAAGCGGCCCGCGCTAACCGTGCCGTCGGCCTTGACGTCATGAACATTGATCAGGCCCAGCCGGCTGTCATTCACATACAGCAATTTTTCGTCCGGCGAAAACACCAGCCCGTTGGGATAGGTGCAGTCGGCAATCGCCAGACTGACCGTCTTGCCGTCCGGAGACAACCGGAACACGCCCATTACATCGAGGTAGCGCTGGGTGTCCTGCGCGACCATGCCGGGAATCACCAGACCACCGGCGGAATCGGTCCACCAGATCGAACCGTCGGATTTCACGACAATGTCGTTGGGGCTGTTGAATTTCTTGCCTTCATACCGATCCGCAATCACCCGGGTCGAGCCATCCTTCTCGAACCGCCAGATCGTGCGGTTCGACCAGCCCGCGACAACAATGCGCCCTTCGAGATCACAGGTCATGCCGTTGGCATGACCTGAGGGCCGCATCACCACCTCCTGGCTGCCGCCGGGTTTCCACTTCCAGATGGTGTTGCCGATGATATCCGCCCAATACAGATGACCGCTGCGACGGTCCCACACCGGGCCTTCACCAAAAGTCAGTCCATGGGCAATGCGATCCATCGGCGCATTGCGGCCGATGATGTGCGCCAAAGCCGGGGCTTCGAGATCAATATCCACCGGCCGCTCCTTCCGGGGTCCACCCCTTTTTGGCGAATGCCTTGACATCACTGGCCGCGTCGATGACCACCGGACGGTTCAGCGTATAGGCCTTTTGCAGGGCGGCACGCAACTCAGCCGGCGTTTTAGCCCGCATCCCCACGCAACCGAAGGACTCCGCCACCTGCGCGAAATCCGTGGTGCGGAACTTCCACAGGTCTTCCGGATTCGCCTGCGTTACGCCGTCAAACGCCTTGTCCCACAACGGGATTTCCTGGTTCAGTGCATTGTTGTTGTTGACCACCACCACCAGATTGATGCCGAAGCGCGCAGCGGTTTCCAGTTCTCCGATGTGATAATAAAACGCACCGTCACCGGTAAAACACACCACCGGTTGATCGGGCAATGCGCACTTCACGCCCATCGCCCCGGGAAATCCCCAGCCCATCGAACCGGCGCAGCGGATGTAGCGTTGCGATGGATGGCGCAGCTCGATCATCACACCGCTCCACATTCCCGAATGCCCGGTGTCCGATACCACGACACCGTTTTCGGGCAAGGTTTCCGAAATCTCCTTGCAGATGCGTTCCGGTCGCATCGGCACCGCGTCGGAATCCCGCAGCGGCTCACTTTCGGCACGCCAGTCAGCGACCAGCTTTTGCACCCGTGCCACCCAGGTCGCCATCGCCGCTGATGGTTGCGCGGGAATGACTGCCAGCAGTTGCTGAAGAGTCGCCTTCGCATCGCCGGCCAGTGACACGCTGTTCGGATAATTACGGCCGAGTTCCAGCGGTTCGATGTCGAGCTGGATAACCCGCGTGCCGGTGCCCGGAATTTTCCAGTTGACCGTGGTCTGGCCGCCGGTGCGGCTGCCGATAAAAAACACCAGGTCGGCTTCATGCACCGCACGATTGGCGCAGGCGCGGGAATAAGTGCCGACCACACCCACCGCCAACGGATGCTGGTCGACGATGGCCGCCTTGGCATTCAGTGTAGTCGCCACCGGAATCGACAGGCGTTCAGCCAGTGCCAGCACTTCGGCCTGCGCGCCCGACGACATCACGCCGCCTCCGGCAACAATAATCGGTTTCTGCGCAGCAGCCAGTTGCGTCGCGACTTCACGAATCGCCGCAGCATCAGCTACCGGCCGGAACGCCGGGACCCGCGAAAACGCCGGTTCCGTGGCCGATGACAGATCTGCCTCGCCGTCAGCCACCTGGCCGTGCAGTCCGCGCAACTGCAAATGCACCGGGCGCGGCGCGCCCGAGGTTGCGGCGCGGAATGCCTGCCGCAGCAAATCGGGCAGACGCGCCAGATCATCGACGCGGGCGTTGAACTTGGTCACCGCGTCGAACTGCGACATGTCCTCGACTTCCTGGTACGCATTGCGGTAACGCCCGGAAGGCACATGGCCGCCGGTAATTGCAATCAGCGGTGCCGAGGCCATATAGGCGTCGCGCAGACCGGCAGCAAGATTGGACGCGCCGATCTGCTGTGACATGCAGATGCCGGGCTTGCCGCTGGCACGGGCGTAACCGTCAGCCATATACACCGCGGACTTTTCGCCGTGTGTCATCACGCGGCGGATGTTCATGCCCTCCATCTCCGCCATGCCTTTGAGCAGAATCGCCGGCACATAAAAAAGGTGACTGACCCCGTAGCCGCGCAACATCTCCGCGACCAGGCGCGAACCCGTCATTCTTGGCATTCCTGTTCCCCTCACTGTTGGAGACTGCAGTTTAAGACCGCTTGGTTATCCAATAAAAGAATATTTGAGTATTGTTCGATGCCTGTTTGATATAGTTGGCGGCATGAACCTCCGCCAGCTCCGTTACCTGCAGGGCATCGCCGAATCCGGATTCAACATTTCCCGCGCGGCAGAACATCTGCATACCGCACAGCCCGGGATCAGCCGCCAGATCCAGCTGCTGGAACAGGAACTCGGGGTCAGTCTGCTGCTGCGCAGGGGCAATCGGATTGTCGGCCTCACCGAGGCCGGTGGCGCGGTGCTGGAAGTGGCCCAGCGCATGCTCCGCGACGCCGACAACCTGCGGCATATCGGCGCCGAGTTCACGCAGCAGAGCTCAGGTCGACTGGTGATCGCCACCACCCACATCCATGCCCGTTATGTGCTGCAGCGCGTGATCAAGACCTTCATGGTCACCCACCCGCGCGTGCAACTGGTGCTGCGCCAGGGCGGGCCGGCGCAGATTGCGCAGCTGGTTGCAGCCGGCGAAGCCGATCTCGGCATCAGCAGCGAGCCGCCGGAGCCCGTGCATGAACTGGTGATGCTGCCCTGCTCCAAACTGGACCGCAGTGTGATCACCCGAAAACGTCATCCGCTGTTGAAGGAAAAACGGCTGACTCTGAAAATGCTCGCCGCCTATCCGCTGATCACGCTCGATCAGAGTTATATCGGCGGTTCCGCAGTATTGCGGGCATTTGAAAAAGCGAAGATTACGCCGAACATCGTGCTGTCCGCGATTGATGCCGACGTCATCAAAACCTACGTCGAACTCGGGTTGGGGATCGCCATCCTGCCCACGGTGGCCTATGAACCCGAGCGCGACCGCAACCTGCAGGTGCGTGACGCCAGCGGGCTATTCGAACCCACCATTGCGCGCATCGAAATCCGTCGCAGCAGTTTCCTGCGCGACTACATGTACGATTTCATCCGGCTGGTGGCGCCCGCATGGAATCGCGAAATGATCGATCAGATCATGCGTTCAGGCCCGCGCTGAAACAAAGCGTCATCTACAGATCGGCCTTGATGCCGGCCGTCTTGACGATTTTTGCGTATTTGCCGATATCCGACTTGATGGTCGCGGTGAATTGCTCCGGACTGCCGCCAATCGGCTCATAACCGAGCGCTCCCAGCCGCTGAATCACATCTGCTGACTTGAGGCTGCTGGCAATCGCCGCATTCAGCCTTGTCACCACGGCTTTCGGTACACCTTCCGGCGCCACCACGCCAAACCAGGGTGAAATGTCGTAACCGGGCAAACCGGATTCCGCGATCGTTGGAATTTCCGGCGACGATACCACCCGCTTTGCACTGGTGACGCCAACGGTGCGCAATTTGCCCACTGCGGCATGCGGCTTGATCAGGGACAGATCGGCAAACATCATGTCAATCTGACCGCTGACAACATCCGTCAACGCAGGTGCCGTGCCTTTGTAGGGCACATGCAGGACGTCGGATTTGGCCATTGCGTTGAACAATTCAGCAGCCAGACTGGACATGCTGCCCATGCCCGACGATCCGTAACTCAAATAGCCGGCTTTTTTAGCGGCGATCGGAACCAACTCCCTCACCGACTTGGCCGGCACCGTGGGATTCACGGCCAGTGCGTAAGGCACCAGCGCCACGTTGATCACCGGCGTGAAATCCTTGACGGGATCGTAGGACAGTTTTTCATACAAACTGGGAGCGACGGCGAGATTGCTGGTGCCGCCCATGGCGATGCCATAACCGTCTTTGGGCAGTCGTGCCGCGGCCTCAAGACCAATGGTGCCGCCGGCGCCACCGCGATTTTCCACGATTACCTGCTGGCCCCATTGCTCAGTCAGTTTCTGACCTACCAGGCGGCCGAGAATGTCATTGGGACCGCCGGGGGCAAAGGGCACGATCAGCTTCATCGGCTTCGCCGGAAACTGCTGAGCCTGCGCCAATCCGCAGGAAGCCCATATCAACATCGAAAAACCCAAATACACCGTAGATGCAAACGTTTTCATTAAATACCCCTGATTAAAATCCTCAACGGGATAAAAGCAAGCATCGTGCCCATGGTTCATGCGCTGTGATGACGGTCAAAAGGCAAAAGCGCATTCACATCGTGCATGACCCCGTGGAGCCGCCCCAAGGAGGTGCGGCTTCCTTGCGCGGCTTGTTCAGGACAGCGCGTCAGCGATGGATTTCGAGACTGCGGTGTGCCGACCAGATGTACCACAATCCAATGGCCGCCGGAACGGACAATAACGCAAACGTCAGCGTGTAATCACCGGTCAGCAGAAAAACGTTGGCGCAGGCGATGGGACCGATAGCCTTGCCGGTATTGACATACACCAGCGCGCCGCCGGTCAAAGGGCTGATTTGTTCGCGCGGCGCGATGCGCGCGATTTCCGCCAGGAAGGCACCGTTCCAGCCGCTGGCGGTGGAACCCATTACAAAAAACAGCGCGCATGCCCCCACCATCGGCCATTGCGGCGTCAATGCAATGCATACCAGCGAAGAGACCACCATCACCACGCCGAGGATGACCATGGATGCGAATGCATTGCCAAGACGATCCGCCATCCATCCCCAGAACAGGCGCCCGGCGACGCCACCGACCTGCGCCGCCGTCAGCACAAATCCCGCTGCAATCAGATCCCAGCCCAGTTCTTCGTTGAACAGGATTACGGTAAATGTGGAAATGCCGAACTGCACGACCACAAAGCAGCCGCCGCAGATCGACAACCCGCGCAACGCCGGATGGCGCCAGATGGCCACGACCCCGCTGAAGGGATTGCCGCCGATCGGCGCCTTGGGATCGCGGTCTGCATCCCAGTACGGTCGGGCTCGCCCCATGATCATCACCAGAATGAGCAGCGCCAGAGAATTTCCGGCAATTGCCCACTGCCAGCCGAAGTGCACCGCAACCGCAGGCGTGATCAGCGCGGCGCCAATGCCGCCGATCGGGACGCCGGTCTGCTTCAGTGAAAAAATCAGGTTGCGGCGGTCCGCCGGCGTGAAGCGCAGCAGCAGGTTTGAAGCCGAAGGGGTCAGTGCGCCATAGCCGAGGCCCAGCGCAATCGACGCGAGAAAGAAAAACGCAACATGCGGCAGGATCGCGATCAACCCACCGGCGGCCACCAGCGACAGGCCGATCTGCTGCATACGGGTCGAGCCCCAGCGGCTGTTGAATTTGCTGCCGAAGGCCAGCGAAACAATCATCGCGCAGGCCAGCATGCTGATCTGATAACCGACCAGCGCCGAGGAAATGCCGTAAGTCTGCGCAACCTTGGGCGCGACAGCGGGAATCATTGTCGTGCCCATGGTGCCGATGCTCTGCCCGGCGAGCAGAACACTCATCAGAAATGTGAACGACGGCTGGCTTTTATCGCCGACAGGCGCGCTGACGCTCACCGGGCGACCGCTTGCGGAACCGTCCACAGATAGATGATCGAAGACCAAGTACCGGTGATGTCGTATTTCTCGTTCAACTCCAGACTGACGCTTCGATCCGGCTTCCAGTTGCCGAAATCGAAATCGTGGGAGACGATGCGCGTACCCGGTTTCAGTTCGCGCAGCAGTTTGGCGCGCAACTCTTGCATCATCGCCGGCAGCAGGTACAGGGTAACCACCGTGGCCTCGCGCACATCCGCCTTGAGCACGTCTTGTTCAACAAAACTGACCTGCTGATCCAGCCCGAGTTTGCGTGCGGCCGCATTGCTGCGGGCGACCAGTTCACGATCGATGTCATAGCCGCGACCGCGCGCGCCATGCTTCTGTGCCGCAGTGATGACAATGCGGCCGTCACCGGAACCCAGATCAATGACGAAATCACTGCTGGTGACGCCGGCCACGCGCAGCATTTCCTCGACCACGCGCGGGGGCGTCGGCACATACGGTCCGCCGGTCAGTGCGACGTCCGCCGCCTGCGCCACTGCCGCACTGGCGATCAGCGCCGCCAGTCCGCTGCGAAGGGCAAACAAAAATACTTTAAAATCAATCACTTATATCTAGTCTATGGTTTTATCCAGACCCACGCTGGAACGCCAGTCTTTACTCTTGAAAATCAGCGGCTTCAGCGCCAGACCCAGCAGGATCAGACCCATCACCAACATCGTCACCGCAATCGGCCGTTGCACAAATATGGCGTAATCGCCTCCGCTCATCGCCAGTGACTGGCGCAGCGACAACTCAAGCATCGGCCCGAGCACCAGACCCAGCGCCACCGGCGCGAGGTCGTAACCGAATTTGCGCAGCACATAACCGACGCCGCCCATCACCAGCATGATCCACACGTCCATCGTGCTGTTGCTGACTGAATAGCAGCCGAGAATGCAGAACGCCAGGATGCAGGGGTAGAGATAAGCATACGGAATCCGCAGCAAATTCACGAACAGGCCGACCATCGGCAGATTCAGCACCAGCAGCACGACGTTGCCGACGTACATGCTGGCAACAAAGCCCCAGAACAGGTCGGGCTGCTGCTGAATCAGCATCGGACCCGGCAGGATGCCGTGCACCATGATCGCCGCAAGCATCACCGCGGTAACCGGGCCGGTCGGTATGCCCAGCGCCAGCATCGGCACAAACGCGCCCGTGGCCGCAGCGTTATTGGCCGACTCCGGACCCGCAACACCTTCAATCGCGCCGTTGCCGAAACGCTCCGGATGTTTCGACAACCGGCGTTCAATGCCGTACGACACGAACGACGAAATGATATGCGCCGAACCCGGAATGATGCCGATCATGAAACCGAGCAGGCTGCCGCGCATGATCGGACCAACCGACAGTTTGAGATCGGCTTTCGTCGGTATCAGCTGGCGCAGTGTCGGCTGCTGCACTTTGGGCGGATCAACCTGTCCCGCGGTCAGCAGGATTTCAGAGATGCCGAAAAGGCCCACCGCCACCGGCACGATGCCGACGCCGTCGCCGAGCTCGACGATATCGAAACTGAAGCGCGTGTAGCCGCTCATCACGTCAATGCCGATCATGCCCAGCAGCAGGCCCAGCACGGCCATCGCCAGCGTCTTCAGCATCGAGCCGCCGCTCATATAGGCCAGCACGAACAACCCCATCAGCAGCAGCGCGGTGTATTCCGGCGGACCGAAGCGCAGCGCAAACGACGCCAGCGTCGGCGCCATCAGCATCAGACCGATGACACCGAAAGTACCGGCAAAAAACGAACCGATCGCGGCAATCGCCAAGGCCGGGCCGGCGCGCCCCTGCTGGGTCATCGCATAACCGTCGACGCAGGTCATCACCGAAGCCGCTTCGCCGGGGATACGCATCAGAATCGATGTCGTGGAGCCGCCGTACATCGCGCCGTAATAAACACCGGCGAGCAGCACGATGGCGATGATCGGATTGAGCCCGAACGTCGCCGGCAGCAGCAGGCTGATCCCCGCCAGCGGCCCCAGTCCCGGCATCATGCCGACCAGCGTGCCGATGATGCAGCCAAAAAAAGCGTACATCAGCACTTCCGGCTGGAACGCCACCGAAAAACCCATCATCAGGCTGTTGAACGTTTCACCCATCAGAAGCCCCAGGGACCGCGTGGCAGCGGTACTTTCAACAAAACGCCGATGACATAAAACGAGGCCAGGCTGAAACCGGCGGATACCATCACCACCGTCAGCGGATGCTTGCGCTCGATGACACCGAGGAAAAACACCAGGAATGCGGCGGTGGTCAGCCGGTAACCAATACGCTCCAGCGCAAAGGTGGCGGCCACACAGGCCCCCATGATGATCAGTGCGCGGGTCGCCTCCGGCCAGGCGGTATCGGCTAACGACTGCGAGCGAGCCCCCATTACCGCCACCAGCAGCCCGATGCCGCCCAAAGTGCAGGCCAGCAGCAGCGGCACATAACCCGGCCCCGGATCGGCCAGTGTGCCGACCGGAAATTCGCGATTGAACCAGACCACCACCAGCGCGATGGCGATCAGCACAACGCCCGAAATCTGGTCGCTGCGCAAACCGCCCTTCACCTGCACATCTGCATCCTTTGCTTCAATCATGAATTACGGTCCCACCTTGCCAACCACTTTGACCACTGCTGCCAGACGTTTGGCGTCGGCATCGACGTATTTCGCGAAGTCCGGCGCGTCTAGATAGTTGATCGGGGAATTCACCTTCGCCATCTGGTTCTTGAATTCGGGATCATTCACCGCCTGGCGCACACCGTCACGTAAAACCTTGATTACAGATTCGGGTGTGGCCACCGGCGCAAACAGCCCGGCCCAGATGTAATAAACGATATCGTAGCCCTGCTCCTTGAAAGTCGGCACCTCTTTGTAATTCGGGTGCCGCTCCGCACCCCAGGTCACGATGGGGCGCAGCTTGCCGGCCTTGACATGGGAAGTAATTGCCGCCGGGCCACCCGCGCTCATGGTGACATGGCCGCCGAGCAATTGCGTCAGCGCCGGGCCGCCGCCGGTAGTCGGCACATGGCGCATTTTCAGTTGGGCGGCATGCAAAAACATTTCCATCGGCATGTGCAGCGCACCGTAAACACCGGAAGTTGAATACGACAGTTCACCGGGCTGCTTGCGTGACAGCGCAATGACTTCCTTCAGGGTTTTCACCGGTAGCGACGGATGCACGACCAGGATCACCGGATCTGCGGAGATCAGCGCAATCGGCGCCAGCTGATCCAGCGTGTAGGCCGGCTTGCGGTTGAACAGCTTGTCAGCCTCGGGAATCACAGTAATGCTCGACAGCGCCATCAGCAGCGTATATCCATCGGGCTTGGCATTGGCTACCGCGGCATTGCCAATCGCACCGCCCGCGCCGGGGCGATTCGAAATCGACACCGGCTGCTTGAATACTTTTTCCAGCGCAATCGCCGTCGGGCGGCCGGTAACGTCGGCCACGCCGCCCGGCGGAAACGGCACCACCATTGATATCGCACGGCCCGGAAAAGTTTCCTGAGCCTGTACGGCAACACATGCCACTGCGGCCATGACTGCAAACACGCTGCGTTTCACGATGTTTTTCATATTGTCATCCTCCTCGTCATTGAACCTGCAACGGATCAGGCAGCGATCACCCGATTGACCAGACGTCCCACACCCTTGATTTCGCAAACCACTTCGTCGCCCGGCTGCAGATAACCTGTAGCCGTCACCACGTCCTTGCGCATCGGCTTCCTGCCGCCGAGCTCCGTATCACTGCCCCAGGCGGTGCCGCCGGGCGTGCCGGTCGAAATGATCACACCGGGCTGCAGTGTGACAAATGTCGAAAAAAATTCGACCAGCTGTGCGCAGGTCCAGATCATCTTGCCGGTGGTATTGCTCTGGCGCAGCTCACCGTTCACATAAGTGCGCAGTTCCAGCGCCTGCGGATCACGGATTTCGTCGGCAGTGACAATCGCCGGACCGATCGGCGCGCAGGTGTCGAAATTTTTTCCAGGGCCGAGGTTGTAAACCGATGAACCGTCCGGACGCAGCGTGACCTGGCGGTCGCGCGCGGTGACGTCGTTCATCACCGAATAACCGTAGATATGCTGATGCGCGCGAGCCGCCGGGATATGCCGGCCGGGCTTGCCGATGATGATCAGCATTTCGGTTTCGTAATCGAGCTTGTTGGTCACCCGTTCATCACGCACGATATCGTCACCGTGGCCGATGACCCCCAGCCCGGTTTTCAGGAAAAACTCCGGATCCTTGCGCGTGACTTCGGGTTTTTCTTCGCGATGATCCCAGTAGTTCTCACCGCTGCACAGGATCAGCGACGGTGCGATCGGCGCGCGCAGCCGGGTTTTGGCCAGCGGCGTGCGCGCTGCAGTCCCAGCGCCCATCACCGCAGCGCGGGTTGCAGCCAGCCCGGCATCCCCCGCCGCGATCAACAGGGTCATGTCGGAAAAAGCCGCCAGCATGCCGGGGGCGGTGCCGTAGGGCGCCGCATCCAGCAAATCAACCACATCGTTGCCATCCAGCGCGCCGAGCCGCAGCGCGCCATTGCGTTCGTAACGGACGAATTGCATCAGGACACCGGATTTTCCAGCGTGCCGATCGGCTCGATGGTGATGGCGACATGGTCGCCGGGTTTGAGGTATTTCGGCGGATTGAAGCCGATGCCGACGCCGGCGCAGGTGCCAGTGGCGATCAGGTCGCCCGGCTCCAGCGTCATCACCCGCGACAGATCCTCGATCAGTCGCGGAATATCGAAAATCAACTGACTGACAAAGGCGCTCTGCCGCACCTCGCCATTAACCTTGGTGATCAGCTTGAGCTGGGTCACATCCTTGATTTCGTCGGAGGTGACGATGCACGGTCCCATAGGGCAAAAACCGTCAAGGCTCTTGCCCAGGAACCACTGCTTGTGGCGGTTCTGCAGCGTGCGCGCGGTGACGTCGTTGATGATGGTGTAACCGTAGACATGTTTGTAGGCGTTTTTCTGAGAGATATTGCGGCCGCCCTCGCCGATGACCACCGTCAGTTCGCCTTCGTAGTCGACAGAATTGGTGTAGTCGTTGGCGCTGGGGATGGGTTCACCGGTCGCAATCACCGAATTCGGCCATTTGGTGAACATGATCGGCACGTCCGGAATCGCATCCTTGCCGGCGCTCGCGTCAAAGCCACTGTTGTGAAACTCCCTGGCGTGGTCGTGATAATTCTTGCCGACGCAGAGGATGTTTTTTGCCGGGCGGGGAAACGGCGCCAGCAGCTTTACGCTGCCTGCAGGAATCCGGCCCTCGCCGCTTTTCACTGCCTTGCGCGCACGCGACAGGCCTTTTTTGCCCAGCGCAACAAACGCCGTCATTTCCTTGGGCAGCCGCGTCGATGCCGACAGATCGATGATGGTGTTCGATTCCTGATCATGCACGCCGATACGCGCTCCCCGGGCATCGGAAAAAGTAACCAAACGCATTCCGTTCACTCCTCGTTTGAAAAAATAAAATCCGCCATCGCCGGGACGGCGGAATCAGCTCACCGTCAGTCGGGCTTGGCGCCGGAGACTTTGACCACATGCGCCCACTTGGCGATGTCCTGGTTCAGATACTTTTCAAACTCCGCCACTGACATCACCATCGCCTCGGCGCCCTGCTTTTGCCAGTTGGCGGCGGTATCTGCGCGCGTGGTGATTTTGCCGATCTCCCCGTTCAGGCGATCGAGGATGGGCCGCGGGGTCTGCGCCGGCGCCATCACACCGAGCCAGATCGTCGCCTCATAACCTTTGACGCCCGCCTCCGCAACCGTCGGCAGTTCCGGTGTGACCTTGGAGCGTTTCTGCCCCGTCGTGGCCAGCGCGCGCACCTTGCCTGCGCGGGCATGCGTGGTCATTGTCGTCACCGCATCGAACATCATTTCGACCTGGCCGCTCAGTACACTGGTACGCGCCTCGCCGCTGCCTTTGTGCGGCACATGCACGATATCGGCCTTGATCAACGATTTGAAATATTCGCCGGCCATGTGATACGGCGTGCCGTTGCCCGAGGACGCATAGTTGAGCCCCTTGTCCTTGGCTTTGGCGAGTTTGACCAGTTCGCCGACGCTGCGCACCGGAAGCGAGGGGTGGACAACCAGGATCAGGTCGGAATAATTGATCGGTGCCACCGGCGCAAAATCCTTCATCAGCGTGAAGGGCTTTTTAGGGATCAGCGATTCGTTGACGGTGTGCGTGTTCGACATCAGCAGCAGCGTGTAGCCGTCGGCCGGCGACTTGGCGACAACATCGGTGCCGATGATCGAACCGGCGCCGGGACGGTTTTCGATGATGACGTTCTGCCCCAGCGGCTGCTGCAGTTGCTGGGCGAGGAACCGCGCGTAAACGTCTGCAGGACCGCCTGCACCGAAAGGCACGATGACACGCACCGGTTTCACCGGGTAACTTTGGGCCTGCACCAGGCCGGCCAGGGCCGCCACAACTGTCAATGCAACACCACGCCACGCCATTTGCAGGACACGCATAATCATCTCCTCACGGGTTCGAACAGGACCTGGAATGCACGCGCTGCGGCAAGCGCCGGCGATGCACGATTTATTGCACATATTGTAACCCAGCAGATGCCTGGCACCCCGATCCCAAAAGGGTTTAAAACGACATTTGGCGGCGGCCCGGCGTTGCCGGACGACCCTTCTGCTAGACTCGAATGCGAACCACGGAAAATCGGATTTCCGCAGTGAATTCAAACCTTGTCAGCGCTACCCGCCGCAACCGGTGCAGCGCGGTGGCGAAAACATGAGCGTGCCTGCTCCCCATCCGCACTGGCTAACCCGGATCGTTGCTGTGCGGCCCGAAGAAGTTCGCGCGCTGCTGTGGTCTTTCGCCTATTTTTTCTTTCTGCTGGCGGCTTATTACGTACTGCGCCCGGTGCGCGACGAAATGGGCATCGCCGGCGGCGTCAAAAATCTGCCCTGGCTGTTCACCGCCACTTTCATCGTCATGCTCGCCGTGGTGCCGGTGTTTGGCGCCATGGTCGCACGCATCCCGCGCCGCCGTTTCATTCCACTGGTCTATCATTTTTTTGTCGCCAACATCCTGATCTTCTGGCTGCTGCTGACTTTCAAAGTGGCGATGGCGGATACCGCAAAAATGTTTTTTGTGTGGATCAGCGTATTCAATCTGTTTGCGGTATCGGTATTCTGGTCGTTCATGTCCGACCTCTATGCGTCGGAACAGGGTAAACGCCTGTTCGGCTTCATCGCCGCCGGCGGCTCCGCCGGCGCGCTGCTCGGCCCCTCCATCGCGGTATGGCTGGCTGAACCCATCGGCCGCGCCAATTTGCTGCTGATCGCGGCGCTGCTGCTGGAATTTGCGGTGATATGCGCAATGCGCCTCGAATCCGCCGCGACCACGCTGAAAGACGGCAGCGCCG
Organism: Burkholderiales bacterium; assembly: GCA_022841375.1. Lineage (GTDB taxonomy): Bacteria > Pseudomonadota > Gammaproteobacteria > Burkholderiales > SG8-41. The sequence goes on from JALHRQ010000016.1 coordinate 47,237, forward strand.
TGGCTGCAGCAAGCGTCGGCCAGTGCGAATCCGTGCTCGGCGGCAGTTGGATCGCCGGACTGGCGATGGTGGCGCGCTCCCCCTATCTCGCGGGCATCGCGCTTTGGGTGGCCCTGTTGTCGCTGTCCGGAACCTTCCTGTATTTCCAGCAGGCCAACATCGTCGCCGCCCTGACCGACGACCCCAACAAACGCACCGCGCTGTTTGCGCAAATCGATCTTGCGGTGAGCCTGCTCACCATCGTCGTGCAGTTCCTCGCCACCGGCAAGCTGATCCGCCGTTTCGGCGCCGGCCCTGCCGCCGCGTTCCTGCCGTTGGTGTTTGCGCTGGGTTTTCTGACGCTGGCGCTGACGCCGATGCTGTGGGTGGTCATTGCCTTCCAGGCGACGCAGCGCGCCGCCAACTTCGCCATCTCCAACCCGGCGCGCGAAGTGCTGTTCACCGTGGTCGATCGCGAAGAAAAATACAAGGCCAAATACGTGATCGATAACGTGGTATTCCGCGGCGGCGATGCCGCCAGCGGCTGGCTGTTCCATGCGCTGCGCGGCCTCGGCATGGAACTCCATGCGATCGCGGCAGCCACAGTGCCGGTGGCCATCGGCTGGCTGGTACTGGCGCTGACGCTGGGCCGCAGCCACGAAAAACGTACAGCTGACACTCCACAACACAAATCACAATAAGATAAAATAATGAATAAAATCAATGGCTTATTCACAAGACGCGAGATGTTGGCGCTGTGCGGAGGTCTGGCCATGGGCACACTGCCCGGCATGACGCTGGCGCAAGCAGCCTCCAAACCGCTGATCGCCCGTGCAATACCAAAGACCAAAGAAATGCTGCCGGTGATCGGCCTCGGCACCGCGATCATTTTTGATATTCACAACGACGCCGCGCAACGCGCCGAGCGCGCCAAGGTCATCAACTCGTTTCTCGCCGGCGGCGCGCGATTGATTGACACGGCGCCATCCTACGGTTCTGCCGAGTCTGTGGTCGGTGATCTGCTCGCCGAACTGAAAATACGCGACCAGTTGTTCCTCGCCACCAAGGTACGTTCCAACGACAACGCCGCATTCGTCGCGCAGATGAAGGAATCGCAACAGCGGCTGCGCACACCGAAGTTTGATTTAATGCAGATGCACAACGTCGGCTTCCTCGACCGCGCGATGGTGGCCTCGCAGATCGCCATCGTGCGCGAGTGGAAGCAGCAAGGCGTGTTCCGCTACATCGGCGTTACCCACTCCCAGGATCAGGAACGCGCCAATGACCGGCTGGTCGAGATCATGCAGCAGGAAAAAATCGATTTCATCCAGGTGAACTATTCACTGGCTGAACGCAGCGTCGAACAACGCCTGCTCGCCGCCGCAAGCGACACCGGCACCGCTGTGCTGTGCAATCTGCCGTTCGCGCGCAACCGCCTGTTCGGCGCCGTGCGCGGCAAAACGCTGCCCGACTGGGCCAAAGAATTCGGCGCCGTGACCTGGGGCCAGTTTTTCCTGAAGTATTTGCTGGGCCACACCGCCGTCAATGCGGTGATTCCCGGCACCGACAAGGTCGAATACATGCTCGACAATCTCGACGCCGGGCGCGGGCAGCTGCCGGATGCGGCAATGCGTAAGCGCATGGCGGCGCATATCGATGCGTTGCTCTGATGGATCGTGAGGGGTCAGGAGGCAGGGGTTAAAAGCGCCGGCACGACGTCACCCATTTCTCACTCCAACCCGTGACGCCTAACTCCTGACCCCTAACTTCTGCCCCCTAACTCCTGCCCCCTCACCCCAACCTCACCGGCCGGATCGCCACGCCGTCATCAGTAATGCGGCGGTTCAGCAGATTGACGCAGGCGGCAACCACCGCCAATGACGGCGTTGGCACCCCGGTCATCTGACCGAGTTCAAGCACTGCATTGATGATGGCATCCATCTCCAGCGTACGACCGGCGCGCACGTCCTGCAGCGTCGAAGTCGGCAATGACGCACGCTTGGCCGCATCGGCCACCCGTGCCTCGACGTCGACATCGATTTTGGTGCCCACGGCATTGGCCACCGCCATCACTTCGCGCATCATTGCCAACGCCAGCGGCTGCGAGCCGGAAAACTCCGCCACTTCGCGAGCGGTCGACTGCGTAATCGCGCCCAGCGGGTTCCATACCGCGTTCGACAGCAGCTTGGTCCATTTGACCAGGCGCACATCATTCGACACCTTGCCGGTCCACCCGGCGCGGGTTGCAACGTCGGCAATCGCCTGAACGCGCGGCGTCACCGAGTTGTCGATTTCACCGATGACCAGCGCATCGGTTTCGGCATCGGGCAGACGGATATGGCCGGGCGCAACGAGGTCCGCCGGTTTCAGCGCGGTGCCGCCGATGATCATCTGCGGCTCGAAAGTACGCATCAGCACGCCATCGGGATCCAGCGTTTTTAATTGCGCGTCCTTGAATTTCGACGGCACACCCTGGAAATACCACCAGGGAATGCCGTTCTGCGGAAATACCAGCACGCCATCCTTGGCCACAAGGCCGCGCAGATGCTGCGCGACCGGCGCGATCTGCTGCGATTTCAATGTCACAAAGATGACGTCGTACGGCCCCTTCTCCTCGCCCGGCTTGCACACACGCACCTTGATCGGATCCGGCATGCCGCTGCGCGGGCCTTCGAGGATCAGACCGCTTGTCGCCATGGCGTCGTACTGCGCGCCCCGCGCCACCAGCGTCACATCCTCGCCGGTGACCGTCAGCCTGCCGCCAAAAAAACCGCCAATGGCGCCAGCGCCATAAACCAGAATCTTCATTGTTGTTCCCGTGTTGAATTGCAGAAGCCAATGGCAGATGGCCATCGACGGTTTATCGTAACCAATTGTTTTTATTAATTAATTTTGTTGCCTGCAGTCAGGCATGCCAGTGCCTTGTCGATGATTGCATCCGCGACTGCAGCCAGTTCATCCGCGGTACGGTTCTGCACCGGGTGCGGAACATACACCACCGCCGGCTCGAAACCCAGCGCCCGGCTCTGCACCGCCACGGCATCACGAAATTCGGTGGTCACGATCGACACCCCGGGAAGTCCGCGCTGATCGAAGGTCATCAGGTCGTGCAGACTGCACGACGTGCATGACCCTCAATCCGACAAGCCGATCAATACGACATCGGCTTCATCGACAACCTTGTCGACAATTTCACGCGAGGCGACCTTGGCATTGGTCGGCTTGCCGAAGCGCTTTGATTTGATGCCGCGTTCGGTCAGGCGCTTTTCGACCTGGTTCAGGAATTCATCGCTGCGCGTCTTGCCGATGTCGAACAGTCCTACAGTCAGTCCGTCGAGCGACTGCGGCGGCGCGCGCCGCGCGCGCATCACCGCTTCGGTTTCCGCGGTCGGATCTCGCAGCCAGTTCATCGTATTCATTCGGTGATCTCCTTGGTCACGGGTTGCAGTTCGGTGCGGCTGCGGCCGGCCAGCCAGCCCGGCAGGATCGCCGAGAACAGGCCGGCAGCGCCGCCCGCACGCACCACCATCAGTGCATCTTCATGAAACTTCGGCACCTGCTCGCCGGCACGGCTCGCGGGTATGCCCTCGCCGACGCCATCCGCACCCGCCACCAGTTCGGCACCGGGGCGTATGGTCGCCTCATACAGCGCGCGCTCGATGCGTGCGCGATCCCAGCCGGCGTCGCGATAAATTCCGTAATGCTCCGGCGACAGCACGACGATCGCCCGCGCCGACTGCACCAGTTTCGGGTGGCCGATTTTTACCAGCGACATCGCAAACGATTTGGTCAGCGCTTCCGGCGTGCGTGATTTCTGGTCGACAAACGCTTCCGGGCCATGGCCCTGGAACAGCGTGACCGCGGAAGCCCCCGGTTTGATGCCGCGCGCCTGCGCCAGCGGCTGCCACGCAGAATCCGACTCATCTTCGGCAAAACACAGCGTGTATTTGCTCGGCGCGCCCAGCGTTGATCGATCCACTTCACCGGGGCGGCCGCCGCCGACATTGCGCACAATCAGGTTCAGTGCGCGGCCGATGGTGGCATTGGCGCGATTGCCCTGGCCCAGCGCATTGATGCCACTGTTCATGCCGATGCGTTTGGCCACAGGGCCATTAACGATAATCACCGGCGACGAGAAATAGGTCGTCGCCAGCACACCGTGCAGGGTGAACAGCGGCTCCAGCGCCGCCTCAATTGCCGCCAGCAGCACCGGCATGTATTCCGGTTTGCAGCCGGCCATCACCGCATTGATAGCGACTTTTTCAATGGTGCATTCGGCGAGATTGGGCGGGATGCGGCCGACGATGTCATCGGGTTTCCACTTCGTGCCTTTCAGCATCGCCATCACCCGCTGGTCGGTCGGCGGCGTCACCGGCAGGCCGTCGGTCCAGCCGCGCTCGTAGCAGACCTCGACGGGATCGACGTACTCCCCGTATTCCACCTTGCGCGCCGCCAGCCAGGTCTCGCCTTTATGTTTTGCTTCCAGCCGCTCGGCCACCCCGGGCTCGAGTGAGAGTGACCCTCATCCCGGCCGCAGGATGGGCAGATGCGCACCGAGATCGGCGATGCCGGTCAGCCGCTGCCAGCCGGCACGGTCCCAGCCGACCACACGCTCCACTTCGCGCCCACCCTGGTAGCGGATCAGCGTCGGCATGGATTCAATATTGTTCGTCCATGACAAATCAAGATTACGGTCATCGACGACACCGGCCACACCCGCAGGAAACTGCGGATCATCCTGTGAAACGATACGGAAATCAGGCCGCTCGCCGGCAACGCGCCGCATTTCATTTTCAATCAGTACACAGGTTTCGCAGGCGCGCTTGGCAAACACCACCAGTCCGTCTTTCTTCAACATGCCTTCCCTTTCCGCTGCGTCCGCTGGTTGTCACTGCCTGAATATGCCCGAGGCGACACGCTTGTAATGGGCCGCTGCCTTCCTGAAGTCGCCCGCGGTTTCAGCAACTTCACCGAGCCAGAACTCCTGCTGCACATTGGTCGCCTGCATCTTCAGCAGCCCTGACACATCATGCCATGGTGAAAGCCGCAGATAATCCAGGTACTTGTCTCGGTGTGGCGCCGAGAACCATGCATGCCAGGGTTTTGTTGCGCCGGTGTAATGCAGGATTTTAGGTGAACTGATGCCGCCGAGTGCGATATCGAGATCACGCTGGTATTCGGTTTTAAGCCGGTCGTAAACCATGTAGTTGTACTCAAGGCTTAGCCAAAGTATCGATTCAACAGGGACGATTGCATTCAGGGCGTCCTGTTCGCACAATTTCAAGTCATTACGCGTCGCTGCGTAGGCCAGCACTTTGCCCGCAATATCTTGCTCACGCCAATGCGGCAGGTTGATCAGCATCAGGCCGGAGTTGAAGTATCCGGGTTTGCCGTTGAACCTGCGCCCGACCGGGTCTGGGCACACTCCGAGCGCCTTGCCAGCCACGGCGCTCTCAAACAGTCCAGAAACATCACCGTCTATAATCATGTCGGCGTCCAGATACAACGCGACCTGCGCAGTCGCCGGAGTCACTCGTGGGATCAGCAGCCGGAAATAATTGGCGATGGTAAATCGCCCCTGAACGTCGGCGCCCTCGAGATCCTGCCGATCTTGCGCGGATATCTGGTAAATCGTCACCGGCACGGCAAAATTGTCGGACAGCGCATCGAAGCGTTGCCGGTTCTGCTGATCGACTTCGTCGGTAATGACAGTGATCGCCAGACCAGGGGCGCGATTGTTGGCCAGCAGCGAATAGGCGGTGACGCCCAAATACGGCAGGTAATTCCTGTCCGCGCAAAAAACCACATGGTATCTGGCGTTATTCGCGTTTTGCATGGCCAATGTATTCCGGATCAGCGCTAGGCGAGGATGGCTATGGTGCCATGCAAAGCCGTTGCAGGTAACATAAAGGCATGCAAAAAGATCCGGTGCCCCGGATGGAACCCCCACTGCTGTGGACCTGTGTAGGCATGGCCCTGCTCTTTGGCTGCGCGCCGCTGCAATGGTACAAGGCCGGGACAGCGCAGGAAGACATCACCCGCGATCAAACGAGCTGCACGGCCACGGCCCGCAACGAAGCCGCCCTGCAACGCGCGCCGATCCGCGCGCCGGCACAGGTCGTCAGCGACCCGCAAGGCCGAATTGTGGCCATCAGACCGGCTGCGGCGGACTCGGAACGATTTGCCCTGGAACAGGATCTGATACGTCGCTGCATGCAAAATCTTGGCTACGTCCTGCAACCCCGAACTTCACCTCCATGATTCACCCCCATGAGCGCACACCTTCATGACCGAACATTCGCCAAAACGCCGTACCCTTTTACAGGCTGGCGGCGCCGCCGCCGTGCTTTCATCCATGACTGAATTAAAAGCGGCCCCCGCCAATCTGATCACCCGCGCCATTCCACGCAGCGGGGAACGGCTGCCGGCCATCGGCCTCGGCACCTACCAGGTATTTGACGTGTCTGGAGCGCAGCTGGCCGGAACGGAACTGCCGGCCGTATTGCGTCGATTCGTCGAACTGGGCGGCGCCGTCATCGACTCCTCACCGATGTATGGCAACGCCGAGGCCGCAACCGGCACGCTGTCCGCGTCACTGAAGGTCCGGTCATCGCTGTTCCTTGCCACCAAGGTCTGGACCTCCGGTCGCGACGCCGGCATTCGCCAGATGGAAGATTCGCTGCGGCTGCTGCAGACCAAAACCATAGACCTGATGCAGGTGCACAACCTGCTCGACCTCAAAACCCATTTGCCGGTGCTGCGGGAATGGAAAAAAACCGGGCGCATCCGCTATCTCGGCATCACCCATTATCATGCCGGCGCCCATGCCGAGGTCGAAAAACTGGTCAAAACCGGCGACTTCGATTTTCTGCAAATCAACTACTCACTGGACGAACCCGAAGCGGAAGCACGCCTGCTGCCGGCCTGCGCCGCTTCCGGCACCGCGACATTGATCAATCGGCCGTTTTCCCAAGCCGGTCTGTTCGGCAAAGTGCGCGGCAAACCGCTGCCGCCGTGGTGCAGCGAACTGGATTGCACCAGCTGGGCGCAGTTTTTCCTGAAATGGATCATCAGTAACCCTGCAGTCACTTGCGCCATCCCCGGAACCGGTCGGGTCGCGCATATCGAAGACAACATGGCCGCCTGCACCGGACGGCTGCCGGACGCAGCGCTGCGTAAAAAAATGACCGCTTATTTTTCCGCCCTGTAACGATGGGTGGAAAAGATGCTTCTTCCAGCGCATCTCCTTAAACTGAAAACAGACTCCGATTACCCGTTTTTTTCCGCACCCCCGCCGACATGCCCGCATCCGCACCGCCCCGTACGTTCCGCACACTGCTCTGCATAATTGCCTTGATACTGTGTTCAGGCTGCAGCATGGTTCGTGTGGGTTACGGCCAGGTCGACACCCTTGCCGGTTGGATGGCACACGAATACTTCGATCTGGAGCCGCCGCAGCGCGACGACTTCTCGCGACGCTTTGAACGGCTGCACGCCTGGCACCGGCGCGAACAGTTGCCTGAATACGCCCGGTTCCTCGCCGAGACCAAAACCCGTGCGCAGCGTGGCATGGCGGCCGGCGACCTGTTGTGGCTGGTCGACGGCATGAAATCGCGTTATGCGGTGATTGCCACCCGCGCAGCCCCCGATGCCGCCGAACTGCTGGCGGGACTGAGCCCTGCGCAAATCGACCACCTGCGGCGCGAATTCGATCGCATGAACCAGAAATTCCTCAAAGAGAACCGCAGCCAGGAATCAGTGTCTGCCAGGCGGCAGCACCAGCAACGAAACGCAATGAAGCAGATTCGCGATTGGGTGGGCCCACTGTCGGACAGCCAGGAAACCCGCGTCATCGCGCTGTTGCAGCAGGTGCCGCTGACCGACCTGCTGCGCCACGAAGACCGCCTGCGCCGCCAGCGCGAATTTCTCTCACTGCTGGAAACACGCCATATCGAGCGTGCGGCATACATGGAACGCGTGCGCGACTGGCTGGTGAATTGGGAGCGCAACCGCCCGCCGGATCTGGCCCGCAGCTTTGAGGATTCGTGGAAACGGCGCGCCGAGTTTTACGCCGCTGTCGACAAAATGCTCACCGCCGAACAGCGCACGCACCTGACGCACCGGCTGCAGGATTACATCGACGATTTGCGTTATCTGGCCGCGCAGAAGACGGCGATTGCACGAAACGACTGAGCTAAAATGCACCCTCTGAATGACTGAAATCCGTTGATGCCCACCTACCCCGGCCCTATCGATTCCAAACTGCCCCGCGTCGGCACCACCATTTTTACGGTGATGTCGAGACTCGCCGCCGAACACAACGCAATCAACCTGTCGCAGGGATTTCCGGATTTCGACTGTGCGCCGGAACTGCGCGCACTGGTCACCAAATACATTAACGCCGGGCTCAACCAGTATCCGCCGATGGCCGGTGTCGCACCGCTGCGCGAGGCCATCGCCGCCAAAATCGAATCGCTGTACAACATCAACTACGACGTCGAACAGGAAATCACCGTGGTGCCCGGTGCCACCTACGGCATTTACACCGCGGTGGCGGCGATGATCCGCCCCGGCGACGAAGTCATCCTGTTCGAGCCAACTTACGACAGCTACGCGCCCGCCGTCGAAGTGCATGGCGGTGTACCGGTCTATGTGCAATTGCGCTACCCGGACTACAGCATCGACTGGCAGGCGGTGCAGAACGCCATCACTCCGCGCACCAGACTGCTGATCATCAACACCCCGAACAATCCGACCGCGACCGTGATGTCCGCCGAAGACATGCGCCTGCTCGAAGGCCTGCTGCATGGCACCGACATTGCAGTGATCAGCGACGAAGTCTATGAACACATCGTGTTTGATGGGTACAAACACCAGAGCGTCAGCCTTTTTCCCGGGCTGGCCGAACGCAGCTTCCTGGTGTCGTCGTTCGGCAAGACCTACAGCGTCACCGGCTGGAAAATGGGCTACGTCGCTGCACCGCGCGAACTGATGGCGGAATTCCGCAAAGTGCACCAATTCAATGCCTTCGTCGCCAACGGCCCGTTCCAGTATGCCTTTGCCGAATACATGAAAAACCCCGACGCCTATCTGCAGCTCGCGGCGTTTTATCAGAAAAAACGGGATTTTTTTCTGGCAGGATTAAAAGGCTCTCGCTTCAAGCCGCTGCCCTCACGCGGCACCTTTTTCCAGAACCTCGCCTACGATGCGATCAGCGATGAGAAGGATACCGATCTGGCGGTGCGTCTGACCAGGGAGCACGGCGTTGCGTCGATTCCGGTGTCGGTGTTTTACCGGCAACCGCCGGCGCATCGGGTTCTGCGCTTCTGTTTTGCGAAGTCGGAAGCCACACTGGCGAAAGGCGCGGAAATCCTCAGCCGCCTTTAGCCGTCCACGCACCACCGGTCAATGCGGCGTAGATGTAGATCACCGCAATACAAATCGCCGTCATCTTGATACTGAACCGCCGGTTCATGCCCAACAGTTGCGCAAACGGCAAACCGTAACGCCCCGCCATCGCCAGCATGGTGTTCGACATCGGGCAGGCCGTCAGCCCGACACCCCAGCTCATCAGGAACACCATCGCCAGCAGCGTCTGATCCGGCTGCAGCGGCAAAATCCACGGCCCCAGCACCGACACCAGGATGATCGGATGCAGGCCCAGCCAGGCGCAGACATTCATCACAATCAGCACCAGGCTGGCTTCGAATGCGCCGAACCGCGAGAACGGCAGTCCGAGGTCCAGCACATCAATCGCGCCGGTCATCCCCGCCGAGAGGATGCCGGCCGCCAGAAACAGCGTCAGCTCGCCGTGCATCCCGGGCAAGCGATTGTGGATATGGCGCAACAGCGTGGCGCCTGTGTTGCGGCCGCTGCGCACCAGCAGCGTCAACACGGTCACCAGAGAAGCCATCGCGGCAATGATCGCCAGCACCGACCACGCCGGTTGCCACTCATGAATGGCCAGTACGCTGATCGCCAGCACCGCCGGCACCCACAAGGCTTCGAGGTGCAGCGGATAACCGACAAAGTCGCGCGCACCGCCGTGACGGGCCGAGGTCAGCGTAAACCAGGTGACGGTAATACCCGCCACGGCCACGGGTATGCCCCAGAAAATCAGCTGCGTCAGGCTGGCGCCGGGCGCTGCGGTCAATGCCGCAGCCATCGCGCCGTAAAACGGCGACCACGCCGCACCGACGATAAAGGCCTGCGACAGACCCATCGCCTGCTCCATCGTCAGTTTGCTGCGCGCGCTGAGACGGTCGGCAAAAATCGCCACCGCGGAAAAATTGATCACCGCGCCGAACAGATGCACGCCGATCATGGTCTTGAACAGCGCGCCGCGGCCGCGCTGCAAAGGCTCGGCGTCCGCGTCGTGGCTGACGGCGATCAGTTGCAGGAAAGAAACCGCAATCAGCATGCCGGACAGCGGCACGTTCTGCGTCAGCGCCATTTCGATCAGGCCGCTGCCGCCGCGCGTCATGCTCCAGGCAATACCCAGCGCACCGAGACCGGCCAGCGCGAGTACCATGTAGAGCTGGTGCGAAGGCAGGCGCGGCAGCAATAACAGGCAGGCCGCCCAGGCGATGACGCCGGTAATCCATGCCGGATAGCCGGGCAGCCAGACGGCTGCCACGACCAGAATGACAACAGCTAAATAAAACCACGCGGCGACAGTGTCGCGAAGATTATTGAACACCAGGAAAAACCGCCAGGATTGGATCAGTGCATGGAATAACGCCCTTCGACAAGCTCAGGGCGAACGGTTGTGGAAGGTCAGGATCCGAAAACACGCGTAATCGTGTGCCCAAGACCTGTTTCGGCATGCAGGCGGAATTGTGCCGCCGGCATGCCATCACAATCCGCTTACAGCACGCCCGACAAACCACCGTCGACGTTTATGCAGCAACCGGTGACATAACTCGCGGCATCGGATGCGAGGAATGCAATCACGTTGGCGACTTCTTCGGATTCGCCCATGCGTTTGAGCGGTACGGTCTTGCCGGTATCCGCATAATGCTGTTCGACCGTCTTGTTGTTGCGTGCCGCGCCGCGCTCCTGCTGCTTGGACTTGATTTTGCCGACCGCAACGACGTTGACGAGGATGTTGTCGGGCGCGAGTTCTTTCGACAGGCCCTTGGCCAGCGCCAGACCGGCGGCACGGCTGACGGTGGTCGGAAACATTCCGGCGCCCGGCTGCTTGGCGCCAACCATGTTCAGATTGATGATGCGGCCGCCGCCGGCTTTTTTCATGTGCGGGATAGCCGCGCGGGTGGTGCGCACTTGAGCCATGACCTTGATTTCGATGTCGTTTTCCCAGACCTTGTCTTCGACCTTGTCAAAAGCGATCTGCCCGGAGCCGCCGGCATTGTTGACGACAATATCGAGACGGCCGAAATGTTTCGCAGCCTCTTCGATGAAGCGCTCCATGTCGCCTTCCTTGGAGGCATCGGCGACGATCCCCAGCACATCCCCGCCCTGTTTTTTCAGTTCTTCGGCAAACGCCTTGACCAGTTCGGCACGTCGCGCGCAGAACGCGACCTTCGTACCTTCGGCGACCAGACGTTCAACAGTCGATTTGCCGATGCCTTCGGTGCCGCCGGTGACGGCAGCTACTTTGCCACGCAGTCCGAGTTCCATAAAGTGATCCTTTGTCGCAAATAACGGTAGGGGGTGCAGATTGTGACACATCCGCCGCGCCGGACTTTATCAGAGCGGCACAGTCACGTTAGACTCCAGCCCCATGATTATTGCGATCCCCGACGACTATCACAACCTTGTCCGCACGCTGGACTGCATGCGGCTGCTGCAAGGCCATGAGGTGCGCATCTACAACGATACCGCACCACCGGACGCCGACCTGGTGCGCAACCTGCAAGACGCCGAAATCATCGTGCCGATCCGCGAGCGCACCCGCTTTACGCGCGACATCATCAAGCAGCTGCCGCAACTGAAACTGTTCAGCCAGACCGGCCGCAGCTGCCACCATATTGATCTCGAAGCCTGCAATGAACAGGGCATCGCCGTCGCCGCGGGCAGCCACGCATCGCCCTACACCGTCGCGGAACAGACCTGGGCAATGATCCTCGGCAGCCTGCGCGAAATTCCCGTTGAAACCGCATTGATGAAACGCGGCGGCTGGCGCAACCGTTTCAGCACCGGCCTGAAGGGCCGCACGTTGGGCGTATTTGGTCTCGGCACCATCGGCGCACTGGTCGCTGCTACTGGCTCGAGTTTCGGCATGCGCGTGCTGGTGTGGGGGCGGGAATCCTCGCTGGATGCCGCACGCGCCGCCGGTTATGACACCGCAAACAGCCAGAATGAATTGTTCGAGCAGTCGGATGTGCTGACGCTGATGGTACGACTGACCAAAGACACGCGCGGCATCGTCAATGCCGGCCATCTGGCGCTGATGAAACCGACCGCCCTGCTGGTCAACACCGCGCGCGCCGAGCTGATCGCCCCCGGTGTGCTGGAAAACGCACTGCAAAAAGGCCGCCCCGGATATGCCGCGGTCGATGTCTACGAAAACGAACCGGTGCTCAACGGCAATCACCCGCTGCTGGAACTGGACAATGCGCTGTGCACCGCGCACAGCGCCTGGCTGGAACGCGATACCTACGAATTGTATTTTGGCGAGGCCTTCGCCAATGCCGCAGCCTTTGCTTCAGGACAACCGCTGCGGCTGGTGAATACGCCGCGCAGCCGTTAACGGCCGATCCCGGACATCGCCATGATGTCAGCGCACCCGCCACACGCCACCGGCGTTGGCAGCAAGGCCTTTGCTTTCCAGCCGGATCAATGACGCGTGCAGTGAACGCAGGGCGACATGATGGATGCGCGGCGGCACATCATCGTAGGCGTGGATGACCAGCTGCTCGAGGGTCGCCGGCCCCACCCGTTGCAGCGTAGCGTGCACTTTTTCCTCGCGCCTCATGCGGTGCGCAATCAGCCGGCGCACCTCTTCCTGCGGGGTTTCGATGACGTGACCGTGACCGGGCGCCAACGCCCCGACAGGCAGCGTCAGCAGGCGCTGCAATGAATCGAGATAAGCCTGCATGTCGCCATCGGGCGGCGAAATGACCACGGTCGACCCCTGCATCACATGATCGCCGGTAAACAGCACCCCGCGGTCTTCCAGCAGATAACACAGATGGTTGGAGGCATGGCCGGGGGTATGCACGGCGCGCAGCCGGTATTCACCGCAAGTGACGATGTCGCCATCGTGCAGCGCCTGGTCCGGCGCAAACTGCTCATCTTGACGGCCATCGTCCGGCGTCACGCCATAACCGTATACCCGCGCACCGGTCGCCGCGCGCAATACGCGGGCCAGCGGCGAGTGATCGCGATGGGTGTGCGTGCAGAATATCCAGCGCAGCCGATCGCCGACCGCCGTCAGAATCGCCTCCCGATGCGCCTCAAGTTCGGGACCGGGATCAATCAGCGCCAGTTCGTCATGCCCGAGCAGGTAGGTATTGGTGCCGGGGCCGGTCATCACACCGGGATTCGGCGCGGTCAGGCGCCGCACGCCGGGGGCGATCTCGACAATCTCGCCCGCAACAATGGGAATCAGTTCTGCCACTGCCCAGCACCTTCTTTAGTGCCCGCCTCTTCATATCCCGGCTCGCCCGGTAGATAACGACGTCCGTCCTTGCCGATTCTGGGCATCAGCGGACGCACATTGCCCTGTATTGAATCGAGACTGCGGCGCAGGCCGGCAACAGTGCTGCAGTCGGCAAACGTTTCCAGCGTGCGCACCGTCGGCGTGCGCATCTCGAACTCGCCGCGCTTGTGCAGCGTCAACGCTTCGGCAGGGCTGATCCAGGTTGCTGCGATGGTCTCGTGATCGTCATGGAAAGGCTCCTGCTCCGGCGGGGCTTCGGCCATGAAAAATCGGGTGTCGTAACGCCGCGGCGCGGTGACCGGCGTGATCCAGTGTGCGAAATAAGTGAGTTGATCGGCGGCAAGCTGCAATTTTTCGGCCGCAATCAATGCGGCAAAATCAATTTCACCGGCATTCAACTGGCGGCGTTGCGCATCGAAGCGCGCCGCGACCTGCACATCGGTCAACGTCACCAGTCTGCCGGCGTGGTGGCGCGCCAGCAGCAAACCCGATTCCTCGAAGGCTTCACGAATGGCTGCCGCCCAGTACGCCAGCCCGTCCGCCGCCACACCGAGTACGCCGCTGGCCGAAGCATCATCGAGGCAATCACATAAGCCATTGTTTTTAAACAATAAATCTGCGTCATCCAGTCCGCCGCCGGGAAACACATACATTCCCGGCACAAAACCCGACTTGAGATTGCGGCGCATCATCAGCACTTCAATGCCATCACGCGCATCTCGCACAATGGTGACCGTGGCCGCAGGCATCGCCGGCGCAGCTCCGGCGTCCGCGGTCATACCTTCTTTTTTTACGTTCACTCCCGACCCTTCATTTTTGCACCAGCAGTTTGATCAGACTCGATGTATCGAGCTTACCACCGCCCTGTTTCTGCACTCCCGCGTAAAACTGGTCAATCAACGCTGTCGCCGGAAGCTGGGCGCCGTTGCTGCGCGCCGCCTCCATCGCGATGCGCAAATCCTTGCGCATCAGGTCAACAGCAAAACCGAAATCAAACTTTCCATCGATCATGGTTTTGCCGCGGTTTTCCATCTGCCAAGAGCTCGCGGCTCCTTTGGAGATGACGTCCACGACCCGCTTGCCGTCGAGCCCGGCCTGTATTGCAAACGCCAGTCCCTCGGCCAGGCCCTGAACCACGCCGGCGACGCAGATCTGGTTGACCATCTTGGTTTGCTGACCCGCACCGGCGTCGCCCATCAGGGTCACCGCCCGCGCGTAATGCGCAATCACCGGTTCGGCACGCGCGTATGCCGCCGCATCGCCGCCGACCATCACCGTGAGGATGCCCTGCTCGGCGCCGGACTGGCCGCCGGACACCGGCGCATCGAGAAAATGCAGTCCGCGTGCCTGCGCCGCGGCATGCAATTCCTGCGCGACACGGGCCGAGGTCGTGGTGTGATCGACAAAAATCGCGTCTGGAGTCATGGCCTGGAATGCGCCGTCCGCGCCGACGGTAATTTCACGCAGATCGTCGTCATTTCCGACGCAGCTGAACACCAGTGCCGCGTCACGAACTGCGGCGGCCGGCGTCTCCGCCACCTGACCGCCATGTTTTGAAGCCCAGGCCAGCGCCTTGGCCTTGCTGCGGTTGTAGACCGTGACCGCGTGACCGGCCTTGGCCAGATGCCCGGCCATGGGTCCGCCCATCACCCCCGTACCGATAAATGCGAGTTTCATCAGATCAATTCCTGCCAAAAAGAAAAATCAGAACAAAGCGGGTGCAAACCCAAAAATGAACGTAAATTCGCAGCAGACCACATACACTGTTTCATACCACTTCCTGTGAAATTACCATCATCAGATTCCTCCGAACATGCCTATGACGCATAACGCCAACAATTCGATGAAACGCCCGCCCGCGCTCCGGTGGCTCTGGTGCATATGGTTAGGTTACACCGTAATGACAGTACCCCTGACCTGGTCTCAGGTCATACCGGGAAACACAGCGCATTCACTGATCGGACAGATCTGGGACACAAAAAGCGGGCGCAACATATCAAAGTCTGACTTTGAAAACCAGCTGCTCAAGGCCCACTACGTGCTCCTCGGCGAAGTCCATGACAACAGCGCCCATCACCGCATGCGCCGTGATCTGATTGCGGCGCTGATCCGGGCCGGCCGCCGTCCGGCGATTGCGATGGAACAATTTGACCGGGAGCAGCAATCCGCCATCGACCGGGCCATTACCGCAGCGCCGCGGGATGCTGAACAGTTGCGCGTTGCAAGCGGGTTCAATGAACAAGGCTGGAGTTGGCCCGACTATGCACCCATCATCAGCCTTGCCCTTGACGCCGGGCTGCCGCTGCTGGCGGCCAATCTGTCACGCGACGAGGCCTTCCGTATTGCCACTTCAAACGCCGCCGCTGTTTTCGGTGAGCAGGCCGTTGCAACGCTGGGACTGAATCGGCCTTTACCCCAGACTGCACAACGCAAGCTGGAACGCGCGATCGATGAAGGACACTGCGGCAAGGCGCCGGCGAAAATCCTGCCCGGCATGGTCGCTGCGCAACGCGCACGCGATGCGGTGATGGCACAGATTGTCGCGCGGCACGCCACAAGCGGCACAGTGCTGGTGGCCGGCAACGGGCATGTGCGGCGTGATTTCGGGGTGCCGCACTATCTGCTGGCTGGAACGGCTCCAGCCGCCATTGTTGCGGTGGGATTTATCGAGGTGCAGGACCGTTACCAGAAGCCTGCCGATTATTTCGACAATGCCGATCCTGAATATGATTACATCGTATTCACCGAACGCATGGCACGGGAGGATCCCTGCGCCGGCATCAACTTCAAGCCGCGTCAGCCGATGGCGCAGCCCTGAGTCGTCGCCTTGGGCGGTTCGGCAAAGGTGGCGACATCAACGCCATTTCGAATGGCGGTCATCTCCGCCAGAATCGCCACTGCTATCTCCGGCGGCGTCTTGCTGCCGATCTTCAGACCCACCGGACCATGCAGCCGCGCGATCTCCTGCTGCGACAAATCGAAATCCGCAAGCCGCTCACGCCGAGCGTCATTGTTTTTCCGCGAACCGATGGCGCCCACGTAAAAGGCCGGCGATTTCAGGGCTTCCAGCAGCGCCATGTCATCGAGCTTGGGATCGTGGGTCAGCGTCACCACTGCGCTGTGACCATCGAGGTTCATCTCGGTCACCACATCGTCGGGCATGCCGCGCTTCAGGTCGACGCCGGAGACATCGAAAGTGGTGTTGTATTCCTCGCGCGGATCACAGATGGTGACCGAATAATCCAGCGCCTGCGCCATTTGCGCGAGATAAGTCGATAGCTGACCGGCGCCGATAATCAGCAGTCGCCAGCGCGGTCCGAAAACAGTCGTCAGCGTTGCGCCGTCAAACACCAGTTGATCCTGCCATTTTGCAGCAGTAGTGCTGGCGCGGCCGGTTTTCATGTCCAGGCGGCGCAATACCAGTTCATGACGCTCAATACGCGCCAGCAGATCGTCGAGGCCGCTGGCAGCGGAAAGCGGCTCCAGCACCAGCTCCAGTGTGCCGCCGCAGGGCAGACCGAAACGCTGCGCCTCCTCGGCAGATACGCCGTATTTGGTCGTTGTCGGTGTATTTTCGGCAAGCCTGCCGGCCTTGACACGGTCGATCATGTCGTCTTCCACGCAACCGCCGGACACCGATCCGACCACCATGCCGTCGCCACGTATTGCCGACAACGCACCGATCGGACGCGGCGCGGAACCCCAGGTCCTGATGACCGTGGCGAGCACCACGCGATGGCCACCGCCGACCCATTCGCGGGCGGTGCGGATCACCTGTAAATCAACGCTGTCCATAAACCGTTCCTTAAGCAACCGAAGGCAAGGCAATATTGTAGCGTGCCGCATGGGTTAACATCGGGCCTCGGCAACAATGGAGTGTTAATGCAATGGAAATGACCGGCGAACAGCTGATCGCCCTGCCCCACCAGGCCACCTGGGATGCACTGAACGATACCGCTGTCCTGATGGACTGCATCCCCGGCTGCGACTCGATGGAAAAGCAGTCGGATAACGAATACCTGCTAACGATGACCGCCAGGGTCGGTCCGGTCAGCGCCAAGTTCAAGGGCAAGATGACGCTGAGCGAAGTCCAGCCGCCCGATTCCTACAGTCTGCATTTCGAAGGCCAGGGCGGCGTTGCCGGCTTCGCCAAAGGCGAGGCGCATGTGCAACTGGCGCCGGAAGGCGATTCGACCAAGCTGACTTACAGCGTCAAGGCCAGCATCGGCGGCAAGCTGGCACAGGTCGGTGCGCGACTGATCGACGGTGTCGCCAAAAAAATGGCCGAACAGTTTTTTACGGCATTCAACAAACGCGCCAGCGGCACAAACGCAGGTTAATTACTGCACAAATGACAACGCCGGCTAAGGCCGGCGTTGTCATTTAAACCCGGATGTGAATTTCAGCCAACATGCTTGCGCAAAAACGCCAGTGTGCGTTCGCGCGCCAGTTTGGCACTGGCCGCATCGAATGATCCGCGCTGATCGCAATTAAAGCCGTGACCGGCGGAATAAAAGTGGTGCTCCCACTGCGGTTGCGCCGCCTTGACCTTTTGCGCGGCCTCGAGGGTGATCGATTGGTCCTTCTCGCCCCAGTGGAACATCACCGGACATTTCGCCTGCAGTGACGCGTGATTCGGAATACCGCCACCGTAATGCGGCGATGAGCACGCCAGCCCTGCGACTTCTGCCGCCGCTTTCCAGGCCACGGTACCGCCCCAGCAATAACCAACGATGCCCACCTTGCCCGCAGACGCAACCGCTTTGATTGCCGCCGTGACATCCTTGATGGCGTCGTCGAGGCTGGCTTTCTGCATCAATCCACGGCTGACTTCTATTTCCGGCGGCGTATAACCGCACTCGTAATTGCGTTGCACACGGTCGAACATCGCAGGTGCAATGGCGAGGTAGCCGTCTGCGGCATAACCGTCGGCGACGGCACGGATGTGACTGTTGACACCGAAAATCTCCATCACCACCACCACGGCGCCGCGCGGCTTGCCGGCAGGCTCCGCTTTGTAGGCGCCGAATTTGTGACCGTCAGCGGCCGTCAGTTCAATCATGCTGCCCATGCTTATTCCTCCGCGCTGTAAGAAGTAAAAAACCTAAAACATTATAGCCTGCGGCCACGACCGCTCCACGGTCCTTAATGTAGACTGTCCGCCAATCTGAATGACCGCGACAGGGGCCGGGGCATGCTGAAAATCTGGGGGCGCACCAACTCGATCAACGTGCAGAAAGTGCTGTGGACCTGCGCCGAACTGGGCCTGCCGTACGAACGCATCGACGCCGGCATGCAGTTTGGCGTCAATAACACGCCTGAATACCGGGCCATGAACCCCAATGCGCTGGTACCGCTGATCAACGACGATGGTTTTGTGCTGTGGGAATCCCATGCCATCGTGCGTTACCTCGCGCGCAAACACGGCCTTGGCACCTTATGCCCGATAGATCCGCAGGCCGCGGCCGACGCCGACCGCTGGATGGAATGGTACAGCACCACGCTGTGGAATCACATGAAGCCGGTGTTCTGGATCCTCATCCGCACCCCGCCCGAAAAACGCAACCTGGCGGAGGTTGAAGACAACCGCAAAAAACTTGCCGCTTACCTCGGGATTGCTGATGCGCATCTCGCGAACAACCCGCACTTTGGCGGCAACGCGTTCACGATGGCCGACATCCCCCATGCCTTATTGGCGCACCGCTGGTTCAATGTGCCGATCGAGCGTCCCGCACTGCCACATTACGAACGCTGGTTCCGCACGGTCTCGCAACGTCCGGGATTTCAGCAGCATTGCGCGGCGCCGTTAACCTGAACTGACCCGCCCAAACCCTAAGCCACAGAGGACACAGAGGGCACAGAGAAAAAAGCGAGCGATCAAACCCGCAAAATGCCGACACAATCTCATGCACGCAAGGACAAGCCCGAACTTGGTTTTCTCTGTGCCCTCTGTGGCTAAAGGTTCTTTTCACCCATGACCACTCAGCGCAACTTCCGCTATTACGAATTCGTAATGGTGGCTTTTGTCACCGTATTGATCTGCTCCAACCTGATCGGTCCGGCAAAAATCGCCCAGCTCGATCCGCCCTTGCTGGGCGTGGTCACATTCGGCGCGGGCGTGCTGTTTTTTCCGATCTCGTACGTGTTTGGCGACATCCTGACCGAGGTTTATGGCTACGCCCGCGCCCGCCGCGTGATCTGGGCCGGATTCGCCGGGCTGGGTTTCGCATCGTTCATGGCCACTGTCGTGGTTGCGTTGCCGCCGGCGCCGTTCTGGCCGCATCAGGGCGCTTACGAAATCGCCTTCGGCAACACATCGCGCATCGTCGCTGCATCGATGCTCGCTTATTTTTGCGGCGAATTTGTCAACTCCTACGTGCTGGCCAAAATGAAAGTGGCCACACAGGGCCGCTGGCTGTGGACGCGCACCATCGGCTCAACCATCGCCGGGGAGGCGGTGGACTCGGCGCTCTTTTATCCGCTGGCGTTCTACGGTGCCGGGATCATCCCCGATGAAAAGCTGCCACTGGTGATGGCGGCGCAGTTTGTCACCAAGGTCGGTGTGGAGGTCCTGTTCACACCGCTGACCTATCGCATCGTGGGATTTCTGAAGCGGGTCGAGCAGGAAGACCACTACGATCGCAATACCGATTTCAGCCCGTTTACATTGAAGTAGTCCACGACGACCCCGGTTACATACTCGAACGCAGGAAGCGCACCAGCGCGTACATGCCGCCACCGGCGAGCATGCCGAAGATTACCAATTGCATCAGGTAGCTGAACCCGGCATGGGAAATTTCTTCGTCGCGCTCCATCAGGTTCTTGCAGTAGTGCAAAAATGGTGAAGGCTTTTTGAACAACTGAAGGTGGCTGAATCGCACATCAAAAATGCCTTTGGCAAACAGCAAAGCCGCCAAGGCTGACAGCGCCAGCACCGGATTCTGCGGAATGATAAAACCGAAAAACGCGCCCAGCGCGACAATAAACGACATGATCGGATGCGCGAAATACCCAAAAAATACAGAAAAGACAAAAAAACTGATTTGCTGGTCGGGGAGACAGGATTCGAACCTGCGACCTTGGCGTCCCAAACGCCCTGCGCTACCGGACTGCGCCACTCCCCGAAGAATCGGAACTCGATAAATAACAAACAGCGGTCAGGGTTTTTCGATGCCGATCGATGCTGTAAAACCCGCGATCTTCCGCAGTAGGGCAGCTCCGCGATCGGCCGGTATTACACCTGATTTCGCAAGTGCCGCATTCTACCGGAAAAGCCTTGCGGCTTGCCGTCAGCGCGGGGTGATTCCGTTAGAATCCGCTCTTTACGCATCGGATCAAGATGAGCGCATCCTCCTGGAGAACTCCGGCAACCGTGCTGTTCTGCGGCGGCATGATCCTGACGATTGCGCTGGGGGTACGACACAACTTCGGCCTCTACCTGCAACCGATGACCGCCGATCTCGGCATCGGCCGGGAAACCTTCGCCTTCGCCATCGCCATCCAGAACCTGCTGTATGGCATTTCGCAGCCGATCACCGGGTTGATCGCGGACCGCTTCGGCACCGCTCGGGTGCTCATCGGCGGCGCCATTCTCTACGCCATCGGTCTGTGCCTGATGTCGGTGTCCTCCACCGGACTGGAATTGACGCTGAGCGCCGGCCTGCTAATCGGCGCCTCGCTCGGCTGCAGCGGCTTCTCCATTGTTTTCGGTGTCATCGGACGAACATTCCCGCCCGAAAAACGCAGCGTCGCGCTGGGTATTGCCGGCGCAGCCGGATCGTTCGGCCAGTTTGCGATGCTGCCTTACGGCCAATGGCTGATCAACCAGGTCGGCTGGCACCAGGCGCTGGTGATACTCGCGATCACCGTGCTGGTGATCATCCCGCTGTCGAGCGCGCTGGTCGAAGACAAAAAAGCGCAGGCGGCATCACTGCACAAGCAGTCGGTCAGCGAAGCCTTGCGCGAAGCCGCCGGCCACCGCGGCTACATGCTGCTGTGCCTGGCTTACACCGTCTGCGGTTTTCAGCTGCTGTTCATTGCGGTGCATTTTCCGGCCTATCTGGTCGACCAGAAAATGACGCCCGAAACCGGCATGATCGGACTGGCGCTGATCGGTTTTTTCAACATGATCGGCAGTTATGCCTGGGGCTGGCTCGGCGGCAAACACACCAAAAAATACCTGCTGTCGCTGCTCTACCTGCTGCGCTCGATCGCCATCGCGGTATTCATTTCACTGCCGGTAACGCCGATGACGGTCTATCTGTTCGCCGCAGTCATCGGTTTTCTCTGGCTGGGCACGGTGCCGCTGACCGGGGGGCTGATCGCCCATGTGTTCGGCGTGAAATACCTGTCGACGCTGACCGGCATCGCGTTCTTTTTTCATCAGGTCGGCAGCTTTGCCGGCGTATGGATCGGCGGCTATGTGTTCGACACCACCGGTTCGTACACCATCATGTGGATGCTGACCATCGGCATGGGCATTGTCGCCGCCTTGCTCAACCTGCCGGTTGATGATCGGCAAATCGCCCGCTCGGCTCCGAAACCGGTCTGAAATTCAGGCTGGAGCGACGCCGCCGTCTTTGGCAGCCTCCGCCATCAGCCAGTCGCGAAAAGCCGCGACTGCGGGTCGCGTCTTGGCATGCGGTTCGCACACCAGGTAATACGCCGAATCCAGCGGCACCTTCAGATCGAAGGGCATGACCAGCTTTCCGGAGGCCAACTCCTCAGCCGCCAGTGAAGGCATCGACGCTACCACGCCCACGGCATCGATCGCCGCTTCAAACGCCAGCACGGCATGGCTGAAACGGGCGCCGCGTTTGGCATCGATGCCGGTGACGCCCGCCGCTGCCAGCCAGACTTCCCAGAACGACTCGCCGTCGTACATATCGCCGGTATCGTCATGCAGCAGCATGTGGTGTTTCAGATCTTCGGGGGTGCGCAGCGGATGCTCGCCGCTCAGCAGCTTGGGACTGCAGATCGGCGTGATGGTCAGCGACAGCAGCCGGTGTACATCCAGATCCGGATAATGGCCGTGGCCATAAAGGATGGCGACATCGGAATCATCCAGCCAGGTCTCAATCGTCGCGCGTTCAGCGACATCGATCTTGCCGTCGACACTGACCCGACGCATGCGCGCCGAAACCCGCACGTCAATTTCATGATGGGCGGCAATAAAGCGGTGCAACCGCGGCATCAGCCAGCGTGCCGCAAATGAAGGTGCGGCACTGACCGTCAGCATGCCGCCGCTGGTGTGGGTGCGCAGCCGCTCCACGGCCTGCGCCAGACAATCGAATCCTTCGCGCAATTTGGGCAAGCAGGCCCGCGCCGCATCCGTCAATTCCAGGGCGCGGTTATAGCGATGGAATAGCTGGACATCGAGATACTCCTCCAGTGTCCTGATCTGGTGGCTGACCGCTGCCGGGGTCACATTGAGCTCAACCGCGGCTTTTTTCACGCTCAAATGACGTGCCGCGGCTTCAAAAGCCTTTAATGCGTTCAGGGGTGGCAAACGTTGTGACATAGTTGGCATTCACCTTACCATATGTATCCTGAAAAGTGACAATTTATCAGGTGTTGCGATGCAACAATACGATTAAGAGAGAGTCTATACTTCTGTTCGAACTCATTGACTTATATAAACAGTCATACCTCAACGCCGGGACGGCGAACTACTGGAAAGATAAGGAAATCTAATATGAAAAACGAACTTGAAATCAAATTTGGCTCAGTTATCTATGAAAAGATCAACACCGTTCGCATGAGCGAGCAGGAGCGTCAGGTCGCGATTAACGCGATGCATGACGCCGATTCGATCGTCAACGGGATTGTCTGGGTCTCGAACAAAATCGAGCAGCTGGGCGCAGCGCTGTTCCTGAACCCCAGCATCAAGCACTAACACCGTTCGAATCCCCGAACTCCAGCCGGAAGGTCCCTCCTCCTCCTTCCGGTTGCGCGATGCCCCTCAAGGCATCGCCTGAGTAGGCGCAGCGGCCGATGCCGCTGCGCCTTTTTGTACGTCGCTCAAGGGCGACCATCAAATGTGATAAGAATCAATGGGTTGAATTACCAGTCACCCTTGCTGTCTCCTGCACACGACGTCATTTCACGGATATTGGCCTGTTTCACTAAGAGATAATTATAACTAATTGTTTTTATTGGAATTTTTTTCTGGCCCCGATATTGCATACCCATCAGATTGGTATCTGCAGCGAGCCCGCATATGCAGCTGCCCTCAACATCAGGAGATTTCATGCTGAATCGAGACAGTTTTTTCAAAAAGAACGATGACAACGACAACGCCCGGCGCGGGGTCAATGTAACCCCGGCATTGAGCAATCCTGCACCACTGAGTGACGCCACATCGCGTTCCGCAATAAATCCGGCCACCCGCCCGGACACACCGCAAACGGCGGAACGCAGTAAATCTCCGCAAACCTCCGCAAGCCGTTTGATCGTCGGTCCGGACATCAAACTCAAGGGCGTCGAGATCACCGATTGCGACACCCTGGTGGTTGAAGGCACGGTTGAAGCCTCCATGGACAGCCGGGTGGTGCAGATCGCCGAACATGGCGTATTCAAAGGAACCGTCAGCATCGATATCGCAGAAATCCACGGCCGCTTTGAAGGCGAATTGACCGCGCGCGATCAGTTGATCATTCACTCGACCGGCCGCGTCTCCGGAAAAATCCGCTACGGCAAGATCCAGATCGAGGAAGGCGGCGAAATTGGCGGCGACATCGCCAAGACGGACAAAACAGACAAAACCGAGACCCGCCTGCTGCGCTCCAGCCAGCCATCACTCAAAACCGCGGGTGCCGTCGACTGAAAGGGCCGTTCAACTATGGCGCGGGTGGCGCCGCCCCCGCGGCTGCAAACTCGGCGAGGATCAGATCATTGAGATCCCGCGGTATCGGGGCCACGCGCATTTTCAGCAATCGCATCAGCTGATCGCGCTCCCGGACCGGTAGCCGCTCATACTCGGAGCGCGCATCCATCGCAATCGCCCGCTTCTCGGTAAACGACAGTGCCGCGAGGCGCTCATGCGCGCTGCGCACCGCCGACGCGTGCTGCGCCAGCTCTTCGATAATCAACGGCCGCGCCAGTGCATTTTTCGGGTCTGAGAGCATGCGCGTCAGACTGGCATATATGTCAGCGCGCTGCGACGCCGTAAGATGCACAAAACCGGTATCAATCAATGCGCGCAACTGTTCTTCGCTGACGCCATAAACACCGGTCAGCGCCGGCGGAACAGCGGGCTGCCGCGGCATCGCGGCGTTGTTGACTGCGGATTCGATCACCGAAGTCGCCATCTGATCGCGCAGCATTTTCAACAGATAGAGCGTCAGCGGCTCCGCCGCCTTCGCCGGAATCGCTGCCAACAGCAGGGTGATGAAAACCGCTCGCCAAAAGCGCTGCAGGTTCGACATGAATGGAGGGGCCGCAAACGGGCCATGCACGGGGATGGTTATGTAACCGCCGCAGGCTGTGCGCTGTCAAGGCAATACCCCGCGAAAATCCTGAGTAGATCGCCGAACAAACAATAACTATTTGTTTTTATTGAATTTTATAAAAAATGCCACGGCATTTGCAGCGCCGTGGCACCCCTTACTCATCAGCGAGTAATCAGCAAAATCAGCGGCGGCGAAAATCCTCGACCGATTTGGCAAGCCGGCCATCCGCGGTTTTTAACGCCCGCGTGACCGGCAACGTCGCACCAAACGTCGGCACAAACGCCGAGTGTTTGCCGGCGCCACCAATTACGGCAATCAGCAGATCCTCGGGTTTCTGCACGGCATACATCAGGTCATCCGGTTTGGGATTGGCCAGTCGATCCTTGAACGTGACCTTGATGCGCCGCTCGATGTTGTCTTTGGAGAATTTGCTGACCGGCAGCGTCGCATGCTGCTGCAGAAAACGTTTGGCTTCCGCCTTGGAAAAATGCGCAGCAACGGCCTTGGCATGCTCCGGCCCCATGATCACCAGCGGCTGCGCCTTGTAATAAACATCGTTCGAACCCGTCGTGCACATCGTGCCGGCAATCGTCGTCAGCACGCCCTCGCCGTCCAGGCTTTCGTGATCGTTGACGTTGTGCAGACACTCCGCACCGATCACCGTCACCGCGCTGGCATCAAGCGGCAGGCCGCGTTCGACATGCAACGGCTCCCAAGGACTGTCGGCTTCGTTCTCCGCCACCAGATAACTGTATTTTGCCGGCGAGCCGAATGTCGACATGTCGCCGAGCGCAGGAATCGCGCCGCCGATATTGAGCAATGCCAGACGGATCGCGCGACCGATGGTTGCATTGGCACGATGTCCGGGCCCGAATGCATTGTGGCCGGAATTGATATTGAGCTCTTTCGCCACCGGGCCGTTGACGATCACCAGCGGGGCACACAGATGAGTTGTCGCCTGCACGCCGTAAAGATTCAGCGGTTCCTCGCACATCGCCTCGATGGCGAGCAGATACAGCGGGAAATAACGCGGCTCGCAGCCCGCCATCACCGCATTGGCGGCAAGACGCAGCGGCGTGGCCTCGCCCCAGCGCGGCGGAATCTTGGCGATCGGCTGGTCCCAGGGACGATCGCAGTATTGCAGCATCGCTGCGACGCGATCTTCCGTCGGCGGCACCACCGGCAAGCCGTCGCCCCAGCCTTTTTCCATCACCAGTGCGTTGACGGCATCAAAGTCACCGTCGGCCTCAAGGCTCATACCCGGCGCATGCAGCAATTGGGCAAGGTTGCTCATTGCGCCTTCTCCTTCAGCAGTTTCACGAATTGCGTAATCGCATGATCGCCGCGCGCCTTGACCTCTTCAATCGACTGGCCGCCCAGCGGATGTTTGATCACCAGCAATGGCAGATCCGGCACGCCGAACACGCGCGCCTGCGCCTGCCCCAGTTTGAGGAAAGGATCGGAACAAATCACTGCAGTGGTCAGACCGCGCTTCCGGAGGTTCGCCATGTCGTGGACACTCCACGACGTGCACGACCCTCAATCGGCCATTGCGGTGATGACGTAATCCGATTCGGCGGCGAGTCGATCAAGAATGTCGGCCGGCGCGGGCAGGCTGACGCTGTCCTTGCGCAGCGAGACAACGGAGGCCACCGGCAGCAGCGCCTTGACACCCTCGACAATGAAACGCAGCAGATGGTCGGCATTGCCCTTGCTGTTGTCGAGCACGCCCAGACGGATGCCGCCCTTGGCCACCGCACGCGTTTCGCTGACCGCCACAGTCTGCGGCGACGGCGCCTCTGGAATCACCAAACGTATTTTCTGAACCATATGAACTCCTGAATGCTGGATAAAAGCCCTGCTGATATCGCAAAACTACCGGTGAATCTAACCCATGAACCCTAACGGGGCAATGCGATGAATCAGGGCCGGCGCGGCAACAGTCCAAATACCGGAAAGTCAGTAACGGGCTGCCCCCGGACAACCGGTTTCAGCGCTGTAATCGAGTCAATGAAACGATCATCCCGCTTTGTTATGCTGGCGTCCGCCCATTACACAACGCATTCACTCACCTGCCAATGCCAACGGATAAAAATCGCAGCATGAAAGAATTCCGCCTGATTCAAGTCGCAGACATCCATCTCGGGGCCGGACAGGAACATCACCTCGACAACTGGACCAAGGTGGTCGATTGGATCACCCGTGAACAACCTGATCTGGTCGTGGTTAACGGCGATCTGATCATGTCGGATCCGGACAACGACAAAGATCACGCATTCGCGCGTGAACAGATCGCCAGGCTGCCGGTGGCCTTCCGCTGCTTGCCGGGCAACCACGACATCGGCGATAACATCGTTTCCGGGCATATGCCCAAGCGCATCGACGACACGCGCCGCGCCCGCTTCATCCAACACTTCGGCGCGGAACGCTGGGCCTTCGGTGCCGCGGGCTGGGGCTTTGTGGGCATCAACGCGCAATTGCTGGGCAGCAAGGGCCAGACCGCGGAAGCCGAACAATGGGACTGGTTGGAGCAGACACTCAACGGCTACCGGGGGAGCCCCGTCGCGCTGTTCATGCACAAACCGCTGTTCCTGGATCATCCGACCGAACCCGACTACGAAGATCCCTGGACAAGGCAGTCCTGCATCGACTCTGTCAGTCGTGAACGGCTGCTGGAGCTTTGCAAACGCTTCGGCGTACGTGTGATCAGCACCGGTCACAAGCACCAGACCCGGACCTTCTCGTTTGAAGGTATTTATTACCTTTGGGCGCCCTCCACCGCCTGCGTCAACAGCGCTCCCACTATGCTGCACTGGGGCACGCGGGAGGTCGGCTTCTTTGATTTGCGTTTCCGCCCGAACGGCCTTTTCGATTACCGGCTCATTGGTCCTGATTTTCTGTTCCGCCACGAAAACTACATCCGCAAGCACAAGGTCGGGAGAAACTAAGCAAGTGCCGGAAATAAAAAAGCCACCGCGAAGGTGGCTTCTCTATTTGTGGCGTCCCCACGGGGATTCGAACCCCGGTTACCGCCGTGAAAGGGCGATGTCCTAGGCCTCTAGACGATAGGGACTGCGTCTGATTACAGCGAGGTGTTCTGCTGGTGGAGGT
>JALHRQ010000017.1 GCA_022841375.1 Burkholderiales bacterium
CAAAAGCTGAACACGGACTTTTGTTGCCCAGCGCTGAGAAAATCTATTTGGCAGATGAAGTTCATGCCTTGTTTGACTTTTACGAGGCTTTTGCTGACGAAAGACAAATATTGATGGAATTATCGGGTGATGCGGAGATTACTGGCGATCGCTTGATGATACGTAGAGCCATCAGTAATTTGCTGTCCAATGCCTTGCGTTATGCTCCTTCCGGCGAACGAGTGATGGTGGTTATCGCAAAAGAACATGATGCGATATCCATTACGATTGAAAATACCGGGCCCGATATCAAACCCGAATTTCTCCCGAGGCTATTTGACCGGTTTTTCCGGGAGGATAAATCCAGAGCGAATCCGGATAACGACGGCGCTGGATTGGGGCTTTCCATTACTCGCGCAATAGCAGATGCGCACGGCGGCAGCGTTCATGTTACCTCCACAGAAGGGCTTACAAGGTTTGTTTTGACTTTTCCTGTGTAGCACATCCGGGCTTCTAGATTTTCAATGTCAATATGAGCCAATATCGACGTTTTCACGGAGGGTCACGGTACTTGCCGTGCCCCCTAATAATGGGTGGCCACAGCTGTAACGAATCATCCCGTAGGGCACCGCATCCAAGGTTTACCCCTATTTTCCGGCCCCGAGCCGTGATATGGCGATGACATCGATTGCCTTTTTTTGTATGCTCGGCATCAGGGGTGTCACTTTCTACGGATGACCGCAACAATTCCGGCAATGACAACGATCACGACCAGCACCATCCATAATCCGCCCCACCCGGTCATGGGGCCGATTCCCCAGTTACCCATCCAATCACTTTGCATCATGGCCATCACCTTTTGATTATGTTGACTGCCGATTCCAGTGCCATTGCTTGCGTTATTTCTGCCTGTCCCGCTGGCCTCCGCTGTTAAGCTTGGGGTTTACTAAATGGTCGTCCGCCTGCCCAGAATGCGGGTGTTCCCCGTGTGGCGAAGGGATCTCAGCGTCTTTAAACACATTGGATGCGGTCAGCGGCGGTAGTCGGAGTGGCGAGAGGCAATAATTCTCCCGGTTTCATCTGGGATGGCCTAGGGCGCAGCCGGTCACACCTCTTCTTTTTTTCGCAACTTCTCCAACCTGCAGGCCGGGGGGCAACAGCTACCAGTGGCATGTAATTATTCATGTTCGCGGTTATTTGGCGGGCATCGCTCCCATTGCATGATCATGTTGCATCATCTGCTCCATCATCATCTGCATCATGTCCATACGCTTTTCCATCATCTCCTGGTGCTGCTTCGGGTCCATGCCAGCCATCTGGCCGCCCATCATGGAACCCCCCATGCCGCGCATCATCTGCATGTTGGTGTGCATCGTATTCATGTGTTCCTGCATCAACTCCTGGCGTTCCTTTGGATCCTTGGTTTGGTGAACCTTGTCCATCTGCTGCTGCATGCGTCGCATGTTGTCCTGCATCTGCGCCATTTGTTTGTCGTCCATCTTGCCCATGGGCTTGCCTGACATGGTCTTGGTGGAAGAATTTTCCGCGGAGAGTGCGACGGGCGTTGTGATGGTGAGCATTGCCAGCATTGTTGCAGTAATTGCGGATTTCATGATTGTTCCTGGGTTGAATGAAACGAGGGGCATCGAAGATGTTCCCGGTGCAATGGTGCGTTGCGAGAGGGGACCGGTACGTTGCACCGGAAAAAGAAACTAACTGCGGAAGTTGCCGAAGAGGATGTAGCGGGGCGGTCCGGAGTCGTATGCGTGGAGCACTACGGTGTGCAAATTTGTTACCGTTCCCATGGTGGAAACGGATGTTCCGCGGAACATCTGCAGCGGCAGATCAACTTCAACTGGCGTTTGGCTCAGACCACCTTGCTGCGGTTGGGGAGACTTGAGGTGACAGTGCAGGGGTGCTTCCGTTTGAAGGCTGGGTTGGTTCAAATTCTCCAGGCAATGTATTGCGCAGTGACTACTTGTGCCACCACCTTTCGAATGATCGGTGCGGTCTGGTGAACTTGCTGCTGATGTTGTCAACGGAGAAAAAAACAGAACGGCCAGTACCGCGATCAATCGCGCAATGCCGGAGCCTGGGCTGCTGTATTTACACATCCTTGAATTTTCCATGCTGACGTTTATACCTATGCCGCTGTCAGAACTTCGTCCTGATACATACATCATGTTGCCGCATCAGCAGGGCATACGTAGGTGCGGTAACGTACGGTATCCCCCCGTCTCAGCCCATCCTGCCCGCTGGTCAATTTACTTGGATGTTTCAATGTGGTTAACGGTGTAGGCGCCGCCCGATTTCTCTGCCGAGAACCGGACCTTGTCCCCAGCTTTCACCTTGTTGAGCACGGTCGGATCCTTGACCTGGAACACCATCGTCATCGGTGGCATGTCGAGATTGGGGATGGCGCTGTGACGCAGCGTGATTTTTTTGGTGTCGAAGTCGACCTTGCGTACTTCGCCGTCAACCAGCGGACCTTGTGACTGCGCCTGTGCTGGTGCAGGGTGATGTGCCGAATGATCGTCGGCGGCTTTCTGGGCGAAGGTTGGGGCAGCGGCGAATAGGGTTGCGATGAGGATCAGTCGTTTCATGGTGTGTCTCCTTTGAGTCGTTGAGTGTCTGTATCAGTAACGTGCGTAAACCGAGTGGCGGCCGCTCTTGTCAACCAGCAGCACATCGTACGGTTGGGGTTTTGCGGATTCCATACCGGGTGAGCCCTGCGGCATGCCCGGCACGGCAAGCCCGGATGCCGCCGGTTTTTCAGCCAGCAGGCGCCTGATCTCGCGCGCCGGCACATGGCCCTCAATGGCATAACCTTCGATCACTGCGGTATGGCAGCCACCGAGTTTTTCAGGGATGCCCATGCGCTTGCGCATAACCGCGGAGTCTTCGACTGCAACCGGCTTCACACGGAAGCCGTTGGCGCGCAGATGGTCCATCCACGCGCCGCAGCAGCCTCAGGTCGGGTTCAGGTACACCGTGGCAAGTATCGGTTCCGCCGCGAGGACGGCGCCCGGAATCATCATTGCGGCAATTAAAGTCAGGAATTTGCGTCGATTGGTCATGACATCACCTTTGGGTTACGTTGATCTTGCCGACCATGCCGGCCTCGAAATGACCTGGCAGCAGGCAGCCGAAGTGGAATTCGCCGCCTTTGCTGAACTGCCAGATGATGGTTTCGGTTTTGCCGGGCGATACATGGGCCATGTACGGCTCGTCGTGTTCCATCGCCGGAAATTTTTTCATCAGTTCGGCGTGTTCCTTCAGTTCGGGCCAAGTGCCCAGCACGAATTCGTGCAGGGTCTTTCCGGAATTGGTGACTACAAATCTTACCGTTTCGCCCTGTTTGATGGTCAGTGCGGCCGGCGTGAAGCGCATTTTGTCGCTCATGTCGACCTTGATGGTGCGCACGATTTTTTTCGGGTCCCCGGCTTTGCCGAATGATTTTTCCTCGATGCTGATCGTGCCGGGCTTGGCGGATTTTTGGGCGTGCGGGTCGCCATGGGCCCAGACCGGTGCAGCGGCCAGGGTCGCGGTAATGCAGGCTGCGGTGAATAATGACTTGGATTTATGCATATTGATTTCAATAAATAATAATATAATCAAATACTTAGTGTTTGTGCCCTGACGCAGGTTTGCGAGCTTGCAGCACTTGTTCACGTGGGCCGGTCGGGGTGGGGGCCGCGCTGGTGGCCGCCGGCGCTGCGCCGCTCCATTCGCGCGCCACGGTGCCCGGCGGATGCTTGAACCAGCCCGGATCCTTGTAATCATTGCGCGCGAGACCGTCGCGCACTTTGACCACAGTGAACATGCCGCCCATCTCCAGCGGTCCGAAGGGGCCGCGGCCGGTCATCATTGGCAGCGTGTTGTCGGGCAGCGGCATTTCCATTTCACCCATGTCGGCCATGCCGCGTTCGCCCATCACCATGTAGTCGGGCACCAGTTTCATGATTTTTTCGGCGACCCCGCGGTGGTCGACACCGATCATCGTCGGCACGCCGTGGCCCATCGCATTCATCGTGTGGTGCGACTTGTGGCAATGGATGGCCCAGTCGCCCGGCGCGTCCGCAGTGAACTCGAAGGCACGCATCTGACCGACGGCAACGTCCACCGTCACTTCCGGCCAGCGCGCGGACTTCGGCACCCAGCCGCCGTCGGTGCAGGTGACCTCAAAGTCGTAGCCGTGCATGTGCACCGGATGGTTGGTCATCGTCAGATTGCCGAAGCGGATGCGTACCTTGTCGCCGGTGCGCACCACAAACGGATCGATTCCGGGAAACGCCCGTGAGTTCCAGCACCACAGGTTGAAGTCGAGCATGGTGTTGACGTTCGGGGTCGCCGCACCCGGTTCGATGTCGAAGGCATTGAGCAGGAACACGAAATCACGGTCCACTTTCATGAAGTTCGGATTTTTCGGGTGCACTACGAAAAACCCCATCATGCCCATCGCCATCTGCGTCATTTCGTCGGCGTGCGGGTGGTACATGAAGGTGCCGGATTTTTTCATTTCGAATTCGTAGACAAAGGTCTTGCCGACCGGAATCTGCGGTTGCGTCAGCCCGCCGACGCCGTCCATGCCGTTGGGCAGCAGGATGCCGTGCCAGTGGATGGTGGTGTGTTCGGGCAGCTTGTTGGTGACGAATATGCGCACCTTGTCGCCTTCGACGCATTCGATGGTCGGGCCCGGCGACTGGCCGTTGTAACCCCACAGGTTGGCGGTCATGCCGGGAGCAATCTGGCGGCGTACCGGTTCGGCGATCAGGTGGAATTCCTTCCAGCCGCTGTTCATGCGCCAGGGAAGGGTCCAGCCGTTCAGCGTCGCCACCGGGTTGTAGGGACGACCGCTGGCCGGCATCAACGGGGGTTGTGTATCGGGTTTGGATTGCATTGGCGCTTCGGGCACTGCGCCCTGCGCGGCGCGGCTGACCGTTGCGGCACCGAGCAATGCAGCGCCGGAGGCGCGGAGGAAATTGCGGCGGTTATTCATGTCGTGATCCATTTTTTAGTGGCCGGCTTCGGCGGCGGGCGCGGTGGCGCGCAGGCTGCCGCCCGATGCTGCAATGGCGCCGGGCGACTTGCCGTTGATCGTGAACTGAAGGGTGGTGTCGGCGAGCCAGAAGTCTCGTTGCGCTTCGATGGCGTTGATGACTGCGCTGACCTGCTGGCGGGATTCGGCGAGCAGTTCAAACACGCTCATCAGCATGCCGTTGTAGCGCAGCAGCGTTTCTTCGCTGATGCGTGCGCGCAGCGGCACCACTTCGTCACGGTAGTGCCTGGCCAGGTCGTAGCTGGTGCGCCAGGCGCCATAGGCTTCGCGCACTTCCGAGCGGGCGCGTATCGCGAGGTCCGCCGCGCGGTTTACCGCTTGCCGGTGGGCGTTTTCGGCCCGCGCCAGTTTTGCCGAACCGGAATCGAATATCGGCAGCCGCAGTTCGATTTCGTAACCGGTCTGGCGCGGTTTGCCGCTTTCGCTGTTGCGGATGTATTTCGCTTCGAGCACGCTGAAATATCCGGTGGCTCTGGTCAGGCCCAGCGAGTTGGCGATGTTTTCGGCATTGCCCACGGCCGCCTGCACATCAAGCCGCTGCTGCATGGCCTGTCGTTCGATATCGGTCATCTCGCGCAGCGTTGGCGGAAGATCGGGCAGGCGCTCCGGCAGCTTGAATGCAATGTCGTTACCCCACAGTCCGAGCAGCCGGGTCAGTCGCTCGCGTTCGGCCAGTGACTGCTGGCGGGCGCGCGCGAGTTGTGCGGTGGCATCGGCATAAAACGCTTGCTCTCGCGCCTGGTCGAGTTTGCTGAAATTGCCTGCGTTCACCATGCGCCGCGCCAGCTCGGATGCCGCTTCGGCGGCCCCTTTGACCTGTTCGGCATAGGCCGCCGATTGTTGTGCGGCGATTGCGCTGATCCATGCGCGGCGGGTATCGGCGGCGACCTGGATGATGTCTGCAGCCATGCGACCCTGCACGAGTTCGAAACGTTCGCGTTCCAGCTGCGTGCGGAGCGGCATCGTCAGCAAACCCATCAGGTCGAAAATGAAAGCGCGTTCATACTCGACTTCATCTGCGCGATGCGTACGACCAAACGAGAAACCCGGATTGCGCAGGCGGCCGGCCTGCACCAGTTCCGCTTCGGCAATGCCGAGTTCGGCGTAAGCGGCCTGCAGTCCGCGATTGTTGAGCAGCGCGATCTGAACGGCGTGCTCAGCGGTCAACGGCTGGGCCAGCAGCTTGC
The DNA here is from genome assembly GCA_022841375.1 of Burkholderiales bacterium. Lineage (GTDB taxonomy): Bacteria > Pseudomonadota > Gammaproteobacteria > Burkholderiales > SG8-41. Next base: position 6,226 of record JALHRQ010000017.1, read on the forward strand.
GCACCGCATCGGCGGCGCGGTCGGCATCGGCCTCGTTTTTGATCCACGGCGCCTGCTGCGTGATGCCGCGCTGGCTAAGTGCGGCATTGACTTTGCCGGTGCCACCGTCGTCCGAAAACGTCGCGCAGCCGCCCAGCAGCAGCACGGCGAGGGCGATGGTCCATTTTCCGGATGCGCCGATCATTTTGCGGCTCCCGGATGATGGCCGGCGTGTCCGCCTGTTGCGGCGGGCGGTGAGCCTGAGGTTTGATTGCGGAATATGCCGAGATGTCCACCGACCCGGGCCACTTCATCATTGATTTCGCGCCACGGCGCGATTTTTTCATCGCCCAGCGGCTGGTAGCCGGCGAAGGCGGATGAATAGCGGGTTGCCGGAACGGCGGTTGCCGGATCCGACGGATTGCCGCGCGACTGCGCGATTGCGGCTGCGGATTGCAGCACCAGGGCGACAAGCGCGCAGCTTAAAACTGCAAATTTGGGTTGCATGTGATACCCCTGAACAACGGGCGGGCGATCAATTGCCCAATCCGGCGCGTCTGCGCGAAGCGCAGAGCACCGATGCACTACAGCAGGGGATCAGGCCCGGGGCGGGCGCTGGGGCATTTCAGGAATAAACAGGGTATTCAGCAGCGACACACGCGGCATAACGACGCGCGGAGCCTGAGGAGCAAAGGGCATTGCCACAGTTGCGGCGCCCGTAAACACGTTGTAGCAGCAGGAATGGCCGTCGAAGTCGTTTGAGGAGTCGCTGTCATGGCGCTGATGTTCGTTAGAAGCCTGCAGCCCGTGATCAGCCGCGGATGTTGTAGCGTAATGACCGGAATGATCCGCGTGGGTCTGGCTCAATGCTGTAGTCAGTTCTTCGCCACAAGTTGTCGCAACCGGCGCGTACGCTGCCACCGCCTGCAGGGGCAGGATCAGCATCAGCATCCAAACGGCGATTAGTCTTGCAAGTTTCATAAGATGGAAGTTTATGGGTATTTCCTGGCCCCCGCAATCTCATATCAGACCGGTACGCCAGTAAAAAGTTCGTCAACCGATGCGCGCGACGGCGCACAGACGGTCAAAATCGGTGCATCCATGCTGTTGATATAGAGAGTCATCCTGTTGCGGTAGCATGTCGTTTGCTGGCGGAAATTCGATGCCCTTGTCTGAGGAGCAATAGATGGACGCTGCTGCCGAAGCACTACTCCTTGCCCGTGCCCAGTTCGGATTGAACATTGCGTTCCATATCCTCTTTCCCACCTTGACCATAGGACTGGCGTGGTTTTTGGTGTATTTCCGCGTGTGTTATCACCGCAACGGCGATGCCGCCTGGCTGGCAACGTACAAACTCTGGGTCAAGGTGTTTGCGCTGACGTTTGCGATGGGCGTAGTGTCAGGCATCGTCATGAGTTTCCAGTTCGGCACCAACTGGCCGGGTTTCATGAACAACGTCGGCAATATCGCGGGCCCACTGCTCGCCTACGAAGTGCTGACCGCGTTTTTCCTCGAAGCGACCTTTCTTGGCGTGATGCTGTTCGGCATGAAACGCGTGCCGGCGTGGCTGCATATCCTGTCAACGATCATCGTCGCGGTGGGCACGTCGCTGTCGGCATTCTGGATTCTCGCGCTCAATTCGTGGATGCATACACCCACCGGCCATGTGATGGTTGACGGCGTGTGGATCGCCGGTGACTGGCTGCAGGTGATCTTCAATCCGTCGTTCCCGTACCGTCTCACGCACATGATGCTGGCCTCGGGGCTGACCGCTTCGTTCGCCATTGCAGGGTTATCGGCGTGGCGGCTGTTGCGCGAAGCCGGCGATGCCTCGGCAATGAAAACGCTGCGCGCCAGCGTGCTGGTTGCGGCAATACTGGTGCCGCTGCAGATTTTTGTCGGTGACCTGCATGGCCTCAATACGCTGAAACACCAGCCGGCGAAAATTGCCGCGATCGAGGGCCTCTGGGAAACGCAGAAGGGCGCGCCGCTGGTGTTGTTCGCGGTGCCCAATGAACAGACACGGCGCAATGACTTTGCGATCGAGATTCCCAAGGGCGCGGCACTGGTGCTCAAGCATGATGCCGATGGGGAGCTGAAAGGGCTCAACGAATTCGAGCCCGATCGTCCGCCGGTGGCGCCGCTGTTCTACGGCTTCCGGCTGATGGTGGGCGTCGGCGTCGGCATGCTGCTGCTCGCCTGGTTCGGCACCTGGCGCCTGCGCCGCGGCGCGCCGCCGCGAGCGCTGTTGTGGACGTTTGCGGCGTTCACTTTTTCCGGATGGATTGCCACGCTGGCCGGGTGGATCGTTACCGAAGTCGGCCGCCAGCCCTGGCTGGTCACCGGTGTGCTGCGTACGGCCGATGCTGTCGGCAATATTACCGGCGCGCAGCTCGGTGCCAGTCTCACCGGATATGTGCTGACTTACACCCTGATGCTGCTCGCCTACTTTGTGGTGATCACGCATATGGCCGGCAAGGGCGCTGTCACGGAGGTGCAGCCATGAACATCGATCTGGCAGTGATATTTGCGGCGCTGATGGGTGTTTCCATCCTCGCTTATGTCGTGCTCGACGGCTATGACCTCGGTGTCGGCATGCTGATGCCGGCGGCGACGCCCGAGCAACAGGATCTGATGGTGGCGTCGATAGGTCCGTTCTGGGATGCCAACGAAACCTGGCTGGTGCTGGGCATTGGCCTGCTACTGGTGGCATTTCCGAAAGCGCACGGTGTCGTGCTCGGTCAGTTGTATCTGCCGGTGGCGATCATGCTGATCGGCCTGATGTTCCGCGGCGTGGCCTTCGAGTTTCGGATGAAGGCCGAAGGCTGGCATGCGCAGTTATGGAACTGGCTGTTCTGGTTCGGTTCATTCATGGCCAGTCTGGCGCAGGGCTTCATGCTTGGCCGTTACATCACCGGCTTCCAGCCGGGTGTCGGTTACTGGCTGTTTGCCATTCTGGTCGGCGCCAGCCTGTGTGGCGGTTATGTGCTGCTGGGCGCGACCTGGCTGGTGCTGCGCACTGAGGGCGAATTGCAGAAAAAAGCCTATGCATGGGCGCGCTGGGGCCTGCTGTGGGTGGCGCTGGGTGTCGCGCTGGTGTCGATCGCGACGCCGCTGGCCAGCGAAACCGTGCGCGATAAATGGTTCGATTTCCCGCGCACGCTGTGGCTGATGATTTTGCCCGGGGCAAGTGTCGCGACTGGATTATGGCTCTGGCGCAGCCTGCGTCCCGAAGTGGCCGACTGGAAACCCTTTGCCGGCGCGGTGACGATTTATGTGCTGGCGTTTCTCGGGCTGGCTTACAGCATCTTTCCTTATGTCGTCGTTGATCGCATGACCATCTGGGATGCGGCCTCGCACGACAGCGCACTGCGATTCATGATGTGGGGCGCGGCGATCGTGCTGCCGTTTATCGCCGGATACACAGTGTTTTCGTATCGCGTGTTTCGCGGCAAGGTGCGCGAGGCGTTGTACAGCTAAGTCCGGCCCGGACGGAACACCAGGAAATACTGATTGGGCAGAAAGCCATGTTCTTCGCTCAGGGCATAACCTGCGCGCTGCAGTTCGGCCTTGACCTGTTCCGGCGCGATGCGGGCGGCTTTGGGCGGACCTTGCGGTGAATCCATGGTGAAATCGATGATCGCGAGGCGGCCGCCGGGTTTCAGCGAGGCTTGCAACTGGCGGAAATACAATTCGCGGTTTTCAACATGGTGATAGACGTCGACCAGAATCACCACATCGGCTTTTTCCGGCAATCGCGAATCGCCCGGTTTTGCCTGCACCGCCGTGATGTTGTTCAGGCCTTCGCGTTTGGCGCGTTCGGCAAGGTACTTCACCATGTCCGGTTCGGTGTCGAGGCCATAGACCCTGCCTTTCGGCACCATGTGCGCAAAACGCACCGAGAAATAGCCGGTGCCCGAGCCGATGTCGGCAACAACGGCGTCCGGTTTCAGTTTCAGCGCCTGGATCACTTCATGGGGTTTCTGCCACGCATCGCGTTTCGGATCGTCGAACACTTTTGCCCATTGGTCAGCGCCGCTGAAACTGTGGTCATGGGTGTGCGGCGACTGTGAGGCGCTAACGGCGGGTTTCGTGGTTTGCGCCGTGCGTTTCATCGCGCCGCGCGGACCGTCGGGGCCCATCGCCATGCGGGCGCTCAGGCCGCGGTGAAACGCGGTCGGGCCTTCCTGCACCAGTTCGCTGACTTCAGCTGCGTGCGCCTGCAGGGCGGCCGCCACTTTGGCATCGGCGGAGGTGCGGTTGACGATGGCGCCCTTGTCGGTCATCTCGACCACGGACTTGATCTTGTCGGCGTTGTCGAAAATCACCGGCAGCGTGGTGCTGAAAATATTGAATTCCTTGCCGTCTTTCAGCCGGCCCGACATGCTGGCGACATGCGCCTGGATTGCCTGCGCCACTTTCGGGTCATCGGATTCGGTAACGGTTTTGATGCCGTCAGGCAGATGGGTGACGGTGCGCCGGAGCTTGGTGTTGTTGTGCACCAGATCCATCACCAGTCGCATGTCGGTGGGGGAGTTGGCATCCTGACTGGTCAGCATTCCAGCCGGGCCTCTCATCATGCCGCCGCCCATGCCGTGTTGCATGCCGGATGGCATGCCCGGTGACTGCGCAAAAACTGCAGAAGAGCCGAGCGCCAGCGTTGTGGCGATGAAGATCTGAGCGGCATGTTTCATGGTGTTCTCCAGGCGATACCGGTTGTGTCAGGTACAAACGGAACGGGGCGGATTGTACCGCCCCGTATTGCTGCTGCTGGATCAGTTGGGCCGTGTGGCCGGTGCTGCGTTCGGACCCAAGCCGCGACCCTGATGATTACCGTGCTCCGGCAGCGTGATGCCTTTTTCCGTTGCACGCTTCTGCATTTCGCTGTGGTTGGCCAGTGCGATCTGCTGGCGCTCTTCAGGCGATTGGGCATTGCGCATTTTGTCGCGCATCGCAGTGCGCTCGTCCGGCGTCATCAGTTGCTGACCGGCTTGCGGGCGGGTGCCCTGGGCCTTTGCGCCGTCGCAGCCTTCGCCGCGATTGGCTTGCTGGCCGCCTGCTGCGTGTTTGCCGCCATGGTTCATGCCCTGCATGCGGCCCTGGCCCATATTGCCCTGCATCGGGTGCTGACCGCCTTGCTGTGCGCCCGGTCCCATGCCGTTACCCATCTGGCCCGGGTGGGCGTAGGCGGTGGTGGCGAGGCCGAGGGAAAGTGCAACGGCGGTGGCGATTTTGTTGAAGGTTTTCATGATGGTTCCTTTGCTTGATGGTTATGGAGGTTTACCTTGGAAGTCCTTGTGTTGCAGTTCAGGTCATTCCGGGCTCTCAAAGTGATTTCATTAACGCATTAATCTGTAACCCGACTGTGTCGGGCAAGCGGCTTTTGGTATCGCAGCGTTGCAGGCGCCGACCGCTTGATACACTGCGATACAATTTTCCGGGCAGGCTGCGCATTGAAATCCTCGTGTGATGCACACTCCTCCGGTATAAATATAACCATGGGAGCCCTGAACACGCCCGACCACATCCTCGTGGTGGATGACGACACCGAGATCCGCAGCCTGCTGCATGAATATCTGCAGAAGCAGGGTTATCGCGTTACAGCGGTGGCTGACGGCAAGGGATTGCGCACGGCGGTGGCCACATCCCATCCCGACCTGATCATTCTCGACCTGATGCTGCCCGGCGAGGATGGCCTGACGCTGTGCCGCGACCTGCGCGCAAAATCCGCAATTCCGATCATCATGCTCACCGCGCGGGGTGACGAAACCGACCGCATCGTCGGCCTCGAACTCGGTGCTGATGATTACGTCGCCAAACCGTTCAGTCCCCGCGAACTGCTGGCGCGCATCAAGAGCGTGCTGCGGCGTGCGCGGGCATTGCCCGAAAACCTGAAGACCGAAGAATCCGGCCTGTTCCTTTTTGCCGGCTGGACGCTGGATGCCGCCACGCGCAATCTGACTTCGCCGCAGGGTGTGGTGGTCGCGCTATCGGGTACCGATTTCCGTTTACTGAAAATTTTTGTCGACCATCCCAACCGCGTGCTGACGCGCGACCAGTTGATCGACCTGATGCTGTCGCGAGACGCCGGCCCTTATGACCGCGCCATCGACGTGCAGGTCAGCCGCCTGCGCCAGCGTCTGGGCGACGATGCCAAGGAGCCGGCGATCATCAAGACCGTGCGCGGGCAGGGTTATGTATTCGCCGCGCACGTTGAAGCGGGTGCGCGGTGAGACTGCTGCCTCGCTCACTGTTCAGTCGACTGGTGCTGGTGCTGCTGGGCGGATTGCTGACGGCGCAGCTTCTGAGTTTTGCCATTCACATGCACGACCGCAGCGAACTGCTGATGCAGGCCAGCGGCCTGCAGTCTGCACAACGTATAGCCGACATTGTCAATCTGCTCGATACGCTGACGCCGGCGGAGCGGCAGAAAATCGTCAAGGTGCTGGCTGCGCCGCCGCTGGCGGTGAGCCTCGACCGTCCGCTGCTGGCGACCGCCGACGCAGATGGTGAAACGGGCGCACGTGCCTTGTTGTTTGCATCCCTGCTGCGGCGTTTTCTGGGCGAGGATCGCCCTGTCGTGGTCGGCATGGCGGTGGGCGGTCCTTATCCAGGCGGTCCCTATCCGGGTGGCGGTGCGATGCGCGGGCCCGGCGGTACGGGTGAATGGACGCCGCCGATGATGCGTCATGGCGGTGGCTCCGGTGGTCTGACTTTTGTCGCGCAGGTGGCCTTGCGTGACGGTACCCGGGTGACTTTCGATGCGCGTCAGCCGCAGGCCACCGAGAGCTGGCCGTATCGCGTGTTGCTGAGCATCGTGTTGTTGCTGGTGGCAGTGATTGGGGTGTCACTGGTTGCGGTGCGCTGGGCGACGCGGCCGCTGAAAACGCTGGCCGAGGCGGCGGACGAACTGGGCAAAAATATCAACCGCCCGCCGCTGGCGGAAACCGGCCCCACCGAAGTGGCGCGCGCCGCGCGCGCCTTCAACACCATGCAATCGCGACTCGCGGCGTACTTGCGCGAACGCACCCAGGTGCTGGCGGCAATGTCGCATGACCTCAAAACACCGATTACGCGGCTAAGACTGCGCGCCGAACTGCTCGACGATGCGCAACTGCGCACCAAGTTCGGCAACGACCTGCAGGAAATGGAAGCGATGGTCGCGTCCGCGCTTGATTTTCTGCGCGGCATGGACAACGGTGAGCCGGTGCAACCGGTGGATGTAAACGCGTTGCTTCAAAGCCTCCAGGCTGATCTGCGCGAAACCGGTGGTGCGGTCACCATTGAAGGGCAGGCCGCGCGTCCCTATCCGGGCCGACCGCAGGCGCTGAAGCGCGGCCTCGCCAATTTGCTCGAAAACGCCATCAAATATGGCAAGAGCGCCCAAGTGCTCGTGAATGACGATGCCGCACGGTTGCAGATCAGCATTCTTGATCAAGGCCCCGGCCTGGCGCCTGATCAACTGAGCAAAGTGTTTGAACCGTTTTATCGCGTGGAAGGTTCACGCAACCGCGACACCGGCGGCACCGGACTCGGGCTGGCGATTGCGAAGAATGTGGCAGAACTGCACGGTGGCAGTATCGAACTGCGCAATCGCGCGGAAGGTGGCTTGGCAGCGATGCTGGTTTTGCCAAGGCGATCCGTGCGAGGCGATTGATATCCAGCAAAGCGGTGTTTGCCGTATTTCGGGTTCTGTGAATAACGGTTTCCGAACTTCTTGATCATGCCTTCGCGCTCAAGCGACTGCTTATGCCGCAGTGTTCCGGGTTCGCGATCAAATTTGTCCTCTAGGGTGCATATTTCGGAAACATATCGGTCTTCAAGCTTACGCAGCTCCGTCTTTTACAATGGGTTCAGAACGTTGGGGCGTCTGTATTACGGCCCTCCCCAATTGCCACGTAGCTGTTGGCTACCACGAGCGGTGTTGGTGGTGATTTCGTCGATTGTGAAAATGCAATTGTTGATGTAGCCGCAAGCACGATCTAGCAGGCCAGCATTGCAATTGTTTTGTTTTTCATGGCTTGCTCCTTTGCTTTCCGGGCGGGCCGGCGCCCGCCCGAGAAATGCTATCCGTATCAATGCGCGTTTGCCGGTGCCCGGTGGTCGGCGAGGTTGAACAACCAGTTGCCTGCGCCATACAGCATGAACACGATGCCGAAGCCCGCTGGAATCAACAGCCATTCGGTGAACGACGGGGTGTATTCCACGTAACCAGCCCAGTAGTCTTTGAACAGCGGAACCTCCTGGCCCATGATCAACAGGTGCAGGCGCGAAGCGAAAATGCCGATCATGAACAGCAGTGCCGAAAGGATCTGAATGGATACGTTGGTGCGCCGCTCGCGGCTACCCATCAATACCAACGGGATTACGAAACCGATCCAGATCTCGATATGGAACATGACCGATGTCAGCGACCGCCAGTGGGCTTCCATGCCCTCGTAATTGCCCCACAAGCCGGTGATGATCTGACCGAAGCGGGTCACAACAACGGCTAGCAGTGTGATGAAAAACAACCGGGGCAGCACGTCATCAAACAGTTTGCGGACGTTTTCCGGGGTGCCGCTGACTCGGCGCATCAAACTGGTAAATAACACGGTGAACGCGACCGCCGTCATGAAACCGGTCAGGATGAAATACATCGGCATTGCCGGGCTATACCAGGCCGGTCGCATCGCCATCATGCCGAATGCCAGGCCGAGCGTGCCGGAGGCGAAGATGCAGATCACGAACGACCCGACTGATATCAGGTGAGTGCGCTTGCTGTCCCACTCTCCGGTGTGCAGCAGATAAAACTTGATGCATAGCAGTGCCAGGTCGATCGAGTAGAAAATGCCCATCCACCACATCGGTGACTTGAACTGTGCGGATATGGGTACCGCCCAGAGCAAGCGAAACGGGTTGCCCAGTTCCAGCGCCAGCAGGGTGAAGCCCGCGACCAGCGTGATAATCGACAGCCAGATGCAGCGTTTTGCGACCGGGTAGAAAGTCTTCAGGCCAAAAACCGTATCCAGCGAAGAAATGATCGACAGGCCGGACGAGGCGAGCAGGAAAAACATGTAAAAGGCGATCGGCGCACCCCACGGAAAATCACTGGAGGTGTTGTAAGCCGAATGGCCTTTTGTAAACAGCATGAACAGGACGATGGACAGGCTGACGCCTGCAACTACGGCGCCGCCAATCATCATCAGGGCCGACAAGCCGTCGGGTTTGGACTGCAGGTCAAGCAACGGCCGGCCGTCGGGGGTTCGCAGGGCAAGAATGTTCATGATGGTTCTCCCTTAAACTTTTTTCGTGCGGGTCGACCGCGTTTCCGGAATGGAAGCCGCCTCGCCAGCGAGGTAATAGACCTGCGGGCGGTTACCCGTGTGGTCCTGCAACCGGACGCCCCTTTTTTCAGCGATCAGTTTCCTGACATAGCTTTTCGGGTTGTCGAGGTCGCCAAAGTAGCGCGCAGTGGGGGCGCAGGTAACAACGCACGCCGGTGTAAAATCCCGTGTTTTCGGATCATTCGGATCGAGATCCGGGGTTCCCTGAGGCGCTTTGCTGACTCGGTGGTAGCAGAACGTGCATTTGGAAACCACGTTTTTGGGTTGGATTCCAACGCCGTGTTTCGGGTCATTCAGGTGGCTGGGCATGGCCCACGGCGGATCCCAAACCTTGCCGTCCTTGCTCGGCCAGACCTCGCGCACGTCGGGCAGCGTCTTCTGCTTCTCTTCGGCATAGAACCTCACGCCATAAGGGCAGGCGATCATGCAATATTTGCACCCGATGCAGAGATCCCAGTTGATAAGGACGAATCCGTCCTTGTCTTTGTAAGTCGCCTTCGTCGGGCAGACATCCACGCATGACGCATTCTCGCAGTGCATGCACGGCCTCGGCAGCCAGGTCAGTTTGCCGCTGGGATATTCACCCTCGTTGTAGAACAGGACATCCTGCCAGTTCTCCCCGGGTAACCGTGAGTTTTCCATCGAGCAGGCGGTGGTGCAGGCCTGACAGCCGGTGCACTTTTCCAGATCAATTACCATTCCCCAACGGGCCATGGCTATTCTCCTTTATTCATTCGGCGTATTAGTTGCTGATTAAACTTTTTCAACCTTGACCGTTACCGTGTGTACCGCTGCGGCGTTCGAAATCGGTTCGGATACGTTGGGAATGATTTCGTTGGTATTGCCTTCCATCCGACCCTTGGCCCAGCGGCCATGCGCCCAGTGACCGAAACCGAACGGCAGCGTGACGGTATCCGGCCGGCATGCCGGGAACAGGTGTGCCCGCGCATAGATCGCACCGAGATCGTTATGGATTTTTACCCGGTCACCGTTGCGGATGCCGCGTTTTGCCGCGGTCTCCGGATGGATTTCCAGGAACAGCTCGTTACGGCCTCCGGAGGTGGACTGATATAGAGAAATGGCTACCGGAATGTTTGCCGTCCGTCCTTCGCCATGCATCGGGGTTTTGGTTGCGATGAAGTGCAAGTCGCCGCCACCGGTGTACTTCGGCTGAATCCATTGCGGAAAACCGACTTTCTCCTTGGGGATGCCCAGCGCATTGGCGATGAACTCGTCGTAGTGCTCCAGATAACTCGACTTCAGTTCGAACTTGCCTGACTCGGTTATCAACAGCTTCTTTTTGACGTCTTCGGCGCTCATCGGCTTGCGATAGTCTTCACCATCCCACTCGTAGAATTCCCCGGCGATTTGACGATAGAGGTAAGGCTTCTTGTACCAGACGCCTTTTTCGACCCATTTTTCGTAACTGTCGACGCCGTTAGATCCGGGATTGGCTTCAAAACCCTTGGCAATGGATTTGAGTACGTTCTCCACGTTGCTGACCTTCTGGTAATACTCGCTGGTCGGTCCCTTGATGCGCTTGCCGATCTCGATCAGGGTGTCACCAAAGTGTTTGGTGTCATACAGCGGTTTCACCGCCGGCACCCTGATGTTGGTCAACGGCCAACCCTCAAACGGATAAGTCGGCGTGTCCTGAAAGCGTTCCAGGAAGGTGTGATCGGGGAGCACAAGGTCGGAAAATACCGAGGTCTCGCTCGGGAACGGCGATGTCTCGATGACGAACACTTTTTTCAGCGCTTCTTCCCATTCCTTCGAGTTGGGCGCGCTGTAAATCGGGTTCGTGATGTAAAACATGATCGTGTCGAGCGTGTACGGCTTGCCTTCGAGAATGCTCTTGGCGATGCCCTGGATGTTGTTGGCAGCCAAAGGCAGTTCTTTGCTTTTTACACGGTCAATCCGCGGCATTTTCCTTGCTGCGGCTTCCTTGGCGGCGTCATCGACGAAATCATCCGAACTGACCGACAGCTTGCCGTAAGGCACTCCCATCTGATTGGCAAGGCCGCCGACCGCATACATGGCGCCGACCAGAGCATTCAGCACATGCACGGCCATGCCGCTGTACAAGCCGTTGGTGTGCAGCGTCACGCCCCGTTCGAAAATCGCCATCGCCGGGCGAGTCGAGCCGAATTCGCGGGCAATCCTGGTGATGTCGCGTTCGGAAACCGTGGTGATTTCGGCGGCCCATTTCGGTGTCCGGTCTTTCAATTCCGCGTTCCACCACTCGATCAGCCCGAGGGTCCATTTTTCCTTGAAGCTTTTGGGGTCCAGTTGTTCACCGGTCTTGAACAGATTGATGCTGTCGACGAAGTCGCCGACGAATTTCCGGTCCCACAGCCCTTCGGTGAGGATCACATGTGCGATGGCCAGCGCCAGCGCACCGTCGGTTCCCGGCTTGACCAGCATCAGGCGGTCGGCCGCCGCACCGGTTGTGGTCACGCGCACATCAGCAACCGCAACCTTGGTTTTGGGCGCCTTGCTGCGGATATGACCCCATGCCTGCATGTTGGCGTTGTAAGGGCGGTACGCTTCAAGAAAAGCAGCGCCGAAAATCAGCAGATAATTGGTGTTTTTGTAGTCGTAAGAGTTGTAGTTGTAGTTGCCGTCGATAGCCGCTTTCGCTTTTTTGCTGGTATCGGCGCAGATTGACGAATGGCCAAGCGTGGAATTTGGCGTGCCGTAGAGCTTGCCGAAGTTTCCGAGCAGTCCGACGTCGGTGCTGCCCCAGCCACGGCCGTTGACGATCGCAAAGCGGTGTGGCTCAGCCTTTTCACGCAGGGCGTTCAGGCGTGCCGCGACGGTATTGAGCGCCTCTTCCCAGCTGATGGCCTGCCACTTCGGATCCTCGTTGCGGCCCTTGTTGGGGTTGGTGCGTTTCATCGGACCCTTGAAACGGTCAGGGTCGTAAAGAATGTAGGCGCCGAGATGGCCCTTGGGACACAGCTTGCCATTTGAAATCGGGTGATCCGGCGACCCGTAGATCGCGTGAACCTTGCCATCAGTGACGTAGACGTCAATGCCGCAGCGCGCTGGGCACTGATGACACACGTTTTTGGTGATCTTGGTTTCAGGTACCGGCCCATCCGGACGGTTCCCCATGCCCGTTGCTTCGGGGCTCAAGGTGGAAACCACCGCGCCGCCCCCAATGGCGGCAGAACCTGCAACTCCTGCTGCAACCGAGGTTTTGAGGAATCCCCGCCGGTTCATCTGTTCAAAGTCGCCCACGATCAATACCTCCTGTGCAATTCAAGCAACCGCGTTGCCTGAGGGTTCGTTCGTAACATCGCGTCGTACAAACAGCGCTTGCGTCTTGCGGCAAACCGGGCATGTTTCACCCGGATCGCCAGAAAATTCGTCCTCGCACTTCACGCACACCTTCACCGGATGGCGGGTGAGTTCCCGGTCGATGTCTTGCGGCGTTGTGCCGCGCAGCGTCGTGAAGCGGACGGCCTGTTGCGGGCAATCGCGCTCACACTGACGGCAGCTTACGCACAGCAGCGCATTGAAGCGGATGCCGGCGGTGCCGTTGTCATCGTATTTCGCCAGCGCACCGGTCGGACATACCGCCGAGCAGATGCCGTGGTTCTCGCACTGATCGCTATCAATGGATACGGCTGGCAACGGCAATGTCGCCGGCGTACCGGGATGGCGGCTGCGGATGTTCAGGAGCGCGGTCATGCGCCGGATCTGTTCGGCTGGTATCACACGTCCCAATGCGACTAGCGGTGGCAAGGGTGCATGCCCCGTAGAGCCGTTGACACTCAAGGCCCCGGATGCCAGGCCTGCGGCCTCCGAGAATCCACGGCTAAAAAAGCCGCGGCGCGAAATCATTGTTTCCTCAACAGCTGCCGGAATGGCTTCGGGCATTTGCGCCAGCGGCAAGGGATGGAGTTCGATTCGCGCCTGCAATTGCGCGGGCAATCCCGCGTCGGCCAGCATGCGACCGGCGTCGGCTACAACAGCATTAGCGCTGCATGTGGAGGCGTCGCCTGACGGGCAGCTTGCACACCAGCCGCGATTCAGCAAGATGACAGGCGTGTCACCGATTTGGTCCTGAAGCGTCAGCAACCATCCTGTTGAAATCGCGCCCAGACACGGTACGCGTATCGCACCCTCCGGGCTGCGTGTGCGTGGCACCTTGCTGCAGTCAATGTACGCTGAGTCACCGGCTCGCAGGACCGGGGCGGCAGGTGCGGGAAAATGTTTTCTGGTGAGAGCGTCGGTGGGGCACGCTGCAGCACAACGAGCGCATTCGGTACATTGCGGAGTTACGGATGGGATGCCGGTTCTGAAATGCAGTGCATCCGCCGGGCAAGCATCAGCGCACTGGCGGCAACCCTGGGCTGAGAGGGGCAGGCAGGCCGCGTTGTTCCACAACAAGGAAGATCCGGCAATTTCTTGTCGGCTGACGGCTTTGCTGGGACTTTGCGACAACTGGTCCACGATTTCCGCTCCCCTTTGGACTGCACTTGCCGAACATGCAAACAATCTTATGCGCGCGCAAGTGTGCTGAGTTGACATAGATCAATGTCGCAATGATTGGAGTGCAACGGTTGCTATCCGCGGGTGTCACCAATACGTCGTGGCTGATGAGCAAAGACAAGCTGGTGTCTTCGCATTGCATCCCCGGCACGGTGACCCACTGGATTCGCGATGCTCGTGGTCATTCGCGGGATTGCAGCGTCAGCCGACTATTCCCCGAGCGTGATGACCTGCGTTATCCTCGAGCACGACTGCACGTGCAGCGTCCATCGCGCCGCGCTTAAAATATAATTAATAATCAACTATTTATAATAATCCCAGAGGAGCAGCACCATGAAAACACTGATAGCCGGCATCGTCGGCGCCACCCTGGCGTTCAGCGGCGCCGCATACGCGCAGGACAAATATCCGTCAAAGCCGATCCGCATGATCGTCGGCTACGCCCCCGGTGGCGGCAGCGACATCATGGGCCGGCTGATCGCGCCGCAGATCACCGAGGCGCTGGGCCAGCAGGTCATTGTCGAGAATCGTGGGGGCCAGGCGCAGAACATCGCCGCGGAATACATCATCCGCCAGCCAGCCGACGGCTATACGCTGTTCCTCAGCTCGGCTGCGCTGGGCGTCAACGCCTCGTTGTATCCCAAACTCGGTTATGACCCGGTCAAGGATTTCATTCCGGTCGCGGTGTTCTCGTCGAGCGCTAATCTGCTGATGACGCATCCGTCGGTGCCGGTGAAAAACGTCAAGGAATTCCTCGCGCTGGTGAAGAAGAGTTCCAGCAAGATGAACTACTCCTCGTCAGGCAGCGGCAGCACCCAGCATCTGTCGGGTGAAATGCTCAAGCTGCTGGTCAAGGGCGAGTTCACACACATCCCGTACAAGGGCACCGGCCCGTCGATGATTGCGCTGGCCAGCGGCGAAGTGGAGTTCTCCTTCAGCAACATCCCGGGCGCGCAGCCCGTGCTCAACCGCGTCCGCGTGCTCGGCATCACCAGCGAAAAACGCTCCGCGTTGATGCCTGAAGTGCCGACGATGATCGAAGCCGGCCTGCCGGGTTTTGTCACGCAGACCTGGTACGGCGTGCTGGTTACCCGTGGCACCCCGCAACCCATCGTCGACACCCTGAACCGGGTGATCGTCAACGCGGTGAAGCGCGAGGACTTCCGCGGCAAGCTGGCGCAGCTGGGCGCCGACCCGATTGCTGAGTCGCCGGAGTATTTCAGGAAAATGCTGGCGGAGGAGATCGAGCGCTGGGGCAAGGTGGTGCGGGCTTCGGGGATTAAGCCCTGATGGTTTAAGGATTCTTAAAAACGGCGCTCTGAGGAGCGCCGTTTTTATGGTTCCACTAGCTAGAGCTAGCGTAACCCGTATGTAACGAATTGAAATTCGGGATCGTGTTTCCCGTAATTCGTTTCACTCCTTATGGGCTACAACTACGAATCAATTCCATCACCGCTTGCGCGATGGCTTTATTTCCGGGTTCATCGATTCGATCAACCGGCAGGCAATGTCGATGGTGCTACGCACCGGCAGTACATTGCCGATATACGCTTCAAGCGCCGCTTCCGCGCGCTTGCGCAAGGCCGGCGCGGTGATGAGCTTGCGTCTTGCCAGCAGCAGGATGTCTTCGCGGTCCTGATCTGAAAATCTCGCCAGCTTGGACACCGCCAGGTCGAGCGGCGTCAGCACGCGCACGTCGAGCACCTTGCGATCGATGCTCTTGATGTCCACGCGCAGTGCATCGCCCTCGGCATCCTCGTGCATCAGGCCCAGCGTGTCGTTGTAGTTGCGGTCAAGGTACAACAGGGCGGCGCGGCCGTCGGCGTCGCGGTAGGCGACTTCGATGTCCTGTCCGAGCAGCACACGTCGCGAGAATGTCGCATCGACGTCCTCGGTCACCCGTTCGCCGGTGTGCAGGTACAGCGCGGTGCCGCCGGCGATGACCATGCGGATCGGCAGTGCGGCCTTGTCATAGCCGCGGAATTCGACCTCGATACGCTTGAGCACTTCGAGCAGCGCCGCGCCGTAACCCGCGTCGAAGTCGGGCTTGATCATGCAAGTCCCCTGCGCTTGCGCGCCATCGGCAGGAAGCGTGCTGCGCGCAGCGGTGTCATCTGCAGCCAGCGGCCAAACACTTCAGGGGTCGATACGCCGGTGTGTAGCGTTTCGGCAAGCCGCAGGTAGTGTTCGCGGTCGTATCCGCGCGCGCCGGCGAGCATTACCGCGAGGCCGCCCATGAAGAACGCTGAGCCGTGCTGGCGCCATGCGGCGCTGTCGGTATTGCCGGATGCGGCGAGGTCGAGCAGCCGCATTTCCAGTTCGCGCGTCAGTGCGCTCGGGAAGTCGCCGGTTTCGGCAGCAGCGGCCTGTGCCATGGTGATGACGTAGCCTGCCGCGGCGGCGAGCGCCGCGAGCGTGCGCAGATCGCAGGACGCCTGCGACTTCAGCCGCGACAGCGTTTCCTTGGGCACGCCGGCGGCCCGCGCCCAGGCGCCGAGGTTGCCGAATTGCTGAATCGCCGACGCCTTCATCTGCTCGAGCAGCAAACCGGGGCTGGTGGATGATGTTGAGGTATTCATCAACAAAGAGTTACAAAAATTGAGCTATTCGTCAACTCTGAATGAATGGCAATTCGTAGTATTGAAAAATAATAATAAAAACAACAAGTTATGCGATTCCCCCGATCACGGGCAGGAAGCTAGGACTCCAGCAGTTTCAACCGCTGCACCTTCCCCGAAGGTCCCTTGGGCAGCTCGCTGACAAACTTGATCACCTTCGGCGTCTTGTACGGGCCGAGTTCCTGCCGTGAAAACGCCGTCAGCGTTTCCACCGAACATTCCACCCCCGGTTTCAGGATCACGCAGGCCATGATTTCCTGGCCGTAGTTGGCGTCGGGGATGCCGACTGCGGCGGCTTCGAGTACGGCAGGGTGTTTCAGCAGCGCTTCGTCGATCTCGCGCGGCGCGATGTTTTCGCCACCCTTGATGATCAGTTCCTTGATGCGGCCGGTGACAAAAACAAAACCGTCGTTATCCATATAACCGAGGTCGCCGCTGTGCAGCCAGCCGTCGGGTTCCAGCGTCTTCGCGGTGTTTTCCGGGTCCTTGTAATAGCCCGTCATCACGTTGTCGCCGCGCACCATCAGTTCGCCGGGCGTGCCGCGCGGCTGTTCGCAGCCGGTAGCCGGGTCGATGACCTTGGCTTCGTTGCCATAGGCGGTGCCGGGGCTGCCGATCTTGCGTTTGTTCGGATCGTAGGGATTGGTGAAGCAGGGCGCGTTGGTTTCGGTCATGCCGAAGGTTTCGATGATGCCGATGCCGAATTTGTCTTCGAACGCGCGGTGCAGTTCCGGCGGCAGCGGCGCCGAGGCGGAGCGGCAGAATTTCACCTGCGAGACGTCGAGGCCTTTGTCCTTCGGTGTCGGCGCGTTCATCAAATAGGCGATGATCGTCGGCACCACGTTGATCCACGTGCACTGGTATTTGGCGACCAGTTCCCAGTAATGGCTGACGCTGAAGCGGTGCGGCATCACCACGCTGCCGCCGTGCACCAAGGGGGCTACCGCAGTCACGATCTGGCCGTTGATGTGGTACAGCGGCATTGCGCACAACACGCGGTCTTGGGCGGTGAGTTCATGCGCGGCACTGGTGAATTCGCCGCCGGCCACTACGCTGCGATTCGATAATACGCAGCCCTTGGGTTTGCCGGTGGTGCCCGAGGTGTACATCAGCAGCGCGTCGTCGTTTTCAGTGACGTCGGGCAGCTTCACGTCGGGCAGCGTGGTGTGTTCAAACAGCGTCGTCGCGTCGGGATCGATGGCGATGATGGTGATGCCGTGGTCGAGTCCGGCCAGCGCGGTTTCCAGCCGTTCGGCGAATTCTTCACTGGTAAAGATCAGGCGCGTATCCGAGTGCTGCAGCACATAGGCGAGCTGCGACGGCTGCGCCAGCAAGTTCAGCGGCGCGACCATGAAGCCGCCGTACATCACGCCGATCAGCAGCCGCGCGGTCTGGTAGCTGTTGTGCAGCATCAGCGCGACCTTGTCGCCTTTTTTGAGTCCGGCGCCGAGCAGAAAACGCGTGAGGTCCTGCGAGTTGCGCTGCAACTGCGCGAAGCTCATCGTTGCGCCGGTTTCGGGCGCGATCAGCCAGGTGGCGTCGGGGCGCTCGCGTGCCTGGTGGTCAACGATGTGGCGGAGGGTGCGCATCTGGAAGCGGTGGCTGGTGGACGGTGGCTTGTGGCTGGTGAGGTGCAGCCGCGGTGCGTCAGGCGCCGTATTTTTTCCGGTAAGCGCCAAAGATGTCGTCGACTGACGGTTCGCGCGGCGGAATGGTGCGCACGATGCGCGTGGTATTCATGAAGTGTTTGTAGTTCAGGTTTTCCGAGAAGCTGTTGCCGCCCCAGGTGCCGCAGCCCATGGTCAGCGAGAACGGCAGGCCGTTGTCGAAGTTGCCGCCGTTGGCGATGGCGTGGGCTTGGTTGACGATCACCCGGCACACCGTCATCTGCATTCCAAGTCTTTGAATATGCTCATTATTTTTGGTGTGTATGCCGCAGGAGTGGCCGTCGCCCTGATAGTCGTAAATGGCGCGCAGCGTGTTGAAGGCGTGGTCGAAATCACGCGCTTTGTACAGCGTCATCACCGGTGACAGTTTTTCGCCGGAGAACGGCGCCGAAGGTCCGGTGCCGGTTTCTTCGACCATCAGGCATTTGGCGTTGACCAGTTCCGCACGTGACAGGCCGGCGATGCCGCAGATTTTGGCGACGCTTTGCGCGGTAACCGCAGACGACAGCTTGCCGCCGGGGAATAGGGTTTGCTGCAGCGTGGCCTTTTCATCCGCACTGAGCAGCGCGCCGCCGACCTGGGTCAGCGCGGCGATCATTTTGTCGTACACCGCGGCGTGGATGATCAGGCTGTTTTCGGATGAGCAGCTGGTCGCGTTGTCGAAAATTTTCGAGCGCATGATTTTTTGGGCGGCGTCATCGAGATCGGCGGAGTCGTCGACAATCACCGCGACATTGCCGGCGCCGACGCCCAGCGCCGGCGTGCCGCTGGAATAACCCGCACGCACATTGGCCTGTGAGCCGGTGATGACCACGAGGTCGCACTGCTGCATCAGTTGCTGGCTGAGTTCCTTGGTCACCGGATGCGGCAGCGTCAGCACCAGGTCTTTCGGTGCGCCGATGCGCGCGAATTCTTCGTAGATGTATTCAATCAGTTGCGCCGACGTCGAATAACCCTTGGGCGACGGCGACAGGATCACCGCGTTGCCGCACTTTAGCGCGTTGATGATGTTGTTGGCGGGTGTGGCGCCGGGATTGGTCGACGGCACCACTGCAGCGACGACGCCGACCGGGCGGGCGATTTCGGTGAGGCCGAGTTCCGGCAATTCAGCGAGCACGCCGGTGGAGATCGCGCCCTGGAGGTCGCGCAGCAGGCCCAGCGTCTTGCGGTGGTTTTTGTTGATCTTGTCGTCGACGCTGCCCAGCCCGGTGTCGCGTACGGCGATTTCGGCGAGCAGGCGATTGCGTGCCGGCTCCATGATCGCCCAGCCGGCGGCGGTGACCAGTTCGTCGAGCTGCGCCTGCGAGTACTTCGCGATCGCCGCCTGTGCCTTGCGCGCACGCGCAACGAGGGCAGCCACGGTCTGTGCGGCGGGTGACGGCGCGGATTGCGGATTTGTTTCAGCCATGTCGGTTCCCGGAGTTGCGCCGGTCTGCAGGGGCTTTGCGGCCGGCGTCGTGTTGATTTGATGGACATTATAGCCAGCGCCGGCGCGGGGCCGGTTTTGCTGTGCGCGCCGGACAAAAATTGATAGACTCCGGCTTCCGCAAAACGACAAAACCAGTTTATGAAATGGCCGATCAAAAATATTTCAAATTCCAGGGAAAAATCGTTTTCGTCGGTTTCGGTTCCGTAGCGCAGGGTGTACTGCCGCTGCTGCTGCGGCATATCGAGATACCGAAAGAACGCATTTCCATCATTACCGCGCACGAGCGCGGTCGTGCCGAGGCCGAAGCCTACGGCATCCGCTATGAAATCAACCCGCTGACGCGCGAGAACTACCGCGCCATCCTCGGCCCGCGGCTGGGCCCGGGCGATTTCCTGATCAATCTGTCAGTCGACGTGGCGAGTTCTGCGCTGATCGAATTCTGCTGTGAGCACGGCGTGATCTATCTCGACTCGTGCATCGAGCCGTGGGCGGGCGGCTATACCGACCAGTCGGTGTCGGCGTCGCGGCGTTCCAATTACGGCCAGCGCGAGGAAGTGCTTGAGCTGCGCAAGAAATTTCCGAGCGGAGTCACCGTCATCCCGACCAATGGCGCGAACCCGGGGCTGATCTCGCACTGGGTGAAACAAGGCCTGGTCGACCTCGCGCGCGACATCCTCGGCCGCACCGACATTCCGCAATCGCGGGCGGAGTGGGCGCAGCTGGCGATGGAACTGAACATCAAGAGCATTCATTGCTCGGAGCGCGACACCCAGGTCGCCAGCCCGCGCAAGCGGCGCGGCGAATTCGTCAACACCTGGTCCGTCGACGGCTTCATCGGCGAAGGTTCGCAGCCCTGCGAACTGGGCTGGGGCAGTCACGAAAAACATTTCCCGCCCGACGGTCGCGAACACGATTTCGGCTGCAAGGCAGCGATTTACCTCGACCGGCCCGGTGCTTCAGTCAAGGTGCGCACCTGGGCACCCGATGAAGGCGAGTTTCAGGGTTTCCTGATCACCCACGGCGAGGCGATTTCGATTTCGGATTACCTGACCGTCAAAAAAGGCGATCAGGTGGTGTACCGGCCGACCTGCCATTACGCCTACCACCCCTGCGACGATACCGTGTTGTCAGTGCACGAACTCGCCGGGCGCAACTGGGTGGGGCAGGAGCAGCGGCGCCTTTACCGCGATGAGATTACCGAAGGCTTCGACGAACTCGGCGCGCTGCTGCTGGGTCACAAGAAGGGTGCGTACTGGTACGGCTCGAAACTGTCGATCGATGAAGCACGCAAGCTGGCGCCGCACAACAACGCCACCAGCCTGCAGGTTTCTGCCGGCGTGCTCGGCGCGGTGGTGTGGGCGATGGAGAATCCGCAGGCCGGCATCATTGATCCGGAAGAAATGGATTACCGCCGCGTGCTGGAGATTGCCAATCCCTATCTGGGCAAGGTGTTCGGCCAGTATTCCGACTGGAATCCGTTGCAGGGGCGCAATCATCCGTTCCCGGAAGATCTCGACGAGTCGGATCCCTGGCAGTTCAAAAATATTCGCGTGACCTGAGCGTCACCGAAAAAACTCCGTTCACCCTTCGACAGGCCTGTCCTGAGCTTAGCCGAAGGGCTCAGGGCGAACGGATTTCGATTGCATCAGTTCAGCGTAATTTTCGCTTCGGCGACAATCTTCTTGAACTTGGCGATTTCGGTTTTCACCAATTCGCCCAGTTGTTCCGGTGTGCCGCCAACCGGGTCGACGCCCAACTCAGCCATGCGCCCCTTCATTTCCGCATTTTTGACGATCGCGGAAATTTCGGTGTGCAGTTTGGCGACGATGTCGTTCGGCGTGCCGCGCGGCACCAGGATCGCCCACCATTGACTGACTTCGAAGCCGGGCATGCCCGATTCATCGAATGTCGGCACATTGGGGAAGGCCGATGAGCGTTTGGCCGAGGTCATGCCGACGGCACGAATGCGATTGTTCTTGATGTTGGGGGCCGCGACCGGCAGTGCGAGAAAACCGCTGGGCGAATGACCGCCCAGCAGGTCGGTCATCTGCGGTCCGCCGCCTTTGTACGGCACATGGATGATGTTGATGCCGGTGAGCAGGCGCATCCATTCCCCCGCCATGTGCTGGGCGCTGCCGGCGCCGATCGAGGAGTAGCTGATCGAGCCCGGCTGTTTTTTCGCCAGTGCGACGTAGTCCTTGACGTCTTTGACCGGCAGCGACGGATGCGCGACCAGTACCAGCGGCGAAATGCCGACCTGGGTGACCGGCGTGAAATCGCGGATCGGGTCGTAGCTCATTTTCGGATACAGCGCGACGTTGAGCGCGGCTTCGCCGGAGGTGCTCATCAGGATGGTGTATCCGTCGGCCGCGCTGCGCGCCGCGATTTCGGCGCCAACCATGCCGGAGGCGCCGCCGCGGTTGTCGATGAGGACCTGTTGTCCCAGCTTGTCGCCGAGCAGTTTGGCGATCGGGCGGCCGAGAATGTCGGTGCCGCCGCCGGGCGGGTAGGGAATGATCATGCGCATCGGCTTGGCCGGATACTGACCCTGCGCCGATGCAAAACCGGCAACCATGAACAGCAATAGGGAAACGAGTATGCGTGCGAACATGATGCTCCTCCGTGTTGGCGTGTGGATGCCTCGGTGCTGCGCTTGCTGCTGCGTGCCGATTTTTGTCGATTCTGGGCTGACGCAGCGCACAGACTAGAGGACTTTCCGCCGGCGAGGCAAGCGCGGCGAAGCGCCCACGGGAATTACGGATGTAGTTGATTAAAATGCAAATTTTGCAATTCTGGGGCAATGGCTACGATGACTGGACATTTGGCGATGACAAACCCGTCGGCTTGGGTGCAGCGCTGGGCGCCACTGGTGCGCAAAGGCGGCGCGGTGCTCGACGTAGCGTGCGGCGGTGGCCGTCATGCGCGGTTTTTTGCCGCGCTCGGCCATCCTGTCGATGCGGTGGACCGCGATCCCGCAGCCATTACGGCGTTGGCGGGAGTGCCCGGTGTGACCGCGCGATGCGCCGATATCGAAGGCGGTCCCTGGCCTTATCCCGGTCGCACCTATGCCGCGGTGGTGGTCACTAATTACCTGCATCGCCCGTTGTTTCCGGCACTGCTGTCGGCGCTGGCGCCGGACGGTTTGCTGATCTACGAGACCTTTGGCGTCGGCAACGAGGCCTATGGCAGGCCGGCCAATCCGGAATTTCTGTTGCGGCCGCGCGAGCTGCTCGAGGCGGTCGGCCCTGAACGGCATGTGCTGGGCTATGAAAACGGGTTTGAAGCCAGTCCGAAGCTTGCCGTGATCCAGCGCATTTGCGCGTTAAATAAGCCGTTGACAGAAGTCGCTCCAAACCTGAAATTCTTTTTGAATTCATAAGCTTTTCGCGTTGCAGCAGAAATTGCCATAAATTGACCCGGGTGGTCGCAAACGGTAAAATTCGGGGGTTTATTCAAGGCCGGACAGGAAATGCGCACCAAGTTCGTTGCAGGCAACTGGAAGATGAATGGCAGTCTGTCCGCTAACGACACCTTGCTGAAGGATCTGGTGCCGGCGCTTGCGGTTCTGCACGACATGGAAAGCGCGGTTTGTCCCCCGTATCCATATCTGGCGCAGGTGCAGCGCGCATTGCAGGGTTCACCTGTTGCGCTGGGCGGTCAGGATCTTTGCCAGTTCGGCAATGGTGCGTATACCGGTGGCGTTTCGGCGGTGATGCTGAAGGATTTCGGTTGCAGTCATGTGATCGTCGGGCATTCAGAGCGGCGCACGCTGTTTGCCGAGAGTGACGCGCTGGTGGCGGAGAAGTTTGCGGTTGCGCAGCAGGCCGGCCTGAAGCCGATCCTGTGTGTGGGCGAGACGCTGGCGGAGCGCGAGTCCGGCGCGACCGGGAGCGTGGTGGCGAGGCAGTTGAATGCGGTATTGCAGCGTTCCGGCGCAGAGGCATTGCGCGATGCGGTGATTGCCTACGAACCGGTGTGGGCGATCGGCACCGGCAAGACGGCATCTCCGGAAGAAGCGCAGGCGGTGCATGCGGGGATCCGCGACCTGCTGGCGAAAGCGGATTCTGCGGTGGCCGGTGCAGTGCGCATCGTTTACGGCGGCAGTGTGAAGGCTTCGAATGCAGTGCAGTTGTTCGGCATGCCGGACATAGATGGCGGTTTGATTGGCGGCGCCGCACTGGTAGCCGGCGAATTTGCAGCAATCTGCCGGGCGGCGTCCCGGTAACAGAAACAGAACAAGACTGGATGAGAACGAGATGGATGTACTGATACTGGTGGTTCACGTCATTGCCGCCCTGGCCATCATCGGGCTGGTACTGCTGCAGCATGGCAAGGGCGCCGACATGGGCGCAGCGTTCGGCAGCGGATCCTCGGGCAGCGTGTTCGGCTCCGCGGGTTCGGCCAATTTCATGAGCCGCACCACGGCGGTCCTGGCGGTGATCTTTTTCATTACCAGTATTGGTTTGACGATCGTTTCGACCAAGAAGACCGATAACAAGGGTGTGATGACCAAGGATGTGTCGTCGCAGCCGGCAGATCCGGCGGCACAGACGCTGCCGGCGCAGATTCCGACTTCTCCGCTGACCGCGCCGGTGCCGGTGGTCCCTGTGCCCGTGGTGCCGGGATCTCCTGCCGGTTCCAAAGCAGGTGACGTTCCGAAGTAAAAATAATTGAATTCACCGGGTCGCTGCAGTCGCGCGGCCGGTTTAGTCGAGTGCAGTGGGTAGGTCGACGTGGTGGAATTGGTAGACACGCCGTCTTGAGGGGGCGGTGGCGAAAGCCGTGAGAGTTCGAGTCTCTTCGTCGACACCAGACTGTGGATTGCAGGTGTTTGAAATGTAGTGCTGATTTGATGTAACGCAACCCGATTACAGGCAGCGGTCGGCTAGTATGGCCGCGGGTTCAAACGTTTCTGAAAGCGGCAGATGCTGGAAGGTTATTTCCCGATCCTGATGTTTATCGCCGTAGGTGCGGCGTTCGGTATCGCGCCGATCGCGTCCGGCTGGGTCGTCAGCCGGCTGGTCGGGATGCACCGTCCCGACCCCCAGAAACTATCGCCTTACGAGTGCGGCTTCGAAGCCTTCGAAGATGCGCGCATGCGCTTCGACGTGCGTTATTACCTCGTCGCCATTCTGTTCATCCTGTTCGATCTTGAAATCGCCTTCATGTTTCCATGGGCCGTGGTGCTCCAGGAAATCGGCCTGTTCGGTTTCGTCGCCATGATGATTTTCCTCGCCATCCTCGTCGTGGGTTTCATCTACGAGTGGAAAAAAGGGGCGCTGGATTGGGAATGAAACTGCGAGCTACCCGGCGAGGGGCCCCATTCATGGGGATCGACGGAACGGCGAGCGGTTTCGGGCGCCGACACGCGGGCGCTGTTTGCTTGCAGCATTTTGTCGGAGGCGCCGAATGAGCCTCCAAACTTCAGGTTCGAGGTAATACATGGGTGCCATCGAAACCATCAACGAGAACCTCAACGAGCGCGGCTTCATGACCACCTCGGTGGACGCGCTGATCAACTGGACCCGCACGGGTTCGATGTGGCCGATGTCCTTCGGCCTTGCCTGCTGCGCGGTGGAAATGATGCATGCCGGCGCTTCACGCTACGACCTCGATCGATTCGGCATCGTGTTCCGTCCCAGCCCGCGCCAGTCCGACGTGATGATTGTCGCGGGTACGCTTTGCAACAAGATGGCCCCGGCGCTGCGCAAAGTCTATGACCAGATGGCCGAGCCGCGTTGGGTCATTTCGATGGGCTCGTGCGCCAACGGCGGCGGTTATTACCACTATTCCTATTCGGTCGTTCGCGGTTGCGACCGCATCGTGCCGGTCGACATCTATGTGCCGGGCTGCCCGCCGACGGCGGAAGCGCTGCTCTACAGCATCATCCAGTTGCAGAACAAGATCAAACGCACCAATACGATCTCACGCTGAGACGATTCCGGAACAACAACGAGATTTCATGTCCAAAAGCATCGAAACCCTGACAGCCGCGATCCAGGAAGTCCTGGGCGAACAGGTGGTCAGTGCCACGACAGCGCTGGATGAGCTGACCATAGTCGTCAAGGCCGAACATCTGCTGGCGGTGTGCGCCGCATTGCGCGACGACGCGAAACTGCAATTCGAGCAGCTGCTCGACATCACCGGCATCGATTACAGCCATTACGGCGACGGCGCTGGTGAAGGCTCGCGTTTTGCCGCGATCTACCACCTGCTGAGCCTCAAGCACAACCGCCGCCTGCGGCTGCGCGCATTCGCGGCGAATGATGATTTCCCGGTGCTGGAGTCGGTGATTGGCGTGTGGGCTTGCGCCAACTGGTACGAACGCGAGGCCTTCGATCTCTACGGCATCATGTTCACCGGTCACCCGGACCTGCGCCGCATCCTCACCGACTACGGTTTTGTCGGCCACCCGTTCCGCAAGGATTTCCCGCTGTCGGGCAACGTCGAGATGCGTTATGACCCCGATCAGAAACGCGTGATTTACCAGCCGGTGACCATTGAACCGCGCGTGATCACGCCGCGCATCGTGCGCGAGGACAACTTCGCGGACTCTGAAGGGTTCCGCAAGGGGTGATTAATTGAAAAAACTTTTGCCACAGAGGACACAGAGAATACAAAGAGAGCACAGAGAAATGCCTAAAACCGGTGCATTGCAGAGAGTTTTCTCTGTGATCTCTGTGTTATCTGTGGCTAATTTGTTTTTCAGTTTTTAAATGGCTGAAATCAAAAATTACACGATGAACTTCGGGCCGCAGCATCCGGCGGCCCACGGCGTATTGCGTCTGGTGCTGGAACTGGACGGCGAGGTCATCGAGCGCGCCGATCCGCACATCGGGCTGCTGCATCGCGCGACCGAAAAACTCGCCGAACACAAGACATTCCTACAATCGGTGCCGTACATGGACCGCCTCGACTATATGTCGATGATGGCCAACGAGC
This sequence comes from Burkholderiales bacterium, assembly GCA_022841375.1. Lineage (GTDB taxonomy): Bacteria > Pseudomonadota > Gammaproteobacteria > Burkholderiales > SG8-41. Next base: position 32,687 of record JALHRQ010000017.1, read on the forward strand.
ATGCGTATGTGATGGCGATCGAAAAGCTGCTCGGCATCGAGGTGCCTGAACGCGCGCAGTACATCCGCGTCATGTTCGACGAGATCACCCGTCTGCTGAACCACCTGCTGTGGCTGGGCGCGCACGGGCTGGACATCGGCGCGATGACCATCTTTTTGTATTGCTTCCGCGAGCGTGAAGACCTGTTTGACGTCTACGAGGCGGTATCCGGCGCGCGCATGCACGCGGCCTATTACCGGCCGGGCGGCGTCTATCGCGACCTGCCGGACACCATGCCGCAGTACACCGCGACGCGCCTCCACAACGACAAGGCCACCAGGGCGCTGAACGAAAACCGACAGGGTTCGGTGCTCGATTTTATCGACGACTTCACCAAACGTTTTCCGGCCTACGTCGATGAATACGAAACGCTGCTCACCGATAATCGTATCTGGAAGCAAAGGACGGTCGGCATCGGCGTGGTGTCGCCGGAGCGCGCACTGCAACTGGGCTTTACCGGCCCGATGCTGCGCGGGTCGGGCATCGCCTGGGATCTGCGCAAGAAGCAGCCGTACGAAGTGTATGACCGTATGGATTTCGACGTCGCCATCGGCGTCAATGGCGATTGCTACGACCGTTATCTGGTACGCGTCGAAGAAATGCGCCAGTCCAACCGCATCATCAAGCAGTGCGTTGACTGGCTGCGCAAGAATCCGGGCCCGGTGATGGTCGACAGCCACAAGGTCGCGCCGCCTTCACGCGTAGCGATGAAAACCAACATGGAAGAGCTGATCCACCATTTCAAGCTCTTCACCGAAGGCATGCACGTGCCCCCGGGCGAGGCTTATGCCGCCGTCGAGCATCCGAAAGGCGAGTTCGGCATTTACCTGGTGTCCGACGGCGCCAACAAACCGTACCGTTTGAAAATCCGCGCACCGGGCTTCCCGCATCTTGCGGCGCTCGACGAAATGGTCAAGGGGCACATGATTGCCGACGTGGTGGCGATCATCGGCACCTTGGACATCGTGTTCGGTGACATTGACAGATGAGTGATCGATGAACGCGCCCACCATGAATACCGCCGGGCTTTCTCCTGACTCCCTGGCGAAAATCGACAAGGCGGTCGCCAAGTATCCGCCCGACCGCAAGGATTCGGCGGTGATGGCGGCACTGACCATTGCCCAGGACGAGAAGGGCTGGCTGTCCACAGAGACCATGGATTTTGTCGCGCAGTATCTCGGCATGGCGCCAGTCGCCGTGTATGAGGTTGCGACGTTCTACACGATGTATGACCTGAAGCCGACGGGCAAATACAAGCTGACCCTGTGCACCAACCTGCCGTGCGCACTGCAGGGGGCAAACCATGCCGCGGACCATCTGAAGAAATCGCTGGGCATCGGTTTCGGTGAAACCACGGCAGACGGTCGCATCACTCTGAAAGAGGGCGAGTGCATGGGCGCCTGCGGCGATGCGCCGGTAATGATCCGCAACAACAAGGTCATGCTTTGTGCGATGAGCAATGAAAAAATCGACCAGTTGCTGAAGGATCTCAAATAATGGGTCTGCCGATCCCACCGTTTGCAGGCGATATATTCGGGCCGGATGCCGTGATCATGAAGGGCATCAACGGCACGAACTGGCATCTGAAGGATTATGAGGCGCGCGGCGGTTATGCGGCGCTGAAAAAGATCATTGCCGAGAGCATATCCCCCGAGCAGGTTGTCAACGAACTGAAAAAATCCGCGCTGCGCGGCCGCGGCGGCGCCGGTTTCCCGACGGGATTGAAGTGGAGCTTCATGCCCAAGCAGTACACGGGGCAGAAATACCTGGTGTGCAATTCCGACGAAGGCGAGCCGGGCACATTCAAGGACCGCGACATCCTGCGTTATAACCCGCATTCGCTGATCGAAGGCATGATCATCGGCGGCTATGCGATGGGCATCACCGTGGGCTACAACTATATCCACGGCGAGATCTGGGACGTCTACGAGCGCTTCGAGGAGGCGCTGGAAGAGGCGCGCGCCGCGGGTTATCTCGGCGACAAAATCCTCGGTACCGATTTTTCATTCCAACTGCATGCGCACCACGGTTTCGGTGCCTATATCTGCGGCGAAGAGACTGCGCTGCTCGAGTCGCTGGAAGGCAAGAAGGGACAGCCGCGGTTCAAGCCGCCGTTCCCCGCCAGCTTCGGTCTTTACGGCAAGCCGACGACGATCAACAACACCGAGACCTTTGCCGCGGTGCCGTGGATCATCAACAACGGCGGCGATGCTTTTCTTGCGCTTGGCAAGCCGAACAATGGCGGCACCAAGATTTTCTCGATTTCCGGTGACGTCGCGCGTCCCGGCAACTTTGAAATCAAGCTTGGCACGCCGTTTGCGACGCTGCTGGAAATGGCCGGCGGCATGCGCGACGGCAAAAAACTCAAGGCGGTGATCCCCGGCGGCTCGTCGATGCCGGTGCTGCCGGCCGAGATCATGATGGCCACCGACATGGACTATGACTCGATCGCCAAGGCGGGATCGATGCTCGGCTCCGGTGCGGTGATCGTGATGGACGAGACACGCTGCATGGTGAAGTCGCTGTTGCGATTGTCCTATTTCTATTACGAAGAGTCGTGTGGCCAGTGCACCCCGTGCCGTGAAGGCACCGGGTGGCTTTACCGCATGGTCGATCGCATCGAGCACGGCAAGGGCCGGCCCGAGGATCTCGACATGCTCGACAACGTGGCGCAGAACATCCAGGGGCGCACGATCTGCGCGCTGGGTGACGCCGCGGCAATGCCGGTGCGGGCGTTCCTCAAGCACTACCGCGACGAATTCCAACACCACATCGACCACAAGAAGTGCCTGGTCGCACCTTATTTCTAGACTGACGCCATGCTCGAAATCGAAATTGACGGCAAGCTGATGGAAGTGCCAGAAGGCAGCACGATCATGGATGCTGCCAACAAGGCAGGCACCTTCGTGCCGCATTTCTGTTATCACAAAAAGCTGTCGATCGCGGCGAACTGCCGCATGTGTCTGGTCGAGGTCGAGAAAGCGCCGAAGCCGCTGCCCGCCTGCGCAACACCGGTGACCAAAGGCATGAAGGTATGGACGCATTCCGATGCCGCAGTGATCGCCCAGAAGGGCGTCATGGAATTTCTGCTGATCAACCATCCGCTGGATTGCCCTATTTGCGATCAAGGCGGTGAATGCCAGCTGCAGGATCTGGCGATGGGTTACGGCAGCAGTGAATCGCGTTACGCGGAAGACAAGCGCGTTGTCACCAACAAGAATCTCGGTCCGTTGATTGCCACCGACATGACGCGCTGCATCCACTGCACGCGTTGCGTGCGCTTCGGGCAGGAAATAGCCGGCATCATGGAACTCGGCATGATCGGCCGCGGTGAACATTCGGAAATCATCACCTTCGTCGGCAAGACCGTCGATTCCGAACTGTCGGGCAACGCCATCGACCTGTGTCCGGTGGGCGCGCTGACCTCGAAACCGTTCCGTTACAGCGCCCGCACCTGGGAGTTGACGCGCCGGCCGACCGTGAGCCCCCACTGCGGTCTCGGTACCAACCTGACGCTGCAGATCAAGCAGAACCGCGTGATGCGTACGCTGCCGCGCGACAATGAAGCGATCAACGAATGCTGGATTGCCGACAAGGATCGTTTTTCCTATGAAGCGCTGAATTCGGAAAAACGCCTGGCCCGGCCGATGGTCAAACGCGACGGCAAGTGGCAGGACGTCGAATGGCCGGTGGCGCTGGAGTTTGTCGCCTCGGAATTGAAGCGCATCAAGGCCGCGAATGGTGCCGCCGCTATCGGCGCGCTGGCCACGCCGCACCAGACACTGGAAGAAATGCACCTGCTGCAGAAACTGCTGCGCGGGCTGGGTTCGGGCAACGTCGATTTCCGCCTGCGTCACGCAGACTTCAGCGCCGATGGCAAACGCGCCGGCGTACCCTGGCTGGGCATGAGCATCACCGAGTTCGCGCATCTCGATCGCACGCTGGTGATCGGCTCGACGCTGCGCAAGGATCATCCGCTGCTGACGCATCGCCTGCGTCAGGCGACGAAAAAGGGCGCTGAACTCAATATCATTCATGCCGTCGATGACGATCTGCTGATGCGCGTCGCGAACAAGGCGATTGTCGCCCCCGCATTGTTGCCGCAAGTGCTGGCGCAGGTGGTCAAAGCCGCCACCGAACTGAAAAACGTTGCGATCCCCGAAGGTGTGCGCAGTGCAGTGACCGGGGTTACGGTTGACGATGCATCCAAACGTATTGCTGCCAGCCTGGTTGCCGGTCAAAAAGCCGGCGTGTTCCTCGGCAACTTTGCTGAACAGCACGCTGCTGCGGCGACGCTGCAGGCATTGGCGCAGGCCCTGGCCTCGATTGTGGGTTGCCCGTTTGGCGTGCTGGGTGCCGCGGCCAACAGCGTCGGCGCTTATGTCGCGGGCTGCGTGCCGACCGGCAAGGTTTCCGGCGTCAACGCACGGCAGATGATCGAGACGCCGCTCAAAGCCTATCTGCTGCTGGGCGTCGAACCCGAACTGGATATGCACAATCCGCGGCAGGCGATTGCGGCGATGAAACAGGCGGAGCTGGTAGTGGCGATGAGCCCGTTCCAGCATGGCGCCACCGAATACGCGAATGTGTTGCTGCCGATTGCGCCGTTTACCGAAACCGCCGGCACGTATGTCAGCAGCGAGGGTCGCGTGCAGACTTTTGCCGGCGTGGTGCAGCCGCTGGGTGAAACCCGGCCCGCGTGGAAAGTATTGCGCGTGCTCGGCAATTTGCTCGGTCTGACCGGCTTTGAACACGACAGCGCCGAAGACGCGAAGCGCGAAGCGCTTCACGGTAAGTCAGAAATATTCAATAAAAACAATAATTTAACTTTTAATGTCGTCGCGTTGCCGAGCGCAGCTACCGGCATTGCGCGGATCGCCGAAACGCCGATCTACGCCGCCGATGCACTGGTGCGCCGCGCGCCCAGCCTGCAACTGACGCGGGATGCGCTGCCGCCGGTGGCGACGCTGAATCGTGCACTGGCCGACAAACTGGGCCTGCGTGATGGCGATGCACTGCGGGTGGTGCAGGATGGCGGCTCCGCAGTGGTGCCGTACGGCATCGATGACAAACTGCCTGCTGAATGTGTACGCCTTGCCGCAGCCCGCGGTGAAACCGCCACGCTCGGCGCTGACGATGCGCCGCTGGTGCTCGAGCGCGTCGCCCAGGCGCAGAAAGCGAGCGCATGATGCTCGATTCGCTGCTCGCCTACCCGCAAGCGCTGCTCGGTCCGTTGTGGCCGGTGGTGTGGACGCTGGTCAAGATCATGCTGATCGTTGCACCGCTGATGCTGTGTGTTGCCTATCTGACCTTGTGGGAACGCAAGCTGATCGGCTACATGCAGATCCGCAAGGGTCCGAACCGGGTGACTTTCTTCGGCATCCGCTGGCTCGGCGGCTGGGCGCAGCCGATCGCTGACGGCTTGAAGCTGCTGGTCAAGGAAGTGATCATCCCCGCAGGTTCGAACAAGTTCCTGTTCGTGCTGGCGCCGGTACTGGCGCTGGGACCGGCGCTGGCGGCGTGGGCGGTGATCCCGTTTTCGCCTGAACTGATCCTGTCGAACATCGACGCCGGCCTGCTGTATCTGATGGCGATGACCTCGCTTGGCGTCTACGGCATCATCATCGCCGGCTGGGCGTCGAATTCCAAATACGCCTTCCTCGGCAGCCTGCGCTCCGCAGCGCAGATCGTTTCGTATGAAATCGCCATGGGTTTTTCTCTGGTCGGCGTGCTGATGGCCGCGCAGAGCCTGAATCTGGCCGAGATCGTCAAAGCGCAGCAGAATTCAGCTGGCGCTTTTGGCTGGTTTTGGCTGCCGCTGTTCCCGTTGTTCATCACCTACCTTATTTCCGGTGTGGCCGAGTCCAACCGCGCGCCATTTGACGTCGCCGAGGGTGAGTCCGAGATTGTCGGCTTTCACGTTGAATATTCGGGTATGACCTTCGCCGTGTTCTCGCTGGCGGAATACTCGGCGATGATCCTGATTTCGACGCTGACCTCGATCATGTTTCTCGGCGGCTGGCTGTCGCCGTTCCCGGTCTCATGGGGCTTGCTCGGCACTGGCGGCTTCGGCTGGCTGTTCGCCAAAATTTTCTTTGTCGCGTCGATGTTCCTGTGGTTCCGCGCGACATTCCCGCGTTACCGCTATGACCAGATCATGCGCCTGGGCTGGAAAGTGTTCATCCCGGTGACGCTGGTATGGATTGTAGTGCTCGGCGCATGGATGCAAACCCCGCTGTGGATATGGTGGAAATGATGATCCAGGGCATCCGCAGATTCTTCAATACCTTCCTGCTGTTCGAACTGCTGAAGGGCATGGCGGTCACCGGCCGCTACCTGTTCGCGCGCAAGATCACGGTCGAATATCCGGAAGAAAAAGCCCCAATGAGCCCGCGTTTTCGCGGTCTGCATGCGCTGCGCCGTTATCCCAACGGCGAGGAGCGTTGCATCGCGTGCAAGCTGTGCGAGGCGGTGTGCCCGGCGATGGCGATTACCATCGAATCCGAACAGCGCGAGGACGGCACGCGCCGAACCACACGTTACGACATCGACCTGACCAAGTGCATTTTCTGCGGTTTCTGCGAGGAATCTTGCCCGGTGGATTCGATTGTTGAGACGCGGATCTATGAATACCACGGCGAAAAGCGCGGCGACCTGATTTACACCAAGCCGATGTTGCTGGCGATCGGCGACGCTTACGAAGAACAGATCGCGCAGGACCGTGCGGCAGATGCGAAATACCGTTAAACGTGAAAAGTAAAGAGACAGGGGTGATGAGTAAAACGCACAAAGCGGAAATCTTGCGGATGTCGCAGGTTGACGCCTCACGCCTTACTCTTCACGCACAACAATGACATTTCAACAACTCATATTCTGGTTTTTCTCGGCGGTGCTGATTTTTGCGGCGCTGCGGGTGATTACCGCGCGCAATCCGGTGCATGCCGCGCTGTTCCTGGTGCTGGCGTTCTGCACGGCGGCGGGGCTGTGGATACAACTTGAGGCGGAGTTCCTCGGCATCGCGCTGGTGCTGGTCTATGTCGGTGCGGTAATGGTACTGTTCCTGTTCGTGGTGATGATGCTCGACATCAACATCGAGAAGCTGCGCGAGGGTTTCTGGAGCTACCTGCCGGTGGGCGCGACGGTTGCGCTGCTGATGGTGGCAGAAATGGCACTGGTGCTGACCGGGCCCTGGTTCGGGCTGGAGGACGCGCCGCGCCCGCCGGCTGCGCCGGCGGGTTACAGCAACACCAAGGAACTGGGCCGGCTGCTCTACACCGACTATGTCTACCCGTTCGAACTGGCCGCGGTGATCCTGCTGGTGGCCATCGTCGCCGCCATCGCGCTGACGCTGCGTCGCCGCAAACACGGCAAATACATCAATCCGGGCGATCAGGTGCAGGTCCGGCGCAATGACCGGCTGAAGATCATTTCGATGCCGGCCGAAAAGAAGGGGGACTGAAAATGATTTCACTGTCCCATTACCTGGTCCTCGGCGCGATCCTGTTCGCGATTTCGGTGATCGGCATATTTCTCAACCGCAAGAACATCATCGTGCTGCTGATGGCGATCGAACTGATGCTGCTGGCGGTGAATACGAATTTTGTCGCGTTCTCCCATTTCCTCGGTGATACCGCCGGCCAGGTGTTCGTGTTTTTCATCCTGACCGTTGCTGCAGCCGAATCGGCGATCGGTCTGGCGATCCTGGTGGTGCTGTTCCGCAATCTGCGCACCATCAATGTCGAAGACCTCGATCAGTTGAAGGGCTGAACCGCACATGACCGAGATGCAAAAACTTTATCTGCTGGTACCGCTGGCGCCCCTGTTCGGCGCGATCATCGCCGGCCTGTTCGGCTGGGCCATCGGTCGCCGCGCTTCGCACACCATCACCATTCTGGGCATGGTGGTGTGTCTGGTCGCCTCGATCGTGGTGTTCCAGGACGTGATGGCGGGCAATATCTTCAACGGCCCGGTCTACACCTGGCTGGCTTCCGGCAGCATCCGCTTTGAAATCGGCTTCCTGATCGATCCGTTGTCGGCGACGATGATGATTGTGGTGTCGTTTGTGTCGCTGATGGTGCATATCTACACCATCGGTTACATGGCCGACGATCCCGGCTACCAGCGTTTTTTCAGCTACATCTCGCTGTTCACGTTCTCGATGCTGATGCTGGTGATGAGCAACAACTTCCTGCAGCTGTTCTTCGGCTGGGAGGCGGTGGGTCTGGTGTCGTACCTGCTTATCGGTTTCTGGTACACCCGACCGACGGCAATCTACGCCAACATGAAGGCCTTCCTGGTCAACCGCGTCGGCGATTTCGGCTTTCTGCTGGGCATCGCGCTTGTATTGATGTATTTCGGCACGCTCGATTACGCCGCGGTGTTTGCCGGCGCCGAGCGCTTGTCCGGCAACACCATCGAACTGTTCCCCGGTGTGCCGTGGTCGCTGATGACGGTGATCTGCATCCTGCTGTTCATCGGCGCGATGGGCAAGTCTGCTCAGTTTCCGCTGCATGTCTGGCTGCCGGATTCGATGGAAGGGCCGACGCCGATTTCCGCGCTGATCCACGCGGCGACAATGGTCACCGCCGGCATTTTCATGGTGGCGCGGATGTCGCCGCTGTTCGAACTCTCGGAAACCGCACTGTCGTTCGTGCTGGTGATTGGCGCGATCACCGCATTCTTCATGGCGCTGATCGCCACTGTGCAGTACGACATCAAACGTGTGGTGGCCTACTCAACGCTGTCACAACTCGGCTACATGACCATGGCGCTGGGCGCCTCGGCGTATTCGGCGGCGATATTCCATTTGTTCACCCACGCCTTTTTCAAGGCTGTGTTGTTCCTCGGCGCGGGCTCGGTGATCATCGCGATGCATCACCAGCAGGACATGCGCAAGATGGGCGGCCTCGCCAAATACATGCCGATCACCTATATGACGATGCTGATTGGTGCGCTGGCCAATGCCGGCCTGCCGCCATTCGCCGGCTTTTTCTCCAAGGAAACCATCGTCGAGGCGCTGCATCACGCCACGGTGCCAGGCGCCGGTTTTGCCTACGCGCTGGCGGTGGCCGGCGTGTTTGTCGGCGGCTTTTACTCGTTCCGGCTGGTGTTTTATGCATTCCACGGCAAGGAGCGTTTTGCCGATCCGCACCATCCCGATGTGAAGGCTGCTGATGCGGAAGCTGCCGCGGCGGGCCATGACGATCACGGACATGACGACCATCACGCCGAGGCGCACAAGCCGCATGAATCGCCGGCGGTGGTGTGGGTGCCACTGGTATTGCTGGCGATTCCGTCGATTTGCGCCGGTTGGCTGATCGGCTCCTTCCTCTACGGCAATTATTTCGGCAGTTCGATCATGGTGCATCCGTCGCATACCGCGATGGCGACGCTGGCGCAGGGCTTCCACGGCGTCATCGGCATGATGACCCACGCGCTGTCGACGCTGCCGTTCTGGCTGGCGATTGCCGGCGCGGCAACGGCCTGGTTCCTCTACATCGTTCGTCCGGAACTGCCGGCAAAGCTGCGCCGCCAATGGGGTTTCGTGGTGACGATACTGATGGAGAAATACGGTCTCGATCGTTTCAATGACTGGTTTTTTGCCGGCGGCGCGCGCGCGCTGGGCATGGGCCTGTGGAAGGGCGGCGACGTCGCCGTGATCGACAACGTGATGGTGAACGGCTCGGCGCGCGTGGTCGGCTGGTTCGCCTCGGTGATCCGCCATGTGCAGTCGGGGTACATCTACCACTACGCATTCGCGATGATCATCGGCATCCTGCTGCTGCTGACACTGGCCTATATCCGGTGAAACTGAAGAAAAAGACCAAATGATGCAGGGATTACCACTACTGAGTCTCGCCATCTGGGCACCGATCATCGCCGGTGTGGCGGTATTGCTGACCGGCGGCGACCGCAATGCGTCGGCCGCGCGCATGATCGCGCTGATCGGCGCGCTGATCGGTTTTGCGGTGACCATCCCGCTGTACACCGGATTCAACCTGCAGCAGGGCGGTTTCCAGTTCGTCGAAATGCGCACCTGGATCGACACGCTGAACGCCAATTACCATCTCGGCATCGACGGCATTTCGCTGCTGCTGATCCTGTTGAACAGCCTGACCACGGTGCTGGTGGTGGTGGCGGGCTGGCAGGTCATCGAGTCGCGCGTGTCGCAGTACATGGCGGCCTTCCTGTTCCTGTCGGGCCTGATGAACGGCGTGTTCTCGTCGCTCGATGCGCTGCTGTTCTACGTGTTCTTCGAGGCGACGCTGATCCCGATGTTCATCATCATCGGCGTCTGGGGCGGCCCCAACCGCGTGTATGCGGCGATCAAGTTCTTCCTCTACACGCTGATGGGTTCGCTGCTGTCGCTGGTTGCGCTGATCTATCTGTATTTCTCAGCGGGCGGCAGTTTCAGTCTCTTCGATTTCTACCAGACCCAGTTGCCGCTTGTTGTGCAAGTATCTGTTTTTATTGCATTTTTTATGGCATTCGCGGTCAAAGTGCCGATGTGGCCGGTTCACACCTGGCTGCCCGACGCCCACGTCGAGGCGCCCACCGGCGGCTCCGTGGTGCTGGCCGCGGTGATGCTGAAACTCGGCGGTTACGGTTTCCTGCGGCTGTCGCTGCCCATCGTGCCCGATGCCAGCCACCTGCTGGCGCCGGTGGTCATCGGGCTGTCGCTGATCGCCGTGGTCTACATCGGCCTGGTCGCACTGGTGCAGACCGACATGAAAAAGCTGATCGCCTATTCGTCGATCTCGCACATGGGTTTTGTCACGCTCGGCATTTTCCTGTTCAACGCCCAGGGCATGGAAGGCGCGGTCATCCAGATGATTTCGCACGGTTTCATCTCAGGTGCGATGTTCCTTTGCGTCGGCGTGCTGTATGACCGCATGCACTCGCGGCTGATCGCCGATTACGGCGGTGTCGCCAACCGCATGCCGGTGTTTGCCGCGCTGTTCATGTTCTTCTCGATGGCCAATGCCGGTCTGCCCGGCACCAGCGGCTTCGTCGGTGAATTCCTGGTGATCATGGGCGCGATGCAGGTCAATTTCTGGTTCGCCTTCGCCGCCGCGATCACGCTGATTTTCGGCGCCGCGTACACGCTGTGGATGTACAAGCGGGTGATCTTCGGCGCGGTGGCCAACGCGCATGTCGGCGAACTGCAGGACATCAACGCCCGCGAGTTCCTGGTGCTGGGCGTTCTCGCCGTGCTGGTGCTGGTGATGGGCGTGTGGCCGCAGCCTTTTGCCGATGTGCTGCACGTTTCGGTCAATGAACTGCTGGCGCACGTGTCCTTCAGCAAGCTGCCGGCGCAATAGAGCTGACTATGGAATACATCATGCCGCTGTGGCCCGCCTACCCCGAGCTGTTTTTGCTCGTGATGGCGTGCGTGATCCTGATCGTCGACCTGTTTGTCAGCGACGACAACCGCATCGTCACCTACGGGCTGACCCAGTTCACGCTCGCCGGCTGCGCGCTGCTGACCTTTTTCACCGGCAATGCAGAACCCGTCTACACCTTCAGCGGCATGTTCGTCGACGACCTGATGGCCGACGCGCTGAAACTGCTGACCTGCGTTGCAGTGATCGTGGTGATGGTTTACGCCCGCGCCTATAACGCCGCGCGCGGCCTGTTCCGCGGCGAATTTTTCACGCTGGCACTGTTTGCGACGCTGGGCATGATGGTGATGATCTCGGCCAATCATCTGCTGACGCTGTATCTCGGCCTCGAGCTGCTGTCGCTGTCACTGTATGCGATGGTCGCGCTGCAGCGCGATTCGGTGCGCGCGACCGAAGCGGCGATGAAATATTTCGTGCTCGGCGCATTGGCTTCCGGCGTGCTGCTCTACGGCATGTCGATGCTCTACGGTGCCACCGGCACGCTGGAGATCACCGAACTCGCGCAGTTATCCACTGAAGGCGTGCAGGCCCAGCTGGTGCTGGTATTCGGCCTGGTGTTTATCGTGGCCGGTCTGGGTTTCAAGCTCGGCGCGGTACCCTTCCACATGTGGGTGCCTGACGTTTATCAGGGCGCGCCGACGGCGGTGACGCTGTTCATCGGTTCGGCGCCGAAATTCGCCGCATTTGCCATTGTGATGCGTCTGCTGGCCCAGGGCCTGGGCGCGGAAATGCTGGTCGAGGAATGGCGCCACATGCTGGCGGTGATGGCGATCCTGTCGCTGGTCATCGGCAACCTGACGGCGATCATGCAGACCAATCTGAAACGGATGCTGGCCTATTCGACGATCTCGCACATGGGCTTCCTGCTGCTCGGCGTGCTGTCGGGCACCATCGACGGCTACGGCGCGAGCATGTTCTACGTGGTGGTCTACGTGCTGATGACGCTGGGTTCTTTCGGCATCATCCTGCTGCTCGCGCGCAGCGGTTTCGAGGCCGAGAATCTTGATGACTACAAGGGGCTCAACCAGCGCAATCCCTGGTACGCCTTCCTGATGCTGCTGCTGATGTTCTCAATGGCCGGCATCCCGCCGACCGTCGGCTTCTACGCCAAGCTGTCGGTGCTGCAGGCAGTGGTGCATATCGGCATGTGGTGGATCGCCGTCGTGGCGGTGATTTTCTCGCTGATCGGGGCTTTTTATTACCTGCGCATCGTCAAGCTGATGTATTTCGATGCGCCGGTGGATACCGCGCCGATCACCGCGTCGGGTGACGTGCGCGCGCTGCTGTCGGTCAACGGCCTCGCCGTGCTGATGCTGGGCATCGCGCCGCAGCCGCTGCTGGTACTCTGCATCGAAGCCGTCCGCGCTTCGATCTGATCATGGACTGGAGCACCGCCGCGCTGCTGTTGCTGGCGTTGGTGCTCGCCCATCTGGCGTTTCTGAGCGAACGAATTCTTTTCGTGCGGCCCGCCCCCGTCAGCGGTAAAGCGGGGGGCTGGCGGGTACTGGAACTGATGCTGCTGTATTGCGTCGCCGGCATCGCGGCATGGCTGATGGAAAGCCGTGCCGGCCAGGTGCATCCGCAGCGCTGGGAGTTTTACGCGGTCACCGTCTGCCTGTTCCTGGTGTTCGCCTACCCGGGTTTTGCCTACCCGGGTTTTGCCTACCGCCTTTTCTGGCGCAAGCCGGGAATCTGATCCCCGGCATGAAGCCGCACATTCCCGCTGATTTCACCGAAACGTTGTTGTCCTCGGAATCGGTGTTTGAGGGGCAACTGCTTCGCGTGCACCGCGACACCGTGCGACTGCCCGGCGGCGACACGGCGACACGTGAATACATCAAACATCCCGGCGCTGTTATCGTCATTGCCCAGCCCGATTCACAAAGCGTGTTGTTGGAGCGGCAGTTCCGGTACCCGGCAGGGCAACATTTCATCGAACTGCCTGCGGGCAAGATCGATCAAGGCGAGCAGCCATTGGCCACCGCAAAGCGCGAACTGCTGGAGGAGTGCGGCTATACCGCGGGTCAGTGGCGGCATCTTACGACGCAGTATCCGTGCATCGGTTACGCCGATGAGCGAGTCGAGCTTTTTCTGGCTACAGATCTGCGCCATGTCGGCGAACGGCTCGACGAGGGGGAATTTCTCGAAGTCATGACCGTTTCGCTGGATGAGGCTATCGCCTGGGTCGGTGAAGGCCGGATCAGCGACTCAAAAACCGCGCTCGGTCTGCTATGGGCCGAGAAAATCGCAAGGGGTGAGTGGTAAGGCTCTGCTGTTCGGCCGCCCCTCGCGGCACCGCCGTGTGATCAGCCGCGCGAGGTTTTGCGTCCGGGAACCGGTATCACCGTGCTCAGCGGTGCGGCCGGCTGGAAATAATGCCCCTGGGCGTAGAGCGCGCCGGCCTCCTTCAGCAAGTTCAGCATCAATTCGGTCTCCACACCTTTTGCGATCACCTGGCGTTTGAGGTTGCGGGCGAGATCGTTGACGGCCTTGACGAATACCCGGCTTTCTTCGTTGTCGCTCAGATCCTGGGTGAATGCGCCGCTGATTTTCAGGTAATCCACGTCGAAGCGCTTCAGGTAATAGAACGAGCTGAAGCCGGTGCCGAAGTCATCGAGCGCGGCGCGCGCACCGAGCGCGCGCATCTGGGCGATGAAGGCTGCGGTGGCATCGATGTTTTCCATCGCCGCTTTTTCGCTGATTTCGAAAATCAGGCGGTTGCCGGGAACGTCCGAAGTGCGGATGATGTCGGCCAGTTCGCGCACCCAGTTCGCATCGGCAATGGATGTTGCGGATACATTGACGGCATAACGCAGTGACGAATTTTTGCCCTGCTCGTGGATGTGGGTCAGCACGCGGGCGATCACGCGCTGGTCGAGTGCTGGTGCGAAACCGAGCGATTCCGCGGTACCCATGAACTGTTGCGGATCGGCCCAGGCGCCGTGTTCGTCGCGGATGCGCAGGAAGATTTCATGGTGGATGGGTGCGCCGGTCCGGATATTCATCGCTGATTGCACATAGAGCGCGATTTCGTCCTGCTCGATCGCCTCGGTGATCAGCCGCGACCAGTGGGTGCGCCGGTGGTTGGCACGCAAGGAGTCCGAAGCGGGATTAAACAGCACCACGCGATTGCGGCCCTCGTCCTTGGCCTGATGAGTCGCCGCGTCAACGGCGGCCAGCAGCGCCGGCCAGTCGCTGCCGTGGAAGGGATACATCGCAATGCCGATGGAGGCGGTAATGTTGGAGACCACCCGGTTGCGCGCCATCTCCAGCCTGTAGTTGTGCACGGCGTCGAGCAGCACGGCGGCGATGGACTGCGCGTCTTCGCGCAGCGCTTCCGCCACATGCAGCACGAACTGGTCTTCACCGATGCGGAACAGGTCGCCGTTGCGGCTGCGTGCGACGCTGCGCAGCACGCCGGAGAGGCCGAGTACCAGCTGTTCGCCGGCGCCATGGCCGAATACCGCGTTGACGCGCTTGAAGTGGTCCATGTCGACCATGATGATGGCGCCGACCTGGTTGTTTTGGAGGGCGTTCTCGACTTGCCGCTGCAGTTCATTGCGGTTCGGCAGGTCGGTCAGCGCGTCGTGCATCGCCACGTGTTCCGCGCGACGGATCGCCAGATGCTGATCGGTGACATCGCGGGCGGTGCCGCGGATGCCGAGCATGCCGCCGTTTTCATCGCGGGTGACGCGCGCGTTGATGCCGATCCAGCGGTCTTCGCCGCGGGCGGTGGTCAGGTGGGTCACATGGTTCTGCACTTCCCCGTTGCGGCGCAGCGTCGACAGGAAGCGGCGGTTCGGCACGTGCGAACCGTTGGTTTCAAAACTGAAAAAGCAGCGTCCGAGCAGGTCGGGCGGAGTGAGTCCGAAAATCTCCTGGGCGGCGGCGTTCAGATAGGTGAAGCGGCCTTCGGCGTCGGTTTGCCAGATCAGGTCATGGGAAGTTTCGACCAGATCGCGGTAACGGCCTTCGCTTTCGATCAGCAACTGGATGATCCGCCGCTTTTCAGCCAGCGTGCGTTTGACGCTCGCCAGTTCGCGCGAGGTTTTTTCGGCGAATCCGCCACCGTTGGCGCGGACCAGCCGGTCGACGACTTCCTTGGGATAACGACGGTGTCCGCCTTCGGTGCGCAGCGCGCCGAGAATGCCCTGCTCATCCCAGCGCCGCAGCTTTTGCGCCGAAATGCCCAGCAGCTGGGACGTTTGTTCTATGGTGTATGAGTGCTCAAGTTCGGACATGCGTCAGGCTTTCTTTTGCGCCGGCCTTGCGGGCCGGTAAGGGTAAGTTCAGCCGCTGCCGGACCAGTCTAGCAGAGCAGGACAGGCTGCGTTTAAACGCTGTTTCAGTGAATGATCGCCGGTTCCTGGAGGCCGTTCTGGCGGGTAACCAGGCGCTGCATCAACTTCAGGTCGCGGGTGGTCAGCCGCAGTGCAGCATCGACCCACACGCCGACGATGTCTTCGAGTTCCTCGTAGGTGATCTGGTGCACCCGGCGTCGCACTGCGGCAAGCGCAGCCAGGCCGTTGCGAGAGCGCGAGCGCTGCTTGATCAGGGCATTGACGGCGGTTTCGCCGCTGCCATCCTCGGCGACGACGTCGATGACGCCCAGTTCCAGCATTTCGTCGGCGCTGTAGATCTTGCCCGAGGAGATGATGTCCTCGGCCTTGCGCTGGCCTACCTTGCGGTCAAGGAAGGAGTACGCGCCCATGCCCGGGAACAGGTTGAACAGGATTTCGGGGAAACCGAAACGCGAGCTTTTTTCGGCGACGATGACGTCGCTCGACAGCGCGGCCTCAAAGCCGCCGCCCAGGCATTCGCCCTGCACCAGCGACACAGTGGTCAGCGGCAGATCGTGGCCGCGGTAGTTGCGGTACAGCACATCAATGCAGGCGCGGCCGTAGGTGGTGAGGGCATTGCGGTCGCGGTTGTCGATTTTCTGCCGGAAAAGGTCGAGGTCGCCGCCGAGCTGGAACACGCCGGGCATGCCCGAGGCGAGGATCACGTATTCGATCGGCTCTTCGTTGTCGCCGCAGGCGATGACGCCGTCGCTGCCGGCAATGAAGTTGTAATAGGCGCGGATGTCGGAAAGCAGTCCGGCGTTGAAGCAGGGGCGCGGGGCCGCGGTCCAGCGTGACCACAGCGCGCGGGTCTGCCGGTCAAAATGCGCATTGAGCTGTGGCGAGAAGCGGAAATCCGATCCGCTGCTGAAATCGGGCTTGACGACGGCGTGATGTACGTCGATGACTGCGGCCGGAATTTGCATTTCCATGATGAATGTCCCCTGCGGTGGTTTTATGTGGATCGGTCGGCGGGATCTGGTGATATTCCCGGGAGTGATTAAGCGTCGGGGTGCGGCGACAGGCAAATCTAACAAAATGGGAGGTTTAAAAAAACACCCACTAAAACAAGGATTTAATTCGCTAAAATTGCCAGATATAGTGGTGTCTGGAAGGTTTTTGGGGGACTTGCGCAATTTCCTGCGTTGGTTATAAGGACTCGGCAAGTCCCCGCTGTAGTAGTTGCATGCCCGCCAAACCCGATAGCCTGCCGTTTGACTCTGACCTGCGGAGCCGTTAAAAACGTCGCTGCTTTAATCGCCGATCAACAACAGATTTCGCGTCGCTCGTTCACGAAACCTCATAACGGAACCGCAAGTGCTGCTTCGTGCCACACTCAGATTTATGCTCGGTCTGCTGTTCCGCGTGCGAGTTACAGGGCATGCGAGCCAGCTCGCCCGCGGCCGGCCGCTGGTTGTCGCCAATCATGATTCACTGATCGACGCGCTGCTGGCGGCGTTGTTCCTGCCGGGGAATCCGCTGATCGTGCTGCCCCGTGTGCTTTCCGGTCACCGGCTGGGGCGCCTGCTGCGGCGGGTTGCGGATTGTGCCGAACTTGGCATTGCCGGCGATTACACCGTCAAGGGTCTGGTCCGCGTCGTGCGATCGGGGCGGCCGGTGGTGGTGTTTCCGCAGGATCGGGTGACGACCACCGGCAGCACGATGAAAATTTACGGCGCCGCTGCAGTCATAGCGGCGCGGGCCGATGCCGACATCGTGCCCTTGCGCATCGAGGGCACCCTGCAGTCGCGATGGACGGCCACCAGCCACCGCTGGCCGCGCCGCCTGTTCCCGCGCGTCACCCTCGCGGTGCAACCCTCCACGCGGTTCCCGGCGCGCGGCGGCGCCGGCGGCGTGCGCCGCCGCCAGCTGTCGGAAGACCTGCTGCGCATCCTCCAGCAATCGATGGCCAACGCCACCCCGCGCCGCGCACTGTTTGACGCGCTGGTGGATGCTGCCGCACGGTATGGCCACCGCACCCGCATCATCGAAGACCTGCGCCGCCAGGTGAATACCTACGGCGATCTGCTCAAGGGCAGTCTGGCGCTGGGACGGCTGACGGCGCGTTTCACCGAGCCCGGCGAACGTGTCGGCGTGATGCTGCCCAATCTCGGCGCAACCGTCTGCCTGGTGTTCGGCCTGACCTCGCGCGGGCGGGTGGCGGCGATGCTCAATTATTCCAGCGGCGTCGAAGCGTTGCGTACAGCCTGTGTTGCCGCAACGCTGCGCACCGTGATCACTTCGCGCGCATTCATCCAGGCCGCGCATCTAGACCATCTTCTGGTAGCCCTGGAGGGCTGCCGCATTGTTTATCTTGAAGATCTGCGCGAGACGATGACGCTGGCCGACAAGCTGTGGATCCTCAAGTCGCTGCTGCGACCGGGCGCCGCGCTGCCCGCGCAGGATCCCGCATCGCCGGCCATCGTGCTGTTCACCTCGGGTTCCGAGGCGCGGCCCAAGGGCGTGGTCATCAGCCATGACACCATGCTCGGCGTGATGGCCCAACTGCGCGCGGTGATTGATTTCGGGCCGGACGACAAATATCTCAATGCGCTGCCGATGTATCACACCTTCGGCCTGATCGCCTGCACGTTGATGCCTCTGCTGACCGGAACGCGGCTGTTTTTATATACCAATCCGCTGCATTACAAGGTGGTCCCGGAGTACGCCTACACCCGCGACTGCACCTACATTTTCGGCACCAGCACCTTCCTCGGCAATTACGCGCGTCAGGCGCACCCATACGATTTTTACCGCACGCGTTTTATCATCGCCGGGGGTGAAAAACTCAATCCCGAAGTGTCGAAGCTGTGGTTCAGCAAATTCGGTCTGCGCGTTTATGAAGGCTATGGCGCCACTGAATGCGGACCGGCGATGTCGCTCAATACACCGCTGGCCTTCCGTGTCGGCAGTGTCGGCCGTTTCCTACCGGGCATTGAATATCGCGTGGTGCCGGTGCCGGGTATCGGGGAGGGTGGCGTGCTGCATGTGCGTGGACCCAACCTGATGATGGGCTATATGTTCTCCGATGCGCCGGGCGTGCTGCAGCCGCCACGCTCCGAACTTGGCGCCGGCTGGTACAACACTGGTGATGTGGTCAGCGTCGATGACGACGGCTTTGTCACCATCCATGGCCGGGTCAAACGCTTTGCCAAGATCGCCGGCGAACTGGTGTCGCTGGAGCGCGTCGAACACATCGCCTATCAGGCTTCGCCCGATTTCAAACATGCCGCGCTGGTGGAGATGACGCAAAACGGCGAAAGCACGGTGCTGCTGACCACTGACCCCGCGCTCGATCGCATCGCGCTGCTGCATGCGGCGCGGAAGATCAACGCGCAGGATCTGGCGGTGGCGCGGCGGGTGGTGAAGGTGGACACGCTGCCGCTGCTCGGCTCGGGCAAGGTCGACTACGTCACGCTCAAGCAGAATTCACTGCCGTCCTGAATCTGCCGTCACCGGCAATGGTGCACTTCAGCGTGGCTCGTCGGGCAGCGCTGGCAGTGAGCGCAGGTAGGCGATGATCGCGGCGAGATCCTCGGGCGTGATGCGGCTCAGGGTGTTGGTGACAACTTCGCCCATGGATTCAGCGGTGATGTCGCCATCAGCAGTGATTCCGGTAGTGAGGAAATCCTTCAGTTCGACGTCGCCCCATTTTTTCAGCTTTGTCGGGGTCAGGTTGGGCACACCTTTGCCATCCGGACCTTTGCCGCCCGCCAGGAAACGGTCGCGTTTGGGGCCTCCAAGGAAATTGCGCGGCGTATGGCATTCGCCGCAATGGCTCAGCGCATTTACCAGATAGGCGCCGCGCGCGACCGGTGTTTTGGCCTGTGCGTCGGAAACGGCCGGTCCAGGAGTGAAGAACAACTGTTTCCAGCCCCACACCAGAAAGCGGAAGCCGAATGGGAATTGCAGGTCGTGATTCTGATTTTGCCGGGCATTGGGCGGCAGGTTGCGCAAATAGGCCCACAGATCTTTCAGATCATCGTCGACAATCTTTGTGTAAGACGGATAAGGAAATGCCGGAAAATAATGCGCGCCGTCAGGGCGCAGCCCGGCGCGCATTGCCCGAATGAAATCGGCCTCGCTCCAGCGGCCGATCCCGGCCTGCGGGTGCGGCGTGATGTTGGGGCCGTAAAAAGTGCCGAACGGTGTTTTGAGGGCATGGCCGCCGGCGAAACGCACGGCTTCTTTGCCGCTTGCGGTGTGACAGGCGACACATCCGCCCGCGATGGCAATGTATTCACCGCGTTTGGCATCCCCTTGCGCGGCCGCGAATGCGTTAACTGCCGCAGTGACAAGCAGCATGCAGATGCCGGTGCGCAGTAGTGACGGGTTCATGAACATCTCACTTGGAGTTTACAAGAAACGAAGCCCAAAAAAAGCCCCGCTGTGACGGGGCTTTTGATGGTGAACGCGAATGCTCAGTTTTTCTCGCGGAAGCCCTCGTGGCAGCTGCCGCAGTTTTTGGCGACGACGCCAATCTGGGTCTTGATGGCTGCTTCATCGCCGCCGTTCGTGGTGGCGACCAGCTTGCCGACTTCGCTCATGAAGCTGTCCTGGGCGGCTTTGAATTTTGCCGCGTCGCTGTAAGCTGCGGGCAGCGTTCTGCTTTTGATTTCCTGGGTGGCGGGGGTGAATCCGTCCCATGACATTTTGCTGAGTGCATCGAGGAATGCCACATTGCGTTTCACGACCTCGGCGTTGTACGGAACCTTGCCCTGAGCCATGCCGGCAATCGGGCCGAAGTATTTGCCCTGCAGCGTCATCGCGGCCTGGCGTTGTTTGACCAGCGTATCCGGCTTGGCTTGCGCCAATACGGTGCCGCTGGCGAGCAGCGTCGAGGTGCCGATGAGTGCGGCGATCAGTGCGTGCTTCATAAATAAGTCTCCCGTCGGTGGATGAAACGAATGATATCAATGTAACGAATTGAACAGGTTGCCAGTCGGCAAACGCTTGCAGCAGCGGCTTTATTCCTTCAGGCCGCGCAGTTTACCAGCTTGAAGTGACAAAATGAGTACGGGTGACGGCGTTGGAAAAACTCAGTAACCCGTTGTTTTATTTGAATATTAGTATTTTTGCGAATACTGGTCCATTCAATCCCAACCACTGTCGCTGCGTTCGCGTTTCCGTGTTCCTTGTTGCCGTTTGTCATCCACCCGTCGCCGTTTTGCCGCACGCGAAGGGCGGGTGGCTCGGCGCAGTTTGGGGGGCGTTGCCGCTTCGCGGATCAGCCCGGTCAGGCGTTCGCGGGCGTCCTCGCGATTGCGCGGCTGGCTGCGGAAGCGCTGAGCGGTGATCACCAGTATGCCGGCGGATGACAGCCGTTTGCCGGCGAGCGCAATGAGGCGTTCGCGCACCGCGGCAGGCAGGCTTTTGGAATGCGCGACGTCAAAGCGCAGTTCAACCGCGGTGGCGACCTTGTTGACGTTCTGACCGCCGGGGCCCGACGCCAGTATAAAGCGCTCGGTCAGTTCGGCTTCGTCAATGGTGATGCTGTGCGTGACTCGCATATTCGATTAAGTATAAAGTAACGCGCCCGCACGATCTGCGCCGCGGGGGAGGAGCAAGGACATGCTGAGAATCGCTGCATTGGTTGTGCCGGCCGCGCTGACCGTTGCGCTGAGCCTGCCCGTCGCCGCGCATCATGGCTGGAGCGAATACGACAGCAGCAAGGAACTCAAGCTCACCGGCACCATCGCCGAATCCGGTTACGAACATCCCCACGGCCACATCAAACTGGTGACGCCGGGCAAAACCTGGGTTGCGGTGCTTGCGCCGCCGTCGCGGATGACCGCGCGCGGGCTGCCGCCGGCCGATCTCAAAACCGGAAGCACGGTGACTGTTGTCGGCTATCAGAACCGCAATAAACCTGAAGAGATGCGCGCCGAGCGCATCATCGTTGGCAGCAAGACTGTTGAATTGCGTTAAAACGAAAATCAAAAGCAAGCCACAGAGGTCACAGAGTGCACAGAGAAGAGCTTAAATCAGCAATACCTTTGCTGCAGCTAATTGCAATTCCTATCGCCGGTTTTTCTCTGTGATCTCTGTGGCTAAAAGGTTTTTTCCATGATTTCGGATCCGGGCGCGCCGCTCGCCGCAATCGAGCGTCTGCCGCTGGCGGTGGCGATGCGCCAGGAGCTCTGGCTGTATCCGGCGGTGGAGATTGCGCACATCCTGGGTTTTGTCACGCTGGTCGGATCGATACTGGTGTTCGATTTGCGATTGCTCGGCTTGACGCGGAGTTTGCCGGTGCGTGCGCTGGCGCGTCACGTGCTGCCGTGGAGTTTCGGCGCGCTGCTGCTGATCGTGCCGTCGGGATTGCTGATGTTCATCGCCCATGCCGGCGATCTGGTCGGCAACACGGCGTTTGTCGTAAAAATGTCCCTGCTGTTCGGCGCCGGGCTGAATGCGGCGTTGTTTCATGCCGGCGTGTTTCGAACTGCCGCGGCCTGGGACTGCGGCGCTGCCGTCCCGGTGATGGCGAAAATGCATGCGATGGTCTCGCTGCTGATCTGGATCGGCGTCATTGCCTGCGGCCGACTGCTGGCTTATGTGTAAAGTGTGGAGCTTATGAATAAACGTATCGGTTATCTGTTTGGCGCCGGGGTCTGCGCGGCGCTGCTCGGCTTCGGCCTCTATCTGCAGCATGTTGAAGGCCTGGAGCCCTGTCCGTTGTGCGTATTCCAGCGCGTCGCGTTCATCGCGCTGGGCCTGGTGTTTGTCATCGCGGCGCTGCACGGCCCGCGCAAAACCGGCGCGGTGGTGTATGCGGTTTCCGGTGGATTGATTGCGGCGACCGGCGCAGGCATTGCCATGCGCCATATCTGGTTGCAGAACCTGCCGCCGGACCAGGTGCCGGCGTGCGGACCGGGACTGTCGTACATGCTTGAGCAATACGCAGTGACACGCATGCTCGAAAAAGTATTGTCCGGCTCGGGCGAATGCGCCGAAGCCGGCTGGCGTTTCCTAGGGCTGACCATCCCGGGCTGGTCGTTGCTGTGGTTTGTGCTGCTGGGGATAATGCTGGTGTGGCTGGCGTGGCGCAGTCCGCGCGCCGCGCGATACTGAAATTCCGGGTACTAGGCGAGAATGTCGGGCGTCAATTGCCGTTCGAGCAACGTGATCTGATCCTTGACCATCAGCTTGCGTTTTTTCAGCCGCTGCAATTGCAACTGATCGACCACCGGGGTCTGCGTGAGCCGGAAGATCACGTCGTCGAGATCGCGATGCTCAAGCTTGAGCTCGGCAATGCGCGCTTCGATGGCGTCGGTCTCGTCGCGGTCGGACATAGGCGGTGCGTAGAACAGTTGGTGGGAACCGGAGTATAGACTGGCGTGTTGGCGACGGCAAGCCGGGTTATTTATAACTATCTGTTTTTATTGGTAAAATTTATGGCCCTGACAATACAGGTAAACGGCAAATCACACGAAGTGCAGGCCGATGCGGAAACACCGCTGCTCTACGCCCTGCGCAACGACCTCGGCTTGATCGGCACCCGTTACGGTTGCGGCATTGGCCAGTGCGGCACGTGCACCGTGATCATCGATGGCAAACCGGTGCAGTCCTGCGATGTGCCGGTGTCCGCGGTCGTCGGCAAACAGATCACCACAGTGGAAGCGCTCGGTTCTGATGCTGCGATGCATCCGCTGCAGCAGGCGTTCATCGCCGAACAGGCTGCGCAGTGCGGCTACTGTTCCAGCGGCATCCTGATGGCAGCGAAAGCGCTGCTCGACGTCAACAAGGATCCCTCCGACGCCGATATTCGCAAGGCGCTGGAAGGCAATCTGTGCCGCTGCGGAACGCACAGCCGCATCCTGCGCGCGATCAAACGCGCGGCCAAAGAAATTCGCGGAGCATAACCACCATGGCACAAGCTAATTCTCCCGCACCCGCACCCGCACGCAAACTGCCGGGCAGCCTCGACACCAACCGCCGCCTCGACCGCTGGTTAAACATCAACGCCGACGGTACGGTGACGTTGTACACCGGCAAGGTCGAAATCGGTCAGGGCATCCTCACTGCGGTGATGCAGATGACCGCCGAGGAACTTGATATCAATGTTTCGCGCCTGCGCCTGAAGGCTGCCAGCACCGCGTTCAGTCCCGATGAGGGCATTACCTCGGGCAGCCGTTCGATCCAGGAAAGCGGCCTCGCGTTGCGCCACGTTGCCGCCGAAACGCGCGACCTGCTGCTGACGCGCGCTGCGCAGAAGCTCGGTGTGACGCTGGAAAGCCTGACCGTCGCCGACGGCGTGGTCTCCGCGCGCGGTGGCGGTTCGGTGACGTACTGGGAACTGGCGACGCCGGACCTGCTCGCACGTGAAGCCACTTTTGATGTCACCGCGAAACTGCCGCAGGAACATGTCGTCGTCGGCACTTCGCTGGAGCGTGTCGACATCCCGAACAAGGTCACGGGCAAGCCGTCGTTCGTGCAGGACATGCAACCGCCGGGCCTGCTGCATGGCCGCATCTGCCGTCCGTCGGGACCGAAGGCGACGCTGAAGTCGATTGATTTTAAAGAAGTCGAGCAGATGCCGGGCGTCGTCGCTGTGGTCCGCGACGGTTCATTCCTCGGCGTGGTCGCTGAACGCGAAGAGCAGGCGATCCGCGCCGAGCGCCGTCTCGCGCGTATCGCGCAATGGAATAACGGTCCCGATCTGCCGGCCAATGATCCGCGCCATCTGCTGACGCTGCAGGCGCAGGCTGAAAGCGAAGTCATCAACACCAAGGGCGATCCTGCGACCGCGGGCGCGAAGCAATTCAGCGCTGAATACACCAAACCGTATCTGGCTCATGCCTCACTCGCGCCGTCGTGCGCGCTGGCGCATTGGGGTGAGGGCAAGGACAGCGGCAAGGTGTGGATCTGGACCCACAGCCAGGGCATCTATCCCTTGCGCGGCGACATGGCACAAGTCCTCGGCCTCCCTGAACATGACATCATCATCACCCACGCCGAAGGCGCGGGCTGCTACGGCCACAATGCCGCCGACGACGTCACGCTGGATGCCGTGCTGCTGGCGCGCGCGGTGCCCGGCAGACCGGTGCGCGTGCAGTGGATGCGCGAGGACGAATTTGCGTGGGAGCCGTTCAGCTCGCCGATGGTGGTCAAACTCAACGCTGCGCTCGACGACCAGGGCAACATCGTCAACTGGAGCCATGAACTGTGGAGCCACGCGCACAGCACGCGGCCCGGCGGCAAGGGCGGCGTCAACCTGCTCGCGGCGTGGCATCTGGAAAAACCGTTGCCTGCAGCCAAACCCGGCAATCCGCCGCTGCCTGGCGGCGGCAGCCATCGCAATGCGGTGCCGCTGTATGACTTCCCCAACCAGAAAATTACCAACCACCTGATCCGCCAGTCGCCGCTGCGCACCTCCGCCTTGCGTGCGCTGGGCGGCCATGCCAATGCGTATGCGATTGAGTGTTTTATCGATGAACTGGCGGAAGCGGCAGGCGCCGATCCGGTGGAATTCCGCCTGCGCCACTTGAAAGATGCGCGCGCCAAGGCGGTCATCGAAAAAGTCGCGAAAATGGCGAACTGGAAGCCCAATGAAAAGGGTGACGGTGAACGCGGCCGCGGCATCGCTTTTGCGCGTTACAAAAATCTCGCCGCGTACATTGCGGTGATCGCCGAAGTGCATATTGCCGAAGAGGTACGTGTCATCAAGCTTTGGGGCGCGGTCGACGTCGGCCAGGCGATCAATCCCGACGGCGTGATCAACCAGATTGAAGGCGGCATGATCCAGAGCGCGAGTTGGACGCTGAAGGAGCGCGTCGATTTCGACAAGGTCGGCGTGACCACGCGCAACTGGCTGGATTACCCGATTCTCAGTTTTGTCGAAGTGCCCGAGATTGAAGTGGCGCTGATCAACCGGCCGGACGCGCCGCCGGTCGGTGCGGGCGAGGGCACACAGGGCCCCGTATCGGGTGCGATCGGCAATGCCATTTACAATGCCATCGGTGCGCGGCTGCGCGACATGCCGTTCACGCGCGACCGCATTGTTGCGGCGCTGAGCGCCTGATTGAGATCAACATGAAAAAACAATTGTCAAAAGCAATGCTGGCCATGCTGGTTGCGGCCTGTTTTCAAAATGCGGCTGCGGCCTGGCCCGAACGGCCGATCCGGCTGATCGTGCCTTTTGCGCCGGGCGGCAACGTCGACCTGACCGCGCGCGCGATCACGCCTGGCATGAGTGAGCTGCTCGGCCGCAACTTCATCATCGACAACCGTGCCGGCGCCGGCGGCGCAGTCGGTTCCGAAATCGTCGCGACTTCACAACCTGATGGCTACACGCTGCTGTTTTCGTCGACCGGATCGCTGACCATCGCGCCGGTGGTATCGACCAAACTGCGTTACGACCCGGTGAAGGATTTCGAGACCATCAACCTGGCGTCCAACGTGCCGGTGATCATGCTGGTGCCGCTGTCGTCACCGGCGAAGACGGTGAAGGAATTCGTCGCCCACGCCAAATCGCGCGGCGAACTGATCATGGGCTCATCGGGTAATTTCTCCACCGGCCGGCTGGCGGGTGAACTGTTTCAAGGCATCACCGGCATAAAATTTACGCACGTGCCGTACAAGGGCGGCAATCCGGCGATGCTCGACCTGATCGGCGGTCGCATCGACGTGATGTTCGACCAGATCTCGTCAGCCATCGGTCATATCAAGGGCGGCAAGGTGCGGGCGCTGGCGGTCAACGCCACCAACCGTTCGGCTGAACTGCCGGAAGTACTGACGATGAAGGAGGCCGGCGTGGCCGGCGTCGAGGCTGGCACCTTTACCGCAATGCTGGCACCGGCAAAAACCCCCAGGGCCATTGTTACGCGTCTTAACGAAGACATGAACAAGGTCATGAAAACCCCGCAGGTACAACAGAACTTCGCCAAATACAGCGCGGAAATGATCGGCACCACACCGGCTGCGAGCCAGGCCTTCATCAAGGCTGAAATCGAGAAGTGGCGCAAGGTGGTGCGCGCCGCCAACATCAAGGAAGAGTAATCATGAAAGTGCTGGTCATCCACGGCGCCGGCCTCGACATGCGCGGCAAGGTGCAGCTCGAAGTGTTTGGTCCGATGACGCTGCCGCAGTATGAGGAGCACATCCGCGGCTATGCCAGGGAACTCGGTATCGAGGTGTCGTTTTTCCACTCCAACATCGAAGGCGAAGTGGTCAACAAGCTC
The DNA here is from genome assembly GCA_022841375.1 of Burkholderiales bacterium. Classification (GTDB taxonomy): domain Bacteria; phylum Pseudomonadota; class Gammaproteobacteria; order Burkholderiales; family SG8-41. The sequence goes on from JALHRQ010000017.1 coordinate 59,645, forward strand.
TACCAAGCCTTCGACAGCGACATCGCCGGCGTGGTGATGAACCCGGGCGGCTACACCATGGTCACCGGCCCGTTGCGCGCGGCGGTGGCGCAGATGAAATTCCCGGTGATCGAAGTCCACCTGAGCAACCCGACGGCGCGCGGCACCACCTCGGTGATGCTGCCGGTGTGCAAGGCCTGCGTCTACGGCTTCGGCATCGAGAGTTACAAGTTCGCGCTGAGCGGACTCAAATCGCTGCTGAAGAAATAATCCGCTTCATCCAAAGAAAGCGGCAGGGCATGATGCCCCGCCGCTTTTTATTGCGCCGCCAGTCCATTAACGGATTGGAATGTAAATATTCGGCAACGTGATTTGTATGCCTGCCGAGGGCTGCACATAGTGCTGTTGCGGGTAATACACGGGTGCCGGCGCGTAGTAGCTGTGGTGGCGCACCACTTCCCGGTAAACCACGCGCGGCGGCTCGTAGTAATGGTGGCCGCGATGGGCGTGTTTCCAGTAATGTTTGTCGCGGCCATGACCACGATCACGATCGTGGTCACCGCGATCGGCGTAAGCCGGCACGGCGACGAGCATTGCGGCGGCTAACATGGTACCTGTCAGTAGTTTCATCTTGGTCTCCTGGTGCGGAAAGCATTCAGCGCCTTCCTTGCTGCCCCTGTGCTGAGGTTCTGTCTGTCGTGACTCGTTACTGCAGGTCACGTGTTGAATACTAGGGAACCGGGGAGTGGCGGTGTGGCGAAGTTGTAAGCAGTTGTTTCTATTACTGCGGCCGCAAGGAATCTTTACAACTCGGCCCCGGTAAAACGGGGTATCGGTAATTCTTGCCAGCATCGGGCTCACCCGCCAAAATCTCCGCTCACTCTTCAGGGGCATCCATGAAATTCGGTGATTACGTCAAGGTCAAATCGCTGCAGACCGCAGCGGGATTCCGTGAAAACCTGCAGCGCCTCGGGCTCGACATGCCCTGCGACGATGCCCTCGTAGCCGGACCCGCGTCACCGATGGCAGCGCAGCTTGAGGTGGATGGCCTGACCATTGGCAATCGCTACACCGTGCATCCGATGGAAGGCTGGGATGCTCTGAACGACGGCCGCCCCTCCGACAACACGCGGCGGCGCTGGGCGCGTTTCGGTTCATCCGGCGCCAAGCTGATCTGGGGCTGCGAAGCGGTTGCGGTGCGCCCCGACGGTCGCGCCAACCCGAACCAGTTGATGCTCAACGCCCACACCGAAGCCGAGATCGGCGCGATGCGCGAAGCGCTGGTCGCCGCACACCGGACGGCCATGGGTGATGACAAAGGCCTGGTCGTCGGCCTGCAGCTGACGCATTCCGGCCGTTTCGCCAAACCCAATGATCATCACAAAATCGAGCCGATGATTCTCTACCGGCATCCGCTGCTCGACCGCCGGCACAAACTGGGGCCGGACTACCCGCTGATCAGCGACGGCGAAATCCGCAGGCTGATCGACGATTACGTACAGACCGCCAAACGCGCGGCCAAACTGGGTTTCGAGTTTGTCGATGTGAAGGCCTGCCACGGTTATCTCGGTCACGAGTTCCTGTCAGCCAAAACCCGCGACGGCGAGTTCGGCGGTTCACTGGAAAACCGCACGCGTTTTCTGCGCGAAATCGTCGCCGGAATCCGTGCCGAAGCGCCGGGCATGAAATTCGGCATGCGCATCTCCGCCGCCGATCTGGTGCCGTTCCGTCCCGATCCCGCGCTGACCACGGCGGAGGCGATGGGGCCGGGTGCGCCCGAGGATTACGCCGGACTGCTGCCGTACCGTTACGGTTTCGGTGTGAATGAATCTGATCCGTTGGCCTTTGATCTCGGCGAAACCAAATCAGTGATCGCCATCGCCAGAGATCTCGGCATCCACCTGTTCAACATCACGCTGGGCAGCCCTTATTACAACCCGCACCTGACGCGCCCCGCGTTGTATCCGCCCTCGGATGGCTACCATCCGCCGGAAGACCCGCTGATCGGCGTGATGCGCCACCTGAATGTGGTGCGCGAACTCAAGCAGGCCTTCCCGGACGCCGTGTTTGTCGGCAGCGGTTACACCTATCTGCAGGAATTCCTGCCCTACGTCGCGCAGGCGGCGGTGCGCGCCGGCTGGGTTGACAGCGTCGGCCTCGGCCGCATGATGCTGTCCTATCCCGACCTGCCTGCCGATGTGCTCGCCGGGCGGCCGTTGCAAAGAAAGCGCCTGTGCCGCACCTTCAGCGACTGCACCACTGCGCCACGCCACGGCGTGATTTCAGGTTGTTATCCGCTGGACGCGCATTACAAGAAATCGCCGGAGATGGTGAAGGTGGCGGCGATTAAGAAGGCGGCGAATATTTCGTGACCTACTGTATGGGGTGCTGGCGCTTTGGGTCGGAAGCCGCCCCCACCCTGTATGACCGCTATCGGCTGCGGATTCAACCGATCGACGCAACAGATTGTCGATATCGTTCGGCGGGTGTTTCGTAGTGTAGTGTTTTCCTTGGGCGGTCATTTAATTTCCTCGCCACTGCATTTAGCTT
>JALHRQ010000018.1:0-57396 GCA_022841375.1 Burkholderiales bacterium
ACCCGTTATGCATTGTCCTGCACGGTTATGCACTTCAGCAGCGAGCGTCGTGCATTTAGTGGTTAATAAACAGTTGCTTAATTAAGCATCGCTTCATGGGGTGCAGGTGGTCGGAGGTTCAAATCCTCTCGCCCCGACCAATTTAATCAAAGGGTTCCGCAAGGAACCCTTTTTTTATTCCGCCCCCGCAGTATTCAATACATTCAGCGCAGCCATTATTTGTGCGTATTGATCCACTGGATCAGCATCGCGTTGAACGCATCGGGCTGCTCCATGTTGGGCAAATGACGCGCCCCGACGAATTCGCCGTATGTGCCGTTGCCGAACAGGCTGGCGATGTGTCTGACCTCTTCAGGTGAACCGGCTGGGTCATCGGTGCCGCAGACGACCAGCGTTGGTGTTTTGACCGAGGGCAGTTGTTTGATGAAATTGAAATTGCCGATCGCCTGCGCACAACCGATGTAGCCGGCCGGCGTGCAGCCGGCGATGGTGTCACGGATCTGTTGCCAGCGGCCCCGATGGGCCTTTTTGTAGTCCGCGGTGAGCCAGCGTGCCATGGTCGCGTCGGCGATGGGTTCGAGTGAATTTGCTTTCAGTATCGCTTCGATGCGCGGGCCCCAGCGCGAAGCCGCGTCGGCAGGGGAGGCCGCCTGCGTATCGCACAGCATCAGGGATTTGACGCGACCCGGGTACCGGATACCGAGCGATTGGCCGATCATGCCGCCGATCGAAAGGCCGACAAAATGGCATTGCTGTTCGCCGATGGCGTCGAGCACCAGAATGACGTCGTCGGCGAGCTGGTCGATGGTATACGGTCCGGGCGGTGCGCCGCTGCCGCCGTGTCCGCGCAAATCCATGCGCAGCGCGCGATAGCCGGCGGCGACGAGCGCAGGCACCTGTTCCGCCCACATGCCGAGATCGGCGGCGAGCGAATGTGAAAAGACGACGACGGGTGCGTTTTCAGAGCCGACGATATCGTAAGAAATGTTGCGTCCAGCGAGCGGAAGAAGCATGACGTGCGTTCCTGTGTGAAGTTCTGCGGTACTGCATATCCTACGGTCTGCGACTGCTGATGTCACACCCCGTTTACAGTAAGATCCTTTTTTTAATGTTGGATTTTCATGATGACCAAGCCATTCCGCGCCGCCTGTCTGCAGATGAACAGCGGTAGCGATCTCCCTGACAATCTCCGGCAACTCAAGCAGATGGTCGCCGAGGCGGCCGGCAACGGTGCGCATTTCGTGCTGTCGCCGGAATATTGCCTGATGATGGATGGCAGCGGCCGTGTCATGCGCGAAGGTGCGTTGCCTGCTGATGGCGGCAGCGTGTTGACCGAACTGCAGGCCCTGGCCGCGCAACTGAAGATCTGGCTGCTGGCGGGTTCTCTGACCTTGAAGACGGATGACGAGCGCATCGTTAACCGCTCCTTTCTGATTGCTGACGATGGCCGCATTGTCGCCACCTACGACAAGATTCACATGTTTGATGTCACGCTACCCGACGGCAAGGTCATCCGCGAGTCTTCAGCCTACCGGCCAGGTGAGCAGGCAGTGATCGCCGCGACGCCCTGGGGCAGACTGGGAATGACGATTTGTTATGACCTGCGTTTTCCGCATTTGTATCGCGCGCTGGCGCAGCGGGGTGCGGAATATCTGTCAGTGCCTTCGTCGTTCCAGCGGCAGACCGGCAAAGTGCACTGGCACACGCTGCTGAAGTCACGCGCTATCGAGAATGCGGCCTATGTGCTGGCGCCGGCCATGTGCGGCGAACATCCGGGCAACCGCCAGACCTATGGTCATGCACTGATCGTCGACCCCTGGGGTGAGGTGCTGGCCGACGCCGGTGAAGAGCGGGGCATCATCTACGCCGAGATCGACCCCGCGCGGGTGGCGAAAATCCGCAGCATGATGCCTTCGCTGCAGCATGACCGCCCTTATGCTTTTGATATTAAATAAAATATAATAAAAACAAATACTTACGCTGCACATACTTAGTAAGATTTCGGCAATCCCAGCACGCGTTCGGCGATGTGGCAGAGGATCAACTGCGTGCTGACCGGCGCGATGCGCGGAATCATCGCCTCGCGGAAATAACGCTCGACGTGGAATTCCCTCGCGTAGCCCATGCCGCCGTGCGTCAGCACCGCGGTTTCGCAGGCCTTGAATCCGGCTTCTCCGGCAAAGTATTTCGCAGCATTGGCTTCGGCGCCGCAGGGTTTGCCGGCGTCATACAAACTCGCCGCGCGGTACGTCAATAATGCTGCGGCTTCAAGCTCGATCCAGCGCTGCGCCAGCGGATGCTGGATCGCCTGGTTCTGGCCGATGGGGCGGTCAAAGACGATGCGTTCACCGGCATATCGGGCGGCGCATTGCAGCGCGACCTTGCCCAGCCCCACGGCTTCCGCGGCAACCAGGATGCGTTCTGGATTCAAGCCGTCGAGAATGTAGCGGAAGCCTTTGCCTTCTTCGCCAATGCGGTCCGTCGCGGGCACACGCATGCCGTCGATGAACACCTGATTGGAGTCGACCGCCTTGCGACCCATCTTGTCGATCTCGCGCGCCTCAAAAGTTTTGCGATCGATATCGGCATAAAAAAGCGTCAGCCCGTCGACCGGCTTGCTGGTTTCTTCGATCGGTGTGGTTCGCGCGAGCAGCAGAATCTTGTTGGCAACCTGTGCGGTGGAGATCCACACTTTCTGGCCGGAAATCACGTAGTCGTCGCCGTCACGCACGGCTTTGGTCGTCAACCGCGTGGTATCGAGTCCGGCGCCGGGCTCGGTGACACCGAAGCAGGCCTTGTCGGTGCCGGCAATCAATGGCGGCAGCCAGCGTGCTTTTTGCGCATCGGATGCATAGACCACCACGGGGTGAAGACCAAATATGTTCATGTGCACGGCCGACGCACCGGAAAAACCGGCGCCGGAAGCGGCGATCGTTTCCATCATCAGCGCCGCCTCGGTGATGCCTAGGCCGCTGCCGCCGTATTGTCCGGGCATGGCGATGCCCAGCCAGCCGTCGGCGGCGATCGCGGCGTGGAATTCGTGTGGAAAACCGCCATCGCGGTCGTGCTGCAGCCAGTAGTCCGGGCCGAAGCGCGCACAGGTGCGGGCAACGGCGTCACGGATGGCGCGCTGGTCTCCGGAAAATTCGAAATCCATCGGGTTTCCGCAGTCAGGCTGGCCGCGTGGTGACGCCGGCAGCGGCAAGGGCATTGATTTCGTCGTCGCTGTAGCCCGCGGCGCGCAGCACTTCAGCGCCATGCTCCCCCAGTCGCGGGGCGCCACACTGGGGCGCAGCCGGTGTGCGCGACCACTGCGTCGCCGCGGCGGTGGTGCGCAGGGTGCCTTCGCTGGGGTGCTGCTCTTCGTGGATGAAGCCGGTGACATTGAGGTGCGCGTCGTTAATCACCTCGTCGATCGAATTCATCGGCGCACAGGGGATGTCGGCCTGTTCCAGCGCCGCCAGCCATTCGGAAGTGGTACGCTGGAGCATTTCGCCGGCAACAAAGGCGTTGGCCTCGGCGATGCGCGCCGAGCGGTTTTCGTGGCTGTTGAAACGCGGATCGTCGCGGAACAGATCCTCGCGGCCGATCAGCCGGAAAAAGCTTTGCCACTGTTTGTCGTTGTACATCAGCACGCAGACATGGCCGTCGCGGGTGCGGAACGGTTTGCGCTCCGGCGCCAGCACCCTGGCGTAGCCGGCAGTGCCGAGCGGCGGCTCGAAACTGCGGCCGCCGAGATGGTCGCCGAGGATCATCTGGCTCATGCATTCGAACATCGGCACTTCAACGGCCTGGCCTTCGCCGGTGCGCTCGCGATGGTAAAGCGCGGTGGTCACCGCATAGACGGCATGCAGGCCAACGATGCGGTCGGCCAGTGTGGCAGGGATATACCGCGGATCGGCGGCGCCGGCCTGCTGCATCAGCCAGGGCAGCCCGGTCATGCCCTGGATCAGGTCGTCGTAGGCGGGGCGGGCCGCATAGGGGCCCTGCTGGCCGTAACCGTAGGCGCCGACATAGATGATGCGCGGATTGACTGCCGCCACATCGGCGTAGCCCAGTTGCAGCCGCTGCATCGCCTGCGGCCGGATGTTGTAAATCAGCACATCGGCTTTCGCCGCGATACGCAGCAATGCATCACGGCCGGCCGGCTTCTTGAGATCAAGCACCACGCTTTTTTTGTTGCGGTTCAGATGCAGGAACATGTGGCCCATGCCGCGGTTGCGCATGGGACCGACATGGCGGACGTTGTCCCCGCCAGGCGCTTCGATTTTGATGACCTCGGCGCCCAGATCACCGAGGATCTGGGTGGCATAGGGCCCCATGACCACCGTGGTCAGGTCGAGCACGGTGGTCCCGGCAAGGGGGCCGGCCATCAGCTGCGCATTTTGGGCGGGATGACGCAGCCTTTCGCACGCAGCGTTTCATCGACCCAGCGGCGATCGAGCTTGCCCTTGCCGCGTATGGTTTTGAGCATCGCGGCTTCTTTTTTGGCCTGAATCTGCGCCAGTGCGATGGTTGCATTGGCCATGGCCTGGGGCAGGGCGAGCAGTCCGTCATCATCACCGATGATAATGTCGCCGGGATTGATCACCGCATCTCCGATGACCACCGGCACGTTGATTTCGCCGGGACCGTTTTTGTACGGTCCGCGATGAGTGACCCCGCGCGCATAGACCGGGAACGATGAAATCGCCAGCGCATCAGCATCGCGGATAGCGCCGTCGATGACCATGCCGGCGGCGCCGTGGCGCTCGGCGATGGCGGACATGATTTCACCGATGATGGCCTGGGTGCAGATGCCGCCGGCATCCACGACGATGACGTCACCGGGGCGGACGATGTCGATGGCTTTATGCACCATCAGGTTGTCGCCGGGACCGACCTTGACAGTCAGCGCAGTGCCGACCATGCGGCCGCCGCTGTGGCAGGGCCACAGATCGGGGCCGATGGCGTGCAGACGGTTCATGTTGTCGCTGAGGTGCGCGGTGGCGATCTTGCGCAGTGTAGCAATGGTTTTGGCCGGCGGTTGCGGCGCGAAAGGAAGGATGCGGAAGCCGATGGGTGCCATGATCTGGTCGCCGTAGTATTGAAGGAGCGGATATCGTAGCACTCAAGACTGCCCTTGCAGGAGCACGTGCTAAAATCGGGCTCAATATCAAGGGATACGATTTACAAGACTCCGCCGGCAAGGCGGGGCGCAGCAAACACCCCGAAACGGCAAACACCAGAGTGCGCATTCTGCTCAGCAACGACGACGGTTATTTTGCACCGGGCCTGGCCGCCCTGGAGCGCGCGTTGTCGCCACTGGGCAAGGTCACCGTCGTCGCCCCCGAGCGCGATCGCAGCGGCGCGAGCAATTCACTGACTCTGGACCGGCCGCTGTCGGTGAGACAGGCGCCAAGCGGTTTCTACTATGTCAATGGCACGCCCACGGACTGCGTGCATCTGGCGGTGACCGGTTTGCTGCCGGAACTGCCGGATGTCGTTGTTTCAGGCATCAATGACGGGGCGAACATGGGGGATGACACGATTTATTCCGGCACCGTTGCCGCCGCAACCGAAGGTTTCCTGCTGGGCATCCCGTCAATCGCCGTATCTCTGGTATCCGGCAAGAACGATTATTTCAATACCGCAGCCCGAGTCGCGGCCGAGCTGGTGCTGCGTTTCGGCCAGCACCGCATTGACCAGCCCGTGTTGTTGAATGTGAATGTGCCTGATGTGCCGTACGAAGAGTTGCGCGGCTTCAAGGTGACCCGCCTGGGCAAGCGCCACAAGGCCGAGCCTGTGGTCAAAGCGAGCAATCCTCGCGGTGACACGGTGTATTGGGTCGGCGCAGCAGGACGTGCGCAGGACGCCGGTGAAGGTACTGATTTCCATGCCACGGCAGCGCAGATGGTTTCGGTGACGCCGCTGCAGATGGATCTGACGCGGTTCGGACAGATGGAACTGGTCGGCAACTGGCTGGATAGGCCGGCATGAACGCGGTGAATTCCGGCATCGGCATGACCTCCCAGCGCACGCGCATGCGCATGGTGGAGCGGCTGCGCGGCGAAGGCATTGTGGATGAGGTCATACTCGCAGTGATGGGCGAAATACCGCGGCATATTTTTGTCGACGAAGCACTGGCGAGCAGAGCCTATGAAGACATGGCGCTGCCGCTGGGTTTTGGCCAGACCATCTCCAGCCCGTATACGGTGGCGCGCATGCTCGAGCTGTTGCGCAGCGGCGGCAAACTCGACAAGGTATTGGAGATCGGCACCGGCTGCGGTTATCAGGCCGCTGTATTGTCACGACTCGCGCGTGAAGTTTATTCGCTGGAACGACTGGCCCCGTTGCTGACCAAGGCGCGCCGGCATCTGCGCGATGCACGGGCGCACAATGTGCGTGTGCGCACGGCCGACGGCCAACTCGGATGGCCGGAGCATTCTCCGTTTGACGGCATTGTGGTGGCGGCAGCGGCAACCCATGTGCCGCAGGCGCTGCTCGATCAGTTGGCGGTGGGTGGTAAAATCATCATCCCATTGACGCATCAGGGCAAACAGTCGTTGCATGTCATCGAACGCACAGCAGAGAGCTATGTCGACCGCAAAGTCGAAGACGCTCTTTTTGTCCCTTTGCTGCCCGGCCTCGGCTGATCGCGCAGTGATCACCATTGCCGGCGCGCGGCGTGCTGTTGCATTGGCCACGTTCGTAGCGGCTGCACTGCTTGCCGGGTGTGCGACGCCCAGACCTGCACCGGCGGTTGACCGCCTGCCCCAGACCACAGCAAAACCACCGGTCAAACCTGCGCCCGGTGCGCGTGTGGCGCAACCGGTGGACCAGCCGCGTCCCGAGACCTACACCGTCAAGTCCGGTGACACCCTGTATTCAATCGCGCTGGAATTTGGACTTGATTACCGCGAACTGGCCGGATGGAACAACATCGATCCCGCGCGCATCCGCGTCGGCCAGCAACTGCGGCTGTCGCCGCCGCGTGGCGCAGTGGCATCGCCCCTGCGTACGCCGGGCGGCACTGTTGAAGCGCAACCGCTGGATGGCGCAGGTCGCGCTACCGCCGGCGGGGCCCGCACCGAACCGCGGGGTGTACGTGTTCCCTATTCCGACCAGACCTATGCCCAGATGTCAGGTATCAAACCGGAGCCGGCGCCCAAGCCCGAACCTCAGCCCCAGCCTGAAACCAGGACACCGGTTGCTGTCGGCGATGATGTCGACTGGATCTGGCCGGTCAGTGGCAAAGTGGTGTCGCCGTTTAATGAATCATCGAGCAAGGGTATCGGCATTTCCGGCAAGCTGGGTCAGCCGGTGGTTGCTGCAGGTCCCGGCCGCGTTATTTTCAGCGGCACCGGCATCCGCGGTCTGGGCAAGCTGATTGTCATCAAACATAACGAGAAATTTCTCAGTGTTTATGCGCACAACCGGGAACTGCTGGTGAAGGAAGGGCAGACGGTGACGCGCGGCCAGCGGATTGCGGAGATGGGTGACACCGACACTGATCAGGTCAAATTGCATTTCGAGATTCGTCGGCTGGGTAAGCCGATTGATCCGGCGACACTGCTGCCACCGGCTTGAAGAATATATCGTAAGTTATTGTTTTTATTAATTAATTTATGAGGCAAAGCGACTGACACTGCGCTGGAATTGGCGCACGGCTTGCGGCGTCGCCGAGTTACCGTAACGCAGCGCCACGTAGTTTTCGGTGATAGTGGTGATCTCCTGCGCAGTATCGGGCCGCCATTGCGCGGCGCGGCGGGCATACACCACGGGACCTTCTGCGGGGTGGCGCGGCAATCCCCGACGTGCCAGCTTGCGGCAGAAGCGCTCATAGGCCGCCCGTACCGCATCATTGCGCGACCGGCGCAGATCGCGGAAGGCTAACAGCGCGCCTGCGAGTACCGCCAGCCCGGCCAACACAAACAGCAGTACCGCCAGTTTTTGCCAAGTGGCGTCACTGAAGCCGATGTTGGCAAGGAACTGGCGCTGGCGTTCCGGGTTGTAACCGAGCACCCACTGGTTCCAGGTATAGGTCACGGAATCCCAGGTCAGGCGCATGCGCTGCAGAAACGCGAAATCGCCGCGGACAAACATCGGCAGCGCATCGCTTCGCGGCAAGGCCGATGCGATGCCGCGCTCCACGCGTGCCGGTGATACGGCGGCAGTGGGGTCTACCCGTATCCATCCCGTTCCCGAAATCCAGATTTCGTTCCAGGCATGGGCATCAGCCTGGCGAATCAGGATGTAGTCGCTCACCGGATTGACCTGTCCGCCCTGATACCCGGTGACCACGCGTGCGGGTATGCCTGCCGCACGCATCAATACGGTAAACGCCGAAGCGTAGTGCTCACAGAATCCGCGCCGGGTGTCGAACAGGAATTCATCGACTGCGTGTTCGCCGAGCAACGGCGGCGACAGGGTGTAAACAAAGTTTTGATTGCGGAAATCATTGAGCACCGCAGCAACCAGTTGCCGGTCGTCGTTGAATTTACGCCGTAATTCCCGGGCATGCTGCAGCGTGCGCGGGTTGAAACCGTCGGGCAGCTGCAGCGCGCGCTGGAGCACGGTTTCGCTGTCGTCCGCGCCATAGGCCGCCTCCAGCTGGGAACTCATGTTGTAGCGCATGCGGCTGCGCACCGGGGTTGTGCTCAATAACTGCATGTCACGCGTGGCAACGGAGCGGGGCGGACGCTGCATCGGCATTTCAAGCGCAAACAGCCAGCGTTTGTTGTGCGGCTCCAACGTGACGGTATATTCGATGGAGGGTTCGCCGGCCGGCAGTTCATTGGCATTGAAAACAAAACGCGCTGCTGTCCACGTTCTGCCGTCGTAATCCCACAGCACTGGGCCGCGCCAGTACAGCGCGCGCGCCTCGGGGATGCGGTCGCGGAACTCGGCCCGAAACGCGACGGCATCGGACAGGATCAGGCTGTTGAGGCTGCCCGGACTCATGTTGTCGGAAAGCCCGCTGAGGCCGGCATGGGAGTCATGGGGCAGGCCCCACAGCGGGCCCTGAATGCGGGGAAAGAGCAGGAACAGCACCAGCATCAGGGGCAGGGCCTGCAGCAGCAGCACGGTGGTGCGCCGCGCCGGCTGGCGCCAGCCGGGCCATGTTCCGGTGAACTGCATGCCGATCAGCACGACAATCAGCAACCAGGCGCAGCCCAGCATGTAAAGCGCTGTGGTGATAGTCTGCGAAAAAAGGAAATTGGTGACCAGCAAAAAGAATCCGAGGAAGCCGAGCAGGATGCCGTCGCGCAGCGTGCGTGTTTCGAGCACCTTGAGCGCGAGCATGACCACGAGCAAAGCTACGCCGGCATCGCGACCCAGCAGGGTGCGGTATTCGATCATGATGCCGGCGGCCGCCGCAAAGGCCAGCAGACCGAGCAGCCATTTGCCCGGAGTCGGCAGTTTGCGGTGTGCCAGATAAATGCGCCAGAACACGATGACGCCGATCAGTGCCCCGAGCCATAGCGGCAGTCGCAGCAGATGAGCGGCCGAGGCCAGCAGAAAACCGACGGCAAGCCCGTACGCCTCGCGCGCAATGATCGGACGTGAATTAAGCGAGATCGGCCGTTGTGCCATGAAGGGCCAGTGCGTGCAGGCAATCGTTGCGATGCGTCGGACCGCTGGATAACGACAATGTGGTGCCCGGCAGGCGCAGGCCGTAGGCCATGCCGAGGGCGTCAGCTTCAATAACCCAGCGCGTCAGGTGCGACAGGCGTTGTTCAGTGTTCAGCGTGGGCGGTAGAACATCCCAGGCCAGCCATAACTCGGCATCGGCCCGCCCCGCAAATTGTTTGGTGAGCAGCGTGTCGTCTCGCGCGACGGCTTTCCAGGCGATATGACGCGGCGAGTCGCCCGGGCGGTAAGGTCGCAAACCGGAGAATTCGTCATGTCCCTGACCGGCCATTCCACCCTCACCATCACCCGCCACAACCGCGGGCAGTGGCAGACCGGGCGTCGCAGGGGCAGGGTAGACCAGACATCGCACATCCGGCTCGGCGTAAGACCAGGCGCGAAAAAGTCCGACCGGAAATCGCGTGAACAGGGTCATGCGTCCCGGCCGCAACCAGCCGCGCTGGCCGGCGGTAACCGGGACCTGTGCCATGACTGTATTGTCAGCCGGCACATCAATGTAATCGGCGGTGATTTGATTGCCTGTCACGCCGATACTGAAACGGTCGGCCCTGGTGTTGTTGTGGATTTGCAGCTGGAATTGCGCGGTTTCACCGGCAAATACCGGCTGCACGCGTCCGGCGCTGATCCGCAGATGCGCCAGATTGCGGAAGGTATGCAGCATGGTCTGGATTCCGGCAGCACCGAGCAGAAAAGCCAGTATGAAGCCCAGCGACAGGTCGTAATTCACCGAGCCGGTGAGCATTAACAGAATCACCCCCGCGTAAAGCAGACCCTGGCGCGTCGGCAGGATGAACACCCGTCGTTGCACCAGAACAATGGTGCCGCGTTCAGGGCCCCGCCATTGGAACAGCCATTTGAACGCACCGTTGAGTGCGCTGTTTTTGAGCGGTTGAGCCATTGCGACTCAGGGGATCGCAACCTGTTGCAGCAGTTGTTCTGCGAGCATTGCGCCGGAGGCGTTACTGCTTCCGCTACCAGCTGCCGTCAGGCGATGCGCGACCACCGAGGGCATCACCGCCTGCAAATCCTCCGGCAACACCAGTTTTCTGCCGTCCATGTAGGCCCATGCCCGCGAACCTTGCAGTAACGCCAGTCCGGCCCGCGGCGACAATCCATGCGCAAATTCCGGGGCCTGGCGCGTGTAATTAAGCAGCGCCTGCAGATAATCGAGCAGGGCGGGTGCGGCATGCACTTCCTGCACTTCGCGCTGCATCCTTGACAGGTCATCCGGGCCGATGTGCGGCTTCAGGCCGGCGAGCAGGGCGCGACGGTCGGTGCCATTGAGCAGCGCGCGTTCGGCCTGTGCGTCCGGATATCCCAGTTCAAGGCGCATCAAGAAACGATCCAGTTGCGATTCAGGCAGCGGGAAAGTACCGATCTGATGGGAAGGGTTCTGGGTGGCAATGACAAAAAACGGCTGCGGCAGGGCTCGGGTTTCACCTTCGGTGGTGACCTGGTTTTCTTCCATCGCTTCCAGCAGCGCACTTTGCGCGCGCGGGGTAGCACGATTCACTTCATCGGCGAGAACCACGTTGGTAAATACCGGGCCGGGATGAAATTCAAATTTTGCGGAGTCGCGGTTGTAAACGGATACGCCGAGGATGTCAGCGGGCAGAAGGTCGCTGGTGAACTGGATGCGCTGGAACTTGAGGCCAAGACAGGTCGCGATGGCATGCGCCAATGTGGTTTTGCCGACTCCCGGGACGTCTTCAATCAGCAGATGGCCTCGCGCCAGCAAACAGGCGACAGCCAGCCGGATCTGCTGTGTCTTGCCGAGAATGATGCCGTTGATCTGATCTTCGATGGCATTGATTTGGGCGTGCATGAAGGCAGTGACCTTACTGTGTTTATGGATTAGACAACTGGGAGAGCGGATTATAAGATGAAGCTTCATTCGAGGCCCGGGCATCCGGGTCAGGAAAGCCCTTCTTGAGCGATTCCCCGGAGAAGCTGCCGTTCAGCGAAAAGCGTGCCGTAGGCAGCGCCGGATTGGCTCGGGCGCCGGGTTTGCTGTTCGTCGCTGGCGGGCTGGGCGTGGTTGTTGCAATGATTGCCGCCAACGATCTCATCCTGGTAGCGGCGGTATTGCTGATGCTTTCTGCTGCAATACTTGCAGCTGTCATGCGGCAGCGCGCGACGCAGCAGGCGTTGCGTGAAAGTGAGGCGCGATTCCGCGCGTTAAGCGCGCTCGGATCCGACTGGTATTGGGAGTCTGACGCGGAGTATCGTTTGACCCATGTTTCAGAAGGGCTGGCCAGGCTATCGGGGCGCGCGATCAGCGAGTTTTTAGGCAAACCACGCTGGCACAACACGTTTGTGACGCCTGTCGGTGCTGAATGGACGATTCACAAAACAGTGATTTCAAGGCGTGCGCCATTTCGCGATCTGGTGCTTCGTTACGTCAGTCCCCAGGGCATGGTGGCCTACGGCAGCGTCAGCGGAGAACCTGTGTTCAGTTCAGCCGGCATCCTGGAGGGCTATCGCGGCGTCGGCAATGATGTGACTGCGGAAGTGGTGCTGAGGCAGCGCTTGCGCATGCAGCACGATGTAACGCGCATCCTGAGTCAGGCTAATGATATTCCGACGGCGCTCAAGGCGGTCATTGAAACCATCTGTCGCACTCTGGAGTGGAGCTGGGGTGCGCACCGTCATGTTGATCCGGCGAACTCGCTGCTGACCTGTGGGGCCTACTGGCTGGCCCCGAGATTGAACGCCCAGGCATTCGTCGATCATACGCTGCAGCCCAAGCCGGCCAATCAAAGAAACGGGCCGGTGAGCCGGACCATCGCCCAGGGCGAGATCTTCTGGATCCCGGACCATACCCAGGGAAGTCTGCAGCGGAGTAAATTCGCCCAGGATGCGGGGCTGATGGGTGCGGTATTCGTACCCGTCAAACGCAGCGCCGGCACCTTCGACGCCTTGGAATTTTTCAGTGGACGCACCGAGGCGCCGGACCAGGTGCTGCGCGACACGCTGGATGCGATCGGCAGGGAGGTCGGTCAGTTCATGGATCGCCGCGAAGCGCAACAGACCAGCAGCAATCTGGAGCGCGAACGGCGCCACCTGCTCGACTTGCTGGAGCTGCAGCTTGAACACATGCCGGTCGCGTGCGTGCTTCAGGATGAACAGTTTCGCGTGGTTTATTGCAACCCGTCGGCGGAGCGCATCTTCGGTTATTCGCTGGATGAATTGCGCGGCCTGGATATTACCGCGCTGATTGTTCCGGAAAATGCGCGGACGGCGGTCGCTGGAAGGCGCGCCCGCCTTCGCAGCGGCGACCGCGATGTTGCCGCAACAGTGGATAACCGGCGCAAGGACGGAACACCGGTGACATGCGAATGGAACTACATGCCGCTTTACGGAGAATCCGGCGAGTTCACGGGGGCGCTGGCGACTGCTCAGGATGTCACGGAGCGCATGCGTATGATGGCCGCACTGGAGGAAAGCGAGGAACGTTATCGGCAGATTTTTGCTGCAACACCGCTGCCGATGTGGGTGGCCGACGCGTTGAACCCCAGGTTTCTGGCAGTCAACGATGCTGCGATCCGGAAATACGGTTACAGCCGCGCCGAGTTTCAGCAAATGACCGCTATAGAACTGCAGGCTGAAGAGAATCGCGATACCGTGACCCAGCAATTGCTGACGCGCGACCCATTGCTGCCGATGCAGTTCATTCGCAACCATGTGACCAAAGATGGCGAACACATCACTGCGGAAATCACCGCGCAGCCGTTCCAGTTTGGCGGACAGCAGGCGAGGCTGATTGTCGCCAATGACGTGACGGACCGCCTGCGCGCGCAACAGGCCCTGGAAAACAGTGAAGCACGTTTTCGGGCGATGTTTGAGCAGGCCTCGGTCGGAATTGCCATTCGTGAGTTGATGGATCAACCCCGATTCCTTCGCGTGAACAGGAAGTTATGCGAGATCCTCGGCTACACCGAAAGCGAACTACTGGAGATGACGACCACTACTCTGACTGCAGAGGAAGATCTCGAGTCAACACAGCATATCAACCGCAAGCTGATGTCAGGCGAGTTGACCCATTATTCCCGGCGCAAGCGTTACCGGCGCAAGGATGGAAGGATTATCTGGGTCAATCTGTCGGTATCGCGCCTCGACGAGGAGGAGCACGGCAGCAAGATCTGTTACCTGTTGTCGGTGGTTCAGGACATTACAGATCAAGTCGAAAGCGAGGCGCGAATGATTGAAAGCGAATCGCGCTACCGGCAGATTTTTGCGCTGGCGCCATTGCCGATGTATCTGCGCGATGAAGAATCATTGCAATTCATCGATGTCAACAAGGCCTGCCACGAGATGTACGGCTATACGCGCGACGAGATGCTGACGATGTCGCTGATTGATATTCAGACGCCCGAGGGGCGGCAGCGTTACCTTCATGCACCTTATGCGCGGCCGATGGGTTCGGTCGAACGCCTGCAGAAGCAGCACGCCCATCGCGATGGGCGGTTAATCGATGTCGATATCCATTCCTATCCGACCATGCTCGCCGGTCGCAAAGTGCGACTGGTGCTGATTCGCGATATGACCGAACAATTGAACATGGAACGGTTGTTGCGGGATAACGAAGCCCGGCTGCGCGCGATTGCCGACAACGTACCCGCTGTCATTGCGTTTTTCGATGTGCACAGCGGGCTGCAGTATTCGAATTTTGCCTTTGATCGCTGGTTTGGCGGAAACGACGCCCGGGAACGGGCATCCGGCAACTTCAACCAGAGTCTGGGACCGTTGCTGGCGCGGGCTTTGCAAGGCGAAGAAGTGACCACCGAGCGCGTTCTTGAAACGCGCGCGGGGCAGCGTGTGGTTCGCCTAACGCTGATACCGCACCGCAGGGATGAGGGATTGGTCGAAGGTGCCTACCTGATGGGCTATGACCTGACCGATTTTCGCCGTGCAGAAGCCGAGGTCCGTCACCTGAACGCCGAACTGGAGCAGCGTGTCGAACAACGGACCCGTGCACTGGCCGCAGCAAATCGCGAGCTTGAATCGTTTTCCTATTCGGTGTCGCATGATCTGCGGGCGCCGCTGCGCACCATTGATGGATTCAGCCAGATTCTGATTGATGAATATGCGGATGTTCTGGATGAAGCTGGCAAGGGTTATCTCGGACGGGTGCGCGCGGGCAGCCAGCGCATGGCCAGATTGATCGATGACCTTCTGGAACTGGCGCGAGTCACGCGCCGCGATCTTCAGATCCGGCAATGCGACCTTTCGGCGATTGTGATGGACATCGTTCGCGATCTGAAGGCGTCCGCGCCGGAAAGAAAGGTCAGGGTCAACGTGGCCGCAGGCATGCGGGTGGCCGCCGACGAAGGCTTGCTGAGGATTGCGCTGGATAATCTGTTGCGCAACGCCTGGAAATTCACAGGTCTGGCTGCTGCAGCGGAAATTGAAGTTGGCTGTATTGAGGATGCCGGCACCCGCACATTTTTTGTCCGTGACAATGGCGTCGGATTCGATATGGCTTATGTTGACAAGCTGTTCGGCGCCTTCCAGAGGCTGCACAGTGAAGCGGAGTTCCAGGGCACCGGAATCGGCCTGGCTCTGGTGCAAAGGGTGATCCGCCGTCATGGCGGGCAGGTCTGGGCAGAAGCGGAACCGGAACGCGGCGCGACGTTCTATTTCTCGATGCCGTCCGCGGTTTTCGCCGTGGAGGATGCAGCCCGTCTTATGGCAGGAACATAGCCGCCAGCACGCGGCGGCCTTCCGCGACCAGAACGTTGTAAGTCCGGCACGCCGCCGGCGTATTCATGATTTCAAGGCCGACCTTGGCGTCGATCAATGGGTGCAAGCGGAAAGGCTCCGGGAAAAGCTGAGTCTTTCCGGTGCCGATGAGGACAATTTCAGGGGTTTCGGCCAGTAACAACCCGCAGGCTTCAGCGCTGAGACTGGATATTGCAGCCACCGTCCAAGGCGCGGGCGGGGCGTCTGGCATCACGATGAGGGGATGTTCATAACGGATGCCGTTGACGGCCAGGTAACCCGTCCCGTAACCGGTCAGCGTATAGCCGTTTCTGGGGTTCGCCAGATGCAGTTTCATGGCCTAATCTTTGCCGGGAGTGGTCCGCTTCGCTACAATTATACGTTTTCCGCCCGCAATCCGTGTTTCGGACGTGCCGAAAGGCTGCTGAAACCCGTAAGCAGCGATCAAGAACTTTTTTTCGTCACCCAAGCAGCATCGCATCGAGATCGGTCCATGGAAGAGTTTTCACGCATCAAACGCCTGCCGCCCTACGTGTTCAACGTGACCGGCGAACTGAAACTGGCAGCCCGCCGGCGTGGTGAAGACATTATCGACTTCAGCATGGGAAATCCCGACCAGCCGACGCCGCGTCATATCGTCGACAAGCTGATCGAATCCGTGCAACGCACGGATACCCATGGTTATTCGGTATCCAAGGGCATCACGCGGCTGCGCAAGGCGATCTGCACCTGGTATCAGACGCGTTATGGCGTTGAGCTCGACCCTGAATCCGAAGCGATCGTCACCATCGGTTCGAAGGAGGGCATTGCCCATCTGGCGCTGGCCACCCTTGACCGCGGCGACATCGTGCTGGTGCCGAATCCGAGTTATCCGATCCACATCTACGGTCCGGTGATTGCCGGCGCCGACATCCGCCACGTGCCGATGCATGCCGGCGTGGATTTTTTTGCAGAACTCGAGCAGTCGATCCGCGACAGCTATCCCAAGCCGAAGATGCTGATCGTGAATTTCCCGAGCAATCCGACGACGCAGTGCGTGGATCTCGCGTTTTTCGAGCGCCTGATCGCGGTTGCCAGGGAGCATGACATCTACGTTGTTCATGACCTGGCTTATGCGGACATCGTGTTTGACGGCTACAAGGCGCCGTCAATCCTGCAAGTGCCGGGCGCACGGGATGTCGCGGTCGAATTCTTCACGATGTCAAAGAGCTACAACATGGCCGGCTGGCGTGTCGGATTCATGGTCGGCAACCGTGACCTGGTCACCGCACTGGCGCGGATGAAGAGTTATCACGATTACGGCACGTTTACGCCGATTCAGGTGGCATCGATCATTGCCCTGGAGGGGCCGCAGGACTGCGTCGAGAACGTGCGTCAAATCTACCAGGGGCGCCGCGACGTGCTGTGGTCCGGCATGAATGCGATGGGCTGGAAAGTCGACAAACCCCAGGCCACGATGTACATCTGGGCGCCGATTCCCGAGCCATACAAGGCGATGGGCTCGCTGGAGTTTTCCAAAAAACTGCTGCTCGACGGCAAGGTGGCCGTTGCGCCGGGCACCGGTTTCGGGCACTACGGTGACGGACATGTGCGTTTCGCGTTGATTGAGAACGAGGCGCGAACCCGTCAGGCGATCCGCACCATCAAGGAAATGTTCCGCAAGGACGGGCTGCTGTAAGCAGTCAACTGGAAAAAGCACAAACAATGAAACCGATCAATGTAGGACTGTTGGGTATCGGCACCGTCGGCAGCGGCACCTTCAAAGTACTGCAGCGTAACAGCGAGGAAATCTCGCGCCGCGCCGGCTGTGCGATCCGCATGACGGTGGTTGCCGACAAGGACACAGCCCGGGCGAAGGCGGTCGTCGGCGATGCCGCGCGCGTTACCGCGGATGCCAACGAGGTGGTGAACAGCCCTGACGTCGACATCGTTGTCGAACTCATCGGCGGTTACGGTATTGCCAAGGAGCTGATCCTCAAGGCCATCGCCAACGGCAAACATGTGGTGACGGCGAACAAGGCGCTGCTGGCGCTGCACGGCAACGAGATCTTTGCGGCGGCTCGCGCCAAGGGCGTGATGGTGGCTTTCGAAGCCGCGGTGGGCGGCGGCATTCCCATCATCAAGTCGCTGCGCGAAGGACTAACGGCCAACCGCATCGAATGGATCGCCGGCATCATCAACGGCACCAGCAATTTCATCCTTTCCGAAATGCGCGCCAAAGGGGCGGCGTTTGCCGACGTGCTGAAAGAAGCGCAGCGCATGGGTTATGCAGAAGCGGATCCGACTTTTGATATCGAGGGTGTGGATGCCGCGCACAAGTTGTCCATCATGGCAGCCATCGGCTTCGGCATTCCGGTGCAGTTCGAGAAAGCCCATGTCGAGGGTATTTCGAAGCTGACGCAGGATGACATCCGTTATGCCGAGGAATTGGGCTACCGGATCAAGCTGCTGGGCATCGCCAAGCGCAAGGCCACAGGGTTTGAACTGCGCGTGCATCCGACGCTGATTCCCTCAAGCCAGCTGATCGCCAATGTCGAAGGCGTGATGAACGCCATCCTGGTCAAGGGCGATGCCGTCGGCCAGACCATGTATTACGGCGCGGGCGCCGGTTCCGAACCGACCGCTTCGGCGGTAGTGGCCGACTTGGTGGACGTGGCGCGCATGCTGACGGCCGATCCGCAAAACCGCGTGCCGCATCTGGCGTTTCAGCATGACCAGTTGTCGGCTGTGCCGATTCTGCCGATGGGTGAAGTCGAAACTTCGTATTACCTGCGGCTGCGCGTGGTCGACAAGGCCGGTGTGCTTGCCGACATCACCCGCATATTGGCGGATCAGGATATTTCGATCGAAGCCCTGGTGCAGAAGGAACCGCATGCGGGCGAGCAGCACGTTGACATCATCATGCTGACCCATCTCACCCAGGAAAAGAAAATCGATGCAGCCATCCAGCGCATTGAAGCGCTGCCGGTAGTGGATGGAAAAATCACCCGCATCCGCATGGAAGCGCTGCAATGAGCGTGCCCGCTTCGCGTCTCGCAGCGGCTTCTCCGGCCCGTTATGTCAGCACGCGCGGCCGCATGCCGGTGGCGCGCTTCTGCGACGTGCTGCTGGGCGGCCTCGCACCTGACGGCGGCCTGGTGGTGCCGCAGGCCTATCCGCGGCTGACGACCGATGAACTTTCGGCAATGCGCAAGCTGTCGTACGCGGATCTGGCTTTTGCCATCATCAGCCGTTATGTCGACGATATCCCGGAAAACGATCTGCGCTCGCTGGTGCACCGCGCCTACCGCAGCGAAGTCTTCGGTTCGGCCGAGATCACGCCGCTGAAGACGCTGGAACCCGGACTGCACCTGCTGCAATTGTCCAACGGTCCGACGCTGGCGTTCAAGGACGTTGCCATGCAGTTGCTGGGCGAAATGTTCGAATACGTTCTGCAGCGGGAAGGGCGTACGCTGAATATCCTCGGCGCCACTTCGGGCGACACCGGTTCCGCGGCGGAATATGCGATGCGCGGGCGCAAGGGCATCCGGGTGTTCATGTTGTCACCGCACGGCAAAATGAGCCCCTTCCAGCGCGCGCAGATGTATTCGCTGCAGGACGCCAACATATTCAATATCGCCATCCGCGGCGTTTTCGACGACTGCCAGGACATCGTCAAGGCGGTCAGCGGTGACGCCGCTTTCAAGAGTGCGCACCAGATCGGCGCGGTGAATTCGATCAACTGGGCGCGGGTTGTCGCCCAGGTCGTGTATTACTTTAAAGGCTATTTTGCGGCGACGCGCAGCAACGATGAGCAGGTGTCTTTTGCGGTGCCCTCGGGCAATTTCGGCAATATCTTCGCCGGTCACATCGCGCGCATGATGGGGTTGCCGATCCGCAATCTGGTCATGGCTTCCAACGAAAACGACGTGCTCGACGAGTTTTTCCGCAGCGGCCGCTACCGTGTCCGTTCCAGCCGCGAAACCCTGCAGACATCGAGTCCGTCGATGGATATTTCCAAGGCTTCGAACTTCGAACGCTTTGTATTCGATCTGGTAGGTCGCGACCCTGCGATGGTGGCGCGCCTGTGGCGTGAAGTCGAAGATGCCGGCGGTTTTAATATCGGCGAAGCACCGTGCTGGCGCAGCGTCGGGCAGTATGGTTTTGTGTCGGGACGCAGTTCGCACGCGGACCGGTTGAATGCGATCCGCAAGGTCAGCAGCCAGTACGGCGTGACCATAGACCCGCATACCGCTGACGGCATCAACGTCGGCTTGCAGCACCGGGAGCCGGGCGTGCCGCTGATCTGCATGGAAACGGCGTTGCCGGCGAAATTCGCTGAAACCATCCGGGAGGCGCTGGGACACGATCCGGAAGTGCCGCCCGGGTATCAAGGACTCGAAAGCCGGTTGCAGCGGGTAGCCATCATGGATCCCGACGTGGAAGCGGTAAAAACTTATATTGCCGGTCGCACCAAGTAATAAAAAAATATATAAAACAAATACTTAAATATATTTCTTAAGAGGCAACCATAAATCGCATCGACAAGTCGATCGCACTGACGTCCTTGGTCAGCGCACCGATCGAGATGCGGTCCACGCCGGTCTCGGCGATGGCGCGCACGTTTTCCAGCGTAATCCCGCCTGAAGCTTCGAGCAACGCACGCCCTGCGGTCCATTGCACCGCTTCACGCATCTGCGCCGGTGTCATGTTGTCGAGCAACACCATTTTTACGCCGGTGCCGACCGCTTCGCGCAACTGATCCAGCGTTTCCACCTCGATCTGAATCCATTGCGCTTGATCAGCCAGTTTGGCGGCAGCTGCAAGTGCGGGGGCAATGCCTCCGGCCGCGGCAATGTGGTTTTCCTTGATCAGGATGGCGTCCCACAAGCCCATGCGATGGTTGATGCCGCCGCCCACCGTGACCGCGTGTTTCTGCGCCATGCGCAGGCCGGGCAGAGTCTTGCGGGTGTCGAGGATCACTGCCCGCGTGCCGGCCACGGCGTCGACAAAAGTCCGCGTGGCGGTAGACACGGCTGAAAGCAGTTGCAGAAAGTTCAGTGCGGTGCGTTCGGCTGTCAGCAGGGCGCGTGAAGAGCCGCTGAGATCGCAGAGGCGAGTGTCGGGTGCGATGCGGTCGCCGTCTTTGACTTGCCATGCAACGCGTGCCTCTGGATCGAGCCGCCTGACGCAGGCATCAAACCAGAGCGTGCCGCAGAGCACCGCTGACTGGCGGCAGACCACATAAGCCCGGGCTTTCCGGTCCGGGGTGAGCTGTGCTGTCAGGTCGCCGTTACCAACATCTTCGGCAAGCGCTGCGCTGACATTGCGTTCAATTTCGGTTTTCAGATCCATGCTGAGGTTGATAGCAGTTAGATGGTGTATTGAAGCGTTTTACGGCCCGTTTGCAGGGGTGTGATGGTTTTTTATACGGGCATGGTGCGATACGAATTTGCCGCATTTACGGGTTACGGCAAACTGCTATAGTGCAATGATAATTTTAACCGACTGTCCGGGGGAGTGCGTATGAGCGACGTCTTCAGCGTGGTGTCTTACGGCTTGGGTACGGTGCTCGGGTTTCTGATGATCGGCGGGCTGATCTTTCTGATCATCCATGACGTCACCCAGAAAAAACATACTGTACTGCGCAATTACCCGGTGATCGGGCGCTTGCGTTTCTTTTTTGAGGACCTCGGCGAATATTTCCGCCAGTATTTTTTCGCCAACGACCGTGAGGAAATGCCGTTCAACCGTGCAACCCGCGGCTGGGTTTACAAGAGTGCCAAAAACGAAGGCGGCATCATCGGTTTCGGTTCGACCAATGATCTGAGTTCGCCGGGTTCGATCATTTTTGTAAACCATCCTTATCCGGTGCTGGAAGAAGACAAGTTGCCCACGCCTTCGATCCTGATCGGCGACGGTTATTGTGCGCAGCCCTTTGAGGCCAAATCCATCGTCAATGTCAGCGGCATGAGTTTCGGCGCCATCTCGCAACCTGCAGTTGAAGCCCTGTCACGCGGTGCCGCCTCTGCCGGCTGCTGGATGGACACCGGCGAGGGTGGTCTGTCGCCGCACCATCTGTCCGGCGGCTGTGATGTCATCATGCAGATCGGTACCGCCAAATACGGCATTCGCGAACTCGACGGCAGCTTCTCCGCGAAAAAAGCCAAAGAACTGGCAAAACACGTCAAAGCTTTCGAAATCAAGCTCTCCCAGGGCGCCAAGCCGGGTAAGGGCGGTGTGCTTCCCGGCGCAAAGGTCACCGCGGAAATCGCCCGTATCCGCGGCATACCTGAAGGGGAGGATTCGATCAGTCCGAATCGTCATTACGACATTGCCAATGTCGACGACCTGCTCGATAAAATCGCTTACATCCGCAACCTGACCGGTCGTCCGGTCGGTGTTAAAACAGCCATCGGCGGCTGGTCATTCATGAATGATCTGTGTGACGCCATTCTGCGCCGGGGTGCCGAATTCGCACCGGACTTCATCGCCATCGACGGCGGCGAAGGCGGCAGCGGAGCCGCGCCGCAGACGCTGATGGATCACATGTCGCTGCCGATTGCAGAAGCGTTGCCACGGGTCGTGGATGCGCTGATCCAGTCGGATCTGCGCGGCCGCGTGCGGGTGATTGCCGCCGGCAAGCTGGTGACGTCCGCGAAAGCGGCCTGGGCCTTGTGCATGGGTGCCGATTTTATCAACTCTGCCCGTGGTTTCATGTTTGCACTGGGTTGCATCCAGGCCCTGCGCTGTCACCAGAACACCTGTCCTGCCGGCGTTACGACCCACAACAAAAGGTTGCAGCGCGGCCTGGTCGTTGCGGAAAAGTATCTGCGCGTCGCCAATTACTGCAACAGCATGAACAAGGAAATCGACATGATTGCGCATGCCTGCGGCTGTCGCCATGCGCGGGAACTCAAGCGCGAGCATGTACGCATTGTGCAAAGTGCCGATCAGAGCATTGCCCTGAACATGCTCTATCCGTATCCGGAAGTCGGTTACCGGCGTAGCGGAGCCATCAACAGGCAGCCACCGGGGTCTGTCGCGGTGTAACCATAAGTATTTGTTTTTATTGATAATTTATTAATTTCCCGGAGTGTCCCTTCTCCCAGTATTGAAATCGGGCTGCCGAGGCCCCATCTCTTGTGCATCGCAACTTTTAGCACGGGGCTGCCATGCGCTTCGACAAATTCACCACCAAGTTTCAACAGGCCTTCGCTGACGCGCAAAGTGCGGCGGTTGGCGGCGATCATGCTTACATCGAACCCCAGCATCTGCTGCTGGCGTTGATCAATCAGGAAGATGGCGGCACGGCATCTCTGCTGCAACGCGCCGGCGTCAATGTGACGGGTCTGCGCGGCGCGCTGAAGACCGCGCTGGAGCGGCTGCCCAAGGTCGAGGGCACCGGCGGCGAGGTGACCCTCTCCCGCGATCTCGGCAATCTGCTCAATGTCACCGATAAGGAAGCACAGAAACTCGGCGATCAGTACATCGCATCGGAACTGTTCCTGCTCGCGCTGACTCAGGACAAGGGGGAAACAGGACGGCTGCTGAAACAGTTTGGCGGCGATCGCGCGCACATAGAAAAAGCAGTCGAAGGGCTGCGCGGCGGTGAAACCGTCAGTAACGCGGAGGCTGAAGGCAGTCGTGAAGCACTGAAAAAATACACCATGGATCTGACCGAACGGGCACGTGCCGGCAAGCTCGATCCAGTGATTGGCCGCGATGACGAAATCCGTCGCGTAATCCAGATCCTGCAGCGCCGCACCAAGAACAACCCGGTGCTGATCGGCGAGCCGGGTGTCGGCAAGACCGCGATCGTCGAGGGTTTGGCCCAGCGCATCATCAATGGCGAAGTGCCGGAGACGCTGAAAAACAAGCGCGTGCTGTCGCTGGACATGGCGGCATTGCTGGCAGGCGCCAAATACCGCGGCGAATTCGAAGAACGGCTGAAGTCCGTGCTCAAGGAAATCTCGCAGGATGCCGGGCAGACCATTGTCTTCATCGACGAACTGCACACCATGGTAGGGGCGGGCAAGGCCGAAGGCGCGATGGATGCCGGCAATATGCTGAAGCCGGCGCTGGCGCGCGGCGAACTGCACTGCGTCGGCGCAACGACGCTTGACGAATATCGCAAATACATCGAAAAAGACGCCGCGCTGGAGCGCCGTTTCCAGAAGGTGCTGGTGGACGAGCCTTCCGTAGAGGCAACCATCGCCATCCTGCGCGGGCTGCAGGAGAAATACGAACTGCACCATGGCGTCGAGATCACCGACCCGGCAATCGTCGCGGCTGCGGAGCTGTCGCACCGCTACATCACTGACCGTTTTCTTCCGGACAAAGCCATCGACCTGATCGATGAGGCAGCCTCGCGCATCAAGATGGAAATCGATTCCAAACCGGAATCGATGGACAAGCTCGACCGCCGTCTGATCCAGCTCAAGATCGAGCGCGAAGCGATCAAGAAGGAAAAAGACGAGGCTTCGAAAAAACGACTGGCGCTGCTCGAAGATGAGATCAAGCTGTTGTCGCGTGAATCTGCCGATCTTGAGGAAATCTGGAAAGCCGAAAAAGCCCAGGTCCAGGGCAGCGCGCATATCAAGGAAGAGATCGACCGCATCCGCGCCGACATCGTCAAGCTGCAGCGCGCCGGCAAGCTCGATAAAGTCGCCGAGCTGCAATACGGCAAGCTGCCGCAGCTGGAGGCGCAGCTGAAGCAGGCGGAGACTGCAAACGCTGCGCCAGCCAAACACCGTCTGCTGCGCACCCATGTCGGCACTGAGGAAATCGCCGAGGTGGTGTCGCGGGCTACCGGCATCCCGGTGTCGAAAATGATGCAGGGTGAGCGCGAAAAATTGCTGAAAATGGAAGAACGGCTGCACGATCGCGTGGTGGGCCAGGACGAAGCGGTGCGTCTGGTATCGGATGCGATCCGTCGTTCACGAGCTGGTTTGGGCGATCCGAAGCGGCCCTACGGTTCGTTCCTGTTTCTCGGGCCGACGGGCGTCGGTAAAACCGAGCTGTGCAAGGCACTGGCCGGGTTCATGTTCGACTCTGAAGATCATCTGATCCGCATCGACATGTCGGAATTCATGGAAAAGCATTCGGTCGCCCGTCTGATCGGTGCGCCGCCAGGATATGTCGGCTATGAAGAGGGTGGCTATTTGACGGAAGCAGTGCGGCGCAAGCCGTATTCGGTGATCCTGCTCGATGAAGTCGAGAAGGCGCATCCTGATGTATTCAACGTGTTGCTGCAGGTGCTTGATGACGGTCGCATGACCGACGGGCAGGGGCGCACAGTGGATTTCAAGAACACGGTGATCGTGATGACATCCAACCTCGGCTCGCAGATGATCCAGGCGATGCAGGGTGACGATTATCAGGTGATCAAACTCGCGGTGCTGGGTGAAGTGAAAACCCAGTTCCGGCCGGAGTTCATCAACCGCATCGATGAGATCGTGGTGTTCCATGCGCTTGATGAGAAAAACATCAAGTCCATCGCGCGTATTCAGCTCGGCTACCTCGAGAAGCGACTCGCGCAGATGGAAATGAAGCTCGAAGTCGGTGATGCTGCACTCAGTGAAATCGCGGCGGCAGGGTTTGATCCGATCTATGGCGCGCGCCCGCTGAAGCGGGCGATCCAGTCACAACTGGAAAATCCGCTGGCCAAGCAGATCCTTGAAGGCCGTTTTGGCCCCAAAGATGTGATCCGCGTTGATGCGAAAAAAGGCGTGATGACCTTCGAGAAGCTGCAGGCATCGGCTGCTGCGGCTTGAGCGGTTTCGCATGTCTTTGTCGTAACCGGTTGTTTTTCAGCGAAGTCATAAATCATGCCACGGGTCTGAAAAAACGCATTTGCAAATGCATGGTGGCAGGCGTAAAAATGTCGGCAGAGTCGCGCAGCACTGAGGAGCAGGTACCAGTTCCTTAGCGTGCGAAATTCCGGGCGATCGTCCGGATATCGCCTGTCAGAATTGCAGTTGCAACTGCAATGGGCGCAGCTCCAGAGTGGTGTGATGCCATTCACCCAAGGACGCCGCTCTGGCGGCGCCGTGCCGGGAAACCGGTCACACCCAAGCCCCGCTTCGGCGGGGCTTTTCCATGTCCAGGTCTGTTCCACGCCACGGGGTGGCGAAAGCGCAAGTAACCTGCTGATTTAATTGATATATAAGAGCTAAACTTGCCATTTTGTTAAGTTTGGCTTTAGTCTGAACTTCGGTAAATATGTCCCTGTTTTAACAGATAAAAATGGACGCAAAAGTGTTCGCAGACAGGGGATATGTTGAAACCGTGGCCGGCGGCGTTGAAGCACCGCCGCGTGTTCCGCGTGTCAACAGGGCCTGTGGCGGAACCCGCTGAATATGGCTAATGATGACGACACACTGCTGCACTGGCTCTCGATCGAAAATGCCAACGACGGTATTTATGTCGTAGACCTGCAGGGCAAGGTCCTGCACGTCAATCGGGCGTTCTGCGAAATGCTCGGCTACACCCGCGATGAACTCGAAAATTGCAATGTCCGGAATTGGGATGCGGAGTTTGATCCCGTGCGCTTGCATAATGATCTGACCGAACTGACCGACCAGCGCAAAATCGTTCACACCACCTACCGCCGCAAGGACGGTTCATCGCAGGAAGTGGAAGTGGCCGTCGCGGTCTCCTACCTCGGCGGCAGCGCGGTAGTGCACTGCGCCTGTCGCGATGTCACTGATCATCGCCGGGCCAAAGATGCGCTTGCTGAATCCGAGCGCCGATTCTCGTCACTGATGCAGCAGTCGATTGCCGGCGTGTACATCATTCAGGATGGCGAACTGGTTTTCGTCAATTCGCGGCTGGCCGGCATGTTTGGGTATCCGAAAGAGTCAGAGGTCATGGGGCTCAGGGTGGAGAATCTGGTCGCGCTGTCCTCGCGTGATCAGGTCATCGAGAACATGACCCGGAGACTGGCTGGCGAGTGCCATCGCACGCGTCTCGAGTTCGTCGCGCTGCGGCGAGACGGCACAGAATTCGATGTTTCCGTTGATGGCACTGTTTCAAGCTATCAGGGGCGGCCGGCGCTGGTTGGTCTGATCGAGGATCTGTCGGATCGCCAGAAAAGCGCCAACGAACTCAAAGACTATGTTTCGAAGCTGGAACTTGCGGTATTGGGCACGGTGCAAGTCGCATCATCGATGGTCGAAATGCGCGACCCCTATACCGCCGGCCACGAGCGGCGAGTGGGCGAAATTGCGGCAGCGATCGGCCGCAAGATGCAGCTCGACGGCCGCCATATCGACGGCCTGCGCATCATCGGACAGGTGCACGACATCGGGAAAATCGGCATCCCCGCCGAGATATTGTCCAAACCCGGACGACTGTCTCGCAGTGAAATGGATCTGATCCGCGAGCATTCGCAGAAGGGTTACGACATTCTGAAAACGGTGGAATACCCCTGGCCGATCGCCGATGCCGTGCTTCAGCATCATGAGCGCATGGACGGTTCTGGTTATCCGCAGGGTTTGGCCGGAGATCAGATCGTGCTTGAAGCCCGGATCATGGCCGTAGCCGATACCATCGAAGCAATGTCGGCGCACCGGCCATACCGTGCAGGATTGGGCCTGGATGCGGCACTGAACGAAATTGAACGGGGTAACGGCATTCAATACGATACCGAGACTGCAGATGCCTGTCTGACGTTGTTTCGCGAAGACCGCTACGAACTTCCGGCGTGATCAAAGTGCCAGCGGGCGTCCGTATCCGGTGAGCTCGAGATAACCACGGCCGATGGGACGTCCTCTGCTGGAAACCCGCACCGCACCTTCCCAGTAAACAGCCCCGGTCGTCTGGCGTGTGTCGTTCTCCTGATCGTCCATCAGCGGTTCAAGTTCAATCTCCAGCGCGCCGATCTGCACGCGAAAAGCCACCGGATACCGGGTTCCGGTTCGCGGCGACTGCCATGTGCGCAAAGCAGTAAAACGCACTGTATCTGCCGCGTAAGTACGGCTTGTTCCGGCGGCATCGCGCAGGGTTGCCGACGACCATAACGGCTGCCCGGTATCGCCTTGACGCATGCGGAAAGCCATCAATGCGCCACCATCGTCGAGGTTGATGCCGATCCAGTCCCAGCCTGCAGCGTTTGCAGGCAGATAGGAGGATGACCACTCATGGTCGAGCCAGGCTTTGCCACTGACGGTGCGCGGTTGACCGCTGTCGCGAAGGGTACCGCTGACCTGCAGATGCGGGATGCTGTAGTAATGGCTCGCAGCCTCCGCGGCGGCGCCTTTGCGACTGTAACCATTGACGCCCTGCAGCAGCAACGGTTGCGATGCTGCAAATTTCATTTCCAGCGCAAGCTCGGAGGCGGTGATTTTCGCCGTGTAAGTGTTACCGTGGCGGGTCAGATGCCATTCGTCCAGCCATACCCCGGTGTTGTCGGTGGCAGCACCGGCGAGATCAAACACCGCGCGCGCCGCCTTTTGGCTGTGTATCAATCGGCCCTGCACTGGGTCGGCGATCGCAGCGTGGGCAATGATGATGTGTTCAGGGGTAAAAGCGCTCGGATTGCCCGGACGCAGTTGCGGTCTGGCGCGGAAAAACGTGATCTGGAATCCAATGTCGCGGGCGGCACGGTCCTGCAGCCAGCCGGTGAGGTACCACCACTCGATACGGAATGCCGGATGACTGCCATGATCGCGCGGGAAC
The DNA here is from genome assembly GCA_022841375.1 of Burkholderiales bacterium. Taxonomy (GTDB): domain Bacteria; phylum Pseudomonadota; class Gammaproteobacteria; order Burkholderiales; family SG8-41. The sequence goes on from JALHRQ010000018.1 coordinate 28,015, forward strand.
TGCAATATACGGCGGGGATCGGCAATGCCGGAACGCTCTGGCGCTGCTTTGACCACCGGCGGGCCACTGATTCCACAACAGCCCGCGATCGCGGCGAGAAGCAGGCGCCGTCTTGACACGTAACGCATCACCAGTCCTCGCGCACGGCAGCAATACTGTCAGCGCGCATCACGCTGCGCGCGCTGAATACCGCTGTTGCCGCAGCGCAGATTGCAGTCACGACAAATAGCAGCAGCAGTTGCGGCCAGGGCATGTGCAATTCCATGCTCCAGTGAAACGACTGACGATTGATGACATGGATCAGCACGATGCCGATGACGGTGCCGACCGCCAGTCCGCACAACGCGCCCACGCCCGCCGTCAGCGCGCCTTCGCCGGCGAGCATGGCTGAAATCTGGCCGCGGGTCATGCCGAGGTGGCGCAGCACGCCGAACTCGCGACGACGTGCCAACGCCTGTACGCTGAATGCGACGCTGACGCCGAACAGGCCAACAACCAGCGCGGCCAACTCAAGAGCCCAGGTAATGGCAAAGGTGCGGTCGAAAATACCCAGGGAAATTTTGCGGATGTCGGCGGCGCTGGCGATTTCAATGGTGGCAGCGGAGGGCAAGGCCGCGCGCAGTGATCGCTCAGCCTCCGATGGTGTGGCGCCGGCGGTGAGGCGGATGGCGGCGTCGTTTGCCGAATGGTCGTCGGTCAGTTTCCGGTACACCCGGCGATCAATGAGGACAGCGCCATTCTGGCGTGAATAATCGCGCCAGATGCCGGCCACTGTGAATGGATGCTCTGCGCCACCGAGCGGCAGCGCGATGACCTGTCCGGTTTCCCATTCGAACAAAGCTGCAGCGATTTCACTGATCCATGCCGCAGGGGGCGCTCCGGGGGCTATGGTGAGCGGCGCATTGACCAGCGGCAACGAGTTATGCACGTCTTCAACGGGCAGGTCCCGGGCAATCAGCGTCAACGGCGTCTGGTCGGCCTTGATGAGCAGGCTCTGAAAACGGGAAAATGAAATGGATGCGACGCCGGCGCTTTGTGCGATGCGCAGTTGTTCCGCTGCGGAGAGTGTCGCCGTTTCTCCCGAGACAGCGGCCCGCACGTAGAGATCCGCAGGAAGCACCTGGTCCAGCCATTGCCCCAGTGACAGGCGGAATGACAGCACCATGATCAGCATGGCGACGACCAGGCTGAAACTCACCAGGATGGCAGCGACACTGATGGCGACGTGGCGCGGTGTGGCTTTCAACTGTGCCAGGCCCAGCGCCAATGCGGTAGATGAGGGCAACGGAGCGGGTGACAGCATAAGTCCTGTCAGAGCGGGCATCAACAACACCGCGCCGATCAGCAGCAATGCCACCGCACCATAGCCGGCGATGGGCAGACCTCCCATTGGTGGCAACAAGGCCAGTACGGCACCGGCGATCATCGCCGCCAGTCCCGCGCCAATCCACAGCGGGCGATGCAGCGCGTCGTTGTCGTCACGCGCGTGTAATTCGCTGGCCGGTTGCCGTCGCGCGGCATCCCATGCCGGCAGCGCAGCGCCGATAATGGCGAAAGTCATGCCCAGTCCGAGAAAGGCGAGCAGTGTCAGTGGCTCCACGGTCAATTCGGCATGGAGGTTGCGAAAGTAATCGGCGCCGAGATCGGCACCGGCAAAAGTCATGGCCTGCCCCGCCAGCAGGTAACCGCCGGCCAGTCCGATGAGACTGCCGATGCCGCCCAGCAGTGCGCCTTCGACGATCAGCCAGCCCAGCACGGCGCTTCGGGTCACGCCGAGAGCACGCAATAAAGCGATATGCGTGCGACGTCGCAATAAAGCAAGTACCTGGGATGAAAACACCATGAACGTGCCCGTGAACAGCGCGATCAACGCCAGCATGTCCAGATTCAGACGGTAGGCGCGGGTGATGGCAAGGCCGCGCTCGCTATCGGTCTGCGGGGTGACGGCGTGTACCCCGGGTGGCAGCAGCGCCTGCAGGTTCTGCCGGAATGCATGCGGATCCGTTCCTTTGGCCAAGCGCAGATCGATGCGACTGAGCATGCCCGTGCGCTCGAACCGCCATTGAACGGCGGCGATGTCCATCAGCCCGAGGCGTTGACGGTAGCTGCTGTCGGGCAGGATTTCGACGACTCGCAACGGGAGTGGTTGCGTGCCCACTTTGAATGTAACCATGTCATTGATGCCGGCATTGAGTTCCCGAGCTGCGCTGGCGGTGAGCCGGATGGCGTCGGCATCAAACAATGCATTACGCGCACCATTATCTGTTGCTGCAAGTTGCGGCTGGATGGCATAAGCCTGCAGTGCGTCGATGCCGATGATTTTGAGAGTTTCGCGTCGACCGTGCAGCGAGGCTTCCAGTTCAACTACCGGACTCGCTGTTGCCACGCCCGGCATTTTTGCGATCAAGGGATAGAGCTGTTCCTTAAATCCGGCGCGGCCGCCACGAACGACAAGATCGGCTTCGCCGGCAAGCTGCCGCGCAGCGCGTTCAAACTCGCTGGCAGCGCTGGCATTGATCAGGTGAACCGCGAGACCCAGCGCCACACCAATGGCGATAGCAGCCACGGCCAGCAACGAGCGGCCGGGCGCGGCAAACAGCGGACCGCTGATCAGCGCGCGCCAAACCGCGGTGTTCATGCCGCGTGCAGTGTGCCGCGATGCAGCCGGTAGATCCGATCAGCCGTTGCGGCAGCGTCGCTGGAGTGGGTGACCAGAATACCGATGCTGCGCTGCGCTTTCACGCGATCACGCAACAACTGCAAAACAACATCGGCACTTTCGGTATCGAGGTTCCCAGTAGGTTCATCCGCCAATACCAGTTTAGGTTCGTGGGCGAGGGCGCGCGCCACCGCAACACGCTGGGATTCGCCGCCTGACAATGTGCCGGGGAAACGGTGAATGAGTTCAGACAGTCCCACCGCGGACAGCGCCGCTTGAGCCTTGTGCTGCGCTTCACGATGGGTGATACCGTTCAATTTGAGTGTCAACGCTGCATTGTCGAGGACTGTCAGGTAGGGCAGCAGCAGAAAAGCCTGAAATACGAAACCGATGTCGCGGCGGCGTATGCGAGTGCGGGTATTGTCGTCGAGCGCGGTAATTTCGCGATTCTGCAACCGGACGCTGCCGGAGTCGGGCAGATCCAGACCGGCAATAAGGTTCAACAGGGTTGATTTGCCGCAGCCGGAATCGCCAACGATGGCGATGAAATCGCCGGGGACCAGTTCAAGACTGACGTCCTGCAGGATGGCGCGTTGGGCTGGACCGGAATAGGTTTTATGAAGATGGGACAGACTCAGCATGGCAAGCCCATTATGAAGCACGACGCAGCTGGCATAGCAGGCAAAGGCCGTCACGGATGGCTTGTCGTGGACGTGATGTCTGCAACTGGATGAAACCAAAGGCCCTGCAGGGACTCTTAGAAGTCAGTGGTATCATTATCGGCGTTCTACTCAGTTCCGAATTAATGGAGAAAACTAAATGAAATCAATAACTTATAATTTTTCGAGGATAGGATTCGGTTTTATTGCGGCGACCCTGGCTCTGCCGCTCGCTGCCCAGGGTTACCCCACCAAACCGATCCGTATGATCATCCCGTTTTCAGCCGGCGGCGCCGCCGATGTGCCGGGCCGTATCGTGACGAATAAGCTCAGCGAAGCCATCAAACAGCAGGTACTGGTGGACAACCGGCCCGGTGCCGGATCGACGATCGGTGCCGATACTGCATCCAAAGCAGCACCCGATGGTTATACCGTTTTCATGATCAGCAATACGCATTTTGTCAGCGCTGCCCTGCACAAAAAACTTCCCTACGACTCGCTTAACGATTTCACTCCGGTGACGCAGATCACCAGTGCGCCCAATGTGATGGTGGTACATCCGTCATTACCGGCAAAAACCGTGAAAGAACTGATTGCTCTCGCCAAAGCGAGACCGGGTCAGATCGATTATGCGTCGTCGGGCAATGGCAGCACGCAACATCTGACCGGGGCATTGTTTGCCAGCATGGCCGGCATCAATATCACGCACATTCCTTACCGTGGCAGCGGTCCGGTGACGGCCGATTTGCTGGGCGGTCAGGTACAGCTGGCATTTCCTGGCATCGCCGGCATGCTGCCGCACATCAAAACCGGCAAGCTGCGTGCGTTGGGTGTGACCGGCGGCAAACGTTCCCCCGAATTGCCCAATGTGCCGACTATCGCCGAAGCCGGCGTCAAGGGTTACGAAATGGTGGCCTGGTTTGGCGTATCGGGTCCGAAAGGGCTGCCGCGCGACATTCAAATGAAGCTGCACGGCGAACTGCTGAAAGTGCTGAAGACGCCTGAAATGGGCAAGAGCCTGCAGGCGGTCGGCCAGGAAGCAGCGTGGCAGGATACGCCGGAGAAATTCTTTGACTTCCTGAAAGTTGAATCCGACAAATGGGCCAAGGTGGTCAAGGCCAGTGGTGCCGAGATCAACTAATCTCAGGTGATGCCATGAAAACGCCGCCCTCGGGCGGCGTTTTTTATGTTGGCCCTGGGTTAATTCAGAGCCGCTGATTCAGGCCGCGGTGCGCTGCGGCCACATGCCCGCGAGTCCATCGGCATCCGTGGCCGTGATGGTCGTACGCATCATGTTGCGCGGCTGATCTTCAGGCCAGGGGCGACCGCGGTGCATGGTGGCGCGGTTATCCCACATCACCACATCACCCGCCTGCCAGCGATGCTGGTAGATGCATTCCGGTCGCGTTGCCAGTGCGGTCAGTTCATCGATGAGCTGGAGTGCCTCATTCTCAGCCATGCCGTCGATGCCGCAGGTGTGCGAGGCGATGTAGAGGGCATCGCAGCCATTCACCGGGTTACGCCAGCGCATGCGCCAAGCCACCGGCGGCATGGTGGAGCGCTCACGTTCTGAAGCGAGGTGCGGCGCGATTTTGCCGCGCGAGTGGGCGTAGTCATGCCAAGCATAGGCGTTGTCGAGCCTGGTGCGCAGGCCGGACTCCAGGTTTTGCCAGGCCCGGCGCATGGATACGAATTCGGTTTCCCCGCCAGTGGTGGCGACGATACGCGCTGACAACACGGAGGCCAGGGCCGGTGGAATTTTGAAACAACTGTCGGTGTGCCACAGCTGGTTGGCGCGGGCGCGCAGGGCTTCCTTGTGATCCGGCGGCACCAGAGTTCCGTCGGGCTCGATATTGGTGAGTATGCTGAACGATGTGCCTTCACCGCGCGAGGCGGCCTTGGCGATTTCCAGCGGGCCGAAGCGGCGAGAAAAAGCGACCTGCAGTTCGTCGGTAATCGGCTGCCTGCGGAACACCAGCACCGAATGTTCTTCGAACGCCGCTCGAACAGCGGCGTAGATCGCATCATCGGCAGCGACTTCTGACATGCCCGCGCCGCGTATTTCTGCGGCGAATCCGGGTCCCACCGGCATCACTTCCATTGATCAGCTCCTCCGCTGGCGCTTGCTGCGTTTTATTGAACGGATTCTACGCTTTGCAATGCGGGAAAATCCGCAGGAGTCACGATATGGAACGGCAAGCGATAACGGGATTTGGCGAGCTTGAGCAATGCCCGATCCTTGGTGATCAGACACCAGGCCTGCGCCCCCGCGGCAAGTAGAAGAAACTTCTGGTCGTCGGGATCCCGGCACGCCGGCAACCCGGCGGGCGGCGTCGTGCTGACATTGCGTGCAATGCTGCGAAACTGCCGGATGCAGGCGGCTTGCGCGTCTGCATTGAGAGTCCATTTCTGCAATGGGTAGTTGAGCACGCGTACCAGTTCGGCATCGCATTCGGCGTCAATGATGATTTCGGCTTTGCCGGCATCAACGAGAGCCTGCAACGGCGCCAGCCCGGCATCGTTGAACACCAGCCAGTCGAGCCAGACATTGGTATCCAGCACAACCCGCAGCGGCATGGTTTCAGCCGGCTTTGGCCGCGGGATGGGCGTGCTGTTTCAGCGACTTCCAGGTTGATGTCGCGTAAGCGATCATTTCGCCGTGTTCATCGACCAGTTCCGAACGCAGGAAGGAGATGCTGCCGCCGTGACGGATGAAACGCGCGGTGCAGGTGAGGCGCCCGGAGCGGGCAGCTTTGAGGTACTGCACTTTCATTTCGATGGTGGTGCCGGGGCCGCTGCTCTGGCGCAGCAGATGGCCCATCGAAATGTCGAGCACAAATGCCGAGATGCCGCCATGCAGGCCGCCCTGCGGATTGAACATGAAATCTTTGAGGTCGAAAGTGATGATGCATTCTTCGTTCGTGTATGCCAGTTCCAGACCAAACAGACGGGCCAGAAAAAACTTGCCGAAATCCTGCTCGTAGGTGGCCAGTGCGTTTTCGAATGCGGCTCTGGCCGCGGTTTCGTCGATGTGCGTTTTGCGGGTCATGATGGTCTGCAAAAGGCGCAATCCTAACACCGGCCCTGTTGCGGCGCGATGCCGGGCTTCGCCGCGAAACTTTGCGCTAAACTGCCGGCACTGGAGTGTGTCTTTACCGATGCCTGAGGAGGCCAGATGCAGATGTTGAAAATGATGCGGGCTGGAGGATTATTTTTAGTGCTGCTGTTTACTTCGAGTGTCTTTGCACAGCCAAGTGCATGGAAACCTGAACGCAATGTCGAAATTATTGTTGGAACAGCTCCCGGTGCCGCGCCGGACAAAACCGCGCGCCTGATCCAGCGACTGTGGCAGTCGCAGCGCATTTACGAAGGTCCGCTGACCATCATGAACAAGCCCGGTGGCGGCAATGTCATTGCCTGGACCTATCTCAATCAGCATGCCGGCAACGGACATTACCAGATGATCGGCAACCTCAACGTTTTGATCAGCCGTTCGCTCGGGCTGAGTCCGTATGCGCATGGTGACTTCACCTGGATCGCAACTTTGTTCGATGAATATTTCGCTTTGTCGGTGCGCGCAGATTCTCCGATGAATACCGGGCGTGACTTGATCGCGCGCTTGCAGAAGGATCCGGCATCTGCAGTAATCGGTGTTTCCACCTCGATCGGCGGCGCCAATCATCTGTCTGCAGCGCTGATGTTGCAGCGGGCCGGCATTGACCCGCGCCGCGTGCGGTTTGTGGCTTTCAAGGGCAGCGGTGAATCGGTGACCGCACTGCTGGGCGGGCATGTCGAAGCCATTTCGACGGCGGTATCCACTACGGTGCCGTATATCCGCAATGGACAGATGCGGACCATTGCCGTGTCATCACCTAAACGTCTGGGCGGGGCGCTGGCGACCGTGCCAACGTGGGGCGAGCTGGGCATCCGCGGCACAATGACCAATTTCCGCGCGGTGATGGCGCCCAGGGGAACCGATGCCGGTGCGGTAAAGTTCTGGGAAAACCGTTACGCGCAACTTGCGGCGCAGGACGAGTGGAAAAAGGATCTAGAGGAAAATCTGTGGGCGTGGAATTATCTTGACGCCGCAAAAACGGTTGTCGAAGTGGCTGAATATGCGAGCGATGTTGAAAGCCTGGTCAGCACCTTGGGACTGCGCAAGGCCCAGTAACCGGATTATTGTAAGTAATTGTCTTAAATAACTATTTACGTTGATCCGGAACTGGAATGCCGCGCCATCCAGCGTTCCAGCTGGGCGGCAAAAGTTTGACGGTCATTGCTGGTCAAGGCCGGCGGCCCGCCGGTCTCGACGCCGCTGCTGCGCAGTGTGTCCATGAAATTGCGCATGTCGAGCAGGCCCTGCACATTGTCTTTGGTGTACAGCTCGCCGCGCGGATTCAGCGCGCTGGCGCCTTTGCCGACAACGGCGGCAGCCAGCGGGATATCGGCAGTGATGACCAGATCACCGGCGGCGGCCATCTCAACGATATGGTTGTCAGCGACATCAAAGCCGCGGGGTACCTGCACCATGCTGATCCACGGCGAGCGCGGTACCTGCAACGCTCGATTGGCAACCAGCGTAAGCTGGAGCGAAGCCCGCTGTGCAGCCCGATAGAGTATGTCCTTGATGACGCCGGGGCAGGCATCGGCATCAACCCAGATCGTCATCTGCGACGAGTTATTGCGTTGGAAGCCGGAACACGGATTTGTCCTGCTCGCCGAGTTGCGCCATCAGCCCGGTTTCCCAGGCGAGATATTGCTTCATCGCCTCCCGGTTGCCGGCATGGCGGTCATGCACAAAGAACAGGTAGTCGATGCATTCGCGGTCTTCAGGACTGTCGATTGATGAATCAGTGGAATGTCCGGCCTGGATCCATCCGGTGATACCGCCTTCAAGCACGCGGACATCCTTGATGCCGTCATCGGCCAGCTCGGTTGCCGACAACTGCGCAACCTCGGCGTCGGCGGCGACCAGAACAACCGGCAACTTTGCTGCTTTGGCGTCTGTAGCGATGCGTGTACGAATGCTCCAGCGACTGCCAGGCACATGAGATTTGCGGTAATTCATGCTCGGGCCGACATCAAACACCGTGCAGGCTTTATCTTCGACCAATTGTTTCAGTTCATTTGCGCTGATGGTTGCCAAAGAGGGCAAGGCCGGGGCGACAGGTTTCATGCCTTCGAGTTTCGCCTTGACCCCGCCATCGAGCACGCAGGCGTCACAGCCCAGTTGCAGCAGCCAGCTGGCTACGACCGGTGCGCGCACCATGTCACCACCGTCAATCAGCACGATGCGGGCGTTACGCACGCCGACCCACTGATCGGTGGCCTGTATCAGTTGTCCGCCCGGCGTGTGTTGAGCGCCAGCGATGCTGCCAGTTGCAAATTCTTCCGGCGTGCGCACGTCGCAGAGATACGTGGTGCGACCCGCTTCTTTCAGCCACTGCGCGACTTCCGCTGCGCCTGCAACGTGGATATTGAAACGTTTTATCAGCGCACGCGCCGCTTCCTGCTGCGCCGGGAGCTGCGCGGCATCGACGGTGTCCGGATATTGAAGCGGCGATCCGTATTCCAGCTGCAGGTCGGACAAATACCAGCCCTGGGTGCCGTTCTCCAGAGCATAGACCGGGTTCGGTATACCGAAGTTGATCAGTGTCTGCGCGCCGAGAATCGAGCGGGTACGTCCGGCGCAGTTAACGATGATTTTGGTCCTGGAATTCTTAACCATGCTGGCGATGCGGTATGGCAACTCCGCATTGGGACAGCAGGTGCTGCCGGGAATTGTCATTTTGTGATGTTCGTGCACGGGGCGGCCGTCAAACAGCGCAAAGTCCTCTCCGGACTCGCGCATGTTCACCAGATCCTGTGCAGTGATGCGCGGCGTGTTGTAAGCGTGTTCGACCATTTCACCGAACAGCTTGCTTGGCACATTGACACCCTTGAACAGTACATAGCCCGCGGCTTTCCAGCCGAGAATGCCGCCCTCAAGCAGAAAAAGATCGGTGTAGCCCAGCGCGGCAAGCCGATGGGCCGCGCGTCGTGCGATGCCGGAACGGCCGTCGTCACACAATACGATACGCACGCTTTTTCGCGGCACTAGGGACAGGATGCCCAGTTCCAGCCGGCTGTAAGGCAATGGTGTCGCAAACAGCAGATGATCTTCGCCGAACTCGCCATCTTCACGAACGTCCAGCAGCGCCATTTCGCCGCCATCATGCAATGCCGCCTGCAACGCTGCGGGAGTGATCAAACGTGCATCAGCCATGCTTACACCTTGTTCCGGGAATGAGCGGCGATTATAGCTGTGGTGAAAGCGGCCGGAGTCAGTTGCTGAATCTGCAGGGTGGTGCTAATTCTCGCGAAGCCGCGGAAGAAGCAAGAAATGAACAAGATGAAATGGTAAAAACAGGCGCCGGAGGAGGGTGCCGAGGGGGGGGCTGATTACTTCTTGTCTCTGGAAACGGATCCGCCGAGGAGCGCGGCTTGCGGACGGTTGAGTCGCTGACGCTGTGGCACCGGGGACGCGTTTGTCGCAGCTGACGGGTTGGACGCGGGTTCGTAGGGTTTGCTGAAATCAAAACCATCGGCGGCCAATTGCGGCCTAGGCTTGTGGGCTGCAACAGGTGAGGGTGCGGCAGCCATGGCAGGAGCAGGTGCTGCAATTCGAGGTTCCGCATTGCGCTCTTCACGCCGCGGCCGACGTTCCTGGCTGCGTTCATACTCACGTTCGGCTTCGCGATCAGCAGCGCCTTCTTCGACGGACTGGCGCGGGATTGCGCGTTTGAGCAGTTTTTCGATGTCTGCGAGCAGGCGCATTTCGTCGGGACAAACCAATGAAATGGCTTCACCGGGCATGCCGGCTCGACCGGTGCGACCGATGCGATGCACATAGTCTTCGGGCGTGTAGGGCAGTTCGTAATTAATGACGTACGGCAGTTCTTCAATATCAATGCCGCGGGCGGCAATGTCGGTCGCTACCAGTACGGTCGAACGGCCTTCCTTGAAATCAGCCAGAGCCTGTTCACGCTCCGCCTGGGTGCGGTCGCTGTGAATCGCTGTGGCGTTGATGCCGTCGCGCAGCAGTTCGCGCGCAAGCTTGTTGCAGTCGCGTTTCATGCGCAGGAACACGAGCACCTGTTTCATGTCGCGAGAACGGATCAGATTGGCCAGCACCGCGCGTTTACGCAATGCCGGCGTCTCGTAGACCTGGTGCTTGACCAGATCCGCCGGCGCATTGCGCCGCGCGACCTCGATCAGCATCGGGCTGTGCAGCATCTGGTTGGCGAGCTTCTTGATTTCTTCGGAGAACGTGGCCGAAAACAGCAGGCTCTGACGCTGGGTCGGCAACAACGCGAGGATGCGTCGTATGTCGGGGAGGAAGCCCATGTCGAGCATGCGGTCTGCTTCATCCATGACCAGGATTTCAACCTGACCCAGGGCGACACTTTTCTGCTGCACGTGATCCAGCAGCCTTCCTGGCGTCGCAACCAGAATATCAACACCCTCGCGCAGCGTCTTGGTCTGCGGCTGCATATCGGTGCCGCCGTAAACAACGGTCGAGCGCAGTTTCAGGAACTTGCCGTAGGTTTTAACGCTGTCGAATACCTGGGCGGCGAGTTCACGCGTCGGCGTCAGCACCAGTGCGCGCACAGGATGGCGCGCCGGCGATGGGCTGGTGTTGGCGTAAGGGGCGAGCAATTGCAGCATCGGCAGCGTGAATCCGGCGGTCTTGCCGGTGCCGGTCTGGGCGCAACCCATGATGTCACGGCGTTCGAGCACCGCCGGTATGGCTTTGGCCTGGATGGGGGTGGGTTCGCTGTAGCCTTCATCGGCGACGGCACGCTGCAGCTCGGGAATCAGATTTAGATCGGCAAACGACATGGGCTAACTGAAGTGGGGGGCGTGAACGCGGACGTCACGCTCGCAAAGCGCGGCGCGGAGGCGCGACGCTACAGGATGGAACCGGCGAAGACGCCGGATTGGAATAATGACATTGGGGGTAAATCACGCCGGCGGAGTATAACGTGACCGGCGCTGCGGGGCCAGTCACAATGGCAAATTGTTCCAAATATTCAAAAATCTGGTAAATTGGATCGGTGAATACAAGCGCGTCTTAAACTTCATTTTTTGGATGAAAACTGCCCGCGATGGATGGCGATCTTCCGATTCTGAGTGAACCGGCAACAGTCAACCTGTTCCCGCTGATTCTGACCTTGGACACCCACGGCATTCCGCACCGCTGGATTTCCTGGCAGCACGCCTGCTACTACTATTCCAAAAATCAGGTGGCCTGGAGTCTGGGCGAACGCGCCTTTACTGTGCACGGCGGCCTGAACCGCATCACCGGCGAACGTTCGACCATCAGCGGCGCCAGCATCATTGCCATCAAGGGCAAGGCGATGGCAATGAAGTCGTTCAACCAGGTGCCGCCGCTGAACAACCGAGAGCTGTTTCACCGGGATCGCCAGATTTGTGCGTATTGTGCGACGAGTTTCTCCGGCGCCCGGTTGACCCGCGACCACATCGTGCCGTTTTCCAAGGGCGGACGTGATACCTGGATGAATGTGGTGACAGCCTGCCGTTCCTGCAATGAACGCAAGAGCGACCGCACGCCCGAAGGTGCAGGCATGGAACTGGTTTATCTGCCCTATGTGCCGAATCGCGCCGAATATCTGATTCTGACCAATCGGCGCATCCTCGCCGACCAGATGGAATTTCTGGCGCAGCACGTGCCTGCGCAAAGCCGGCTGCATCAGCCGAGATAAATTCCGGCTCCCCGCCAGTCTGATCAAGCGGGATTCAAAACTTTAATCTGTTTATTTGAGCTGGAAGTCGCGCATCGCTGCGCGAATTTCTTCCGCAGTAGGCGGCTTTCGTTCCTTGAAGATCAGCCAGAGAAATGCGCCGTTGACCAGGATAAAAGAGATTTCCAGGTAGAGCAGCGTGTCGACGATCACGTGCGCGGGTTTTTGCGCAAAAATGAAAAAGAATCCCTCGAAGGTGGGAATGGCTGCCTTGGTCACGGCGAATACGGATTCCATCGGCGGAAACAGCAGCATCAGTACCAGATTGATTCCGGTGAACAGCAGCGAGGCATTCTGCAGCCCCAGCTTGCGTCTGGTGGGGGCTGCCGGTTTGTCAGTGAGCAGCAGCCACGCGATCGCCAGATTGACCATCACCACAACAATTTCAATGATCAGCAGATCGGCGTTGATCACGCTGAGCGGCGGCTTCGCCAAGATAAAGTAAAACCCCGCGAATACGGGGATGCTGGATGACGCCACTGAAAACTGATCAATCGGCGGAAACACCGTGATCAGCAGGATGTTGGCGACAGCGATGGCGAGTGCGATGGCTTGATGGCGGTTCATTCCCGCGACAGCCCGTTCAAAAATGTCAGACCTCAGTATAGCTGAAGAACTTTATCTAAATGCCGTATAAGCCGAGACGCGACGTTTATCGGGCCGCACGTATGACATTTCTGATCATCGCCTGTGGGTGCCGGCGAGTTTGGTATCATGCCGGCCTTGTGATACATAAAACTATGATTTTATTAAATTTTCATGCGCTTTGACCTGCACAGTCATTCGACCTGTTCGGACGGATTGCTGAGCCCTGCCGAACTGGTGGAGCGTGCAGTACAACGCGGTGTCGATGTGCTGGCGCTGACGGACCATGACGAAATCAAAGGCCTTGCCGAGGCGCGCAATGCGGCTGCCCAATGGGGCTTGCGCCTGATTGACGGCGTTGAAATTTCCGTGCTTTGGGAAGAAGTCACGCTGCACATTGTCGGCTTGAATATCGATACTGGATATGTGCCGCTGGTGGATGGCCTGGCCGCCATCCGCATCGGACGCGAGCTGCGGGCGCAACGTATGGCTGAGAGTCTTGCCGCGACTGGAATCGAAGGTGCGCTGGAGGGTGCGCGGCGTTATGCCAAGAACCCGGAACTGGTGAGTCGCTCGCATTTCGCTCGTTACCTGGTGGAAGCCGGCCATGCCCGTGATACCAACGCAGTATTCCGTCATTACCTGACGCCCGGCAAACCGGGTTATGTGCCGCATCAATGGGCGACTCTTGCCGAGGCGGTGCAATGGATCGGTGGCGGGGGTGGCACAGCCGTGCTTGCGCACCCCGGTCGTTACGACCTGGGTGAAGCCAAATGTGAAAGACTGCTCGGCGAATTTGTCGCAATGGGTGGCGCTGCCGTTGAGGTCGTGACCGGTTCGCACACGCCATCCGAGTTTGTGACCTGGGCGCGCCACGCCAGGAATTTCGGGCTGCTGGCCTCGGCGGGTTCGGATTTCCATGGGCCGGGGGAAGGCTACCGCGACATCGGTAACGTTCCGGCGCTGCCTTCCGGTTGTGAGCCGGTGTGGGACCGGTTTTAACCGGTCATCGCGCATAACCCCGCATGTCGCAGTTCTTCTCGATACACCCCGATAATCCGCAACCCCGACTGATCAAACAGGCGGCGGGGATTATTCGTGGCGGTGGCATCGTGGTATATCCGACGGACTCCTGTTATGCACTCGGTTGCCATATTGGTGACAAGACGGCAATGGAGCGCATACGCCGGATCCGCGACATCGATGACCGCCACCATTTAACGCTGGTTTGCCGCGATTTATCAGAACTGGCCGCCTATGCCCGGGTGGATAACCAGCAGTTTCGCTTGCTGAAAGCGGCGACACCGGGAAGTTATGTTTTTATTCTTGAAGCTACTCGTGAGTTGCCGAAACGTCTGCAGCATCCGAAGCGGCGGACCATCGGGCTGCGCATTCCGGATCATCCGGTGGTGAATGCGCTGCTTGCAGAACTGGGGGAACCCATTTTGTCGTCGACGCTGTTACTGCCAGGTGATGAAGTGCCGATGACCGACGCCCATGAAATCCGTGAACGGCTCGAGAAACTGGTCGATCTGGTGCTTGATGGCGGTTCCTGCGGTATCGAACCCAGTACTGTCGTCGATTTGACCGGGCCCGCACCGGTGGTGACCCGTGAGGGCAAGGGTAGCCTGGCTCCGTTTGGCCTGTAATCCGTCCCTGGCGCAGTGCTGTAACGGGTGTGCGCTAAAATCGGGCTTCACGCCATCTGGCATTCAATGCATTAACTACTATTAACTATTTGATTTTATTGAAATCTATGGATCGCGGAGTATTGTCTTGATCCGTTTCCTCACCCCGGAATCCCCTCGCAATGTTTGAAAACCGTGTTCTCTCCGGCATGCGCCCGACTGGCGCGCTGCACTTTGGCCATTATCACGGCGTGTTGAAAAACTGGGTCAAGCTCCAGCACGAGCACCAGTGCCTGTTTTTTGTTGCCGACTGGCATGCGTTAACAACCCATTACGATGATCCCGCAACCATCGAGAACCACGCCTGGGATATGGTGGTCGACTGGCTCGCTGCCGGCGTTGATCCCGCGCAAGCCACGCTGTTCATCCAGTCCAAAGTGCCGGAACACGCAGAATTGCATCTGTTGCTGTCGATGATCACGCCGCTGTCCTGGCTCGAGCGCGTGCCAACCTACAAGGATCAGCAGGAAAAACTCGCGGAGAAGGATCTGGCGACTTACGGATTTCTCGGCTATCCGCTGCTGCAGAGTGCGGACATCCTGATTTACCGGGCCAATCTGGTGCCGGTTGGTGAAGATCAGGTTCCCCATGTCGAAATTACCCGGGAAATCGCGCGGCGTTTCAATCACGTGTTCGGTCGCGAAAAGGGTTTTGAAGAAAAAGCGGAAATCGCCATCAAGAAACTCGGTGCCAAGCGCGGCAAGCTCTACCGCAAACTGCGTACCGATTATCTGGAAAAAGGCGATGTCGAGGCGCTGGCTTCTGCGCGTGCGCTGCTGGAGGAAACCCAGAATCTGCCGCTCGGCGATCGTGAACGCTTGTTCGGCTATATCGAGGGCGGCGGCAAGGTCATCCTGACCGAACCCAAAGCGCTGTTGACCGAGGCTTCGAAAATGCCCGGCCTCGACGGGCAGAAAATGTCCAAGTCCTACAACAACACCATCGGACTCCGCGAAACGCCGGAAAACGTCGCCAAAAAAGTAAAAACCATGCCCACGGATCCGGCGCGCATCAAGCGTACGGACCCGGGCGATCCGGAAAAGTGCCCGGTATGGCAGCTCCACCTCATCTATTCAGATGACACGAAGAAGAAGTGGGTGCAGGAGGGTTGCCGCAGCGCCGGTATCGGCTGCATTGAGTGCAAGCAGCCTGTTATTGACGCGATCGTAGCCGAGCAGAAACCGATGCGCGAACGCGCAGAACGTTACCTCGATGATCCGACGCTGGTGCGCAACATCATCGCCGATGGCTGCGAAAAAGCACGCAAGATGGCGCAAGAAACCCTGCGTGACGTGCGCGAAGTGATGGGACTGGACTACACGCTGTAAGCGGAGAGAGCAGAAGAGACCCGCTCACCGGGCGCGCTTCAGGACCACTTGCCGTTGCGAATGACGCCGACGGCAATGCCTTCGATTTCCAGCGGATCACGCTTGAGGTCGACGACGATCGGTTCAAAATCAGGATTTTCCGGAAGCAGTTCCACAACATTGCGGTTGCGCTGTATGCGCTTGACCGTGACCTCGTCATGCAGCCGGGCCACCACGATTTGTCCAGAACGGAACTGGGTCGTGCGGTGTACGGCGAGCAGATCGCCTTCAAGGATGCCGGCATCGCGCATGCTCATGCCGCGTACCCGCAGCAGATAATCCGCGGGCGGATCAAAGACCGTTGGATCAACCCGGCATTGCTGCTCGATATTCTGCTCGGCCAGCATCGGGCTGCCGGCGGCGACGCGGCCAATCACCGGCAGGGTGGCGGGGGCGGTCTGCTGGGTCACCCGAATGCCGCGCGACGCGCCGGAAGTCATCTCAATGACGCCTTTGCGTTCCAGGGCGCGTAAATGGGTTTCTGCGGCATTCGGTGAACTGAATCCCATCGCGGTGCAGATTTCAGCGCGCGTCGGCGGAAACCCGGATTCTTCGACATGGGTTTCGATCATGCGCAGAATTTCATTCTGGCGTGCGGTCAGTGGCTTATGGTTGTCATCGTTCATGCCTGTAATTATATACAGTCTTTACAGAGCCGCAAGTCAGTAATTGAGGAACACTGCGATATTAGCTCAATTGGTTTTCATAAGTTTTTGATTATTATACTGAATTTTGCCCAGCTCAGGTGTTCAATGATGGCAGCTGCACATTGATCGAATAGCAATTTTTTGTTATACTTCAAAGTTCTGTAAAACAAGTTGGGTGTCACACAGAGTATGGGCGGATCGCCCATTTTTTGTTTGTGGCGCCGTTTTGGTATGGATTTGCAAGGTTTACTCGAGAACACCCTCGCAGGACTGGGCTATGAACTGGTGGATCTGGAAAGATCCCCCAAGGGTGCACTTTTGCGGATTTTTATCGATAAACCCGGCGGCATCATGGTCGAAGACTGTGCTTTGGTCAGCAACCACCTGAGCCGGGTGTTTACGGTGGAAAACGTGGCTTACGACCGCCTGGAAGTGTCATCTCCGGGTCTGGACCGGCCACTGCGCAAGGCGGAGGATTTTGTGCGTTTCTCCGGTCAGAAAGCGAAGTTGAAATTGCGTGTGCCGCAGGAAGGGCAGCGTAATTTTGTCGGCGTGATACGCGAATGCGAGGCAGGCAAGGTAGGTATCGAGGTTGACGGACGCGTGCTGTCGGTCGATTTGGGCAATGTGGATAAAGCGCGGCTTATGCCGGCGTTTTAAGCGGGAGACGGATATGGGTCGTGAAATTCTGTTGTTGGTTGATGCGCTGGCGCGCGAAAAGAACGTCGACAAGGAAATTGTGTTCGGCGCGCTCGAACTCGCCCTGGCTTCTGCAGCCAAAAAGAAGTTCACCGAGGATGTCGAGGTTCGCGCTTCGGTGGATCGTGCGACCGGTGAATTTACTTTCTTCCGTCGCTGGGAAGTGGTGAAGAACGAGGAAATCGAAGTGCCCTCGCGGCAGTACAAGCTGCACGAAGCTCAGGAAGAGGATCCCGAAGCCGAGGTCGGAGAATTTATCGAGGAACCGCTTGAAGGCATGGAAGTCGGCCGCATCGGTGCGCAGACTGCCAAGCAGGTCATAGTGCAGAAGATCCGTGACGCGGAACGCGAGCAGATCCTCAATGACTTCCTCGCCCGCAAGGAGCATCTCGTCACCGGCGTCATCAAACGCATGGAGCGCGGCAACGCGATTGTCGAATCCGGCCGTCTCGAAGCCATGCTGCCCCGCGACCAGATGATCCCGAAGGAGAATCTTCGCCTGGGTGACCGTGTCCGCGCCTACGTGTGGAAGGTTGACCGATTGGCCCGCGGCCCGCATCTGATGCTGTCGCGCACCGCGCCGGAATTCATTGCCAGGCTGTTTGAACTCGAGGTTCCCGAGATCGAGGAAGGTCTGCTCGAAATCAAGGGTGCCGCCCGCGACCCAGGCTCACGCGCCAAGATAGCCGTGCATTCCAAGGATGCCCGTATCGATCCGATCGGCACCTGCGTCGGCATGCGCGGCTCGCGCGTGCAGGCAGTAACCGCCGAACTCGCGCAGGAGCGCGTCGACATCGTGTTGTGGAATTCGGATCCGGCGCAGTTTGTCATCAATGCGCTGGCGCCCGCTGAAGTCACCAGCATTGTGGTCGATGAGGAAAAACACAGCATGGATATCGTTGTCGACGAGGAGAACCTCGCGCAGGCGATCGGCCGCAATGGCCAGAACGTCCGTCTGGCGGCCGAGCTTACTGGCTGGGAATTGAACCTGATGACGGAAACCGACGCGCAGAAAAAGAGCGAAGAAGAAACATCAAAGACGCGTGCCGAGTTCATGGAAAAACTGGACGTTGACGAAGAAGTCGCCGACATCCTCGTGCAGGAAGGTTTCGCCACGCTCGAAGAAGTGGCTTATGTGCCGCTCACCGAAATGCTCGAAATCGAGGCGTTTGACGAAGCGACTGTCAATGAGCTGCGCAGCCGCGCGCGCAATGCATTGCTGACCCAGGCGATTGCCAGTGAAGAGAAGGTCGAACACGACATCGAAGATCTGATGAAGGTCGAGGGCATGGATCACGATACCGCGCGCCTGCTGGCGTCGAAGGGAATCGCGACCCAGGAAGACCTTGCCGACTTTGCAACCGATGATCTCATCGAGCTGACCGCAATTGACTCCGAACGCGCCAAAACGCTGATCATGGCGGCACGCGCCCCGTGGTTCGCCGAAACCAACGCCTGATATCGCAGAAAAGAAAAGTCCGGTTATGCCCCAGATCAAAGTCAAAGAATTTGCCAAGGAGCTCGGCGTGCAGCCGGAGCTGCTGATTGAACAGCTCCAGGCGGCCGGCGTGAAAAAAGCGCTGACCGAAGATGCCGCGTTGACCGAAAAGGACAAGACGCAGTTGCTCGATCATCTGCGTGAAGCGCATGGCGGAAAAGAAGCCAAACAGAAGATTACGCTGACCCGGCGGCAGACGACCGAGATCAAAAAATCCGATTCGACGACCGGCAAGGCACGCACCATCCAGGTCGAGGTGCGCAAGAAACGGGTGCTTATCAAACGTGATGCGCCCGAACCCGAAAAGGTTGAAGACGGTCCCAAGCCGATCATTGACGCGGCCGAGATCGCGGTGCGCGAAGGGGAGGCCCGCAAGCAGGCTGAGCTGGCCGCACGCCAGGCCGACGACGTTGCAAAAAAACGCAAGAAGGAAGCTGACGCTGAAGTGGCGGCAAAGGCAGATGCCGTAGCTGCCGCACCGGCTCCGGCTGCGCCCGTGGTTGATCCTTCCATCGTAGTCGAAGGCACGATCCATAAACCGGCTGCGCCGGCCGGCGAAACCGGTGAGAAGGCTAAAAAGGGCACTAAAAAACCCGCCAAGCAGGTGGTCTGGCAGGATCCTACCGCCCGCAAGCGCACGATCAAAACTCGCGGCGACGCATCCGGCGGACTGGGCTGGCGCGACCGCAAGGTTCACCGCACCTCACACAAGCAGGAAGGCGATCAGCAGCATGGTTTTACCGCGCCGACCGAACCGTTGGTGAAAGACGTGCTGGTGCCTGAAACGATCACAGTTGCCGATCTGGCTCACAAGATGTCGGTCAAGGCGGCCGAAGTCATCAAGACCCTGATGAAGCTGGGTACGATGGCGACCATCAACCAGGTTCTGGATCAGGACACTGCCATCATCCTCGTTGAGGAAATGGGACATGTCGGCAAGCGCGCAAAACTCGACGAACCGGATGCTTATCTGGCCGAGCCGACTGGCGTGCAGGTGGAGGTCAAAGCTGAACCGCGTGCTCCCGTAGTCACGGTCATGGGCCATGTTGACCACGGCAAAACTTCGCTGCTGGATTACATCCGCCGCACCAAGGTGGCGACTGGCGAGGCGGGTGGCATTACACAACATATCGGCGCATATCACGTCGAGACGCCGCGCGGCATGATCACTTTTCTTGATACCCCCGGCCACGAAGCCTTTACGGCGATGCGGGCACGCGGCGCCAAGGTCACCGATCTGGTCATTCTGGTGGTGGCAGCCGATGACGGCGTGATGCCGCAGACGGCTGAGGCCATTCACCACGCCAAAGCGGCGAAGGTGCCTTTGATTGTGGCGCTGAACAAGATCGACAAACCGGAAGCCAATGCCGAACGGGTCAAGCAGGATCTGGCTGCGCAGGAAGTTGTGCCCGAGGAATGGGGCGGCGATACGATGTTTGTCGAAGTGTCCGCCCGCACCGGGCAGGGCATCGACAGCCTGCTGGAGCGCATTTTGTTGCAAGCTGAAGTGCTGGAATTGCGGGCCCCCAAAGACGCGCCGGCCAAGGGCATTGTGGTCGAATCGCGATTGGATAAAGGTCGTGGCCCTGTGGCGACGGTGCTGATTCAGTCCGGCACGCTGAAACGCGGCGATATCGTGCTCGCCGGCGCCGTGTTCGGTCGCGTGCGCGCTTTGCTCAATGAGGCTGGCGATTCCATCGACTCCGCGGGACCTTCGATTCCTGTTGAAATTCTCGGCTTGTCCGATGTACCGGGAGCAGGCGCCGAAGTCATGGTGCTTGGCGATGAACGCAAGGCGCGCGAAATCGCGCTGTTCCGCCAGGGCAAGTACCGCGACGTCAAGCTGGCCAAGCAGCAGGCGGCAAAACTTGAAAACATTTTCGACCAGATGGGCGAGGGCGAGGTCAAGACGCTGTCGCTGATCATCAAGGCGGACGTGCAGGGTTCATACGAAGGCCTGACGCACGCGCTGGGCAAGCTGTCCACCGACGAGGTCAAGGTCAATATCGTGCATGCGGCCATCGGCGGCATTACCGAATCCGACATCAACCTGGCACTGGCATCCAAGGCCGTGGTAATCGGTTTCAACGCCCGGGCCGATGCATCTGCGCGCAAGCTGGCCGAGAGCAGCGGCGTTGACATCCGCTACTACAACATCATTTATGACGCGGTCGATGAGATCAAAGCCGCTCTGACCGGCATGCTGTCGCCCGAGCGCAAGGAAAGCACGTTGGGTCTGGTGGAGATTCGTCAGGTGTTCCGCATTTCCAAGGTCGGCGCCGTTGCCGGCTGTTATGTGCTTGAAGGCCTGATCCGCCGCAGTTCCAAACTCCGTCTGCTGCGCGATAACGTCGTCATCCATGAAGGCGAACTCGATTCGCTGAAGCGCTTCAAGGACGATGTCCGCGAAGTCAAGGCCGGTTTCGAGTGCGGTCTGTCGCTGAAGAATTTCAACGACATCAAGGAAGGCGATCAGCTGGAAATTTTTGAAGTAGTTGAAGTGGCGAGGTCTCTGTAACCGCCGTGTCTTGCGGGTGCCGCCTGACGGCGCACCCGGCTGGTTTTCAGGAGTAATTGCCGCATGCCTAAAGATTATCCCCGCGGTCGGCGCATCGCCGACCAGATCCAGCGCGAATTGTCCGAGATCATTCGCATGGAACTCAAAGACCCGCGCGTCGGCCTGATCACCATCACCGACGTCGAGGTGACACAAGACAATGAGCACGCCAAGGTTTTTTTTACCGCGCTTGGCGAACCGGTGCAGCAGGAAGCCGCAGCGCGCGCGCTCAACCATGCATCTGGTTTTCTGCGTAGCGCACTTGCCAAAGAAATGAAGCTGCGCACGGTGCCGCAATTGCGCTTCAATTACGATATTTCAGTCGAGCGTGGCGTGCGCCTGTCGAATCTGATCGACGAAGCGATCGCCAGCAAACCGGGCAATAAAACCCCGCAGTGAATATGCCCCGCGCCGAGCGCAAGGACGTCAACGGCGTATTGCTGCTCGACAAATCGCTTGGCCTGACTTCGCAGCAAGCCGTGGCGCGGGTCAAACGCCTGTTTTCCGCACGCAAGGCTGGTCACACCGGAACCCTGGATCCGATGGCCGATGGGCTCCTGCCGATCGGTCTGGGTGAGGCGACCAAGTTTTCCCAGTTTTTGCTCGATGCCGACAAAGGTTATCTGGCCACATTGCGTCTGGGAGCAACCACCACCACCGGGGATGCCGAAGGTGAAATTCTGGAACAGCGTCCGGTGCAGGTAAGTGATACAGAGATCAGGGCGGTGCTGCAGCGTTTCGTCGGCGCGCAAAACCAGACGCCGCCGATGCATTCCGCATTGAAGGTGGCCGGAAAGCCCCTTTATGCCTATGCCCGAGCCGGCCTCACGATCGAACGCCAATCTAGACCCATTATCATTAAAATTATTCAAATAATTGATTTTAAAGAGAATAATTTAAGAATTCGAGTGCAATGCAGCAAAGGAACCTATATCCGCGTATTGGCCGAGGACATCGGCGCCGCCCTCGGATGCGGCGCGCACCTTATTGCGCTGAGTCGGGAGAGCGCCGGGGGCTTCACGCTGGCCCAGGCGGTATCCTGTGACACCCTGGAATCCCTGTCCATGCCGGAACGGATGGATCGGCTGCTGCCTGTTGACGCCTTTGCTTCCAGCCTGGAACGCATTGAACTGGGGTCTGACGAGGCCCGCCGCATCATTAACGGGCTGGAGGTGGGACAACCGGTCGTTATGACCGGTTTATACCGCCTGTACGGCGTCCAGGAGGGGTTTCTGGGCGTAGGCGAGGTGGAGGGGAGCACTTTGCGGGCGCGTCGTCTGACCAGCCAGTTGCAGCAGAAAGATGAATCGGAAAACTGCTTGAGTAATCCGGCAGTTAACGGTTAAAATTGCGTGATTTTTCGTCGGAGACAGAATATGGCTGTTAGCACCGCCCAAAAGGCGCAAGTACTGCAGGATTTTCAGCGGATGAAAGGCGACACTGGTTCGCCCGAAGTGCAGGTCGCTTTGCTGACTGCGCGCATCACGGACCTGACTGAGCATTTCAAGGCCCACAGCAAGGATCACCACTCCCGTCGCGGTCTGTTGCGCATGGTGAGCACGCGTCGCAAATTGCTGGATTACCTGAAAAGAACCAAAGTTGAGCAGTACAAGACGCTGATCGAGCGTCTGGGCCTGCGTAAGTAATCTGCAGCACATGCAAGTACGGTTCGCCCGCTTTTTTGACCGGTCCGCTGGGCGGTCCGGTCGGCTGTCGACGCTGGAGGGCGTCGGTTTCTAGTCAGCATTGATCCTCCCGAAGACCGCGTGTGCGGTCTTTTTTGTTTTTGAGAAAAGGAAATCATTTTGAACCCGGTAAAGAAATCATTGATGTGGGGTCGCCACCAGTTGACGCTGGAAACCGGCGAAATCGCGCGCCAGGCCTCCGGCGCAGTCATGGTGACCATGGAAGACACGGTAGTGTTGGTAACTGTCGTCGGCGCCCGTAACGCCAAACCGGGACAGGACTTCTTCCCGCTGACCGTCGATTATCAGGAACGTACTTACGCTGCAGGCAAGATTCCCGGCGGATTTTTCCGTCGTGAAGGCCGCCCGTCTGAAAAAGAAATCCTGACCTGCCGCCTGATTGACCGTCCCATCCGCCCGCTGTTCCCCGAGGGCTACAACAGTGAAGTGCAGATTGTCGCGACCGTAATGTCTTCGAACAACGAAATTGACTCCGACATTCCGGCGATGGTCGGTGCTTCGGCCGCTCTGGCGTTGTCCGGCATGCCGTTCGGCGGCCCGATCGGCGCGGCGCGCGTGGGTTACGCCAACGGCCAGTACATCCTCAATCCGACCCAGACTGAACTGAAAACCTCGCAGCTCGATCTGGTGGTAGCGGGCACGCAGCAGGCGGTGCTGATGGTGGAATCCGAAGCACAACAACTGCACGAAGACGTGATGCTGGGTGCAGTGGTGTTTGGTCATGAGCAGATGCAGGCCGTGATCAACGCGATCAACGAAATGGTCGACGAAATCGGTGTTCCGGAGTGGAACTGGACGGCACCGCAGAAAGACGAGTCGCAGATCACGCGCATCGCGCAAGCGGCGGAAGCAGACCTGCGCCAGGCCTACCAGATCAAGCAGAAGCAGGCGCGCACGGTTCGTCTCAAGGAAATCACCGCCAAGGTTGTGGCAGAAGTGTTGCCGGCCGATGCAACATCCGACCAGATCAACAATGTCAAAAATGAGTTGGGCAATCTGGAAGCCAAAATCGTCCGCAACCAGATTCTCGATGGCGAGCCTCGTATCGATGGCCGCGACACCCGTACCGTGCGGCCGATCACCATCCGCACCGGCGTGCTGCCGCGCACCCATGGTTCGGCGCTGTTTACCCGCGGTGAAACGCAGGCGATCGTGGTGGCTACGCTGGGCACCTCGCGCGATGAGCAGATCATCGACGCGCTGCAGGGCGAATACCGCGACCGCTTCATGCTGCATTACAACTTCCCGCCGTATTCAACCGGTGAAACCGGCCGTGTCGGCTCCCCGAAACGCCGCGAAATCGGCCATGGCCGACTCGCCAAGCGCGCTCTGGTCGCAGTGCTGCCGACAGCGGAAGAGTTTGCCTATTCGATACGCGTGGTTTCGGAAATCACCGAATCCAACGGCTCAAGCTCGATGGCGTCGGTCTGCGGCGGCTGCCTGTCGCTGATGGATGCGGGCGTGCCGTTGAAAGCGCAGGTTGCTGGTATCGCGATGGGCCTGATCAAGGAAGGCAACCGCTTTGCCGTGCTGTCCGACATCCTGGGTGACGAAGATCACCTCGGAGACATGGACTTCAAGGTTGCCGGTACCGAAAACGGTGTTACCGCGCTGCAGATGGACATCAAGATCACCGGCATCACCAAGGAGATCATGCATGCCGCGCTGGTTCAGGCGCGCGAAGGCCGACTGCACATCCTGGAGAAAATGCGCAGCGCGATCGACACTCCGCGCACCGAACTCTCTGCCTGGGCGCCGCGCATGATCACCATGAAGATCAAGCCGGAGAAAATCCGTGATGTGATCGGCAAGGGCGGTGCGGTGATCCGCGCGATCACCGAAGAAACCGGCACCACCATCGACATCCAGGATGACGGCACGGTCGTTATCGCCTGCGTTTCATCCGAAGGCGGCGAGAATGCTCGCAAGCGCATTGAAGATCTGACCGCCGATGTCGAAGTAGGCCGTATCTACGAAGGTACCGTGCTCAAGCTGCTCGATTTCGGCGCCATTGTCAGCGTCCTGCCGGGACGCGACGGTCTGTTGCACATCTCGCAGATTGCCAACGAACGCGTCAACAGCGTGGCCGACCACCTCAAAGAAGGCCAGATTGTTCGCGTCAAGATCATCGAGGCTGACGAGAAGGGCCGTCTCCGCCTGTCGATGAAGGCGGCGGCTGCAGAGGCTCAGGAAGCCGCTCCTGCGCAATAATCAGGGGTATTTCCAATGACAAAGGGGGCCGGTGGCCCCCTTTGTTTTTCTATCTTGACGCAGCGTTATTTGGCAACCTGACGTTCGCGCATTTCGTCCAGAGTCTTGCAGTCGATGCACAGGGTGGCGGTCGGACGGGCCTCCAGGCGTTTCAGGCCGATCTCGACGCCGCAGGAGTCGCAATAACCATATTCCTTGGCGCTGATGCGTGCGATCGTTTCGTCAATCTTTTTGATCAACTTGCGTTCCCGGTCCCGGTTGCGCAATTCCAGTGACATATCCGATTCCTGGCTGGCACGGTCATTGGGGTCGGCGAAAATGGTGGCCTCGTCCTGCATCGTATGCACGGTTCGGTCGATATCCTGGGATAGCCCGCTCTTCATTTCCTCGAGCATCTTGCGAAAATGCGCCAACTGCCGCGCATTCATGTATTCCTCTTTGCCCTTGGGTTTGTAGGCGGGGTAATTCTTGAGTATTTCGGTGGACATGAGGGCTTTGTGTGCTTAAAAAAAGAGCTTTAATATCAGAATTCGATACCTGTCGCAAGCAAGTACCGCGCTTTGGGTGCTGATGCGGAATTGACGCTCGCTTAAGGGGTAGCGTATATTACGCGCCTTCGGTTTCGGCGGGAGAAAACCCGGCTTGCCGGCCCTAATGTGCCCGTAGCTCAATCGGATAGAGCACCGGCCTTCTAAGCCGGGGGTTGTGGGTTCGAGTCCCGCCGGGCGCGCCACAAATCAGAGTGTTTTCAGGTTGTTCTCGCAGTTCAGTGGTGGCTGTAGCTCAGCTGGTAGAGTCCCGGATTGTGATTCCGGTTGTCGCGGGTTCGAGTCCCGTCAGCCACCCCAAGAATCAATAAGTTAGGTGACGCGCAACAGCGCGTTTCCTAATAAAACAAGTTTCTTCCTAATATTCTCCGTTTACAAGTCATCTCAGTATTCCGCATTCAGCTTGGGCATTTTGAATGATAAGGTCAATCTGTGACGGCTCCGCGGTCATTTCCTTTGGATGCTCCACTGGTTGCGCGTCGTTGGCGCCCCACTTGTATGCTTCATTCGCGATGGTGTTGATAAACAATTGCAGCTTCATCGCCTGTGCCGCGTCCAGTGAGAATTCTCGCTGCAGGTCTGACAGTTTCATCGTAATGGCCTTACTTTAGTAGGTCCGCGCCGGTAACTTCTGCGCGTGGTCCTCGTGCTTTCGTGGCCGAGCAGATCCTGTGCGCGCTGATCACTTTCGACATCGCTGCCAGACTTCGCGCGGATGTCGTGCTCCCAGAATCTCTTATGGCCAGCTGCAGCGTGTGCAGCCATCGCGCGCTGCCATGCGCTCTTGAATCCTTTTGGGCTGAGCCCTGATCCGAAGCGGCCTGGGAACAGTGGGCGCGGCGCGATGGGCTCGACGTTCTCCGGCAATGGCTCGCGGAGCGATTGCGCAGCGGTGATGACGGTGCGCAGGGCCCATGACCAGCGGATGATGCGGTGCTGTCCGGTCTTGCTGATCTGCACCTTGATGCCGCGATCGGTCAGGTGCGCGTCGTTGATGCGGAGCATGTCACCCTGGCGCAGCGCGGTCAGGCGTTTCAGTAACACGTAGCAGCGCATCCATGGTGTGCAGTATCCGGCGCTGGTGAAGGTGCGGACCTCACTGGTCTCGACGTAGCGATCGCGCGGTGTCTCCGTGTTCCGGCGCACGCCGTAGCAGGGGTTGGTCTTGATGTCGAAGCGATCCTCGCCCATACCCCACGAGTAGGCCGACGACATGAAGGCCAGCTCGCGATTGGCGCGGATCGGCGCCGGCATGCCGTTCTTGTCGGTGCGTTTGCGCAGATAGGTGGCGCAGTGTTTCGAGGTGACGGCGTTGTAGTGCATGCGGCCGAAGGCCAGTTTCAGCACACGGCGCTCGATGTTGTTGTCCTCCAGCGTGCGCTTGGCGCGTTTGCCGGCGCGCACCAGGCCCTCGCAGTGCTCGTAGAACGCATCGAGCAGCTCCGCGACGGTGCCATCCGCCGCCTTGCCTGTGGTGAGCCTCACCCAGGTGTCCCGGGCTTCCTTGTCCCATTCCCGCCCCAGCTTGTGCCATTTCCCGTTCTTGTCGACGTAGAAGTGCCAGCCTTTGCTCTGGTACACGCGCTCGGGCAGGTGGTGTAAGGTGGTGCGGATGCGTCCCATGGGCGGCATAGTCTACGCCCTCATTCCAAAAACCGTGAAATCGGGCTCCGTGGCCAGGCCGTGCGTCGGCTGCGGCGCTTCCGGTACCACACCGAAGCGGCGCTCGATGTAGGCGCTGGCCACCAGCACCTCGCCCAGTCCGTTGACCTCGTGCGGGATCTTCCGCTCAATGAGGTTGCGGATCTGCGCCGGCCGGTTTTTTTTGCCGGTCAGGCGACGGACTTCGGCGGTGGTCAGCCACATCAGTGGCTTCCCCTGTAGGTCTTCGTCAATCGCGCATCAATGCACCGGCCACGCTTGCGCAGGATGTTGGCGATGCGCACGCGGTCGTGCTGGCTGTGGGTGGTCTGCCGGCACAGTCCGAAGTAGCTGTTGGCGGTGGCGAACAGGTCGGCGTCGTCGATGGTTTGCAGCCGGCGCAGGGCTTCGTCATAGGTGCGGCGGCGGAGCGTGGTGCGCCAGGGCTTGATGACCTGCCCGGCGAAGTCGATGCCGCGGTCGACGGGCTGCAGGATCGTCTTCGCGGGGTTGTGCTGGAGGTGCAGCCGTTCGGGCAGGAAGGCCTCGATCGCGCGGCGCCAGGCGGTGAGCTGCTGCGGTGATTCGTGGAGCAGCACGAAGTCATCGACATAGCGGATGTAGTGCTTGACGCGGAGGCGGTGTTTGATGAACTGATCCAGCGCGTCGAGGTGGACGTTGGCGAAGAACTGGCTGCTCAGGTTGCCGATCGGCAGGCCTTTGCCGGCCGGCGCTTCGGACAGGCGCTTGTGGAGCGGTACGCGGGCCATCAGCGCGGGCGTGCTCTGGTGCACGGCGCCGGGGCGCGGATCGTGCCACAGGACCTGCAGCGCCAGATCCTGCAGCAGCGGGTCGCGGATGCGGGCGCGGAGCTGTTCGGCGAGGATGGCTTTATCGATGCTGACGAAGAAGTTGGCCAGGTCCATCTTGAGGTAGAACGCCGGCCGCGACCAGTTGTGGGTGACGTTGCGGACCTTGTGTTCGAGCCGACGCACCGCGTACAGGGTGCCGCGCCCCTTGATGCAGGCGCAGCTGTCGGCGATGAACGTGCGCTCGATGGCGGGCCCGATCGCGGCGTAGAGCAGGTGGTGAACAATCCGATCGCGGAACTCGGCTGCCCACACCTCGCGCGGCCGCGGCCGGGTGATGACGAAGCAGGTCGACGGGCCCGGCCGGTAGGTGCCGGCGGCGAGGTCGGTGTGGAGCGTGTAGAGATTCTGCTCCTGGTTGACCTCGAATGCGGTGGCCGATCGTTTTCTGCGTTTGGTTTGGCGGCAGGCGAGATAGGCTTCCACCCACTGCGCGAAAGAAAAGCCAGCGCGGCGGCCGGCGACGGTCTGATCTGCGGACGAGCACGACCTCGAACTCGTTGTCCTTGTGGTTGTTGTTCTGGTTGCCGTTTCTGAAGTTCTGACACCAGGCATAAGCCTCGTTGCCGGCGTTCTGGGGCCTGTCGCACTATCTACGTCGCCACCGCGAAGGCCGGATGTTGCGCCGATCAGGGTGGTGACTGCGCCGGACGCACCGAACAGATCGAACTGCCCGGAGGTATCCGTTGCGCGCGTGACGGTGGCCGGTTTGGCCAGCGGTGCGACCAGATTAGAAAAGCGCTCGGACATGGCTGTCTTGACAGTCATATAAGCTGGCGCTGTGATCCGTCGCCAGCATGGTGCTTCCGCCAGCCGTTCGCCTGACGCCCCACGGATTGCGTGTGGGTGATCAGACGTGCATAGGCCGGGGTCTTGATGAACCGCTTGTCCCGGCACATGCGCACGACTGTCTCGACCGTGGCGAGCTTCTCCAACAGCTTCAGCAGATGGGGCTCGCGGGATTCAGCCGGCGCCATATTGGCCGCGCGGATGTCGAGCTCCATTGCCAGGCAGTTGTCGAGGATCGTCCGGCCGAGCACCGGTTTGACATCCCTCCGCATCTGCAAAACGACGTCAACGGCTTCGCCGGCGAGATCGAAGATGGCGCGGTAGATATCGGTTTCGGTGTGAAGTGCCACGCTGGTAAAACCTTTAAAAATTATTGAATGATCGAATTACCGAATCAGCACTCTGCGGACGAGCACGACCTCGAACTCGTTGCCCTTGGGGCCGTAGTTCTGGAG
>JALHRQ010000018.1:57406-59972 GCA_022841375.1 Burkholderiales bacterium
TGTGGTGGCTGCTCTGGTTGCCGTTGCTGAAGTTCTGACACCAGGCATAAGCCTCGTTGCCGGCGTAGGTTTCCTTCAGCCAGTGCCAGCCGCTGCGGGCATCGGTGCGGCCGTTGGCGTAGAGCAGTGCGCCTTCAGTTCGACCGGGCAGCTCCCAGTCCTTGAACTTGCCGTCAGTGCATCCGGCGGCGAACTTCAGCGCGTCGGCATGGTTCAGCCGTTTGTCCGCGTAGCGGCCGCGGAACACGTTGTAGTTGTGCGCGGGGTTCTCGCCGATCGCCACACCCATGAAGACGCCGCCGAACTCGGGGTAGCGTTTGCTGATGCGCAGCGGCTTTTGCAGCGCTGTTTTTGCGGCGACAACCTTGCGGATCGGTTTTTTTACGGCGGATTTTTTCGCGCTCCGCGCAATTTTCTTGACTGCTTTTTTCTTGCTGGCCATCTGAAATTCTCCTGTTGAATGATCGAATGGGTGAATCAGCCAATGACTATGCTGCGGACGAGGACGACCTCCAGCTCATTCGACTTGTGGCCGTTGCCCTGGCCGCCGTCGCTGAAGTCCTGACACCAGGCATAGACGTCGAGCTGAGCGAGCTGGGTTGAACTCCACACCCATGCCTCGGGCAAGGCTTCATCGCCGCCGGTCTTGTATTCGATGCGCGGGCACTGCATGGGGTTTTGCGGCTCGTGCGGGTAGCCGGCGGGGATGCGGCTCGGGTTGTCGCCTGAGCGATAGCCCCAGTTTTCATCCGTGCCCGGCTTGAACCCGCGATAGATCACATCGAGTTCGTCGCGGGCGGGGATGTAGAGGCCGCGCTCGATGGCGGCTTTGGCGACCGCGCTGCCGGCGTTGGCCATGGCTTCGGTGTTGGCCTGGCCGTCATAGAAGCTCCGTGCGCCGTCGACGCGGCTGTCGTCTTCATTCCACTTCGCGGCCGGGTGTTCGCGCACGGCTTTCGGCGGCAGCAGGATGGCGCGGACAACACCGCCGGCGCTGATGAAGCCGGCCAGGCGGTCGCCGTTCGGGAGTGCGGTGAGAATCGGGGTGGTGAGGGTGATCGGGGATTCGGCGTTCATGACTTTTCCTTTCGTTTGGGTGATGCTTTGGTGGGCGACCGCATCCGTGCCCAGGCCTGCGGATCGACAGGTAGTGGCGTGGTGCGGCCGGTTTTGACGTTGATGAATGCGCCGTGCCAGTCGATGGCACCGGTGCGGAGCAGTTGCCACAGGATCTGCAGGGCTGCGGTGGTGACGGCCTGGTTGACGAACAGGTGCTGCTTCTCCAGTGCTTCGGCCAGTGAGCAGCTGGGGGTGTTGTCTTCGCGGCCGGGCTTGATGATCTCGGGCAGCAGTTCGGCGACGGTCGGTAGCCGCTCCTTGTTGGCGCGCCAGCGTTTGGCGGTGGCGGGTTGTCCGAGGATGACCTGGCCGTCTTCGGCGCGGTTGCCGAGGTCGAGCCAGTAGGCCGGGCTGTAGCAGCCGGAGAACCCGCGTGGCGTGGTGATGCACTCATTGATCAGCGCGCGGCCCTTGCGGGTGTCGATACAGCTGATCAGGAGGTGTGCGCGGCCGTCGGTGCTCCGGAATTCGCGGCGCTCGGATGTCCAGTTGATGCCGAAGAAGGCATTGATCCGGGTGATCAGGACATCCGACTTCGGGCGACCGACGTCCGCAGGGCTGAACAGTTGCCGGCCGACGTTTGCCGGCGAGACGGTGTCGGGGTCGACCGCGGTGACGTGCAGGCCATCCTGCCCCAGCGCGCGGAGCGCATGATCGAGGCGGGCGAGTCCGGTCAGCATCTGTGAGCCGTTGCCGCCGCAGCCGATCACGCTGACGATCAGTTTGCCGTGGCGCGAGGCGCAAGCCGGGTGAAGGCGGTGGATCACAAGGGGGAGTCCAGATCGATGAACAGGCCCAGTGCGCACAGGCGGATGCGCACGGCGGGCTTGTTGTCATTGACTTCGCCGACGACGATGGCGAGCTTGACTTCACCGGTGTCGTCCTCATCGTCGGTGGGTGACCAGAACGCCGGCAGATCGCCGTGGCTGTGGAGGTCGATGGCGAGGGCTTCGTGGTCGGCCAGGACCGGGCGGTGGTAGCGGATAGCGCCGGGCGATGCCTGTTCAGGGTCGAGCAGGCGGTATTCGGTTTCGCAGGTGGTGTCATTCCAGATGACACAGGCCGCGGCTTCGTTGGGCAGGGCGTCGCGGGCGTCCTGAATGAACATCCGCGTGAAGGCTTCAATCTGGACGGCGTCGAACGGGTATTCGATGTGCGCTTCCATCCGCCCGTAGGGCAGCGGAATTTCTGCGGTGGCGATGGGGTAACGCAGGTGCAGCCAGCTCCGCATGACTTCCAGCCAGAGACCATCCTCCGCGGCGATGAACCGGTGCGCCGGTTCGTTCATGTGGGGCATGCTGGAGCCGTGCTTCGGGCAGGCGATCAGCGGTGCGTGTTGCAGGATGATCTGGTCACGGATGTCCATGGTCAGCGGCTCTCCAGTTGTTTGATCCAGCGGGCGAGCTTGGTCTTGCGCGGGAGCAGGACGCGCTCGGGGAATTTTTTG
>JALHRQ010000019.1 GCA_022841375.1 Burkholderiales bacterium
GAGAACTTGTAGCCGCGGCGGTATTCGAACTTGTCCACCGCCTTCATCAGGCCGATGTTGCCTTCCTGGATCAGGTCGAGGAACTGCAGGCCGCGGTTGGTGTACTTCTTGGCGATCGAAATCACCAGGCGCAGGTTGGCCTCGGTCATTTCGCGCTTGGCGCGGCGCGCCCGCGCCTCACCGGTGGTCATCTGCCGGTTGATTTCCTTCAGCTCCTTGATCGGAATCCCGACCTTGCCCTGCAGGTCGAGCAGCTTCTGCTGCTGTTCAACAACAGCGGGCTCAAAGCGGGCCAGCGCTTCGCTCCACGGCTTTCCCGACTCGACTTCGCCGCGAATCCAGCGTGCGCTGGTTTCCTTGCCCGGGAATTCCTTGATGAAATGCTGGCGCGGCATGCGCGCCTTGTCGATGCACAACGCCATGATGGTGCGCTCGTTGGTGCGCACTTCCTCAACCAGCTTGCGCACGCCATCACACAGCGCTTCGATCTGTTTCGCCGAAAAACGGATCTTCATCAATTCTTCGGAAATCGCCTCGCGCGCCTGGATGTACGGGCGGCCGCGCGAGCCGTGTTTCTGCAGCGCGCGCATCATTTTCTGATAGTTGCTGCGAATGTCGCCAAAGTGGCGCAGCGAGGCTTCTTTCAGGCGCGCCAGGTCTGCGGCAGCCTGCGCGGCGCCGGCAGCGCCGTCGTCATCTTCATCCTCGGCGGCATCCACCTCTTCCGCTTCTTCGACTTCTTCTTCAGCGACATCTTCGACGATCGCTTCCTTCAACTCGAGGTCGGCGAGGCCGTCAACCACCTCCTCGACGCGCGTTTCGTCTTTTTCGATTTTTTCGGCCAGCGTGAGAATCTCGGCGATGGTCGTCGGGCAGGCGGAAATTGCCAGAATCATGTGGCGCAGACCGTCTTCAATCCGTTTGGCGATCTCGATTTCGCCTTCGCGGGTCAGCAGCTCGACCGAACCCATTTCACGCATATACATGCGCACCGGATCGGTGGTACGGCCGAACTCGGAATCCACAGTGGTCAGCGCGGCTTCGGCTTCCTCTACAGCATCTTCGTCGGCCACAGCCGGCGTCGTTTCGTTCATCAGCAGGGTTTCGGCATCAGGCGCTTCGTCATAAACCTGGATGCCCATGTCGCTGATCATGCCGATGATGTTCTCGACCGCCTCGGCGTCGAGCATGTCGTCAGGCAGGTGATCGTTGATCTCGGCGTAGGTCAGATAACCGCGCTCCTTGCCGAGCACGATCAGGTTCTTCAGACGCAGACGACGGGCCTCGGCATCGGCCGGCGACATTTCGCGACGTTCAAATTCCTTGACCAGCGCACGTTCGCGTGCGGTCAGTCCGCGCGTCGGCTTTTGTTTGCCGGCCGGTTGCTTGGCAGCGGCGGCTGCCGCCGCTGCCGGCACCGGTGCGGCTTTTTCCTGGCCTTGTGCTGCTGCTTTGACTTTTGCCAGGGCCTGCTTCGCAACTTCCTTGAAATTCGCCAGCCGTTGTTCTTTGCGCAAGGTTGCCTTGGTTTTGGGTGCTGCTTTCGGCGCAGCTTTGGCCTTGCCTTTAACTTTCGCCGCAGCCTTCGGTGCCGCCTTGGGGGCAGGGCGTTTTGCAACAGCCCGTGCAGGAGCCTTGGCTTTGACGGCCTTGGCTTTTGTTGCCGGACGGGATTTGGCTTTTGCTGATTTCACCGGCGCGGGTTTTACGCGGGACGAGCTTTTCGCTTTAGCGGGCTTCGCTTTCGCGTTTTTTGCCTTGGATTTTGCTGGTTTTGATTGCTTGGCCATGTAAGTAGGCTCCGCGGGGCAAGGTTCGGTGAAAAACCGTAAATTATACTTTAAATCGGTCCCGAACTCACTTGCCGGGGGCGACGCTAACTGCTTGTTGCAAAAGACGATATTGCGCCTGATCTTCGGTACTCAAGCCCTGCCGGCGGGATTTATCCAATAACGCAGTGATTCTGGCCCTGCGTATCCGGTCCAGCGCCTGCCGCCAGGCGCCGGAAAACTCCGCCTCCAGCTCCGACGGCTCCAGGGACCGCTCCTGCCAGCGCAAAGCCCCGACCTCGGCATTTCGGACTGCCGCTTCATACGGCGTATCGCGAAACGCTTCACCCAGATTGATCCGCGCGTCACCCACGTTGACAGCATCGACCACCGCCAGCAGCGTCTGCAAGTCAGCCTGATCAAGACCCGGCGCGCCGCTGCCCAATTGCAGATCCTCGTGACCGATCAGCGCGGCAAACCGCGGCTCGGCGACCACCAGTTCGAGCACGGTACGTAAAATCGATTGCGTCACCGGTGCCTGCCGGCGGGCCGGCGCTGGTGCGCCACTGAACTGATTTTTGATCTCGAACTCGTTATCCAGTTCCTGCTGCAGCACGCCTGCCACCTGCGCAAGTTCCTTGCGGATCATCAGCGACAGCATCGGTGCCGCAATCTGTTTCACCAGAGGTTTGGCCTGTTGCAACAGCTTGGCTCTTCCCTCAGGCGCGTTGATGTCCACGTTCGAACGCAGTTCATCGATCAGGAAGCGCGACAGCGGATCGGCCTTGACCAGCAGATCCTCAAACGCCGCCTTGCCGTGCTTGCGTACATAGGTGTCGGGATCCTCGCCATCGGGCAGGAACAGGAAACGCACCTGCTTGCCGTCAGCAAGCTGGGCCAGACTGTTTTCCAAAGCACGCCACGCCGCGCGGCGTCCGGCGGCATCGCCGTCAAAACAAAACACTACTTCATCGGACTGGCGCAGCAGTTTCTGCACGTGGATGGGCGTAGTCGCGGTGCCCAGCGTCGCCACTGCATATTCAATACCCGCCTGCGCCAGCGCGACAACGTCCATATAGCCTTCGACCACAATCACGCAACCGGCGTCGCGTATCGCGCGCCGCGCATGAAACAAACCATAGAGTTCGCGGCCTTTTTCGAACACCGCAGTCTCGGGAGAGTTCAGGTATTTGGGTTCGCCGTCGCCGAGCACGCGGCCGCCGAAACCGATGATGTTGCCCTTCACATCGACGATCGGGAACATGATGCGGTCGCGAAACACGTCGTAGCGCCGGCCTTCGTCGTTCTGCTTGACCAACCCGGCGGCTGTAAGCGCCTTGTCGGCGTAATCCGGGAACACCTGCTCCAGTCCCTGCCAGGCATCGGGGGCATAACCGATGCCGAATTTTTTTGCTATATCGCCGGAAAGTCCGCGACGCTTGAGGTATTCGATCGCCTGCGGCGCGTCCTTCAGCTGGTTGCGATAGAACTGCGCCGCCTTCAGCAACGCACCGTAAAGATCAGGGCCGTCCTCGGCGCGGCGCTGCTCGAACTCAGAACGCGGTGCCTCCGGCACCTGCATGCCGACGCCCTGCGCGAGATCCTTCACC
Organism: Burkholderiales bacterium; assembly: GCA_022841375.1. Lineage (GTDB taxonomy): Bacteria > Pseudomonadota > Gammaproteobacteria > Burkholderiales > SG8-41. The sequence goes on from JALHRQ010000019.1 coordinate 3,380, forward strand.
GCATCGACAAAACCCATGCCGCTGTATTCCATCAGGAAGCCGATGGCGGTGCCGTGCGCGCCGCAGCCGAAGCAGTGATAAAACTGCTTGGTCGGACTGACGGTGAACGATGGCGACTTTTCGGTATGGAAAGGACAGCAGGCGGAATAGTTCGCACCGGCACGCTTGAGTTTCACGTACCGGTCGACCACTTCGACAATGTCGACCCGGCCCAGCAGATCCTGAATGAACGATTGCGGAATCATGCGCTGCGGTTGACCCCACTCCCCGACGGGCGGCGATATGCCGGCCCGGACTTGATTGCTGAATTATAGAGGCGTCACAACGATCCTGGCGCCGGCCCGCTTCGCCTGCCCCGGCTCAGCCGGGAAGAGCATTCAAACCAGAATTACGACTTGGTCAGCTGCGCCTTGACCGCGGCCGATACCTTGCCCATGTCGGCGCGACCCGCCAGTTTCGGTTTCAGCATCGCCATCACCCTGCCCATGTCGGCGGGCCCTGCGGCACCGGTTTCAGTCACCGCCGCTGCGATCGCCGCAGCGAGTTCGTCTTCGCCCATCGCCTTCGGCATATAGGTCTGCAGCAGCGTCAGTTCCTGCTGTTCCTTGTCGGCGAGATCCTGGCGGCCGCCCTGCTCGAACTGGCTGATCGAATCGCGCCGTTGCTTGATCATTTTTTCGATCACCGCCAGCACGTCGGCATCGGTCAGCGTCTTGCGTTCATCCACTTCGCGCTGTTTCAGCGCAGCGGTCAGCAGGCGGATGGTGTCGCGACGCACGGTTTCACCGCTGCGCATCGCGGTTTTGAGGTCATCGTTAATCTGTTCACGCAGGGACATGGCGAATCTCCGGAAATAACCAGGGCCGCACAAAAGACAAAAGGGTGCGAGGCTAGGCCCCTGCACCCTTCAGCAACCCGAACCGTACTGAATCAGTACAGTTTCGGCGGCAACAGCTGCGAGCGCAAACGCTTGTGCGTGCGCTTCACGGCGGCGGCAAGCTTGCGCTTGCGTTCGGCGGTCGGCTTCTCGTAGAACTCGCGAGCGCGCAGTTCAGTCAGCAGACCGGTCTTCTCTACAGTGCGCTTGAAACGGCGCAGAGCCACTTCAAACGGTTCGTTTTCTTTGACACGTACAGTGGTCATGAAACCTCAGGGCTGGGTTCGGAAAAACGCGTATTATAACCAGCCCGACCGCTGTTTTCAAAGGTACACGGGTACAGCTGCTTAAAAGCGTCCGGACCCATGATCGCAAGCTGCGTCGACCTGGATTCCCGCCCGGTTTTTGCCAATTTTGGCCTGTTTTCACCCTTTTCGCCCTTTACCCCACCCATTTTCATGCCTTCTGGCGCAATTTCCGGTTAATCCCGTGCTCGTACTCGGCATCGAAACCTCCTGTGACGAAACCGGAATCGCGTTGTATGACACGACAAGCGGCCTGCTCGCCCATGCCCTGCACAGCCAGGTCGCTCTGCACGCGGATTACGGCGGCGTGGTTCCGGAACTGGCGTCGCGCGATCACATCCGCCGGGTGCTGCCGCTGACCCGTCAGGTGCTGGCGCAAGGCAATGCCAAACTGGCGGAACTCGATGCAGTGGCTTATACCGCAGGTCCCGGACTCGCCGGCGCCTTGCTGGTCGGCGCCGGTATCGGCGCCAGTCTTGCCCATGCCCTGGGCAAACCGGCCATCGGCGTGCATCACCTGGAAGGCCATCTGCTGTCGCCGCTGCTTGCCGACCCTGCACCGCAGTTTCCATTTGTAGCGTTGCTGGTCTCCGGCGGACACACCCAATTGATGCGCGTAGGCGGCGTCGGTGACTACACCTTGCTCGGTGAAACGGTGGATGACGCCGCCGGCGAAGCTTTCGACAAATCGGCAAAACTGCTGGGCTTGGGTTATCCCGGTGGACCGGCCATCGCAGCACTGGCTGAGCAGGGACGCCCCGGCCGCTACACGCTGCCACGCCCGATGCTGCGCAGTGACAATCTGGATTTCAGTTTCAGCGGCCTGAAGACCGCAGTGCTGACTGCAGTACGCAACCAAGTGCTGGACGAACAAGACCGTGCGGATCTCGCCGCCGAACTGCAGGCGGCCATTGCCGACGTGCTGGTCAGCAAATCACTGGCGGCACTGGAGCAGACCGCGCTGGAACGTCTGGTTGTCGCCGGCGGCGTCGGTGCCAACCGCCATTTGCGCGAACAACTGACGGCGGCTGCAACACGCAGAGGTTGCACGGTGTATTACCCGCCGCTGGAATTCTGCACCGACAACGGCGCGATGATTGCGTTTGCCGGTGCGTTGCGCTTGCAGCAGGGCCTGCGCGAAACCGGTTCCGGATTTACCGTCAGACCGCGCTGGGATCTGGCCAGTCTCCCGGCCGTTTAAGCCTCAGCCTTGGCGCCGAGCTTGCGCTCCTTGCCGTCCAGCAAATTGCGGATGTTGGAGCGGTGGCGCCAGATCAGCAGCGCCGCAATCATCGCCACCGACCACACAAACGGGTGCGCGGGGCTATACAGGATCAGCGCGAAAAAAGCGGCAAACAATGCCGACACCAACGCAGCCAGTGACGAGTATCTGAAAAATACCGCAATGGTGATCCACGTCGTCACCGTGCCTAAAGCGAGTATCCAGTTCAATCCGAGCAATACGCCCAGCGCGGTCGCCACACCCTTGCCACCCTTGAATTTGTGGAACAGCGGAAACATGTGACCGAGAATGACGGCAACTGCGGCCAGCGCCATCGCCAGTTCAGGACCTTCGACGTTCCATTGTCGCGCAACGAACACCGCAACCCAGCCTTTGGCGCTGTCGCCGAGCAGCGTCAGCACCGCCGCCGACTTGCGGCCACTGCGCAAAACATTGGTGGCGCCGGGATTACCCGAGCCGTATACGCGCGGATCAGGCAGCCCGTAAATACGGCTGACAATCACTGCGAATGCAACCGAACCCAACAGATAGGCAGCCAACACTGTAATCAATAAAGCCAAGGCAATTCTCTCTGGGATAAAATGGCGCGGCCATTCTAGCGCAAGTCAACCGCAGCCCACCGTACACAGTCATGGACACCATATTCATCAGCGAGCTGCGCATCGAAACCCGCATCGGCATTTACGAACGGGAAAAACAGGTGGCGCAGACCATTCAGCTGGATCTGGAAATCGGGCTGCGCGGCGAACACGCTGCGCATAGCGATCGCATCGAAGACACCATCGACTACGCCGAGGTGGTCGCCGACATCCGCAAGCTTTTTGCGGAGCAGCATTTCGCGCTGCTGGAACACGCAGCGGAATCAATCGCGCAACTGGTCATACGCGACTTCAAGGCGCCGTGGCTGCGCATCACCATCGCCAAACTTGCGCCGCTCGCCGGCGTCAGGAAACTCGGCGTCACCATCGAACGCGGCAAACGTCAGTAGCAGCCGCCGGGCTTTGCGCGGCATCAGCCCCGCGGATGATGACGCGCGTGCAGTTGCTTCATGCGTTCCCGCGCCACATGGGTGTAAATCTGCGTCGTCGAAATATCCGAGTGCCCGAGCAGCAGCTGCACCACGCGCAAATCGGCGCCGTGATTGAGCAGATGCGTTGCGAAAGCATGACGCAGCGTATGCGGTGAAATCGGTTTGTGCAGGCCGGCCTGCAATGCATAGCGCTTGATCAGGTGCCAGAACGACTGACGGGTCATCCCGGTTGCGCGCGCAGTCACGAACAATGCATCAGTGACCCGCTGCCCCAGCAGCGCTGGCCGCGATTCGCGCAGATAACGCTCCAGCCAGTTCAGCGCCTCCTCGCCGAGCGGCACCAGCCGCTCCTTGGAGCCTTTGCCGAGCACCCGCACCACGCCCATGTCGCGGCTGATCTGCGGGGTTTTCAGCGTCACCAGTTCCGAGACCCGCAGCCCGCTGGCATAAAGCACCTCGAGCATCGCGCGATCGCGCAAACCCCGCGGTTCGTCCACCGGCGGCGCGGCAAGCAGGCTTTCCACATCCGCCTCGGTCAGGCTTTTCGGCAGCGGCCGCGGCAACTTCGGCGCCTCGATACGCAGCGTCGGATCAACGGTGATCAGGTTTTGCCGCACCGCGTGGCGGTAAAACCGTTTCAGACTGGATAACAGCCGCGCGGCGGTTGAAGCACGCGCCTTCGTACGGAACTTGTGTGCCAGATAATCCTGGATCTGTGATTGTTCGGCGGCCAGCAGATCGCGGCCGTCGCGGGACTCCAGCCAAGCGGCAAACTGCCGCAGGTCGCGGCGATAGCTGTCGAGTGTGTTGCGCGAAAGGCCGTCTTCCAGCCACAACGCATCACAGAACTCGTCAATGCGTTGTGTGGATGAGGCCTTCATGTCGCAGCAGCCAGCGTTTGACGCTTAATGGAAAATCATCCTTGCCGCCCATGAATCCGCCGAGCAGGCCGCCAGCGGCCAGCACCCGGTGACAAGGCACGAACAACGGCACAGGGTTGGCGCCGCAGGCGCCGCCAACCGCTCGCGCCGCGCTGCCAATGCGCTGCGCGAGATTTCCATAAGTTATTGTTTTTATTGGAAATAATTTCTCGATCTCGCGCCAGACGCGCTGCTGGAAAGAGGTCCCTTGCAGCCGATAAGGCAGCCTGAACACATACGCCGGATCAGCAAGATAACGTTCGACTTCACGACAGGCGCGCTCCGCCGCACGATCATGCGGCGGCCGTGTCGCGGTATGCCGCGGCAGATAACGCACGCCGGTGACCACGGCGCCATCGGTGACGATGCCCAGCACCGCGAACGGCGTGGCATAACGCGTCTCCGGCGGCGCGGCGATCACGCGATCGCAGGCGCCCCGGGCCGCAATTTCTGCAGCACGACGACTACGGTTACCAGCGCCAATCCCAGCAGATCGGAAAACGTGGTCGGGTAGACCAGCGCCAGCCCGGCGACGATCAGCATCCAGCGTTCCGGCAATGAGGTCTTGCGCAGCAGCCAGCCCTGCAGGCCGCCGGCGAGTGCGACGATGCCGATGATGGCGGTTACCGAAATTACCGCCACCGCACCCCAATCCGCCTGTGCCAGGTTCTTGAACGACCCGCCCAGCAGCAGTGCCACACCGGAAGGGTCGAGCACGAACATGAACGGCACCAGGAATGCCGGCGCGGTGTATTTCCAGCACTGCAGCGTGGTGCGATACGGTCCGCCGCCGGTGATAGCCGCCGCGGCAAACGGCGACAACGCCGTCGGCGGCGAAACCTCCGACAGCACCGCATAATAGAAGATGAACATGTGCGCCGCGAAATCCGGCACACCCAGTTTCATCAACGCCGGCGCGGCAATCACCGCGCAGATGATGTACGACGCGGTCACCGGCACTGCCAGACCGACAATCCATACGATCAGCGCGGTATAGACCGCCGTCAGCAGCAGCTTCATGTCATGCAGCAGCTTGGCGGTATCCGCAGCACCCAGCATCGTCCACAGATTCACCAGCGTCTGAGCGCCGGAATCGGCGTAGTCGAGCACGATGGAACTGAACTTGAGCCCGAGTCCGGTCAGCGTCACCACGCCGACGATGATGCCGGCGGAAGCGCAGGTCATCGCGACATTGAGCACGCCGACCGATCCGCCTTCCAGCGCCTTGATGAAACCGGATTCCCAGAAGCCTTTCAGCCACGGCATGCGCCCGCGAAACCAGTCGTACGAAATGATCGCGCAATCTCTCTGGAAAAACGACAGCAGGGCCGTCACGACGGTGGCCCAGAACACCGACATCACCGGCGAGTAGCCCATCATCATGAACACAACAATCGCCACCAGCGAAACAAAATGAAACCAGTATTTTTTGGCCAGCGCACCGGCGCGGTGGTGCTTCTCCAGCGCGACAACCTTCATGTTGAATTTGCGCGCGTCGATCTCGACCATCACAAAAATCGCGAGGTAGAACAGCACCGTCGGGATCGTCGCCATCAGGATCACGTCGAGATACGAGATCTTCAGGAATTCCGCGATCAGGAACGCCGCGGCACCGAGCACCGGCGGCGAAATGATCGCGCCCAGACCGCCGGCCGCCAGCAGGCCGCCGGCCGCTTCCTTGCCGTAGCCCGACTTCGCCAGCAGCGGATAAGCGACTGCGCCCAGCGTCACCGTGGTCGCCACGCCCGAGCCCGACGGCCCGCCGAGCAGGAACGAACCCATCACCACCGCGCGGCCGGCGCTTGATGGTTTGCCGCCCATCGCTGAAAACGAAAAATCGATGAAGAACTTTCCGGCACCCGAGTACTTCAGGAAAGCGCCGTAGATCGTGAACAGGATGATCAGCGTCGATGACACGTCGACCGCCACACCGAAGATGCCCTCCAGCGTCATGTACAGCGAACCGGTCAGGCGCGCGATGTCGTAACCCTTATGCGTCCACGGCTGCGGCAGATAGGGCCCGAACATCGCATAGGCGAGGAATGCCAGCACGATCACCGGCAGGATCCAGGTCGAACTGCGCCGGTTGCCTTCGAGAATCAGCAGGATCAGGCCGACGCCGAACACCTGGTCCATCAGCGTCGGCGTCACCGCGCGGTCGCCAAACTCATCGCCGAAATAAAGCATGTAGGCCACGACCGCAATCGACAGGATTGCAAAAATCACATCCCACCACATCAGTCGGTGGCGAAAGCGTTTCGCCGTCGGGAACATCAGGAACACCAGCGCCAGCGCAAACGCGACATGCACAGGTCGCAGGATGTACGCAGGAACTATTTCGACGGCGGAATAAAGATGGAACAGCGACATCACCACGGCTGCCGCCGTCAGCAATACCGCAAGCACCCCGTGATAACGGTTGTGCGCGCCCTCTTCCTCCTCGATCAGTTCTTCAACGCGCTTGCGCGCCTCTTCACTGATTCCGTCGAGGCTTACGGCCGGCGTATTGTTATCAGCCATCAGATCTCCCCCGGGATTTTGCCCGGCGATCATAACATGTGAACTCAGCACTTCGGCGCTTGCGGCCACCCCATAAAAAACCCCGCCACAAGGGCGGGGTCTGTTGCAAAGCGCGCTGCGGATTTACTGCAGCTTGACGCCTTTTTCCTTGAAGTATTTCAATGCGCCCGGATGAAAAGGCACCGGCGTTGCCGCCGTCTTCTGGTTCTCCAGCTTGAAGTTCATCGCTTCCTTGTGCACAGCGATCATGTCTTCGCGCTTGTCGAAAATGGTCTTGACGATGTTGTAGGCGGTCTCGTCGCTCATATTCTCATGAGCCACCAGGATGTTCATCACCGTTGCCTGCTTGTTGTCGGCCTGCATGCCGCTGTAGGTCGCTTTCGGAATCACATCTTCGACGTAGAGGTTGCCGTATTTCTTGTTCATCGGCGCCACCGTCTCGGCATGGTCGATCATTTTGATCTTGACGCCGGGAGTAGCCGCAAGATCGGTCACCGCCGCCGTCGGCAGACCGCCAACCCAGAAGAAAGCATCGATCTTTTTGTCTTTGAGCGCATTGACCGATTCCGCGACACCGAGTCGTTCGCGCTTCATGTCCTTGTCCTTGTCGAGACCGGCGCCTTCGATGACGCGGAACGCCATCACTTCAGTGGCGCTGCCAGGCGAACCGGTGGACACGCGTTTGCCCTTGAGATCTTTCATGGTGTTGACGCCCGTACCCTCGACACTCACCACATGCATGCGGTTCGGATAAAGGATCATCAGCGTGCGCGTGGGGACTTTCTGACCCTTGAACTTGTCTTCGCCCTTATATGCATCCAGCGTGGCATCGGTCATTGCAAAGGCCACATAGGGTTTGCCGGTGCCGATCAATTTCAGGTTGTCAACCGAACCGCCGGTGACTTCAGCCGTGGCCGACATGCCGGGCACGAATTTCGACAGCACATTGGCGAGGCCGCCACCCAAGGGGTAATACACCCCGCCGGTGCCGCCGGTTGCGATCGAGATATTGATTTTTTCCTGCGCCATTGCCGGTAATGCAATCAACGCGGCAAGCGCCAACATATTGATTAATTTATTCATTTTTCCTCCAATGATTGAAGATTCTGCCTGTGGGCCGATGAGTGTAGGAACATTCTTGAGGACGGTCAACCGCACCCCTGTCGGGGCAATTATTTGGCAAAAAGCTGCGACATGTCCTCGAAGGCCTTGAATTCCAGCGCGTTGCCACAGGGGTCGAGGAAAAACATCGTCGCCTGCTCCCCGACCTGACCTTTGAAGCGTACGTGCGGCTCAATCACGAACCGGGTTCCGGCACGCGTCAGTTTGTCGGCGAGCTTGTGCCATTCGGCCATCGACAGCACTGCGCCGAAATGACGCACCGGCACGTTGTCGCCGTCAACAGCGCTGGTGGTGCGGTGGCCGACCTCGGCCGGCGCCAGATGCGCCACAATCTGGTGGCCGTAAAAATCGAAATCCACCCATTCAGGTGACGAACGTCCCTCGGCACAGCCGAGCAGGTCGCCGTAAAAAGCGCGTGCCTTGGCAAGGTCATCAACGGGAAAAGCAAGGTGAAATGGCGGTTGGTTCATGGCGAATGCGGCGAGCGTCCTGTAGGCAAAATCGGTATTCTACGGCCTTTCCCCACGATGACTGACCCTGCGATGATCCCCAATCTCACCGCTCACGGCTGCACCATGCCGCAGATCGGCTTCGGCACGTCCCAGCTCGGCGACTGTGGCGATCAAGTCGCAACCGCGCTGGAACTCGGCTACCGCCATATCGATACCGCATGGAAATACGGTTCTGAAAAAGGCGTCGGTGCCGGCATCCGCGCCTCCGGCGTGACGCGCAGCGAAATCTTTCTCGTCACCAAGGTGTCGCATGAATATCTGGGCGCAGCCGCTTTCGCCAAATCGGTCGAAGAAAGCCTGAAGAATCTGCAGGTCGATTATGTCGACATGCTGCACGTGCACTGGCCGAGCATGGACAAGGTGCCGATGGCGGAAACCATGGGTGCGCTGGCCAAGGCCAAACGCGACGGCCTGACCCGTCATATCGGCGTCGCCAATTTCAACATCGCGCTGCTCGAAGAAGCGCGGCGCAACTGCCCCGAACCGCTGGCCACGCTGCAGGCCGAATACCACCCCTATCTTGACCAGTCGAAGGTGCTCGACTACTGCCGCCGCCACGAGATGATTTTCACCGCCTATTGCCCGCTCGCCCGCGGCCGCCTGTTCAACGACCCGGTGCTCACTGCGATTGCCCGGGCCCGCGGCAAAACCATCGCCCAGATCGTGCTGCGCTGGCTGGTGCAGCAGGGCAATGTCGCGCCGATTCCGAGATCCTCGAATTCCGCGCGAATTGCGCAGAATCTTGCGGTCTATGACTTCACCTTGACCGCCGATGAAATGAGCCGCATCCATGCTCTGGCCAAACCCGATGGCCGCATCGCCAACCCCCCCGGCCGTGCCCCCGCGTGGGATTAGCCGGCCTGGATTAAAATGGCAACGCAGTCAAAACACACGATAACGGAGGATCTTGCAATGAATACTCAATCCATCAAGGCAGTTCTCAGCACTGCCGCCATCGCCGCCGCATCGCTCGGCCTCACCACGGATGTCCACGCCCAGGGCGCAGCGTTCCCCACCAAAAACATGGTGATGATCGTGCCCTACACCCCTGCCGGCTCTGCCGATGCGATGAGCCGTGCCATTGCCTCCCGGCTCGGCACCGCACTGGGGCGCAATATCGTTGTCGATAACCGTCCCGGCGCCAGCGGCATGATCGGCACCGAAATGGTCACCAAGGCCGATCCGGATGGCCACACACTGCTTGGTCACACCTCGTCCTACCCGGCCACCGCTGCAGTCCGCGCCAAGCTGCCGTTTGATCCCGCCCGCGCCATCATTCCGATCGGCATGACCGCACGCGCGCCGATGCTGTTCGCGATCCATCCGTCGGTGCCGGCGAAAAACATCAAGGAACTGGTTGCACTGGTCAAGAGGGATCCAAAGAAGTATTTACTCAACTACGGCTCCTCGGGCACCGGTGGCAACAACCACTTCTCCGGCGCGCTGTTCGCTTCTGCCGCCGGCATCAACATGCAGCACATCCCATACAAGGGCATTTCCCTCGCCGTTACCGCCATCGCTTCCGGCGAAGTCGAAATCGTCATTGCCAGTTCCTCGGCCCTGCTGCCGCAGCGTGATTCCGGCCGCATCCGCATCCTCGGTGTGACCAGCGCTGAGAAATCCCCTCTGTTCCCGGATCTGCCCACGGTCGCCTCGCAAGGCGTTCCCGGATATGAGTACGAGCTGTGGTGGGGTACGTTTGCACCCGCGGGCATGTCACAGGAACGGATCAGCTATCTGTATTCGCTGATCAACAAGATCGTCACCAGCGCCGACATGAAGAAGTTCCTCGATACCCAGGGCGCCGAACCATGGCTGATGCCGATGGCGCAACTGCCGGAACTGCTGCCCAAGGAAATCGCGCGCTACAAAAAAGCCGCGCAACTCGCCGGCATCGAACCGCAATAAGCGATTCCCGACATCTCCAAAAAAATCCCGCCGGTATTGCGCCGGCGGGATTTTTTTATGCAGCAGTCAGCTTGCCCGCCTGGTAGTCGCGCACTGCCTGCTCGAGTTCGGCAGCCGTGTTCATCACGAACGGACCGTACTGCGCCACGGGCTCGTTCAAAGGCCGGCCCGCCAGCAAAATGAATCGCGCGCCTTCACCTGCGGCCCTCACCGTCACCGCATCGCCGCCGGACAACACGCCGGCGCTGCGCCGGGGCAATGCACGCGGCGACTCGGTGCCAACACTGACATCGCCCTCATAGACGTAAAGAAACGCGTTATGGGCGGCTGGCAGTTGATGCTCGAAGATCCCGTTTGCAGGCAGTTCCACATCAAAATAAAGCGGCGCCGTGCTGAGCCCCTGGATCGGCCCGGGTGTGGCTTGCGCCTTGATGCGCAATGTCCCGGCAATCACCCGGGCGCACCCGCCGCCGGGCAAATCCACCGCAGGAATCGTTGCCGCCGGAATATCTCGATAACCCGCCGGTTTCATTTTTTCCTGTGCCGGCAGATTGATCCACAACTGGAAACCGCGCATGCGCCCCTCGGACTGCTGCGGCATTTCCGAATGAATGATGCCGCGGCCGGCGGTCATCCACTGCACATCCCCGCTTTTGAGGTCACCGCGATTGCCGAGATGGTCCTCGTGCAGCATATGGCCGTCGAGCATGTAGGTCACCGTCTCGAAACCGCGGTGCGGATGGCTGGGAAATCCGGCGATGTAGTCATCAGGGTCCTCCGTGCCGAACTCGTCGAGCATCAGAAACGGATCGAGACGCGTGGCGGGCGACTGGCCGATACTGCGCCGCAGTTTCACGCCGGCGCCGTCAGAAGTCTCCATGGCGCGGATCACCTGCTGCAGACTGCGTTGGATCATAAAATAATATTCAATTAAAACAATTAGTTATATCACTTAGAATAATGAACGCACAATGCCGCCATCGACGCGCTGCGCAGCGCCGTTGACCGCTGCGGCGCGCGGCGAGCACAGGAACACCACCTGCGCAGCGATTTCCTCCGGCGTCGTCCAGCGCTGCAACAATGAACTGCGGCCGGGACCGTCAAAATAGGCGGTGCGCATTTCTGCAACGCTCTTGCCCTGTTCAGGGCCGATCTTGCCGAGAAAGGTTTCCACGCCTTCGGACCAGGTCGGCGCCACCAGCACGCTGTTGACGGTGACGCCGGTGCCCCGTGTCGATTCGGCCAGCCCTCGGGCCAGCGACACCTGCGCGGTTTTGGTCATCGCGTAATGCAGCATGTCGGCATTGGGCTTCACGCTCTGCTCACTGGCGATGAACACCACGCGTCCCCAGTTGCGCGTCAGCATGCCGTCGAACAGCGCCCGGGTCAGGCGCACGCCGCTCATGACATTGAGTTCGAACATGTCGGTCCAGTCGCTGTCGGTGATCGCCGCAAAAGGCTTCACTTCAAAATAGCCGACATTGTTGACCAGGATGTCCACCGCCCCAATTCCTGCCGCCGCGTCGATGAGCTGCTGCGCGCCGGCGGCAGTAGCCAGATCGGCTGCAACACCCTGCACATCACCCTTCGCCGACAGGGCGCGTACCGTCTGCGCCACGCGGGCGGCATCGCGGCCGTTGATGATGACGCGCGCGCCCTCGTCGAGCAGCGCTGCCGCAATCGCGCGACCGATGCCCTGGGTTGAGCCCGTGACCAGCGCCAGCTTGCCCTTGATCTGCAGATCCATGATTGCTCCCGTTTTAATTCAAACCGTCGCCACCGGTGTCACTGGCGAACCTGCGGCACCGGGCATCCCCAGCGGCGGCGCAGTTTAACGCTGGCGTCATCCGAGGCCGCCTGTGAGGGAATGACGCGTTGCTGGGTGCGTTGATTTCATGATGGCATCGCCGGAAGAATGGCACTCAAGATTACATCAGCCACACAGATCACGCGATGCTGAAAAAATATCCTTCAAAAAACAAACGCGGACGGCAATGCCGTCCGCGTCTGCAACAAAACAACTGCCTTTACATCCGCCCAAGATCGCTGATTGCGTCAACTACCATCGAAGTTCCGATAGCGATCAACAGGATGTCGGATGCCACGCGCACATACTTGTGGCCCGACGGCGGCGTCCCGAGTCGCACCACCAGTGGTGACGGCAAGTCGTAAAACACCACATCGCGGGGCAAAGGTTGGCCTTTATTCCACTTCTTCGCTTGGCCGGGCGGCATGCAACCGTTGTTCTTTTTGGCCAGGCCGGGCGGACATTTGCCCCCCTGAAACTCCTGGGTGTAGTACTCGCGCACGACGGTTTGCTGGCGATCGCCGAAATGGCTGCGTCCATCGTGCGAGCGGTCATCGCCGCTGCTTTTGTTGCCGCCGCCACGGTCATCACGGTCGCGATTTTTCCCGCCGCCACGATCATCCTGTGACTTGCCCCCCTTGCCGGCCCATTCCGGTTTGTCGGCAAATACCGGCGTTGTGACCAGCACGCCTGCCATAACCAGCGCCATCACTTGACTGATCGACATGGATTTGTTGTTGCGCATTAATCATTCCTTTTTTCCTGTTGATCGTGCAGCCACGTTAACTGAAGGCTGCCTGCTCTACTTGCACGGTGGATCGTATTTCAAAAGCCGCGCCCTGATTGTGCAATTGCGCACGCAGGCAGGGATATAACGCGGAAAACCGTGCGAACGATCACAACTGATGCGTAACAAAATGTTACCGGACTATCAGGCGTGATTCATACCGTCGCCACGGGCGTTACCGGCGAACCTGCGGCACCGGGCATGCGCAGCGGCGGTGCGGTGAGCAGAAAGCGGTTGCGCCTGTTTTTGCGCAACCACGCTGCCAGTTCGGTGAAATACCACAATTCGCCAAGATGAATGCCGAGCTTGACCAGGCAATGCTCGTGCAGCGGCAGTTGCGGGCCGCGATGCGGCATGCGCGGATCGATGCCCAGCGTGCCGGAACGCTCAACCGCAAGATTGTCGGCGGCGATCGCGGCGACACCGGTATCGGCAATCCACTCCAGCAGGCGTTTGTCATGGCCGTCGAGCACCGCGCACCGGGTCTTGATGGTCTGGTCGAGTTTGCCATTGGCGTCACGGATCAGCTGGCCAAGGCCGGTATGCAAACAAAGAATGTCCCCTTGCTCGACCGTGACCGCATCTTCCTTCATCACTTTTTCGAGCATTTCGTAAGTAATTTCGGTGCGCGCATCGCCAAAATGATGACGCAGGTCGATCAACACCGCACGCCCTTGCACGCCGGTCTCCGCCATCGCCGCAACCGACAGCGCCCGGGCGCCGGTTTCGCCGTAAAGCCCCAACCCCTGTTCATCAACCAGGTGAAACCCGTTATAGGACACCTTCTCCGCCACACCATCGCCATTCGCATCAAAATGGGTGCCCTTGTGCGCGAAACCATCCCAGTGCGTCGAATACTGCGAGTACAGGAATATCGCTTCGTCCGAACCAACATCGGTAAACCGCGGATTGGTCTCGCCCATATCAAGGTTGAAGTAGACCTTGCCCTCGCGAATGACCGGATGGAACTGCGGCGGCTTGCGGAAGGGGTTGAGCACGCTGCCGCCGGGTTTGTCGAGCGGATGCGACAGGCAGAATACTTCACCGACCTGGACCTCTTTTAATGCCGCGAGCCGGCGCGCCGGCGTCAGCAGGTTCAACCGTCCGTGCTGATCGTCTTCGCCGAACTCTCCCCAGTTCGACCCCTCGGGACGCTGCTTCCACCGCTTCGCCATGCTGGCCTCCATCTGATTGACTGCGTGTCACTCCAGCGAGATGTTCGCCGCCTTGACTACCTTCGCCCACTTGGCGATTTCGGCCTTCAGCCACACCGCAAATTCCTGCGGCGAGTTACCCACCGGCACGCCGCCCTCGCTGTCAAAGCGTTTGCGCACTTCCGGCAGTTTCACGATAGCGACGATTTCGCGGTTGAGCAGGCGGATCACCGGCTCCGGGGTTCCCCGCGGCACAAAAATCCCCTGCCAGGTGCCGGATTGAAACCCCTTGAGCCCTGCTTCGGAAATCGTCGGCACATCCGGAAACAATTGCGAGCGCTCCAGGCTGGTGACCGCAACGCCGCGCAATTTGGCCGAACGGATATGCGGCATTACCGACGGCATGGTCGCAAACACCACCTGAATGCGTCCGGACAGCAGGTCGAGAATTGAACCCGATGCGCCTTTATAAGGCACATGGATCATTTTTGTTTTCGCCATCAGGTTGAACAGCTCGCCTGCCAGATGCGGGCCGCCACCGTTGCCGGAGGAACCGAAATTCAGTTCACCCGGTTTGGCCTGCGCCAGCTTGATCAGATCCTGCACCGTGTTCACCGGCAGCGACGGATTGACCACCAGGATCTGCGAAGCGGTGGAAGCCAGCGTGATCGGCGCCAAGTCGCGCTCCGAATCGTAAGGCAGTTTTTTGTAAAGGCTCGGATTGACACCGAAGGAACTGCCGACCAGCAGCATCGTATAACCGTCGGGAGCTGCGCGCGCCACCAGCTCTGCCGCCAGTACACCGCCACCGCCGCCGCCGCGATTGTCGACGACAAACTGCTGGCCGAGCTGCTTGGCCAGTTCACCCGCGACCATGCGCGCCACGAAGTCGGCATTGCCGCCGGCCGACTGGGCAACAATGAATCGCACCGGCCGTGTCGGGTATGCGCCGGTGCGGGCATCGGCAGCCGCCGCAACACTGCCCGCGAGCGCAACCGCGGTTGCAGCAACTGCCATCAGCAACCGGCGTGCGCTGTTGTTGACCATTGAATTCATCATCAACGCCCTTTGAACAGCGGTTTGCGCTTTTCCATGAACGCGCGCCGGCCTTCGATGAAATCCTCACTGGCACCGCAATCCCTGACCAGCTGTTCGCACAACTCCACGTCGCGGTCGGCGGGATCCTTCATCAATTCATCGACCACGCGTTTCGCGGTGAGTATCGACAATGGCGCGTTTTCCGCCATGGTCTGCGCCCAGGAGCGAACGGTGTTTTCCAGTTCTGCCGCCGGCACCACTTCGTTGACAATGCCCATGCGCAAGGCCTGGTCGGCCCTGTAGCGGCGCGCGGTAAAAATGAATTCCTTGGCGACCGACGGGCCGACCAGCTCAACCAGACGGCGCAGCCCTTCCATGCCGTAACCGATGCCCAGACGCGCGGCCGGGATGCCGAACTGCGCGTCATCGGAGCAGATGCGCATGTCGCAGCTCAGCGCCAGCGACATGCCGCCGCCGATGCAGTAGCCGCGGATCATCGCCACCGTCGGCTTGCCGGTGCCGCGCAGGATCGACCGCATGCCGGATGAAACCTTCGAATATTTTTCCTGGGCTTCGGCGTTGGCACGTTCGTCTTCAAATTTGGAAATGTCGGCGCCGGCGACAAACGATTTGTCCCCCGCACCGGCGAGCACGATCACACGTACGCTGCCGTCTTTTGCAAACGCCTCCAGCACTTCGCCGGCGGCCTGCCACATCTCCAGCGATACCGCATTGCGGCGCTCGGGGTTGTTGAAAATCAGGAAGCCGATCGGGCCTTCCTGTTTGGCCACAATCTTGTCCGTTGTCGTTTTCATGTGCAGCTCCTTTGTCGATTCACCCGCCGCGCGTCAAAACGCCCGGCACATTGCAATTTAACCGCATCACAACCAATACCGCGACCGCGCCGTCCCGTCCACATGCGTTCCGCATGGTGTGCACTGTTCATGCACCCGCACGCACTTCGGGATTGAGAAAATTGCGCGGGTCATGCACTTCTCCGCGCATCCAGGCGAGGATGTTGTCAGCCGCGATGGTGCCCATGCGCGCCATCGCATCCGTGGTCGCCGCTGCGATATGCGGTGTGACGATCACAGTCGGCAGCGCAAACAACGGATTCTCGGCCGCCGGCGGTTCGACGGCGAAGGTATCCAGCCCGGCGCCGGCGAGATGCCCCGACTGCAAGGCCGCCACCAGCGCCGCCTCGTCCACCACCGGGCCGCGCGAAGTATTGATCAGCAAAGCGCCCGGCTTCATGCGCGCAAACTGCAGCGCGCCGATCAGCTTGCGGGTTTTATCCGTCAGCGGACAGTGCAGGCTGAGGATGTCGATCTGCTCCAGCAATCGATTGAGATCGGGTTCCACGGTCATGCCTTGCGGCGGCGTCAGCGCTGACCGCGTATGGATGATCACCGTCGCGCCGCAGGCCTGTGCCAGCCGCGCGGTACGCTCGCCGATCTGGCCATAACCCACAATGCCCACCGTGCGAGTGCGGAAGTCCCGGATAAACAGATCAAGGTTGCGCCACCCTCCGGCACGCGTCTCGCGATCAAACCGCGGCAACTCCCGCGTCAGCGCCAGCATTAACGCCAGCGCATGCTCAGCGACGGCGTCTGCATTGGCGCCGCCGGTGACCATCACCGCAATACCCAGCCGGGTGGCTGCAGCAATATCGACCGAATCAACACCGGCACCGTGTTTGGCAATGATCTTCAGCCCCGATGCGGCCGCAAGAACCCGGGCATTCAAAGGCGGTGAACCGCGCAACAACAGGGCGGCGGGTTGATGACGGGCCAGCGCCGCAGTCATCGCAGCCTCGTCGATGGAAGTTTCGAGCATGAAGGCCACTTCCATGCCGCCATCACGCAGCAGATTGCGGGCCAGCTCGGAAACGGTCGGCGCGGTAACCAGAACGAGGGGTTTGCTCAATGACAACTCCTGATCAGCAACATGACCCCGGTCGGGGCGCTCCCATTATCCCATCACAAACTTGTTGCCCTCTGTCTGCCCAATGCCACTAAAATGGGTGCGTGGCGATGGGCAAAAAAAATACGCGCACGCCGCACCCGTGTGTATCACGCATTGGAGGAGAAATTATGCATTGCACCATCCGTATCATGGCGGGCCTTATCGCAATCCTGCTGTCCGGCCTCGCCGCAGCCCAGCAATACCCCACCCGCCCGATCCGCGTCATCGTGCCCTTTCCTGCCGGCGGCAACGTCGACGTGTTCTCGCGCGTGCTGTTCCGCCAGGTTGAAACCGAAATCGGCACCACCTTCGTCATTGACAACCGCGGCGGCGCCAATGGCATCGTAGGCGCCGATACCGTGAAAAACGCAACCCCCGACGGCTACACGGTGATGAACACCTCCTTCGGTTTTGCCGTCAACCCGTCGATTCACAAAAAAATGCCGTTCGACATCGTGCGCGACTTCACACCGATCACCAATGTCGCCACCGGTCTCGGCTATATGATGGTGGTGCATCCCAGCCTTCCGGTAAAAAATACCGCCGAATTACTGGAAGCGGCTAAAAAACAAACCTTGCGTTACAGCACTGCCGGCGTCGGCAACGGCCAGCATCTGGCCGGTGCGCTGCTCGCCAGCATGGCCAAGGTCGAGATGTTGCATGTGCCGTACAAAGGCGGCGGTCCGGCGATGACGGCGGTGGCCAGCGGTGAAGTACAGCTTCACTTCCCCGCAGCCTCGGTGGGACAGCCCATGCACAAGGCCGGGCGCGTGCGTGCCATCGCCTTCACCGGCGCCAAACGCCTGTCAACCATGCCGGAACTGCCCACCATCGGTGAAACCATTCCCGGCTATGTCGGCGATGCCGGCTGGCACGGCATGTTCGGGCCGGCGAAACTGCCCGCGCCAATTACACTCAAGCTGCAAAAAGCCGTACACAAGGCGCTGCAGGAACCGAAGATTCACGCCCACTTCGTCGACAACGGCTATGAACCCAACGGCGATCCGCCCGAGGTCTGGGCCAAGCAATATCGCGCGGACGTCAAACGTTTCGCCGAGATCGCCAAAGCAGCGGGAATAGAACCCCAGTAAGCCCTGTGCAGGCGGTCGTTTTCCGGCGACCGCCTGCAACACGTCCACGACAAAACATTCGCTTCATTGGCCGTCGTTGCAAGGCTGCGCAATGACGTTAGAATCATCGCAAGATGCTTTCAGGCATCCGCCTAACGGAGGTTCCATGCGCCCCACCGCACGTCTTGCCGCACTCCTGTTCTCCGGTCTGATGTTGTCAGCAACGACGCTTACGGCCTCGGCCAACACCCTGCAACCGGTTACCCCGCCGACGCCGATGCCCGCGTTCAAGATCCCGGGTCTGAACGGCACCAGCGGCAGCGACACCGACCTGCGCAACAAGGTCACGGTGATCCGCTTCTGGGCATCATGGTGAACAACCTGCGTCAGTGAAATGCCTTCCGTGCAGAGGGCACATAACGAACTGAAAAAAGACGGCATCCAGGTCATCACGGTGTCGATTGATGGCGTGGGCGAAGCCGCGGTCAAGCCGGTTTTTGCCCGCGGCGGATATACCATGCCCGCGCTGATCGACGCCAACATGGCGGTCGCCCGCGATTTCGGCGTGCGGGGCGTGCCGACAACGGTGGTGATCGACACCAAAGGCATGATCCGCGCCCGCACCACAGGGCATATCGATTTCGACAGCGCCGAACTTCGGAATTACGCACGCAGCCTCAACCGCAAGTAGTACTTCCAACAGGAGACCGTGATGACGACAAGTTCCAGATTGCTCCGCTGGCTGGCTGCAGCGCTGCTCGCTGCCGCCGCGCTGTTCGCCGCGCCGGCACAGGCCCAGACGCTGAAAGTGGGCGACAAGGCACCGGATTTTTCGGTGATCTCTTCAGCCGGCAAACCGGTCGCGCTGGCCGACTATCTCGGCAAGAAAAACGTCGTGCTGTTTTTCTACATTGCCGCATTTACCGACACCTGAACCAGCGAAATCGTGGCCTTCCAGCTTGATCTTCCCAAGTTCGAGGCCGCCAACGCCCAGGTCCTGGGCGTCAGCGTCGATTTCAACAATGCCAACACTATTTTTGCAGAGCGGCTCGGCCTGCGTTTCCCGCTGCTCAGCGACACCCGCCGCATCATGACCCGCGAGTACGGGGTTCTCAACGACAATCCGGCGATGGCCAATGACGCCAAACGCATCGCCGGCTATCTGCGCGCCAAACGCTCCTGGTTCATCATCGACAAGACCGGCGTGATCCGTTACGCCAAGGTCGAAGACCCGCGCGGCATCATGCCCAACGATGAACTGATCGAAGCGTTGCAGAAAATCCAGTAAAGCGTTGCCCGACAATAAGGGCAGTGCATCCCTGCACCGCCCTTTTTTTCATACGGAGACCGAATCAGTCGAGCTTCAGATTCAGCTTCTTGAGGATTTTTTCATTGCGCTGCATCTCATTGCGGATGTAGCCGTCGTAATCGGCCGGTGACATGGTGCCCTCCGAGAACCCCTGTTTGGTCAGTGTCGCGGCCGCCTCCGGCGCCTTCAGGGCTTTGGCGATTTCAGCCGAAAGTCGCTCCACGATGGGCCGCGGCGTGCCGGCACGAACCATCACGCCGAACCAGTTCAGTGACTCAAACCCCGGCCAGCCTGATTCGGCAATGGTCGGCACCTCGGGCAGATTGGACGCGCGCTGTGCCGATGTCACCGCAATGCCGCGCAGCCGCCCCGTCGGAATGTAATGCGAGCAATCCAGCACATTGCCAACCAGCAGCGTGATATGACCGCCGAGGATCGCCGTCGTGGCTGGCGCGCCGCCGCCGAACGGCACATTGACGATATCGATCTTGGCAATATCCTTGAACAGTTCGCCGGCGATGCGTCCGCCGCCGATGATGCTCGACACGCCCCAGGTGAGTTGTCCGGGCCGCGCCTTCGCCAGCGCCACCAGCTCTTTCATGTTCTTCACCGGCAGCGACGGATGCGCGCAGTAAATCAGCGGGTTGTAGACCATCCGTGTCACGCCGTGAAAATCGCGCAGCGTGTCATAGGGCAGTTTGTTGTACGCAAACGGATTCACCGTAAAACTCGTCGCCATCACCAGCATGGTGTAGCCGTCGGCCGGCGCACGCGACACCACTTCCGTGGCAATCACCGTATTGGCGCCCGGCCGGTTTTCAATCACCAGATTCTGGCCCAGCGCCTTGGATACCGGAGGTGCAAACAGCCGCGCCATCGTGTCAGCGGCACCACCCGGCGGAAACGGCACGATCACGCGGATCGGTCGCGTCGGATATTCCTGGGCTGCAGCCTGAAAAGAAACCAGCGCAGCAACGGCGAGCAGCACCTTGGGCAACGACGTCATGTTTCTACCTCCCTGGTGAGAACGGATCAAGGTCCGGATTGTTATTCGCTACAAGATACCTGCCGCACACCCGGCGGCATAGCCATCCCGGGGGAACAATAAATTTATCTTTAAAAACAGATACTTACGAATATCTTGCGGTCATACACCGGTACGACTGACAAACTGCATGGCGCGTTTTTTGAATTCTTTGGCTGCCAGAAACAAGCCGCCGTCGGCGCCATCGATGAAATGCAGATGTCGGCCTGAATAATCAAACACCAGGCAGGTCATGTGCGCACGATCAGCGACATGCAGACCGTAGAGCAGTTGCCGCCGCTTGAAGCGCTCCTGCAGCCAGCCCTCCAGCGCCAGACGCTGCGCGGATGTGCCGGAGAGGATCTGGCGGTAGACATCGGAAAACTTGCGCACATCCGAATTTCGGGCGAGATCGGGTTTGTAGCGACTCCAGTCGGTCGCATCGGTACGAACGCCAAACCGCATCAGCACCCAGCCGATGATCACCATCAGCCGCGTATGCATCAGCCACTGCCAGCGGCCGAAAGCGCTCCGGTCCGCCGCACGAATGCCCGCTTCATCGGCGAGCAGCTTGCCGCTGAACGTCATCGCCAGTTGCGGCAACGATACCGGGTGGCAGGCCTCTTCATCGCCATAGATTTCATGCACCTTGCGGATCACCTCCCGGTAGACCCCGGCGGCGCGTTCCGGCTCATGATGCAGCGCCAGCACCATCAGGCTGACTGTTTCGCCATGCCGGCTCGGAATGTCCTGCCAGCGGCATTCAAAACCGTCAAAACTCCCGAGCGGCTCGACGCTGCCCGGCGCAATCAGGTAACGCCCGGCCGTTGCCGCATCCTTGACGATGCCATCAATACACGCAATGCCGCCGCCCGAAAACACCGCCTGCACATAATTTTCAGACACCCGGTAACGCGCCACCCGCACGCTGAAACCCGCGGGAATTTCGCAGACCGGCACCGTCGCGATGCGCAGATCAAGGTTAAAGGCATCGCGCGCCACTTCACGGGTCTTGGCGAGCGCCGCGCGCGTGGCCTCCAGCAGCCGCGGCGGCACGCAGAGCACCGCGCCATCCCCCTCGAAGCTGAAAGGGATGTCGACGCCCTGAGCCGCATTGATCACCGCGGTAATCGCCGCGGCGCCGATGGAATTGACGTTGCGGTATTTGCCTGCGGCCACGGCGGCCGTTGAATTGCGCACGTCGCAAAATGCCACGTGCCAGTCCGCCGGCAAGGTGCCGAAACTTTCAGCTTGCGTTACCGCCTCAAAATCAGTGATGACCGGCAGCGTCGCATAGAAATTTTCCGAACTCACGGCAGGTCAACGGTTGCAGACTGATCAGGCGCCTTCGGCCACTTGCGGATTCCACTGCCCCTTGCGCAAACGGGTAATGGTGACGGTCTTGAACACGTTGTTCTGGGTGAACGGATCGCCGTCGGAAAACTTTTTGGCTTCAGCACGACTGTTGACGTTGAGCACGAAGGCACTGCCGACGGCTTCGGTACCGTCGTCGTTCTGCGTCGCACCGGAGAGCACGATGATGCCTTTCTGGCTGGCTAGATAATCGCGATGCGGTTGCAGCACTTTGCTGCGGATTTCAGCGGTGTTCGGATTGTCGACGCAGGTGATGAGCCAAAGCATGAGGTGTTTCCTTGTGGATTTTGGATAGTGGACTAAGAGCGCCTAACCTAATGAAACGCGCGATGCGCTGTCACGATTTTGGCTGGAGGCAAGGAGCAGGCCGCAGCGAATATCGCGAATATTCGCAAGGACTGTGACGCCGCCCCCGGCCAAAATCGCGCCAGCCCGGCGACGCTTCAGAAAATCAAAATACTTCAATGGGTTACCGCCAGAATCGGCCCTGACTTTGTCGTGCGGCTTGCTCATATTCGCGATATGAGCTGCGCCGCACTTCGCGTCAGTGCCGATTCTGACTGTAACGCACGCGTGTTTCATTAGGTTAGGCGCTCTAGGTTACGGCCCGTGCGGTACTGGCGCGGGAAGGCTTATGATATGGCCTTTTCGCCACCCGCACCCGTCCGGAGGAGCACCATGACCGTCCCTTACAATCCCGACAACCTGTTCGCCGTCAAGTGCTGGGAAGTTGAACTGCGCAAGACCGCAAAGCGCACACTGCTCGCCCGCATTTACCAGCCACAGGGCAGCGGCCCCTTCCCCGTGCTGATCGACCTGCACGGCGGCGCCTGGAGCCGCAAGGACCGCTACGCCAATGAGCCGATGGCCCGCGCCATCGCCGCCTCGGGCATGCTGGTGGTGTCGCCCGACCTGCGCCTCTCGAATGAAGCGCCGTATCCGGCCTGCGTGCAGGACGCTCACTATGCGATCCGCTGGCTCAAACACAAAGCCCGCGAATGGAACGGCGACGCTACCCACTTCGGCATTCTCGGCAGCTCCAGCGGCGGCCATGTCGCCCAGCTGATCGGCATGAAACCGCACGACCCGAAATACGCGGCGATCCCGCTGCCGGAAGCACCGCAGCTCGACGCCACCGCCGTCTACATTGCCACGCGCTCACCAATCAGCAACCCGGTGGCCCGCCGCGCCCAGGCCGAGAAGAACGGCAACAAGGAAATGATGAAAAAGTCCGACACCTTTTTCACCCCGCCGGAAACCATCCATGAAGGCAATCCGCAGGAAATCCTCGACCGCAGGGAAAAGGTCAATCTGCTGCCGATGCTGATCATGCAGGGCGGACACGACGATAACGTGATTCCCGCAATCCAGGAAAAATTCGCGGCGACCTACCGCGCGGCCGGCGGCGAATGCCAGCTGGAAATTTTCAAGGACAGCGAACACGAGTGGACCGCCGTGCCGAGCCCGGAAGCCGACCTGTCGCACCAGATGGTCAAGCAGTTCATCGCCAAACAACTGCGCGCGCTGCAGAAAAAAGCTGCGTAACGCTGGCACTTCAGCAAAAAGCCCCGCCGCAGCGGGGCTTTTTTATTACTGCAACGGTTTGCGCTTATTCCATGCTGATGTTCAGCGGCTTCGCCACCTTGCGCCACTTCTCGATGTCGGTATCGATCAGTTTGCCGAACTCTGCCGGCGAGACTTCCGTCGCTTCAACCCCAACGCCAAGCAGTTTCTCGCGGATATCCGGGAGTCGCACCGCCACCAGTACCGCCGCATGCAGCTTGTCGATGACTGCTTTGGGCGTGCCCGCAGGCGCGACGATGCCATACCACCCGCTGACCGCATAACCGGGCAAGCCCGACTCAGCAATCGTCGGCACAGTGGGCAGTGCCGGTGTGCGTTTGCCGGTGGTCACCCCCAGCCCCCTGATTTTCCCGGCCTGCAAATGCGGCCGCGCCACGGCGACGGTCGAGAAAAATACCTGCACGCGTCCGCCGAGCAGATCAGCCATCGCCGGATTGCCGCCTTTATACGGCACATGCAGCATCTTGATGCCGGCCATTGAATTGAACAGCTCCGCGGCAAGATGCGTCAGATTGCCGGTGCTCGAAGAGGCATAAGACACCTGACCGGGTTTCGACTTGGCCAACGCGATCAATTCGGCGCTGGTCGACACACCGGCGCCGGGATGCGCAACAAACACATAAGCGCCGTCGCCGAACTGGGCCACCGGCACAAAATCGCGCGCCGTGTCGTAGGGCAGCTTGGTGTACAGCGCCGGATTGATCGCGTGACCGGCGGCGACTACCAGCAGCGTATAACCGTTGGCTGCAGACTTGGCGACGATCTCCGAACCAATCAGCGTATTGCCGCCGCCGCGATTGTCGACAATGACTTGCTGGCCGAGCTGCTGGGTCATCGTCGGTGACACCAGCCGCGCCACGATATCGTTCGCACCGCCCGCCGGATACGGCACCACCATGCGCACTGGACGCGACGGAAAATTCTGCGCCGCTGCAGGCAACATCGCTGCAAGGATCAATGCGCCGATCCAGCCATTAACAATTCGGGAATTCATCGTTCTCCTCCATCAGGGTTGCCGGTGTCGCCCGGCTTTGCAGTGCATTGGAGCATCGCGCCCCCGGAAACGCAATCAAATCCCGTCTATGACGCCATTGATTGAGTTCATCATTTCATTTTGTGGACCACGACGCCCCGTACGACACAACTTTTGGCGCATCTTTTGAATTAACATCCGGGCTCACTCGCAAACACGCACTCAAGGAACCACATCATGGGCTTCAGCACCAGCGATAAAAAATCCGGTCCGACCATCTCCGGCGCACGCGCGCTGGTCGACGGCCTGCTGCGCGAAGGCATTGACCATGTCTTCGGCATCCCCGGCACGCAGAACCTGGCGATTCTGGACGAACTCCGCGTCACACCGCAGATCCGCTTCATCCTTACGCGCCACGAACAGGGCGCTGCATTCATGGCCTACGGCTTTGCCCGCGCCGCCAACAAACCCTCGGTGGTCACCGTCACCGAAGGTCCGGGCATCACCAACATTGTTACTGCCACCGCGGCCGCCTTCAAAGGCAATGTACCGGTGATCAGCATCACCGGCGTGCAGGAAAGCGTGATGCGCGAGCGCGACGCCACACAGGACATGGACCAGATCCCGTTCATGAAGCCCATCACCAAATGGGCTTACAGCATTCCCTACCCCGAAAAAATCCAGGAAGCCGTGCGCAAGGCATTCCGCGTCGCACTGACCGAACCGCAGGGCCCGACGCATATTGAAGCCGCCAGCGAAGTGCTGCTGCAGCAGGTCACTCCGGAAACCACGTTGCCCGCTGCCTACCGCAGCACCGTGCCGGCGGTGTGCGACCCGGCGCAGATCGACGCAGCCTGGGCGCTGATCAGCAAGGCCGAACGACCGCTGTTCGTCGTCGGCCGCGGCGTGATGAAAGAGAACGCGGTCACCGCGATGGAGCGACTCGCAACCGCGGCGGGCATACCGGTCACCGTGCTGCAGTATTCGCCCGACGCTTTCCCCGCGACGCATCCGCTGGCGCTGGGCCCCTTGGGCCGCAATGCTTTCGGCAGCGCCAACAAGAATGCACCCAAAGCCGACGTCATCGTTGCCCTCGGTGCGCACTTCGACGTGTTCTCGACGATGTATAAATACGGCATCTTCAGCGAGACCGCGAAAATCATTCATAACACTTCAGCACCGGGCCAGATCGGCATCGTGTTCCCGGTGGAACTCGGGGTCGCCGGCTCCGCGACCAGTTTCATCGAGGGCCTCGCCGAACGTGCGGCCAAAGGCAAGGCGCGCACGCCGTGGGTCGATGTCGCCAAAGCCCGCGCCGATTTCGAAGCCGAAATCACTGCCGTGCTCAAACCGGAGATGGAACCGATTCAGCCGCAGTTCGTCGCCCACACCATCCGCAAGGCACTGCCCAGGGACGGCATCCTCGTCGTTGACGCCGGCAACGGCGGCAAACACGTGCGCACCTACTTCAAGAGTTATTTGCCCAATTCCTTCATGTGCATTGACGACTGGGCCTCGGTCGGCGGTTCATTCCCGATCGCACTGGGCGCCAAACTGGCGCAGCCGAACCGCCCGGTGCTGTGCGCCTCGGGTGACATGGGCGCGATGTGCAATATCGGTGAACTGGAAACCGCGGTGCGCGAAAACATCGCCGTCGTCTATGTGGTGTTCAACGACCAGGGCCTGGGCAATGAACGCGCGTTCCAGAACGAACACTTCGGCGGGCGCTACTTTGCGGTGGATTATAAAAACCCGGATTTTGGTGCGCTCGCTAAAGTGTTCGGCGCCCATGGCGAACATGTCACCCGTCCGCAGGATCTCGAAGGCGCCATCCAGCGTGCCTTCGCCAGCGGCAAGCCGGCGATCATTGACGTGATGATCGACCAGAACAATCTGGCGCCGGTGGTGCATCGGACGTAATGCGCCGGAAGTAAATCGCCGCACCGGATTTTGCGGGCCTTCGGCGACGCTCAGCCGCCGAAGGCCTTGCGGTGCAGTTCGAGGTCGACGTATCGCAGCGGATCGGTCAGCGTTTTTTGCGGCACGCCGAAACGCGTGCGCAAGGCCAGCACGGTGCGGATGCCTTCAAGATCCAGCGCCAGATCGCGCCAGAAACCGCCCTTGTCGTCGAGCAGGATATCCAGCGACAGCCGCGCCAGTTCCGGCGTCACTGACGCGTCATTCGCCATCAGCAGTTCAGCGGAAGCGCCACGATTGCTGCGGTCATACAGCCAGTTCATCGCATCGCGATAACCGCGCATGAAACCGATCACTGCGGCCTCGTTGTTTTTGATCCATGCGCGCTGGGCGAAACCGGTGCGGCCCTGGTAGCGGCCGAGAAGGTCACGCGCCGTGCCGAGCTTGGTGAATCCCTGATCGGCGGCAATCTTGTCCAGCGGTGTCGCCAGCAAACCGGCCGCGTAATTGCCGTCAAGCATCGCCTTGAGCCGCATCGGTCCGCCGCCGGTGCGTTCATAGGTGACGTCGGCATCGGTCATGCCGGCGCGGGCAATCATCTCGCGCAGGATGAAGGCATAACCGGTGGTCAGCGCATCTACCGCGATCTTTTTGCCGCGCAGATCCGCCACGGAATGAATGTCGGGGCTGGCCATCAGGCTCTGGAAACTGTCATCGACGCCCATGAAGGCCACGAGGTCGCAGTGGCCTTCATATTCCGCCTCGCCCTGCCCCTCCTGATAGGCGACGAGGTTGTCCATCGCAGTAACCGTGAGATCGAATTTTCCTTCGATCAGGTTTTTCATCAGGAACACGGAATTGGGGGTGTGCGTGATGTTGACCTCAATGCCGTGCTGCGCAAAAAACCCCTGGCCCTGCGCCACCCAGGCCGGCAGCGAATAACCGCCGCCGAAAGTAATCATGTTGACGGTCTGCAGCGGTTTTTTGGCGTTGGACATCACGGGCTCTCAAAAAGGAATGCCCGCCACGATACACGACGCGCCGCAGCGTGAGTAGAATGCCCGCTCCGACCTCACCGTGAGCGATGCCACATCATGAACGCGCCTGTCACCCGCCGCTGGACCGAACAACGCTGGCTGATCGACAACGTCATCCGTTCCGTGGGCATCGACTGGGATCAACCGCGCAGCATCAATTACAACGCACCCTGCGGACCCGAAGCCAACGCAGACTTCGCGGCGATCCGCGAGCGAGTCAAGAAATATGCCGACATCTCCCCGGCTTTTGAAACCGCAGCCAAACGGCGCGAAGCCAAAGCCAAGGCCGCCGAAGATGCCGGCGAAACCGTCACCGCGCGCCAGAATTATTTCATCGCCGCCGTGCAATACGCCGCTTCGCAGTGGCCTTACGACGAAAACAACGAAAAAAACCTCGCCCTCAACCAGCGCAAGCGTGAGTGTTACCTGAACTACGCGAAACATGCCGACCACAAGGTCGAAGCGGCATGGATTCCGTTCCAGGGCAAAGCACTGCCCGGCTGGCTGCACCTGCCGCCCGGCTACAGCGGCGGACGGATTCCAGCCGTGGTGTCGATTCCCGGCATGGACGGCTTCAAGGAAGCCAGCGTCGCCATGTACGGCGACCGCTGGCTGTCACGCGGCATCGCGGTGCTGAGCATCGAAGGTCCGGGCCAGTATGAAAGCGCCGTCCACAACATCCATGTCAGCATGGAGAACTGGACCGAGGCCGCGACCGCGATCATGAACTGGATGGTCGCGCGTCCTGAAATCGATGCGCAGCGCATCGGGGTCATTGGCCAGAGTTTCGGTTCGTTTTTTGCGACCATCTCCGCATCCGTCGAACCGCGTTATCGCGCCTGCGCCGTCACCGCGACCTGCCTCGAACCGGGCTTCCACACCATTTTTGAAGAAGCTTCGCCCACTTTCAAGCAGCGCTTCATGTACATGTCGGGTTACACCGACGAGAGCGCCTTCGACCAGTTCCGCAAAACGCTGACCTGGGAAGGTCATGCCAAAAATATCAAAGTGCCGTATTTGTGTGTCGCCGGCGAATCCGATGAGCTGTCACCGCTGGCGCATACCGAGCGCCTGCTGACGACGTTGCAATGCCCGAAACGGCTGGTGGTGTATCAGGACAGCCGGCACTCCGTCGGCAACGTGCCCGCCGCAAGCCTGGGGCCGACACCCGCAGTGCTGGTCGCCGACTGGATGAACGCGCGGCTGGCCGGTAAGTCTTTTGAAAGCGAACGGTGGTTTGTCGAAGCCAGCGGCAAAATCGCCAAAACCCCGTACTAACGAACGCATTAAGCCCCTCTCCCGCTTGCGGGACCTCGGTGCCGCTTGACGGTAGAGGGTCGGGGACAAGGGAACACTTGGAGCGAAGCAGAGGGCAAATGCTCAACAAAGCAAAATCCCTGCGCAGCAACCAGACCGAAGCCGAACGCAAACTCTGGTACCACCTGCGCGCCCATCGCTTCATGGGCTTGAAATTCAAGCGCCAGAAACCCATCGGCCGCTACATCGTCGATTTCATTTGCATGGACCGCCATCTGATCATTGAACTGGACGGGGGACAACATGCGGATCAAGCTAACTACGATCAACAGCGCGACGCATGGCTACGCGCTCAGGGCTATACCGTGCTGCGGTTTTGGAATAACGAAGTCCTGCAAGAGACTGAAGGTGTTTTGGAACAGATACGACTCACGCTACCTGCCGCCCTCTCCCCCAACCCCTCTCCCGTAAACGGGAGAGGGGAGTAATAGCCGGGAAAGCCCCTCTCCCGTTTACGGGAGAGGGGTGGGGGAGAGGGAACACTTGGAGCGAAGCAGAGGGAAGCTTGAAGCGAATCCAGGGCGAAGAAGGAGAATTACTCCGGCTTGATGCCGGCCGCCTTCACCACCTTCGCCCACTTGACGACTTCCGAGCGCACCAGCGTCGAGAATTCTTCCGGCGTATTGCCGACCGGGTCGGCGCCGCTGGCTAAGAAACGCTCGCGCACGCCGGCGTCCTGCAGCGCAAACACCACGGCCTTATTCAACTTGGCGACGACGTCCCTGGGCATGCCCGCCGGTCCCATCAGTCCGTACCATTGCACCGCGTCGTAACCGGTCACGCCCTGTTCGGCGATGGTGGGAATATCCGGCGCAATCTTTGAGCGCGCGGCGCTGGTGACACCGTAGGCGTGTACGCGGCCGGCCTTCAACTGCTGGGTGCCGACGATCATGTTGGTGACCATGAACGGCACGTAACCGGCGATCAGGTCGGCCATCGCCGTGTTCGCGCTTTTATACGGCACATGCACCATCTTCAGCCCCGCCATGCTCAGGAACATTTCCATGCACAAATGCAGATTGGAGCCGGTACCGGCCGATCCGAACTCGAACTTGCCGGGGCGGGCCTTGGAGTACGCAATCAGTTCCTTGACGTTTTTAGGCTGCATTGATGGATGGCCCACCAGCATATTGGGCAGCACCACGAACTGGCTGATCGGCGTGAAATCGCGCACCGGGTCGAACGGCAGGTTTTTCTGCATCGACGGCTGGATGGTCATGCTGCTGATCGCGGTGAGCAACGTATAACCGTCGGGGGCCGCGCGCGCAACCGCTTCGCTACCGACGATGGAACCGGCCCCGGGACGATTTTCGGCAATCACCCGCTGACCAAGGGATTCATCCATCTTCGGCAGGACCATGCGCGTCGTCGAGTCGGTGCCGCCGCCGGCGCCGGAAGGCACGATGATCCTGATCGTCCGCGTCGGGTAGTTCTGCTGCGCCGCAACTGACAGTGCCGTGCCGAACACCGCAACACCCAACAAAGCGCAAAAACGATGGACCGGGCTGCTGACAGGCATACGAAGCTCCTCTTTTTTGACATCCGGATCACGCGCCGGATGAATTATTAAATAATGTAATGATTCTCGCCGTGCACCCTGCGCTTGTAAAGCAAGAAAGCGCGTGGAAACACAGGCCGCACACCGGCTATTCCCGCCGACCGCGATATTTTTTAGGCTGTTTTTCCGACACATTCCTTAGGCATAATGGCCGCCTGCAGTAGGGGGAGGCCCGACTGCCCAAATTCCGGAGGTCATTCATGTTGCGCATCCTGCTTGCCATCATCACCCTGGCATTCGCCACCAGCGCCAGCACCCAGGACAAACCCGCTGCTGCACCGGCAGAGAAACCACCGATGTTTGCCACCACCAAAGTCGAAGGCACCGACAACGTCTACGTATTCCGTTACGGCAACCATCAGGCGATGTTCGTCGTCACTTCAGCCGGCGTGATCGCCACCGATCCCATTGGATACGGCCGGCCGCAGGCGGTAACCACCTATATTGATGAAATCAAAAAAGTCACCAGCCAGCCGATCAAATACCTGATCTACAGCCACCATCACTATGACCATATCGCCGGCGGCAAACCATTCAAGGATGCCGGCGCGATCATCGTCTCCCATCGCCGCGCCAAGGAACGCCTTGCCCTGTTGAAAGACCCGTTCACCCCGTTGCCTGACGAAGTGATGGAAGACAAACGGGTCATTACCCTCGGCGGCACCTCGCTGGAACTCACTTATCACGGGCTCAATCACTCCGACAGCACCATTGCAATGCGCCTGCCCAAAGAAAAAGTCCTGTTCGTTGTGGACACACTGCCGGTTGGTTCGGTGCCGGGCCGCGGCATGATCGACTTTCATCCGCTGGAAGTCGAAAAATCCATCGAATCCATGCTTGCGATGGATTGGGACAAATTGATCCCGGGCCATCCCGGCGCCCCCAACGGCCGTCTCGGCACCAAGGACGACGTGCGCGCGCAATTGCAGTTCCTGCGCGACGCTTCCGAAGCCGTAAAAGTCGCCGCGCGTGAAGGCAAGTGCTGGGAACCGGCGGAAAAAGAAGTCCAGCTGCCGCAATACCAGTCCTGGCCCGGCTACGCCGCAGGCATGCCGTTCGTGATCCGCCGTTATTGCGGGCTGTGGGGCCGCGGCACCTGATCCCGCCGTTGCTCAAACAAAACCCCGCGTCTGCGGGGTTTTTTTATGGCTTGTTGCCGGTGCGATTCAACTTTCAGTCCACACGGATTCCCGTGCGTTGCACCACACGGGCCCAGCGATCCATATCGTTGGCCAGCAGTTTGGTCAGTTCCTCCGGCGAACTGGACTGCACATCCACACCGAGCCCGGCCAGCCGTTCCCGCACATCGCTCTGTTTAAGCGCCTGCACGATTTCCGTATTGAGCCGGCGCACGATGTCAGACGGCAAACGCGCCGGTCCGGCAAACCCGTACCACAGGCTGGCTTCATAACCGGGTACCGCTTCAGCCACCGTCGGCAATTCGGGCAAGGCCGGCGAGCGCTGCGCGCCGGTGGTCGCCAGCCCGCGCAGCCGCCGCGACTGCAGGTGGGGAATCACCGACAGGCTGGTTGCAAACGCCATCGTCACCTGCCCGCTGACCAGATCGGTCAAGGCCAGCGACATTCCTTTGTACGGCACATGCGTCATCTGCGTGCCGGTCAGCACTGCGAACAGCGCACCGCCGAGATGTCCGGAAGCACCGATGCCCGCGGACACATAACTCAGCTGACCCGGACGCGATCGCGCCAGCGCCGTCAGTTCGCGGACATTTCGAACGGGAACGGAAGGATGCACGGCCAACACCAGCGGACTGGAACCGGCGAGCGAAATCATCGTGAAGTCGCGGACCGAATCAAAGGGCAGTTTGCTGTGCAGGGCGGCGTTGACCGCATGACCGCTGGGAATCAACGCGATGGTGTAGCCATCCGCTGCTGCACGCGCAGTGAACTCGGTGCCGATAATGCCGTTGGCGCCGGTACGGTTTTCGACAATGACCTGTTGCCGAAAACTCTCGCTCAATTTTGCCGCGACGGTGCGGCAGATGAGGTCATTGCCACCACCCGCAGCAAACGGTGAAATGATGCGAATCGTGCGCGAGGGGTAGCCCTGCTGCGCGACGGCAGGCAAGGCTGTTGCAGCCGCGCACAGCAGCGCGACCCACAACAGCGGCTTGCGCGCCGCCCGCTCAGCCACGCAGATGCTGGTTGAAAAAATCCAGCGTACGCTGCCACGACAGCTTGGCAGCCGCTTCGTCATAACGCGGCGTGGTGTCGTTGTGAAACCCGTGCTGGGTATTCGGGTAGATATGCGTGGTGTAACGCACGTTGTTGGCCTTCAAAGCTTCTTCATACGCCGGCCAGCCCTTGTTGATGTTCTCGTCCTCGCTGGCGTAATGGATCAGCAGCGGCGCCTTGATCTTCGCCACTTCTGAGGCCGGCACCTGGCGTCCGTAGTACGGGACCGAGGCGCCCAGATCGGGCATGCGCGTCGCCAGCAGGTTGCAGATGCCGCCGCCGAAACAGAAACCGACTGCACCGATCCTGCCCGTGGTCTCCGCCCGCGCCTTGAGCACCTGAGCGGCCTGGTAAAGATCTTCCTCGCGTTTTTTCGCATCCTGCGCGGCAAACAATGCACGTGCCTTGTCCTCGTCGCCGGGATAACCACCGACCGGCGTCAGCGCATCCGGGGCAAAAGCCACGAAGTTGGCCAGAGCGAGCCGCCGCGCGACATCTTCGATATAAGGATTCAACCCGCGGTTTTCGTGAATCACCAGCACTGCCGGCAACTTGCCCTTGGCCTCCGCCGGCTGGGTGAAATAGCCGCGCATGCGGCCATGACCCTGCGGCGAATCGTATTCCAGGTATTGCGTGCGGATGCGTTTGTCGTCCTTCGCCACCTGCTGCGCCCAGGCAAAGTTGGGCTTGAGGCTTTCGAGCATTGCGGTCGCGGTGAATGCACCCACCGCAAATCTCGCGGCGCGGTCGAGAAACTCGCGCCGGTCAATGCGGCCGTGCACATAACCGTCGAACAGCTTCAGCACTTCCGGCGGAAAATCACCGGCTTTTTTGCGCTCCATCGCAAGATCTCCTTTTAACTGTCGATAAAAACCAACTCGTCACCCCGGCGTAAGCCGGGGTCCAGAAATCACCGATCATTCCCGTCACGCTCTGACTGGATGCCGGCTTCCGCCGGCATGACGGGTTTGCATTTTCCATCCACCAGCCACGCCCTTCAACCACGTCGTTTAGCCACGCCTCACAAAGCAATACCCAGAAGCTTTGCCGCCGTTTCGCTCAACATCGCACGTTTCTGGTCATCGGTAAAACCGCTGGCGTTGAGGATGTGGTTTACCGAATCCGCCTGCCACGGAATCGGATGGTCGGTACCGATCACCAGCTTGTCGTAACCGACTTCCGCGGCCAGATGGCGCAGCGCTTCATCGGTGAACACCAGCGTGTCGTAGTACATGTCACGCATGTATTCGGTCGGTTTTTTCTTCAGCTTCACACCGGTGTCCATTTCGGGCGCGACACGCAGGCTGTTATCCGAGCGCGGCGCATACGAAGGCAGGTAGCCGCCGCCATGGGCCGAGCAGATCTTCAGGCCGGGGAAACGGTCGAGCGTGCCGTCAAAAATCAGGTGCGACAGCGCAATCGTGGTGTCCAGCGGATTGCCGATGGTGTTCGACAGCCAGCCGTTGCCGCCGAAGCGCGGCTCCAGCTCCGGCGTGCTGCGCGGGTGGATGAAAATCAGCACGCCCAGTTCTTCCGCCTTTTTCCAGAACGGATGCAGGAAGGGATCGGAAAACTCCTTGCCCGGAATGCTGGTGCCAACGGCGGCGCCACGCAGGCCGAGTTTTTTCACCGCATGTTCCAGCTGCTGCGCGGCGAGTTCGGGGAACTGCAGCGCCACCGACGCAAACGCGACAAAACGATCCGGATAAGTACCGCACCATTCGGCGAGTTTTTCGTTCTGGATACGCACCACCTCGGCAGCGAGATCACGCTCTGCTTTGTACCAGAGCGGATTGATGCTCAGCGCCTCGATGTCGATGCCCTGCTCGTCCATCTCGGCGATGCGGCGCGAGCCGACGTCGCCGATGCCCGGTCCGCGCTGCTCTTCAACCGTCTGCCCCAGCAGCGCCAGCGCTTCGGCCACCACGCAGTGCGCATGCACGTCGATGGTCTTGACCCGTTTGCCACCGACCATGACCTGCCTGCGGCGCCCTCCCGCGGGCTGTGCAGCTGCAGCGTTGGTCATGTTGCAGCCCGTGAAGATCAATCCATCGTCGCAGCAGCGCTGCGTGTCGCGTGTGTTCATGTACTCCCCCTTGTTATTGCAAAGAAACAGCGGCGGCATAACCGCTCTGGCCGCAGCCAGCAGCGGCGGCAACGCAGAATACCAGCGCCGCCGCATTCACACCATGACGGCAATGCCCTCGCACCCGCTAGCGGCCTTACAATCCATGGCAAAGGAGAACGCGCATGGACCACGGCATCTGGGCAATCTGGTATGACATCGCCGCTGACAGCAAGGCGGAATACCTGAACTGGTTCCACAATGTCCATATCCCGGAGAAATTGTCACGTCCGGGATACCGCTGGGCGGCCCACTATCAGTTGGGTCACGGCGGACGCGGCGTCGGTTTTGTCGCGCTGTTCGGCGGCGACAGCACCCACACCTTCCTCAATCCCAGTCCCGGCCAGCTCGCCACGCGACAAAGTCCTGAAACAAAAAGATTCATCGGCATGCGGCTCAACGCCGCCGCCGGCATCTTCGCCGAGGAAATCCGCATCAACGGCGCGGATGCCGCGCAACGCAGCCCCGGCCTGACCACCGCAGCGGTGATCCAGATCGGCAACTTCAATGCGCCGTCACCGCAGGTCGAAGACGATCTCGGCGGCTGGTATGCGCAGGAACGGTTTCCGCTATTGACTACACTGCCGGGTTGCGTCGGCACGCGCAAACTGCTGGCCAGTGTCGGTCTCTACAAACACGCGATCCTCTACGAGTTCACCTCGCTCGCCGCGCGCGACAAACACTACGCGCCACTCGAAGCGCAGTCCCACGATCCCGCGTCCTGGATGGGCCGCGTAGTACCGCAACTGCTCCATGCCCCCTATTCGCCTGCGGTCGGGCAGCGCATCTGGCCTGTGGTCTGACGCCATCTTTGAACATTGACGAGCGACGCACCGGCACAGAGCATCAGAAGATCATAAGCACTTGTTTATATTGGATTATTTGTAATACACTGCGGCACTTATGGAATACACCACACTCGGCCGTACTGGTCTGAATGTCAGCGTGGCCGGGCTCGGCTGCGGCGGCAGCAGCAAGCTCGGCCTGGGTTCGGGACACAGCACTGATCACGCCATTGGCATCGTCCAGCGCGCACTGGATCTCGGCGTCAATTTCATCGACACCGCGCAGTACTACGGCACCGAACCGGTCGTTGGCGCCGCGATCCGCGGCCGTGCCCGCGACAAACTGGTGATCTCCACCAAACACAAAACCTCGCTGCTCAACGGCACCGTGTTTTCGGTGCCCGAAATCCTTGCCGGCCTCGACCGCTCGCTGCGTTCCCTGGACACCGATTACGTCGACGTGTTCTGCCTGCATACCGTGATGCCGCGCGAATACGACCGCGTGATCCAGGAAATCGTGCCGGTGCTGCTGCGCGAAAAGGAAAAAGGCAAATTCCGTTTTCTCGGCATCACCGAATTCGCCGGCCGCGATCCGCGCCATGAAATGCTCGCACGCGCACTGCAGGATGACTGCTGGGATGCGGTAATGGTCGCCTTTCACATGCTCAACCAGAATGCACGCCAGCATGTATTCCCCGCAGCGCGCGCCAAAAATGTCGGCACCCTGATCATGTTCGCGGTGCGCGCCATTTTCAGCGCGCCCGGCCGGTTGCAGGACGACATCCGCGAACTGGTGCGCGAAGGCCGCCTGCCGAAATGGCTGGCCGACAAAAAACAACCGCTGGATTTTCTGCTGGAAAATGCCGGCGCGCGCGACATCATCGAAGCCGCCTACCGCTATGCCCGCCACGAACCCGGCGCCCATGTCACGCTGTTCGGCACCGGCAATCCGGATCATGTCGAACCGAATGTCCGTGCCATCCTGCAGCCGCCGCTGCGCGACAACGACCTGAAAAAACTCGCCGAGCTGTTCGGCAATCTGGTCGGCGTCGGGCTGGACGAAGTCAGTCCGCTGCGTTGAACCATTTGCCGCACAGACTTGCGGCCGGATGACGGATAATCACTTGTCCAACTTTTTCATGAGCCCGCCGATGAACCGCTTCGCCTGCACTCTCGCTGCCACCCTTCTCGCCATCACCGCCCACACCCACGCGGCAGACAACTATCCGTCAAAGCCGCTGCGCATGGTCATCACCTTCCCCGCCGGCGGCCCGTCCGACGTCGTGGTCCGGCTGATCTCCCAACGCCTTACCGATGAATGGGGCTACCCGGTGATCATCGATAACCGCGGCGGCGCGGGCGGCATTGTCGGCACCGAAATCGTTGCCCGCGCAACACCCGACGCCTACACCTTCCTTGTCGGCACCGCCGGCGGCATGACCATCAATCCGGCCCTGCGCACGGATCTGTCGTACAACCCGTTCCGCGATTTCACGCCGGTGGGCATGCTGGTGGTGAATCCGCAGATCCTGGTTGCCCATCCGGCGCTGGCTGCAAAAAACCTGAAGGAACTGGTGGCGCTGGCCAAACAAAAACCCGGCCAGCTCAACTTCGCTTCGGCCGGCACCGGCACCGCCACCCATCTCGGACTGGAACTGCTCAAGCTCACCGCAGGCATCGACGTCGTCCATGTACCTTTCAAAGGCGGCGGCCCCGCAACGACCGATCTGATTGCCGGCCACGTGCAACTGCTTTGGGTGAGCATCCCGTCCGTATTGCCGCACGTGAAATCCGGCAAGCTGCGCGCGCTCGCGGTCAGCACGGCAAAACGTACGGCCTCCGCGCCGGAAGTACCGACCGTGGCCGAATCCGGTTATCCCGGCTTTGAATATTCAAACTGGAATGCGTTGTTCGCACCCGCCGGCACACCGCAGCCGCACGTGCGCAAGATCAACGCTCAGGTGGTTGCTGCGCTGAAAGATCCGGTCGTTGCGCAACGCTTGATGTCGCAAGGCGCCGATCCCGCGCCGGGAACGCCCGAAGAGCTCGGCAAATATATGCGCAACGACCACGAACGCTGGAAAAAAGTCATCGCCAGCGCCGGTATCAAGCCGCAATAAGCGGCGGCGACACCATCAACTGATTCTGAACGAAGGGTTGGTGTTCACGCCCGATCCGGGCTGCGACGGGGTCTGCGCGGCGGGTGGCAGATCAATGCGAGCAATGACCTTGTTGTTATTGGCCGCCCAAAAGCGGGCCGTATCTTCGGTCATGGGTGAGCGGACCAGGCGCCAGCGGATGCGCCCGAACTTGTCCTTCTCCTGCACGCGCCACTTGTAGAGGGTTTCCATGAAGCCTCCCGGTTGGAGCCGGGCGTTTTACGCCCGGAGCTGGGCATCTTAGCGCCGTACGCGGCGTACCGCCAAGCCTGCCCCCTCCGCACAACCGCGGCCCCCCGGACAACGTCAGCCGCGCGCGCTTTTTTAACCGCGCGCGCTTTTCAGATAGGTCTTCGCACTGCTCGACAGCAGGCGCGGCAAATGGGTGTAGATATAGCGCACCCCCTTGTCGAGAACCTCGCGCACATGTTCCGTCGTGGCCGGCGTGCCGGGCGTACGGCCGGCGGCGAGCATTTTGCGGAAGCAGCTGTCGATCGCCTGCGCCACCACCGGCGCCTTGGGATTGCCCGGATGGCCCATGGATTGCGACAGGTCCGACGGGCCGATGAAAAACACGTCGATGTCGTCGACCTTGAGCAGTTCGTCGATGTTGTGGACCGCGGCTTCGTCCTCGATCTGCACCGCGATCAGCGTCGAGTCATTGGCGGCCTTGACGTAATCGGCCAGCGTGCCGTGCGAGTCATAAACCGCGGAACGCGTACCCGCCGCCAGCCCGCGCTTGCCCAGCGGGTGATACTTCACGGCAGCGACCGCATCGCGGGCGTCCTGCGCGGTGATCACGTGCGGGATCTGCACGCCCATCACGCCGCGGTCAAGCACCTGCAGGATGTGCTCCGCGCTGCGGCTGACCGGCCGCGCAATGGCGGTAATGCCGCTGGCCTCGGCCGCCATCGCCATCAGTTCAACGCTTTCGATGGTCAGCGTGCCGTGTTCGCAGTCGAGCAGCACCCAGTCAAAACCTGCGGCAGCGACCATTTCCACGATCTGCGGCGACGGAATCATCACCGAAACCCCGAACACCGGCTCGCCGGCGCGCAACTTTTCCTTCATTTTGTTTCGCTTCATCCTGCCATCCTTTGATTAAAAGACTAAGGGAAAAACCAAGGGTGAAACCAGGGCCTGACCATTACCGTCCACCGCATCGCACTGGTTATTTTGATGGTGCCGGCAAGCGCTCGTTGAAGAATCGCACCACTTCATCCATGTCCGTCGGGGTGCTGCTGAATTTGCCCTGCAGTCCCAGCGTCCCCGAGCGCCGGAAAAAAGCCACGGTGGCGTCGGTCATCACCGGCTCGATGCCAAGCCCGCGCAGCACATCCGCCACCTGCTCCATCTCGTGGCGCCGGCGCGCATGCGCCGTGGCATGGCTGCGCACCCAGTTGGAGGCTGTTTTCTCGAAGGGATGGTTGGCCATCAGTTCAGTGACTTCCCGCCACAGGTCACCGCGGATTCCGGCACGCTCACCTGCAGCCAGAAACTCGATCAGCAGCGCTTCCAGTCCCTTGGAAAAAACGCTGCGCAGCATCTTGAACATGGAGGCCCTGCCGATGTCCTCGCTGTAAAAGCGCACATTGAGCCCCAGCTTGCCGGCGAGGTCGCCCTCCGCCCGCCTGCCGTGCGGACCGCCGAGCAGGATTTCGGTTTTGGCGCCGGTAACCCCTACCGCGCCGAGCACGGCGCCTTCAACAAAGGCCGCGCCCGAGGGCGTGATGATGCCTTCGATTTCAAGCTTGAGCCCGGGTTCGGTGGCATTGAGATCGACATAGGTCTGCCCTGCGACCAGATGCGGCACGCAGCGGCGCGCCGCCTCGCAGGCGACGCTGGTGGTGACAGTAGACAGGATGTAATCAGCGCCACGCAGCGCATCGGCGAGGGCGCAGAATTCGACCCTGGTTCCGGCACTGCGTTCCTGCAGGCGGTGAATGCCGCCCTCCTGCTCGAACAGGACGTCATAGGCAGCCACTGCAACGCCACGCGCAGCGAGTGCGGCGCTGAAAGCCGACGCCACTTCGCCGTAACCGATGAATGCGACCCGCATGTTCATGCAACACCTCCACTGCGCCGCCGGCGCGGTTTGTCGGATGCCACAGTTTCACGCGCCTGCTGCATGCGCTCGCTGCTGGCCAGAATGTGATCGCGCATGGCCTTGCCTGCCGCATCGCCGTCACCGCGCCGGATCGACTTCAGGAAACTGCGATGCTCAGCGACCGATCTTTGCATCGCCCCCGGCTGGCCCAGCGAGTGGCGCCGATACAGCGCGAGTTCATTGAGCAGCCTGCGGTAGATCTCGAGCAGCTTGCGGTTGCCCGTCATCTCGACCATGCGTTCGTGAAAAACGACATTAAGCTCGTGATAGGCAGTCGCATCGCCCGCCGCGCAGGCCGCCTCCATTTTTTCGACCATGCGCTGCAGCTCCGACAATTGGCCGGGCTTGATGCTGCGGGCCAGTTCCAGCCCGACGCCGGCGTCGATGCAGGCACGGGCCTGATAGATCTCGGCCACTTCGTCGATGGAGACTTCGCGCACGAATACGCCGTAGTTCTTCCGGCTCACCACCAGTCCGGCCTGTTCCAGGGTGCGCAGGCACTCGCGCACGGGTGCCCGGCTGATGCCCAGTGTGCGGGCGATTTCCAGCTCGTTCAGCCGGTCCCCGGCCGCCAGCTCTCCCGAAAAAATCCGGCGCTCGATCTCCTGCCGCACCAGGCTCCCGAGGGGCTGGCTGCTCAGAAAACGGATTTTTTCCAGGGTGCTGAGATTGGACATATGCTGGACATATTATTGTCGACAATATACGATTATTTGCACATCGGGTAAAGGCAGCCCGTCCGATTTCAGTCACCGTTCTGCAACAACCAAGCGTGATACTCCCGGACCTTCGAATACCGCTGGCCGGCGAAACACACCAAAGGAGAGAAGAACATGATGATGAAGACCCCTGCCTGGATGGCCGGATTGCTGATGATGGCTTGTGCCCTTGTCGCAAACGCGCAGCAGAACTACCCCAGCAAACCGATCCGCCTGATCGTGGCATTTGCACCCGGCGGCAACACCGATACCGTCGGCCGCATCGTCGGCCAGAAACTCGGCGACAGCATCGGCACCCAGGTGATCGTCGACAACCGCGGCGGTGCGGGCGGGGTGCTCGGCACCGAAATCGCGGCGAACGCCAATCCTGACGGCTATACCCTGACCATGGGCACCACCACCACCCATGCCATTGCCGTCGCGGCCTACTCCAAACTGCGCTACGACCCGATCAAGAGTTTTGTGCCCATCGCCCTCGTCGCCAGCGCGCCCTACCTGCTGGTGGTCAACTCCAAGGTGCCGGCGCGCAACCTCAAGGAATTCATCGCCTACGCCAAATCCCAGCCCGGGAAACTGAATTACGGATCGGCGGGACAGGCCACCACCACCCATCTGGTGATGGCGACGCTGGCCGGCCGCGCCGGGATCGACATGACGCACATCCCCTTCAAGGGCAACGGCCCGGCAACGACCGCCGTGCTGTCCGGCGAAGTGCAGGTACTGTTCGGTGCCGTGCCTCCCCTGCTCGGACATGTCACCGCAAAGCGGGTCACCCCGCTGGTCATCAGCTCCGGCAAACGCTCGATCACGCTGCCGGAAATACCCACGGTCGCGGAATCCGGATTCCCGGGATTCGACATGGCGCTGTGGCTGGGATTTTTTGCACCGGCCGGCACTCCGCCAGCCGTGCTGAAAAAACTGGAAACAGCCCTGGTGCAGATCGGCCAGTCGGCCGAGATGAAAGATCTGATGACCAAGCAGGGCGTCGAACCCTACAGCATGGGATCGGTCGACCTCGCCAAACTGCTCAAGGCGGACATCCAGAACTACCAGTCGGTATTCAAGTCTGCGGGTATCGCGGTGCAGTAACAACACCGCCGCCCGCGGGAGCCCCTCCTGTGCGGCGCGCAGTACTGCAGGCCCCATCCGCTGCACTCGACGGTAAACATCCCCGAGTGCAGCGGCGCTGTTGAACAAGCGCATTGCTTCGTTCATCCGCCCGGAAGAACCGGCAGTTGCATCGCCCCCAGACTGCAGGCGGTTAGAATCCCCGCACTACAGGAGACCCCATGAAACTCTACGGCACGCCCACCAGCCCCTTCGCGCGCAAGGCGCGCATCATGCTCGCGGAAAAAAACATTGCCCATGAATTCATCGTCGCGCGGCCGTCGCCGCCGGACTCCCCGGTGCCCCGCTTCAATCCGCTGGGCAAAATCCCCACGTTGGTGCGCGACGACGGCCGGGCCTTGTATGACTCCAGCGTCATCGTCGAATACCTCGATACCATCGGCAGCGGCCCGAAACTGATTCCCGAAGATTTCGAATCGCGCATCGAAGTGCGGCGCTGGGAGGCGCTGGGCGACGGCGTCACCGAAGCCACCATCAACATCAACCATGAATACCGCGAACCCGCCGACAAGCAGCGCGGGCCCGAATGGTTCAAGCGCCAGCAGCTCAAGATCGACCGCGGTCTCGCCATCATGGAACAGGATCTGGGCGGCAACGAATACTGTTTCGGCAATCGCTTCACGCTGGCCGACCTGGCCAGCGGTTTTGCGCTGGATTACCTCGACAGCGCACTGCCCGATTACGAGTGGCGCAGCAAACACCCGGCACTGATGAAACTCTCATCGCGGCTGGCGACACGCCCCTCGTTCATCAGCACCGCGCATCCCGCAAAAACCTGATACGCCGCAGTCAATTGTTTGTGCGCGTCCGCATCGCGCAACAGCGCGTGAAATCCGCAGCAGACGCCCGTATCATGCAGGCCGGTCTGAACATTCGGTCTAACATCAAATAACGCGGCGGCCGAGTCCCGCCGCGCATTCTCTGGAGAATCCCATGCAAGTGATCGTCCGCCTGGCCGGCATCGCCGCCCTGATTGCCGGTGCCGTCATCCCCGCCACCAGCACTGCCGCCTACCCCGAACGCCCGATCCGCCTGATGCTGCCCTTCCCGCCCGGCGGCCCCAGCGACATCGTCGGCCGCCTGTTTGCGCAAAAACTCGGCGACTCCCTCGGCCAGCAGGTGGTCATCGACAATCGCGGCGGCGCAGCCGGCAACATCGCCTGTGAAATCGCCAAAAATGCGGTGCCCGACGGTTACACGCTGATGCAAGCCACCGTCGGCACGATGTCGATCAACCCCAGCCTTTATCTGAAGCTGCCGTATGAACCGCTGCGCGATTTCGCGCCGATCTCGCTGCTCACTGAAACGCCGTACCTGCTGGTGGTGAATCCGAACGTGCCGGCAAAATCAGTAAAAGAACTGGTCGCACTCGCCAAATCGCAACCGGGCAAAATGAACTTCGCGTCCGGCGGCGTCGGCACCGGCAATCATTTCTCCGGCGAACTGTTTCGCATGCTCGCCGGCATCGACGTCGTGCACATTCCGTACAAAGGCAGTGGCGTCGGCATGAACGATGTGCTCGCCGGCCAGGTGCAGATGATGTTCATCAACCTGCTGCCCGCGACACCTTTTGTCGCCAACGGCCGCCTGCGCGGTCTCGGCGTCACCAGCGCCAAACGCTCGGTCGCCGCGCCGGACATCCCGACCATCGCTGAAAGCGGATTCCCCGGTTATCAGTCGACGTCATGGCACGGCTTTGTTGCACCGATCAAAGTACCGGCACCGATCATCAAACAGCTTCACGGCGAACTCGTCAAAATCACCCAGCAGCCTGATGTCAAAAAACGCATGGTCGGCCAGGGCACCGATGTCATCGGCAGCACGCCGGAAGAATTCCGCAAGGTGATTCAGGTGGAATCGGCGAAATGGGCCAATGTGATCAAGACCGCCGGCATCAAACCGGAATAACAGTCGCAGCCCACTTACAGCTAACTTCACGGTTTTTATAACTCTTTGTTTTTATTGATATTTTTATCAGGGTGCTGAGCCTCTCATAAATAGAGGCTAGCCCCCGGGGATATCTGCGACAAACCCCGACCCCGGCCCCATACTGGTCTGCACTGCCCTCCACCGCCGGCGTGCACCTGCACGGGCAAGTTCCTTCTCTTCTCCGGCGTGCGTTTTTTTCCGGAGCACGCCTTGAACATCATGATCTGGTTGATTGCCGGCGGCCTTGTAGGCTGGGCCGGTCTGCACTTTTTTGATTTCAACCATCACCGCGGACTGGTTCTTGCATCACTGATTGCCGCAGCCGGCGGATTCATCGGCGGCAATTCGCTCGCACCGATGCTG
Organism: Burkholderiales bacterium; assembly: GCA_022841375.1. Classification (GTDB taxonomy): domain Bacteria; phylum Pseudomonadota; class Gammaproteobacteria; order Burkholderiales; family SG8-41. The sequence continues at coordinate 47,241 of JALHRQ010000019.1, forward strand.
ACCTCCAGCATCACCGAACCTGTGATCGGCTTCAACCCCTTTGCACTCGTCGTCGCCATTGCTGTTGCAACGGCAGCGATGTATGTCAGCAATGAAATCTCCAAACGTTACGACATCTGAGGACACCATGAACCATACGCTCAGCTTCAATGAAGGCACCGCCAGCGCCGTCGAAGGCCTGTCGTTTGCAATGTTCCAGAATGAACTGCGCCATGTTGCGCGCTTCATCACCATCGCCGCACCCGCCAAACCGCTGGACGCCGTACTCAAGGCCATCCACAACAACCCGGCGATGTCACAGGCCCGGCTGCTCACCCGCATCCTCGCTGCCTACATCGGCCGACAGGTGTCGTTCCGCAGCACCGAAGTCGCCACCTTCGACCGTGATCACCTGGCCCTGCTGGTGGCGCTGATGGACACCCACGACGCCGGCACCGTGCCCAAAACCGAATGGGTGCGTGCGGCCGATGAAGCCGACGCCGCCCAGCGCGACATCGGCGGTTAAACCCTCATCATCTCCACCCACCAAGGAATCGAATGAGAAAAGGCGCCATCACCTTCACCGGCAAGTCCGGCGCGCATTATCCCTTCCACATCTGGTCGCTGGATACGCAGTTCAAACCCCTCGGCGGCGTCTACTTCATCACCCAGCGCAAAGCCGACAAGGCCAAACAACTGCGCGCCACCCACAACGCGATTTTCATCGGCCAGACCGCAGACCTCGCCCTGGCCTTCAATGCGAAGACCCTGTCCGACCGTTTCATGAAATTCGGCGCCAACTGCCTGTGCGTACACCTCGACGAAGACCCGGAGCGCCGCGCCGGCATCGAAAGAGACCTGCTCAGCGTCTACAGCACCGACTGCAACTGAAAGGTCCGCCGTAACGGGAAACCGCAGCGGCTATTTGCCCAGTCCCGCCTCGCGCGCGGCCTTTGACCACAGCACCGTTTCCGCTGCCATGCGTTTGGTCATTTCTTCCGGCGTGCCGCCCACGGTTTCAAGCGCAGCGTCAAACAGGCGCTGCTGGGTTTTCGGATCGGCGAGCGACTTGTTGAAAGCGACTGACAGCCGCGTCACCACTTCGGCCGGCATGCCCGCAGGCCCCATTGCGCCGAACCATTGCGAAATATCCATGAACTTGAAGCCCAGTTCGGCCAGCGTGGGCACATCGGGAAACGCCTTCGAGCGCGTGGCCGAAGTCACTGCAAGCAGTTTCACCCGCCCCGCCTTCACCTGCGGCACCAGCGGCGCCGTGCCCAGAACCGCCACCGGCACATGGCCGCTGACCAGATCCACCACCGCCTGCCCGCCGCCTTTGTACGGGATGCCGATCATCTTCACGCCAGCGCCCTGGAAAAAAATCCCTGCCGCCACCGCCTGAGTACCGGTCGCCGATGACAGCGCATAGGCGATCTGACCGGGCTGGGCCTTCGCCGCCTTCAGCAGATCGCCAATCGACTTCCAGCCCGGCGCAGGATGCACCGCAACCACGATCGGCTGATTGGTCAGGATGGTGATCGCCTGCAGATCCTTTTCCGCGCGATACGCCAGCGACGGCGTCAGCACCGGCTGAAAATACGACGAATCGGAATTCACAACGATGGTGTAGCCGTCCTTCGGCCCGCGGATCATCGCCTCGATGGCGACGCTGCCCGAACCGCCGGGCCGGTTCTCGACGATGACCTGCTGGCCGAGTTCCTTGCTCACCAGGTCCGCCGTCATGCGCGCCGATACATCCGCTGTGCCGCCCGGCGCAAAACCCACCAGCACCCGTACCGGTCGCGTTGGCCACTGCTGCGCCCATGCGGCCGAACTCAAGCCCAACACCAGAATCGCGCAGATCAATTTTTGCATCGCCAGCCTCCTCCGGATGTAACGTGCGTTGACCTACTGCTGCAGAACCTGTGAACGACTACGCCATGCCGATCGGCTCCGCGAGATTTTTCTTGATTTCGCCGGGCCGCGCGCGCATCAGTTCTTCCATTTCCTTGCGCACTTTCGCATAACCCGGATCATCGAACAGATTGTTCATTTCCCCGGGGTCATTCACCAGGTCATACATCTCGCCGGCACCCGAGCCCAGCTCGAAAGTGCACTTGAAGGTCTTGGTGCGCACCGTACGCAACTGCAAGCCGACGCCGCAGCGCGACGGATGCACATGCCATTCACTCCACGCCGCATCGCGCGGCGCATCTTTGCCTTCGAGCAGGGGCTTGAGGCTGCGGCCCTGCAGCTCATGGGGCGCGGAAACACCGGCCGCGTCATAGAAGGTTGCGGCAAGGTCGAGCGTCGACACCGGTTCCTTGACCACGCGGCCGGCGGCGACCCCGGGGCCTCGCGCGACCATCGTCACCCGCATCAGGTCTTCATAGGGCGTCGGGCCTTTCAGGTAAAGCCCGTGATTGCCGAGCATGTCGCCGTGATCGGTGGTGTAGATGATCAGCGTGTTGTCGTCCATGCCGAGGTCATGAATTTTGTCGAGGATGCGGCCGACGTTGTGGTCGATCAGCGAGATCATGCCGTAGTAGTTGGCGGTCATCTCCGCCAGCTGGGCGTCGGTCTGCACCGGCACGCGCGAACCTTCGGCGCGGAACTTGCGCATCTCCGGGTCCGCCAGCTGCGGCGTGCCTTCGAGCTGCGCCTTGTGCCACCACGGCCGGCGCTCCAGATCCATCGTGCGATGCGCGGGCAGCCTGACGCTTTTCGGATCATAGAGCCGGCTCCACGGTTCCGGGCAGTCAAAGGGATGGTGCGGATCGGGAAACGATATCCACGCTGCCAGTGGCTTGCTCTGGTCATGGTGCGACAGCAGGTCCATCGCACGATCCGCCGTCCACGTGCTGCTGTGCCAGGCCACCGGCAGCGCCGAACTCCAGGTTTGCGCGGCGCCGGTCTCGGGGCGCGTCGATTGCGCCCACAGTTTGTAACCTTCTTCATCCTTGCCGCGGCCGACGAACCAGCGCTCGTAATGGCCCATCGGCGGACGATCCATCGGCCGCGTGCGATGGGTGTGACCGAGCACGGTGAGCTCCACATATTCAAAGCCCATATACGGGCCGAACCAGTTCGGGCCGTATTTGGCCTGGCTCTTGTTGCACTCCGGCGTGCCGGTCGGCGCGAAAGTGGACTTGGTCGCGAAATGCGCCTTGCCGATGAACGCCGTCTTGTAACCGTTCTTCGCCAGCGTGCCGGCAAAACCATCGCCGCCGACCTTGGGTTCCAGATCAACGCCGTTGTCCCACACACCATGTGTCAGCGGCAGCAGCCCGGTCAGGATCGAAGCCCGCGAGGGCTGGCACACGAGGTTGGGCGTCATGCAGGCATTGAAGCGCGTGCCGTCACGCGCCAGCCAGTCCAGGTGGGGCGTCTTGAGGTCGGGGTTTTCAAAGCCGTTGCAGTCGGCGCGCTGCTGGTCGGAAGTGATCAGAATGATGTTCGGCTTGCGGCTGCTCATGAGGGCCCTCGAATCGCTGAAACCGGTTGAACGACGGCCCGCCGGCAAAAGCTGGCGGGCGGACTGGACCACGATGCCGCAATGCTGCGGCGACTCCTCCGCGGGCCGGAACATGCTGCCGCGTACGGCGATTGTTGTTGTGCGGCCAGTCTAGCGTCCCGCCCCCCGGCGGGGCAAGGCACCGGGACCACTTGATGGTCCTCCCCGCAAAATCGCCCGCGCCGGGCGGCCGCCCCGCCGCTACAATGTTCCCACTGTTCCCACAGCCCTCCGGCCCAACTACCACCAAGAGAAAAAGCCCGTGAGCGACACTGGCCACACCCTCGACATCAACGCCACCTTCCGCGGCGGCGGCCGTTCAATTGAATGGCTGGATGAAATCAACAAAGCCTCGATCGTCATGCTCGCCGAGACCGGCATCGTGCCGAAGGACGTGGCCAAGCGCATCGCCAAGGGCATCGCCCAGGTCATCGAAAATGAAAAGACCGGCGCAAATGGCACGACGCCGCGCAGTTCTGCTGATTACCTCGATTACGAACCCCGCCTGATCGCCGTCGCCGGACAGGAAGCCTCACGCCTGCACACCGGCCGCAGCCGGCAGGACCTGGCCTCGACCATTGCGCGGATGAACCTGCGCGACGGCCTGCTGCACACCATCGGCGCGCTGATCGCCGACCGCGAGAAACTGCTCAAGCGCGCGGAAGAACACATCGAAACCATCATCCCCGCCTACACCCACGGCGTGCAGGCGCAGCCGACGACGTTTGCGCATCACCTGCTGGCTTTCGAATCTGCCCTCGCGCGCGCGACCGAGCGCCTGCAGCAGGCCTACACGCGGGTCAACCAATGCCCGCTGGGCACGGCGGCACTGGCGACTTCCAGCTTCCCGCTCGACCGGCACCGCCTGGCGGAACTGCTGGGTTTTGAAGGGCTTGTTGAAAACGCCTACGACGCCAACCACTTGGCCCCCATCGACAGCGCACTCGACGTCGCCAACGCCTACGCGATGACCGCGGTGCAGACCGGCATGTTCGCGCAGGACCTGCACACCCAGTACGCCAACCCCACACCGTGGTTCATCCTTGGCAGCGGCGAACTCACCGGCACCAGCAGCATCATGCCGCAGAAGCGCAACCCCGCCGCCCTCGAACAGCTGCGCGCGCAGTCGAGCATCCTGCTGAGTGAAATGCAGACCATGACCTTTGTCGCGCACAACAACCGCACCGGCATGTTCGATTACCGCATGTATGACCCGGTGCCCTATGCCCGCGCACTGACGGTGTTCAAGCTCTTCGGCAGCGTGGTCGATGCGGTGGTGGTCAACAAAGCACGCGCGCTGGAAGAAGTGAACGCCGATTACTCCACCACCACCGAAATCGCCGATGCCCTGCTACAAAAAGCCGAGGTGCCCTTCCGCACCGGCCACCATTTTGCGAGCAAGCTGACGGACTACGGCCGCGGCAAGGGCCTGAAGATCCACGAAATTCCCTATAGCGAAGCGCAGCGGATTTACGAGGAACAGGCGAAGGACAAACTGCCGTTGACGGAAGCGGAATTCCGCGAGGTGATCAGTGCGGAATATATGGTGTTTGGGAGGAAGGGGTTGGGGGGGCCGCAAGTTGCCGATGTAAGAAATTCATTGGCGTCGAGTCAAGACCGCGCAAACACAGATCAACATCAGCTTACTCACCGTCAAAATCACATTAAAGATTCACTCTACAACCTGTCGTCTAGATTTCTTGGGGTGCAAAAATAACTTTTCTGCGTTGCGTCTACCTATAAATAGTAGGTACAAAAATCACACCAATAACCACCTAATCGACATTTCTTTTCGCGCTACGAAGGACTCGCAATTTTTCACTATTAAAAGACAACCTCATTCCAGCTGATAGTTTCGGGAGGTCGTATATTTTGAACAATTCAACCTCCCTATCCTCCTCCTTCTCCAAGTAACAAATAAATACATCAGCTTTTTCTATCCGGGTTCTAACCCTCTTCATTTTTTCGTAACTTACATATAGACGGTAATCGTCATTTGAAAGTGCGGCTATTGAGTTAGCCGTGCCCTGATCCGCAATAGCACAATCAGAGCAGATTAATTCAAGATAAGTAAATGCTTTAGACAATGCATTCAACATAAACAAACCGTACGCTGTAATTTTTATGCTATCAACTTTAACGCTAAACTCATCGAGTCTATTGTTAGCCTCGACGAATCCATGTCGCAATAACATATCCAGATTTAACTCAAAGTCCTCTCGCATTCCAAAAATATCCGAAAACTCGGCAAGTAACTTTGCAACCGGAACAAATGGAGGATTGCTTGCATCATGCCCGGAATGCAAGCGAGAAAGAATTCGCAAAGCCGTAAAATGGGACCCGTGTGCTTTAGAGCGAATTTGTAAAACATTGGGTATCTCGCTCACCTTTTCATCGTAGAAAAACCTGCTAGGAATCATGAACGGTTTGATCACCTGGTGTATTTGCAAAGTCCACCTATCAGTGGCGGTCATTTCCTGAACGTTTGTATAGCCAGAAACAAGAAATCCTCTGAACAAGTGCAGAGCCTGCCTAATATTTCCGTGACTGCAGGCAGTTAAAAAGCTCCTTAAATGCGATTCACGGCCATTAAACTCCTCCCTAAACACCCTAAAAAGCCGTTGACACACTTGGACGTCTACCCTGCTCGGCAATAACCCTCTCTCCACAGCATCGGGCGAACGAAGCAGTTGCTCAACATATTCAACCCTTTTTAGAAAAACCTCCTTCGGCTCCGGTGCTGAAATATGGAATCCGGAGTTCTGATATGCGTCTAAGACACCATGTATAGAAGACTCAAAAAATCTCTCCTCCCTCATGGAAATAACAGCCAAGCACTGCAATAGACTAGAAATTTCCTGAGCCAGCGCAAAGCAGCTCTCCTGCATTTCAAATTTGAATTGGTCGGTGTTGTCTATAACAACAATTATTGCCTTATGTTTCAGCCTCCAATAGTTAGCAAGCCGCGAGGCAACATACTTCAGATCACCTTTCCACTCCGCAATTAATTTGTTTAGCGCAATGTTGTATTCGGGGGATGAGGCATCAATATTGAATAGATCTTGCTTAAGCGCCAAATCAAATCTATCGCTAAACAATTGACATAATTGATCTCTACTCCCGGACAAAACCTTATCTTCATCAAGGCAACCGACGAGGGTCTCAAGAATTGTCTTCCGAATCTCATTTGCCTCGGGCGCGGCATTCAGAAGGTCAATTAACGCGATAATCGAACTTTTTCTTAAAACTTGTGGGGGCTTATGAAAAAGTAACTTTCGAAGGAAAGTTGATTTACCCACCCCCTTCCCGCCAAACAAAACAACAACATCGGCGGATTTTGCGCCGATAACACCTTTCTTCAACCTATTAGCAAATGCACCGCCAGTATCCCCATCTTTGGTTTGCTGAATATTGTATTGCTCAAGGTATGGAGTTATTGCATCTTCCAAGCGTCTCCTCGCATTCATAAATGCAATGTCATACTCCCTGTCACTAACATAGCAGTTATCAATGAGCTGGGAATCATCAACCTCCATGTCCCCAAAATACTTATCAGCTATTGGCCTAAGACTGGATGCAAATTGATTTGCATTTACCGGCGCCTCATAGCTAGAAATTCTAAGTTTTGGGTAAAACAATTGCCTGTTATGCAATTCAGAATCGAGCAAAAGCCTGCGAAGCGATCCCTTCTCAGTTATCTCGAGATAAGAGAAAAAATTAATCGCCTCAGAAAAACGCTCCGAAAAGTATCGGGGAGAGGAAATAACAAACGCCTTAAGAGACCGCCAGTCTTGCCCCTTCTGAAATGTTTTAAAGAAAATCCACTCATGACCATTAGTGATTGAAGCAATTTCGCAACCAACATTAAGGCAATACTCTCTCACCTGATTAATTGCATCGCGTATCGCAACGTCTGTTTGAAGTGTTTTTACTTGCACATACGCCGCGAGACTGTCCTGCAAAAGTCCATGCGGGAGCGTAAAAAAGTGCCCCTCTTTTTTTGCCTCAATTAGCAATATGTTGCTTCCATCAGACCTTTCCAAAACGTAATCCGCGAAACCTGGGGAAATATATTCTTCGCACTTAACACGCGCACGAGGCCACCCCATCACATCATGCAGCAATGGATCAATTATTTGATGTCTAGTGTTTGCCTCATTCAATGAGCGCCCTTCAATCGAGGCCACTAATTTCAAAGTCACATCATGTGATGACATAACCACCCCTCAAATGAAACTTTAATAAAAACATCCAGACAAGAAAATTCCCGCACGTAGCGCCTTTATACGCTTTGCCAACATACCTTAAAATAAAAATAACACTAAAAATTACTGGGTTAACGCTAAAAGGGCCAGGCTCGACGTTCCATCTGGCAATATTCATAGACTCGGCAACACCGTCCCTCCACTGTACCTCTGCCCCCTTACAATGCCCACCCTGAAAGAATTCTCCATCCTGATCCACCCCGGCCTCAACAGCTCCGGCCCGGATCACTGGCACATCCACTGGGAACAGGCCTTCCCTGATTTCGTGCGCGTGCAGCAGGCGGACTGGGATCATCCGGTCTATGACGCGTGGGCCGCAACACGCCCTTCACCGAGCCGGGGGGCGCGCTGATCGATGTGAAGGTCGGCGCCATCGACGCGCCCTGCATTCCGCTGCCGGGTTGAGCGAGACCCGGTCGCAGGCTTACCCTGTTGCAGGCTTACAATCGACTGATTCCAGTGTTCCGCAACTTCGCATTCCGCTTCCACCTGAAACTTCCGGACCTCCGATGACTGCAAACGATACCCTCACCCCTCAACCGTCCACCGGCAAACTGGTATTCCTTCACTATGATCAGGCCGGGCTGGATGCCGTCTATAACCAGTCGGCCTATGCGCCGCATTCGGAACATGTACGCACGCGGATGTCTCTCGCCAGCGCAGCAGTCCGGGCCAGGATCGGACCACCGCAAAGACATGCCTATGGCGACGCCCCGATCGAAGGCCTGGATGTCTATCCGGCAGCGGAACGCAACGCCCCGATTGTCGTATTCATCCACGGTGGCGCATGGAGAAGGGGGCTCGCCAGCCAGAACGCCTTCGCGGCGGAAATGTTCGTCAAGGCCGGCGCCCACTTCATCGTCCCCGATTTTTCCTGGGTGCAG
>JALHRQ010000020.1 GCA_022841375.1 Burkholderiales bacterium
CACGTTGATCACTCCTGCAACCCCTGCTCATGTTTTGAGCAGGGTAGTGTCTATGCGTGGCTCAAATTTCTGTGAAAACTAACCCCAAAAGTGGCTCAGTTTTGGGTGGAAATCAACAATCATCGTCGCATTGTTTTCAGTGTTTTCTCAGAAAACACACTTATAGTTCAGCGTAGTAACGCTCAACTTCCGATCACTGAAGTTAGCGATGGCTCTTCATCATTGATGGCCGAAAGCACTACGCCAAGATTTTCCTGCCCATCTGCCACCCTCCCCGCCTGACCAAAGAACACTCAGTGGAAGGTCGTAGAACGAAGAAAACGAAATCCCGGTAGCCTTAACGGGGATTAGGAAGGGATGATATTGTCATGTCGCCGTAGGATTGGCACAAAGCAAAACGACAATGGGCTGTCTCCCATTAACTGTAATGAAATATACCTACTGACGATCTGCTCTCAATACTATGTTTTTTTATATCGACGAAAGTGGACATACAGGGGCGAATTTATTCGACCCTGAGCAGCCCATGCTGTTCTATGGAGTGCTATCCAGCCCCGTCAATTTGGACCTTATTGCTGAGACTCGCTTTCAAAAGCTGAGAAAACAACTAGGGGTCGAACGACTGCATGCAGCAGAACTTGGAAATGACAAGCTCGCAACAATTGCTTCAGATTTAATGGCCATACAAAAATCTTGTTCAATTAGGTTTGATCTATATCGAGTGGCAAAACCAGATCACGCAATTATTTGTTTTTTTGATCAAGTTTTCGACCATGGTGTTAATCCTGCCATTACATGGACGGGATATTGGACGCCAATGCGGTATGTAATGCTCCTAAAACTTGCGCATTTATTTGATGAGGATCTTGCCAAACTCGCTTGGACCGCCCGAATTGAACTCAATAAAGAAAAAGCAAACGCAATGCTGGTCCAACTTTGCAAGTCGTTACGGGAACGAGTAACCAGGTTACCTGACGCGAGATCACGGCAATTGATTGGCGATACCCTTCTCTGGGCCGAGATGAATCCCTCTGAAATAATTTACAACGCCCTCACCCCCGAGCTTCGTCTTGCCGTTATGCCGAATGTGATTGGTTTTCAATCAGTCATGATTGGAGTTGCATCAAGATTAAAAAAACACAAAAGCAGAGTCAGCAGAATTGTGGTTGACCAACAAGCACAGTTCAACCAATCACAAAAAACACTAGCCGAGTATTACGCCAAAGCTGCCATTGCAACCAAGGAAACACCGCTCGTGAATGGGCCGGGCTTGCCAAAACTCGATTTTTCCGGAATTCCGCAAACGCCCATAACGTTTGCGTCTAGCAAAAATAGTGCCGGACTTGAACTTGTAGACATCTACCTATGGGTATTTAAGCGATATATGGATGGAAAAAAAATACATCCTTCACTTTACGAACTAATAAAGTCACAATTTTATAAGGGTCGCACTGACGAAATCTCATTAAATGCAATTGCGAAACGCTGGGAAAATTGGTTCGATGAATTACCCGAGCCAACAGCCGAAGCAATTAAACGAGGTGAAGAAATTCATAGAAAAGAGGAAGAGCGCAGATTGGCGGCAATAAATACGTCAACCAAATTAATTTCTAACATTGGCTAACACCTATGCGCAAAGAAAGCCTAAAGCAACGCAGCAAGAATTACAAAACCCTTATTCCGATAGCTTCTCTGTTAACTATGGTTAATATAGAAAACATATAACACTGTCATAGACCACCCTCAAAGGCTTTGCCCCCCTCGCCCTCTGAATGTAAACTGGCGCGTCGTCAATCGGGGGTTGCAATGCGCTTCCTATTAGATACGAACATTCTGATACCGCTTCAAGACTCTTTGGTCGTCTTGCAGCCAAGTCTTGCCAATTTTGTCAGGCTTGCGCAGGAAAATGGTCATCAATTGCTCTATCACCCCGCATCGGAAAAGGATATAGATCGCGACCTTGACCAATCACGTCGCCAAAGGACACGACAACGCCTTAGTCAATATAGTCGACTAGATCAGACGGCTCCATGCCCCTGGAATTCACCGACCACATCACCCAACGACAGCGCAGATAACGAAATTTTATTTGCTCTCGCGTGCGACGCTGCACATGCCCTTGTCACTGAGGATCAAGGGATACATAACAAGGCAAAGCAACGGGGACTCAGCGATCGCTGTTACTTCATACAGACTGCCGAGGACTGGTTAAAACGCTTACACGAACAAGAAAGCATTCATCTTCCTAACATCGAAGATTCCCCGCTTCATACACTGACACCTACGCTAGGCAATTCGTTTTATGACAGCCTTCGAAATGGTTACGATGGATTTGACACGTGGTTTCGAAAGAAGGCACAAGAAGGAAGAAAGGCGTGGATTTACCGAGACGAAGATGGCGAAATCGGAGCATTGTGCATCTATGCCATCCAACACAATCAACGCGTAACGGACGAGGGAAAGATACTCAACGGCCCCGCTCTTAAGCTAAGCACTTTCAAAGTTAGCGAAACTTGTAGGGGGAGAAAAATCGGGGAACTGTTCTTGAAAGCGGCATTCCGCTTAGCGACAGCAAATGACATCGAAAATATCTTTGTTCATGCCAATGCGGCTGATCACTTGCACCTCATTGGGCTTCTTGAAGATTTCGGATTTGAAGCAATAGGATGCTACACGCAAGGACGAATGGCCGATACCGTTTACCTTAAAGAACACCCAATTTCCCCACCAAAATCGGAACTTCCGCCTTTTCAATATCATAAGAAATTCTATCCCCACTTTCGAACTGACGAACAAGTTTCCACCTTTATCGTCCCCATCCAGCCGCAATTTCACCAAATTCTGTTTCCAGATTACGGTTCTGATTTCGATAGGCAGCAAGCCTTATTTCGTTCAAATACGAATGTTGGGAATGCAATTAAATTAGCATACCTATGTCACGCAAATGTTCGCAGCGTGAAGGCTGGAGATATCGTCTTTTTTTATCGATCAGATGATGAGCGCGCTATTACTAGCCTAGGAATTGTGGAGGACTTTCAGATTCTTCAGGACGCCGCCGCAATTGCCAGCGTAGTTCGACGAAGAACGGTTTACAGCATGCGGGATATTGAATCACTCTCCCAAAAGCCAACCAAAGTAATGTTATTTAGACTGGCGCGACACTTCTCACCTTCTATATCATCTGACTGGTTAAAAAAGAATGCGGTTGTAAAAGGCAACATTCAAACTATCAGAAAAATTGACGAAAGAGGATTTCGAGAAATTATGGCTTCTGCACATGGGTAAGGGAATAGTTCTTTCACTACTACCCAAATACGCCACCCTCATTTTAAGTGGCAATAAACGCATCGAATTTCGGAGGCGATGGATAGCGGAACCAGTGGAAACTATCTTGTTATACGCCGTCTCCCCCACCAAACGAATTGTCGGAACCGCTGAAATTCAGGAAACAGTTAAAGGTAGTCCAACGCATCTCTGGGAGTTAGCTCAGCATTATGGCGGCGGGCTATCCCGCAGAGAGCTATATGATTACTTTAGGGGTGTGGAAGAAGGCTTTGGCATCATCCTAACCAACGTCATAGAAGCACCTGCCCCAATTAACCCAAAGAAAGTTATGCGGGACTTCCGGGCGCCACAATCGTTTAGCTATGTAACCGAGCATACCCTGCAAAGAATAATAGAATTAATTGAGAGCAATCAGCCCTAAAAATGAATATAACTTTTGTTGGTGGCATTCATGGGGTTGGAAAAACAACCTGTTGCACAAGAATCGCCAAAACATTAGGCTTACGTCACCACTCAGCAAGTGAACTCATACGTCAACAACGCGCGACAGCCATTAGCGAAAACTCAAAGATCGTTTTAGACGCCGCCGCCAATCAACGACTTCTCATTGCGGCAGTCAATTCCCTTCGCCCTGAAAATACCGACTTAATACTTGACGGACATTTCACGCTTATGGATAAAACGGGCGCCATAAAAGCCATCGACACATCAGTTTTCTGTGATTTAACTTTGTCTGCAATTGTCGTGTTTTATGACAAAGAAGAATCCATATCAGAACGTCTGAAAGCTCGGGACAATCATGAGATATCGCCTGAGTTTCTATTGGATTGGCAATCTCAAGAACTTGAGTGCGCTCGCAAAGTAGCCAATACCCTTGGGATCAGATGCACCGAACTACCGGCTTTTGACATAGCTGGCCTAGAAACAATGTGCATGAAATAAAAATGGACCATCTAGAGCATCCGCCTCTTCAACTTTGGGATGACCGACGAATTTTCTTCGAGTCCTTATTAGATGATCACCACACATTTGCTTCTTACATGGTCGGAGAACAAGCCTCTGCTTTAGTCGCAGAGATTCAAGCAGTCTTTTGTTGTGGCGCATGGGCTGGCGTAATAGTCCTGTCAGTGGCCGCGATTGAGGCACAGCTTCGTGAGGTCGAGTTTCCCGAAGAAAAAACAAACTTGGCAAACCTTCTCGACCAAATTGAAAACTCTGCCGAATATCACCAATTGAGGAAAAGGCGAAATTCATTAATCCATGCTGATGGAAAGACTCCGGCTTTGACAATTGACCAACAATGGTCCGACAGGGACAAATTAGAGGTTGAGGCGAGAAAAGCAGTGTCCCTACTGGTTCGAGTTATATATTTAAGTCCATGGGTCTGAAATCCACATCGGCCAATGGTGCTCTTTGCCACAATTCCGCCACACTCAGCCACAATAAAACTCAATATCCCCTGATTGCACTCTCCTACCGGCTTGCTATGCTGGCCTACGGTAATTTTGATCAACTAAGTGCAAAACTGTGACGGATCAAGCGGATAGGCGCTGCCGCAATCTCACTGTAATTCTCTACCCCCAGAGATTGAGAACCTTAATAAATATTGTTAGCAAAATGCTGAACAAGTGTGACAAGCAGGAGGAGCCCCATTAGGCCAATCATTACCCAGAATGCCGCGTAAGCCAACGCGATATATATCGGGATACCCGCAAGGATGGCTAACACGCAAAGCCACCACACTAAAGACCACGTTGCAACTTTACCAATAAGAAAGATCGCACCCGCCACGACGAATAGATATGCGATTGCACACACAAAGAACGCCGTGCTTGAAAATGAACCATGACCGCCAGAAGAACTCGATTTGTATGTTCGGGAGTTGCCACTTCCGTGTTTTTTGTGCCCCCTCTCCGCTATGGATTCCGCAGTTTGCCTAGCAGCTGCACCAGCCTCATAACCGCGCTCTCGCGCCTTTCTGCCAGCTTTTGAAACAAAAACGTCAGATTCAAACCATCCATACAACTCACTACGCCCCTCTTTTCCTCTCTCTAGACCTTTATCAAATTCGTATTTTTCATCCGACATATTTATGCCCCAGTCTCCAGAGTCACTTATGCGTCGCTATTATTGTTTCCGCCACAATATCCCCTAATAGTTTAATTGAGATATGACGGTGCATTTCATGCGTTGACGCCGAGCCCTAGCAACCTACCCCCCCGCCACAATCCCGCCACACTCAGTTGTGGCAACTAGTGGCGCAACGCAAATCACCCAGAATTGCGTTCCCCTACCGGCTTGCTATGCTGGCCTACGGTAATTTTGATTAACCCAGTGCAAAACTTTGACGGATCAAGCGGATAGGCGCCCCGGAGACAAATCGAGTGTCCGGCCTGCCGATCTGGTTTGGTAAAATGCGCCCGTGGCCCCGGTAGCTCAGTGGATAGAGCAGCCCCCTCCTAAGGGGCAGGTCGGACGTTCGATTCGTCTCCGGGGCGCCACCCCGCAAAACCCTGGCGCCCGCGCTAGATCCCTGCCAGCTTGGAATTAGCAGCAGCAAGCCGCTCGACCAGTATGCGCAAATAGGTGCGGTCGAAATTCAGACGGCATATTTCCGAGGCGTTCTCCAGCCGCTTTACCTCGATTTTGATCATGCGCAGATCCGTCGCCGCCACCACATCCGCCGAGCGCAGCGTGTCGGCACCACTCAGGTAGGCCATTTCACCCACGCATTCGCCGGCCTTGAGCAGGCTCAGCAGCAGACGGCGTTTGCGCAACACGCGCGCCTCACCGCTGACGATGATCCCGAAGAAATTTCCGGGATCACCCTCGTTGATGATGACTTCGTCCTTGGCGATATCCACCCACTCCGAAAAGCGCAGCACTTCCCACAGCTCGACATCGCCGAACGACTTGAAAAATGACAATGTGCGCAGGGTGTTGAACTTTTCGGTATCCAGCACGCCGTGTTTTGGCAGTGGCGCGCCCGCTGCGATGGCAGCCAGATCGCCGGCGAACTGCTCCCAGGTCATGTAACGCACGGTCTGGTCACGCGCCATGGCCCGTCGCACCACGACATCAATCTCCGAAGGAATATCCTGGCGGATTTCCGAGGGCAGCGGCGGATCGGCGTTGAGGATCTGATGGGCCAGCCCGGCAATATTGTCGGCCGTAAACGGCAACCTCCCCGTCAGCAACTGGAACATCACCACGCCCAACGCATAAATGTCGGTCTGCAGATTGAGCGGCAGGTTCAAATGCTGCTCCGGCGACATGTAAGCCGGCGTGCCGATGCCATCCACCATGGTCCGCTCGGTCATGGTGATCGCCGCAGAGCCGAAGTCGGTGACCTTGATGTCGGTATTGTCCTTGACCAGAATGTTTGCCGGTTTGATGTCACGATGGATGACGCCGATCTGGGTGGCGAAATCCAGGGCCCGCGCACACTTGTAGATCACTTCGATGACATCGCCGATGGCCAGCAGATTGTCGGGCCGGGTAAACCGCTGCAGGGTGCCGCCGGAGACATACTCCATGACGATATAGGCATTCTCCTCGTCAGCCACGGCGTCATAGATCTCGACAATATGCGGATGATTCAGCTTGCCTGCGAGTGATGCCTCGGTCAGGAACAGGCGATGCATCAACTGGCCGCGGTTCTGGTCCTTCAGCGCGGTCTGCGACACCAGCTTGATCGCCACCTGCCGGTCATTGAACTCGTCCTTGGCGAGATAAACGACGCTGGTTGCACCGTCCCCGAGTTTTCCCAGAATTTCATACTTGCCGATTCTGTTGACAATTGATGCAGACATGAAGCCACGCCTCTTGATGATATTCAACCCGCACAACGGCGTTAAGCACGCCGCGATGCTGCCAAGGGTAATCTCTGATTAGACCCCGCACACTGTCGAGCGTCAACCGTGCAATGCGCTACCATGACGTCGCTGACACACGACATCAAATAATGACTAACGCCGCTCAAAACCCTCAGCGCTGGCATTTCTGGATCGACCGCGGCGGCACGTTTACCGACATCGTCGCCCGTACGCCTGAGGGCGCCATCGTCACCCACAAACTGCTGTCGGAGGACCCTTCCCGCTACCGCGATGCAGCGCTGGCCGGCATCCGCGATCTGCTCGGCATCGGCCGCGATGCCGTGATCCCGTCGGCGGAAATTGCCGAAGTACGCATGGGTACCACGGTCGCCACCAATGCCCTGCTGGAACGCAAGGGCGAAGCGGTTGCGCTGTTCATTACCCGGGGCTTCGGCGATGCCCTGCGCATCGCCTGGCAGAACCGTCCGCGCATCTTCGACCGGCATATCATCCTGCCGGAACTGCTTTACGGCGCCGTCTATGAAGTGGATGAACGGATCGGCGCCCGGGGTGAGGTCATCACACAACCGGACATCCCGGCGCTGCAGCGCGACTTCGCCGCTGCCAAAGCCGCTGGCTATAACGCCATCGCCATCGTATTCATGCATGGCTACCGCCACCCCGCACACGAACAGCGGGCCGCGCAGTTGGCACGCGAGTGCGGCTTCACCCGGATCTCGGTGTCGCACGAAGTCAGCCCGCTGATGAAACTGGTCGCGCGCGGCGACACCACGGTCGTCGATGCCTATCTGACGCCGGTGCTGCGCCGTTATGTCGGGCAGATCCGCAGCGAATTGCCGGATACCCGGTTGCTGTTCATGCAGTCCAACGGCGGACTCACCGATGCCAGCCGCTTTCAGGGCAAGGACAGCATTCTCTCCGGCCCTGCGGGCGGCATCGTTGGCGCGGTACGTACGGCGGCTGCGGCCGGATTCGATCGCATCATCGGATTCGACATGGGCGGCACCTCGACCGATGTCGCGCACTTCGCAGGCAGCGATCCCGCCGCGCTGGAGCGCACCTTTGACGGCATGGTCGCCGGTGTGCGCGTGCGCGCGCCGATGCTCGCCATCCATACCGTCGCCGCCGGCGGCGGATCGATCCTTCAGTTTGACGGCACCCGTCTGCGCGCGGGCCCGGAATCCGCCGGCGCCAACCCGGGTCCCGCGTGCTACGGCAAAGACGGTCCGCTCACCATCACCGACTGCAATGTGCTGCTCGGACGCATCCAGCCGGCGTTTTTTCCCAGTGTCTTCGGCGCGGATGGCCGGCAATCGCTGGACGTTACCGCGACCCGGAGCAAATTCAGCCAGCTGCTTGAAAAAATTAACAATAAAAACAATAACTTAAATGACATCGAGGCGATTGCTGAAGGTGGATTGCGGATTGCCGTTGAGAACATGGCCAACGCCATCAAAAAAATCTCGGTGCAGCGCGGCCACGATGTCACGACCTACACGCTGGTCTGCTTCGGCGGCGCCGGCGGGCAACACGCCTGTCGCGTCGCCGACGCACTGGGCATGCCGCGCGTATTCATCCATCCCCTCGCCGGCGTACTGTCTGCCTGCGGCATGGGTCTCGCCGATATCAGTGCGATGCACGAACAGGCGGTTGAAGCCACACTCTGCGAACCCACCCTGCAGACCCTGCAACCCGCCATCGCGCAACTCGGTGCCGCAGCACGCGATCAGCTGCTGGCCCAGGGCGTGCCCGCCTCAGCAATCCGCTTGCAGATCCGGCTGCTGATCAAATATGCAGGGACCGATACCGCCATCGGCGTGGATCACGACACACTGACTTCGATGCAGCATGCATTCGAAGAGATTTATCTGCAGCGCTACAGTTTCCTGATGCAGGACCGGCCACTGATCATCGACGCCGTAACCGTTGAAGCCATCGGCGAGGGCAATCATGATGCCGCGTGCTTTGCTGCGGCATCACCAGAAAAACAGCCCGCTGCGGCGCGGGTGCCGATGTATTGCGACGGTGCGTGGCGGGAAATCGATGCGCACAGCCGCACCGCACTCAAACCGGGAACCGTAGTGACAGGGCCTGCGATCATTACCGACGCCCACGCCACCACGGTCATTGAACCCGGCTGGCAGGCCGAGGTCGCGACCGAAGGTCATTTGCTGCTGAGCCGTGCAACACCCCGCAAGCAGGAACATACCGGTGCGCATGCCGACCCCGTGATGCTCGAAGTATTCAACAATCTCTACATGTCGATCGCCGAGCAGATGGGGGCGACCCTGGCCAATACCGCGCATTCGGTCAATATCAAGGAACGGCTCGATTTCTCCTGCGCACTGTTCGACGCCGGGGGCAAGCTGATTGCCAATGCCCCGCACATGCCCGTGCACCTGGGATCGATGGGTGCCAGCGTTCGCGCCATCATCGATGCCAATCAGGA
Source organism: Burkholderiales bacterium (assembly GCA_022841375.1). Classification (GTDB taxonomy): domain Bacteria; phylum Pseudomonadota; class Gammaproteobacteria; order Burkholderiales; family SG8-41. Next base: position 9,571 of record JALHRQ010000020.1, read on the forward strand.
CCGCATGCATCCGGGTGATGCCTGGATGCTCAATGACCCCTACGCCGGCGGCACCCACCTGCCGGACATCACCGTGATCACGCCGGTGTTCGACAGCCAAAACCGCAGGGTGCTGTTTTATACCGGCTCACGCGGACACCATGCCGATGTCGGCGGCATCACCCCGGGCTCGATGCCGCCGGACAGCCGCCACATCGACGATGAAGGCGTGCTGATTTCGAATTTCCTGCTGGTTCAGGACGGAAAATTCCGCGAAAGCGAAACGCGAGAGCTGTTTGCCTCCACACAATACCCAGCACGCAACATCGACCAGAACATTGCCGATCTGCGTGCAATGATCGCCGCCAACCGCAAAGGCGCCGTCGAACTCGAACGGATGATCGGCCAGTTCGGTCTCGACGTCGTCCAGGCCTACATGCGGCATGTGCAGGACAACGCCGAGACCGCCGTTCGGCGCGTCATCGACCGGCTGCATGACGGCAGCTTCAGTTATGCAATGGATCACGGCGCGGTGATCCGCGTCGCCATTCGCGTCGACAATGCCGCACGCAGTGCGGTGATCGACTTTACCGGCACTTCAGCGCAGGGATCTGACAACTTCAATGCCCCGCTGGCCGTAACCATGGCTGCCGTGCTCTATGTATTCCGTTCGCTGGTGGATGACGACATTCCGCTCAATGCAGGCTGCCTGCGGCCGCTCACGGTGATCGTGCCGCCGGGCACGCTGCTCAACCCCCGCCACCCTGCCGCCGTCGTCGCCGGCAATGTCGAGACTTCGCAATGCGTTACCGATGCGCTGTACGGCGCACTCGGTGTGATGGGCGCTTCACAGGGCACGATGAATAATTTCACCTTCGGCAACGCGCGCCATCAGTACTACGAAACCATAGCCGGCGGATCCGGTGCCGGTGAAGGCTTTGACGGCACGGCCTGCGTGCAGACCCATATGACCAATTCACGTCTCACCGACCCGGAAGTACTGGAATGGCGCTATCCGGTACGACTGGACAGTTTTGCCATCCGCCGCGGCAGCGGCGGCGCGGGCCGCTGGCGCGGCGGTGATGGTGCAGTCCGCAAACTGCGCTTTCTCGAACCGATGACCGCCGCCATTCTCTCCGGCCATCGCCGCGTGCCGCCCTACGGCATGGCCGGCGGTGAGCCCGGCCTCACCGGTCGCAATGCGGTGGCGCGGAACGATGGCACGATCACTGAACTCGACGCCTGCGCCAGTGTGGACATGCAGGCGGGCGACGTCTTTATCATCGAAACTCCGGGCGGCGGCGGATACGGCCCGGTAAAATAACGAGCAATAAAAACATTTCGCAGCACCGGGCAGCCGTATTATCCGCAGCCCGAATTCAAAATAATTATTCAATAAAAACAAATACATAGGAATCACCATGGCCCGTGTCCCCTTGTTAGGCGAGGAACGCAATGACCTCGCACCCTTCATTGCGCGCGTCAAAGCGGAGCGCGGCAAACTGATCAATCTCTACCGGGTGTTGATGAACAGCCCGACGATTGCCGCAGGCTGGCTCGACTTCAACAGCATCATCCGTTACAAAACCACACTCGATGCCGCACTGCGCGAAATGATCATCCTGCGCGTATCGCTGCTCAACGGCGCCGAATATCAGGCACGCATCCATGGCGCCTCCCATGCGCTGCACGCCGGACTCAGCGTCGAACAGATTGCCGCGCTTGATCAATGGCAGGCCAGCACACTGTTTACGCCGGCGCAGCGCGCTGCATTGGCCTGGACCGATGCGATGACCCGCCAGATCGACGTCCCCGATGCACTGCATGAGGAACTGAAAAAGCATTTCAGCGATCAGGCTGTCGTTGAAATTACCGTGCTCGCTGGCGCCTACAACATGCATACCCGGGTTGCACGCGCACTGCGCATCGAACCGGAACAGAAAACATGACTGCATCACGCTTCGTCCTGGTCGTCGAAAACGACCCTTTCCTGCGCCTGCTCGGAGTCATTCTCGACCCCGAACACACGGACCCCGAACGCATCACCGCATTCAGCGACTTTTTCGCCCATGACCTTCCGGATTTCAACGGCTGGCTCACCCAACTGCGCGGCCGCCTGAAAAAACTTTATCCGGCAACCGTGCATCTGGTCGACGATGACGAGGCTCTGCACAAGCACCTGCCGGCCGCCGACATCGCGGTCATCGAATCACTGCGCATCGGCGCCCCTGAACTGGCGATGGCGCCGCGGCTGCGTGCCGTGCAGAAATACGGCGCCATCGCCAGCAGCATTGATGAAGCCGCCTGCGCCGCCCGGCAGGTTGCCGTACTGAAATTGCGCCGTCGCGCCAATATCGCCTGCGCCGAACATGCCATCGCCACGATACTCGGCCTTTCGCGCCAACTGCAGCGGGTGATCAACCGCATCAGCACCCGGTCGCTGCAGGCCGCGGGATTCTCTCCGCGTACTTATGACCGGCGCCATACCGCCAATTCAAACTGGGCGCGGGTGCCGGGCATTACCCTGCTCCACGGCACCACGCTGGGCATTGTAGGCATGGGCGAAATCGGCCGCGAAGTCGCGCTGCGTGCAGTGGCCTTCGGCATGAACATCATCTATCACCAGCGGACGCCGATGCCGCAGGCGCTCGAGACCGCGCACCACGCGCATTACGCCGATCTCGACACCCTGCTGGAAACCTGCGACTGGGTGGTGATTTGCCTGCCGGGAAACAACAACACCCGCAACCTGTTCAACGCGCGCCGCCTGGCGCAGATGAAACCGGGAGCGCGGCTGATCAATATCTCACGCGCCGAGATCGTCGATCGTGCCGCCGTGATCGGCGCGCTGCGTTCGGGCCGTCTCGGAGGGTTCGCTCTGGATCCGCTTTATGAAGCGCCCGGCCGCGATGACGATGAGCTGCTACAGTTCGAAAACGTGCTGCTGACCCCGCATATCGCCGCGCAACCGCGATTCAATGCACTGAACGATATTGCCGACCTGCTGACCGGACTTGAGGAACAACTAAAATGATTGCCACCAGACTATCGCTCACACTGTGCGCCGCCTTGATGACCGGCAGTTTTGCCGTACAGGCGGCGGATGCCTGGCCGTCGCGCCCGATCCGCATGATTGCCCCCTTCCCCGCCGGCAGCTCGGTGGATGCAGCCGCACGGGTCATCACGCCGCGCGTCGGTGAAGCCCTCGGACAATCCATCGTCATCGACAACCGCGCCGGGGCCAGCGGTGCCATCGGCGCCGAACTCGGCGCGCGCGCCGCACCCGACGGTTACACCATCTCCGGCGGCACCACCAGCACGCACGCGCTGTCAAAAGCTTTGAACCCGCATCTCAGCTATGACCCGGAAAAGGATTTCGCGCCGATCACGATGTTCGGCCACCTGCCTTACATCCTTGCCGTGCACCCGGGCGTAGCCGCCACGAATCTGCAGGAACTGATCGCCATCGCCAAAGCCAAACCGGGGCAGATCCGCTACACCACGGTCGGCAATGCCAGCATGGCGCGACTGGGCGGAGAATTATTGTCCAACCTGACCGGCGCACAGCTCACGCCGATTTCCTACAAGAGTTCTGCGCAATCGGTTGTTGATACGCTGGCCGGGCGCATCGAACTGCAATTCGGCACCATGGCACCGGTGCTGCCGCATGTGCGCGCCGGCAAGCTGCGTGCGCTGGCGGTCACCAGCGGCACGCGTGCACCGGCGCTGCCGGAAGTGCCCACCGTGCAGGAATCCGGAATCAGGAATTTCGAAGTAACGTTGTGGTTGGCCGTTTTTGCACCGGCAAAAACACCACGTCCGATCGTTGAACGGCTGAACCGCGAATTTGTGACAGCCATTGCCGTGCCGCAGATACGCGAGGCGCTGCTCACCCAGGGACTGCAGCCTGAAACCACCAGTCCTGCAGCGTTTTCCCGCTACTTGTCCGCCGAAATCACCAAATGGCGCGATGTGGCGCGCAAGGCCAATCTGAAACCGGAGTAAGTCGAGTAACCTCTGAACTGCAGCAGCGCGTACGTCAGATTGTTGAAATCAACCGGGCTGCGAGCCCCGTGCCGCTGAGATAAGCCCCTTCAATACGGCCATCGGCACACCAGTCGCCGCAAACGCCGATGCGCCGGCCGGCATCCCAGAAACTGCCCGCGTTCAAACCGCCGGACAAGGCAAAGCGCCAGCGATGCGCGCGGGATTCAACGGGTTCAGCACGAATACCTGCAGCCGCATGAAAAGCCTCGATCAGCAGCGGCGCTACTGTCTCCGCACCGTCCTCCAGGTGCGCCTTCGACCATTCTGCATTCGCGTGCAGCACCCAGCGCTCTCCCGCCGCACGACCCGGACGTGAGCCATCCCGCATCACCCATCCGATCATCGAATCCGCAACAAACGCGGCGTCAAACTCCAGCGGCAACGGCGCTTCATATCGCACCATCGCGGCCCAGCACGGTGCGTGCCCGCCCTGACTGACCTGGGCTGCCAGTTCAGGCACTGCCGTGCACAGCGGTAAAGCTTGCGCCGCCGGAATCGCCAGCACAACGGCATCAAACCCCGACTCGCCCCCTTCTTCCCAGGACAGGCGCCAGCCTTGTTCGCCGGGAGTCACCGCGGTGATCTGACACTCAAAATCGATATCCATATCTGCCGCCAGGGCGCGACACACGGCCGGCATCGCCGGAGTGGCAACGTAACGCTGCCCGGGGTGCGACAACGTACTCGTCACGCCATCCTGCAAATTAACGATACGCCCTGCATAAGGCGCGATCACACCATGGGCCAACCACCGCTCCACTGCGGCGCGGAATGCAGGGGCGCGCACCGTGAAATACTGGGCGCCATGGTCATAGGTACCGTGATCCGTGCGCCGGGTTGCCATGCGGCCACCCGCACCGCGGCTTTTTTCAAACCCCCGCACCACATTTCCCGCATCGCGCAGGGACTGCGCACACGCCAGTCCCGCAAGACCTGCCCCGACCACGGCGATACGTGCCATTAATCCGCCTTGCCTTGATTCATTTCAGCTTCAGTTGCGCCCTTTTTACCCGCCCCTTGCTCCATACCGGGATCGAGTCCCATCAAACGCAGCGCCCAGGCGGACAAAAAACCGAGAACCAGGGGCCACCAGACGTTCAGCATCACCGACAAACCCGCGGCCACCAGATACGTCAATGCCAGCAGCAGCGCGCCAGGGTGACGATTGCGCCACCAGGTAAATATCAGCGCTGCAGCCAGCAGCGTGAACACCGCGGCAAATACATAGATCACAATTTCCATTTCAATAACCGGCCCGATACTGTCGAGGATCGGGAGCGTAGCACCAACTGTGCATGCCGTGAGCCCCCTATAATGGATTACCTCCAGACTGCGAACCGCCTTGAAACCCGGAACCCCCAAACAGGCACTGACCACCTGCTGCGCCGCGCACACACTGCACGACGGTCTGTCGGACTTGACCTATGTGTTGTTGCCGCTGCTGGCGCAGGCTTTCGGCCTGACGCTGGCCCAGGTCGGCATGATCCGCGCCGCGCACCGCACCGCGATGGCGGCCTTCCAGATTCCCGCAGGCCTAATTGCAGAGCGCTTCGGCGAACGCAATCTGCTCGCCATCGGCACCGCACTGGCCGGCGCTGCATTCGTCGCCCTGGGTTATGCCAACGGCTTCTGGATGATCCTGGTCGCGTTGTTTTTTGCCGGCATGGGTTCCGCCGTTCAACACCCGCTGTGCTCAACCATCATTTCCAACGCCTACCCCGAAGCCGGCCGCCGCACCGCGCTGGGCACCTACAACCTGTTCGGCGATGTCGGCAAATTTGCATTCGGCGGTTTACTGAGCCTGCTGTTGATGGCCGGACTGCCCTGGCAGGGACCCGTCGTCGCCTATGGCCTCATCGGACTGGCGGTTGCCGGACTGGCCTGTTTTTTTCTCGCTAACTCACCCGCTGCTCAGGCAACGGAACAAATTGCAACTGCCGCCGGCAAAGGCTGGGGCATCCGCAATCGACGCGGTTTTATCGCGTTGTGCCTGATTGAAATCATCGACAGCAGCACACGCGTCGGCTTCCTGACACTGATTGCGTTTCTGCTGATCGATAAAGGGCTGTCCACCGGCTGGGCCACACTGGCGGTGCCGCTGATCCTAGTCGGCGGCATGGCGGGCAAACTCGCCTGCGGTGTACTGGCTGAACGCGTCGGCATCATCCGCACCATCATCATCACCGAAGTCGTTACCGGGATCGGCATTTTCGCCGCGGTGGCGTTACCCGGCGTCGCGGCTGCACTGCTGCTGCCGTTGCTTGGCGTAGCGCTGCAGGGAACCTCCTCGGTGCTTTACGCCACCATCGGCGATCTGGTCGAACGCGAACGCCTGCCGCGCGCCTTCGGACTGTTCTATACACTGGGTTCGCTATGCGGCATCGCCGCGCCGCTGGGTTACGGCCTTGTCGGCGATCATCTTGGCGTCAGCAATGCCATTACTTTCATGGGCATCGCCATTTTTCTGACGCTGCCGCTATGCGCCGTGCTGCGCCCGACCGTCAGTGCAGAACCGATTAAAATCTGAACATCACCGGAGGAGTTTCACCATGACCCAACAACGCATCAGCTACGTGCCACTGGAAAAAATGACGCCGGAAATGCGCACAGAAATGGAACGCTGTGCGCGCGAAGGCACGCCGCGGCCGGAAAGCACCGCCGTTCGCGCGCATGTACCGGCCTGTTTCTGGTTTTTCGCCAATTCATGGAATGACGTATTCCGCAACGGTCTTCTTGATCACGCGATCAAGGAAGTTTGCAGGCTTTACGTGTCGCGCGCAGTGGTTTGCGAATTCTGCGGCAATCAGCGTTCAATCAAAGGTCAGCAGGCCGGACTGCAGGAAAACCAGGTTGATGACCTGATGAATTTCGAAAAATCCGCAAACTACAGTGAACGCCAGAAAGCTGCGCTCGCTTATGCCGAAGCCATTGTCTGGCGAACAGAAACCGATGACGCATTCTGGGAGCGCATGCACCGCCACTTCAGCGAACCCGAGCTGGTAGAACTCGGCTGTGCCATCGGTCTCACTTACGGCCAGCAAAGCTGGCTGCGTCTGCTCAACATTGATCATCACCAGGTGATGGCCGGCACCGCCGCATCAATGGCGCCAGGATTCGAATCCGCTGAAGCCCTGGCCAAAACCAAAGCCGCCCCTGACTACTGGGCGCGGCAATCTGCAGCGAAGAACCGCCCCTGAAACGAAGAGCGAACAATATCCACGTGTTATGATTAAATAGATAAGTAATTGTTTTAAAAGCTTTTTTAATGTGGCTGTCAACAGCTCTCCAGCCTTGCGCCACACATAAAGGAAATTGCATGCTCGATCTCAAAGGCAAAGTTGCATTCGTCACCGGCGCCGGCGCCATCGGCGCGGGCTGGGGCAACGGCAAAGCCACCGCGGTACTGCTGGCCCGTCAGGGTGCCAAGATCTTCGGCACCGACATCAACGCTGCAGCGGTTGAAGAAACCCGGGCCATCATCGACAACGAAGGCGGCGTCTGCTTCACCACTACCTGCGACATGACGAACTCCGACGCAGTCAAACAATCCGTCGATGCCTGTCTCGAGCGCTTCGGTCGTATCGACATCCTGATCAATAATGTCGGCGGCTCCGCCCCCGGTGACCCGGTGAGCATGAGTGAGGAAGTCTGGGACCGTCAACTCGACCACAACCTGAAAACCGCCTTTCTCGGCTGCAAACACGTGCTGCCAGTAATGGAAAAACAGGGCAGCGGCGCCATCGTCAACATTTCCTCGGTGGCGGGCTTCAGCCACCAGGTCGACGGCCGCGTGCATGTCGCCTACAGCACGGCGAAATCCGGTCTGGTCGGGTTCACCCGCTCCACCGCCATGGCCTACGTCAAGAAGGGCATCCGCTGCAATCTGGTGATCGTCGGCACCATGCACACGCCGCTGGTGGAAGAGCGGCTGGTAAAACAGCTCGGCCCCGAAGCCGGCGCCAATCTCGTCGCCAAGCGCCATGCCGCGGTGCCGATCGGGCGCATGGGCGACGCCTGGGATACCGCGCATGCGGTGCTGTTTCTCGCCTCTGATGAAGCGCGTTACATCACCGCGACACATCTCGTGGTTGACGGCGGACTGACTGCGGCACGGCCGGGCTGAACGTTAGCGTCGCAGCGCGCGGAACTTGCCGCCGTTCGCATTGCCCAATGGCGGCAAACCCAGGAGACCGCCATGATCGAGCAGGAACAGAAAGCCATACTGACCGCGTGCCTGATGGCCGCGTTCGCGGACGGCAATAAACACGAGCGCGAACGCGCTGAAATCAAAAGCATCGCAGAATCATTGGCGGGCGAGGCCTCGATTAACCTCAGCGCGCTCGTCCAGGACGTATTGCTCAAACGTGCATCGCTGCCGGCGCTGGCCGCTGCATTAAGCACGCCGCAATCGCGCCAGCTTGCCTATGAAATGGCGGTCTGCGTCTGCGACGCCGACGGCGCTCAATCTCCGGCCGAGCGCGAGTTCCTCAGCGCGCTACGCGGTGCGCTGGGGGCCGATGCCGGCGCGGCGGAAGTCTTTGCCGCGGAAGCAGAAAGAATCGTCGAAGTACCGGTAGCGCCGTTGACGCCGGTCGCTGCTGCATCAACGATGAACCGAGAAGAAATGGACAAGGCCATCCTCGATGCCGCCATCCTCAATGGAGCCATCGAACTGCTGCCCGAATCGCTGGCGACGATGGCGATCATTCCATTGCAGATGAAGCTGGTTTACCGGATCGGCAAGTCGTATGGCTACGAACTTGACCGCGGCCACATCAAGGATTTTCTGGCCACTGCCGGCGTCGGCCTGACTTCGCAGTACCTCGAACAGGCCGGACGCAAGCTGCTCGGCGGATTGCTGCGTGGTGTCGGCGGCGGACTGCTCGGCGGCCTCGGCAAACAAGCCGTGAGTTCGGGCATGAGTTTCGCCAGCACCTATGCGCTGGGCCAGGTCGCGCGCCACTACTACGCCGGCGGCCGCACCTTAAATGCACAGATGCTGCGCGATGCCTTCAGCGAAATGTTGGGCGAAGCGAAAACCCTGCAATCGCGTTACCTGCCGCAGATGCAGGCGCAGGCCCGCACGCTGGATGCGGGGCGCCTGCTGAACCTCGTGCAGCGGAGTTAAGTCACTCCTCTGGAACCGTTACAAGTATATTATTTTATTGATTATTTTAAGATTACTTGCGGGTACCGGCCGCACTCAAAGCCGGCACCCCCGACGCGCGCACCAGCACCTGCCCCTCAAACATCCGCCGCTGCGTGCGATAAAACGCCCCCTGCTCGGCGTGCCAGCCACTGTCTTTGTGCCGGACCGTCGCCGCCACGGTCAGAATGCCCGAAGGCATGCCGATGCGGATCGGCGCTTCGGCATCAGGCCCCTTGCGCAGCACTTCGCTGACCACAGACCCTTCGATGCGCGACGCAACCGCCATGCACAGCGAAACCGTCAGCGGCAGTGCGCGGTGCGGCTGACCGTTGGAGATCACCCGTCCCGTCAGATCAATGTCGTCCGCTTTGATGGATTCACCCGATAGCAGCTTCGCATCCTGCGGCGCGGAAACAAAACCGATGAACGGTACGGATTTGCGTTTGGCGGCCTCTTCGAGGTTCGGCGCAATGCCCATCGCCACCGATGCGGCCATGCGGATCGCAGACAGCTTTTGCATGGCCGCTGCATTCGCTTCCAGCGGCTCCGGCAGTTCGATGCCGGTAAGGCCGATGTCTTTGGCATTCACCCATACCGTAGCATTGGCCGCATCGACCATCGACACGCGGATCTTGCCGAGGCCCGGCACATCCAGCGTATCGACCGCATTGCCGGTGGGCAGCAGCTTGCCGGTGGTCGCGCCACCGGGATCGCGGAATTCGAGCTTGACCGGCGACCCGGTGCCGGAGACGCCGGGGATTGCCAGATCGCCATCGACTGCGGCGAGGCCCTCATCGACGCTGAACAGCGCATGGATGATTTTTTTGGTGTTGGTGTTGTGAATGCGTACCAGCGCTTCGCGGCCCGACACCTTGACCAGGCCTTCATCCAGCGCAAACGGCCCCATCGCTGAGGACATGTTGCCGCAGTTCGCGCCGTAATCGACCTTGGCCTCCTTCACCTGCACCTGGGCGAAGGTATAGTCAATGTCGGCATCCGGCCGCGTCGGCGGCCCGACCACACAGACTTTGGACAGCGAAGATACGCCACCACCCATGCCATCGAGCTGCCGGCCGTTGGGATCGGGACTGCCGATCGCTGCGAGGAAAATCTCGTCCCACAACGCGCGATCCTGCGGCAGGTCCTTCTGGTTGAACACGACGGCGTTGCTGGTGCCGCCGCGCATGAATACGGCCGGTAATTTAAGTTGTTTCATGATGATCTCCTGATGTTGCTGTGCCTGATTTACACGGAGTCAGGCATCTCCAGAAATTGGCGCCCGAGATCGGCGACACGGTTGCAGCCGAGCAGCGCCATCACCCGGTCGGTTTCGCTGCGCAGCAGTTCCAGCGCGCGCAACACCCCGGCTTCGCCGCCGACGGAAGCGCCATACAACGTTGCCCGGCCAAAAAACACGAAATCGGCACCCAGCGCCAGCGCCTTGACGATATCGGCGCCGCGGCGCACGCCGCTGTCAAACAGCACGGCCATCTTGCCATCCACCGCGTCAACGATTTCCGGCAGTGCAGCGATGGCCGCCCGCGCACCGTCAAGCTGACGTCCGCCGTGATTGGATACCACCACACCATCGGCGCCGTGCGCGAGAGCGAGGCGCGCGTCATCCGCGACCAGCACGCCTTTTACCAGCAGCTTGTGCGGCCAGATCGTACGCAGCCAGGCAATATCACTCCAGTCGAGCGCATCGCGACGTGCACGGAACGCAGAGAGATCCTTGGATACGATACGTCCACCCTCCTCGCTGTCGACATTGCGGAAACGGGGAACGCCGTCGGTGAGCAGCGTGCGTAAAAACACCTGGGTCAGCCAGCGCGGATGCAGCAGACCATCGACCACATTGCGCGCATTGATACGGAACGGAATGGTGAAACCGTTACGCAGGTTGTACTCCCGGTTTGCGCCCACTGGCACATCGGTGGTGACCACCAGCGCTTCGAAACCCGCCGCCAGGGCGCGTTTGACCAGACGCTCCGCCGCGTCCCGGTCTTTGGACATATAAAGCTGAAACCATTTACTGCCCGCAGCCTCCCGCGCAACACGCTCCATCGCGACAAACGATGCCGTCGACAGCACGAAGGGCACCCCGGCAGATGCTGCAGCGCGCGCAAGTGCCACATCGGCATCGTGACAGTAAAGACCGGCGGCGCCGGTCGGCGCGATGCCAAACGGTGCGGTGTAGGTTTTGCCGAACAACGTGTGCTGCAGTGATCTTGCTGACACATCAACCAGCGTCCGCGGCCGGAACAGGATGCGTTCCAGTGCATCACGGTTGGCCCTCATCGTGATGTCGTCTTCAGCGCCGCGCTCCAGATAATCCCATGCCACTTTGGGCAACCTGCGCTGCGCCAACTGGCGCAGGTCATGAATATTGTGAGCGACACGGAGGCTCATATTGAAGTTCACGATACGGATTTGGTGGCTGCATCTGCTGCACTTAAGGCCGGCGCAGATGAAATTTTTATCACGGACTGCGGTATTCTACTGTCATTCGCAGATCATAGCCCGCCGGCGCCGCCGGACAACACCGATTACAGCCACACGCACAGGAATCCATCATATGACACGACGCGCCGCAACCGCTTCCGCCAAACACCGTCCCGCCAATTTCCGCAGCGCTGCACGTGCCGCTCGCGGCATCAGTCCCGAAGAATGGCAGGCGCGCGTTGAACTGGCGGCCGCCTACCGACTGACGGCATTGATGGGCTGGACCGACATGCTGGGTACCCATATATCCTGCCGCGTCCCCGGCACCCACGACCAGTTCCTGATCAATCCCTATGGCCTGCTGTTCGAAGAAATGACCGCCTCCGATCTGATCAAATGCGATGTCGAGGGCGGCAAGCTTTCGGAATCGCCTTACGAAGTAAACTCGGCCGGATTCACCATCCACAGCGCCATTCATATGAACTGCCCGGATGCCGACGCCGTCATGCATTGCCATACCCAATACGGTGTAGCAGTCGCCTCACAGAAAGAGGGTTTGCTGCCGCTGACCCAGATGGCGCTGACCGCACTCTCGCAGGTGCGTTATCACGATTTCGAAGGTGTCGCCGAAGACCACAATGAACGTGAGCGCCTGGTCAAGGACCTCGGCGACGGCGGCATGCTGATCCTGCGCAATCACGGCACCTTGAGCGTGGGCACCAGCATCGGCGAAATGTTCGCCCGCATGTACCGGCTGGAACGCGCCTGCAAAATGCAGATTACCGCCATGACCGGCGGCGCCGCATTGAACCTGCTTCCGGACGAGGTGGTGAAACATACCGTGGATCAGGGACAGTTCATCTACGGGCCCGGCGGTCGCGGCGCCGGCGGCAAACTGATGTGGGCGGCATTGATGAGAAAACTGGATCGTGAATCGCCCGGCTACGCCTCCTGATCTCCTTTCATTCCTTCGGGGTGCAGCCGCCTGAACCGGCAGCCGCACCCCTGCTTTTTTGGCGTATGCCGCATTGAAACCGATCAACTTGATCACGCTGCTTACCCTGGCCCTGCAGGGCGGCCATATGGGCAGTCGCGTGGTTGCCTCGCTGCTGGCGTTGAGCCTCGGCGCCGGCCCTCTGCTGATCGGCGTGCTGATTGCGGCCTATTCGATATTCCCGCTGATATTCGCCCTCGTTGTCGGGCGCCTCTCTGACCGCTACGGCTCTCGCTGGCCCATGCTCGGCGGCGCCATCACCTTTGGTTGTGGCCTGATCATCCCTGCCGTATCACCGACATTGCCGGCACTGTTCGTTTCCGCCCCGTTGATCGGCATCGGTTTCGTGTTTTTCAATGTCGCCGCACAAAATCTGGCCGGCACCCTCGGCAGCGCCGCCGAGCGCACCCGGAATTTCTCGACCATGGGCCTGGGTTATGCCGGCGGCCACATGATCGGCCCTGTTATCGCCGGCATCATGATCGACCGTTACGGCTTCGGTGCGGCCTATATCGCGTTTACCCTGCTGACGCTGGCACCGATCCTGGCGCTCGCTGCATCGCGACAACTGGGCGCCCATGGCGCACGCAGCGAACCGCCGGCCAGCAGCGCCTTTGATCTGCTACGCCTGCCAGCGCTGCGCCGGATGATCATCGTCAGCGGCCTGGTGACCACCGGCTGGGATCTCTACACTTTCTATGTGCCGATTTACGGCCATTCGATCGGCCTGTCGGCGTCGACCATCGGCACCATTCTCGGGGCATTTGCTGCCGCCAGCTTCATTGTCCGTGTGGCGCTGCCGGTGCTGACACGCCGGTTCAGCGTTGAGACCGTGCTTGCGGCAGCGATGTGCATCGGCGCACTGCTGTTCCTGCCCTTCACTTTCATCGAATATGTACCAGGCCTGCTGGCCCTGTCCTTCGGCATCGGGCTGACTCTCGGCGTCAGCCAGCCGCTGACCCTTAACCTGACCTACAACCGTTCCCCGGCGGGCCGTTCCGGCGAAGTCACCGGTCTGCGCCTGACCATCAACAACATCACCCATATCGCCGTGCCGCTCGCCGCCGGATCCATCGGCGCGCTGCTCGGCATCGCCTCAGTATTCTGGGCCAGCGCAGTCATCCTGCTCGCCAGCGGTTACCTCTCTCACATCGACCGGCACAACAAATAAAAACGTCGTGTGCGGTTGCCCGCTCACGACGTTTTACAGCAGCTGTCGCCGCCGAAGAAGGTGAAACTTATTTGAGCGAGATGCCCGCAGCCTTGACGACCTTGCCGTATTTTTCAAGCTCGGTCTTCATCAGCGTATTCATTTCCGCCGGGGTATTGGTCACTCCACTCGCGCCGTTCTTTTCGAACTGTGCCTTCATCTCCGCGTTGTTGGCGATGTCAGTCAGTTCTTTCTGCAGACGGGTCAGGATCGGCTTCGGGGTGCCCTTGGGCGCGAAAAAACCCAGCCATAGCGAAACTTCGAATCCCGGATAACCCGACTCGGCAACGGTCGGCACATTGGGTAATGCCGGCGAGCGCCTTGAGGTCCCCACTGCGATCGGGCGCAAACGGCCCGCTTGCGCATGCGGCAGTACTGCCGGCATGCTGCCGAACAGCGCCTGCACCTGTCCGCCGAGCGTTGCCGCCCCCGCAGGACCGTTGCCGTTGTAGGGCACATGCACGATATCAACGCCGGCAGCGCCCTTGAGCATTTCCATCGCCAGTTGTGTCGTCGATCCGGTACCGGCCGAGGCGTAGTTCATTTTGCCCGGCTGCGATTTTGCCAGCGCAACGAATTCCTTCAGATTGTTTGCCTTGACGCCCGGGTGCAGCACCAGCAGGTAAGGTGTCGAAGCCACCAGCGTGATGGGCTCAAAATCCTTGACCGGGTCATAGTTGACCTTGGCATAAGCGGCAGGTGCAATCACGTGGGTGCTTGTGGTGCCCATGGTCAGGGTATGACCGTCGGGCGTCGCCTTGGCGGCAATTTCGGTACCGATCGTGCCGCCGGCACCACCGCGATTGTCGACGATGACTTGTTGCCCGAGCTTTTCGCCCAGACGTTGCCCAACCAGACGCGCGATGATGTCGGTGGATCCGCCCGCCGGGAACGCCACGATCAAGCGGATCGGCTTGGTCGGGTAAGTCTGCGCCACAGTAGTCATCGGCAGCGCAAGGACTGCGCTCGTGATCACGCCTGCGAACAGCGCCTTCATTTTTGGTTTGGTTTGCATTTTTTCCTCTCCTCAAAAAAAAGCACGCGGCAAGATGCCGCGTGCTTTGACTTTCTCACTAAAACAACCTGAACTGGTGCTGATCGATTACAGCGCTTCCGAGTCAGCCACAGCTTCCTCGCGCTTCTTGCGGAAGGAAGGAATAATCATGAACGTCAGCAGCAGCGCAGTGGCCACCAGGAAAGCGGCGCTGATCGGCCGCGTGATGAACACCGTCGGATCACCGCGTGAAATCAGCAATGCACGACGCAGGTTTTCTTCCATCAGCGGGCCGAGCACGAACGCCAGAATCAATGGCGCGGGTTCGCACTTCAGTTTGAGGAAGATGTAACCCAGGATGCCGAACAGAATCGTCATGTAGATATCGAGGTCAAGGTTGTTCACGCTGTAAACACCGATCGCCATGAACACCATGATCGCCGGGAACAGGAAACGGTATGGCACCTTGAGCAATTTGATCCACAGGCCGACCAGCGGCAGGTTCAGGATCACCAGCATCGCGTTACCAATCCACATACTCGCGATCAGGCCCCAGAACAGGTCGGGACGCTGAGTCATCACCTGCGGGCCGGGAGCAATACCCTGAATCGTCAGTGCACCAAGCAGCAGCGCCATTGTTGCACCGTGGGGGATGCCCAGGGTCAACGTGGTGATGAACGCACACTGCACTGCGGCGTTGTTCGCCGATTCCGGAGCAGCCACACCTTCAATCGCACCCTTACCAAACCGCGAAGGATCTTTAGCCAGTTTTTTCTCAACCGCGTAGGCCGAGAATGCGCTGATCGTCGGACCGCCGCCCGGCAAGGTACCGAAAAAGGCGCCGATCGCAGTACCACGGACAATTGCACCAAAAGCGGCTTTCATGTCCGTGACCGTAGGCATCAGGCCGGTAATTTTCTGGTTCAGAATATCGCGGCTCGCGGTATCCGCTTTGTCCTGCAGATTGCTCAGGATCTCGGCAAAACCGAACAGGCCCATCGCGACCACAACGAAGCTCAGGCCGTCAGCCAGCCCGGACGCGCCGAAGGTGAAGCGCGACATGCCCGAGTTGACGTCCGTGCCGACAATACCGACCAGCAGACCGAGCACGATCATGCAAATCGTTTTCAGCATCGAACCGTGCGCCAGCACTGCAGCCGCAATCAGCGCCATGACCATCAGCGAGAAGTATTCGGGAGCACCGAATTTCAGCGCGATTTCGGCGAGGGGTGGTCCGAGCAGCGCCACCAGGATGGTACCGACCGTGCCGGCGAAGAATGAACCGATCGCGGCAATTGCCAGGGCAGGACCTGCACGGCCCTGACGAGCCATGGCGTATCCGTCCATACAGGTCACCACCGAAGCCGATTCGCCCGGAAGGTTCACCAGAATGGCGGTCGTTGAACCGCCGTATTGCGTGCCGTAGTAAATACCGGACAGCATGATGATGGCGCCGACCGCGTCCAGATTGAACGTCAGCGGCAGCAGCATGGCCACTGCAGCAACCGGACCGATACCGGGCAATACGCCGATCAGCGTGCCAACCAGCACACCGATGAAGCAGTAAAACAGATTGACCGGCGAAACGGCTGTCGAGAAGCCCAGCGCCAGATTCGAAATGATGTCAGCTTCCATGTTATCTCCACCAGAACAGCGGGAACGGCAGTTCGATGCCGTAAATGAAAATGCCGACAGCCCCTGCGATCAGCACCGCGGTCATTACAAGCACTTCGACCACATTGAACTTCTGCCCGGCGGCGGCGGTAACCACCGACAGGCCGAACAGCGCCGGAATAAAGCCAATGTGATCCACACCCCAGCCGAAGAGCACAAAACCCACGCTCAACATGATCATCGGCTTCCAGGCGAACGGTGTAATTTTGCCACCGCCCTCTGACTTCAGCGACATCAATGCAACGATCGCACCCAAGGTCAGCATGATCCCGCCGAGATAGGTCGGGAAATAACCCGGACCCATACGGCTGGCAGTACCCATCGGATAGTCGGTCGACAGCCAGATGGCAAGTGCTCCGAAGCCGACGAACATCAAACCGGCCCAGAAGTCTTCCTGATTCTTGATTTTCAAAATAAACACCCTCCAGATTTCAAAAACAGATACCGGAACGAACCACACTTCCGGTGCGATGTACCGCACATCGCGCTTGACCTGCAATCCAAGCGGCACCTGCTAACTAGTTCCTTTTTCGGCACTAATTTATTGTGCTTATACGCCGGAACCGAACTCTACACGAAGGCTCGAAGGCAACAAAGCTTTTTCAGCTCTCGGATGGTGCGGCGCACAATAGAATTTCACCCGCTCATTCAGTTGATTGCACGACTTAGAACTTCGTTGCGCAACCCGCAAAATCGCACGCAGTCTAGGTGCCGGCGCTTACGGTTGGCTTACGGTTGACTTACGCGCGCTGCAGATCGAATTCGCAACCGTAGGAGAACCAATAACCTTCGGAAATTACCGTCGGAACATCAATCCTGAGCGCTGGCTTCACCTGCCAAAACCCCAACTCAGGGAAAACACCGATGCGCAATCATGGTGCAGCACTTATGAGCGGGAACCCTGATGCAAATCAGACCCCGCCATCCCCGCTAGTCCATCATCTCCACCCGCTTGGTCTTGATCAGCATGGATAGTTTGTCGGCCTCTGTCTTGATGAATGCGCCAAACTCCTCGGGCGTCCCGCCGACTTTCACCAGTCCCAGCTGATCCAGCCGTGCCTGGACATCGGGCATCGCCATGATCTGGTTCATCTGGGTATTGAGCTTGTTGATGATCGGCCGTGGTGTCTTCGCCTGCACCTGGACGCCGAACCAGACCGTGGCTTCTGCATTCTTGATGCCCTCCTCCTGCAGCGTCGGCACATTGGGCAATACGGCCTGGCGCTGGGGTGCGGCGACCGCAAGCACCTTGACCCGCCCCGCCTTGATCTGGGCTTCGGCACTGACCACCGTGGTGTGCATGACATCAACACGACCGCTCATCACATCGGTGATCGCCGGGACGGTTCCCTTGTAAGGCACGTGCACAAGATCCAGGCCGGTGGCCGCGCCGAACAGTGCAAGGCCGATGTGCAGGCTGCTGCCGTTGCCGGAGGAAGCCCAGGTCAGCTTGCCTGGATTGGCCTTGGCATAACTCACCAGTTCACGGCCGTTATTGGCGGGAAACTTGGGGCTGGCAAGGATCAGCAGCGGCGTGTAACCCATGAAAAATACCGGTGCAAAGTCGTTGATCTGATACGGCGACTTGCGCCGCATGATCACGTTGTTGACGCTGGGGCCGGGGTTGGCGTGCAGCAGCGTATGGCCGTCCGGCGCGGATTCCGCAGCCAGTTGGGCGCCGATCGAACCGCCGGCGCCGGGCCGGTTGTCGATAACGAACTGCTGCCCGGTGGCCTCCGACATCTTTTGTGCAAACAGGCGCGCGGTGATGTCGTTGGACGCTGCGGGCGGAAACGGCACAATCCAGCGCACGGGTTTCGACGGATAAGCCGAGGCGGCCGGACTCTGCGCGAGCGCCGGCAGTGCCACCAGACCGGCAATACCGCATGCCGCGACAAACCACAGGTTTACGGGTTTCATTTCAATCTCCTCCTGCTTTATTGGTGTTGTGTAGACCCGCAAAGGATGCTACTCCAACCGCAGGAACTCAGGAGCGGGGACGTTCCAGAACCTCGGGATTAACCATATTCTGCGGCTGGCCCGCGGCATAAGCCGCGATCTGCTCGAAAATACTGCCGAATATCCGTTCGTAACCGGCGCGCTCCACATAACCGATATGCGGCGTACATACCGCGTTGTCGAGATGGAGCAGCGGATGGCTGGCATTGAGTACCGGTTCATCCTCGAACACATCGATCGCAGCGAAGCCAGGGCGCCCCAGTTTCAGCGCCTGCTCCAGCGCGCCCGCTTCGATCAATCCCGCCCGACTGGTATTGACCATCAGCGCGGTTTTTTTCATGCGCGCAAGATCGGCTGCAGTGACGATGCCGCGGGTGGCGTCAATCAGGCGCAGATGCAGCGTAATTACATCGCTGTCGGCGAAAAATGCTTCGCGGCTTTGGGCGACCGCGTAACCGTCGGCGCGGGCCCGCTGATGCGAACCCTCGCGCCCCCACACCAGCACCTTCATGCCGAAAGCCTTGCCGTAACCGGCGACCACAGCGCCGATGCGACCGTAGCCGTAAATGCCCAGCGTCTTGCCGCGCAGGCCCAGGCCCACCGTCGACTGCCAGCGCCCGGCTTTCATCGCCGCCACTTCCTGCGGTATATGACGCATGGTGGCAATGATCAGACCCCAGGTCAGTTCCGCCGTTGCGTAGGATGGCTGGCCCGGATGCAGGCTGGTGCACAACAGCACGCCGTGCTGGGTGCAGGCATCAAGATCAATGTGCGGATAAACGCTGTGGTGACTGATCAGCTTCAACTTCGGCAACCGCGCGATCAGCGGCGCGCGGATCGGTGTGCGTTCACGAATCAGCACCAGAGCATCGGTATCCTTGAGACGCTCGGCCAGCACGTCGACATCCTTGGTATGGTCATTCCAGATCTGCACCTCGTGGTCCCTGAGCTTGGCGAAACACTCCAGGGTGCGAACAACATTCTGGTAATCGTCGAGTATCGAAATTTTCATGGCTGGCCTTGCAACGGTTGTAAGTAATTGTTTTTATTGAAAAATTATTGGAGCCAGCCGGCGGCGCGCTGCTGCTGCAGCACTTCATCGACGATTTCCGGTGCGCGGCCGACATAAGTGGTCGGATTCAGCGCCGCCTTGACTTCGGCAAGAGTCATCGCTTTTTTGACCTGCGGGTTCTGCAACAGGGCGTCCTCAAAAGAAATGCCGTTTTCGATGCCGTGCATCGAAGCCTCGTACACCAGATCATGCGCGGTCTGCTTGCCGACTTTGTCAGACAGCTCAAACATCACCCGTTCCGAGAGCAGGAAACCGCCGAGGCTGTCGAGGTTGCGGCGCATGCTCGCGACATCGACATGCAGGTCCGACAACACGCCCTTCATGATGGCCAGCATGCCGCCGGTGATCAGGCAGGATTCCGGCAGCGCCTTCCACTCACCGCGCCACGACGAACCATCGCGTTCGTGCTCGATCAGCATGCACTCGAGCATGTAGGCCACGTTGTAGCGCACCGCGCGGCTGGCGCCGACCACCGCCTCGCAACTCGACGGATTGCGTTTGTGCGGCATCGTCGATGAGCCGACCTTGCCGGTGCTGAAGGGCTCATAAAGCTCGCCGATCTCGGTGTGTTCCAGCGTGATGATTTCGTTGGCGATCTTGGCCAGTGTCGCGCTGATCAGCCCGAGCACGTTGACATACTCGGCGAAACGGTCCCGCGCCGGCTGCCAGTTGATGTCGGCAACACCCAGCCCCAGCCGTGTCATCACCCGCTGCTCCAGTTCTTTGGCTTTCGGACCAAACGAAGCCTGCGTGCCGACTGCCCCGACCATGCCGCCGACAAACATCCGCGGCTCCAGCTGGCGCAGGCGCTCGTAATGGCGTCCCATTTCCGACAGCCAGATTGCGGCCTTGTGACCGAAGGTGATTGGCAGCGCCTGCACGCCATGCGAGCGGCCGACCATCGGCGTGTCGCGATGCGCCTCGCACAGCTTGACCAGCGCATTGCCGATGGCCTTGATGTCGCGCAGGTAGAGCGCATGCGCCTCCTTGATCTGCAGCATCACCGCAGTGTCGAGCACATCCTGGGTCGTCGGGCCGAAGTGAATGTATTCACCGTTGTCGCCCTTGCACAGCTTCTGCACCGCCTTCACTGCCGGAACCAGCGGATGCTTGATGCGGCGGATTTCAGCCGCTACCGCATTGACGTCGATTTTCGAAATCTTGCAGTTGGACGCGATGTCCGCAGCGGCCTCCTTCGGAATGATCCCCAACTCACCCTGCTCCAAAGCGAATGCCGCCTCGAAGTCATACCATTTCTGCAGACGATTGTGATCGTTGAATATATTGCGAAACTCCTCGGTGCTCCACAGATGCTGGATCAGGATGTCGTCAAATACGCCGGAGGCCATGTCTATATTCCTTGGATGTTCTTGCGATTGTTTCAATCAATCAGGTACGTTCGAATCATGTGCGTTCGAGAATGTGCAGACCGCGCACCCGATCGAGCAGATAGAGCAGACCGCGGTCGTCGACGGTAACGTCATTGCTCTGCACACGATCCGATCCTTGCGGCACGTCCGGCACAAAGTAGGCCACTTCCTTCATTGCATGCGGGTTGGCGATGTCGACGATGCGCAGGCCGTGGGCAAACCATGCCACCGGAATTTCCGTACCGGTGACTTTTTCACAAGGCTGATGGCAGCCAGTCGCATATGGCTGCTGCTCCGGCGGAATGTCTTCCAACTGGAAGCTCGATACCACCGCGGGATGTTTCTCATCGGTGACATCGACCATCCACAGGAACGCCGAGTTGTGCGGCGGGCAGTCCGGCAAACGCACTACATCTTCGTCCGACACCACCAGGAAATCGCGGTTCTTGATCTTGAACGGGATGCGCAGCGCGGTATGCGTCGGCCACGGAAACGGCGGGCTCCAGTCGAGGCCGGACACAAACTTGGGCTTGCTCATGTCTTCGATGTCGAGGATGACAAAACCGCCATGCCAGTAGCTGGTGTAGAGCCGGTTGCCGTAACGCAGCGGGTGATGGCATTTGTGCGCGGCACCGCGCCAGGTTGGCGTCTCGCCGCCGGCGATATGCTGCCCCGGCATCCACCAGCGCCCCACCTCTTGCGGCTTTGCCGGATCCTTCAGATCAAGAATCATCACGATGTTGCCGAGATAGCCGTCCATCGTCGGCGAGATGTAAGCGTAGCGGCCGTCGAAATCGAAACGATGCACGCCGCGTGCGTATTCGACACCGGGCTTGTCATCGGTCTGCCACAGCGTGATCAGCTTGGGCTTGGCCGGATTGGACACGTCGTAGATGCCCAGGCCGCCGTGAAAATCATCCGGGGGCGTCTCACCTTTTGCATTCTTCGCCGACAACACCTCACGGTTGGTCAGCATGATGTCGCCGGAGACCCGCACCTTGTGCGAATGCGTGCCCTTGGGCATGTTGATTTCCGACAGGAATTTCGGGTGCTTGGGATCCTTGACGTCGAATATCAGCGTGCCATGCGGATTGCGCATGTTGCCGACGTAAGCGATGTTGCGTTCAACGACGATCTGCCCGCCGCCGGCACAATCGGTGAATGACAGTGGCTGCATGCCGGCGCTGCAGTTGTGTTGATGCCCGTCGCCGCCGCCAGCGCGCACATCAACATAAGCGACTTCGCGAATGCCCTTGGATTTGCTCATGGTTGGCGTTTTCCTTGTTGTTACTGAATCTGGATATTGGCGGCCTTGATGACCTTGCCCCACTTCTCATACTCGCTGCGAATGAAGCCGCCGAATTCCTCGGGTTTGTCTCCCACCGGCACTGTGGCCAGGCTGAGCAGCCGCTCTTTGACTTCCGGATTGGCCAGGGACTTCACCAGTTCCCGGTTGAGCCGGTCAACAATGGGCTTGCCGGTTTTTGCCGGCGCCAGCCAGCCGAACCAGCCGATGACCTCGAATCCCGGATAACCGGATTCCGCCACGGTCGGCAGTTCCGGCGACACCGGTGAACGCTTGGCACTGGTGATCGCCAGCGCGCGCACCTTGCCGGCCTTGACCTGGGGCGTCGCTGCCAGTGCGATGCTGAACAGCGCCTGCACCTGCCCGGCGACCGTTTCCTGCAGGGCCGGGCCCCCGCCTTTGTAAGGCACATGCACAAACGACGCGCCGGTCGACAGCTTGAACAGCTCCAGCGCGAGATGCCCGGAAGTACCGTTTCCGGCCGAGGCGAAGGAAAAACCGCCCTGCTTCGCCTTGATCGCGACCACCAGTTCCTGCACCGACCTGGCTGCGACGGAAGGATGAACCACCAGGATGTTGGGAACGGTAATGCCGAGGGTGATCGGCGCAAAATCCCTGATCGGGTGATACGGCACGTTCTGATAAAGACTGGGATTGATCGCCACACCGGCCGCAACCAGCACAAAGGTATAACCATCGGGGTTTGCGCGCGCCGTGGTTTCATAGGCGATGCCGCCGTTGGCACCGGGCCGGTTGTCGATGACCACCGTCTGCCCCAACCCCGCGTTCAGATGCGGCCCGACCAGTCGCGCCAGCGTGTCCGCCGGTCCGCCGGGCGGAACCGCAACCAGCATGCGTACCGGGCGGTTGGGATAATCCTGCGCTTGTACAACTCCTGCACAAGCCATCCATCCGCCCAGTGCAGCCCCGATCCATAAAGTCAGTTTCACTGAAATCTCCTCCTTCGCACCACTCTGATTATTTTTTCAGCGATTGCTTCCTTGCCGTCAGGCCGCCAGCGCCCGGTTTTGCGGCACCTTCATGAAAGACGTCATCGCGTGCCAGAACTTGTGGCGGTTGATGCTCAGCGTTGCCGCATGCGCCAGATCCGAGATGAACACGAACTGCTTGTCCTTGCCCGGCAGCTTGCCGAAAAAATCCAGCAAGTCGGGCTCGGCGGCAATGCCGTCGAATTCACCGCGAATAATGCACACCGGACAGGTGATTTTCAGCGGGTCGATCACCGGCAGGTTGGCGCACATGTCGAGATAAGTGCCGTTGGGCACGGAATCACCCAGCGCCAGTTCGGCATCGGCCAGCGCATCGGCCGCAATCATTTCGGAAGTGCCCGGCTTGTCGCGGGTGAACATGCTGTGGATGAACGCGCGATCGACCTTGCGCCGCGGATGCGCGCGATACTCATCCACCTTCTCACGGCGTTTGGCCAGCGTCGGCGAACCCGCGCCGGTATAAACCAGCGCCGACACCATCAGACGTTTGACGCGCCCGGGATTCTGCTGGGCATACAACGCGGCGCGCAAGGCGCCGGACGATCCGCCATACATGAACACGCTGCTCTGGCCGGTTTCGCGCTGAACGATCTCCATTGCGACGGCCAGATCCTCAGCCCCTGAAGCGATGCCCGAATGGCTGTCGGTGCGGTCGGAGCGGCCGTAACCTTCATGATCCACGGTCCACACGTCGTAACCGAGGGCGGCAAAATGATCCATCAGTGAATAGTCGTTGCGCCCGGGCACACTGAGATCAAAGCTCGAACGCCCGGAAGCGGAAGAACCGTGCACCAGAAACAATACCGGCGCATCTTTCGGCAACCCAGCCGCATGTTTTCGATAGACATACAGCTTTACATTGCCTCGCTTTACGTCCTGCTTTTGCGCCCAGTATTCGGCGCTTTTGATTTCCGACATGCCCTGCTCCAGTGAATTTAGCGAGCGGCGATTATCGCACTGCCGGCACACCCTTCACAGCGCAGTCCGAATGCTGGTCGCCGTGTAAAATCGGCGCATTCCCATTCCCGGAGCGGCCCATGACCGCAACCGCCTCGAAAATTGTCAGTCTCGGCGAACTGGCCGCGCGCATCCCCGACGGCGCCGCACTCGGTCTTGGCGGCGTGTTTCTGCATCGTGGCCCGTTCGCACTGGTGCGTGAACTGGTTCGCCAGGGTCGTCGCAACCTCGAAATCATCAAACCCTCCCCCGGCTATGACCTTGATCTGCTATGCCGTGCCGGTGCGGTCGCCAAAGTTCGCGCCGGGATCGTAGCCATGGAAGGCAACTTTGGTCTGGCGCGTTGGTACCGCAAAGCCATCGAACGCAAGCAAGCGCATCTCGAAGAACACGCCTGAATGACCCTGGTCGCGGGGCTGCGTGCAGCCTCCTACGGAATCCCGTTCCAGCCGGTCGCCGGCGTACACGGCAGTGAACTGGCGCGCGTCAACCAGTGGCAGACCTTGCGCGACCCCTATGGCTCGGGAACTGACGTCTTCGTGATTCCCGCCATCCGGCCGGATATCGCTGTCATCCATGCTGCAGAAATCGACGAGCTGGGTAATGCCCGCATTTACGGCTCGCCATTCTGGGACCATCCCCTGACCCGTGCGGCAAAACGCGTGCTGATTACTGCCGAAAAACGGGTGACCACGGACCATCTGCGTGAACAACCGGAACTGACACTGGTTCCGGGTTTCATGGTCGAAGCAGCGGCCGTGGTTCCGCGCGGCGGTTGGCCCGGCTCGATGCATCCCTATTACGAAATCGACTACGCCGCCGTCGAGCGTTACATGGAAGACGCGCCGGGCGTGCTCGAACAACATCTGGCCGAAGCGCCTGAAACCACGCCAACCCCGTGAGCCGCCTGCCGGTCATCCACAGTTTCGCTCCCGTTGCCGATGGGACGGCGCGCATACTGATACTCGGCAGCATGCCGGGCGCTGAATCGCTACGCGCCGGACAGTATTACGCCCATCGACGCAACACCTTCTGGCGCATCATGGGCGATCTCGTCGGCGCATCAGCCGATATTCCTTATGTAACGCGCACCCGGATGCTGCGGAACTCGGGCATCGCGCTATGGGATGTGCTCGCGGCCTGCACGCGCGAAGGCAGTCTCGATGCCGCCATCGACGAACGCTCGATCATCGCCAATGATCTGCTGTGCTTTCTCGCACAGCATCGCGGCATCACTCACGTATTTTTTAACGGCGCTACCGCAGAACGCTGTTTTGCGCGGCATGTGCAACCGGCGCTGGAAACCGGCTTGCTGCAATTGCAGCGCCTGCCCTCGACCAGCCCGGCGCATGCCGCCATGAGTTACGCCCAAAAACTCCGCGCATGGCGCAGCATCCTGCGCCCACTGCCCAATAAAAAAAACAATAAAAACAAATAGATATGATCGACTCCGCGCTACTGCTCGCGATCCTCAGTGCGTTCTGCTTCGGCGCCGGCATGATTACGTCACGTATCGGCCTGCGCCATCTTGATGCGCGATCAGGTGCGGCGCTGAGCATTCCGGCAGCAGCGCTGCTGTTTGTGATCGCCGCGCCATTCACGATTGAACTGTCTGCCTTCAACCTCACCGCCGCACTGATCTTCGCGGCAGTCGGCCTGTTCTACCCCGCCCTGGTCACGCTGCTGACTTTCCGCTCCAATACGGAACTTGGGCCGACCATCACCAGCGCGATCTCGGGCACTGCGCCGCTGTTCGCAATGCTCGCCGCCGCACTGTGGCTGGATGAGCGGGTGCCGCCGCAGGCTGCAATCGCCGCCGTGGCGGTCGCCGCCGGCGTAGCACTGCTGTCCTGGCGCCCCGATGCCGCCCTAGACCGGATCGCCGGCGGCAAACTGTTCTGGCCGGTCGCCGGCGCCTTCGTGCGCGGCGTGGCCCAGGCCGGTGCCAAAGCAGGCCTGCTGCTGTGGGGAAATCCGTTTGCCGCCAGCGTCATCGGCTACCTGGTGTCGTCAACCGCAGTGATCAGCGCCGAACGATTGCGTCACGGCGGACGGCGGACGCTGAACCGGCAAGGCCTGCAGTGGTTCGCGATTACGGGATTCATCAACGGCAGCGCGATGGTGCTGATGTATGCAGCGCTGGCGCGGGCGCCGGTGTCATCCGTCGCGCCGATCATTGCCGCCTATCCGCTGGTGACCGTGCTGGGCAGCGCGCTGTTCCTGCGTGGCGAACCGCTCAACCGCCGCATCGTCGCCGGCGCGGTCATCACGGTCGCAGCCATCGTCTGGCTCGCCACTTACCGCACGAACTGAACGCGCATGCTCGTTATACTCGCCGCATGAACTGGACCCCGTTTTCCTTCATCGTCATCAATCTCGCGCGCCAGATCCGCGCCGGCGAAATCACGTTCAGCGGCGTCAACTCGACGCTGCCGATGATCGCCTGCATGCTCGCCAAGCGCGCCTACGATTTTGATTTCACCTGGATCAACGTCGCCGGCGGTGTCGAACCGCAGCCGCTGGCCGTGCCGCAGTCGAGCAGCGATCCGGCGATTGTTCACGGCTCAGCGGCGATTTTCGCCAATCAGGATTTTTACGACCTGTGCGCGCGCGGCGGACTTGATCTGGTGTATCTGGGCTGCGCGCAGATCGACGCTGAAGGCCGCACCAACGTCTCCGCAATCGGTTCCTGGGAAAACCCGCGGGTGCGTCTGCCCGGTGGCGGCGGTGCCGCGGTCATGCTGCCGACCGCAAAACGCGTGGTGACCTGGCGCACCGACCACACCACGCGCGCGCTGGTCGACAAACTGGACTTTGTCACTGCCGCCGGTCACATGACGGCACTGGTGACGCCGCTGGCGGTATTTACGCGTGAACCGCGCAACGGCTCGCGTTTCCGGCTTGAACACTACCATCCGGCAACGGACATCAAGCAGATTGCCGCGCAAACCGGATTTGCTTTCGAAAGCAGCGGCGCGCAACCGGCGCCTCCGCCCACGCCGCGTGAAATCGATGCATTGAATGCACTCGACAGCGACGGCGCTTTCGCCGTCACCGTGACCGGATAAATGTCGCACTAATACCGCGTGTTACGATAGTGGTTACGTCGTGCGGCGGAACACTGCAGAACATTCTTATCGGTGCCGGCGCGGGATCCGCCTCATTATTTCGTTGATTATTCTTTCTATCATTGCCATCCGGATGCTGCCGCTTCAAGGTGTAAGAGTCGTCGAGTTTTGCCAGGTGCTGGCCGGACCGTTTGCGGGCTGCCTGCTGGCCGACATGGGCGCCGATGTCATCAAGGTTGAATCGCCCGAAGGTGATCTGATGCGGCAATGGCCGCCGATCCTCGACGGTTACAGTCAGTATTTCGCCTCCGTCAACCGCAACAAACGTTCGGTCGTATTCGATCTGAAGCAGGAAGTAGACAAGACGGCCGCGCGCAAGCTGGCACTGTCCGCAGACATCGTGCTCGAAAATTTCCGCCCCGGCGTGATGGCCCGATTCGGCCTCGATTACACATCGCTGTCCAAAGATCATCCTGCGCTGGTGTATTGCTCGGTCTCCGCCTTCGGTCAGACCGGACCGCGTGCCGGCGAAGGCGGTTTCGACATGACGGTACAGGCAATGAGCGGCGTGATGAGCGTCACCGGCGACAAGGACGGACGTCCGGCGAAGTGCGGCATACCGATCGCTGACTTTTCCGCCGGGCTTTATGCCGCGTTCAGCGTCACCGCCGCCCTGCACAAGGCGCGCGCCACCGGACGCGGCGATCAGGTCGATGTATCAATGCTCGGCAGCATGCTCGGCATTGCCAATCTGCAGACCAGCGAGTTATTCGGCACCGGCCGCGATCCGGTCCGCCTCGGCTCCGCGCATCCGATGAATGCCCCTTATGCCGCCTTCTGCTGCCGTGACGGTTATTTTGCCCTCGCTGCCGGCACCAACAAGCTGTGGCAATCGGCGTGCGAAACCATCAACCGCAACGATCTGCCTGGGGATCCGCGCTTCACCACACCAACGCTGCGCGCACAGCATCAGGACGCGCTGCGCGATCTGCTCGAAGCGGAATTCATCAAATACGATGCCGCCGATCTGCTGGCTCGGATGAATGCCCGCGGCGTTCCCTGCGCGCCGCTTTATACTTATTCCCAGGTGCTCGCCGACCCGCAGGTCAAACACATGCAGTGGGTTGAGGACATCACGCTGCCCAACGGCGCCGCAACCAAAACTGTGGTGTCGCCGCAACGCGTGTCGGGCCAGCGCCTCGGCGTGCGCCGAGCGCCGCCGGCACTGGGCGCCCACACCGCAGAAATACTTTCCGAACTGAAGGACCGATCATGAACAATGCGCAACGCTTCCGTCACTTCATTGCCGAATTCACCCGTCTGATTGAAAAAAGTGGCCATGATGAAAAAATCATGCATCAAGCCGGTGGCCAACTGCTCGGCGACCTGATCAGACATGACGACTGGCTTCCCGAGGAGGCCGCGCAGCCGCATCCCCAGTTTTATCAGCAGTATCTGTTGTACTGCGACCCGCTTGAACGTTTCTCGGTGGTCAGTTTCGTCTGGGGCCCGGGCCAGAAAACGCCGGTTCACGATCACACTGTATGGGGTCTGGTCGGCATGATGCGCGGCGCAGAGAATGCGCGGCGCTTTGCACACACCGCGCCGGGCCAGCCGATGAGCGTCAGCAAAACCGAAAGTCTGATGCCCGGTCAGGTCGACCGTGTGTCGCCAACCGTCGGCGACATCCACGAAGTGTCGAATGCCTTGAGCGACAAGGCATCGATCAGCATCCACGTCTACGGCGCCAACATCGGTGCCGTCAAACGCCACGTCTTCGATCCGGCCACCGGCGCCGACAAACCGTTCGTCTCCGGTTATTCCAGCCCGCAAATGCCGAATTTCTGGGACCGCTCCGCCGAAGTCCGCGCAAGCATACAAATCTGAAAATAAATGCAGCCATCCACCTTGCATTCCTCTGTGTTCTCTGTGACCTCTGTGGCAAGGGTTTTCAAGGCATACCGATGAGCGACGAACTTCTGCGCCAGCACGACAATCACGTCACCCGTCTGACGCTGAACCGCGCGCAGAAAGCCAACGCGCTGTCTGCATCTGTGGTGGAAGCCATGCTTGATGCGGTGGAATATGCCGCCACCGACGGCACCCGGCTGCTGATCCTCGAAGGCGCCGGTCCGCACTTTTGCGCCGGCTTCGATTTCACCGATGTGCAGACGCAAAGCGAGGGCGATCTGGTGCTGCGTTTCATCCGCATCGAAACGCTGCTGCAGGCGATCTACCACGCGCCGTTCGAAACCCTGGCGCTGGCACATGGCCGCGTTTTCGGCGCCGGGGCTGACATCGTTGCCAGCTGCAGCCTGCGTATTGCCGCACCCGACACCACCTTCCGCCTGCCCGGACTGCGCTTCGGCGTGGTCCTCGGCACCCGCCGCCTGATGCACCGCGTCGGCGCCGACCGGGCCCGGGAAATTCTGTCGACCTCGCGCACCTTCGACAGCGACGAAGCACTCGCCTGCGTTTTTCTCACCGGTGTTGCGCCGCAAGCGGAATGGCCCGCGATCATTGCCGGCGCCAAAACTGCCGCTGAGGCGCTCGCGCCCGCCGCAGCCATTGCGCTGAGACGGCGCACCGTCACCGACAGTCGCGCCGAAGACATGATGGAACTTGCCCGCTCGGTGAGCACGCCGGGCCTCAAAGAACGCATCCGCAGATACCGTGAAACCAGCAAATAAAAAACCAGGAAAACCATGAACAAACTACCCGCAACCATGCAAGCCGTCGAAATCTCCGCCCCGGGCGGCCCCGAAGTACTGAAACCGGTGGAGCGGCCGCTGCCGGTGCCGAAAGCCCACGAGGTGCTGGTCAAAGTCATCGGCGCGGGCATCAACGGCCCCGACATCATGCAGCGCAAGGGACTCTACCCTGCGCCGGCGGGGGCATCGGATCTGCCCGGCCTGGAAGTATCCGGTGAAGTCGTTGCCAAGGGCGCCTCCGTCACTCGCTGGTCGTTGGGCGACTCAGTCGTCGCGCTGACCAATGGCGGCGGTTATGCCGAATATGTGGTTGTCGACGCTGATCACTGCCTGACGGTGCCCAAGGGCATCAGCATGCTCGACGCCGCCGGTCTTCCCGAAACTTTTTTTACGGTGTGGAGCAATGTGTTCATCGGCGCCGGCCTCAAATCCGGCGAAACCTTTCTGGTGCACGGCGGCGCCGGCGGCATCGGCACCACCTGCATCCAGTTGGGCAAGGCTTTCGGCGCCAAGGTCATTGCCACCGACAGTCCCGCCGTGCGCTGCCAGGTGTGCAGCGATCTCGGTGCGGATCGCGTGGTGGACTACCGCAGCGAAGATTTCGTGGAAGCCGTGCGCAGCGAAGGCGGTGCCAACGTCATCCTCGACATCGTCGGCGGCGCCAATATTGAAAAGAATTTCAAGGCAGCCAGCCACGATGCGCGCATCATCCAGCTCGCTTTCGCCACCGGTTCCAAGGTGGAAATCAACATGATGCCGGTGATGCTGAAACGGCTGACCTATACCGGCTCGACGCTGCGCACCCGGCCCGACGCCTTCAAGGCACGCGTGGCCCGCGAACTGGAAGCCCAGGTCTGGCCGCATATCGCCAGCGGCAAAATCCGTGTGGTGACACACAAGGCCCTGCCACTGGCCGAAGCCGCGCAGGCGCATGCACTGATGGAATCAAGCCAGCACACCGGCAAGATTCTGTTGCGCGTGTCCTGAGACCACCGCAACATCGAAGTCGCGGCACGATGCCGCTACGGCAACTGCGTCAAGCCGCCTTGGCGAGTTCCGGCAGGCTGCGGCGCAGGCGGGAGACATCCCCGCTTTCCGCCAGTGTCCGGGCGTAGTCGATATTCTTGCGCGCTGCGGTGAAATACAGGTTTTCGCCACTGAAGTGACTGGCGACGTAACGGTAAACACCCTGCAGATCCTGCTCCAGCCGCTTGTGGGCGCCATTGAAAAATCCCGGCGTTTTAAAAATCAGATCCGCGGGTGACTCAAACACCACTTTCTCTTCCCCACGATCATTGACCTGCCGGGCGATCCCGCCGAGCACGAACTCGGGATACAGCCGGTCGCGGCACTTCTCCAGGTAACAACGATCCGACATCTGCGCAAGTATGTCCGCGCTGCCGAGCAGGTTGCCGAGTACCCGGTACTGCGGCTCGACATCAATATTGCCCACAGCAATTTCGTAACCGGTGAAATGCACAATGCGCTGCGCGGCCTCCGTCAACTCCGGCAGCCCCACATCGGGCAGATACCAGCCCATGAACGCGGCGCTGCGGCCGACGTGCGTTGTCGTGTACTCGGCGCCATGGCGCTTTTCGGTATCACCGATGCGCCGCAGATAACCGACGTCGTGAAATAGCGCAGCAACGGTTCCCACCAGAAACAGCCTCTCCGACAACACCCCGGGAACCGTCGATCGCGCGCAGCCGTCCATCAGCCTCGCCATCGCCAGCGTGACTTCAAGAATGTGCTGAACGTCGTGATAATCCGTCTCGCAGGCGTGAAAACCGGGAAAATCGCCGCGATACAGCCGGCCGATGTCGGCAAAAACCCGCAGCACGCCCGAAGGAAAATCGCGCCGGTAGATGCGCTCATAAATCTGCGTCACTTCAAACGACACCGCAGACGGATCCGTGGTGTCGATCAGATTCGTCACGTCATACCCGGCGCGACGATAGTCCATGACTTGAGGCCCCTGTTTCATTGGTCATGCCTATGTTTTTGTTGTATCAGGTATAGTAACTACAATTTTCGGGCACGCGCAACGCCGGCCGCAAGCCAGCACCAGTCGCAGTAGATGCCGGTGGTTACGGAGTCGGTCTTCTCCGCGCCATCCCCAAAAAACTGTCCAATAAATCACGGTGTTAATGCCATGCACCCGCAAACGGTCTACGCCAAAACATCCAAAGGCGTGCTCGAAATCAAGAACAGGACGGTCAAACTCGACCGTGACAGCAACAATATTTTTCTGTCGGTGGACGGCAAATCCACGGTTGCCGAACTGGTCGCCAAAAACAAACTGGAGATCAAGGCGGTCGAAGGCATCCTCAATGAACTGACCAAATCCGGATTCATCAAGGTTTTCTCGACGCCGGCTGAACGACCAGTCGCCGCAAAACCCGCCGGCGCCTCAGCACCTGCCGCGGCACGCCCGACGGTCCCGGCACCCGCTGTCGAGGAGGAGATGGATCTCGATTTCACTTCGCCGGAGGCCGTTGCCAAAATCAACGCCGAAGCCGAGTCCCGCAAGCTGAAGGAAGAAGAAGCCAAGGCGCGCGCCCAGGCCGCGGCCAAGGCAGCGCTGGAAGCGAAAGCGCGGCAGCAGGTGGAAGCGCAAGCACGTGCGGCAGCGGAAGCCCGCGCCAAGGTCGAGGCGGAAGCCAAGGCCAAGGCCGACGCCCAGGCCAAAGCGGCCGAAGCCGCTCGCGCCAAGGCCGAAATCGAAGCCAAAGCCGCCGTCGATACCCAGGCCAAAGCCGCGGCGGAAGCCCGGATGAAGGCTGCGCAGGAAGCCAGTGTCAAAGCGGAAGCCGAATCCAGGGCCCGTGCACAGGCTGAAGCCCGCGCCAAAGCCGAAGCCATTGCCAAAGCCACATCCGAAGCCAAAGCCAAAGCCGAAGCTGAGGCGCAAAAAATGGCCGAGGTCGAAGCCAATGCCCACGCCGCCGCGGAGACCAAGGCGCGGGAAGCCCTTGAAGCGCAAATGAAGGCGATGGGCGAAGCCCTCGCCCGCGCACAGGACGCCGCGAAGCGTGAAGCCGAAGCCCGCGTCAAGATGGAAGCGGAAATCAAGGCACGCCTCGAATCCGAACGCAAAGCCGTTGTTGAAGCCGAGGCCCGCGCCAAGGCTGCAGAAGCAGCGATCGCCGAAGCGCGTCAGATGGCGGAAGAAGCGGCGCGCGCCAAAGCAGCCGCCGAAGCCCGGTTCGCAACGCAGGGAGCCGACCCTGAGGCAGTCGCCAAAGCCGCAGCGGCGATGAAAGCCCTGGAAGAAGCCAAGGCACGGGCGCGCTCGGAAGCGGAAGCCCGCATCGCCGCCGAAGCGCGCGCCAAAGCCGAGGCCGATGCGCGACAGCGCGAGGAAGCGCAGCGGAAGATTGAGGACGAAGCCACCAACAAGGAACGCGCCGAGGCCGATGCCCGTTCCAAAGCCGAGTTAAAGGCCCTGCAGGAGCAGGCCCGTCAGGCGAGCCAGGAAGCGGAAAGCCGTGCTGAACACGAACGCCTCGCCCGCGAAGAAATGGAAGCCAAGATCGCCATTGAGCGCCGCGCGCGTGAAGAAGCCGAGGCCAGGGTTGCGGCGGAACGCGAATTGCGCGAAGAAGCCATCCGCAAAGTCAAGGTCGAGGCTGAAGCCAAGGCGCGCGCGGAAGTGGATGCCGCCATCGAAATCGAACGCAAGAAGCGCATCGAAGCGGAAACCAAAGCCGCGGCCGAGATTGCAGCACGTTCAGTCGCCGAGCGCAAAGCACGCGAAGAAGCCGAACGTCAGCTGGAAATCGCGCAGCGCGCACGCGAGGATGCGGAACGGCTGGCCCGCGAAGCCGGCAGCAGCGAAAGCGCGCAGGGCCGCCAGGCGCGAGAAGACGCCGAGGCCCGGGCGAAAATGGCTGAAGCCGCCGTCGCTAAAGCCCAGGCCCAGGCTGAAGCCGAGCGTCAAGCCCGCGCGCAAGCCGAGGAACGCGCCAAGACCGAAGCTGTGGCACGCGTCATGCGCGAAAAAGAATTGCGTGAAAATGCCGAAAAAAACGTCAAGGCGATGGTCGACGAAGAACTGCGCGCGCGCGCAAAGGCCGAGGTGGAAGCCGACGCACGTTACCGCGCCGAGGCCGAGGATCGTTCAAAGGCTGCCGCAGCCGACCGCAAGCTGCGCATGGAGTCGGAAGCGCGCGATGCGGCCTCCTCGTTCCGCAGCGACACCAAGCCCAAGAGCAAGGCGCCTCTTGCCGCGGCCATCCTGTTCGTGTTGCTGGCCTGCGGCCTGGGCGCCTTGCAACTGATGCCGATGGCGGGTTATATCCCCGGCGTGCAGCAATTGATTTCGCAGCGCTTCAACCAGCCTGTGCACATTTCCAACATGCGCTACACGGTTTATCCTGAACAGATGCTCAGGTTGGAGAAAATCAGCATCGGCAGCGTGCAGCAGATCAAAGCCGATATGGTGACCATCCCGATGATGCCGTGGACGTTGCTGTCGGGAGCGACAGAGTTTGATTCGATCGTCGCCAATGCCGTGGTCATGGAGCCCTCAGGCATTGATCTGCTGCCGGCCATGATCAAAGCCGGGGGCGGCAATACCCTGAAGATGCGTGAACTCAGGCTAATCGGGGTCAAGGTCGGCGGCATCCCGTTTGATGTGCCGATGTTTGACGCACAGGTTTCTTTCAGCGGCGATGGATCGGTGCAGAAAATGCGCCTCAATGACAGCAAAATCACCGTCAACGCAACGCCCAAGGACGGCGGGCTCGCACTGAGCATCGAAGCGCGAGAGTGGCAGCCGCCGTTCGGCCCGGCGCTGCAGTTCAGTGATCTGTCGATCAGCGCGCAGGTCAGCAAGCAGCAGGCCACCCTGAGTTCCATCGAAGGCCGGCTCGGCGGCGGACGCTTGAAAGGCGCAGCAAAGGCGACCTGGAACGGGGACATCCGTATCGAGGGTGAATTCAATCTCGAAGGCGGCAAGTTGCAGCAGTTGATTCCGGCTTACACCCGCAAATTCTCAGCTACGGGCAACCTGAACACCAACGGCAGTTACGCGCTGCAAGGCAAGACCATCAATACGCTGTTTGACGCGAGCGAAGCCGAAGCCACATTCAGCGTTGATGCGGGCGAACTGATCAATGTTGATCTGGTGCGCGCCATACAGTCACCGGCTGCCGGTGGCACCCGCGGCGGTAAAACCAAGTTCGACACGCTAACCGGATCCGTCAGTATCAACAGCGAACGTTACGCCTACAAGCAGTTGCAGATGGCCTCGGGCCCGCTCAGCGCCAATGGCGCGTTCAACATCGGCAGCGACAGCTCGATTGCCGGACGCTTTAATGCCGAACTGGGCTCGAAAGGCCTCATCGTCGCCCGCGGCAGCCTCAACATCGCCGGCAGCGTCGGCGACCCCCTGCTGCGCCCCTGATCAGGCCCGCGAATAAAAAAGCCCGCACCTTCCGGCGCGGGCTTTTTTTGAACTTGAAACCGCTTAACGCGCTGCGCGCAACGCGGCAATCCGTTCATCCAGCGGCGGATGCGACATGAACAGCTTCATCATCGCCCCCCCACCGGATATGCCGAACGCCGACATCTGCGCCGGTAATGCCGTCTGCTCGTGATTGACCTTGAGCCGCTCCAGCGCCGCAATCATCTTTTCGCGACCGGCCAGCGAAGCGCCGCCGGCATCGGCGCGGAACTCGCGATGACGGCTAAACCAGGACACAACCATGCTCGCCAACACGCCAAGCACCAGCTGCGCGACCATGGTCGCGATGAAGAAACCGGGCCCCTCCCCGCGCTCGTTCTTCAGCAGCACGCGATCGACGAAAAAGCCGATCACGCGCGAGAGGAAGATAACGAAGGTGTTGACCACGCCCTGAATCAGCGTCAGCGTCACCATATCGCCATTGGCCACATGGCTGACCTCATGCGCAAGCACAGCCTCCGCCTCCTCCTGCGTCATGTTGTTGAGCAGACCGGTGCTGACCGCGACCAGCGCGTCATTGCGGTTCCAGCCGGTGGCAAAGGCATTCACATCCGGTGCGTCGTAGATGCCGACTTCCGGCATGCCGATTCCGGCACGCTCGGATTGGCGCTTGACGGTGTCGACCAGCCAGCGCTCGGTAGTGTTCGCCGGCACCTCGATAACGTGCACGCCCATTGACCTCTTGGCCATCCATTTCGAGATGAGCAGCGAAATAAAGGCACCGCCGAAACCGAAGATGGCGGCGAAAGCCAGCAGGCCCGTGAGGTTCAGACCGGCCTCGTTTTCGAGCGCGGCATCAATACCCAGCAGCTGCATGGTCACGCTGAGCACCGCGAGTATCGCGAAGTTGGTGACGATCAGCAGAAAAACGCGTTTCATAGGTTTATCGAATCCCCGTAAGTTTGAACACGGACGTTAGATGATGGCGGAAGGCGCAAGTTCAAGTCCTGGTGCGCCACCCGAGATAAATTATAAGTGTTTGATTATTAACGATATTTTTTCAGGCTGCCGGCGACTCAAAGTCAACGGACAGCGCCGCGATATTAACTCAACGGACGGCGCCGACCTGCAACCAGAACGTCACCGGGCCGTCGTTGGTCAGCGTGACTTTCATGTCTGCGCCAAAGCGGCCTTGCGCCACCGGCGCATGCAGCGCCTGCGCCTGCTGCCGCAGGTGATCAAAAAGCACCCGTCCCTGTTCCGGTGGCGCAGCACTGGAAAAACTGGGCCGCAAGCCTTTGTGGGTATCCGCCGCCAGCGTGAACTGGGGCACCAGCAACACCCCGCCGCCGATATCGCGCACCGACAGATTCATTTTCCCGGCGGCATCACTGAACACGCGGTAATTGAGCAGACGCTCCAGCAGACGGTCGGCTTCATTCACTGTATCGCCCGACTCAACCCCCACCAGCACCAGCAATCCGCATTCAATCGCGCCCACGGTGTCGCCATCAACGACCACACGCGCTGAACTCACCCGCTGCAATAATGCAATCATTGCCCAGTCCTCATCTCATCCAGTCACCGCCGCGCACTGCGGCCCGGCCGGAAATAACCGGTATCGTCGTAATACGCTGCATTCGCGTTGTCGCTGCACCAGCCAGGTATGCCCAATACCGGAAGCGGTGAAAGTTGCCGGGTTGACTGAAGGATTTGCGGATCGATGAGCAGATTGGCCAGCCGTCCATCAACGGTGCGCAGCAGCGCTGGCATAGGCAACTCCAGCAACCCGGCGTCGATGTCCAGCAGCAGCGCATGACCGGTCAGCCCGCGATACGGCGCCAGCACTTTTTCGCACAGGGCGTGGCCGAAAGGTAAAAAACGCATGGCGTTGATCACCGCAGCCCGCTGCTCCCAGAATAACGGCTTCCAGTGAAAATCACGGATCAATTGCAGCAAGGCAGGCTCGGCCGACAACACCACCAGACCGCTCTCGTCGAACAAGGTCAGGGCATCGCGCACGGCACCGCGGCCGTCACGCGTAGCGGCGGTCCACCCGCCATGGTGCCTGGCATTCAGCGCCGCCTTGGTCTGCGGAAACACCAGCCAGGTCAGTACATTGAACAGGTCATGCCAGTTGTGCTCGCGACATTCAAGTTCGCCGCTTTCGTAAACACGGATCTCATAAGGCAGCTTGCCGCCAGCAGCCACCAGCCGCAGCGGCCGGCCCGATGTCACGCACACGCCGGTAGCGTCAACCAGGCGTTGCAGCGCGGCAAGGTCCGGCCAATCATTTTCGCTTATCCCTGCGGCTATTTCCCTCAGCGGCAGCAGCAGCGGATGCACTTGCACAAAAGCGGCGTTCCATTTGTCCATGACCGGAGTGTACGACGCGACGCACTGATGCACGATCTGCCGTACTTTCAAGTAAAATCCTAAAGTTGACGAGCCTGTTCGGTATCGATCGCCGGATTTGCAGTCTTCATGACCTATAAGTCTTCATTAACATGAATTCTCATTGACATGGGTATTCATTGACACTTACAGAACATTCCGCCAAAAGTTGTCCGGAACTCAGTTGCAAACAAGATTGCAAACAAAACGATGACCGCCAATACCGCATATCGCACCACCGCCAAAGGCGCTGCAGAAGTTGCCGCGAAACCTGGCAGCCTCAAACCCGGGTTAAAAGGCCTGCTGGCAGCAGTAGGTCAAAAAGCTTCTGCGGAAAGCCTGCGCGTCAAATTTCCGCGCGCTGGTGACCTCGATGCGGCCCTCGCCCAACTCGCCCGCGACGGCTACGTCGAACCGTTGCCCGCAATCCCGCCGAAAGCGGCACCACGACCAGCCGCAGCACCCGCCGGGTCGCTGGAGAACCTGTTCAATGAAAAGCCCAAGGAACCCACGATCCATCAGCTAAAGATGGCCGAGGGCACGATATCGGGCGCACGCCGGTTGAAAGCGGGTTATCAAATCAGCATCGTCAACCGTCCGGGACGCCCGCTGGTGCCGCACGGCGGCGCAGGCCAGAAACACGTCGTGCTGGTGATCGACGGCCATGAAGCCGAAGCGCTGGAAACCGCACGCGGCATGCTGCTCGGCGGTTTTGATGTGCGCGGCGCCGGCACCAAATCGGAAATTGTCGCCGCGCTGGGCAAAAAACCGCTACCCGACCTGATCATCATGGATGTCGATTTGCCCGATGCCGTTGGCCTCGACCTGCTGGGCAAGTTCCGCGAGCACGACGAACTGAAGGACACGCCGATCATCGTGGTGACTGCACGCGCCGAACGCGATGACATTGTCGCCGCGCTGGCCTACGGCGCCACCGGTTATCTGAACAAACCGATCAAGGCCGAAGCGCTGCTCCGTCACGTCAAGGACGCGCTGGGAATACCGTAAACGGCTCTCCGCAGTTTCTTCAGCTTTCGAGCAACTGCTTGAGCTGCGGCAACATCAGTTTCGTCGCCGCACGCCCTTCTTCGATGGATTCCGCCGCTCGGTGATAATCCAATGCTCTCAAATCCCCAAGCCGCGGCAGGATCACCGCGTCAGCAGGCTCGCCGGCAAGCCGGCTGCGGGTAATGCGCACTTGCATGATATTGATGCTTTCAGCCAGCACCTCGATCATGTTCGGTTCCCGGTTTTTTTCCGAGCTGCGCACATGCCTTCCGGCGAGGCTGGAACCGAGATCGACCGCGATGACAAAATCAGCGCCCATGGCGCGGCACAGCGACACCGGTACCGGATTTACCAGGGCGCCATCGACCAGCAGCCGGCCATCCTGTTCAAACGGTGTAAACAGTCCGGGCAGCGCAATCGACGCACGCACCACATCGACCGCACGGCCTTCGCGCAACCAGACCTCACGACCGTTGCGCAGATCGGTGGCCACCGCGCCAAACGGCAGCGCCAGTTCCTCGATGGTTGTTTCAAGCAGGTTGTCGCGGAGATAGGCAATCAGTTTTGCGCCTTTGAGGAATCCGCCATTCAGGCTGATGTCGAAAAATCCGAGCACCTTGCGCCAGGTCAGTCCGAGTACCCAATCCTCCAGCGTATCCAGATCGCCATCCGCATACACCGCTCCGACCAGCGCACCGATCGACGTACCGCAGACGATTTGCGGCCGGATGCCGGCCTCCTCCAGCACGCGCAGCACGCCGATATGCGCCCAGCCGCGCGCCGATCCTGCACCAAGCGCAATACCGATTTTCAGATCACTTTTCATTTATTTAATAGAATCAATAGGTTATTTATTCACATCTGAGACAGCAAGGCGACTCAGGAACTCCGCCACAGCCTGCGTCCATTCCGGTCTTCCAAACAGGAATGCATCGTTGTGACCGCCGCGCATCTCGAGCAGCTTATTTGAACCGCTGACAGCCGTATAAAGCCGCTGGCCATGCGCGAACGGCACGATCTCGTCATCGCGGCTGTGCGCCACCATCACCGGTCCGCCATACCGGCGCAGTTGCGCCAGTGTGTCGTAACGATACCTGCTGATCAGCCGTACCGGCAGCCAGGGATAGATTTCGCTGCCCAGGTCGGTCGCAGAGGTGAATGCAGCAACCAGTAACAGCGCCCCCGGTTGCACGCGGGCCGCGAGGTCTGCCGCGACGGCGCCGCCCAGCGACTCGCCCAGCACCACGATCTGCGCGGGCTGCAGACCGCGCTGTTCCGTCAGCCAGCGCCAGGCGGCCTGGGCGTCGGCATAGGTACCCGCCTCCGTCGGCTTGCCGGTACTGGCGCCGTAACCGCGGTAATCCACCAGCAATACCGAATAAGCCATCGCGTGAAACGGCTGAACATAGTCCAGCCGGTCAGCGATGCTGCCGGCATTACCGTGCAACACCAGCACGGCGCCCTTGGCGTCAGCCGCAGGAATCCACCATGCCGCCAGCGTCTCGCCGTCGGCGGTTGCAATGCGCAGGTTTTCATACGGCAGCCTCAGCGCAGCCGGTGTCATTGTCGCGCTGCCGGCGATCTGCGGGAAATACACCAGCCGGTCCTGCGTCAGCCACATCAGTAGTACCACTACCGCGTAGGAGACGGCCACGATACCGAGGATCTGCAGCAGCATCTGTTTCAGCGCAGCCATCTTAACGGCGGTTCATCCAGCGCCGCTGCCTGCTCACGCAGCGACAGGATGTGATCCTGCCAGTAATGCTGGGTATTGAAAAACGGAAAACTGGCGGGAAACGCCGGATCGTCCCAGCGCCGCGCCAGCCACCCGGCGTAATGCACAATGCGCAGCGTGCGCAGTGCCTCGATCAACATCAGCTCCGCTGCATCGAACTCGCGGAACTCGGAGTAGCCTTCCAGCACCGACAGCAACTGCGCCTGCTGCGACTTGCGATCGCCCGAAAGGCACATCCACAGATCCTGTACCGCCGGCCCCATGCGCGCATCGTCAAGGTCGACAAAATGCGGGCCCTCGTCAGTCCACAGCACATTGCCGGAATGGCAGTCACCGTGCAGCCGGATCTGGCGCAGCGCACCGGCGGCTTCCCAGCGCCGCTCGATGCGTTCGACCACATCCTCGGCAACGCTGGCATAAGTGTCATACAGATCATCCGGCACAAAATCGCTGTCGAGTACGAACTGCACCGGCTCGTAAGCAAAGGATTCAATGTCGAGCGTCGGGCGATGTTCAAAAGGTTTGGTTTGACCCACGGAGTGAATGCGCGCGATGAAGCGCCCCATCCACTGCAGTGTCTCCGGATCATCCAGCTCCGGCGTACGGCCGCCGCGACGCGGCGTCAGTGCGAACTGAAAGCCGCCGTGTTCATGCAGCGTGCGGCCGTTGAACACCAGCGGCGCCACCACCGGCAACTCGCGCGCAGCGAGTTCTGCGGCAAAATCATGCTCCTCCTGAATCGCCGCGCTGCTCCAGCGCTGCGGCCGGTAAAACTTGGCGACCACCGACACGCCATCCTCCTGCCACACCTGGT
>JALHRQ010000021.1 GCA_022841375.1 Burkholderiales bacterium
GGATTGCTCACCGCATCTGCGATGGTGGCGCCGTTCAACACAATGCCGTTGGCCGTGGCATCAATACCGTTGATGTCCGTCAGTCCTGCCTCGATCACATAGCTGAAGGTGAGCGTGTTTGTGCCGCTGCCGCCCGTGAGGGTCGCCAGCTTGGCCGCGCCGCCTACGTCGAGCGCCAGGGTCGGCGTACCGCCCGCGACAGTCACCGCTTCATTGAACAACACGGCTACGTTCACCGTCTCGCCCAGAGAATACGGTCCGTTGGCAACGGTTACCGAGGACACCGTTGGCGTCACCGTATCTACCGCCTGCACCGATTGCGTGGCAATCGTGCTTGGATTATTCACCGCATCAAAGGCCACGCCCGCTGCTACATCCACCGTGATGTTGGCCGTGGAGCTCGCCGTCGGCGTCACCGCCAGCGTATAAACCGTGCCGCTCACCGGCGTGAACGTACCTTTGGTGCCGCCCGTCACCACGATGTCAGTCGCATCAAATCCCGTGACGGTCTCATTGAAGGTGAAGGTGTAAATCACATCACCACCCGCAATGTTCGCCGCGCTCGCTTCGTCATCAGTGATCACCACCGTCGGCGCTAAGGTGTCCACTGCTTGCACCGATTGCGCAGCTATCGTGTTCGGGTTTCCCGCTGCATCAATGGCCACGCCCGCTGCTACATCAACCGTGATGTTGGCCGTCGAGCTCGCTGTCGGCGTCACCGCCAGCGTATAAGTCGTGCCGCTCACCGACGTGAACGTGCCCTTGGTGCCGCCCGTCACCACAACATCCGCAGCATTAAATCCTGTGACGGTCTCACTGAAATTGAAGGTGTACAGCACATCACCACCGGCAATGCTCGCAATGCCCGTCTCGTCTTCGGTGATCACCACCGTCGGAAGCACCGTGTCGACCGTGATATTGCGGGTGGCTGTGCCAGCCCCCGCGAGGGTGGCAGTCGCTGTAAGAGTCTCCGGCCCTTCACCCATGGCGGTGATGTCTGCCGGCACCAGCGTATAGCTCCAAGTATTGCCTGTGACAGTAGTCGCTCGGGTATTTCCGCCTAAATCCAGCGTAACTGTTGCTCCCAGGGTGTTGAAGCCCGTAATAACGCCACCCGCTTCGGCCGCATTGATGATGTTGTCAGTCGCCACAGCATCGATCAGAATAGTCGATACCGTATCCACCGTGATGTTGCGCGTCGCGGTGGCGGTGTTGCCTATCGCATCGGTGGCTGTTGCGGTGATGGCCTCCGCACCTTCACCCATGGCTGTGATATCAGCGGGTAAAAGGTTATAGCTCCAGTTCGTGCCGGTGACGGTTGCAGCACGGGTATTGCCACCAATGCTCAGGGTAACTGTGGCACCTGTATCGTTAGTACCGGTAATGGTGCTGGCCACTTCCACGGGATTGATAAAGTCATCGGTGGCTATGACATCCATGGTCACCGTGGTCAGCGTATCGTAGGACTGGGTAACCTGGACCGCCGCCGTATTGGCGTTGCCCGCCGCATCGGTCGCCACAGCTGCAGCTACATCGACAGTTATCGTGCCGGACTGCACCCCTGCCGTCGGTGTCACCACCAGGGTGTAAACGCTGCTACTTACTGCTGTAAACGTGCCCTTGGCGCCCCCAACTACAACGATATCGGTAGCGTCAAAACCCGTCACTGCTTC
Organism: Burkholderiales bacterium; assembly: GCA_022841375.1. GTDB lineage: Bacteria > Pseudomonadota > Gammaproteobacteria > Burkholderiales > SG8-41. The sequence goes on from JALHRQ010000021.1 coordinate 1,674, forward strand.
ACTGAATGTAAAGGTGAAAGTCACCGGACTGTTGGTGATGGCCGTTGCTATGTTGTCCGTGATGGTTAGCGTTGGCGCAGTAGTATCCGGAGGCCCCGCCGGCGTCACTGGCGGCGCTGCTGCTGGCGTATCCCCACCACCACCCGCTGCCACGCCGGCAACAACCAAACCACCCACCACGAGCGCACCGGCACCCAGGCCACCTAAAGCGCCGGCTGCAGCTCCGGCACCTGCCCCGGCTCCAGCAGCACCAGCGCCCGCTGCTCCGGCGCCACCTGCACCACCTGCACCTGCACCAGCCCCACCTGCACCAGCTCCAGCTCCAGCCCCACCGGCACCGCCACCAGCCCCAGTACCCGCGCCAGTACCAGCGCCGGCACCACCACCACCGCCTCCAGCGCCACCGCCGCCACCCGCTGGGGCTTGTGCCAGCTGAATACTTTCCACATCAGCAACACTGACGTCATCGGCACTCAGCAATGCAGAGAGCTCGTTCTCCAACAAATCCTTTGCGTCTTTGCCTCGCAGTGCCGCGTTACCTCGCTTACCCGGCGTTGGATTCAGCGCCACTCCTTCGGGTCCCAATGACAGCGCCATCTGTGCCGGTCCTGAAACACCAGCCAGCTCAGTTGTTTGGCCTGCAGTTTTGGAGGAAGTAATTTTTTTCGACATGATGGCGACCCCTAGTTAAGACGACTGAATTAGATCTTTGAAAGGTATTCGGCGTGAAGACCACTTACGCCCATATGACCTGAGCAAAGCGATAGCAATTTCTGAATTAGAAGCCTTAACCGCATTGAGCGGCTCGGCCAATAGGCACGACTGGGATTGGTTGCCACCTGAATGCAACTTGTAATCCCCATGATCACAACTCGTAATTCAAAATAAAATTCGGAACTTTGGTCCCTGAAAAAACAACAAGGGAAAATTTAATAAAAATCAATATAATCATATAGTTGCATATTTTTACGATTATTTGTTTTATATGTTAAGAAGCGCACGGTGATGGCCATACACATCATATAGGTTTTAAAGGGTTTTGGTAATTGCTCCCAGGCCGTCCTCCTAAAGACATCAAGCCCTTGATCCTACGAGAAAATACATAATTCCTTGCCGACAGCAAGGATTTCCCCAGATGGTTCTACCCGCCACAACTTGGACGTTGTGCCCGTCGATGACGTGCCCCCACCCCACCCGAATGCCGCATCACCCTACCAATTAGCAAGGTGCCTACAGAACTTCGCCAAAGTCTTCGGGCTTGGGTGGGCATTAAGGGCGATGACCGAAAAGCTCTGCAGGCCGTTTAACAGCGGGATGTCCGTGAATGGGCACTGAGTATGCGGGCGATCCATCGCACGCTAAAAAAACAACAGCAGGATCGCGAGGAGCTGTGGAGTAAGGCTGGCTAATGAAAACCGATAGGCAAGCAGCTGCGTTGAACTACCTGCACACCATCCATCGATCCAGGTAATCAGACAGCTCCATCCCCGCCTTCACCGTCCGACCGTCGAGTTCCCCGCCAAGTTTGCCCGGGCGTTCGATGCGAACCCTGAGGAGATCGCCTTCTGCGGCCAGCACGGTAGCGGTAATCGTATCCATCTCGCTGATGCCCACCGGCACGCTGCGGCAGATTTTGGCGCCGGGTACGCTCACGCGCACCATCTGCTCGGCATAGACCCGGATCGTGGTCTGCATCTGCGCGGCGAGCATCGGGGACGGCAGATCGGCCTGCCATTGCCCGCTCAGTTTGCGACCATCGGGCCACTCATAACTGCCCAAGCCTTCGCGACGGTCCGCTACATACGCACCCACGTAACGCTGGCCTGCCCACGCGGAACCGGCACCCCAGCGATAAGCCCCCTGGCCCTGCTTCATGTCATCGACAAAAGCGCCCTCGTACCGGTCGCCATTGGGCCACACCTTGAGGCCCATACCGTGTTTGCGGCCGGCCACAAAATCGCCGGTGTATCGCGCCGTGCCCGCGGCAACCCCATTGCCCTGCGCCAATCCAGCGACACAAGGTCCCGTGTATTGCCCCTGCAGCTCCGGATCCATCACCCGGCAAGCTTCGGCGGCCACTGCAGCGCCCCCCAAGGGCAGCGCGCACAACAGCAGCACACAGCTGCAGCGGACCCACACCCGCAGACAATGCGATAAGGTCATCATCAGTAATACGTCCATGACATCGTCACCCCGGACGGATCAACCATCACCTGCGGCAGCGTTGAATTCGCTCGCGATGATTCCCAGAACAAGCGGCCGATGCCGTAACCCAGCAGACTGCCAGCGACCGTATCGGACACCCAGTGCTCCTGCTTGCCGATCCGCGCCAGATTGGTGATCGCCGCCACGCCATACAACCACGGCGCTCTGTATTCTTCGGCAAAGGGTGTCGCGACCGCCCACGCCACCGCCGTGTGCCGCGAAGGCATCGAGCCCCGTGTCGAATCGCCGCTGAAGAAATCGAAATCATTCTTCGACAATCCCGTGTTCGGCCGCGCACGGCCAAACACATACTTGAGCCCGGTCGCTGCCACTGCCGCCGTAACCCCCGCCTCCGCCGCCGAGAAACCGGTGCGCGCACGGCGCGGATCGCTGCCATCAAGCGCCAGCACCCCTGCTCCCGCCAGCCCCAGCCAAGGCAAAGCATTACCGATACGGTTGATGCCCTTCAGCCAGGTGCTATTGGCGTGATCCTTGGCGAACTGCAGGCCGCGGCTGTCGAGCAGCGAACTGGCCCCCACGGCAAGCAACCCGACGCCGGTTGCCTTGCCCCAGTCGATACGCCCCAGTTCCTTCGCCGCCAAACTGAAATCATCCATCACCCGACGGGGTTCATAAAACACCGCGCCCGGCAGCACATTCTTCAACGGCGGCGCTGCTGGTGTGCTGGCGATATCCGCCAACTGCGCCAGCGGATCAGTCTCGCGCGCCCCCTGATGCAGATAACGCACGGCCACAAAATTCTTCAGTTCCGCAGCCGGTAACTCACCGGCCAGATGCGCGCGCAAGCGCCGCAAATCAAAAAAATCGTATTCAACCAGCGGATCATTGACTTCGGCCAACTGGATGCGGATTTCACGCGCATCGGCCGGGGCCAGATTGAGTGCGGTGCGCGCGGCACGGCCCACCGCCCTGTTCAGCGGCTTCAGACGATCATGCGCCAGTTTCAGGTTCAAGCGGTGCGACCCATCGTAATCAACGACAACATTGCGGAAGCCCTGACGATCCAGCGCCTCGATCAGTTTCAACGTCGGCCCCGCATCGGCACGCCATACCGGATCAGCCACCGGCGCCATGGCAGCGGTATACGCAGGCTTTGCTTCCGCCGGCGGCTGCCAGCGCGGCTGGTGATCGACGGCGGCTGCATTTTCATTGGCGGGTGGCGCCGCTTTGATTTCCAGCGTACGCAGGTCGCGCGTGCGCGTGATGTCATACAACCACTCCTGCCGCCACAACTTGGCGCCACCGTCACGCGTCAGCGGCTTCCAGTTGAAAAAGCCTATGGTTCCACTCGACCGAGTGAACATCGCATCAAAAGGAATGCCGATAAACAGCCCTTTATCGAAACTGCCCTCGCCGAACTGCTCGGCCGACACATTGGTCTTGGTGGCATAGGCGCCGAAAATCACCCCGTTACTGAAGCGGCGCGCCACCTCCAGCGTCCCGCCGAAATCTTTGGCCAGATAACGCCCGGCACTGGCGCGCACGTCCACGCCGTGCCAGCCGGTGTCCCAATACAACGTGGCATGCCCAGTCGCAACATCGTAAGAGGGCTTGAGCATCTCGAAGTTCTGCTCAAAACCACGTTGTCGCACCATGTTGGCATCAATGCCAAAGGCCACGCGCGACGCAAACGGCCGGTACAACCATTCACCGCCAAACCCCGCGAACATTTCCTCCAGATAGCCTGCATAAGCGCTGACATACTGGTTATCGGCAATTTTGCGGACATGGGTGACTTGCAGATTCGGCATCGTCAGATCCGAAGTCGTCAGGTACTCCCGCATAAAGGTGCGCACCCGCGGCAGATTACTGGGGGCGGTGTATTTGAAATTATCGTAGTTGTTCAGCAGGCTGTAGCGCAGCGCCCCGCTGAGCCAGGTATCCTGACGACCGAACAGCCGCAGTTTCGCGAATTGTTCGGCGTAAATCTGATACAGGATCGCGGAATCCGGGCCGCCAACGCTCTGTGAATAACCGATCCGGAAATCCGTGTTCCACGGCTCCCGCTGTCCCTCGAATAACGGTTTGGTTTCAGACGCCACGCTGCGCGCATCACGCACCAGCGTGGTTTCATGTTGCTGCGACGGCGGTAAAGGCCGGGTTTTCGAGATCACCCAGTCTTCGCGATCCACCACCTGCTCTGACATCGGTATGCCGCGCGACTGATAACGCAATACAAACCGGTCAACTTCAGCGGGCGCATCCCGATGCAGCACGCTCGCGGCGCGATCCACCCGGTCCTGCCAATACACGGCGAGCGGCTCATCCACCGTCAATGCGATCTGGTTGCCCTCCTTCTGTAACCGGGACACCGGCCAGCCGGTCTGCACGCCGAGATCACGGGTGGTGCGGTTCCAGTCAGGCGCACCGGTAGGCCGCGATGCGACCACCGGTACCCGCGCCGGATCGCTGAGTTTGGGCATGGTCAATTTGCTGAGATCGGTATTGACGCTGATACCCAGCATCAACTGATTGCCACGCTCCACACCCAAGGTCAGGTCCAGCCAAGGGTTTTGCCGATATACCAACCCGAAGTTGAGTTTGGAAGTCTGATCAAAACGATTACCCAGCGGTTCGTTCTGATACGTGTTCGCGTCGTATTCTGCCTTCAGCAGCAGCGGCTGCCAGGGCATCATCCATTGCAAGCTGCCAAAAGGCTTCGGGGTGCCTGAAAAATATTCACCAAAGCTGAAACTGCCGCCAGTACCGCTGATAAATTGAGTCCTTGATGCACCCGCCATATAACCCCAAGCCAGTCCCAGACTGACATCGAAATTATTGAAGCGTTTGCTAGCCACAACGTATTCTGAAGAAAACAATCCCGTGCCTGCAAAATCCAAAAAACCGATTGATATTTCCGGTGTAAAAGTGGACTCTGACCACAATCCCAGTTTGAGGTCAAAGCCCTTGTCTTTATATGATTGCACTGTATCAAGAGTGCCAAGACCATATTGCCGATTTGTGATGTCTGTATACCTAAACCCCGCCTCCATCCAGCTGAACGGCTGCGCGATCACATTCCAACGGGTGTACGGGTCAACGCGATTGGACGTAAAAGCAAAGTGACCGGCACTGCGCATGCGCGCACTGGGTGTCTGCAACGCACCGACCAAACCCCAGTCGTTATTAGTCAGCATCGCATCGCGCCCGCGCTGCATTTGCATATCCGTCGGCGCCATCGGCAGCGTCGTTTCCGATAACTGCATCGACGCTGCAACCGGTTCCACCATGTCCTGCGTCACCGCCGACCAGCGAAGACCCGTAGCGCTGCCCCCACGGGTTGCCGGTTTCAATAAAGTTTTAGGCTCACCGGCGATCTGCGGCTCTGCATCCGGCGCCGGCCCCTGCGTCGCCAGAAAACGGATCATTAGATCCGAGAACTGTTCCGGAATCCCTAAGTTGCGCGGCGGCGCCCAGATCCAGGCGCCCGGCGCCGGCTGATCCTGTGCCGTTTGATTCCAGTGCGCAATGCCGAACCGTTCATAACGGCCATCCGGCTGCGCCACCCAGGCCCAGTCGGCCCCGGAGCCGTTCAATGCCGCACAGCGGCGGACATAGGCCAGCGCCTCCTGCCCGGGAACATGGTCGACGCGACATAACGCACCGCCCGGCGTCAGCACCGTCACCGTCAGCGGACGCACCGGCAAATCGACACGGTGCCCCGGCAGCAGCAACGGATCGCGCAGCGGTCTGCCCTCCAGCCAGCGGGCGTCACCTGAGGCCACCGGTACGCGCCCGGTGACCGGCATTGCCGCCAATCGCGCCGCAAGGTCATCGCCGCGGAACGCCCCCGGAACGGCACTTTGCGCGGACCGATGCCCCAGCAAGCGCAACAGCTCCAGTTTCAGTGCCAGCTGTGCCGGTTGCTCCTCGGGCACGCGCCAGCTGAGACCCGTGGAATAAGAAAGGCCTTGTGCATCCTGCTCCAGCAGCCAACTGCTCAGTCGCTGCGGCGTGCGCACCGCCGGCGAAGACTGCGATTGCGCGCTGCCTTGCATCGACCATGCCGACAGCGCCAGCAAGACGGCAGCGACAGACAATCGCATCGGTAAAGCCGGGGATTTCAAGGTAGCGGCTTCCAGCGTTGCCAGGTGATGCAGAAATCAGTGCTGATGCACTGTTCGCCATAAACCACTACGGCTTCACTATTACCCGGGCTCACCTGCAATGCATAACGCGCAGCCGGTAATACATCTGCGCCGGCGGACGTCGCCACCATGCGCTCTTCAAACCAGCGCAGGCCCGCCGCCTCCAGACCGAACAGGGACGATTTGCCGGGGGCAGGAATCGCCTGCAACTGCAGTTGATCGAGCAGATTGAACCGATAGCCGGGCATCACATCGCGGGTGCGCTCCCAGCGCAACGGCTCTTCACGGGCCAGCAACGCTGCCCAGGAAGGCAGCACCGACAGACGCACCTGGCGCCATTCCGTTAACGTGCCCGATAGTCCGATAACACGCCCGTTCTGCAGTCGGAGGGTTTCCCACTCCCCGCTATACCAGACCTCGATAGCGCCCTGCGGATGCGGATCGACAGAACCCAGCGCAAAAAACAATACCCGTTGCCGCCCCGTCACCCGCAAATAAGAAAACCGCGGATTGAGTCCGGCACCGCTGGGCTGCGCCGGAAAAAAAGCGGCGCGCAACATCTCCACCGTGGGATTGGGCCCGGACTGGCAGCCGGCCAGGCACAGCGGCACCAGGACCATCAGCACAACAGACCATATCCGTGGAATCAAACGACGACCTCAAATGAACACGAACATGCCGAGGAAATCAGGGCACAACACTGTATGCCAGACACGATCCCTGAAGGCAATAAAAAAAGCCCCGCAAATACGGGGCTTTTTCATACCGGGCGTGGCGTTTATTGGGTGCCCGTCGTGCCCGTCGTGCCCGTCGTGCCCGTCGTGGATTGGGTCGTTGTGGTGGTCGCCGCAGCAATCGCTGCCGCAGCAACCGCGGCACCGATGGCGAGCATACCAGTGGTCAAGCCACCGGCAACGGCACCGCCTGCTATACCAGCACCAGCACCGGCTGCACCAGCACCACCAACGGCTCCGCCACCCACGGCTCCACCACCAACGGTGCCTCCAGTACCAGCGGCTCCACCACCACCTACACCACCAGCGGCACCACCACCACCTCCAGCGGCACCACCACCACCACCACCACCACCACCAGCGGCACCACCACCACCACCTGGTGCTGCATGCGCAGACGAAACACCAATCTTGATGAAGGAATCCACTGCCAAACCACCCACCAACATCACAGCCGATATTGCGACCAAAGTGCGTTTCATAGCTTCATCCCCTGCAATCAGAATAATTTTAATGGTGATAAGAAATCTTTACGTCTGTACAATAACGCACATATAACGCGTCCACAATTACATTGTGGTTAAAATTCTACATGTTCAATGGCTTAGGAATTTATTTTTCGGCCGTCGCAGAACATGAACAGTCGTCAGTCTTTAACAAATATCTTTTTAAATCAATGATTTAAAAGCAATTATCCTTCACTGACTCAAGGGGCAAGCAGCGGCCCCGATAAATCATCCCCCATCCGATCCCGCAAAATCTGGCCATTCACAGCGACCACGTTGGCATCCAGCCAAGCTTGCTCCACATACCGCCCCAGGTCGTAGCGAAACAACGGCGGCTGCGCGATCGCACGGGCGCGCGCGGCGAGTTCTGCCTGCGTCAAGCGCAGAGATCGCGGCAAGCCGAAGACCAGGACATTGCCGTCATTGGGCGTATACACGATTTGCAGCGCGTCAAAGACCGCGCGATGGGTGCTCAACATATCGCGATACACCGCATTGATATTGGGCCCCCAGATATTGCTCACCGCCACGCCGTCAGTTCGCAAGGCTTGCCGCACCGCACGCAAGAATTCGAACGTGGTCAGATGGCGCGGCACGGAGCCCACACCATAGGCGTCAAGAATGATGATGTCGTAGCTTCCCGGCGGCACGCTTTCGACAAAGGCCCGCCCGTCCCCCACGTGCACATGCAGCCGCTCATCCTGCCGAACATCAAAATACGTCTCCGCAACCCACACGACGGCGGGATCAATCTCGACTACGTCAATCCGTGCGTCCGGATAAGCCAGCCTTAAAAACTGTGGCATGGAGCCCCCACCCAGGCCTACCACAAGCACACGCTGCGGCGGATTGCGCGCGAGGCCCAAGGCGATCATGGCAATGCGTGCGTATTCGAGTTCGAGATGAGTGGGATCGCCACGTTTAACAACCGACTGGCGGGAAAAACGGCTTCCGAACGCCAGCCCACGCAAACCCTTGGCATCGTCATAGACGAAGATGTCGCCAAACAGCCCCTTGCCCACGTAAACATCGCGAGCGCCCTGCGCGCAGGCGGCCAGCCCCGAAGCCAGAAGAACAATACAAATAAAACGCAATACAGGACTGAATCGGGGGAATGTGGTGCGGGCGCTCAAGACCAATGACCCCCAATAAAATAAATTCAGTGCGTAGTTGCAGAGGCGGTCATCCCGGCTGCTAATTTTGAACCCCATCCGAAGTCACAATAAAAAAGTTTGACCTGAATCAATTAATGTGGACATGCCGGCCTCGAAAACCGCCGCGCCTAGCGTAAAGTTTAGGGGTAATAATCAAACTCAAAAAAATCGATGGTTCATTATTTATAAAAATAATCACTTTTTGAGCATCAATCCAGTACTGTTACCTGTCATTTGATCGCCGCACTCTAACTAACAACATAACAACTGCGCCAACTCGTCCACCACCATTATAATTTTAATCCCCCCCCCAATGAGCAACACTTCCACAATGGTTGATCGCGGTAAACGAAACCGGAAACGTCTGCAACCGGCCTTGTGGATTTTAAGCACCATCCTTGCCGTACTCACGGCTGCAGCCTTCCTTCTCCATAAACCCCGCGTCCACCACCCCGAAGTCGTGACACAAATGGGCGATGTTATCCGCATCGGCATTCTGCTGCAGTCCCACCCTCAAGCCAGTCGATGCGAAGCGGTGGTGCGCAAGGTTGCCGATGCCATGAAAAACATCTGCCCGGAATGCACCATCGTGCACCAACGCTGTATCCATAAACTGAGCCCACGACAAAAACTGTTTCTGGATAGCGCATCCGTCGATGTGCCGGTGATACGCTTACCGAATGGCGTGGTCACTTTCGAAGCAACAGACCCCGTCATCGCTCAGCAGACTTGTACCGCCTCTGAAAAGCAAGTGGGCGGCAATAACAAATGCGCCAACCCGGACCCTTCGGGATTGGCCATGGCGCTTGCCGCAGTCAGTCATACGCAAATGGAATTCAAACTTTCGGCGGGCACTCTTGCCAAGCTGACAGCATTGGCCGCACTAACTTCATTCCTGATCTGCGCCTTCATCATCAGGTCAGAGCGTTGGCATGGCCGTTTTAGTCATGACGCGGTCGAATCGGGGCCGCAAAAATTCCATGCAGTTGCAGTGCCGCGGATCGGTGGATTTGCTCTGGCCTGCGCGATCGGCGCATCCATTGTCGGGCTAAACGCAGCCGGACTGCGTGAAGCCTATTCGGTGGAAGGGTTTGCCCTGCTGGCACTTGCTGCCTTGCCGGCGTTTGGCGGCGGGTTCGCGGAGGATCTGACAAAAAAAGTAGGGGTATTAGCAAGACTGCTGTTGACGATAAGCGCCGGGGGGCTGGCCTCGATACTTGTAGGCGCAACACTCATCCGCCTGGATATACCAGGCTTGGACGACCTGCTGCAATACTGGCCGCTTTTCGCTATTGCGTTCACCGCTTTTGCGGTGGGCGGTGTAGCCAACGCGATGAATATCATCGATGGTTACAACGGTCTCGCCGCCGCCTACTCAATCATTGCATTGGCAGCGCTGACATGGGTTTCATTACAAGTCGGTGATCAGGTGGTGTTGCTCGCCAGCCTAACCATGCTGGGGGCCTTGGTGGGATTCTTAGTGTGGAACTGGCCGGGGGGGCGGATCTTTCTGGGTGACGGTGGCGCTTACCTCGTGGGCTTTTGGCTGGCCGAACTGGGGGTGCTGCTGGTAGTGCGAAATCCGGAGGTGTCGCCGTGGTTCCCGCTGGTAATTATGGCCTACCCAATCATGGAGACAGTGTTTTCAATGTACAGGCGAAAAATCGTGCGCCGGCGTCAGGTCGGTCAGCCGGATGCGATGCACTTGCATCAACTGGTTTACAGTCGATTGATCCGTCGTAGCGTTGGTTCAAAAAAATCCGTTGACCAGCATCGCCGCAACAGTGCAGTGGCACCGTACCTGATCCCGCTCATTGCCCTGCTGATGCTGCCTGCATTGCTGGTATGGGACCGGACTGATGGGTTGTTGGTCTGTGCAGGGTTGTTTGGTGTGGCTTATGTATGGCTTTACCGCCGTATAACAAGCCGACGTACCTTGAAATGGATGATCAAGACTTAAGCAGCTTTGAACTGAGGATGCGAATCCAATACAAAATAATCAGTTCATCGCGCCGCAAAAATCTAAGGCGTTTAGTTTGGCTAGGCTCTTTTTGACAATATTTTCTGAAAACTGACGATGTTTAACTAATAGGGCAAAAACATCAGCTGTTGCGATTGCGTCTTCCAATGTCTGCAATTGAAACACCGGGTGAGTTTCAATGTTGGGCTCGACTGCAATAACGTCATACCCCTGTGCCAGCAGTGATTCAGCAATATGGACAGCCGGCGATTCACGCAGATCGTCAATATCTGGTTTAAATGCAAGACCCAGACAAGCCACCTTTGGCTTGCGCCCCGTCCGCGCAGAAACATCGGCTACCGCAATCTTGATTCGGTCAATAGCCCAAACCGTTTTAAAGTTATTCACTTCGCGCGCAGTCCGTATCAAACGCGAATTCTCAGGATCCCGGGCCACGATGAACCATGGATCCACAGCAATGCAATGCCCTCCCACGCCCGCACCTGGCTGCAAAATATTTACACGCGGGTGGCGGTTGGCGAGCTGGATCAGGTTCCAGATATTAATGCCTTCCTTGGCGCAGATGAGCGAAAGCTCGTTGGCAAAAGCAATGTTCACGTCACGAAAGCTGTTTTCCGTGAGTTTGCACATCTCGGCAGTTTTGGCGTCCGTCTCGAGCACATCACCACGCACGAATGTTCTGTAAAAATTGCTAACTGCCTTGGTCGCCTCGGGAGTCAAACCACCGACCACTCGATCGTTCTCGACCAACTCAGTCATTATTTTTCCGGGCAAGACGCGCTCCGGGCAATACGCAATATGAATTCTGGATACATCCACACCGGCCTGCCTGATTACGTCTGAAACCTGCAGCGTTGTACCCACGGGCGAAGTGGACTCCAGGATAACCATATCGCCAGTCTTAATGAAACCCGCGATGCTACGAGTCGCCGCCAACACATAATCAACATTGGGTTGCGGAATACCATCGCCTTCGTGAAACGGCGTCGGCACACAGATCATATATATGCCGCTTGGCTGAGGTGTGGTGTATGCCTTCAACCGCCCAGCAGCTACAGCCGAACGCACATAGGCATCTAAATCCGGCTCAACAATATGGATGCGGCCCTGGTTAATAGTTTCCACCGCCTGCTCATTTACGTCGACACCGACCACCTGATAGCCATTCCCGGCCAGCAGTGCTGCGGTTGGCAGTCCGATATAACCCAGCCCCAAGATACAAACAGTCTTTTGCATTTAAATCAACCTCAATGTATCTACAATTCTTTGACATGCTTTACCGTCGCCGTACGGATTGTGTGCTCGCGCCATTACCCGGTAACTTGATTCGTCGTCCAGTAACTCGGCGACCGATGTCACAATGCGCTCCCGATCAGCCCCGACCAACCGGACAGTCCCTGCCGCAATAGCCTCAGGTCTCTCGGTCACTTCGCGCATCACGAGTACCGGCTTGCCAAGGCTAGGCGCTTCTTCCTGAATACCACCGCTATCGGTCAGGACCAAATGACAATGTTTCAATAAGTACACAAATGGCTCGTAATCCAGTGGCTCTGTGAGGTGGACATTCGACACGTTTGCAAGAATATCCATCACCGGCTTTTGCACATTGGGATTCAAGTGGACTGGGTATACAAACCGAACACTGGGATACTGTCCAGCCAAAATCTTGAGCGCTTCACAAATTTGGAGAAATCCATCACCGAAATTCTCGCGACGGTGCCCGGTAATCAGCACGAAGCGCTCCCTCTTCCAATCAAAAGGGAGTTTCTGGTCCAGAAATAACGACACAGATGCCTGTCGTGCGGAATCCGACTCAATCCTCCCCAATACCCAGAACAGCGAGTCAATCACGGTATTCCCAGTTACGATGATCTGCGACTCCGGCACGCGTTCAGCCAGCAGGTTCTGACGGCTGACTTCAGTTGGCGCAAAATGCCAGCGCGTGACCCGACTTGCCACCTGGCGATTAAATTCCTCGGGGAAAGGCGCCGTCAAATCATAAGTGCGCAGCCCGGCTTCTACGTGCCCTATCGGAACGCCCAGATAAAACGCCGCCATCGAAGCAGACAACGTGGTCGTGGTATCGCCATGGACCAGAAGTACATCCGGACGATGCTCGCGTAATACATCCCGCATGCCCAGCAAAACGGAGGCTGTCACATCGAAAAGATCCTGCCCCGGCCGCATCAAGTTGAGGTCTATGTCCGGCACAATGTCAAAAACCTTGAGCACCTGGTCGAGCATCTCCCGGTGTTGTGCAGTTACACAAACCTGCACATCGAATTGCTCAGGCTTTGCGGCAAGTGCATGAACCAGCGGTGCTATTTTGATCGCCTCGGGCCGGGTGCCGAATGCCAGCATCACCCGTTTTTTTATTTTTCCCTCATCGCCGCTCAATGACATAATCAAACTATAAGTTGTTGTTTTAAATTATTTTTTAAACTCTTCCAGCATACGCACGGCTAATTCATTGCGATCAAAGCGCATCTGAACAAACTCCCGACCACGTGCGCCTAATTCCCGCACCAGCTCTGGATCATCCGCCAGGAGCACCAGTGCATCGACAAGTGCCGAAGCGCTCTCTGGCGGAATGGTTATACCAGAACCGGCCTTGGCGAGGAGATCTGCGCTCTCGCCTTGCACCCCCAACACAATCGGACGCGCCATACCCATGGCTTCAAACATTTTTGACGGGAGTACATGGCGAAATAACGGCGAATCGCGCAACAGCACGATCGCAGCATCACAGAGACGCCAATAGTCGCGAACCTCCAGTTTGCTGACTGCCCCCACAAAAGTAACATTGGACAAACCGTCTCGTCGCGCCTGATTGGCCAGCGCCTCCTGTTGAGCGCCCGTACCTACGATGACGAATGCGATGTCTGATCGGCCCTGCAATAATCTCGCGGCCTCCAGTAATGTTCCGATACCGTGCGCCATGCCAACCGTACCGACATATGCCGCAACGAATTTCCCCTCCACACCCATGCGTAGTGCCAGATCCTGTGGCTTCGGACCTGGTATATAAGTTTCAAGGTCAACGCCATTCGGGACTACGGCAATTTTTTCAGGATCAATGCCGTTGGCGGTGAGTATTCTACGAAAGGACTGCGTCACGCAAATGATGCGTGTCGCCCGACGATACAGGAAGTATTCCAATCGCCGCAGCCAACCGATCACCCGCGTCTCTCGCATGGCGCCAACTGCCACAATAGAATCCGGCCAAAGGTCACGCAATTCAAAAACAAACGGGCGCCGCCGCAGCAACGACACCACCCAACCCGCACATGGCGTAAAGAACTGCGGTGATGTCGCCACAATGATATCCGGGCGCTTAACAAACGGTGCCGCTAGCGTCGCAGTTACCATGAAGCTGATGTAATCCAGAGACCTGCGAACGAAACCCTCATTTGCTGTGATATACGTCCACACCCTAAGGACAGCAATTCCATCCATTTTTTCTCGCGACCAAAGACAATTGCGGTAACCCGCATGAACTTTTCCACTGGGGAAATTTGGAGCCCCTGTAATGACCGTTACATGATGCCCGGCCGCAACCCATCTGCGAGCATGCTCATAGGTGCGCGAAGCCGGTGCATTGGTTTCCGGTGGAAAATTATCGCTCAGGAACAGAATGTGCACCGAAAGGCCCCTACTACCATTCCAGCGTTATGGCGGCTGACTCACCGTCGAGCGCAATGGAAATGCATTGTGTTGGCTCGCGGCGACCGAACTCAGGACAATAAAAGCTCGGCTCCAATTGCACGGCGCCACCAGTCGCTCTCCAGCGAATCTCATGCCCATCAGACAAGCCAAGTTGGCCTGAGTCACCTGATGCATCGACAGTGCAAATCACATTCGGATGCAAGTGAAATCGCGCCACAGCGGACTCAAAAGCGCCTTCCACATGGTCTTTAATCTGCAAGCAGTTCGAGGACAAGTTCCAAGTCCGGCGATGTACGGGTTGGCCTGGCAAGCGCTTGTAACCATCATGGGCACACGATATACGCAGCGTCTCCTGATCTTGCGTTACTGACAGGTCAAACGGTCGAGCGCGCCGCGCAACGCGAAAACCCGCCCAGACTTCGGATGAGTTTTCCCCGTTGACGGTAACCGTGCTATGCGCTGGCGTACCGCGCTCGGCGTCGCGCGCAGAGCCTTTCCCGTATTGAGAAATGCCGCCGTTAACTATAACCCTTTGTTTATAAATAGATAATTCAAAAGACAAGGTGTCTGCATGTGCGTGCCCCGGAAGATAATCGGGTCCAATCGGCGCCACATCGACGATCAGCGCTGCCTCCGAAGTATCCGCACGGATATAGCCGCTCGGTCGCAAATGCACAACGCGGAGGGCATCACCGGTTGCCAAGCTTTGCGGCCTGATTCCGGCCACTGCCAAAGCATGGCGGCGCAACTCTACTGGTGCTGGAGCAACACCAAAAGCAGCATCGTTGAACAGCGCGATTTCGCCATCCGGATGACACATACATTCAAGCCATGCGGACATACGCTGCGCCTGTTCAGGCAACACTTCTACGAGGCGTCGCCACCGCTCGGGTATGGCATCGGAATAGACTCTTGTGACGTTGATCAGATCCAACAAGTCTTCGAATGCGAGCGCGTGATACATGGTGCTGCGCTCGAATTGTGCGCCATCATCGAGTATCTGTTCGGGCAATTCACGCGCCAAAATAGTCATCCCCTGGTGGATCCAAGCATCCGCCTCAGGACTGTCAAAAAATAATCCAGCAAACACCAGAGCCTTGGCATTGGAGAACAAGTGGTTGCCCAAGAGATGAAATTCCAGCCGCCGCCCTAACCAACGCACCTGCACAGCAAGACTGTGTAAGCATGCGTCTGTCAACACGTTACCGGCCAAAGCCCACTTTACCCAGTTAACGACCCGTAACGAAGTCGGGTATGGTTCCCATGCAGTTCCCTGGCCCGGAGGATTACGCGCCACCCATTCCGCCAACAACGCCTTATGCCAATCCACCCGATCTGGTGCCTGCGCGGCATTAAGGTCATCAAAATAATGCTGATTGTAGCGCCACAATTTTTCCCGTTGCGGACCATCCCAACCTATCTCGTGCAACTGCCCTCGTTTCCCCAGAAACTGGAACTCTGATTTATCGATCAGTTTGATATTGCGCTGGGCCGACACAGTCCAGAGCCCACTGCACGCCCGTGTTGCTGGCGCGGGCGCCAGATCTGGACGTGGTGTCACCAAACGAAACCAGGCGCGCCCATAGAACTGGACTGCCTTTAGATGTCTTAGTGTTTCCCAATACAAGACCGCTTTATTTCTCATAAATCGATAAAGGGTCTAGTTTTGTGATTTTCTTAGTATTCCGATAAGTAAGACACGAAATACTTCAAAAACAGAGCTTGTATTAACCAACCGCTCATAGGCAGCACCCATCAAATAGGTAAAGCCAGTCATTCGCAAATATTCAGGGCGCCCTTCTATTCTCTCGAGGGATTCCAACATGAACCCTGTCTGTAGCGCTAACCGCCGAATATCCGACTTTGAATTGGCACGATACTGAGTCGGAAACGTATCCACCACGGCTCTGCCGCGAATTTTATTCACAAATTGATGAAACCCATGAGGGGTAAATCGGGCAATTGTAGGCATGTAATGCCATCTATTTGGTGTCTTGAACAAGAACACGCCTCCTGGTTTCAAAACACGTTCTATTTCCATGAATACATGCAGCGGATGCTCCAGATGCTCAAGAACATTGTCCGAAAAGACAATGTCAAACTGACTGTCGCTAAAGGGGATTGCACCGGCGTCAGAAATTCGACCTTCATCCAGAAAAGGGTTGGAAACAACCCTAGGATCCAAATCAACACCATACACTTTCGATGCAAGACCTTTGAAATTCATCTCCGTCACAATACCCGCCCCTGCGCCCAGATCCAGCACGATATGATCCGGCCTAATACGGCTGAGTATTCTCTGACGAAAAATGGCATCGTCCCAGTTGCGGACAACCCCCGGATACCACTTGCGATCCATCCATTCAGTAAGGAAGCTCATGCCGCAGTTTGACCGCGAAGAATTTCAGCTATGCGCAAAGTTACCTCCGAAACCTCAAAAATCTCGTCAACTGGGATTGCCGGCTCACCGGTTTCTATCGACCTCAGGAAAGCCGCTGCGCAATTATTCTGCCCCTTGTCCTGTCGCCACAATTTCAACTCGCTGAAACCCGGCCAACCATAGCCGGTGAGGTTCCGGAAGTTATCAAGCTGCAATACGCGCCCCGTCGCAAAGACCTCGATACGCTCCTTCGGGAAACGTGGAGACCCGTTGGCAAGATAAAGTATTGTTCCAAACGAACCATCGCGAAAACCCAGCGTAATCGCAGCCTTGTCTTCGGTAATGCCCCCTGTCCCGCCCAGGCATCGCGCCTGCACGGAAGTGACCGGATTACCAGCGAGAAATCGCAACAGATCAACGAAATGGCAACCCTCTCCGATAATTCGGCCGCCGCCGATCAGGTTGTCCTGAGTCCAGTGATTATCCGGAATTTCCCCGGCATTGACGGTGACAACGAATGATTTCGCGGTATTTATCGAACCCAGCAGTTCTTTAATTTTCAACGCATGCGGCGAAAATCTGCGATTGAAACCGACCATCAACTGCGGAGCGCCATTGCCATCAGATGCCTTTGCCGAAAGGAATGTCCGTCTTACATCTTCAAGACCGCCAAAATCAATGGCCAGCGGCTTCTCAACAAACACATGCTTCCGTGAAGCCAACGCACTGCTAACCAACTTCGAATGAGAATCGTGTCGGGTAACGATAACCACCGTATTAATCGCCTGATTACCCAGCATTCCAGCCACGTCCGTAGAGGCTTCCGCGAATCCGGCCGTGTTCCCGTGAATCACACCATTAATTCCGCCGTTAGTAACGATGGTATGGAATTGGGCTCCAGCCTTTTTGAAAGCAGGAATAAGCATGCGTGAGGCATAGTTTCCGGCACCGATGAAGCCGACAACCGCCTCATCCTTCCTGAAAGGCGCTTTCGAATCGGCGCTCAAGGCAACCCTGTCGACAACCCTTTGTGCGTGTGGCGAGTTGTATTTCAGCAAAGTACCCAAGCCCGTTTTATCGTTCATCAAAGAATCGTAGGCTTTGGTCGCCTCCTCGAAGTCAAACCGGTGAGACACCAGAGGCTTAACGTCAAGCTGTCCGGAAGCCATCATGTCGAGAACTGCTTCAAAATTCCTCTGCTCGGTCCAACGAACAAATCCTAAGGGATAGTCATGCCCGCCCCCCTCATAGCTCGGGTCGTAGCGGCCGGGGCCATAAGAACAACTGACCTGAAACGTAAGCTCCTTTTCGTAAAAATCTGACCGATTGATCTCCAATCCTGCTACACCGACAAGAATAATTCGCCCGCGCTTTCTGCACATCCGTGCCGCCTGCGTCACAGGCTCGGAGGACTGGGTGCTTGCAGTAATGAGTACGCCATCAACACCCCTCCCGCGGCTGAATTCCGCTGCAGCTACCAAGGGATCATCACCGGAACCAATATTGCAGATTTGCGCCCCGAACCGTTTTGCAAGTTCCAGTTTTGAGTCATCATAGTCGATTGCGAGGACACGGCACCCATGCGCCCGCAACAGCTGGACCGTCAGTAACCCGATAAGTCCGGCCCCGGTTACTACAAACGCCTCTCCCAATGTGGGGGCCGCCAGACGTATTCCCTGCAGCCCGATACTCGCCAAGACGGTGAACACAGCCTCCTCGTCACCCACAGAATCGGGTACGCGGGCGCAAAGATTTTTGGGCACTTTCACCACGTCGGCATGAGGCCCGTTTGAGACCACGCGGTCTCCAGGCCGATACCCGGAAACGCCCTCGCCCGCCTCGGCCACAACACCAACATTGCAATATCCCAGCGGCACCGGCTGCGCGAGTTTGGATTGCACCGTCTCGATTGTCGCCAGCAGCCCATCGGACCGGATTTTGTCCAACACCATTCGAACCTTCTCAGGCTGTTGCCTTGCCTTCTCCAGGTATGACGCTTTACCGAATCCGACCAGCATGCGCTCGGTTCCGGACGAAATCAGGGAAACCGACGAAAGAACGAGGAGTTCCCCTTTACCGGCATGCGACGTAGGAGAATTAACAAGCATGGTCTTTCCATGCTTCATGTCCTGCAACAGTTGCTTCATGGCGATTCTTTGTCTTTCTAGTTACTGATTTGCTTTTATCCGGGAGTTCAATCGGCCCGAAGGATCTTGTACACCCACGGTCGCAGCGCATTCAGGACAGGACGTTCCCACATATATGTTAATGCACAGGACATGAGAAAAACCGTCACTACGCATAACGGAATGATCAGATATTCGTTCGCATCATCAAGGAATCGATCCAGAAAAACATAACCGATAAGTGCGTGCAAGAGATGCAGGGGATAACTAACCAGCCCCAAAGCCGTCGCAACAGCCCCGAATTTTCCCAATGGTATCGTCTTGAAGAGCACGCAGAAAAACCCCATCACAACGATTGAGTTGAACAGAATCAACCATTCAGCGGAATGCGGGAGCCCGGCACTGGACTCTATTCTTGATGCTTCAAGTACCCCCTGAAAATGCATCATGAAAATCGAGAACATAACGAGGGCCCCTCTGGCCCGGGTGAATCCGTGTCTGAGCACAAAATATACTGATGTCCCAAATGAAAAATACCCGCTGTAATCGGCATTTAATGAATAAATGATGTATTTGTTCACCTCATAAAAGATCAACAACGCACTGGCTGCCAACCATATCCTGACGAACTTTTCAAACATCCTGATTTTATTGGGTATCAGAAAACAAAAATCATTCCATAAAATATCAACTCACGCGCAAGGGTCCAGTAAACCCCATCTACAATTTTCAACCGGAAAACTGCTGGAACAGAGACTCATTAACAATCATCTCCCCGAATGTCATCTGGACAGACGACTTCAAATGCAGTTGCAAAAAACTCGCCTCGCTACCAGCCACGAAACAAATAGTGATAAAACATGACCATACAAGCCGCGCAAACTCTTACGAGGTCAATTAATTCGTAGCGGTCACCGCCCGCCTTCATCGACACCATTTGTTTCGTGCCCTGTCGGATTGCGGGAGCATATGTGCTACACCGGAAACAGTTCGACCACTTGATCAAAGTTGGATCAGGTCACGGTTATTTTTCGCTGCTCAAAAAGTGCCTGCTTTGCCGCCAGAAACAGCTTTGCGGTCATTTCTACTTCGCGTAACGGAACTGATGGCATGCCGAGAATGCTTCTCAAAACGCTGCGCTTGTGACCATGATCCCGAAAAAACGATTTATACGAACTCCGTTTACTCCCCCGGTCAATGGCAAGTTCATGAAAATCCCGCATTGAAAGCAACGTGTTGCCTTTATGGACGTTCAAATACTCCCTGACCCCTTCGAAAGTGTGTCCCTTGGCCGAAAATGTGATTGAACAAACTGATCCATCTGCAAAATTGAAGGTAAGCGCAAAATCGGATTTCGCGTTTGCAGGACTTCCCGGTGTCACCTGGATTGGAAAAGCCGCTTCAAATCCAACCATCCGTAGCGACAGGTCAGTCCAGTGACACAGGTTTCCCAGTACTCGCCCCCCCTCAGATTCCTTGAAATACCAGTGATCATCATCGATCTGATGTCCTGCAATAAACCAGTTAATCATCAGCGGGCCGCTTTCCAAATTGAGCGCCTCTTGAATTCTCAGAAAATGATTGCTGAACGGACGATTGAATCCAAGATAAATCGGTGACTTTTCAAACCTGCGTGCGGCCCCCATGAGCGCATCAAGATCGTCCGTATTAACGACATGCGGCTTCTCAATATGAACAATCTTTCCCGACTCAATCGCATTGACAGCATACTTCGCATGAGAGGCGTGATTAGAAGCTATAAACACAATTGAGACGCCGGGATCAGCAAAGATTTCTTCAGGACGGGACGCCGCATACAAGCCCTTGTATGCCCGGCAAAGAGATACCGCTCTGGCACCATTGGTGTCATAAACCGCCCTGAGTGCAGAACCGGAGTTCTTGGTGGCGTAATAGGCGATGTTGGAAAAAGAAAAGTTTCCGCATCCTACGATGGCGATGTTCTTGCTTTTTGAATCACCAACGCCGCTGTTCACCCAGGTCTCGGTTAATCTCTCCCCTTCCTGCCGCATGTGCAGTTGGGCGATAATTTTTACATAAGTGCGCGCAGGACCGTATAAACGACAATACCTCAATACTTTTGCAATCTTGTAAAGCGGCGGGGACCTCAGATAGTCAATACTCATTCTGAAATGCCTATTGCGTGGTAAACGGAAAGCATGGATTTTCTAACCATCCCCCAATCGTACTCCCTCTCATACAAGCGCCTCGCATTGGCGCACATTTCATGATACCGCCCCTCTGAGCCAACCGATTGCCTTATGTGTTCCGTCAGATTAGACAACTCAGGGTAAGGCAAAAGGACAGCACAATCCGCAGATTTCAGGATGCCCGAAATCTCCATTTCCACATTGACCAGAATCGGCATTCCCAAAGCCAGGGCTTCAGCGATTTTATTGGATGCAGCTAATCGGTTAATTGGCCTGACCGGATCATAAAACGCAGCGACGAAATTGCATTTTCGGGTTTCTTCCATGACATCGTCATGCCCCAAGAAACCCAGATACTCCACTCCATGCGCCGATTGCAGTTCAGCAATAAGCCGGGAATCCCCTTCTCCAGCGACGATCAAATCAATCGTTCCTGCTAATGCCAGCTTGATCAACTCCCCCAAACCCCGGCCGCGGTCAAGCCATCCCGCGAACATTATTCTGGGCCTTCCGGTGTAAGGAACAGGTTGCTGAACTCCGGGATCAACCGGGCTGTTCCTGACGATAATGACGCTTCCTTGCGCCCATTTCGGCAACAGCTTCTTGCGGAACTGCTCCGGAACAACCGTGACATCACTTGACGCAGCCAAAACGCCCTCGAAAATGTTCAACAATCCGGCGACCGCAACTCCCAGGGAGTATCTCGCGGCAAGATTGTCGTGAATATTGAAGACTACCTTACGCCTCCATAAAAAGCCGTATATGACACATGGAACCGCCGCCTCAAAATCCGATGCATGCACGAAAGACGGATTCAGCCTGGGCAATTCACGAATTACCGAAATCCAGAAACGTAAAACCGACGTCACATAAAGAAAAAGGCGACGACCGTTCAACAGCGGAAAATATGGTCCTACCCGGACAATAGGCATGCCACTCCAGCCATCATTAACGGGCAGCCCTTTCTCCCTGAATGCTCCGACAAAAATGCAGTTGAACCCCATGTCCCGGGCCACCTGCATCATCCGTGTAACCCGGGGGATCGGCCTGGCAGCCATCCTGACAAATACACCCGTACCACGCATCCGACCCGGCTCATCACATTTCTTTTCGATTTCTCTCAAATTCTTCTCTCAGGATATCTATTTTTAAGAGTCAACGCCAAATAATGATGAGCCGAATAAAACTGCACGATCACCACAGCGAGCACCATTCCCGAGACTGAATGAACCCACTTCCCGGGAAACGTAAAATCGATAATTGAATAAACTGAAAGTCCGAAAAAAAGCGCCAGAACGAGTATTCTGAATTCCATCCATGGACCTCCGGTGAATTTAAGCAAATCCCGGTAACCACTGATCACGTGCTGGGATCCAAGCAACAGGAACATACCGGGGAACAGGAATTGACTTTCCAATGGCACATTGAATACATGCAGAATAGGCTTATGAACCAGCAATATCAGAACACTCAATGCAAAAAGTAGACCGAAAAATAAGAACGTCAGGGAGCGCATCAAGCGAATCGCATCACCGAGATTGTCGGCACGAATCCTCCGCAATACTTCACCGACTTTCCCGAGCCAGATCGCATTGAAAAGTATCCCGGAGAATGCGACAGAAACATGGGCTAGACCGAATGTCGCCTGCTCCGTATCGGTCATGGCCACCTCACTTACCAGGCGCGGCAGTCCGATCAGGAATGCGAGCAGTGCACCGGACAAAGTCATCGGCAAGGAGGTGCCGTAAATTCTTGACGTCGAAAGCATGAAATGCTGTCGATGCCAAGAAAACAACCTCCACTTCGGGATAGCCAGAAGAAAATAAAAACTTAAAAATACGCTCACGGCACCATTCAGAACCAGTAGTGCAACCAGACCCTTTTTTAACAGCAGTATTGAAATCCAACAGGCCAACTGTGCTGCAGCGAATCTAAGGAATTCGATCCGGAAATAGGTTTTACCTCTCCCTGATTCCTTTTTTAAAAGTGCAAAATGCGTGGTAACCGGCTCAATCAAGATCTCCCCGACCTTGATCATCCACAATCCGAAAATCACATTGCTTTGCGTAGAAAAGAACATGAGCGGCACAATCGCCACCAGAGCCAAACTCAAAAGCGCTGTCATTACACGCCAGTAAAAAAAAGCTCCACTGAAGGCGTGCGCGCTCATTAGCGACATCAAGTAGTAACCGGCGCTGTAGTTGAACAAAAAATAAAGGGGTGCGCAGACCACAAGCGCATATGTGTAGTCCGCTATTGCGAGAACGCCAAAATAATGGCCGATAACCAAAAACATGATGACACTTTGGGTTGGTGCAAAAAATCTGGCGAGCGCGAAAAGCGATCGGTCCCAAACCGCCTCGCGTTCAGATTCTCGGATGTCAGAAAAAATGGACATGATCCGCGGCTTGCCTAGCTAAACCCGAAAAAGGTAAGCGACAAGGATTTCCCGGAAAACGCAAGCGAACGGAAATGCATTACTTACTCGATGCATGGCCGCCCCCGGTCCACCAAGCCAGCAGAATAAGCAGGCTGGAGAGCACAAAAGGCCCGTAAAGCAGGAACGCAAATGGGGAAATGACCCACAGCATGCAAATCGAAATCCACAACCCGCACAAATCGCATGCCGGAGAAACCGCTCTAGTTATATTTACCCAGTGATTAAAAAACGCCAACAATACCCCGAGGATGACTGATACCACACCACCCGTGACCCATCCAAAATTGTAATAAACGTCGATCCACAGTCCGAGAACAGAGTTGCCTACTCCACCCCCAAGAAACTCATGGATGATTCCGCTAAGAGTAACCTGAGTTCCCGGCACAACAGACATCAACTCCGAAAACCATCCTGCACCAGGGTAAGGAGCACCGTGACTCCATACATCAATACCAAGCAGGTTTTCCTCTGGTGCACGCGTAACAATACGCTCAATGAATATCCAGATAAAAGATTGATCACCGTATCCCCTGCTGACAAATGAAGCAGTCAATGAAGCAAACACCGCAGAGGCTAATGCGACCAAAATCAACGTTTGCACGATTCCGGAATTTTTGCTCATGTATCCCGATACGCTGGCTCGCCGGGCAGCATGAATCAGGGCAATCGTGAGCAGAACAATTGGTGCACGCTCACCTGAAGAAAGCATCAACAGGAAAACCGACGGAATCAGAAAAAATGACAATAGAATCGTCTTAATTCCGCTGCGTGGAACCGAATAAATCAGAAGCAGCAGCGATAATGGCAAAAGGATGTCGCGAAGCTGCTTCATATAGCCCGGCCCCACCCATCTTTCCTCGCCGGACGCAAATGCGGTCCTCAACTCGCCTACAGAGACCTCGATATCACCTACTACCAGAAAGTTGTACAAAGCCAGAATCAGATTTAGACCGCCGCTCCAAATCACCGCGGCGCCGACCAGCAGCACGAAAAACAGGAAAAACATCCAAACCTTAATGGCATAAGCCGTTCTTTCTTCTCCCATCGGTTTCCAATCGAGCTTGAGCGGCCTTATACGAAGATCAAGCGCAACTGAGGTGAAAAAGTAGGCCAATATGTACAGGAAAAAAAATAGCCCGCACGCAGACGCCATGAAGGCAGCCCCGCCGCCTACGGTCCAGACCAGAACCGCACATCCGGCCAAATACAAGAACGACATCAGGATTACCGCATTGCCCGGGCCGGGATTTGTCACGGCCTCAACCAAATGTCGCCGAAGCACAATTCCGCCCGTTAAAACGGCCAAACTGATGGTTAAACTGACCTCCATTAACGTCTTCTCGAATCAGTCAGGATGTGAGCGGGTCGCCCGGACTGACAGATCTCGCGATCTGCAGATGATGTTGGTCGTAAGCACGGCAGAATCTGCCCCATCAAATGGGAACCGGATCGCATAACCACGGCAAACCTTTCCGTACTCTGGAGAGTATTCCTCCTCCTCAATGACTGGCGTGCCGGCTGCACCAGATGATTCTATCTCAACGAGAACAGCATCTTTGCTCAGACTCGTCCGCCCCTCCTCTTTGGAATTGACTATGCTCCAGCCGAAAGGGACGAAGAATGTCGCTTCACAAGAAAATCGGCCACTTTTCGCCTCGCAACTAACCCTGTCCTCTATTAGGAAACGGCACTCCAAATCAGAATTGACTGTCGCAGAGATCTTTCGCGTATGGACGCCGTTATGAAAGCTGTTGGCGGATTGAATAACCCGCCCTTCAAAAACCGCAGCTTCCCCCTCGCAACAAAAACGACTGCATTCACCACCGGATGAGCGAACTGTGTATGTTGTTGACCCAATAAGTATTGGGCGCTGCTCTTCCCGTTGAATCATCACCGTGTTGTGCCTGCGAGTTGTTAGATCAAGCACATGCCTGTCGATATCACGCGTGTAATTGTGAGTTCCCGGATCAATAAAGAGCGGTAAACCGAAAACTTCCAGAAAAAAGCTCAGTTGGTCGTTGTGATCATGACTTCCACGACCACGCAAACCACTTTTTCCGCTTTTAATACAAGCGAACAAAGCCCTGGATCGCATTACGTAATAGCCACCCTCCCCAAACGGCATCAATCCGATCTTCTTCGCATCTTGGTGCGCGGAAACAGTGGCCGGGCTTTCCTGAAATACATCCTGATTGGTGAAATCGGATAAAAACTGCTGAAGTCTGCCAGCCGAATTTCCGAAATCACCGGACATTTGAAAAACATTACCGCTGTCGGAATCCCCGAACAGTGGAATGACATCGTCATGACTGCGAACAGCCTGAAGAAAAGCGACGCTCAATCCTACGACCCGTAAACAACGCTCAGGCAGTTGGATGCCTCGCTCTTTGCAATACGCAACAAAAAATAGCACCGCCTCCACAATAAGCCTTTGATAGCCGGTGGCATTCTCGAGATGGACTCCATCGGGCTGGAACTGGCCTCCGATTTCCTCGCACAACTTCCTGACATGCCGGACTGCCGGCGCGCTGTCTTTACCAAAAATTTCACACGCAATCACCGCCAGCCCAAGGCGGTCAAACAGCAGATGGTTTCCGTTTACATCACTTATTTCCAGATTGAAATCCATATGCAAATAGTGCTCAAACAGCATATCCGCCACCAATACCTTGAACTCCTCGGATGCCGGCTCCCGCACTATCGAGAAGCAACAAAGGACATTTAGCGCCCTGATTGCAACCTCCATCGAGCATGTCCAATTCACGCCATATCCAAACGAATTCTTTAAACGCCAATCACGAAGGATCAGGAAAATGGAATCGACGTATTCCTTTTTCCCGGTAGATCTCCAGGCTTGTGCAAGCCAGGTCAGACAGTGCAATCGACTCAGTTCCCAAGGAACCTTTACATCGCAACGCACATTTAACCGGACATAGTCAACCTGCTTGTGGAACTTTCCGTCCCAAGCAGAGCCGGAAATGAAATCCCGGTTCCAGCAAGGCGGATAGCCACAATCAAGCAATCCCAACCCCAGGATCTCAACCTCTCCACGCACAAAGTTGTCCGCTCGTTCAACAGAGTCTCCCGCACCGTAACGTTCGCTGAATACGCTCATAAACCGCAGTTCAACAGGAGCCACCCTCGCGGCAAATGGCACTCCAGTGACGGTGAAAAGCAAAAATGAATACGTTTTCCCCAGTGCTCGAATAACCGCAGAGTGACGGGATGAACTGTTCGTGAGCGCTCTCTCCAGTGCACAGTATGGCCAGAGCAGATAGCCGGACAACCTGGCTCGAAGAATCTGAAGCGTTGCTTGCGGGCCTGCCTCAAGAGTTCTGCTGAGATATCTCCGGATGCGACGCATCAACGTTGCTCGAACCAGCAATCATGCCATTTGACAAGATTGAACAGCACCCAGATAAGCATTGCCCGGTTTACGCCCGATCTGTGTTGACGAAAAATTGTCTTTACAAAATCCGCACAAAACAAACCGTCACGAACAAAATACGAGTTAAGTATTTCCGACTCTGCACGGCGGCCGAAATCGCCACGCAACCACGTCGCCATAGGAACATTAAAACCCATCTTCTTTCGCTGAATCACTGAGTCCGGGATCAATCCGTGTACCGCTTTTTTTAGAATGTATTTCGGAACCCCTCCTCTTACTTTTAGTTTTGCTGGAATATCCATCGCCAACTCCACGAGGGACTTGTCAAGGTAGGGGACACGTGCCTCAACAGAGTTGGACATCGTAATCTTGTCAACACGCATCAGCAGAAGTTCGGGGAGACGGAGCTTAAACTCCAGATAAATCATCCGATTCAGGAAATCCTGCCCGTCTGCGATCTTGGGATAAGTTGAAAAAAGCGAATCGACAATTCCCGCCGACTTGCCCTCAAAATGAATCGATTTTTCGGCTGCGGCGGTCATCAGCATTCGTTTGTAGTTATCCCAATAGATCACCGAGCCGCCCCAAAACATCTCGCCGCCTCCCGCAGCACGTTCGAGGAAGTCCGACATCCGCTCGAAACTCGGATCACGGCGTGCCGCAACGCCTGCCATCCGGGCAGTCAAATCCTTCAACCAAGCCGGCATGGCCTGAAACGGGCGCCATAAGTTCCTGTTCATCGTCGAATATTTCAAGTAGTGCCCGTAACCGGAAAATTCTTCGTCAGCACCCTCACCGACCTGAACGACCTTGACTCCGTTTTCCCTGGCGAGTTTGGAAACGAAATAAAGCGGAACGCATACCCAGTCGGCAAGAGGCTCGTCTTGTGTCCTGACGAGCTGGTCCAGGTATCCCTCCATATCTCCTTTAGTGATGGATATCTCGTGGTGATCCGTACCGAACTGCCGCGAAACAAATCGTGAATACTCAAACTCGTTATATTCACTCTCCCCCTCAAAGCCAACAGTGAATGTTCTGACAGGCTGACTGGAAGCCTCGGACATCAACGCCACGTTTGCAGAAGAATCAATGCCACCTGACAGCAGGACTCCCATCGGCACGTCAGACATCATTCGCTTAGAAATTGCCCCCCGGAGCTTTGAATTAACAAGCGAAACGCACTGCCCTTCTTCATGCGAGGTGCCCTCACGGGAGAGCTCGGATTGCCCTGGAAGCGCGTCCCAGTAGCGGTACAGGCGGGGTTGGCGGGGTTGGCCGGATTTCCGGACCGACAGGTAATGACCTGATGGAAGCTTCTGAATTCCCCTGAACATCGTCGTCGGAGCAGGGGTGGTTAGAAATGTCAAATAATTCTGCATGGACTCCAGATCAAGGGCGCGCGGGCAATCCGGATGTTTCAATAATGCCTTGATCTCCGAAGCAAAAATCATTACTCCGTTTTGATCGGAAAAGTAGACCGGCTTCACCCCGATCTGGTCTCTTGCCAGGAAGAGGGTTTCAGTTTTTCCATCCCATAAGCCGAACGCAAAATCACCGTCCAACCGCGCAAGCAGGCCCTCAATTCCCCATTGCTCGTATCCGTGAACAATAACTTCCGTATCGCAATGCCCAGATCTGAATCGATGCCCTGCACCCTGGAGGTCAATGCGAAGCGCGGCATGGTTGTAAATTTCCCCGTTGAATGTCACCCAGACGAGACCATCCTCGTTGCTCATGGGCTGACGACCGGATTCACTCAGATCAACTATCGCAAGGCGCCGGTGGGCCAAACCAATTCGCGAATCGGCAGCCATCCACAATCCCGCTCCATCTGGCCCACGATGGATCATGGCCTCACGCATAGCTAGGAGGCTTTCCTCACGGACCGGCCTCGAAGATGCATATGAAAACACCCCTGCAATGCCGCACATACACGCCCTTATAAAATAAAGTCAAAACCAGTTTTATAACCGCCCAAGGACATGACTTTTCAACCGAACCATAGAATTTATGGAATGCGAATGCCGCGCAGCCGGCGTGTCATCGGTACAAAAAATCGCAACAGGCGATGCATTTGTTGCGATGTTTGTTCTTATGGAAGATTTAGGAAGTTCGACCCACGAAACTTAGCCAAGCTTCCTTTGTATTTTCCGACATACTGATGCGATTGACCCACTCACGACCGACCAAATAAAAAATAACGGCGAAGAGACCAACCACCAAGCCCAGCAAAGCCACAATAATGCGTTTCGGACTGGACCGCTTGTCTGGCACAACAGCGACATCAATGACTTGTAATACCGCCCCTTCCTTGGCCTCATCAATCCGCGCAAGCTCGTATTGCTTGAGCATCAAATCAAAAAGCGTTTCGCTATACTTAACTTCCTTCAGTAAAGAAAGGCTTCTAAAGCCTTCAGCTTGATTTGAATTTCCAGTTTTTTCAATATGTTTTACTGCGACATCGCCCTCTAACTTCGAAAGCTGATTCTTCAATGAAGAGACTTCTTGTCGTAATCGAACAATCTCTGGATTGCGATCAGTGGCATACCCTTGCATGGATGCAATCTGCACTTCTTTTAATGTAATTTGCCCACGGATCATAACTGAAGCCTCGATCATTGCTTTGCCCTGCCCGTCAACAATCGCAATCCCATTATCGGTAAGCGCCTCCCGTGCCGCAATTTGCGCTTTTGCGAGAGATTCTTTGGCATCTTTAAGTTGCTTTTCGAAAAACAAACGGCGCTGTGCAGCTTCGGTGATTGCCAACTCACTGGATAGTTTTATAAGTTCAGCAACATACGCATTTGCCATATCAGCTGCCAAATTCGGATCCTCTGCTTCAACCTCAACATTGACGATGCCGTCACGTCCACTTGAAAAGAATGAATCTGAAGCCAGAATCTTTCGGGCATCAGTCATCGTACTTACATCATATTTTTTCAGCAGATCAAATCCAGTAATAAGCTGATCAGCGATTTTCCTGCTTTTCAGCATACCAACATACAAATCAGACATGCTCTTCAACCCGATAGCACCGCCGATGTTAGCGCCTGGCGCACCAGCAATCTGTGCCAGCATTGCTGCTGGACTGGATTGATTTTGCTGTGGGGGCAGAAACCGCGATGATGCTGTGTAATTATTGGGAATAGCAAAGCTGAAACAAAAAAATATTGCGGTTGCCGCCAATGGGACAACAATCAGTATTCGTTTGTTTTTTTTCAATAAAGTAGCAAACTCGAGAATCGAGTTAACTGCTTGGCCACTTTTTTGAACCTCCATATTTCGATCAACGTCAGTATTCATTTTTCTGTAAATCCACAGGTCATTTAAAGATCTTTCAGGACTTTCAGCCCTGCCACACCCAGCGCAAACTGGTAGAAGATCTGCGACCAGTCTTTCAGTTCCTTGGTCAGGCGGAAGCGGTCCAGCGTCTCAGGCACAACAACCGTATCGCCCGGCATCAGCTGATCCGATTCGAATCCGCTGATCAGCCAGCCACTCTGGCGGCGGCTCGCCACCGTGCCGTCGGCTTTAACCACGTAGATGGATCCGGTATCCGCATCCTTGGTCGGGCCGCCGGCGCGGGCCATGTAATCCGATAGGCGCTGTCCGGGCCGATGGATGAAGGCGTTCTGATTGAACACTGCCCCCACCACGCTCACCGTTGACGGTTTCGCGGGGATCAACAACCGGTCGCCGTCGTCCAGCACCAGATCTGGAAAATCTCTGGCTTGCACTTGCTCCCGCGGCAGTTCCAGCACAATGCGGCCCGTGGCCTTCACTTGCCGCAGTTTCATCGCTAACTGGCGCTGCGTCTCGGCTTGAATCTTCAGACTTTCCACTTCTTCTTTGGACAGCGCACTGGCAGAGCCGGAAGATGCCTGCCGCTGGATTTCACGCTCCATCTGGTCAACTGCTTCGTCCAGGCGCTTTTGCTGGAACTTTCGGGTCGACTCACGGGTGAATTCAGCCCCGTAAAGGTAAGCATTGGGCGATATTCCGCCGACGCGGGCCACCAGTTGCCGCAGCGTTTCACCGGGCAGGATCTGGTAAATGCCGGGCACCGCAAATTCGCCTTCAAGCCTGACGTATTTGGTCTGCTTGGCGGTCGGCACGGTCAGGTCCAGCTTGGAGAACACCGTCAGCACGTCGCCCGCCCGCAGCGGCAGGTTGTTCGTCGGGTCGCCTTCCAGGATGGCCTTGCCCAGATTGAACGGGATCAGCTGCGTGCTAAGGTCTTCGTTATTGAGTCGCTCGATGACTGCGTAATCCCAGTTGATCTCGTCAAAGCTGCGCTTGACGTCCACCCGCAAACGATCCTGCCCCACGCTGCGTGTCGCCGGCGCAGCATTCTGGCGCTGCCAGTATTCCGGGCTGATCAGCGCATCCTTGTTAGGGATGATGTCCCGCACCCTCAGGCCGTCGCGCCACGGGAAGCGGCCCGGTCTCGCCACGCTGCCACGCAAGGTAACGGCGTTGTCAAATTTGGGGATCAGCGCATAAATGCGCACCAGATCACCATCGCGCAAAGGGCGCGCCATGCCGGCTTTGTCGAGGGTGAATTCTTCAACTTGGCGTGTCTTACGGTCGGCGATGCGTTCCACCGTGGCTTTGTTGCCTTCGGCGGTAGTTGTGAATCCGCCTGCAAACTCAATCATCGCACTCAATGACGCGCCTGACTTGATCTCATACACCGCCGGTTCATTAACGCTGCCGGTCATTGCCACCAGTCCGCCCACCGGCGGGATGTAGATCACATCACCGGGCAGCAGCTTGGCGTCTTTGGATTTGTCGCCCTTCAACAGCAGGTCGTAAAAGTCGAACTCGGTGACCACCTTGTCGCCGCGTTTGAGCTGGATCGCGCGCATCGAGCCGCGCGGGGTCGGTCCGCCCGAAGCAAACAGCGCATTGACCAGCGTGCTCAGCGAACTCACGGTGTAACTGCCCGGCCGCCGCGCCTGCCCCACTACAAACACCTGGATTGAGCGCAACTGCCCCAGCGTCACATTCATTTCAAAGTTGCGGAACACCCGGCCTACCGCCGTGCGCAGAAAACCTTCAAGGTCTTTATATTGAATGCCCGCCACGTTGACGTTGCCCACGCGCGGAATATTGATCGCGCCATTGCGGTCTATGGTGGCGCGGTAATCGATATCCACCTGCCCCCAGGCACGGATCACCACTTCGTCACCGGGCCCGACCACATAATCCGGGGTGACCGGCACCCGGTCCACCGGCGCAAAGGTCGACGGCACACCACTGAAAAGGTTATGACCGAACATCGGCAGCGGGCGGCCCAGCGACTGAAAAACAAATTCCTGGAATTCGTTACTTTCTGCGCCCGCGGATGGAGGTGCTGCGGAAGGTGCTGTGCTCTGCGCTGCAGCATCCCGGGCTCGCTCTTGCGCTTCGCGCGGGTCGGTCGGGGCGTTGGTGATGCTGGGGATCGTCGATCCCGGCATCCGCAGCGGCGGCACACCCTGCATACCGGCGGGCATGCCGGTGGTGTCTACGGGCATGCCGCCGTCCGTTCGCACCTGGGATTGGAGTTGAGCTTGTGACCACAGCGGGTTCCCCGCAAGCATCAACCCTAGAATTGCACAAATAAATAGTCGCGACATACGTTTTTTCTAATGAATGAGAGTTACCGCGGACGTTTCAGATGCTATCACAAGCCCATGATGCGGCTACGGGTTTTACCTGCCGGAATATTTCAAAACCACGGCTGCTTCATCCTGGCAACTCAAATCAAAAGCCCCTCGTAGCTCCGATGGAGCGCACTTGTAGCCCGGATGAAGCGAAGCGCGCCCCGAAGGAAGTCCCCTTGGGGGGAAATCCGGGGAGACCCCTCGGGGGACGGCCTTTAGCCTTCCACCCAAGGTGACTTCCTTCGGGGGCAGGTCAAGGGTTACAAAATCTGCTGACCCAAAAGAAAAGGCCCGCGAAATAATCGCGGACCTTTTGTGCAACTGGCGCGGCCGGAGGGATTCGCCCCTCTACCCCTTGGTTCATAGCCACGGAAAAACTGTATCTTATTGTTTTTATTTAATTAATGTTAACGCCGACCCTTGCTGATTTTGAACCACTGCTCTTTATGGCGCATCACAGTTCCGTTGCAAAAGCGTTGCAGGTTTTGTATGTCACGCCACTACTTTTAATGCAGATTCAATCCGCATTTACTGCACCAAGTTGTAAACCCGTATCCGTGGGCGCCGTTCCGCTCGGCCAAGGCCGCCATCAAGCTGCATAAGCGCGCTTGGTGTCCTCGTCATTGACCCAAGCGTACCGGGGTCTGAACAACTTTGCCGGCAGGCACGCCTTTCCCCGCCAGTACAAGCGGTATGGCGACCGACTCCTCGTACATGGTTGATTTTCCCCACAGTCCCCGCGCCCCCAGATTGTCGCCGTGATCGCTGGTGTAGATGATCAGCGTATCCTCCGCTGCACCGCTGGCTTCCAACGCCGACAGCACCCGGCCCACATTGCTGTCCAGGAACGAGACAAGGCCATAGTAAGCGGCGATCGCGATACGCCGCGTCTCGTCCGTGAAAAACTTGTCGGTTAGGACTGCGCCGCCGCCCCTGTTGCAAGCCAAAATGCCGCCAGCACGGCGGTGACGATGCAAGTTTTTTGCGTCATGATTTCAATTCTCCGGAAAGGGATTGATGCGCAATTTGAGCCTCAGTCATTTTGCAGTTCCGCCAGCAGCGGAGCACAGCAGCGCTTGAACTTTTCGCCGCTGCCACAGGTGCACACCTCGTTCCGCCCCGGCCATTCCCGCCCGCTGCGTGTGTAGTCGATCAGCCACTGCGTGCGCAGGCGCCGGGCGAACAGCGTGAGGCGTTCGTGTGCGTGGTCGAAAAACTGGCGGTATGCACTGCAAAAGTAATCAGGTTCGGTCGCGTGTCCACTGCCGTCCCAGGTACGGCTGCGCGGGCAGCCGCCGTGACACAGGTTGAGGTGGTTGCAGCGCCGGCATTGCTCGGGCAGTTGCTCCTTGAGGCGCTTAAATCGGCGGTATGCCGGGCTGCCGAAGATCTCGTGCAGAGAATCGCTGCCGATATTGCCCAGACGGTGGTCGGCGCTCAGGTAGAAATCGCACGGATAGGCGTCGCCATTCTGCTCGAGGACCAGCGTCGGAGAGCACGTCCGCGCGTATTTGCACGTCTCCGCTTTGCGACCAGCGAAGACGCTGAGCGCATGGTCAAAAAAACGCTCCGACATCGTCGGTGCGCCGTTGTTGTACCAAAGGTCGAAACTCGCGCAGAGAAACCTGCCATATTGCTCGGCGGTGATCAGATAGCGCGGCGGCATGTCCGGGGACTGGGCGCGGAAGTCCATCCCGGGAATAAACTGTACGTAATTGAAGCCTTCGCGCTGGTAGAACGTCCACAACTCGCGCGGCTTGTCCACGTTGCCCTGGTGCAGGACTGTAAGGATATTGAAGTCGACATTGTGATTGCGCAGGTGCTTGATCTTGCGCATTACCAAATCGAAGCTGCCCTTGCCGGTGGTCGTGACGCGGTGCTCATCATGAATTTCGCGCGGTCCATCGATGCTTACGCCGACCAGGAAATTGTATTTTCGGAAGAACCGCGCCCACTCGTCCGTGATGAGAGTGCCGTTGGTCTGGAGCGCGTTGCCGATGGTGGTGCCGGGCGGCGCGTGCTTCGCCTGCAGCGCGACAACTTGCTCGAAGAATTCGAGGCCGGCGAGCAGCGGCTCGCCGCCCTGCCATGCGAAACCCGCGGCACCCCGGGCGAGCGACATGTATTCGCAGATCGCTTTCTCAAGCAGCGCAGAGTCTATCTGCCTGCGCCGCGGACCCGGCCGCCCCCCGCAGCTGCTGTAGTAGCAATAGTCACAGGCGAGATTGCAATCCTCCGACACCGTTTTCCACATCACTCCCAGCGCGCCGGGCGGAATTGGGCCAGCAGACAAAACGGCTGATTGCCTGTTCATCGGCTTACCGGTCTGCACCGGCCTCCGCGGCGAACGGCAGCACTTCGCCACCGGTGGCAGTAGGCGCTCAGATATTCGCACTTCAAATTATTGATAACAAACAATAATATACTTTCGCCCGAAAGGGAGATCGGACTCATGCTGGGCACGATCTCGCCTTCTGACGGGCCTTCAGCAATACCATTGGCACCGAACGCAAAATGGTACCTCATGAGGAGAAAGTAGAAAAAGTGAGCCATTTTTTTGCCGCCCGGAGATCCGGTTCCACGCCAAGTCCTGTCGGGTTTTCCTCAAACATTGCTCGATTCGATTACGCGGGGAACACTGAATCGACTGTGACTGCTCGAACAGGCGGCACAGAATGCCTGAACTCAGGTTTTCCGCATCTTGCTTTGGATTGAAAGCGACCGCAAGGGTTGAACACAGCGCCCTCCCCATTTTGGCGCGTTTCGCTGCCTGGCACCCGGCCGGGCGCCAGGTTCTTTGCGACGTATACCGTGCGCAGTTCCGTGATTCGAATCATCTCAGCCCGTAAAGCCAATCAACGGGAGGTAAAGGAATATGAAGACCATTCGCGTGAAGCTTGATCCAGCTCGTATTGGAAAGTCAGCCAAGGGCAGAGTCAATCTGCGGATGCTGGATGCCACGACAGATGCAGGCCGTCCCCCAAGAGGACTTCCGTTGGGCGGAATCCGGGAAGAAGCACCGCCATCATTTTTCTCAACGCCCCCCCCGGATTTCGGCCTAGCCCCAAGGGGAAAATTCCGGGAAAAAACCAATGCACAACGCCGCACTCAGCTCATCCGGCTGTCGAATCAGGCTCTCTGCGGGAATATCCAGCCCATGATGCAGCTTCCAGATCATTCTCAGAGTCAGCGGGCGCTTATGGTTAAAGATTTCGTAAACCCGATTTAAGCGTCCGATCATCGGTTCCAAATCCTTGGGGGTCAGGCCCTTTTGCTCCATCTGGAATTTGATGGCCTCTACCGGATCGGGCAGTTCAAGCGGAAAGTGCTTCCTCTCGTAGGCCTCAATCAGCGTCACCAATACGTCAAGGCGTTCACCATCGGCGGTATTCGCTTTAGCGCCCATCAGCGCCTCGACATCCTTCAAAGCCGCGCGATGGTCAGCCTTGGTCTTGATCGGTTTGATATTCATCGTCATCTCCTTCATATTGTCTGCGCGTCAATCTCATCGTATTGGGCGTGCGTACCGATAAAACGGATGGGGGCTGGGTCCCGGCTTTCGCCGGGACGACGACAGCAATTAAAGTGGTAGTCACAAAATATGGTAAGCCCTGGCAAGGGTGCAGAACGATTGTTTTACCTGTTAAAAACAAGCTTTGTCTTTCTTTGACAAAAGTAGTTCATTGAACTACTCTAAACCATGAAGTTCGAATGGGACCCAGCTAAAAGCAATGCCTGCTTTTCGCAAAGAGGATTCGATTTTGCCTATGTCATTTACGCCTTCCTCGATGCCAATCGCCAGATTAAACAAGATCACCGTTGGGACTACGGTGAAGATCGATATCAGATGCTGGGGCAGATCGACGGTCGCTTGTTCTTTGTAACTTACACCGTGCGTAGCTCCGTTATTCGAATCATCTCAGCCCGTAAAGCCAATCAACGGGAGGTAAAGGAATATGAAGACCATTCGCGTGAAGCTTGATCCAGCTCGTATTGGAAAGTCAGCCAAGGGCAGAGTCAATCTGCGGATGCTGGATGCCACGACAGACGCTGACATTCTGATGCAGCAAAAAACTGACGATGCCGAGGCTCTGCAGGATGCTGCCAAATTCGCGCGCAGGGTGCGCAAACGACTGGGTTTGACCCAATTGGAGTTCTCTCAGCGGATCGATGTATCGCTCGACACCATTCGTAATTGGGAACAAGGCAAGCGTTGCCCGACAGGGGCTGCCAAGGCGCTTCTTAAAATACTGGATAAGGCCCCTGAGTCTGCATTGTTGGCACTGAGTTAAGCCCCGCGGCTCAGATAATGCAAAGCCCCCGTAGCCCAGTAGCCCTCATAGAATCTACAAAATCGGATAGCCCAAAAGAAAAGGCCCGCGACGTTAATCGCGGGCCTTTTATGCAACTGGCGCGGCCGGAGGGATTCGAACCCCCTACCCCTTGGTTCGTAGCCATTGTTTTATTTTCAAGCGATTGTTTTTATTAATGTAATTAAACGCCGACCGTTGCCCATTTTGCTCTACCACGCTGTATGGCGCATAACAGCACCGTTGCAAAAGCGTTGCAGGTTTTTGTATGTCACGCCACTACTTTAAATGCAGATTCAATCTGCAAAGATCGAGGCGCAACTAGGAGCCGAGGTGAAGGAGATGTTCGCACGTGCGGAGGCAGCCGATCAGGAGCCCTGCCCAAGGGCTTGAGCATCCCGAAGGAACTCGCTCTTCGCGAAGCGCGTCTGGCGGCGATCCGGCAGGCCAAGGCGCAAATCGAGGCGCGCGCCGCCGAGCGGGACGCGCGCGAGAAAGCCGACTTTGAGGCGAAGATGACAGCGCGCGAGGAGAAGACCACGCGCACGGGAAAGAAACCTCGCGGCAAACCGCCGACCCCGCCCAGTCCCGAGGTATGCCCGAGCGACCAGATCAAACTCACCGATGCGGATTCGCGCATCATGCCCGCCACCGGCAAGGGCTTCGAGCAGAGCTACAACGCGCAAGCCGCGGTCGATACCGAGAGCATGCTGATCGTCGCCACCGGCATGGCGCAGGTGGCCACCGACAAGCAACAGGTCGAGTCGAT
Organism: Burkholderiales bacterium; assembly: GCA_022841375.1. Classification (GTDB taxonomy): domain Bacteria; phylum Pseudomonadota; class Gammaproteobacteria; order Burkholderiales; family SG8-41. The sequence continues at coordinate 39,258 of JALHRQ010000021.1, forward strand.
GCTCGAAGCACTCGCCGAGCTTCCCGAAGAACTGGGCCGTGTGAAGCATTTGTTGGCCGACACCGGCTACTTCAGTGCGGCCAACGTCGAGAGTTGCGGGGCGGCAAAGATCGAGCCGCTGCTTGCCGGAGGGCGCGATAAACATCACCCGCACTGGGATGACCGATTCACCGAGCCGCCGCCACTGGCCGAGCCTGCCAGCGCGGAGGCGCGCATGAAGCATCGGCGTCAAGACGCGCAAGGGGCGGGCGCGCTACGCGCTTCGCAAGCAAACGGTCGGCCGGTGTTTGGCATCATCAAGTCGGTGATGAGCTTCCGGCAGTTCCTACTGCGCGGTCTTGAGGCGGTGCGTGGGGAGTGTTCGTTGGTCACGATGGCTCGGAACATCAAAAGAATGACGGCAATGGCAGCATGAACGAGCAGGCACCCGTGCGCTCACGAATCATTCGCAGCGCATAGCGCCCGTTTCACTGTTCCACTGGATTACCATGACCACTATCGCTCATATCATCAACGCAAGACCGACAGGCTGCTAGTTTTTGGTTAATGTCGCCCACAATTCGCCGGCCCCGCGCGCGTGTATTGCGCGGCCGAGCGCCATGGCCCACTTGGCTTCGTTGCCGAATTCCTCGCGCCATGCCCACAGCCTGAGCGTGCTGTGATGAAGAGCGTATTCGTCGGTAACACCGATCGCGCCGTGCACCTGGTGTGCAATCAGGGCGCCTTCATGCGCCGCCTGTGCCACACGGATTTTTGCGGTTGCAACGGCAAGCATGACATCCTCGTGCCCGGCTTTTCCCACCGCGTGGCGCTCGAGCACGCCGGCTGTCGACAACGCGGCGGCGACCGCCGCTGCCACTTCGCCCGCAAAGCGCGCAAGCTCCTGCTGAATCGCCTGAAATTGGCCTATTTTGCGTCCAAATTGTACCCGCTGCTGTGCATAGGCCACCGAAAGCTCGAGCGCGCGTTCCAGTGCGCCAGCCATGGCGATGGACCGGGCAAGCGCGCCGCGATAGCACAGCATCTCGCGCGTGACGCCCGCACCCGCTGGCGCGGCATCCGCATCAGGCAGCACCACATCCTCGAGTACGACCTCATCGCGCGGTTCATCGTCGAGATTGCGTCCCGGCGTGATTTTACACTGTGCGGGATCGACGCTAGCGACGAGATCGCGGTCGCCATCGCGCGCCAGCAGCACCAGTCGGCCGGCCATGCGTGCCCAGGGCACGCGCGCGAGCTTGCCCGAAATAATCCAGCGCCCGCCGTCCTTGCGCGCTGTTAGCGTTTCGTCGTGCACCGGCCCTACAGCCAGAGGGCCGCGCGGGACCGCAAGACCGGAGCAAGCAAGCATCCAGCCGGCGAGCATGCCAGTTTCTGCCAGCGGCACCGGCGCGCAATAGCGCCCGGCGACGCGCAGCACCGCTGCCGCATCGGATAGCGTGCCACCGGCGCCGCCCAGCTCCTCGGGGATCGACACGCGCGGCAACTCGGCCTGTTCGAGCACCTGCCACAGTTTTTGCGACCAGCCGTCGTGCTTGGCGGCATCCAGCATTTTCTGATCGACGTGATCGGTGAATAACCGCGTCGCCGATTCGACCAGCATCAGGCGCGCTTCATCGGGAACATTCATTTGAGAGACCCCAGCAACCGGCGCGCGATCAGGGTGCGTAACACCTGGGTCGTGCCGCCGCGGATAGTCGAGATCGGAGCAAAAACGATCGTTTCAGCCAGATAGCGCTCAAAGCTGTCCGTTGCGTCGGGCGTCGGTTCGACGACGGTCAGCAGCCGCGCGGCATCGGTAATCTCGCGTTCGTAGAACGTGCCCATATCCTTCACTAGCGCCGCCTCGGTGGCGAGGTCGATTGCGCCACCGTCAGCGCTCGCAGGTTCCAGCGTGAGCGCGATCGCCAGCGACATGCGACGCAGTGTCCACAGCCGGGCGGTCAGCCGCCCGACCATTTCCTGCGCGCGCTCATCCGGCGCCTGCCCCAGCCGCCGGGTGAGTTCCACCAGCAGCGCGAACGTCGTCATGTAACGCTCGGGGCCACTGCGCTCGAACGCAAGCTCGGAAGTTATCTGTTTCCAGCCCTGTCCGGCTTCGCCAACTACCATATCATCGGGGATGAACACATTGTCGAGGAACACCTCGTTGAAATGATGGTGGCCGTTCATGAAGCGGATCGGCCGCACCGTCACCCCCGGCGCGTCGAGTTCGACGATGAGTTGCGACAACCCATCGTGCCGCTTGCCGATATCGGGCACGGTGCGACACAGCACGAAAAACGCATGTGCCTTGTGCGCCCAGCTCGTCCAGACTTTCTGGCCAGTCACGCGCCAGCCACCGGGCACGCGCTCAGCGCGTGTCCTGACCGAGGCGAGATCGGAACCCGAGTTGGGCTCGCTCATGCCCAGCGCGAAGTAACATTCACCACGCGCGATCACCGGCAAATATTTGTTTTTGAGATGCTCGGAACCGTAGCGCAGCAGGCTGGGGCCGGTCTGGCGGTCGCCGAACCAGTGCGCGGCGCAGGGTGCTGCCGCCGCCAGCATCTCTTCGGTCACCACGAAGCGTTCGAGGTAGGAGCGCTCTTGGCCTCCGTAAGCCCGCGGCCAGGTCATACCGATCCAGCCACGCTCGGCTACCCGACGGGTGAAGTCGGCGTCGAACTCGGTGTGGCCGAGGTGCGGGATAAAAGTGCCCGCGGCAACTTCGGCCTTGAGGAAGGCACGCACTTCCTCACGCAGCCTGAGGGCAGCGGGCGGCAGCTCCAAACCGGAAAAGTCGACATTCTCAAAAAACATTTTTTCCTGCACATCGGCGCCGTGCGCCGAAATCAAGAGGGTATTGAAAATACCCCTTTATGGCTAAAGCATTTAAGAGTTGACCTTGATCTTATCGGCGTTCAGTAACAGTTATTCTATCGCGTCCTCATGCGCGCAGCACAACCAGCGCATCGGCGGCAACCACGCTGTCGGCGCCGACGAACAGCGGGTTGATATCGATTTCGGCGATACGTGCGGCGTGATCGGCGACGAGCAACGACACGCGCACCAGTGCGTCGGCCAGCGCGTCTATGGCGAGCGCGGGTTTGCCGCGGTAGCCGGTGAGTACCGGGTGCGCGGGCATGGCGTGGATCATGGCGCGCGCGGTGTCGATGTCAAACGGCGCGAAACGGTAGCTCACTGCCTGCAGCAGCTCGGTGAACACGCCGCCCAGCCCAAGCATCACCACCGGCCCGAAGAAGCGATCGTTGACCGCACCGACGATTACTTCCGTACCCTGCGCCATCTCGCCCAGCAGCACGCCGTTGATGCGGGCATCCGGCTTGTAGCGCCGCGCAGCTCCCATGACGTCGTGTGCAGCCTGCTTGAGTGCCCGAAGATTGCGCACGCTGAGCCGCACCGCGCCCGCTTCGGTCTTGTGCACGATGTCCGGAGAATCGATCTTGACCGCGAGCGGGTAGGCGAGCGGCACACGCTTGAGTCTGTCGATTGCGTCCGGTGCGATGAGCTGTGTTCGCGTCACCGGGATCCCGTACGCGGCGAGTAGCCAGTGTGACTCATGTTCGGAGAGCGTTCCCGCACCCGGCGCCAGCTCGAGCGGCTGCGGCGCAACAGGCCGGTCGCCACGGCGGGCAAGCTGCGCCTGCAGACGCTCGCGACGCCGCGCGAAGCGGTAAAGCGCCCCGGCAGCATGTGCGGTGCGCGTCGGCGTGAGCAGCCACGGGATGCGATGGCGCTCGAGCACCTGCATCGAGACTTCCGCGCGGTCCGGCACGCGGCACCATGCCACCAACACCGGCTTGTCCGATCCCTCGACGACTGCCGCGAGACCGTTTGCCCACGCCGCACCGCGCGCGCCCTGCACGCCGCCGTAGCGCACGATCAGCTGGTCAATGCCGGGATCGGCAAGCAGGTGCGCGCAGACGCGATTGACGCGCTCGTGGTCGGCGGTGACCTGCGCGGTCAGGTCGACCGGGTTGGCAAGCGTAGCGTACTTCGGCGCAAGGGCCTCGATCGCGCGAACCGTATCGGGCGCAAGCCGCGGCAGTTCGAGGCCTTGCCGGTCGCAGGCGTCGGCGATCAGCACGCCCGAGCCGCCGGAAGTCGTCACTACCGCGACCCCCGGGCCATGCGGTAGCCGGTGCGAGCTGAAAGCGCGCGCGGCATCCACCAGGTCGTGCACGTCCTCGATCTCGATGAAGCCGCCCTCGTCGAATGCGGTCCGATAGAGCGCATAGCCCGCGGTCATGCTGGCAGTGTGTGATTCCGCTGCCGCACGCCCGATGTCCGAATTGCCGACTTTCCACACTAGCACCGGTTTGCCGAGTTCGAGCGCGCGGCGGCCGATCGCGCGCAGCCGCGCCCCGTCGGTTATGCCCTCGATATAGCTCGCCACCACCTTGACGTCATCGCGTTCGAGGAAGTAGGCGATCAAGTCGAGGGTGCCGATGTTCGCCTCGTTGCCGGCGGAGACCACGTAGTTGAAACCAATGCCCTCGTAATCGGCAAGTCCGACGACGCTGAACGCGAAACCACCGCTCTGCGACACGAATGCGACCGGCCCGGCCTTGAGGCGTGAATTCGCGAAACCCGCGCCGAAGCCGCAGTAGACGCGGTCCTTCAGGTTCATGGTGCCGATGCAGTTAGGCCCGATGAAGCGTACGTTCGCTTCGCGCGCGGCGGTCTTCAGCTCTTCTTCAAGCGCTGCCCCCGCGTCGCCCGCCTCGCGAAAGCCCGCGGAAAAGATGATCGCGAACGGAATTCCCGCCGCGCCGCAATCGCGAATCGCCTGCGGCACGACTACCGCGTTAACCACAATAATCGCGAGGTCGCAGGGCCGCGGTACGGACCGGAGGTCGGGATAGCAGACGAGCCCCGAGATTTCGGGATACTTGGGATTGACCGGGTAGATCGCGCCGAGGTAGCCGGTGTCGCGCAGGATCGGGATTGACTGGCCGCCGATGCGCTGCAGATCGCCCGACGCTCCGACGACCGCGATCGCGCGCGGGTTGAACAGCCGCTCGAAATCCGCGGCGGGAGCATCCGGGCTCACAGCGGTTTGATGCCCGATGCCTTGATTACTTTCTCGCATTTGTCGATTTTATCCTATTTGAATTTCCCGAATTCCTGCTGCGTGCTGTCGATCGGCTCCAAGCCGCCGTTGGTGAAACGGTTCTTAAGATCGAAGAATAGCGATCTCGAATCTCTTCTTCCCAGAGGGAGAGGGACGGGTGTGAGAGTTGACGGCAAGTAACAGTACTCATAAGAAATTCGTGACTGTTCACCCTGATTCAGGCGAAGGCGGATGCCCCATGAAAGTCAGGCGTAGCACCTCGAGCAGATTATGGCCCTGCTTGTGCATGGTATCGAGGTAAGAGCGGATGGTGCAGAAATCCTGCGCACCCTTAAGCGTGCGAAAACAGCCGGAGATTTTCTGCTTCACCTTGGGCATGCGGATGGCGCGCTCGCCCAGGTTGTTGGTAAACAGCACGCGCAGATCCGTCACGAAACGCAGCACCTCGGGGGCATGCTCGCGCATACGGCTGATGAGATTGAACGCCACGGTTTGTTTAACCCGGCCGCGGCGCTTGGCCTGCCGCGTGGCCCGCGGATTACGGGCTTGAGCTTGGGCCAGAATCGCCTCGTAGTGCGTAAAAATCCGCCGTATCCGCCGTTCGCTCAACGCTGCTTGATCGCGCCGTCGCGCCGCCTCGCTGTGGTCACGGGCGCAGATCAAAAGGTCGATCATGCGTTTGGGCCATCGCTGGCCGGTGGTTTCGCGCAGAAACATCAATTCGCGCAGTAAGTGCGCATTGCACAAGGCATGCTCGCAATCGAGTTGCCAATACGGCTTCCAGCAGTCATGCATCAGCACCGCTATCCGTTTGGGCAGGATGCCGTGTTCTTGGATGGCGAGCATGCAGCGCTTGTCGTGCATCCCATACCAGGTGCAGATGTCGCTCGCCACCGTATGCAGCCAATGCAGGCGGGAGGCCACGCGACTTGGCATTGCTCCGGAGGTGATCGAGCATCAATTGGCGCACCGCGTCCCTGATATGCATGGCACCACCTATCACCGCACCAAGTTTCTACCGGCACGGCAGGCGATGATGCAAAAATGGGCCAACTACCTGGATAAGCTGAAGCTTGGAGCCAAAGTGATACCTATGCACCGCAAGACGGCGAAATAGCTCGGCGATGAATTGGCAAATATGTCAAGGGCGGAATCGAACCACCGACACAAGGATTTTAGCTTCGGCCGCGCCTTCCGGCGCTTAACATTAACGGCGTTGCGCAGTGAATGTAGGCTAGCTTTGGCGAATTTGCCTGCTAACCGCCCGCGTCCCGCCACCCCATGTCGGCACATACGCTGCCTTTACACCTACACCGCCGGCAACCGCGATGAGCACATCCGAGGGCCGCTCTGCAACGCGCAATTCTGCAAGCGCATCACTACTGCCCTCAGAAGCCGACAATGCCATCAGGTGTTCCCGCACTGCCGGCGACAGACGCTCAACTGGCATCACAGCACGCTCGAAAATCCCTCGTTGCACTTCCGCTTTGCCCCAACCGCCTTGGACAAACACCTGCGCCAGCTCGGGCGGCAAGATGATTAACGGCTCACCACCACCAAGAAGCCCTTTGCTCCCGATACTACCGGCAATCAGCATCGACTCTGCGAACGTTTGAATCAACTCCTGAGGCCGATTGCTGCATGAATCTACCACCTCCACGATCCCAGACGCACCAACCACCGTCACAACGCTCGCGTCCGGCACGAAGCCGCGGTCCACGTGCAAACCTGGCCATGGACTGTCTGCTTCGTTTTCGGCAAAACAGAACGTGTATTTCGCGGGCTGGCCAATTGTTGCCATGTCGAATTCGCCGGGTCTTGCACCACCAACGTTGCGCAACAACAGGCTGACCGCCCTTCCTATCGTGGCATTTGCGCAGTTTCCCGGTCCGAGAGCATTGCCTGCCGCATTCATTCCGATTTTGGCCACAATCGGTCCATTCACGATAACGAGCGGAGCAACCGAGCCAGTCGTGGTTGCAATTCCCATGAGATTGAATTCGTCGGCCGTTAATGCCTCGACTATCGCGCCCAACACTGGCAGATACTCCGGCCGGCAGCCCGCCATAACTGCGTTTATGGCGATGTCCCGCCAAGTTGCCTCGCCAAATGATGGCGGTAGTTCAGCAACAAGCTCATTGGCCTCAAAGCTATGTAATTTCAGCATCCGCTCGACGCGCGCCAGTGTCGGCGGCACGACCGGTAGCCCGTCGGTCAACCCCTCTGCCGCCAGTTCTTCCTGCGCGGTTTCCCAGTGCTCAGTCCCGTTCCACAAATTCATTTCGCGTTCTCACCTTGCAATGAATATGCCACCACAACCTTGCGGGTCTGCGGCATTCCAGCAGCGATATAAACGTCTTGCAGGACTAGTCCGCCTGCCACGACAATTCTGATCTCATCCGGGCTGCACTTACGCCATATGGGTTCCTGCATCTCTTAGTCCGCTCTCGCGCTGCGTGCCGGCGGAAGATGCGGCGAAAATTCAGGCACAAGCGAACACCGCAGGCATTACGGTTACTTCGTCCAATTTGCCGTGCACCCATTTCACTTTAGGCGAATGCGGCCACCGGTGCCTCGTTTGTCAACCTACCATGATCGATATCGCCTCCATCAATGGCCCTGAGAATCAGGTCGGCGTCGAGGTGAGGCGCGAACAAAGACACGAAGGTCAGCGCCTGCCGACTAAGATAAGCGTGACGCCGCATCACCAGATTGAGAATGCTCGGCCGGAACAGGTGCCCAGCGTCTATCCCAACGAGTCCACGGTCGCGTGCCGGATCGAACGCAATACTGGCGAGTACCGCGATGCCCATGCCAATCTCGACATAAGTCTTGCTGATATCAGCGTCGATTGCGCTGCAGACGATGCGAGGCTTGAGACCCGCGCGCGCAAACGCCTCATCCACAATCCGACGTCCACTGTAAGGCGCAGAATAGGCGACAATCGGGAAAGCGACGAGCTTTTTTAGTGTGAGATTAGTTTCGCGCGCGAGCGGATGCCCGCGCGGGACAATTATGCAACGCGTGAGGCGGTAGGCGGGAAGTGTAACGATTTCGCTCGTGGCCTTTTCGCCAATCGTGGTGATGCCGATGTTGGCCTCGCCACCAGCCACAAGTTCACAGCAGCTTACCGGATCGCCTTGCCGTAGCGTCAAAATCACGCCCGGAAAGCGCGTTGCAAACGTCTTCATCAAGAGGGGCAGCGCGTAGCGCGCGTGCAGATGGGTTGTTGCAATCTTGAGTTCACCGCTATCGTCAGAGGAGTCGGCGCGCCCGACCTCAGTCAAGTTTTTCGTGTCGCGCATGATGCGCAGGCCGATCCGCAAGATCTCCTCGCCTTTCGGCGTCAGTGCGGCGACTTTGTTGCGGGTACGCACAAATACGCGTACGCCTAGCGCGCGTTCCAAGTCCTGTACCTGACGGCTCAACGTCGGCTGGGAGCGGTTGAGCGCAACTGCAGCCGCTGAGATATTGAAGTCGTTGCGCACGACTGCGCAGATCGCTTCGATCTGAGCGATGTTTAGCGACATGTTGCCACCGCCATGTGAATATCGAATAGTGCTATGTTAACGCATGTATTGACTAAATGCCGAACGCTTTCTAGGATGAAATACTTTCTTCAAAAAGGAACACGCATGTCTATCCTCGATTTGACGATGGTTTCGCCGCTAGCGGTTTATCTCGACGAAATTTCTAGCGCGAGCAGGCTAGCACCTCGGCCCACCACCCTTGACGGCAAGGTGCTTGGCCTGTTGCCGAACTGGCGGCCCTCTGCCATTCATATTCTGAAGTCGCTCAGCGAATTGCTGCAGGAGCGCTACAAATTGAAGGCCATCGAGATGGCGCAGCCGATGCGCGAACTGCCGTTGCGCACCGGCAAATTGCTCGATCCCATGAAGGAGCAACTCGACTCGATGGTAGGACGCGTCGACGTCGTTCTTGTTGCCAGCGGCGATTGAGGGTCGTGCACGACGTGGTGTAGCCACGTCACACCGGCCCTTGAGCTGCGCGGCATCCCTGCGGTGATGGTCGTCACTGACACGTTTTCGTTATTCGCGCGCCGCATGTCATCGACCCAAAATTTTCCGTACGTCGTCATCGCTGAGACGCCGAACCCGATTCGCCAGCTCGAAAAAGACGCGCTGCGAGTGCGCGCCGACGCGATGATCCAGACGGTAATCGACGGCCTCACGCTGCCGCCCATGGAAATCGAAAAACGCACCGCGCACCTTGTCAAACAGATTAATCCAGCGGGCGTCGCACGCTCCTCGGTACCGGTATAAAGGAGCCACAGTGATGCAAGCCGAAGTCAAACTAAAAGGCGAGTCGATCGCCGAGCTTCTCATGCGCGGCTACGATTACGCGTACGAGCAGGGCTGGACCGACGGTCTGCCGGTCATTCCGGCCACGCCCGAGGCCGTAAGACAATTTGTCGCCGCCTCCGGCCGCAAGGCCGATGATCTCGTCGCTGTACTGCCTCCGCGAAAGGGCCAGGCAACGATCGAGGCCCTCGCGGTCAATGCGATCATGGCGGGCTGCAAGCCCGAATACATGCCTGTAATAATCGCCGCGATCGAGGGCATCAGCGATCCGACCTATCCACTGGAGCTCATGCAGGTCACCACCAACCCGATGACGCCGTTCTTTCTCGTCAATGGTCCGGTGCGTGACGAACTTGAAATCAACTACGGCACCGGCTGTCTCGGCCCCGGCTGGCGCGCAAATTCCACGATCGGACGCGCAGTACGGCTCGCACTAATTAACGTCGGTGGAGCACTGCCAGGCGTGTATTCGAAAACGAGTTTCGGTTCTCCACTGCGTTATTCATACATCTGTGCCGAGAACGAAGCGGCAAACCCGTGGACGCCGTTTCACGTCGATCGCGGCTTTAAGCGAGAGGAAAGTACGGTCACCGCATTCAAGGCGTCGAATTTCTGCAACATCTCAGGTGGTGAAGGCGTCGGCCCCGAGGAAATCCTGCGCCAGATCGCCACCAACATGCCGCCGATGTACGGCGGCGGCGACGGCGTGCTGCTGCTGCTGGGCGTGAATCACGCTCAATCGTTGCACGAAGCCGGGTTTAGTAAGCATGACATCCAGAAGCGGCTTTGGGAACTCGCAAGACTGCCTATTTCACATTTCGCCGAAGCGTTTTCGTCGACGGAACGCCAGGCCGGACGAGGTGATGCCGAAACCGTGTGGCGTGCGCGTAGCCCCGACGAAATTTACATCGCGGTCGCCGGCGGTCCCGGCCCGCAGAATGTTTATATAGGCGCCGGTATGCCACAAACGCGATTGGTCAAGCGGGAATAGTCGGTAGACGGTCGTGGTTTCACGAAAATACCCACGGCGACCTGGCGCCGCTAATTTCTTGGTGTTTGGTGATTAGATTCTCAACGCTTGCTGCAAGGACCTTGTCTGACGCGTCGGCAGTCTGTTGTGAGACTGGCACTCCCTGAAAAACCGAAGAATTCGGTCTAGGTGGTAGATGTCATCTACCATTTGACTCACGTGCCGATTAAATTTTAATCAGAAAATCTCTGTAAGTCATTGATTTATTTGGTCGGGGCGAGAGGATTTTAACCTCCGACCACCTGCACCCCATG
>JALHRQ010000022.1 GCA_022841375.1 Burkholderiales bacterium
ATGCAGCACTTCAGCGGCCGCAGGCTGCCGTGCCAGCAGCGCCCGGTACGCCGCCTCCGCTTCATCCAGCTTTCCCTGCCGATGTAAATCCACACCCCGCTCAAACTCCGCCTGCAGCAAACCCGCCTCATCTCCGGCTTCCGGCTCATCCATGCCGTGACCTGCCTGCTGCGCGGATTTCCCGCGCAGGCGCCCCCACCAGTTCAATAATCCCCCTTGATTACGGCCCTCAGACACGGCATCACCTTAGTTTCGGAACATTGCGCGGCACAAGAACAGAACGGTAAAAAGCGGCCCTAGCGATCGCCGGAATCCGCACTCCGGCTCCGGCTACATTCTGTAATAAATGCCGGGAGCTTCTCCTGGATGCGGGCTAGCGGACCCGACCAATCGCCCGGACTATCCTGCCTGAACAAACGCATGCTCGGATACCACGCACTGCTCCCGGAATCGCGGAACCAGTACCATAGCAGCGCATCGCCCCGGGGAAGCAGCGTCCACACCGGAATATCCAGCGCGCCGGCGAAATGCACGGTGCTGTTGCTGGTCGAGATCACCAGATCCATGGCCGCCACCTGCGCGGCAAATGCATCAAGATCCTTCAGCGAATCGACCGTATCGTCGGTGTGCAGTTTCACCCCTGTATCCCGCTCCAGTGCTGCGATTTCATCCGCGCAATCGCCATACTGCAAATTGACAAAGCTGGCACCCGGTATTTTCAGCAACGGTGCCAAAGCGGTTAGCTGCAGACTTTTTCTTGTACCAACTTTGTAGTTACTGCTGCGCCACGAGATGCCAATCACCGGCCCCCCGCCCCCCGATCCGCGGTAACGGTCCCTGAACGCTGCAACCCGGGCTGCATCGGGTTTCAAATAAGGGCCTTGCCACTTGAAGTCCTCATGACTCGCACGCAACCAGCGGCACAAAGAACCCAGCGGACTTTGCCAATGCGTACCCTTTGCCGCCGGATGCACCTGATCGCTGCGCATGACCACCTGTGCCTGCGGAAATGACCGGGTCAGCAGCGGCACCAGCCTGGCCTCGCATTCCATCACCAGACGCGGACCTCGCGCCAGCAAGTCGGGAATCAAACCGGCATACAGGATGACATCGCCCACGCCCTGCTCCTGCCAGACCACCATACTCTTTCCATCGAATGATTCGCCCTGCCATGGCACCTGCGGGGATTGATGGCGCAAGGCATTGAACCCCTTCATCTGCCAGCGCCGCTCATAACCCTCCCATCCCTCCTTCAATCTCCCCCGGGACAAACAGAACAGTCCAAAGTTGTATTGCGCAAAATCATTCTCGGGGTCGATTGCCAGAGCGGCGCGATAGCAGTCTTCAGCCTCGTCGAAACGTTCCACTTCGTGCAGCAGCAACGCCAGATTGGTCAGGTTGCCGGCGCTTTCCGGTTGCAGCGTCAGGGCACGACGGTAGGCCGTCTCGGCTTCAATCACACGGCCGGTTTCCTTGTACAGCGTGCCAAGGCGATTACAGGCATCCGCCAGATCGGGTTGCAATTCCAGGGCACGGACGAGCATCGCCTCCGCCTCTGCAAACTGGGTGATTTCCAACAGCAAGCCCGCAAGGTTGTAGTGTGCGGCGGCGGAACCGGGATCCAGTGCAAGCGCCTTGCGAAAAAGAGTTTCCGCCTCCACCAACCGCCCCCCGCCATGCAGCAAGGCGCCGAAATTGCCGCAGGCCTCGGGATATTCAGGCCTCAGCTCCAGCGCACGACGGTAGGCCGCTTCAGCTTCGGCGTTGCGATTGGTCCGGCAAAACAGATTGGCAAGATTAAAGTGGGCAACTGCGTTGTCCGCAGTCAGGGAAATCACGCGCTGATGCGCAGTTTCCGCTTCTTCCATCCGATCCGTTTGCTCCAGAAGCATGCCGAGGTTGCTCAAGGCCTTTGCAAAATCGGGTTTTAATGCCAGAGCCTCTCTGTAGGCCGCTTCCGCCTCATTTTGCCGACCAATACTTCTGAATAAATTACCCAGATTATTGTGGGCATCAACATAATCAGGCTGCAAATCAAGGGCACGGCGATACGCCTGCTCGCCCTCGGAAAAGCGACCTGTGGCCGTGCAAAGATTGCCCAAACTGTTGAACGCTACTGCAAAATCGGGCTGCAATTCCAAGGCCTGCCGGTAAGCCGCCTCCGCCTCGGCAAAACGACCCGTTTTCTGCAGCAGTTGCCCCAGATTGCAATGTACTGCCGCTGAACCGGGCTGCATGACAAGGGCTTGCCGGTACGCCGACTCTGCTTCTGCATGCCGGCCCATGCCGGCCAGCAGATTGCCCAAATTGTTGCAAGCATCGGTAAACAAAGGACGTAGCGCCAATGCGCTTCGATAAGCTTCAACCGCCTCAGCATCCCGCCCCAACTCGACCAGCAACGCGCCCAGTTTGAAATAAACATCCGCGTCATCGGGCAACAACTGGAGCGCCGCACGGAATGACTGCTCGGCTTCGCCCCTCCGTCCGGCATTGAGCAGCGCATCACCGAGCGCACCATGGGCTGCCGCATTTTCCGGAGCGAGGCGCAAGACCTCGCGCCGTGCAGCGATCGCTTCCTCACGCCGTCCCTGCCCGTCAAGCACCATTGCGAGATTGCTGAAATATTCCGGGAATGGTTTCAGCAGGAGCGACTGCCTGATCAATTTTTCGGCCCGCTGAAGATCGCCTGCCTGTCCATGACTGACGCCCAGAAAGTGCAACGCCGGCGCATGGTCGGGCGTGTGCTCCAGTAGCTGGAGATAGGCGGCTTGCGCTTCCGAGATGCGGCCGGCCTGATGCGCAGCAAATGCGTCCTCAAACGCGCGGTCTGCGGCATCCACTCCACCATCGGCACCCTTAAAGGAATCGGGTACGGGAATGCGATCGCGTTGCGAATCCCCGGCTTTTCTGCCCGTTACTGCGTGCCACGCATCCCGCAACAGCTTCTTCATCGGGGTGACGTTACGTTTTCTGCCTTACCGGTGTAATCGCCAGCATGAGATCGTGGGTCATGATATCCACAAATTCCTGATCATAACCAGCATCCAGCAGCGCCCATTTGAAAGTGTTTCCCAAATGCGCCTTTTTAAACCAGTTGATTTTGTGCATCCGCGCAAAAGCGGCCGCGCGCGACACGATGGCGTCGTGCGTATTGCGCATGCGCTCGGGCGTTGCTTTTTTGGCGGGTCCGGGCGGCGGCGGAAACCGTTCGATGAGGTCGCCGGCAAGCGTACGGGCAAATTCGTCAACTTCTTTGGTATCAAACCAAGTCAGAATGGACATCGCTCGTTCAATTAGTCGGGTTGATGAGACGTTGCTGACATTCGGTGGCACTTGATCGGCAGGGCACACCGTTAATAAAGTGATCGGCTTGATCCGCAGCGCGGTACAACTTTACCATTATATGCCACCCATATCGACGATTAACCGGATTAAGAATCTGATCGCTGAAGTTACGGCCTGATCCACCCCTGCGTCCAGAACCGCGGCTGCAGGATCTCATTTTCAATGTGCACATCAAAAAACATTTTCTGTTGTACTAATAAATCGTCAATTTCAGGTGCCGCGCACCAAACGCTCACGGTCGCCGCAAAAATAACCGTCAGTGCCAACAGCGACCGTTCTGTTGTACCGATAATATGTATTGGCTTTAAGTGCCACATCACTCCCATAGCCCAACCGGCAAGCAGCACCAGCAACATCTGGCTGACCGGCATGACCAAAACACCGTCGACCATCGCCTGTGCCGAGGCCCCGGTGAGTGCGGCCAGTAAAGCAACGCGAAAAATCTGCGCTTTGTCATCATCCTGCGCTGCGGTGCGCCGCACGTAAGCCGCCAGAGACAAGCCGCCGGCGGCCCACAGACCGATCAACAGCAGCGTTGCTGGAACGCCCCATTCCGCGAGCCACTGCAGCACTGCATTGTGCGGATGCGCCCCAATCACTTTGGCCCAATACGCAAAGTGCATCGGACCAACACCCAACCAGGGATGATCCCGGACGAATTGCCATGCCAATGACCAAATTACTTCGCGGAGTGATAGCGAAATGATGTCCCCCGTTCGATGTAAAAATGACACCGGCAGATCAAGGAGTTGCGGCACGCCCAAAACGAAAAGGAAGTAACACATCAAACCGCTCAGAAATCCGCCGAGCTGCCAGATTGCCCATTTGCGACCGCATCTACCACCAAACCACCATGCAGCAATAATTCCGGCCGTAAGTGCGACCCAGGTTCCGCGCGTACCTGACCCAATCGCCAGCATCCACCAGATTGCCGGAATGCTCCCCAAAAGCACAAGTCGCAACCGGGTCGCTCCCCAGTACAGTGCCGGCAATAGCAGGAATGGCAGCAGCATGGTCTGCACATGTGCGAAAAAGCGGATGTTCGAAAAGCCGGTATAGAGTTCGCGTATGTCAAAGCCCAGCCCATACACCGGGCCGACCAGCAACATCAGCCCGTATATGCCGCAGGTCGTCACCGTATAGGCGAGCGCGGTGCTGAAGCACAACAGGACCAGCATCATGTCAATCTGCTCGCCAAGTTCCCGGCGGGCAGCGGCTACTGCAAGGGCGGTAGTCAATAACAATACTGACATCCCCCACTCCAGCAGCGCCCAGCGCGGCAACGGTGCCTGTATCGCCGAAATAATACCCAGGGCGAAAACAGCGCCCAACGCCCATCGGCTCCAGCGCGGCAAAGCTGCCCACGCGTCTGCTAAAGAGAATTTCGCCCTGGATCCGATCAATACCAGCACCAGCAGACTGATGACCGCCATTTGAGCAATTCTCTGGCCGTCATGCCAGGCCAGCTTTACCGCAAAATCGACATTGGGCGCCAGGAATACATAACCGGCAACCGCGATCAACGGCCACGAAACAGGACGCCGCAAGACCGTCAACCATCTCGCGAGGTTATTGCTCAGATAATTAATGAACATTGAGATCTAAATTACCGTCGGCGGCCGTTATCACTGAACGATTTGCGACTGTCCGGACCGTTCAGCTTCTTCGCCAAACAGAATCGTAAAAATCAGCACAAAAAAAACCCCGGCGAACCGGGGTTCTTGCAACAACAGACGATGGATCAGGTGCCCACGCCGGTTTTCGATTTGCCGCAACCCGTACCCGAGTTGGCAAAGCTCCAGGTCACGGACGTGGTGCCCGCTCCAGGGGTCATGGTCACGGTGCAGTCGCCCACGCCGGGGGTGCCGACGATGACGATGGCGCCGGTAGTAGCGGTTTGCGTCAGTGCGGAGATTTGGCCACCAATCGCGGGGAACGTAGCGCCGGTCGCGCTGATCACCTGGGCCGACGTGTCACACAGCGTGATGAAGCCGTTGTTGTTTTGCAGACATTCAGCAATTGCGGTCTTGTACGACTGAACGCGGGCAATGTTGTCCTGCCACTTCGCGCGCGTGATGTAGTCCTGATACTGCGGAATGGCAATCGCTGCCAGAATGCCGATAATCGCAACCACGATCATCAGTTCGATCAGCGTGAAGCCTTTTTGCATATTTCTCATTTGTCGATACTCCTTAAAATTAATCAGGGGGTTAGCATTAAGTAACCGCCCCACCAAAGATGCAAGTGTCGTGCCACCTCAGGCAGTTGAACAGCTGACCCAGAAGATTATTTCAAATAATTGATTTGTATAGACAATCGTACACGATGGAAAAATAAGATGCCCGAAAAAGTTCTGATTTATCCACGATACGGAATTCAAAAACAGATTGCATACAATAAGGGGGAGGATGTGGCAATTATTGTCATGTGCGCCCGGACAGCCGTGTCCGAACATGCCGATGCCGACTTTACTTTGTGAAGGATCCGGGACATTGATTTGAGCCATACCGATAACTACTTTGCCCATTTCTCTTAAAACTTCTCCCACATGAACCAATCAGGTTACAGCGGTCCCCAAGTTCGCCGCACGTTATCACTGTAACGATCTGCGACTGTCCGGATCGTTCAGCTTCTTCGCCAAACAGAATCGTAAAAATCAGCACAAAAAAAACCCCGGCGAACCGGGGTTCTTGCAACAACAGACGATGGATCAGGTGCCCACGCCGGTTTTCGATTTGCCGCAACCCGTACCCGAGTTGGCAAAGCTCCAGGTCACGGACGTGGTGCCCGCTCCAGGGGTCATGGTCACGGTGCAGTCGCCCACGCCGGGGGTGCCGACGATGACGATGGCGCCGGTAGTAGCGGTTTGCGTCAGTGCGGAGATTTGGCCACCAATCGCGGGGAACGTAGCGCCGGTCGCGCTGATCACCTGGGCCGACGTGTCACACAGCGTGATGAAGCCGTTGTTGTTTTGCAGACATTCAGCAATTGCGGTCTTGTACGACTGAACGCGGGCAATGTTGTCCTGCCACTTCGCGCGCGTGATGTAGTCCTGATACTGCGGAATGGCAATCGCTGCCAGAATGCCGATAATCGCAACCACGATCATCAGTTCGATCAGCGTGAAGCCTTTTTGCATATTTCTCATTTGTCGATACTCCTAGAAGTTGGGGTCAGGCATTTAGCAGGAATTAATCTGCTGTCACTTGCTATGCAAAGGGTGTACCAACCCGCAGCAGTTAAAAGGTCCTGCTCGCAAAGCAATGTTAATTATCTGATTTATATAGAATTTTTATAGCGGACGTGTCAGGAAATTAGCAGGGATGCGCACTTAAATACGCAGAGGAATAGCTGAGGGGTCAGGAAATGACAATTATTGTCATATCACGGGACTAAAACTGCGACCTTATTCAACCGCCCGGATCTTAGCCGGGGGGCGGCGCATAGCCCGGTATTTTTGACGGATCAACGTCATCGATCTGTTCCGGACCGAGAAACTCCTTCGCGTATTTCTCGTACACCTTCTCCCACATGAACACATCGAACAGATCGGGATCGATGTGGCCGTTCAACTTGAATTTGCCCAGTATGGTCAGCGACTCGGTCAGCGTCTTGCCTTTCTTGTACGGCCGGTCTTTCGCAGTCAATGCCTCAAAAATGTCGGCAATGCCCATGCAGCGTGCCTGCACCGACATCTGCTCCCGCTTGAGACCGCGCGGATAACCCTTGCCGTCCATCCGTTCATGGTGCCCGCCGGCGTACTCCGGAACATGGCGCAGATGTTTGGGCCACGGCAGTGACTCCAGCATTTGAATGGTGACTTCGATGTGATGATTGATGATCTGGCGCTCTGCCGCGGTCAGCGTGCCGGCACGAATGGTCAGGTTATCCACTTCTTCAACCGTCAGAAAATCCACCGTCTTGCCGCCGGCCTCGCACCAGCGATACCGGGTGGAAATCGCCCTGACCCGCGCAATATCTTCGTCGCTCATCGTCTCGCCGCCGATATTGGCACGACGCAGAAATTCCCGGTCATCCTCGATGTCTTTCAACAGCGACCGGGTGACGGATTCGCTTGCTGCGCCCGTCAGCATCGCAATCTGGGCGTCGCGCCGGACAATTTCGAATCGGGTATCGACTAGATCGATACGGTCATAAATCGTCTGCAGCTTGGTCGCCTTGTCGACCACATGCACCGGCGTCGTCACCTTGCCGCAATCGTGCAGCAATCCGGCAATCTTCAGTTCGTAGCGATCGCGATCGCTCATCGAAAAATTGCTGAGCGGCCCCGATTTGCAGTTGTTGACGGCGTCGGCCAGCATCATTGTCAGCGTCGGCACGCGCTCGCAATGCCCGCCGGTATAGGGCGATTTGTCGTCGATCGCGGCGTTGATCATCTGGATGAATGATTCAAACAGGGTTTCCAGATGATTAATCAACAACCGGTTGGTCAGTGCAATCGCCGCCTGCGACGCCAGAGACTCGGCAAGCTGCTGGTCTTCATCGGAAAACGCCACAACCTTGCCGGTATTCCGGTCCTTGGCATTGATCAACTGCAGCACGCCGATGATTTCCTCTTCGTGATTCTTCATCGGCACGGTGAGGAAGGATGTGGATCGATAACCGGTCTTTTTGTCGAAATTCTTGGTGCCGGAAAAATCAAAACCCGCTTCAGTGTAGGCATCCGACACGTTGACCGAACGGTCATGATGCACGGCATACGCCGCAACCATACTGAGAACCGGTTTGCCATCCTTGTCGAACAGATTGACGGGGTAAAACGGTATGTCGACGCCGCTGGTGCCGCCCATGGCAATCCCCAGCGAGTCGTTGCGCATGATTTCAAAGCGCAGCGACTGCTCATCCGTCATGCGGTAGAGGGTGCCGCCGTCGGCATTGGTAATACTTTTGGCGGCAATCAGGATCGCCTCCAGCAGGCGATTGATATCGCGCTCCTTGGAGAGCGCCACCCCGATGCGCAGCAGTTCGCCCAGGCGGTGTGTCAGTTCCCCCTGGGGCGAAGGGGCTTGCATGCGATTCATCGACTGGCCTGGGATATGCGGGTTACTCGGGGGTTGCTCTTGGGCAGTTGGCGGCGATGATTACTTGATACAGACCGCACGCACCTGTTTCATGTCGGTGATGCCCATCAGCACTTTCTCAATGCCGTCCTGTTTCAGGGTGCGCATGCCGTGCTCCAGCGCGGTCGCCACCATTTCTGCAACGCGTGCGTGCTCCTGAATATTCTTTTTCAGCGCATCCGTGCCCACCAGCAATTCGTGCAAGCCGACCCGGCCCTTGTAACCGCTGCCGCCGCAGACTTCGCAGCCTACGGGGTCATGGATCACCAGCTTGCCGCTGTCGCCGCCGTAATTGGTAATCCAGTCTTCGAGCATTTTCGCTTCAGCCGCCTTCGGATCCTTTTTCCAGGATTCGGTATTCTTCAGTTCCATCGCATATTCAACCACCAGAGACTGGATTTCCTCGGATGTCGCCTCATGCGGCTTCTTGCACTTGCCGCACAGGCGCTTGGCCAGACGCTGCGCCAGAATGCCCAGCAGCGCATCGGCAAAATTGAAGGGGTCCATGCCCATGTCGAGCAGGCGGATGATCGATTCCGGAGCGCTGTTCGTATGCAGCGTGGCAAACACCAGGTGACCCGTCAGCGAAGCTTCAATGCCGGTACCGGCGGTTTCCTTGTCGCGCATCTCGCCAACCATGATGATGTCCGGATCGGCACGGAGAAAGGCCTTCATCGCCACCGCGAAAGTCATGCCGGCCTTCGGGTTCATCTGCACCTGGCGCAGCCCCTTCTGGGTAATCTCGACCGGATCCTCTGCCGTCCAGATTTTAGTATCGGAAGTATTCAGGTAACCGAGCACCGAGTGCAGCGTTGTCGTTTTCCCCGAACCCGTGGGACCGCAAACGAAAAAGAGCCCGTAAGGTTTCGATACGACCTCTTTCAAGGTCTCCAGATTGAATTTGGTGAGGCCCAGCTTGTCGAGCGGGATGGGCTCGCCGGCTGCCAGAATCCGCATGACGATGTCTTCGACGCCGCCCGCTGAAGGAATGGTGGCGACCCGTAACTCGATATCCAGCGGACCGAATTTCTTGAACTTGATCTTGCCGTCCTGCGGCCGCCGGCGCTCGGAGATATCAAGGTCACACATGATTTTCAGCCGCGCAGCAAGAGCGCTGCGGTAACTCGCCGGGACCTGGATGTAGGGTTGCAGCGAGCCGTCCTTGCGGAAACGAATTTCGGTCTTTGCCTTGCCCGGATAAGGTTCGATGTGGATATCCGATGCGCCCTGATGATAAGCATCGATAATGACCTTGTTGACCAGCTTGACCAGTTCGTTGTCAGCCGCAGCGGATACAACGTCTTCGCCGCCGCCGCCTTCACCTTCCGCATCCTCGTCCAGCGTGCCCAGCAGATCGTCGATGTTGCCCGAGTCTTCGAGTCCGGTCGAGCCACCGAACATCGCATCCAGCGTGCTGGCAAATTCCTTGTTGGTGGTGACGCGAAAAACGATCTTGCTCTTCGGGTAAACGTTGTTGACCATCCGCGACGCCTTGACGCGCTCGGGGTCGGTGGTGACAACGATGATGCCTTCCTTGACTTCTTCCAGCGGCACCCACTGATTGGTCTGACAGAACTCGCGATTCATGTTCTTCATCAGGTCGGGTGACTTGATGCGGTCCTGTTTGAACGGTTCGTATGGCACGCCGAAGTAGCCGCCCAGCGCATCTCCCAGCGCCGGCAACTTGACCTGGAATTCGTCGGTCAGCACGGTCTCGACGTCCAGATTCTTGCGCCGCGCGGAACGCTGTGCCAGTTCCAGTTCCTCGCCCGAGATAACGGCATTGGTCACCAGCGCGTCATACTTGCTGCGCACCTGCATCATCGGGCCCTGGCGTTGGCGGAACGCAATCGCCAGCGTTTCGGTCAGCGAAACCACGCCCTCTTCCATCATCGGCGGGAACGGCTGCCCGGCCTTGTTGTTGATGATCTGGACGACCCCGATCAGTTCCTTGCTCTTGGCTTCGAGCACCGGTGCCACCAGCATCTGTTTGGTGCGATAACCGGTCTTGGCATCAACCGCTTTCAGGAAATTCAGTTGCGCGCTGTAGGACTTGAGCTCGACGTCATCGTAAACGTCGCGGATGTTGACGACCCGCTTGTTGGTCGCGACAAACCCCGCGATCGACTGCTCGTTGATGGGCAGCTTGATGTCCTTGAACGAGTTCAGACCCGTCTTCACTTTGGAGATGATCGAGCCCTTGTCCTCGCTGAGCAGATAAATCGTCAAGCGGTCGGCGTTAAACAGGTTGCACAACTCCTGCGACAGTTCAAGGATGATCTCGTCGAGGTTTTTCGTCGCGTGTATCTTGTTGGTTACCGCCTGAAGCTTTTGCTGAAAACTCAGCTTTTCAGCCAGATTGTCGGCAGCGACCGGTTTGCTCTGAAGTACTGTGCTCATGATTACCTCACTGTTCCCACTGCTGCACTAGCGGCTGGCGCCAGGCGCCGCGCCGGACTCAGAATTGAATAGCTGGTTTTGCTGAAGCATCCGTGCAGAAGCATCCGTGCCCGGCGATGCACTGCCTGTGCTGACTTCTCTTCCATGATAAGTGCCGCGTTCCGTGGAATGAAGTGTGTCACATAAATGGGCGGATCCCGTTCCAGGATTCCAATCACCGTCGCTGCCCATGCCAACAGGTCACCCAGATGAAAAACCAATATGCCATTGATTTTATTATGAATTTTTAATGGCGGTGAATTGTTGGATCCATTCGGTGCCAGATCCAGCCGGGCTCTACCGCACTCCTCCTGGCAACCGACAGTCGGCTGATCACCGGATCCGTCGCTGTAATCCGATAGGCGCAACCCCATTACTTGGTCTCGAACTTGTGCACACCGTTCCAGGACGGCTCGGGCGGGTCAGCGCGATAAGCCGCGATACGTTCGAGAAAAACTTCATACAGGTAACGTTGAGACACTTTCTGCAGGTTCAGCAACTGCATCTCCGCCTTGTCCCATTCCTGGGCGCGGTAATAACGCAATGCCTGGTTCCACAGCTTGAGTTCGTCAAGCGTCGCCTGCTCAACCTCGCCTTCCAGACCCAGCGGCTGGTAAATGACGATCGGTTCGTCCTTGCCCTTGACCTGCACCATGTCGATCTCACGCAACACGATGCCGCTGATGCGCTGCTTGGTTTCCTGGCCGATCAGGATGTCTGCGCCATATTGCTTGGTAATGCCTTCCAGCCGCGAACCCAGATTCACCGCGTCGCCCATCACCGTGTACGCCTTGCGGATCTGCGAGCCCATGTCACCCACGCGCATGGTGCCCGAGTTGACCCCGATGCCGATCGCAAAAGGCGGCCAGTTTTTGGCGTGGAATTTCTCGTTGAGGACCTTGGCCTGTTTCATCATGTCCAGCGCCGCCAGCACCGCGTCCTGCGCATGATTAGGGTTCGCCACCGGCGCCCCCCAGAATGCCATCACCGCATCGCCGATGTATTTGTCGAGCGTGCCGCGGTGGCCTTCGCGAATCACCAGACTCATCGTCGTCAGATAATCGTTGATGTACAACGAAAGATCATCCGGAGACAGGGTTTCCGAGATCGTCGTGAAACCGCGTACATCCGAAAACAGCACCGACAGATCCTCGGCGCGCGGCGCCATGTTGAACTGCTCGGGGTTGCGCGCCATCTCTTCAACCAGTTCAGGCGGCACATACTGGCCGAACAGACCGGTAATCAGGCGGGTGCCGCGCGCCTCCACCAGGAAGCCGTACGCCATATTAAAGGTGAACAGCACCAGAATCAGGACCAGGCCCGAGGCCAGCGGCAGCACCAGGTTGCCAGAATGAAAAACCAGCAGGTTGGTGCCGATCACGCCGAGCAACACGACTGCCGAGACCAGCATCGACTTGAACGGGGTCAGCATCGGCAACAACAGGCACAACGCAACCCCCGCGACCAGCAGCAGCACGAACTCCGCGCCCACCACATACGGCGGCCTTTGCTTGATGTTGCCGTCAAGAATGCCGCCGATCAGATTGGCGTGGATTTCCACGCCCGGAAACACCGGATCGACGGGCGTCGCCCGCAAATCGAGCAGTCCGGGCGCGGTGGTGCCCACCAGGGCGATCTTGCCTTTGAGTTCCTCGACAGGAATCCGCTCGTGCAGCACGTCGACCAGCGAGTAATAGCGGTAACTGCCCTTGACGCCGCGATAAGGCACCAGCGCGGCTGCCTGATCGTCGACCGGGATTTCAAAAGGACCGGTCTTGACCCATTCAAGCCCGCTGTATTGCGTGGAACTGCCGTCATCACTGACGACTGCCTGCACCGGAGGCTTGCCATGAACCGCGCGTACCATCGCCAGCGACAGCGGTTCGTAATAGGCGTTGTTATATTCAACCAGTATCGGTACCCGACGGGTAATACCGTCGGTATCCGGTAACGGGTTGATATGCCCCGCACTGGCCGCGGCCTTGTGCAGCCGTTCCAGATTTGCGGTATATCCGCTCCACGAAGTAACCCCGACCTTGCGCTGCCCGAAAGCACCCTCGGGCAACACCGGCGGCGGCAGCATGCCCTTGCGGCTGGCGTTCGCGGGATCGTCGCTCAGAAACACGTGCCCGAGAACGACCGCGCGACCCTTCATCTTGCGCGCGAAGATATCATCGTATTCAAGCTGCGGCCGTACCTGGTCCAGCACGGCCTGAAACTGCGGAACGCCGCGCAGCTCGCGCTGGCTCAGGCGCTCCAGCACGCGGATGCCGGACGACTCATCGCGCTCGGCAAACACCACGTCGAAGCCGACCACCGCAATACCGTATTTATCGAACAGTTTGTCGAGAAGCAGCGCCAGCCGGTCACGCGGCCAGGGCCAGCGGCCTTCACCGCCCTTTTCCTTTTCCAGCAGGCTTTTTTCGTCGATGTCGAGAATGACGACCCGCGGATCCACTGTCTGCGGCATGGTCAGGCGCAGGCGGGTGTCGTAAACAATGGCCTCGAGGTTATCGAGCAACGGCAGGCGGAAGACATGTATCGCATGCGCAAGGAAAAAGCCGGTGATGACCAGCCCGATCACGATGCGATTCAGATTTTTCTTCACCCTGTCGTCCTATACCAATGCCGCTGTGAACGCGGCTTGAATTCGCGTTAAGGCTTTAGGCCGTTTGCCCTGGCTGCGCAGCCATCAGCCGATCCCTGATCATGCCGCCGACCATCAACCGGAGGCCGGGGCCGCAACCTCCGGAACAATTACAAAAAGATTACCGGCCCTATGCAGCGCAGTTGATTATTTCTTGATGAAGAATTCCATTTTGACGCCGGCCAACTCAATCACATCGTGATCGTGCAAAGGCTGTGCCTGGGCATCAATCATCTTGCCGTTGACGATCGGGAATTTGGCGCCCTCGACATGGGTAATAAAGTAGCCTTGGGGGCGGCGCGTGATCACGGCCACCTGCAGACCCGGTTTGCCCAGCGTGGTCAGGTTCTTGACCAGATCCAGTTCGCGGCCCGCACTGGGACCGGTGAGGATCTGCACGGCTGCCAGCATATGCACCTCTCCGGGCTTAGCTGCTGCAGCAACAGCCGGAGCGGGCTTGGCAACTGCGGATGCTGCGGGAGCAACTGCCGGTGCCGCCGACGGCGCGGGAACCACCGACTTGGGGGTCGGCGGCGGCATCGAAGGTTTGGCTGCCGGCGCCGGCTCGTTGGCGGGTTTGGGCGCCGCGGCAGGCTTCGCCGACGGGCGCAGAATCATGGTTTTCTCGAAATCTTCCGCCGGTGCATGCGCCGGCGCTTCGGCGATGTACTTGAGCTTGTATTTGCCGATCTCGATCACATCGTTGTTCTGGAGGATGTGTTTCTTGATCGGATTGCCGTTGACCAGTGTGCCGTTGGTCGACCCCATATCCTCGAGAAACGAATCATTGAGTATCGTCACAATGCAGGCATGTTCCCCGCTGACCGCGAGATTCTCGATCTGGATCTCGTTGCTAGCCTTGCGGCCGATCATGATGCGCTCCTTGTCGAGCGGCACCTCGCGGATCACCGAGTTTTCGAGAGAAAGTATCAACTTCGCCATAGTGTCATCCCCGTTGCTTATCTGAACCAGGACTTGAGCCTGTCCATCAAACCGCTGCGGGCCGGGAAACTCTTCAGCACACGCACCAGAATAACCGAAACATTGTCACGACCGCCATTGTCATTGGCCTGCTGCACCAGTTGCTCCGCCGCCAGCGGCAGATTGGCTTGCAGCGAGGACAGCGTCAATTCAATATCCTCGTCGGTCACCATGTCGTTGAGACCGTCCGAGCACAGCAGATAAATATCCCCTGCCTGAACCGGGTAACTGTGCACTTCGGCGTCGACTTCCGGGTCGATGCCGACCGCCCGGGTCACCAGATTCTTGTTCTGCGAATGCCGCGCCTGCTCCTTGGTGATCAGGCCGCTGTCGATCTGTTCCTGCAGCAGCGAATGGTCGCGTGTCACCTGCTCCAGTTTGCTGCCGCGCATCCGGTACAGGCGCGAGTCACCGATGTGCCCGACGATCATATGATCATCGTGCCACAGCGCAACGACCAGTGTGGTACCCATGCCCGCATATTGCGGCTGGCTCTGCGCAGCCTGGAAGATGGCGTTGTTGGCGCGAACGGCATGCTCGCCGACCAGCTTCTCCGCAGTGGCTACATCCAGTTCTCCGGTAATCGCCGCCAGATTTTTTTTGAGCTCGGCGCTGATCATCGCCACCGCAATGCCGCTGGCCACCTCGCCGGCGTTATAACCGCCCATGCCGTCGGCCAATACCGCGAGCCCGACCTCGGCGTCAGTGGTAATACTGTCTTCATTGTGCGAGCGAACCATCCCGGAATGGGTCGCAGTGGCGATTTCAATCACGTGGGTTAAGTCTGTCATGCAATAGCCTCAGGATACCGCAGCAGCCGGTCTGGCTGGTGCATTCATGGTTCCAAGACACAAACGGATGGCTTTTGCCATCTGTTCACCGGTCTGGTAACGCTGATCCGGATCCTTGGCCAGTGATTTGTTGATGACTGCAGCAACGCAGGTGGGCAGGTTGGGATTGACGGTGCGGATGTCGGCATGCTGCTCGTTGGCAATCTTGAACATCAGCTGCGCCATGGAATCCCCGGTAAACGGCAGGCTGCCGCTGAGCATCTGGTACAGCGTGACACCCAGCGAGAACAGATCCGAGCGACCCTCGACTTTTTTGCCCGCCAGTTGCTCGGGCGACATGTACGACGGCGTACCCAGCACCATGCCGGTCTTGGTTTTGGAGGAATCGGTGACGCGGGCGATGCCGAAGTCGGTGACTTTCGGCGTATCGCTCTCCGGTTCATACATGATATTCGCCGGCTTGATATCCCGGTGCACCACGTTCTGCTGGTGCGCATATCCCAGCGCCTCGGCCACACGTGCAACGATCGACATCACCAGCTGCACCGGCAGCAGCGCATCTTTCTTGGTGTACGGCACCAGATCGCGGCCTTTCAGAAACTCCATCGCAATGAAAGCCAGATCGTGCTCTTCGCCGGCGTCGTAGATCGTAACTATATTCGGGTGGGTCAGCCGTCCCGCGGTTTCTGCTTCGCGGAAGAACCGTTCCTTGACCTCGACCAGCTCATCGCCCTCGAACTCCTGCGACAACGCCATGGTCTTGATCGCAACTACCCGGCCGATCTTGGGATCCTTGCCGAGGTAAACCACGCCCATTGCCCCCTTGCCAAGTTCCTTCTCGACCTGGTAGCGACCGAGCATGGGTTTTTCCATGCCGCCGCCCTCGAGCAGCACCGTGCCCCCCGGATGCCCCTGCGCGCCGCCCAGAATGACGGTCTCTGACAACGCCTTGGCCCGCGTCAGCCGCTGCTCCAGATCGCGAAACTTGGGATTGAATTCAGCCATGTAGCGGAACACCGATTCCGCCTTGTTGAACTGGCGTTTACGCTCGAAATCCAGCGCCAGACTATAGAGGTTTTCCATCACCGGATCAGCCAGCGGGCACTGCCGGAATTTGTCCCACGCCAGATCGAGCTGCCCTTGCGCCTGGTAGGCGATGCCCAGCATGCGGCTGGATTCCGCTGACTCGGCATCAGACTTTTCCTTACCGCGTTCGGTGACCAGAAACCGCTTGGTCGTCAACGCCGCGTAACCGACCGCCAGCAGCGCCGTCGCGCCCATCAGTTGCACCCACATCAACTGCGTGATCATCAGGCCGAAGTGTGTCCCCAGCAACATGATGCCGATACCCAGACTGATCACCGCCGCCACCCCGGCCTTGAGCCGCGGCAGCACCACAATCAGATACAGCGCGACCAGCAGAAAAACACCGGCCTGCACCCAGATGCCCCACGACGGGGTAATAAAAAAGTGCTCGCCCAAAATGCTCGAAACGGTATGAGCCAGCGTCATCACCGGCGCAGTCGCCGGCGAGGCCGGCGTCACCTGCGCCGTACCCAGGCCGGCGGCAGTGGCGCCGATGAGCACAATCTTGTCCTGGTATTTGGCAGCCGGCACCTTGCCGCTGAGCACATCAAAGAACGAATCCACCGGAAATGGCGGCCGGCCGTCACGGTCGGCATAAAAGAAGGTATGCATGC
This sequence comes from Burkholderiales bacterium, assembly GCA_022841375.1. GTDB lineage: Bacteria > Pseudomonadota > Gammaproteobacteria > Burkholderiales > SG8-41. The sequence continues at coordinate 16,985 of JALHRQ010000022.1, forward strand.
GCAGTTCTGCATCGGTGCGCACCCGCAATTTGCCCACCTGCAGCGCTTCGCCCCAAACCGGCTTGAGGTCGGCAACACCGAGGTTCAGGCTGCGCGCAGCGACTTGCAGCGACAGCGCGGGGAACAACCGGTCGTAGTAGCGCACCAGCAGCGGCTCGGCGCGCACCGCGCCATCAACGTCGTGGTCAGCGTTCAGATGGCCGATGCCCGGTTGCGCAGCACCGAGTTCAGCGATCGGGTAGATCGGCAGAATGCCGGGCGGCGGCAGCCATTCACCGGCGCCGGCCAAGGCAATGCTGTTCGCGCTGACATAGGCCGGCAGCGGCTTGTCAGGATTGCCCTGGGGTTCGGTCAGTTGCTGGAAGATCATCGGCAGCACGACATTGCCCGCCCGCTTGATGCTGCCGGCCAGTTTGCGATCGGTATTCAGCACCTGCTCGGCTTCAGCCAATACGCCGCCGATCTTCGTCAGCACGTCATCGCCTGCGCCCGGTTTGCCGGCATCTGCGGGCGCTGCTTGCTGCTGCAGCACCATCAGTTTCTCGATATAGGCCAGGCCGGCGTCGCGCTGGGGCTCAAAAAAGAAGGTGGTATTGGCAATGACTTTGGCCTTGGCGCCGCCGAGCAGATCGATCATCCGCGCGTGAACATCACGGGACCACGGCCAGCGTCCGATGTTGGCGATGCTGACATCATCAATGGCGATGATGGCGATGCGGTCGGATGGCGTGCGTGAGGCCGCCTTGACCCCGAGATCGTAGGCCTTGCGTTCCAGGCTCTGGATCAGATCCCCGCGCGCCGCAATCAGCATCACGATGGCGACCAAGAGCCCGAGAAACCAGTCGGCCTTCCAGAAGCTCAGCTTTTTCATCCCTAATTACGCCCCGGTCCGCGTTGTTTTTATGTTTCTACTGAATGGCTTAACGACGGAATCTCGAAGATTTTACGATATTCCCCCCTGAAAGTTTCGTTTTTTTAAGTACTTAGTGTGAAACGTCACACAGTATTCAGCGTTGTCCGACCATCGGTCGGTGCACGCCGACAAACGCGCAAAAAAATAGCGGGCGCTGATGGATGTGCGTGGGGAGTAAACAAAATATTCAATTAAAACATGTGGTTACAGAACAAATAAAAAAGGCCACGCCGCAGCGTGGCCTTGAACCGGGTTTAAAACTCCGGGAAACGTCAGGTGCCGAGCAGCGCACCTTTGGCGAGTCCATTCGCACGCGCGAATTCACCGCCCGAGAGTTTTTTGCCGTCTTCACCACGTGCACGCAACACTTCGATGAAACCGCCCTGCGCCGTCACCTTGAAACTGCCTTCAGTCACCTCGGCGACCTCGCCAATCTTGCCGACGACATCGGCAAAGCGGCGGAACAGGTGTTTGCGCGCATCGAAAATCTGCACTTTCTTGCCGTTGAGCGTAGTCCATGCGCCGGGCGCCGGATTGGTGCCGCGGATCACGTTGTAAACGAAATCAACATGGTTGGCCCACTGGATGTGTGACTCGCCGGCACGGCACCAGCCTTCGTAACTGGCCTGCGACTCGTCCTGCACCGTCTCGGTATGTTTGCCGGCAAATACCAGGTCGGCGGCCTCCAGTATGGCTTTGACGCCCATCGGAAACAGCTTGTTGAAGTAGACTTCGCCGATGGTTTCGTCAGGGCCGATGTCGCAGGTCTTCTGCAGGATCACCGGGCCTTCGTCCAGACCTTCATTGGGGCGGAAAATGGTCAGCCCGGTTTTGGTATCGCCGCGCATGATCGGCCAGTTGATCGACGACGGGCCGCGGTACTTCGGCAGCATTGACGGGTGGAACTGGATCATGCCCAGCCGCGGCAGATGCACAAACGTATCCGGCGCGAACTGCAGCACATAGGCCATCACGCCGATATCGACGTTCAGCGACTTCAGCGCATCGTGCGCTTCCGGCACGCGCAGCGACGGAAACTGGAACACTTTCAGGCCGTGTGCTTCTGCGGCGGTGCGCAACGGATCGGCTTTGGCGCCGGGTTTCTCCGGCGCGCAGAACACGCCGGCGACTTCATCCTTGCGCGCGAGAAATGCCTCGAGTACTTCTTTACCGAAATCCTGCTGTCCGATGATTGCGATTTTCATTACGAGTCCTTTGGAGAATACCGGTCGTGGCGGTGATTATTTTTTCTTCGGCGGCAGGCTGAATGCGCCGGCGGCCTTGAGCTTCTCGATGTCGTCGCCGCCGTAGCCGAGCACATCCTTCAGCACTTCGTCGGTATGCTCGCCCAGCAGCGGCGAACGCTTGATCACCGCCGGTGAAGCCGACATTTTGATCGGCATGCCGACGTTGTACCACTTGCCGCGCTGCGGATGATCGAGCTCCACATACATCTCGCGGCCGCGTACGTGTTCGTCATTCGCCAGATCTTCGGTCGACATGATCGGGCCGCAGGGCACATCCAGCGGATTAAGAAGGGCCATGAATTCGCGCTTGGTGAATTTTTCGGCGAACTTGTTGATCAGTGTCCACATCAGCTGCTGATTCTTGCGGCGCTCTCCGATGGTGGCGAAGCGCGGGTCGGTGGCGAGATCGGGCATGCCGATATCCGGCCCGATGCGTTTACCCAGCGCGTCCCACACCGCCTCCTGCACCACGATATACAGCCAGTCGTTGGCGCCGTGCGGCTTGCAGTGAATTGCGTTGCCAAGCTGGCCGCCGCCGGAGTCGTTACCTGCGCGCGGCGTCTCGCCCATGCCCTTGTAGGTCGGCACCGAATATTCCGGCATATCGCCGCGGGTAAGACGCTGGTGGTCGCGCCATTTCACGCGGCACAGGTTCATCACGCCGTCCATCATTGCCACTTCGACATACTGGCCCTGGCCGGTGCGGTTGGCCTGGTGCAGTGCGGCCAGCAGGCCGATCGCCAGATGCAGTCCGGTGCCGGAATCACCGATCTGCGCGCCGGTCACAAACGGCGGGCCGTCGGGCACGCCGGTGGTGCTCATCGCGCCGCCCATCGCCTGCGCGACGTTTTCGTAAGCCTTGAAATCCGAATACGGGCCGCTGGAACCGAAGCCCTTGATCGAACCCATGACAATCTTCGGATTGATCTCGTGAATCTTTTCCCAGGTGAAGCCGAAGCGGTCGAGCACGCCGGGGCCGAAGTTTTCCATGATGATGTCGCACTTCATCAGCAGATCGATGAAGACTTTTTTACCATCCGGGTTCTTCATGTTCACCGTAATCGAACGCTTGTTGCAGTTCAGCATGGTGAAATAAAGACTGTCGGCGTTCGGCACATCACGCAGCTGGCCGCGCGTCGCGTCGCCCTGTGGCGGCTCGAACTTGATCACGTCCGCGCCCATCCACGCCAGCAATTGCGAGCACGTCGGGCCCGCCTGCACGTGGGTCATGTCGAGAATTCGAACACCCTTCAATGCTTCCATTTTGATCTCCAAAAAATTCTGCGGCAGAAAAAAGGCTGCCTGCCCGTTATGTCCGCCGCGTAGATCGCAGCGCATTGGCCGTCTGCATAATTTTAAATGCAGCCGCGCCGATCCCCCATAATCTGTTACCCGGGAGAGAGGGCGCCACTATAGGGTAATGGCGTTCACGCTGGCCTTGACCAGAGTCAAGATTCCAAGCCAAAAATTTACCTAATAAACAAATAGTTATAAAATCCAACCCCTGCTGTCCACTGCGCATTCCTCTACCCTTTCCGCCACCCATGACCCAGCTTGCGCTGCACCCCCAATCCAAAATCATCCGCCTGCAGTTGCGGCAGAACATGGTTTTGAAAACTCTCAGCGCGGCGCAATGGAGCGAATTCGAACCCCTGCTGGAAATCACCGATTACGCCAAAAGCGAAACCCTGGAACACCAGGGCACACACTCGATGGAGCAGTATTTCATCATCGACGGCATCCTCAAACGTACGGTTTCCAATGCCCAGGGCAAGGAGATGATCCTGCGTTTTGCCGCCGAAAGCGACATCGACACCAGCTACGCTGCCTGGCGGCTGAAAACGCCGATGCCGTACTCGATCCGCGCGGTCACCCGTGTGCGCGCCGCCAAGCTGTCGATGCTGCAATGGGCGGCATTCCTTGAGCGCCATGCCCGGATCAAGGGCGAATTTGAACTCGAAGTCATGCGGCTGATGAGCGAAGTGATGGCGCATACCATAACCCTGCATCTGCTCGACGCACCGGGCCGGGTGCAGCGTTTCATGCGCAAAAACATCGAACTGGGTGAACGCCTGCCGAAAAAGGAACTGGCCTCCTATTTGAACCTCTCCCCGGAGACACTGAGCCGTCTCAAACGGCGCGGCAAAATTTAAGCGGCTGCAGCGGGGCGAAAAATCTGCCGGTTTCCCGCCTGCCCCTCGCAAACAGCCGGGCCATTTGATGCATTGCAATACGCTGACCCTGCCGGTCAAACCTGGGCTTCGAGGGAACTGTCCCGGCGTAAAAATTGACCGGGGTCAAGAGCGCAGGTGCATGCCGCCGCCTATGATACGCCCCAGCTAATCACAGCCCTGTTAAGGGGCGCAGATTCGCCGTGAACCGATGCAACCCGGCCCTGAACCGATTGGCCCTGCGTCTATCCCCACGGCGGGTTAAATGAGAAAACTCCTGTTCAATCGACAGCAAGATCACGAGGCATTCCAATATGACGACTGACACCCCATCTCAAGAAATGACCGACGGCTTCAACCTGGTCATCGATGCGCTGAAACTCAACGGCATCGACACCATTTTCGGTCTTCCCGGCATTCCGATTACCGACCTGACCCGCAAGATGCAGGCTGCCGGCATGCGCGTGATTTCGTTCCGCCACGAGCAGAATGCCGGCAATGCCGCCGCCATCGCCGGATTTCTGACGCAAAAGCCCGGCATCTGCCTGACAGTGTCCGCGCCCGGCTTTCTCAACGGCCTTAACGCACTGACCAATGCCACCACCAACTGCTTTCCGATGATCCTGATCAGCGGCTCCAGCGAGCGCGAGATCGTCGACCTGCAGCAGGGTGACTACGAAGAAATGGACCAACTGGCGATCGCCAAACCGCTGTGCAAGGCCGCCTTCCGCGTGCTGCATGCCGAGGATATCGGCATCGGCGTCGCGCGCGCAATCCGCGCCGCGGTCTCCGGCCGTCCGGGCGGTGTTTACCTCGACCTGCCGGCCAAGCTGTTCGCACAGAGCATCGACGCAGCTGCCGGCAAGGCCTCACTGATCAAGGTTGTCGATCCGGCACCACGGCAGATCCCGGCACCGGAAGCCGTGCAGCGTGCACTTGAAATGCTGAAAAACGCCAAACGCCCGTTGATCGTGCTCGGCAAAGGTGCCGCCTACGCCCAGGCCGATGACGACATCCGCGCGCTGGTCGAGAAAACCGGCATCCCCTACCTGCCGATGTCGATGGCCAAGGGCCTGCTGCCCGATACCCACAAACAGTCTGCTGCCGCCGCGCGCTCCTATGTGCTGCCGGAGGCCGACGTGGTGATGCTGATCGGCGCGCGCCTGAACTGGCTGCTGTCGCACGGCAAGGGTAAAACCTGGGGCGGCAAGGACCACAAGGCCTGGGGCGGCCAGAAATACATTCAAATCGACATTTCGCCGCAGGAAGCCGACAGCAATGTACGCATCGACGCACCGGTGGTCGGTGACATCGGCTCCTGCGTCTCCGCCATGCTCGGCGGCATCAAGGCGGCGGGCGCCGGCTGGCCGCAGCCCTCCGGTGACTGGTTGGGCGCAATAGACGAACGCAAAACCAAAAACATCGCCAAGATGGCCGAGACGCTGGCGAAAAATCCGAGCCCGATGAATTTCCACAGCGCGCTCAACGTGATGCGCGACGTCATCAAGGACAACCCGGACGCGATGCTGGTCAACGAAGGGGCCAACGCGCTGGACTTCACCCGCAGCATTGTCGACATGTACAAGCCGCGCAAGCGCCTCGACGTCGGCACCTGGGGCGTGATGGGCATCGGCATGGGCTTTGCCGTCGCCGCCGCCGTGGTCAGCGGCCAGCCGGTGATCGCGGTCGAGGGCGACAGCGCCTTCGGCTTCTCCGGCATGGAAGTCGAGACCATCTGCCGCTACAACCTGCCGGTGTGCGTGGTGATCATGAACAACAACGGCGTTTACAAGGGCACCGACGTCAATCCGACCGGCGGTACAGACGTCGCGCCCACGGTGTTCGTCAAAGGCGCGCGTTACGACAAGATGATGGAAGCCTTTGGCGGCGTCGGCGTACAGGCCACAACGCCCGCAGAATTGCGCAAGGCGGTCGAAGAAGCCGTGCGTTCACGTAAACCGACGCTGATCAATGCCGTGATCGATGAAACCGCCGGCACCGAAAGCGGGCGCATCACCAGCCTGAATCCGACAGCGGCAAAAAAGAAATAAGCACACGCAACAAAAAATACGGCCCGGGCAGATGCCCGGGCCGTATTTTTTTGCCAATGCTGTCGGGATCAGGCCGCGCTCTTGCGCAACGCCGCCTTCATTCGGCCGATCAGGGGCCAGAACAGCATCAGCAATCCCAGCGCCATGATGCTGCCGACCAGCCCGTTGGAGAAAAACACCCGCACATCACCTTGCGAGATCAGCATCGACTGCCGGAAAGCATCTTCGGCCTGGTCGCCCAGAACAAGGGCCAGCACCAGCGGCGCCAGCGGGTAGGACAGTTTCTTGAAGGCGTAGCCCATGACACCGAACAACAGCATGAACCAGATGTCCAGCATCGCATTGTTAACCGTAAAAGCACCGATGGCGCAGATGACGATGATCACCGGCGCCACGATCGAAAACGGAATGCGCAGGATGGCGGCGAACAGCGGCACGCAGGTCAGGACGATGATCAGGCCGACGATGTTGCCGAGATACATGCTGGCAATCAGGCCCCAGACAAAATCCTTCTGCTCGACAAACAGCAACGGTCCCGGCTGCAAGCCCCAGATCAGCAGGCCGCCCAGCAGCACGGCGGCGGTGGGCGACCCGGGGATGCCCAGCGACAACATCGGCAACAGGGCTGCAGTGCCCGCGGCATGGGCCGCGGTTTCCGGCGCGACTATGCCTTCGGGCATACCGGTACCAAACTTGCCGCCATCAGGGGACATGCGTTTGGCGATGCCGTAACTCATGAACGAGGCTGGTGTAGCGCCACCCGGCGTGATCCCCATCCAGCAGCCGATGATGCAGCTGCGCAGCGAGGTCAGCCAGAATTTGGGCAGCTTTTTCCAGGTTTCGATGACAATACGCATGTTGATTTTCGCAGTGCGCCCCTGGAACGACAGGCCCTCCTCCATCGACAACAGGATCTCGCCGATTCCGAACAGGCCGATCACCGCGATCAGGAAGTCGAAACCGCGCATCAGCTCATGCCAGCCGAAAATCAGGCGCAGCTGGCCGGTGACCGTATCGATACCCACCGCGGCCAGTGCAAAGCCCAACATCATCGCCGCGACAATCTTGAACGGCGGCTCTTTGCCCATACCGATGAAGCTGCAGAAGGTCAGGAAAAATACGGAAAAGAATTCCGGTGGACCGAACTGCAACGCAAATTTGGCGACCAGCGGCGCGAGGAAGGTGATCATCACCACCGCAAAAAATGCGCCGATGAAGGACGACGTGAACGCCGTGGTCAGCGCCTCTCCCGCCTTGCCCTGCTGCGCCATCGGGTAACCGTCAAACGTGGTTGCGACCGACCAGGGTTCGCCCGGAATGTTGAACAGGATGGAGGTGATCGCACCGCCGAACAGCGCACCCCAGTAAATGCATGAAAGCATGATTACCGCCGAGGTCGGCGGCATGGTGAACGTCAGTGGCAGCAGGATCGCAATACCGTTGGCACCGCCCAGACCGGGCAGCACGCCGATCAATACGCCCAATACGACCCCGATCACCATCAACATCAGGTTGAACGGCGTCAGCGCTACGGAGAACCCGTGAAATAGGGCGTTGATTTCTTCCAAGTCGCCTGCTCCTCTAAATCAATATGACCGGTATCAGTGCGTTTACCGGGGATGCTCAGAAACCTAACTCAGTAACCTAAAAAGCTGAGGGGATTGAACGCCCCTTTGAACAGCGGCACCTTGAACCATATTTCGAACATCATGAATGTGGCCACGCTGACGGCGATGCCGAGCAGCACGCTCTTGAACCAGGAATATTTGCCGAGCCACACCATGAAAAAAGCGATATAGGCCACCGACGCGACATAAATGCCGATCATCTGGATGCCGAATACAAAAATCGCGGCGGGCACCAGCACGGACAGTACCAGCCTGAGCTGATCCCACTCGACGAACACCTTGTGCTCGCCGCGACGCTTGCCGAAAAAAACCTGGCTCAGGACGCCCAGACTGGACACGCAGATCAACACGGCGATATAAAAGGGGAAATAACCCGCCTCGGGTCCGTCCCCCACCCAGCGAAACCCCAGACGGACACTGTCATACATGACCAGTCCGCCCAAAGTCAGCAGAAATAGAGCCACTGCAATCTCTGCAGCCCGTACCGAAATGCCGGATGGCACCACTTCACCGGAATCCTGTTTGTTTGCCATGCAATTCAACCCAGTGCTTTAAAGAAATCTGGAAAGCCGGACGCATCCCCGCCGGATACCGGAACCCGACGGGCCGGGAGGCCCGTCGGGATAAGCCAATGATCAGGGTTTAGCCAGGAACCCGGCTTCCTTCATCAGGTCGCGGTGCAGCGATTCCGCCTTGGCCACCCAGTCAGCGTAGGCTTTACCGGTCATGAAAGTCTGGTTGAATGCGCCGTCTTCCATGAATTTTTTCCACTCCGGAGTCGCACGCACCTTGTTGAACAGGTCAACATAAAAAGCGACCACGTCCGGGGGCACACCGGCCGGCATGAAAATGCCGCGCAGCATCACGTAATCCATCGGGATGCCGGCTTCCTTGCAGGTCGGGACGTCGTTCCAGGACTGTGTTGCGGTGACTTTATCCTTGTACGGCATGCGCTGATCGTCAAACACGCACAATGCACGCAGTGAACCCGCACGCCATTGCGCCACCGCCTCGATCGGATTGTTGACGCTCGAGTTGATGTGTTTGCCGACCAGCTGGGTTGCCACCGCACCACCGCCCTTGAACGGGATGTAGGTGAACTTGACGCCGGCTGCCTTTTCGATCGCCACGGTGATGATCTGGTCTTCCTGCTTGGAACCCGTGCCGCCCATCTTGAAGGCGTTGGGGCCGCCTTTTTTCACCGCGTCCAGATACTCCTTGGGGGTTTTGTAGGGATCTTCCGAGTTCACCCACAACACGAAGTTGTCCAGAGACAACATCGCCACCGGAGTCAGATCTTTCCAGTTGAACGGAACACCGGTGGCCATCGGCGTCGTGAACAGGTTCGACAGCGTGATGATGATTTTGTGCGGGTCGCCCTTGGCCGCCTTGAGCTCAAGGAAACCTTCGGCGCCGGCGCCACCCGACTTGTTAACGGGAATCAGCGCCTGCTTCATCAGGTTGTGCTTGGCGACGATGCCCTGGATCAGGCGCGCCATCTGGTCAGCACCACCGCCGGTGCCTGCGGGGATGATGAACTCGACCGACTTGGTCGGCTCCCATGCGGCGACAGGCGATGCCGCGGTCATGAAACCAAGTGCAGCGACCAGTGGCAACAGGCCGCGCGAAAATGCTCGCTGAATGTTCATGTGACTCCTCCTTGTTACGATTGAACGACGGGTTTGCTGAGTTATACCCTGCGACCTTGATCGCGGCCCAACTTTATTAGTACGTCGTGTGCGTCATTCTTCCGCATAAAGCGCGGTGAAAGAATTGACCGCAATCAAGAATTGAGTATATCCGCCCGTTTAACGCATTGGTCACGCATTCGCGCGACCGCGGAGGGGACACGTCTGCTGCCGTCAGGCCAGCACTGAGGTGTGGTTAAAAATAATGTCAATAAATACAAACACTTAGAAAATCCGCCCGATGCAGAATGCGCCGGACGGAATCCGTAATCAGCGATGCACGAACACCGGGACTTTCGACCCGGAAATGACTTTCTGCGTCTGGCTTCCCAGCAACGCCCGGGACAGACCGCGACGGCCGTGCGATGCGATGTAAATCAGGTCGCATTTTTCCTTTTTCGCGGTGGCGAGAATTACGTCCGCCGGAAAATCACTGGTGGTGCTGATCAATTTGTACGGAACTTTCGCCGCCTTGGCATCTTTCTCGACAATCCCCAGATAAAGCTCGGCAGACTTGCGAATCACCGCGGCATGTTCTGACGACGTGCCGTAACCCACCGGCAGCAGATTTTTGTAGACCAGCGGAGTCGCCGGCGGCGCGGCGTAAACCGCGGTCACCTTGGCACCTATCGTTTTGGCGAGTTTGACGGCGGCCGCGATTGCGGAACGGGACAGCGCGGAGCCGTCGGTCGGAACCAGAATATTCTTGTACATGTCTTCTCCTTCAATTTTGTTTTCCGGCGCACGCTGCCGCGCCGGATGTCTTTAACAGTGCGCGTGCTTATGACGCATCCTGCTTACTTCGCGTACGGCAGCACCCAGAACAGCATGCCGAGCACATAGCAGACTACCGAACAGACGATTGTAAAGGGCACGCTCCAAGCCAGGAATTCGCGCAACGACACCTTGCGCCCCTCCTCTTTCTCGCCCAGCGACAACGCGACATACAGCGCTGGCGCACCGGCCACCGTCAGGTTGCTGCCCAACGTGCCCGACCACAGCAGCATCCAGTACAGCGGCCACGGCTCGATGCCGCTCGCGCCCATGTCCTTGATGGTGCGCAGGAAGGTCAGGATATAGGCATCGTGTTCAACAATGCCGACGATGGGGACGGTAATCCAATACAACAACGTTGCGCCCAAGGCATAGTTTTCGAGAAATATCGGCTTGATCTGGTTGGCCAGCAGATCAAGGATATGGCTTTTCTCGAGACCACCGACCAGCGCAAACAGCGCAACATAGAAAAAGATCGCCCGCCAGTCGAGCTCCTGCACGCTTTCCTCGAAACTGTCAGCCTCCTTGACGCGGTCGCCGAGCAGTGCCAGCACCAGCACCAGCGAAATCGCGCCGGTCATCGAAATGAAACCGAGTTGTACGCCGATGTATTCGCGCATCGACATCGCCACCACGGTGCCGACAAACCAGACGACGACGACGGTCGCAAACAGCGGGTTTTCGATTTTTGCCGAAAGGCCCAGACTGTTCAGGTCGGCAACGCGTTTGTGGCCGCGAAAGCCGTAGAACCACATCGCGGCGAGGGTGATCACAAAAGTCACCATCAGGATCGGGAACGACGACGGCCTGCCATGCTGCCAGAAGAAATCCCAGAACTCGGCACCGGCGACGCTGTGCAGCATCTGCGGCGGCAGGTCACCGATCAGCAATGCGGTGCCCATGAAGTTGGCACCGAAGCCGATCATCAGGATCACCGGCACCGGCGACAACTTCATCGCCCGTGCCAACGGCAGCGCGACGGGCGCCATCATCAGGATGGTCACCACGTTGTCGACGAACATCGAAATAAAGCCGGCAAGGAAGGTCAGGATCATCACCAGCAGACCGGGACGACCGCCGGACAGCTTCAGCGCCTGTATTGACAGCCAGCTCGGCACCCCGGACTTGCCGAAATGTCCGGCAATGATCCAGATACCAACCAGGATCGCCATCACGTTCCAGTCAACGAACTTGAAGGCTTCGGTCTCGGTCATGATACCCATCCAGCACATCACGGCCACGCCGATCAGCGCCGCCAACGTGCCGTCAATTACATTGGTGATCACCACCACGATCGTCAGGGCAAAGACGATCAGCGTTAGCCATTGCATCGCTTCCATAGGTTTTCTCTTCTGTAAATTTAAAAACTAAAAATTAAGGCTTGCTTACCGCAGCCGGCTGCACTGCCGGCACCGAAACCGCGGATCCGGGGGCGGGTTTGTGTCGCTCGTGCGGCTCCCAGCCAACGAACGCCAGCATCACGAAAAAACCGATGACGTAGGCGATGGGGATATGCCAGCCGTGGCGCAGCCACAGTCCGACCGAACGCGCCTCAGGATACATGTTGGACAGCGCAACGCCGGCGCTGGAACCGAACCAGATCATCGAGCCGCCAAAACCCACGGCGTAGGCCAGCACACCCCAGTCGTAACCACCCTGCTTCAGCGCCAGTGCGGTCAGCGGGATGTTGTCGAACACCGAGGAAATAAAGCCAAGGCCGAACGCCGATTGCCAGGAAGCGGCGGGAAGCTTTTCGACCGGCATCAGCGAGGCGCACAACACCAGCGACAGCAGAAAAATGCTGCCCTTGAACGCCTCCGGCACCAGGTCCCACTGCGGCTTGCGCACGGGCACGCACACCAGAATGGCTACCCACACCGCGGCGCCGATGAACGGGAAAGCGTCGGAAAGATGGTTGAAGCGCAGGTTGACCGTAACATTGGTGATGACGGCAACAATCAGGATAAAAGCGACGATGCCAAGCCTCGACCAGTCGACCGGGGCGTGCTGGCCTTCGTTTTTAACGATCGGCGAATATCGCTGTTGCTGGATGGCGGCCGGGATGCCGAATACGATCAGCGCAGCGGCCGCGGCGACATAGGCGGGCAGCACGTCGAGCGGGCTCACGCCGTCCAGCCACATCATCGTGGTGGTGGTGTCCCCGACCACGCTGCCTGCACCGCCGGCATTGGAAGCCGCGACGATGGCTGCCAGGTAGCCGATATGCACCTTGCGGCTGAATACCGTTGCCGCGATGGTGCCGCCGATCAGCGCCGCCGCAATGTTGTCGAGGAAACCCGACAGCACAAAAATCATCACCAGCAGCGCGAAACAGCCTTTCCAGTCGTCGGGCAGGAATCGCGGCAGCACCTGCGGCAAGTGGCTTTTCTCAAAGTGGTTCGACAGCAGTGCAAAACCCACCAGCAGACCCAGCAGGTTGGTGAGGATCACCCATTCATGCGCGAGGTGCGTGAGCAAGCCGGAAAAACCATCGCCGGTCTTGAACCCGGTAAAGCCCAGTTTGTACAGCGTAATGATCGCTAAACCGGTCAGCGCCACCTGCAGGGTGTATTTGTGGAACAGCGCGACGCCGAGCAGCGTAGCGGCAAACAGGATGAAATCGAAAGGAACGCCGTATACGGCCGGAGACTCGGCAGCGGCGGCGATGCCGGAAAACATCGAAAGCAGCAGTCCGGCGAACCCCATCGCCGTCAACCGGATACGCGGTACTTTTTGAATATGATGCATGCACACTCCCCTTAGGTCTCAAGGACGCATGCCGGGAGCGTTCAGCTACATATTGCAACCCGGCCTTTACCTCAGAACACGCTGCAGCAGTCTGCAGATCCGTCGTCTAGGCAAAGGTCTCGCTTGCAATGGCACATTGCCGGCATGGCCGGGGAATCAGAATGGATCCTGATTCCCGTGATGACGACCATGTCGCAGCGGCTTGTTGTTGTTATTGCCGCCGTAGCTACTCCCCTTTAGCGCGCACTTTCAGAGAATCATTGAGACCCGAAAGCACGTAGGGGCTTTTTAACACGGTGCTTTTCGTCGAGTCAACCAAACACGCCGTGTATTGAACTTATTTTTTCACTTCACCAGGAGTACCGGAACAGTGCTTCGCTGCGCCACTCCAAGCGCCACGGAACCGAGTGCCGCACCCGTGTGCGATCCCAGTCCGCGGCTACCCATCACGATCAGATCAAATTGATGAGTGCCGGCATATTCGCTGATGACGTCCCAGGGCTTGCCGACCAGCTTGTGCTCGCTGAATTTCACACCGGCATCTTCCAGCATCTTGCGCGCCCGGGCCAGCGCCTTGACGCTGTTCTCCAGGTGGTAGTCCTGCAAGGTTTTCTGGGCGATAAAATGGCTGATGTCCCCGGTCACTTCTCGCTGCACATTGATCAGATGGATATCCAGCGATTCGGGTGCCGGATGACGGCCGCGGATTTTCAGCACGTGTTCTACCGCGCGTGCGGCGTTGTCGGATGCATCCACCGGCAGCAGGACGCGGCCGAGGTGTCCCGTCGCCAGCACTTCCGCCGGTATTGGTGCCGGTGCAGCAACCTGCTGCCCGAGCTCCACCAGCGAGGGCCGTTTGCTGATCGCACGGCTGGCCAGCCATTTACCCGCCCCGACGACCAGCAAGGTACCGAGCACGGGGCCTACCCATTTGGCCCCCGGCACATTGGCCGCCATCCATTCCTTGAGCGCGACATCGGTCACCGTCATGTCACCGGCAATCCACCCGAGCAGCCCGCCACCCAGGACGATCACCACCGGATAACGGTCCATCAGCTTCATCACGAACTTGCTGCCCCAGACAATGATGGGCACGCTCGCCACAAGCCCGAAGATCACCAGACCAAGGCTGCCCTTCGCGGCCCCCGCAATCGCGATCACGTTATCCAGACTCATTACCGCATCAGCGATGATGACGGTTTTGATCGCGCCGAACAGCGTTCCGCTGGCCTCGACGTCGTGACCACCTTCGCTTGCTTCCGGCTGCATCATCTTGACGCCAATCCAGACCAGCAAGGCTGCACCAGCGACCTTGAGGAAAGGAACGGCCAACAGTTGCAGTGCGAAAAAGATCAGAATGACGCGAAGGCCGATGGCGCCGGCAACTCCCCAGATGATGCCCAGTCTGCGCTGGCGCTCGGGCAGTCGGCGACAGGCCAGTGCGATCACGACCGCATTGTCGCCGCCGAGCACGATATCGATGGCGATAATCTGCATAACGGCGATCCAAAACTGCGGGTTGCTGATATCCACGACCATTTTCTTCTCCGGTATCTCGACGGTGCAGCGGCCACCCGCCACAGCCTTGTTGTTAACGCAAAAAAAAAGACCTTTGCCCGTTACCGGACAAAGGTCTTGCTTGCAAAATTGCTTTTGCCGGCGGACCGGGGAGCGAACGATATCCGCATCCCGTAATGACGGCCCCACCGGGGCAGCCAACTCAGCGCCACCCTAGCTACTCCCCTTTGCGACGCTAAGCCATCGGCTTGACGCGTCCTGCTGCAAAATCTTGCTGAATCCGCCCCGCTGAGGGGCAAAGTCCGCATTATACGATCAGAACAGCCCGATCACCTTGCCATCATCGGTCAAATCGATTTTCTCCGACGACGGCACTTTGGGCAGACCCGGCATGGTCATGATGTCACCGCAGATCATCACAATGAATTCCGCGCCGGCGGCGAGCCGCACTTCACGGACGTTGACCATATGCCCGCTGGGCGCGCCACGCACGCTGGCATCGGTCGAAAACGACGACTGGGTTTTTGCCACACATACCGGATAGTGGCCATAACCGGCTTCCTGCAGTTCCTTGATGCGATTGCGCACTTTGGAGTCTGCGGAAATGTCGGCTGCGCCGTAAACCTTGGTCGCGATCTTTTTCATCTTGTCCCACAGCGTGTCGCTGTCTTCGTAGACGAAGGTCGGGTTGGATTTCTGTTCGCACAGTTCGACCACGATATTCGCCAGTTCGGCCGCGCCCTTGCCACCCTCACCCCAATGGTTGGCCACAACAACACGCGCGCCGAGCTTGGCGATGCGGTCGGTGAGCAGATCCATCTCGGCCTTGGTGTCGGCAGTAAAGCGGTTGACCGAGACCACGCAGGGGATGTTGTAGACGTTCTTGACGTTGTGAACATGACGCTCGAGGTTGACCAGGCCTTTTTCCAGCGCGACCAGGTTTTCCTTGTTGAGGTCTTCCTTGCCGACGCCGCCATGATGTTTAAGTGCGCGGACGGTGGCAACAATCACCGCTGCAGCCGGCATCAGCCCGGCCTTGCGGCATTTGATGTCGAGGAATTTCTCCGCGCCGAGGTCGGCACCGAAGCCGGCTTCGGTCACTACGTAGTCAACCAGTTTCAGCGCGGTCTTGGTGGCGATCACCGAGTTGCAGCCGTGGGCGATATTGGCGAAGGGACCGCCGTGGATGAACGCGGCGTTGTTTTCCAGCGTCTGCACCAGGTTCGGCGCCAGTTGATCTTTCAGCAACACCGTCATTGCGCCGTGCGCCTTCAGATCGCGCGCACGCAGCGGCTTGCCGTCTCGGGTATAACCGAACACGATATTGCCGAGGCGCTCTTTCAGATCCTTCAGCGAGGTCGCCAGACAGAAAATCGCCATCACTTCGGAGGCCACAACGATGTCGAAACCGTCTTCGCGCGGATAGCCGTTGGCGGTACCGCCCAGCGATATCACGATGTCACGCAGCGCGCGGTCGTTCATGTCCATCACGCGCTTCCAGGTAATGCGGCGCGGATCGATACCGAGTTCGTTGCCATGCGAGATGTGGTTGTCGATCATCGCGGCGAGCAGGTTGTTCGCCAGTGCGATGGCGCCGAAGTCACCGGTGAAATGCAGGTTGATGTCTTCCATCGGCACCACCTGGGCATAACCGCCACCAGCTGCGCCGCCCTTGACGCCGAACACCGGGCCCAGCGAAGGTTCGCGCAGGCAGATCATCGCTTTTTTGCCGATGTGGTTCAGCGCGTCGCCCAGACCCACGGTGGTCGTGGTCTTGCCTTCGCCCGCGGGCGTCGGATTGATCGCGGTGACGAGGATCAGCTTGCCGTCTTTTTTGCCTTTCAGGCTGTCGACATACTCCAGCGACACCTTGGTCTTGTAGTGGCCATAAGGCACCAGATGTTCTTCAGGTATGCCCAGCTTCTGCGCAATCTTGTTGATGCGCTCCATTTTTGCCGCCTGGGCAATTTCGATGTCCGACAGTGCCATGTTGATTCCTCTCCTGAACGATAAATAATTTTTGATCCCCGCAGTCGCGGGTGTTGTTTTGCTGCAGTATTAAACCTTGGCCAGTTTCGCAAGCACCTGCCCGCCGCCATAACTGGATCGCGGCATCAGTTCGCCGCCTTTCATCACCTTGACCGCGCAATATTTGAACTCCGGAATCTTGCCGAAGGGATCCAGCGCCGCGTTGGTCAGCAGATTGGCGGCGGCCTCGTAGAACGCAAACGGAATGAACACTGCACCGCGCGGCGTGCCGTCGTCAGCGCGCGCGTGCAGAGAAATAATGCCGCGCCGTGATTCGACGGTGATGACGTCGCCGCCCTTTGCACCCAGCGCATCGAGGTCGAGCGGATGAAGCGACACCGTCGGTTCCGGTTCGATCGCATCGAGCACCCCGGCCCGGCGGGTCATCGAGCCGGTATGCCAGTGTTCAAGTTGCCGTCCGGTGATCAACACAAACGGGAATTCACCGTCAGGGCGTTCATTCGCCGGGATGATGTCCGCCGGCACAAATTTGGCGCGCCCCGTCGGCGTTGGAAATTTATCAATAAAAACAGTAGCTTGTCCGGGGTCACCCTCTTTGAGGCAGGGATAGGTGACGCTGCTCTCGGCTTCCAGCCGTTCCCAGGTAATGCCGGCGATTGAATTCATCGCCAGGCGCATCTCGTTGAACACATCCTTCGGACCGCTGTAGTTCCAGTCGAGATCAAGCCGGCGCGCCAGCTCCTGGATGATCCACAAATCCGGCTTGGCTTCACCCGGCGCATCAACTGCCTTTCGCCCGAGCTGCACCATGCGGTCGGTGTTGGTGACGGTGCCGTCTTTTTCCGGCCACACGGTGGCGGGCAGGATCACGTCGGCGTGATAACAGGTTTCGGTGAGGAAAATTTCCTGCACCACCAGCCAGTCGAGTTTGGCCAGCGCTTCGCGCGCGTGATTGGCATCCGGATCGGACATTGCCGGGTTTTCACCCATCACATACATGCCGCGGATGTCGCCATCGAGAATCGCATGCACGATTTCGACGACGGTCAGGCCCGGCTTCGGATCCAGCTTGGTGTTCCACAGTTTTTCGAAACGTGCCAACGCCTGCGGATTGTCAACGCGCTGATAGTCCGGAAACAGCATCGGGATCAAACCCGAATCGGATGCACCCTGCACGTTGTTCTGGCCGCGCAAGGGATGCAGGCCCGAACCCGGTTTGCCGATCTGACCGGTCATCAGGCAAAGCGCGATCAGGCAACGCGCGTTGTCGGTGCCGTGCACGTGCTGGGAAATGCCCATGCCCCACAGAATCATCGAGGCCCTGGAAGTCGCATAAAGCCGCGCCACTTCCTTGATGGTTTCCGCCGGGATGCCGCACAACGGCGCCATCGCCTCGGGGCTGTAACCTTCTACGTTGTTCTTCAGGTCTTCGTAACCGATGGTGCGCGAGCGGATGAAATCCTCGTCAACCAGTCCTTCATGGACAATGACATGCATGATCGCGTTGAGTAGCGCGACGTCGGTATCGGGCTTGAACTGCAGCATGTGAGTGGCGTGCCGCGCCAGCTCGTTGCGCCGCGGATCGGCATAAATCAGCTTGGCGCCGTTTTTGACCGCGTTCTTGATCCAGGTCGCCGCCACCGGATGATTGGACAGCGGGTTCGCGCCGATCAGGAAAATCACTTCCGCATGCGCCACATCGTTGACCTGGTTCGACACCGCGCCGGAACTCACCGCTTCCATCAGTGCGGCGACGCTCGAGGCATGGCACAGCCGCGTGCAATGGTCGACATTGTTGGAGCCGAAGCCGGTGCGTACCAGCTTCTGGAACAGATAGGCTTCTTCGTTGCTGCCCTTGGCCGAACCGAATCCGGCCAGCGCCTTGTTGCCGTACTGGTCACGAATGCCTTTGAGCTTGCCGGCGGCCAGATCCAGCGCCTCTTCCCAGGTCGCTTCGCGGAAATATTCCAGAGGCTTCGCCGGATCCATCGTGAAGTCGGCGTGTTTAGGTACGCCCGGCTTGCGAATCAGCGGCTTGGTCAGACGCTGGGGATGGTGCGCATAGTCAAAGCCATAGCGGCCCTTGACGCACAGCCGGCCATGATTCGACGGACCGTCGCGGCCATCCACCGACAGGATTTTGTTGTCCTTGATGTTGTAAGTCAGCTGGCAGCCGACGCCGCAGTACGGACATACCGAATGAACCTGCTTGTCCGGCTTGACCAGTCCCGCCTCGCGCGCCGGCATCAGTGCGCCGGTCGGGCAGGCCTGCACGCATTCGCCGCAGGCGACACAGGTGGACTCACCCATTGGATCATCAAGATCGAAAACGATCCTGGAGTGATCACCGCGGAAGGCATAACCGATGACATCGTTGACCTGTTCTTCGCGGCAGGCGCGCACGCAGCGTGTGCACTGGATGCAGGAATCAAGATTGACCGCTATGCCGTGGTGCGACAGGTCGGCCTGCGGCTGCTGCCGTTTCGCAAAACGCGGCTTGCCGACCTGCAGTTTGCCCGCCCAATGGTCGAGCTCGGAATTATTGGTATGGCGCTTTTCAGGCATGTCGGAGAGCAGCAGTTCCATCACCATTTTCTGCGACGCCACGGCGCGCGTGCTGTTGGTGGTGACTTCCATGCCCGGCGACGGATTGCGGCAGCACGATGCCGCCAAGACGCGCTCACCCTTGACCTCGACCACGCAGGCGCGGCAGTTGCCGTCGGGACGCAGACCTTCCTTGTAGCAAAGGTGCGGAATCTCGACGCCGTGGCGTTTCGCGGTCTGGATGATGGTTTCCGACGCGTAGCCGACGACTTCCTTGCCGTTCAGTTTGAACTCGACCGGCATTGCCGCGAGTTCGTCTTTGCTCATTGCAGTCATGGCTTCAACTCCGGTATGACGCCGCGCAGTCGCGCCGGCATCCCTACTCGACTTCCTTGGGGAAATACTTGATCACGGTGCGGATCGGGTTCGGCGCCGCCTGGCCCAGACCGCAGATCGACGCATCAGCCATCGCGCCCGACAGTTCTTCGAGCAGACCGCGGTTCCATTGCGGTGCACCCATCAACTGCAACGCCTTCGCCGTGCCAACGCGGCAGGGCGTGCACTGACCGCAGGATTCTTCAGAGAAGAACTTCATCACGTTGCGCGCTGCGCTGCGGGCCTTGTCCTGGTCTGAAAAAATGATCACCGCCGCCGAACCGATGAAACAGCCGTATTGATTCAGCGTGTCAAAATCCAGCGGAATGTCACCCATCGACGCCGGCAGGATGCCGCCCGAGGCGCCACCCGGCAGATAGCCGTAGAACTGGTGCCCCGGCAGCATGCCGCCGCAATATTCAGCGATCAGTTCTTTCACTGTGATGCCCGCCGGCGCGAGATGCACACCGGGCTTGTTCACGCGGCCTGACACCGAAAACGAGCGCAGGCCCTTGCGCCCGTTGCGGCCATGGCCGGCAAACCAGTCAGCGCCCTTTTCGAGGATATCGCGCACCCAGTACAGGGTTTCCATGTTGTGCTCGAGCGTCGGGTAACCGAACAGCCCCACCTGAGCCACATACGGCGGACGCAGCCGCGGCATGCCGCGTTTGCCTTCTATCGATTCGATCATTGCCGACTCTTCGCCGCAGATATAGGCACCTGCACCGCGGCGCAGGAATATCGGCGGCAGCGGGCACGGCGGATTGGCCTGCAACGCCTTGATTTCTTTTTCAAGTATCGCCCGCACGCCGGCGTATTCGTCGCGCAGGTAAATATAAACCTCGGATATCTGCACCGTCCACGCGGCGATGATCACGCCTTCGAGGAAACGATGCGGATCGCGCTCGAGATAGTACCGGTCCTTGAACGTGCCGGGCTCACCCTCGTCGATATTGACCGCCATCAACCGCGGCCCTTTTTCGCCGCGCACGATGCGCCATTTGCGACCCGACGGGAAACCCGCGCCGCCCAGGCCACGCAGCCCCGAGTTCTCCATGGTCTTGATCAGCGATTCGGCGTCACGTTTACCTGAAAGACACTCGATGACGATGTCGTAACCACCCTGCTTGCGGTATTCGGCGTAAGACACATATTTGCCGACCGCACATTTGTCCCTGTTGCCGGCGACCAGTGCTTTGACTTTATCAACGGTCGCCTGCGCCACCGGATTCTGTCCGACCACCGCCACCGGGGCCTGTTCGCAGCGGCCGACGCAGGGCGCGGGGATTACACGCACCTTGTCGCCCAGCGATTGTTTGAGACCTTTGATCAGTTCATTGGAACCGGACAGTTCGCAGGACAGCGAATCGCAGACCCGCACGGTCAACGCCGGCGGCGCCTTGTCGCCTTCCTTGACCACGTCGAAGTGGTGATAGAAGGTCGCCACTTCATAGACTTCCGTCATCGCCAGTTTCATTTCACGCGCCAGCGCCACCACATGCGCAGCGGGAATATGGCCGTAACGGTCCTGGATCAGATGCAGATTTTCAATCAGCAGATCGCGACGGCGCGGGTCAACCCCGGTTTTGCGCTGCGCCTCATCCAGCAAGGCTTGGACTTCGGCGAGCGCGCCCGTATCCAGCGCGCGCCCCCTGAGGGCGCCCCGCACACGTTTACCGCGTTTCACGATGCCACCTTCCAAAATTGCGCCTCCTCAAGCCATCACTGCAACCGCTCCCCATTCATGAGGAGCGGGACTTCCCTTGGATTACTTCCTCGTTACTTACTTCAGTACCGATTTAAGCAGCTTGCCCATCTCCGCCGGATTTTTTGTCGTGCGAATGCCGCACTCTTCCATCACCGACAGCTTTTCTTCCGCCGTGCCTTTGCCGCCCGAGATGATCGCGCCGGCATGACCCATGCGTTTTCCGGGTGGCGCGGTAACGCCGGCGATAAAGCCGACCACCGGTTTTTTCATGTTGTCCTTGATCCAGCGCGCGCATTCCTCTTCATTGGAACCGCCGATTTCGCCGACCATGATCACCGCCTCGGTCTGCGGATCATCGTTGAACATTTTCATGACATCGATGTGCTTCAGGCCGTTGACGGGATCGCCGCCGATACCGACACACGATGACTGGCCGAGCCCGATTTCCATCAACTGCCCGACCGCCTCATAGGTCAGAGTGCCGGAGCGCGACACCACGCCAATCGGTCCCTTCTTGTGGATGTGTCCCGGCATGATGCCGATCTTGATTTCATCCGGCGTGATTACGCCCGGGCAGTTCGGCCCGATCAGCAGGGTTCTGCTGTTGTTCTGCTGCATCTTGTATTTCAGGCGCACCATGTCGCGCACCGGAATGCCTTCGGTGATGCAGATCACCAGATCAAGATCGGCGTCCACCGCTTCTTCGATCGCTGCGGCAGCATAGGGGGGCGGCACGTAAATCACCGAAACATTGGCGCCGGTCGCATCCTTGGCTTCGCGCACCGAGTTGAAAATGGGGATGCCTTCGTAATTCTGGCCACCCTTTTTCGGCGTCACGCCGGCGACGTAGCAGTTCTTGCCGTTGGCGTATTCCTTGCCGGTCTTGGTGTGAAACATGCCGGTCTTGCCGGTGATGCCCTGGGTCATCACCCGGGTGTCTTTGTTGATCAGAATCGACATCAGTTTTTCCCCTTCGCCGCAGCAACCACTTTTTGCGCGGCATCAGCCATGTTGTTCCCGGAAATGATCGGCAACCCCGAGTCTGCGAGGATCTTTTTGCCGAGTTCGACGTTGGTGCCTTCGAGGCGCACCACCAGCGGCACGCTCAGGCTGACCTGACGCGCCGCGGCAACCACGCCCTGCGCGATCACGTCGCATTTCATGATGCCGCCGAAAATGTTGACCAGGATGGCCTTCAGCTGCGGGTTGCGCAGCATGATCTTGAACGCTTCGGTGACCTTCTCCGCCGTGGCGCTGCCGCCGACGTCGAGGAAGTTGGCGGGACTGCCGCCGTAGAGCTTGATGATGTCCATCGACGCCATCGCCAGCCCGGCGCCGTTGACCAGGCAGCCGATGTTGCCGTCGAGTTGAATGTAATTGAGGTCGTGTTTCGACGCTTCGACTTCCGCGGGATCTTCTTCGTCGAGATCGCGCAGCGCCACCAGTTCCGGATGACGGAACATAGCGTTGTTGTCGAAGTCGATTTTGGCGTCGAGGGCGATGACCTTGCCGTCGCCGGTGAGGATCAAGGGATTGATTTCAGCCAGCGAAGCATCGGTCTCGTCGAACGCCTTGTACAACGACTGCAGCATGGCACGCGCCTGTGGCACTGCTGCATCGGGCACGCCGATCTTGCGCGCCACGTTATCGGCGTCGGCGTCGGCCAGCCCTTTGACCGGATCAATGACGACCTTGTGGATTTTTTCAGGGGTATGTGCGGCGACTTCTTCGATGTCCATGCCGCCTTCACTGGAGGCCATCAACACTGCGCGCTGGGTGCCGCGGTCGATCACCAGGCCGATATACAACTCCTTTTTGATGTCGGCGCCTTCCTCAATCAGCAGCCGGCGCACTTTCTGACCTTCGGGGCCGGTCTGATGGGTCTTCAATTGCATGCCGAGGATCGCAGACGCGTAGGTTTTGACGTCGGCCGGCGACTTCGCCACCTTGACGCCGCCGCCCTTGCCGCGGCCGCCGGCGTGAATCTGCGCCTTGACGACCCACACGCTGCCACCCAGTTTGGCAGCGGCGCCGACGGCTTCATCAACCGTAAAACACGGGATGCCGCGCGGCGTGACAACGCCATATTTGCGCAGGAGTTCTTTTGCCTGATATTCGTGAATTTTCATATTTCATTCCGCGTGATTAGCGCTGTTGGATGGAAGGCGTCACCCGGCCCCGCAGGGACGCCAATCTATTACAGCGCACTCCGCAGCAGCCTTGACCGCAGTCAATAAACTCACGATTGGATAACACGCGAGTCCGGCGCATGACGCGCATTGGACGAGTCAGGAATGACGCCGCGCTGATGATGCTGGAGCAACGACGAATGTTCCGGGTACAGGAGCTGCATGAATTTGCTGCACCGCAAGTATATCAAACACCCACCCCCGCTTCTTCTCCAAGATCAAGCCTGCCGGCCCGACACTGCGATGAGTCATGCACAACTGCGGGACCCCGGATTTTGAGTCTGGGTGCGACACAGTCCCAAGCTGACTTCGATTGATCGAAGTTAGTGCACGCTATCAAGAGCCTTGTTTGTATGCTGCGCTGCAGTAGGAATTTGCCAAAAAAAAGCGCAACCCCGGAGGGTTGCGCTGAAGTTCCACCAAAGGAGGAGGTTTTGGAGGATATATGCCGATACCTGTAGAAGGCACCCAGCACAGTTACTATTTTGCCATGCAGCACACCGCTGTCAAGCCATTTATGCTGCTCCGCAATATACATTTTGTTTTCGAATTGATGAGAAAAACTATACCGAAGTTTAAGGTGGGATTTTAGCGTGATCTGGTTCACGTTCCGTTCCACCAAATGGGTCTCCCCGTCGGCCAGCGGCAAATCCGTGGTAAAGAATGCGCTGCTCTAAAAGCCTCGCATCGCGAATGATGCCGTCGCCCCTCACCACCCGGAGAACCCATGGCTTGCAAACAGTTGCTGTTCACCGGCGACATCAACCTGATGAATGTCGTCGACCCCGCCCTGCCCTTTAACCGCGTCATCGATACACTGCGCGGGGCCGACATGCTGTTTGGCAACCTGGAGTGCTGTTTCTACCAGCCTGCGGCTTCGGTTTCGGTCAGCGATGAGGGGTTTTTTGCGGCACCGGATGCAGGGCGCGCGCTGCAGCAGGCCGGTTTCCGCGCGGTGGGCAATGCCAACAACGTAAACTACGGTGCCGAAGCGATCTGCTCCTCGCTGACCCAACTCGAAAAACTCGGCATTCCGTACACCGGTGCCGGCCGCAATCGCGCGCAGGCGCGCGCACCGGTGATCATTGAACATGAAGGTGTGCGTTACGGCTTCCTGCAACGCACATCCGTGTATTGGCCGACCAATCATGAGGCCGGTGAACACAGCCCCGGCGTTGCCGCATTGCGCGGCCATACCGCGTACCAGTTGCCGATCTACAAAACGCGCCAGGAAATGCCGCCGGCCAACCGGCCCGGCGTTCCGCCGCTGATCGTCACCTGGGCCGACCCGAAATACCTTGCCGAATACATCGCCGAAATCACCGAACTGCGCAAAAAAGTGGATGTGCTCGTGGCCTCACAACACTGGGGCCTGCACGAAGAAGTGCTGGAATACATGCCCGAAATTGCGCACGCCGTGATTGATGCCGGCGCCGACATTGTCATCGGCCACGGCCCCCACTACTCGCTGCCGGTCGAAATTTACAAGGGCAAACCGGTGTTCTACGGCCTCGGCAGCTTCTCCTTCCACACGGGGCATGGGGGCCGCCAGCACGGCAACTGGCTGGGCATGCTGGCGCGGGTCACCATGGACGGCAAGGCCGTTACCGAGGCGTCGTTTGAATTCGTCCGCCACAACGACAAAAACGAAACCGTGATCTGCGACCTCGGCAAGGAACAGGAAGGCCTGGAAGCTCTGCGCAAGCGCAGCAGCGCCTTCAACTCCCGCCTTGATGTCTCGGGCAACGCGGTGGTGTTCCGCGCCGAGGGCTAAACCCGATCAGATGCCGCCGGGCTCATCTTTGGGATGGCGCAGGTTGCGCGCCGGATAAACCTTGGCCGGATGCTTCTTGAGTTCTTCCTCAAGCACATCAATGCCCAGCCCCGGCGCGGTCGGCAATTCGATATAGCCGTTTTTCGGCTTGAGTTGATTCGGTGAAATCTTGTCGCAGAAATCGACGAAGGGCAGGAAATACTCGGTGATGATGAAATTGGGCATCGTCGCCGAGGCATGCACCGTGGAGGCCAGCGCCACCAGCGTCGAGTTGTAGTTGTGCGGTGATACGGCGACCAGGAAAGGCTCGGCCATCGCGGCAATTTCCTTCAGCTCAAGGATGCCGCCAACGCAGGCCACGTCCGGGTTGAGGATGTCGGCCGAACGTTTTTCCAGCAGCGGCCGGAAACCGGTCTTGGTGTAAGTGGCTTCACCGATGACCATCGGTATGCCGATCTCGCGGCGGATCTGCGCCAGCTCATCCGGAAACTCGGCTTGGCAGGACTCTTCCATCCAGTAGAGATTGAATTCAGCTAGCTGCTTGTCGAGACGGATCGCATGCATCGGCGCCAGCCGGCGATGCTGCTCAAGCAGCAGGTCGACATCGGGACCAACCGCATCACGGATCGCCTTGACGATGCTGATCGCCCGCTTCTCGTGTTCCTTCGGGATATAGCTGCGCCACGGCGAGGGCAGCGGATCGAATTTCATCGCCGAGAAGCCCATCTTGACGACTTTTTCAGCGGCGCGCGCGTAGTCGTCCGGCTCCTTCATGCCGTAGCTCCAGCCGTTGGCATAAACGCGGACCTTATCGCGATATTTGCCACCGAGCAGGTTGTAGACCGGCTGCTGCGCCGCCTTGCCGACGATGTCCCACATCGCCTGTTCAATGCCGCTGATCGCGCAGAACAGTTCGACCGAACCGCGACGGGCCGCGTAATCATCAAACGCAAACTGGGTGAAATGTTTGATGTCGAACGGGCTGCGGCCGACCATGTATGGTCCCAGCGCTGCGAGTTGTGCCATCACCGCGGTATCGCGGTCGTACTGTGAATAGGCCTCACCCCAGCCGTGGATGCCGGCATCGGTTTCGACTTTGACGAAAATCAGATTCTTGCGCCAGCCCGGATGCACGGCATAACTTTTAACCGCGGTGATTTTCATGAGGTAACCCTTTAAAGCGTGATGTGGTGTGTGACGGAAAGGCTTCGAATCTAGGCGGCAGGTGCAAGCCGTGTCAAGAAAGCATCGTCATGGTCCATCATGCGAAAGCGCATGGCGGGGTATTTACAGCGTGCGCGGCTGCAAGTTCAGCAACTGCCCGATGCGTTCCGAACTTTTTAATCCGCAGCCGGTGAGCACGACCACCGTCGTCTCTTCAGAACGTATCGCGCCCGACGCGAGCAACTGCGTCAGTCCCGCGCCGGCGGCAGCACAGGTCGGCTCGACATAAAACCCCATGCGCGCCAGCGCACCCAGTGCGCGGATGATCTCCTCTTCGCTGACTGCTGCGATTGCGCCCGCGGAGCGACGCACCGCGCGCACCACCTCGCGCAGCCGCGTCGGCTGAGACGAGGCAATGCCCTCGGCGACCGTCGGCGTCACAGCCACCGGCACCGGCGTCTCGCCGCCCGATTGCCATGTGGCATGGCAGGGCGCACAGTTCGCCGCCTGCACGCCGAAAATCCGTGGCATTTTTGCGATCTCACCGTTGCGCAGCAGTTCGTCAAAACCGCGCTCCAAGCCGAGCACGTTGCTGCCATAACCCAGCGGCGTCACCACATTGTCCGGCGCGCGGAAACCGAGCGACTCCCATAATTCGTAAGCCAGTGTTTTGGTGCCTTCGACAAAAAACGGCTGCCAGTTATGACTGGCGTAGAAAATCTCGCTGCTCATGCGCAGCGCGGCATCGGCGACATCCTGGCGTGAACCGCGAACCGTGACCACATCGGCGCCGCAGGCCGCAATCTGCGCGATTTTCGGATACGAAGCGGTCTCCGGCACCAGAATGCGGCAGCGCATGCCCGCCGCAGCTGCATACGCCGACAGCGAAGCGCCGGCATTGCCCGATGAATCCTCCAGCACATGATCAATGCCGCGGCTTTTCAGATAACTGACCATCACCGTCATGCCCCGATCCTTGAACGAACCGGTGGGCATCATGAATTCCAGCTTGAACTGCACCGGGACGCCTTGCCAGCTGCGGCTGAGCAGCGGCGTGCAGCCTTCGCCCAGTGACACCGCATCGCTGTGCTTGACCGCAATCGCCCGGGCGTAACGCCAGATCGAGCGTTCCCCGGTGTCGATGTCACCGCGTCTCAGACCGGGCACCGGCGCCAGATTGAGATAAGCCCCGGTATCACCACACCACCGGGCAAGCTCGTCGGAATAACGGGCCCCACTTGAAGAGTCAATGTAACTCATTGTTTAAATTAACTTTTTTGATAATTATAACGCCACGAGCTGCGACGCAAAAAAAGAGGGCAGGCGCAACGCGCCTGCCCTCTTGATTCTAACGCGTCGCCGAGACCG
Source organism: Burkholderiales bacterium (assembly GCA_022841375.1). GTDB lineage: Bacteria > Pseudomonadota > Gammaproteobacteria > Burkholderiales > SG8-41. The sequence continues at coordinate 44,834 of JALHRQ010000022.1, forward strand.
GCGACGCTACTAGCAGCTTACTTACTTGGCCGGAGCCGGAGCAGCTTCCGCTTTCGGGGCTTTTTTGGCTTTTTTCGGTGCGTCAGACTTGGCTTTGGCTTTTTTCGGGGCATCCGATTTGGCTTTAGCTTTTTTCGGCGCATCAGACTTGGCAGCAGGCGTTGCCGGAGTTGCCGGGGTCGCTTTCGCAGCGTCGCCCTTGGCCGACGTTGCCGGAGTAGCCGGGGTCGCTTTGGCCGGATCAGCCTTGGTAGCAGGTGCGGCTGCCGGCGCTGCGGGAGCAGGCGCGGTCTGAGCGGCAACATTGAAAGTCAGAGCGGCAAAGCCGGCGGCAACAAGGGTATTCAGCAGTTTGTTCATGTCTTCTCCAATTCTGTTTCAGGCTCGCGTAAAACGCGATTCGCCCCGAACTTTCGGGCCGTATGTCATTAACGCCGTTCCGCGGTTGCGGTTGACGGCGTTTCGCAAAACACGGTGTTAACATTTCGGACCCGCCGACCGGCGGAACGCGTAAACAGCGGAGGAACACGCATGGAACTGGGTCTCAAAGGCAAACGGGCGCTGATCACGGGCGGATCACGCGGCATCGGACTGGGCGTCGCACAAATGCTCGCCCGAGAGGGCTGCCATCTGCATCTAGCGGCGCGCAGTGCAGCCGACCTCAATGCAGCGCGCGACAAGATCATCGCCGAACACCACGTTGAAGTGCAGTGCCACGCCGTCGACCTCTCGGACGGCGCCAATGCCAGCAAACTCGCCATCGACTGCGCTGAAGTCGATTTTCTGATCAACAACGCCGGCGCGATCCCGCAAGGCAGTATCGATGCGATCGACGACGCCACCTGGAAACGTTCATGGGATCTCAAAGTATTCGGTTTCATCGACATCACGCGTGAAATCTACGCGCAGATGCGCAAGCGCAGGAGCGGCGTCATCGTCAACGTCATCGGCGCGGCGGGTGAACGCCCGGTAGCCAGCTACATTGCCGGCAGCATGGGCAATGCCGCATTGATGGCCTTCACGCGTGCACTCGGCGCCGAAAGCCCTGAATTCGGCGTGCGCGTCGTCGGCGTCAATCCCGGCGGTACCGCAACGGATCGTGCAGTGAAGCGCTTGCGCGAGCGTGCGGAAAAGGAATTCGGCAATGCGGAGCGCTGGCAGGAATTTGTCAGCAAGTCGCCGTTTGGCCGTATGGCCACGATCGAGGAGCTGGGGGCAATGGTAACTTTCCTGTGCTCGCCGCTGTCCGGCTACACCACCGGAACGATCATTACCGTGGACGGCGGGGCCAGCAGCCGGCGCGCCTGATGATTTGACCGCAATAGCCGGTAATTTTTAACCGGCTATTGTTTGTAACCGGTTATTTTTACCGGCTATTTTTTTGGCTCGGCAGGCGCGGAACGCGGCATCGCGTCAACCGCATTGACTGCGTCGTCGTAGGCGCGCTGCGCGGCCTGCAGCCGCGTGCGCGCCTCGGTCAGTGACTTCTCCGCCTTCTCCAGTTGGCCCCTGCGCAAAGCAGCCTCCTTTTGCGCAACGGCGTTAGCATCTCGCGCGTTCAGCACCTCCTGCTCGGCGAGCTTCGCGTTGAAACGGGCCTGCTCCAGATCGCGATGCGCAACGCCTGCACGATACTGACCCTGCTGCAACGCACGGCCACGATCCTCGACAGGCGCAGGGGTTTGCGCCTGCGCAACGCCGGAGGCGAGCAGCGCCAGCGCGCCTAACCAGCCTGCAGCGTTGACGGAATTCATGGCCGCGGTCACCGGGATTGTTAAGGCAGCAGCACTGTGGAGCCGGTGGTCTTGCGTGACTCCAGATCACGATGCGCCTGCGCTGCATCGCGCAGTGGATAACGCTGGTTGATGGCGATTTTTACCGCGCCCTTTTTCACCACCGCAAACAGTTCACGCGCGGCCGCCAGCAGGTCTTCGCGTGAAGACGTGTAATTCACCAGTGTGGGACGCGTCAGGAACAACGAGCCCTTCTGCGCCAGGATGCCGATGTTGACCGGCGGTACCGCACCCGACGCATTGCCGAAACTCGCCATGATGCCGCGCGGCTGCAGGCAGTCCAGCGACTCCATGAACGTGTCCTTGCCGACGCCGTCATAAACCACCGGCACACCCTTGCCCTTGGTGATGGCCTTGACGCGTTCGGAGAGTTTCTCGCGCGACATCACCACCACGTGTTTGCAGCCGACCTTCTTCGCCAGCGCCACCTTTTCATCGCTGCCGACCGTGCCAATCACCGTGGCACCGAGATGTTTCGCCCACTGGCAGAGGATCTGGCCGACGCCGCCTGCAGCAGCGTGCACAACAATGGTGTCGCCTTTTTTGACGCGATAAGTGCGGCGGCACAGGTACCAGGCCGTCATGCCTTTGAGCATCATTGCCGCTGCGGTTTCATCCTTGATGCCGGCGGGAATCTTCACCAGCCTGCCCACCGGACGAATCAGCACTTCGGCGTAGGCACCAATCGGCTGCGCATAGGCCACGCGGTCGCCGACCTTGAATTCCTTGACCTTGGGCCCCACCGCTTCCACCACGCCCGCGCCTTCGGAGCCGAGCACCATCGGCAGCGGCATCTGATACAGACCGGAGCGATGGTAGGTGTCGATGAAATTCAGCCCGACCGCGGTGTTGCGGACGCGGACTTCACCGGGACCGGGCTCGGCGACAGTGACTTCCTCCCAGCGCATCTGCTCCGGACCACCGTTCTGATGAATGCGTATGACGTGCGGCATGTTGCAATCTCCTCTAAAGACCGGGACCACCCGGACAAATTATTCAGCCTTGATGCCGGCGTCTTTTACAACCTTCGACCACTTGGACGTCTCGGCCTTCATGAATTTGATAAAGGTCGCGGAATTCATATAGGCCACTTCAGCGCCCTGGGAGTCGAATTTCTTCTGCATGTCGGGGTTATCCACCACCTGCTTCACCGCGGCTTCGAGCGTACGCACCATCGCCGGCGTTACTCCCGCAGGCGCCAGTATGCCCCACCAGTTGTTCGCCTCGTAACCGGGAACGCCGCTTTCCGCGACCGTCGGCACGTTGGGAAACGCATTGTTGCGTTTGGCGCTGCCGACCGAGAGAATGCGCAGCCGGTTGCTCTGGATGTGCGGGACCAGTTGCAGCAGCGAACCCATCGTAATCAGCGTATTGCCGGCAATCACGTCGGTCATTGCCGGGCCACCGCCCTTGAACGGCACATGCACGAGGTTGATCCCCGCCTGCAGCCGGAACAGCTCGGTGCTGAGATGCTGGAAGCTGCCGATACCGGCGGTCGCATAGGTCAGCATGCCCGGCTTGGCCTTGGCCATGTCAATCAGGTCTTTGGTCGTCTTAGCAGGCATTTTCGGATTCACCGTCAGTGCGCTCGGACCGGTGCCGATCAGTGCGATCGGCGTAAACGATTTTTCGGGATCGAAACGAACCTGCGACTTGTAAATCGCCGGGTTGTAGGCAAACGCCACCGAAGCGATCAGCAGCGTGTGGCCATCCGCCAGTGCATTCGCGGCTATTTCCGTACCGATGATGCCGCCAGCGCCACCGCGGTTGTCGATGACCACCTGCTGGCCAAGGATCGGGCTCAGGTCGTTGGCAACCAGGCGACCGACGATGTCGTTGCTGCCACCCGGGGGGAAGGGCACGACAACCCGCACCGGCTTGGTCGGTTTCCAGCCGGCGCCCTGCGCAATCACCGTTACGGGCAACGCCAGGGTCGCGGCGATGATGCCGGCCAATGCCGGCTTGAAATATTGCTTGGTCATCCTGATCTCCTTTTATCTTAATAAAACATGTGCTTGCGAAGTATCCAGCGATCTACTGCAAGGCTTGTCGTAATTCACCCTTAACGCGTGAAGACCCAAACTTGTTGAACGCAATTTCGTTGCGGGTTTATTGAAACGGGCGCCGCGACGGATGTCGCCATTTAAACCTCCTCCAACCCGTGCAACGGCGGGGCTTCGCCCTAGATCCGTATCTATCTTTATGTGCCCCTTACAAACCACAAGTTCACTGACTGGTGGGTCGTGTTGGACTCGAACCAACGACCAAGGGATTATGAG
>JALHRQ010000023.1:0-27870 GCA_022841375.1 Burkholderiales bacterium
TCGAGCGGTTTTACAATCCCCGGCGTAAACACTCAACGCTGGGTAACATCAGCCCAGCCGAGTTTGAACGGCGGTTTGGAAGCTAAGTGCAAGTGTCCGGAGAAACGGGTGAAACCCAGATCGTCGATCACAGCCGCCCCGGCAGGACTGTGACGAAATTGTGCCCAAATTGTGTCCCAAATAGGCCTTTTCCAGACCACTGGAGACCAAACGGGACATACAGGCAGAAACGAAAAAACCCATAATAATCATGGGTTTTAGGTGGTCTGGAGTGGTCTAGACCAAAACACGAATTGGTGGAGGCGGCGGGAATTGAACCCGCGTCCGCAAGTCCTCCACAGTCAGGACTACATGCTTAGCCTGGTTATTTGGGTTTCGCCTCGCACCCGCCAACCGGCAGGCTGGTGTTTGGCTAGTCGCTTCGACGGATCCACAAGGTTAAGCGACCAAACCCTGCAGAGAGGCTGATGTAAATGACGTTGCACCCCTCTCGGGGCCTGACCCATCAGCAGGTCAGTGCAACGTCTAGCCGGTGTTAGGCGGCTAGAGAATAACGCTCGTCGTTGGCGTGTATAGAATTTCCAGCGGATTTACAAGGTAACTGGACCTTGGCATGCCCTGTGCTGCTTTGTAACCCACGTCGAAACCAAGTCGCCCCCAGTCTCTTGCTGCTAGGACATTATCGCATACCGGTAAGTTCCCGTTTGGCCGTGAGGGCCATGCCTGCAGCAGGGCGGGGTGGTATCAGAGTCTTTTGCTCTGGGTTTTGCGGATGGCGATGCGGGACCGGGCTTTTTTGTCGGGCGTCGTGCGTATGGATGTGGCCGCTGGCGTGGCGGCAGCCAGGGCGGCATTGTCGGGTTGCAGCATTGCTGCAACGTCTAGACGGAGGCTTTCCGGCAGATTCAGGCGGACCAGTTGGCGGATTCTGGACGGGGCGTCGGGCAGGTTGTGCAACCCGAGCATGTAAATCAGCAGATCGTCCGAGGTCGGCATGTCGCCGAGGGTGCGAGTAAATTCCTCAGGCAAACCAACCAGTTGCGGAATTGACCCCGGGAACAGTATTCGCGCGACGAAATCTCCGCAGTTCAGGCAAAACGGTTCACCGGGCTGGCGGATCACGCAATAGGGGGTGTCGTTATCGATCCAGAAGGCGACGCGTGAGCTCAACTCGTTTCGCAGGATCTTCATTTCTGCTGCGGTTCTGAAAGGGCGAATGCCATGCAAGTGCTCGATGAAGTACCTTTTGCCGGCAATGTTCAGCAGGCCATTGGCGACATAATCGGAAACGATGACGCCGGCGCCCGGAAATGACCAGGCAATCCGCTGATCCTCCAGTTCAATGCCCACCTGTTCCTCGAGGGTGCCGTCGGGATGCGTAATCAGGAAATAATGAACGAATCCAGCCTGACCATCGGCAACCCGGGTGACAGCGTGGATGGCCGGCTTTGCGACGGTTGGGGCCACGGGGGTCGCGGCAGACGGAGCGGGTGCGGCTGCCTGTGACCATGCACTGAACAGTGCATATTGCAGCAGGAGCAGCGCCATGAACCAAGAAAGGTATCGCATAGGCTGCCGATACTCACATGGTCATGATTTGTTAACCACTGACGTGTGACTCAATGTCACACATCAACGACTGCTGCGTCATCAATCAACAATCCGAATGCGTGTGATGAAGAATCTCAGCCGGGGTGTCGACTACTGCGGCAGCACCCCATTCATCCGGGTTGCTGCCGTTGAGATAACCGAAGCGCACGGCAATGGTTTGCATGCCCGCGGCCTTTCCCGCGGCAATGTCGCGTTGGTCATCACCGACATAGATGCATGCCGCAGGCGGCAGCGCAAGAATGCCGGCGGCTGCCAGCAATGGCGCAGGGTGCGGTTTCATGTGTCCCGTCGTGTCGCCGCCGATGATACAGGCGGCACGGGTGCCGTATCCCAGTTGCCGCATCAACGGCAACGCAAAACGCTCGGCTTTGTTGGTGACAATGCCCCAGCGCAGACCGTCGCTTTCGATCCGGTCCACCAGTTCGGCAATACCGGGAAACAGTCGCGTGTCGCAGCAAAGATTGTTCTCGTAAATCTGCAGAAACTCATCCCGCATGGCGGCGTAGTCGGCATGATCGGGACCCATGCCGAAGCCGACGCCGAGCAGTCCGCGTGCTCCCAGTGAAGTGACGCGTCGTGTTTCGCTCAATGGGACGGGCTCGAGTCCTCGGGCAGCGCGCATAATGTTGACTGCGCGACCGAGGTCCGGCGCGGTGTCGGCAAAGGTGCCGTCGAGATCGAACAGCACAGCACGCATCATGATTGCGCCGGTTTGCGGGTGCTGAGGATGTAGTTGACGTCGGTATCCGCTTCGAGCGCGTACACTTTGGTGAAAGGGTTATATGTCATGCCGATCAAGTTGACGATTTCCAGCCCGGCGCGCCGGCAGGTCGATGACAGTTCGGAGGGCTTGATGAAGCGTTCGTAGTCGTGCGTGCCGCGCGGCAGCATGTTGAGAACGTATTCGGCGCCGATGATCGCAAACAGGTAGGACTTGGGATTGCGGTTTAACGTTGCAAAGAAGGCATGGCCGCCGGGCTTCAGCAAGGCTGCGCAGGCATGCACCACGGCCGCGGGATCCGGCACATGTTCGAGCATTTCCATGCAGGTCACCACGTCAAAACTGGCGGGGGATTCGGTGGCAAGGTCTTCCACGGCGATCCGCCGGTAATCGACCTGCTGTCCGGATTCAAGCAGATGCAGTTGCGCCACTTTCAGCGGTTTGTCGGCAAGATCAATGCCGGTGACCCGGGCGCCGCGAGCAGCCATGGCCTCGGCCAATATGCCGCCTCCGCAGCCGACGTCGAGTACATTTTTGCCCTGCAGCGTGGCGATGCGGTCGATATGGTCAAGCCGTAACGGATTGATTTCATGCAGAGGCCGGAATTCGCTCTGGGGATCCCACCAGCGATGGGCCAATTCGCTGAATTTTTCAAGTTCGGCCGGATCGACGTTGGTATTCATGATGGATGCAGTTTGTTTTTCCAGTGGGTGGCGCGCGCAATCAACGCAGCCTCATCAATGCCGACCAGCGAGGCGTTGGCGACGCGCCGTACGCCATCGACCCATACATCGGTCACGTGTTCGCGACCTGCAGCATAAACGAGGTGGGATATCGGGTCATAACAGGGAGACAGTTCCATGGCGGACAGGTTCACTGCCGTCAAGTCGGCAAACTTGCCGGGGCTGATTGAGCCGATCTGTTCCTGGAGCCCCAGTGCGCGGGCGCCGCCAAGGGTGGCCGCCTCCAGCGCGCGGCACGCCGGCATGATCTGGGCGTCGCCACTGACCCCTTTGGCCAACAGGGCTGCCAGCCGCATTTCGGCGAAAAGATCGAGGCGGTTATTGCTGGCGGCGCCGTCGGTACCTAGTCCCAGATTGACGCCCGATTGCAGCAGGGGTCCCACCGGAGCGATGCCGCTGCCGAGTTTGAGGTTGGATGACGGGCAGTGTGCAACGGAGCAGCCGAACCGTGCCAACAACTCAATTTCAGCCGGGTTGAGATGTACGCCATGCACAGCGATAAGTCCCGGTCCCAGCAAGCCAAGCCTTTGAAGGCGCTCAATCGGGCGCACGCCATGTGTTGCGAGGCTGTCGGTGATTTCCCGGGTGGTTTCGTGCAGGTGAATATGCACCGGCAGATCCAGTTCGCCGGCGTAAATGGCAATTTGGGCAAATGTGGCGTCGGATACCGTGAACGGTGCGTGCGGGGCCAGGCAGAATGACAGTAATGATTCATCGCGCAGCGAGTCGCGCAATGCGATGCCCTTGGTCAGATAGTCTTGCGCATCCACCGCATAGGCTGAACGGAATTCGACCGCGATGATACCCAATGCCGCGCGCATACCCGTCTGTAATGTTGCCCTGGCCGCCGCCTCGGGGAAGAAATACATGTCATTGAAGCAGGTCACGCCGCCACGCAGCATTTCCGCACAGGCGAGCAGGGTGCCGTCGTGGACAAAATCGTCCGAGATCATGTGGGCTTCAGCCGGCCAGATGTGGTTTTGCAGCCAGTCCATCAACGGCAGGTCGTCCGCCATGCCGCGCATCAGGCTCATCGCAGCGTGGGTATGCAGGTTGACCATCCCGGGAATCAGGATGTGTTCCGGCAGCTGCGTTCTCGGGGCATCGGGGTAACGGGCCCAAGCATCCGCAACAGGCAAAACGGCGGCGATGCGACTGCCCTCAATCACTACGGCGTGATCAGTCAATACGGTGTCGGCTGGGCTGACGGTGGCAACCCAGCGCGGTTCGATGACAGTAATTGCTGACATGCGGAGGAGGTGGCGAGAAAAAGGGATTGTAGTTGACCCGTCCTGATATAAGTTGACAGTTAATCAGGTCAATTTTTCGATTATAAGTGATCTTGCAACAACGCCCGATGCACCGCATCGGGCGTTTTGTATTTCAAAGCCATGTGCGGCTGCTCCCGGTTATAGATATCCACTGATTCGTTCACCATTCGCCGGGCTTGCTCCAGGTTCTCTGGACGGTAGAGCAGGAACTCTGTCTTCAAGATGCCATTGATCCTCTCCGCCAGCGCATTCTGGTAGCAGTCATACCCATCCGTCATCGAACAGGTCAGCCCATGCTGCGTATGCAGCGCCTGATAGTAGGCCGAGCAATACTGAATGCCACGATCTGAGTGATGGACGAGCCGACCCCGATCCCGCCGCGTCTTTAAAGCCATTTTCAACGCCTGCGCCACGTCCTCCGTCTGCAAGGATTCGTGAACGTGGTGACCTACAATTTTCCGGGAGTAGGCATCCGTCACCAAACTCAGGTAGACGTATTTCCCCTGCGTCGGCAAATAGGTGATGTCAGCCACCCAGACCTGTTCCGGACGTTTGGGCACCGCCTCCGGTGCCCCCGGCGTCAACAGGTTCGGATGTTTGTAAAACCGATGAAAGCTCTGCGTCGTCTTATGAAACGCCCGCCTCGGCGGCACCAGCAAGTGCGCCCGTTTCAGTGTCCGAAACAACGCATCCCGCCCCAGCTTGATGCCCGCGGCAGCCAGCGGCTCACGCAACAGGTAGTGCAGCTTGCGGGTGCCCAGCCGGGGTTGGCGCCGGCGCGTCTCCTTCACCATTGCCACCACCCGCTCGTCGCGCTCCCGGCAGGCCCCCTCGGCCCATACCTGCTTGTAATACGCCTGACGACTGATCCCTACATGACGACAGGCTTTGGCGAGACTCAAGCCCACTATTCGCTTTTGCTCGAGAACCCGCCTGAACGCTTTTTTGGGAGCTTTACTCCATACTCTTTGCGTATTACATCGAGCATCGCCTCAAACAGCTGCGCCTTCTCCTGCGCCTCTTTGAGCTGAACCTCCAACTCCTTGATCCGTTGATCCGGACTCAATACCTGCTCTTCTTTGCTCATCGGGTCGCTCCGGCAAATGCCACTCAATACCAGCCTACCCCAGCCTTGCCGACCATGCTTGCGCAACCACACCAGCACCGTCGAGCGCCCCTGAATCCCGTAGCGCCGCTGCGCCTGTTTATACGTCAGCTCGCCTTTTTCAACCTGATCCACCACCGAGCGTTTAAAAGCCAGCGTGTAATCGCGTTGCGTACGCTTTTCCCCAGCACCCATTCGACACCTCCACAGAAGTGTCAACCCATTCCAGGACGGGTCAAGTGCAAAAAAAAAGCCCTGCCGAAGCAGGGCTTTTTAATGATGCGGTTACTTGTTACTTGGCTTCCGGTTTGGCTTCCGGCTTGGTTTCCGGTTTGGTTTCCGGCTTAGCGGCCGGCTTGGCTTCCGGTTTCGGAGTCGGGGTTGCTTGGCCGACGACCTCAACGGTTACGCGACGGTTCGGCGCCAGGCACTCGATGAGCTGTTTACGCTTCATCTTGTTGTCGCAGAACTTGGTCACGGGGATCGGCTGTTTCGGTCCTTTGCCTTCCCAGAAAATCAGCTTCTGGTCGTAGCCTTTGGAGACGATGTAGTCCTTGACCGTGATCGCGCGCTTCTCGGACAGTTTCATGTTGTATTTCATGCTGCCGATGCGATCGGTGTGGCCGGTAACGATGATCGCGCCGATACGCACTGCACTGCGCTGCTTGTTGGCTTTTGCCAGATTGCCGATGAAGGAGTCGAGATCTTTCTTGTTGTCATCGGTCATATCAGCTTTGTTGAATTCCATGCCTTGAAGCTCGATTTTTTCTTCGATGTTCAGGGGCTGGGGTTTCTTGGGCTTGGCTTCCGGTTTGGCTTCCGGTTTGGCTTCCGGTTTGGCTGCGGGCGCAACCTTCTGTGCAACCGGGGCCGGTTTTTTCACCAGATCCGGATCGCACTCGGCGATGGCCAGAGCCGGGGTCCATTGGCTGTTGCGGACGCAGACGCCGGCGCCAGGGGCTTTAACAACGCCGCCTGCCGTGTCGGTCAGGTAACCGTCCTTGGCTTGCGCAAAGGCAAGCACCGGAACGAACGCCGCAACGGCGATTGTGATCTTGAGAGCTGAACGCATGTTTTTGATCCTCCTGTTTTGCGAAAATTTTAGGGATGTGCCGGTTAGCCGGTAAGCAAAATGAGACTCCCCGAAGGCCACTAGATACCACATCCCCGATACCTGAGTAAACCTTGAGATCGATAATAACATGATTCCAAAAAAAAAAGCATAGAGGGTGTTGCTCAAAAACATCACTTTCCGATATGCATGTTTCACTTTGTGGAACATACAAAAACGGTGCTTTTGATGCCTTCAAGCACCCGGCAGCAACAGAATTTGTCCACACATTGCCCGGTTTTCGGGGTGGTCGTGGTGACAACCCCGGGAGGCCGGAATTTGAGCTTGCAAAACTGATGACGACAAGGAAGATTTTTACTCCTCAAGTTGGTGCTTGAAGGCTTGCTGGAACGGGACTCTGCAGTCTGTTCCGAGGATGGCCGCATGTTAGAATTCCACGCTTTGTAATAACCGCATCGACGGCTCGGCAGATCGTCAGGCCCGGTGCGAATAACACCTTCGGACTCCATGGAACAATTCGCCAAAGAAACCCTGCCTATCAGCCTTGAAGAGGAGATGCGGCGCTCATATCTTGATTACGCGATGAGCGTGATTGTCGGCCGCGCACTGCCTGATGTTCGTGATGGCCTGAAACCGGTGCACCGCCGGATCCTGTTTGCGATGCATGAGTCGAATACGGTGTGGAACCGGCCCTATGTGAAGTGCGCGCGCGTGGTCGGCGACGTGCTCGGTAAATACCATCCCCATGGCGACAGCGCGACTTATGAGGCGTTGGTGCGGATGGCGCAGGATTTCTCGATGCGTTACATGCTGATCGACGGCCAGGGCAACTTCGGCTCGGTCGACGGCGACTCTGCCGCTGCCTATCGTTACACCGAGTGCCGGATGGAAAAGATCACCTCCGACATGCTCGCCGACATTGACATGGAAACCGTCGATTTTGTCGACAACTATGACGGCAAGGAAAAAGAGCCGGTTACGCTGCCGACCAAGGTGCCGAACCTGCTGGTCAACGGTTCCTCGGGCATTGCCGTAGGCATGGCGACCAACATCCCGCCGCACAATCTCGGCGAGGTGGTCGATGCCTGCCAGGCGTTGCTGAAAAACCCTGAAATTACCATCGACGAGCTGATCGCGATCGTGCCGGCGCCGGATTTCCCCACCGCAGGCATCATCTACGGTGTGTCCGGCGTTCGTGACGGCTACCGCACCGGCCGCGGCCGCGTGATCATGCGCGCGCGCACCCATTTCGAGGAAGCTGAAAAGGGCGGCCGTGTCTCCATCGTCATCGACGAGCTGCCCTATCAGGTCAACAAGGCCAACCTGCTGATGAAAATCGGCGAATTGGTGCGCGAGAAAAAGCTTGAAGGCATTTCCGACATCCGCGACGAATCCGACAAGTCGGGCATGCGCGCGGTGATCGAACTCAAACGCGGCGAAGTGCCTGAAATTGTTCTGAACAATCTGTGGAAAGACACGCAGATGCAGGACAGCTTCGGCATGAACATGGTGGCGCTGGTTGATGGCCAGCCGCGCGTGCTGAATCTGAAACAGTTCCTCGAAGCCTTCCTCCGCCATCGTCGCGAAGTGGTCACACGCCGCACGGTGTTCGAACTGCGCAAGGCGCGCGAGCGCGGCCATCTGCTGGAAGGCTTGGCGGTGGCGTTGTCGAACGTCGATGAGATCATTGCCTTGATCAAGGCGGCGCCGACCCCGGCTGACGCCAAAGTGGAACTAATGGCACGGTTCTGGCGCTCGAAGCTGGTCGAAGACCTGCTGTCGCGTGCCGAAGAGGGCTCGTCTTACCGTCCTGACGGATTGTCCGCCGAGTTTGGCCTGCAGAAAAAGGGTTACCGGCTGTCGGATGCACAGGCCCAGCAGATCCTTGAACTGCGCCTGCAGCGCCTGACTGCGCTGGAGCAGGACAAGATTGTTGCCGAATACCGCGAGATGATGGACAAGATCACCGACCTGCTCGACATCCTCGACAAGCCGGGGCGGGTGACCAAGATCATTGCGCAGGAACTCACTGACGTCCGCAAGCTATACGCCGATGAGCGGCGCAGCGAGATTGTCACCAATACCCAGGATCTGAGCACCGAAGACCTGATCCAGCCGGAAGACGTGGTGGTTACGTTGTCCCACGGCGGTTACATGAAATCGCAGCCGGTGGCCGATTACCGCGCGCAGAAGCGCGGCGGTCGCGGCAAGCAGGCGACCACGACCAAGGATGACGATTTCGTCGAGAAACTGTTCATCGCCAATACCCACGATTACATCCTGTGCTTCTCCAATCGCGGCCGGGTCTACTGGATAAAAGTGTATGCAGTGCCGGTGGGCAGCCGCGCCTCGCGCGGCAAGCCGATCGTCAATCTGGTGCCGCTGATGGAGCACGAGAAAATCACCGCGATCCTGCCGGTCAAGGAATTCGACGATGATCATTTCGTGTTCATGGCGACATCCACCGGCACGGTGAAAAAGACCGCGTTGTCGGCGTTTTCGCGGCCTATGGCCAAGGGCATCATCGCGGTCAACCTCGATGACGGCGACTTCCTGATTGGCGTCGCCATCACCGACGGCAAGCAGGACGTGATGCTGTTTTCCGACGCCGGCAAGGCGGTGCGCTTCAGCGAGACCGAAGTGCGCGCGATGGGGCGCGCTGCGGCGGGCGTGCGTGGCATGAAACTTCAAGGAAAACAAAGAGTTATATCGCTTCTTACGGCCAGTGACGAAGACAAGTCGGTATTGACCGCGACTGAAAACGGTTATGGCAAGCGTACGCCGGTGACGGAATACACCCGCCATGGCCGCGGCACGCAGGGCATGATCGCGATCCAGGCCAGCGACCGCAACGGCATGCTGGTCGGCGCGCAACTGGTGACCAAGGAAGACGAGATCATGCTGATCACCACCGGCGGCGTGCTGATCCGCACACGCATCAAGGAAGTGCGTGAGCAGGGCCGCTCGACCCAGGGCGTGCGTCTGATCAATCTGGACGAGGGCGAAAAGTTGGTCGGCATGCAGACTGTCGTTGAGACCGACGAGGAAGAGGAATAACCGCAAGCATTGCGGCTGTTCGGTGTTTGCTGATTACCCCATTTAAAACTCAGGCAGAAGACAACTGATGGCAAGAGTATTCAATTTCAGCGCAGGTCCGGCGGTGTTACCGGAACCGGTGCTGCAGCAGGCGGCGGCGGAAATGCTCGATTGGCACGGCAGCGGTATGTCGGTCATGGAAATGAGCCATCGCGGCAAGGAATTCATCGCCATTCATGCCCAGGCCGAAGCCGACCTGCGCGAACTGATGGGCATCCCGAAGAACTACAAAGTGCTGTTCCTGCAGGGCGGCGCGTCGGCGCAGTTTGCGGTGGTGCCGATGAACCTGCTGCGCGGCAAGACCAAGGCTGATTACGTCAACACCGGGCAATGGTCGAAAAAGGCCATCAGCGACGCCAAGAAATACTGCAAGGTCAATGTCGCGGCGAGTTCCGAGGCCGAAAACTTCACGCGCGCGCCGAAACAATCTGAATGGAAACTGGATGCCGATGCCGCGTATGTGCATCTGACGACCAATGAGACCATTGGCGGCGTTGAATTTCACTGGGTGCCGGACACCGGCGGCGTGCCGATTGTCGCTGACATGTCTTCGCACATCCTGTCGCGGCCGATGGACGTGTCGCGTTACGGCCTGATCTATGCCGGCGCGCAGAAGAACATCGGACCGGCCGGTGTGACCATTGTCATCGTGCGTGATGATCTGCTCGGCCAGGCGCTGCCGATGACGCCTACCGTATTCGATTACAAAGTGCAGGCGGAAAACGACTCGATGTCGAACACGCCGGCGACCTACGGCATTTATGTCGCGGGTCTGGTGTTTGATTGGCTGAAAAAGCAGGGCGGTCTGACCAAAATGGAGCAGATCAACCGCGCCAAGGCCGGGCTGCTCTACGATTATCTCGACCAGACCGAGTTTTATCATTCTCCGGTGGCGAAAGATGACCGCTCGCTGATGAACATTCCGTTCACGCTGCGCAATGCCGGTCTCGACAAGACCTTCATCCAGGAAACCGAAGCGGCAGGGCTGACTCAGTTGAAAGGCCACCGCTCGGTCGGCGGCATGCGCGCGTCGATCTATAACGCGATGCCCATCGAAGGCGTGCAGACATTGGTGCAGTTCATGCGTGAATTTGAGCGCAAGAATGGCTGAGTCTTTGAGCATGCAAACACCGCTGAATATACTCACGCTGAACGCCATCGCCGCAGTTGGCCTGCAGCGTTTTCCGAAAGACCGTTACCACGTTGGCGCTGATATTGCATCGCCGGATGGCATCCTGGTGCGTTCGCACGATATGCACAAAATGGACATCCCGGCCAGCGTCAAGGCCATTGGCCGTGCCGGTGCCGGCACCAACAACATTCCGGTTGACAAAATGAGCCAGCGCGGCGCCCCGGTGTTCAACGCGCCGGGTGCCAACGCCAATGCGGTGAAGGAGCTGGTGCTCGCAGCGCTGCTGATTTCAGCTCGCAATCTGGTGCCGGCAGTGCGCTTTGTCGACGGACTGAAGGGTGATGACCAAACGCTGCATAAACTGGTTGAAGACGGCAAGAAGCATTTTGCCGGTATCGAACTGCCCGGTCGTACGCTGGGGGTGATCGGTTTGGGCAAGATCGGCAGTTTGGTTGCCGATGCGGCGATCAAGCTCGGCATGGATGTGCTGGGTTATGACCCGGAAATCACCGTCGATGCGGCGTGGAGTCTGCCGGCGCAGGTGCGTAAGGCGCATTCAATCGAAGAGGTGATGAAGGCTTCGGATTTCATCACATTGCACGTGCCGCTGGTCACCGCCACACGCAATCTGGTGAACGCGGAACGTATGCATCTGCTGCGCAAAGGCGCGGTGCTGCTGAATTTTTCGCGTGACGGCATTGTTGATGACGCCGCGGTGATTGAGGCGCTGGCGGCGAAGAAGTTGCGTGCCTATGTCTGCGATTTTCCGTCGGAGAAACTGGCCGGCCATCCGCAGGTGGTGGCGCTGCCGCACCTGGGCGCATCGACCCGCGAGGCGGAAGACAACTGTGCGGTAATGGTGGCCGACCAGGTGCGCGATTTCCTGGAGCACGGCACCATCCGCAATGCGGTGAATTTTGCCGATGCCGTCATGCCGCGTGAATCGAATTTCCGCGTCGCTATCGCCAACGCCAATGTGCCGAACATGGTGGGGCAGATTTCGACCGCGATGGCGCGCGCCGGATTGAATATCCACAACATGCTGAACAAGTCGCGCGGCGAGATGGCGTACACGCTGGTTGATGTCGACAGCGCAGTTCCGGATTCTCTGATCGCGGAACTATCTGCCATTAGCGGCGTGCTGGCCGTAAGATATCTACCGGCACACTAAACCCGGAACCTTTACGCCCATGGCTGCATCCCTGAGCGACATCCGCAGCAAAATCGACGCGCTCGATAACCGTCTGGTAGAACTGCTGTCGGCGCGGGCACGACTGGCGCAGCAGGCCTGGCACGCCAAGGGCAGTGCCGCACCCTACAAGCCCGAGCGTGAGGCACAGGTGTTGCGCCGGGTGCGCAAACTCAACACGGGGCCGCTGTCGGCTGCCGCGCTGACGCGGCTGTTCACCGAGATCATGTCGGCCTGCCGCGCGCTTGAAGAGCAGATGGCAGTGGCCTATCTCGGCCCTGAAGGCACCTTCAGCCAGGAAGCCGTGGTCAAACATTTCGGCGTCTCCACCGGCAGCAAGCCGCTGGCCAGCATCGATGAAGTATTTCGCGCGGTGGAAACCGGCGCTTCGGGTTATGGCGTGGTGCCGGTCGAAAATTCCACCGAGGGTGCAGTAGGCCGGACGCTTGATCTGCTGCTCAATACCTCTGCGCGGATCTGCGGTGAGGTGAATCTGCCGGTGCGGCAATGCCTGATGAGTAATGCGCGCGTGCGCAACAGCATCCGCACGGTGTATTCGCATACGCAGAGTCTGGCGCAATGCCAGCAGTGGCTGGCGCGACATCTGCCGGACGCGGAGGGGGTGGCGGTGGTCAGCAATGCCGAAGCGGCACGGCTGGCGAGCAAGGACAAGCGGGCCGCCGCCATTGCCAGCCGCACGGCGGCGACGCTGTACGGGTTGAAACTGCTCGCGCGCAACATCGAGGATGATCCCAAAAACACCACACGTTTCGCAGTGATCGGTGCGGAAGATACAGCGCCCTCGGGACGCGACAAAACCTCGCTGATCCTGTCCACACGCAACGTGCCGGGCGCCATTCACGACCTGCTGACGCCGCTGGCGAAACATGGCGTGAGCATGACGCGGCTGGAGTCGCGTCCTGCACGCACCGGGCGCTGGGAATATGTGTTCTACATCGACATCGAAGGCCATCAACTCGAACCGAAAGTGGCGCGGGCACTGGCTGCGCTGGGCCGCAAGGCGGCCTTTCTCAAGGTGCTGGGTTCCTATCCGGTCGCGGGTTAATCTGTAAGTATTTGTTTTAATTGAATAATATATATGAGTGTCTGTGATCTCGCGCCAGGTTATATCCGCGCCATCGCGCCGTATCAACCGGGCAAACCGACGTCAGAGCTGGCCCGCGAACTCGGGATGGATGAGTCGGGCATCGTCAAACTCGCGTCCAACGAAAACCCGCTGGGCGTGAGCCCGAAGGCCTTGCAGGCGATGCGCGCCTTGCTCGAAGGTCTGGCGCGTTACCCGGACGGCAACGGTTTTGAACTGAAGCAGGCATTGTCGCGGCGCTTCGGTGTGGCCATGGACGGCATCGTGCTCGGCAACGGTTCCAATGACGTATTGGAGCTCGCCGCGCGGGCGTTTCTTGCGCCGGGGTTATCCGCTGTTTATTCGCAACATGCATTCGCGGTTTATCCGCTGGCGGTGCAGGCTGTCGGCGCCCAGGGTATAGCGGTGCCGGCGAAAGACTACGGACACGATCTTGATGCGATGACGCATGCGGTGCGTGCCGATACGCGTATCGTGTTTATCGCCAATCCGAACAATCCGACCGGAACCTATGTGCCGGGTGCCGCTCTGGAATCATTCATCGCCGGTCTGTCGCCGGATGTGCTGGTGGTGCTCGATGAGGCCTATACCGAATACCTGCGACCGGAACATCGCTACGACAGCATGGCGTGGTTGAAAAAATATCCTAATCTGGTGATCACCCGGACGTTTTCAAAAGTGTTCGGGCTGGCCGGTTTGCGTGTGGGTTACGCACTGTCTTCGGCAGTCATCGCCGACCTGATGAACCGCGTGCGCCAGCCGTTCAACGTCAACAGCCTTTCGCTGGCGGCGGCTGCCGCGGCACTCGATGACGAAAAATTCATCCGCGAGAGTTATGAGCTGAATTGCCTTGGCATGGATCAGATCGTGGCGGGGCTGAAGCAGCAGGGCCTTTCGCATATACCTTCATACGGCAACTTTGTGACGTTCAAAGTACCGGGCGCCGCTGCGGTGTTCCAGAAACTGCTGCGCGCGGGCGTCATCGTGCGGCCGATTGCCGCCTATGGCATGCCCGATCATCTGCGTGTGTCGATCGGGCTTGAATCCGAAAATGCACGTTTCCTCGGCGCGTTGCAGCAGGCGCTCGCTGCCTGAGCGGCATTGCCCAGGGGATTACATGGCGACAAAACCCCGCATCAACAAACTGGTGGTCATCGGCGTCGGCCTGATCGGCGGCTCTTTTGCGCTGGCGCTGAAAAAGGCGCGCATGGTCCGGCAGGTGGTGGGTGTCGGGCGCAGCCGCAAGAATCTGAAAGATGCATTGCGTCTGGGCGTGATCGACAAGGCCGAGACCGATGCGGTGCATGCCGTGGACGGTGCCGACCTCGTACTGGTTGCCGCGCCTGTCGGGCAGATGCCCGGAATATTCGCGCGTATCGCGCCGGCTTTGTCGCCGCACACCGTGGTGACTGACGCCGGAAGCACCAAGCAGGATGTAATCGAGGTGGCACGCAAACATCTGGGCAGGCATTTCCCGATGTTTGTGCCAGCACATCCGATCGCCGGCACTGAACACAGCGGTGCCGGAGCAGCGTTCCCCGATCTGTTCCGCGACCGCAATCTGATCCTGTTGCCGCAGCAAGAGACCAAGGCAGCGGCCGTGCGCCTGGTGCGTGCGGCATGGGCGGCCTGTGGTGCGAAAATCGTGCGGCTCGACGCTGCTGATCACGACGAAATTTTCGGTGCGGTGAGTCATCTGCCGCATGTGATTGCGTTTGCGCTGGTCAATTTGCTGGCGCAACGGCGAGACGCCAAACGGCTGCTGGGTTTTTCGGGGGGCGGCCTGCGCGACACCGTGCGCATTGCCGGCAGTTCCCCGGAAATGTGGCGTGACATCTGCGTCGCCAATCGCAGTGCGCTGCTGCCTTTGCTCGACGGCTACATCAGCGAACTCGAAGCGGCAAGGGCGTCGCTGGCCGCAGGTGATGGTGATGCGCTGGAGGCGATGTTCAGTTCGGCTCAGCAGGCGCGGGCCCGCTGGCTGATAAAACGCAAATGAGGCGCAAATGATTCGTAGTTCCCGCTGATGAGTCAGGCGAAACCCGAGTTTCTGGACCTGCAGCCGATCCGCGCGGTGCGCGGCACCGTGCTGTTGCCGGGTTCCAAAAGCATTACCAACCGCATGTTGCTGCTGGCGGCGCTGGCGCAGGGCAAAACCACACTGCGCGAAGTCCTGAAATCCGACGACACCCGCTACATGCTTGAGGCGCTGAGCGCGCTGGGAATAAAAAACAAACAGTCCGGAGAACTCACAGTAGAGATCGAAGGCGGCGACGGACCGTTTCCGGTTAAAAAAGCCGAACTGTTCCTCGGCAATGCCGGTACCGCAGTGCGCACGCTGACGGCGGCGCTGGCATTCTGCGGCGGTGAATATCGCATCGATGGCGTCGCGCGCATGCACGAGCGGCCGATTGGTGATCTGGTCGATGCGCTGCGCCAGTTGGGCGCCAGCATCGATTATCCGGTCAATGCCGGATTTCCTCCGCTGGCGATTCATGCCGGTGCACCGGATGCGCGAAATGAAGTGAGCATCCGCGGCAATGTATCGAGCCAGTATCTGACCGGTCTGCTGCTGGCGCTGCCCTTGCTGGGGCGCGGGACCGTGGTGCGCATCGACGGCGAACTGATTTCCAAACCCTATATAGAGATTACGCTTAACGCGATGCGCCGCTTTGGCGTAACCGTGAAACGCGACGGCTGGGCTGCATTCACCGTGCCGGCCGACGCACGGTATGTCAGTCCCGGTGAATTATTTGTCGAAGGCGACGCGTCTTCGGCATCGTATTTCCTGGCTGCCGGTGCAATCAGCGGTTTGAATGGCGGCGGTCCGGTGCGCGTGCAGGGTGTGGGTCGCAACAGCACGCAAGGGGATGTGCGCTTTGCCGATGCGCTGGCGCAGATGGGTGCGGCCATCAGCATGGGCGAGAACTGGATAGAGGCGACTGCGGGTGAGGAGGCGCGGCAACGCGGTCGCCTGCGCGCGGTCGAACTCGACTGCAATCACATCCCGGATGCAGCGATGACGCTGGCCATGGCCGCGTTGTTCGCCGACGGCACGACCACGCTGCGCAACATCGCGAGCTGGCGGGTCAAGGAGACCGACCGCATTGCCGCGATGGCCAGGGAACTGGCCAAGCTGGGCGCGACAGTCGAGGAGGGCGCGGATTACCTGAAAATCACGCCGCCTAAGCAATGGCAGGCGGCAACTATCGATACCTATGACGACCATCGCATGGCCATGTGTTTTTCGCTGGCCGCGCTGGGCGGGGTGCCGGTACGGATCAACGATCCGGGCTGTGTCGCCAAGACCTTCCCGGACTATTTCCAGGTTCTCTCCGGCGTGACGGTGCGTTGAGGATGGGGGCGTCCGCCATTCCGGTGATCGCCATTGACGGCCCGTCGGCGTCTGGCAAAGGCACCATTGCGGCAGCTGTTGCGCAGCGCCTGGGTTTTCATTATCTCGACAGCGGCGCGCTGTACCGGATCGTCGGTTTGGTGGCGGGTGAACGCCGTGCAAACCTCGACAGCGACACAGAAATATCGGCTATTTCATTGAATTTAAACATTAATTTTATCAGGGAAGAGGTTTGGGTCGATGACCGTGATGTCTCCGGCATGATTCGAGGCGAGGTCGCTGGAGCTGCTGCTTCGCGGGTGGCCGCTTTGCCCGGCGTGCGTGCGGCGCTGATGACATTGCAACGCGGTTTCCGCAAGGCGCCAGGATTGGTCGCCGACGGGCGCGACATGGGGTCGGTGGTGTTCCCCGATGCCCGCCTCAAAATCTACCTGACCGCGACCCCGGAAGAACGGGCGCAAAGGCGCTATAAGCAGTTGATCACAAAGGGAGTCGATGCTAGTATGGCCGCCCTTTTGCAGGACATTCGTGACCGCGATCATCGCGATAGCAATCGCGCCGCGGCACCCCTGCTGAAGTGTGCCGAAGCCATTGAACTCGACACCACCGGCATTCCGGTGGAGGACGTGGTGGCCAAGGTTCTGCAACTGTATCAAGAGCACTAAAGCGCTTTACCCGGTGCCACGGGCCGCCAAATCCCGTGGTTTGTCCAACCCACTCCCGTTTCTGTAACGGGTGTGTTAACCTGCTGATTCCTATGATGAAACCAACCCCTCAAGCTGCTGCCACCGAAAGCTTTGCCGCACTCTTTGAAGAGAGTCTGACCCTCAAAGAAATGCGCATCGGCGAAGTGATTACCGCCGAAGTCGTGCGCATTGATGACAATTTTGTTGTGGTCAACGCCGGCCTCAAATCCGAAAGCTATATCGCTGCTGAAGAATTCCACAACGATCGTGGCGAAGTCGATGTCAAGATCGGCGATTTTGTCAGTGTCGCCATTGAATCACTCGAAGACGGCTACGGCGAAACCCGCCTGTCGCGCGACAAGGCCAAACGGCTCGCGGCATGGCACGAACTGGAAGATGCCCTCGAGAAGGGCAACATCGTTTCCGGCATGATCAGCGGCAAGGTCAAAGGCGGCCTCACCGTGATGATCAACGGCATCCGCGCATTCCTGCCGGGATCGCTGGTCGATACGCGTCCGGTGAAAGACACCACGCCGTACGAAAACAAAGAAATGGAATTCAAGGTCATCAAGCTTGACCGCAAGCGCAACAACGTCGTGGTGTCACGCCGTGCCGTGCTTGAAGCGAGCCAGGGTGAAGAACGCCAGAAGCTGCTCGAGAACCTGCGCGAAGGCGTCACGGTCAAGGGCATCGTAAAGAACATCACCGACTACGGCGCGTTCGTGGATCTCGGTGGCATCGATGGTCTGCTGCACATCACCGACCTCGCATGGCGCCGCGTCAAACATCCGTCCGAGATGCTCAGCGTGGGCGACGAAGTCACCGCTAAAGTACTCAAGTTTGACCAGGAAAAGAACCGCGTCTCGCTGGGCATGAAGCAGCTGGGCGAAGACCCGTGGGTGGGCCTGTCGCGCCGCTATCCGCCGAACACCCGTCTTTTCGGCAAGGTCTCGAACCTCACCGACTACGGCGCGTTTGTCGAGATCGAGCCGGGCATCGAAGGCCTTGTGCACGTCTCCGAGATGGACTGGACCAACAAGAACGTGCACCCGTCGAAAGTCGTGCAACTCGGCGACGAAGTCGAAGTCATGGTGCTGGAGATCGACGAAGACCGTCGCCGCATTTCGCTGGGCATGAAGCAGTGCATGGCGAATCCATGGGAAGAGTTTTCGATGAACTCCAAGAAGGGCGACAAAGTGAAGGGCCAGATCAAGTCGATCACCGACTTCGGCATCTTCATCGGCCTGGCCGGCGGCATCGATGGCCTGGTTCACCTGTCCGACCTGTCGTGGAATGCACCCGGCGAAGAGGCTGTGCGCAATTACAAGAAGGGCGAGGAAGTCGAAGCCCAGGTATTGTCGATCGACGTCGAGCGCGAGCGTATTTCGCTGGGCGTCAAACAGCTGGAAGGAGATCCGTTCTCCAGCTATGTCGGCGGCCACGAGAAGAACTCGGTCGTCACCGGCACGGTCAAGGCGATTGATGCCAAAGGCGCAGTCATTCATCTTGACGGTGACATGGAAGGCTACCTGCGCGCATCGGAAGTCTCGCGCGACCGCGTGGAAGATATTCGCACCAAGCTCAAAGAAGGCGATTCGGTTACCGCGATGATCATCAACGTCGACCGCAAAAATCGTACGATCAACCTGTCAATCAAGGCAAAAGACCTTGCAGAAGATACCGAAGCCATGCAAAAACTGGCCTCGGACAAACAGGCGAGCACGGGCACGACCAACCTTGGTGCTTTGCTCAAGGCCAAGATGGATACAGCCAATACTCAACAATAAGGGAGCATCATGACCAAGTCGGAGTTGATCGCGAAACTGGCGGCACGTTATCCGCAGCTTGTGGCCAAGGACGCCGAACTGGCAGTGAAGATGATTCTGGATGCGATGGGTAAAAGCCTGTCGCAGGGCCAGCGCATCGAAATTCGGGGTTTTGGCAGTTTCGGTCTCAACTACCGACCGCCGCGTACCGGACGCAATCCCAAATCCGGCGAGCGCGTGCAGGTTCCTGCTAAATACGTGCCGCATTTCAAGGCCGGCAAGGAACTGCGCGAACGGGTCGACGTCAAAAAATAGAGAGCGATCAGGCATCGTTCCCTTCAGCGGCATGGCTTTGGCCATGCCGCTTTTTTGTCTGCAACGGCTTCGTCGGCGAGGGCGAGCGTGATATTCTCAACAGGCCATGTACTACCTCATGTGGGCGATAAAGGTTGTTCTTTTCCTGGTGATCCTGTCGTTTGCGCTTGTGAACACGGATCCGGTGACCGTGCGTTATTACCTCGGTTATCAATGGCAGGCGCCGCTGGTGCTGGTGTTGCTGGTGGCGGTTTGTATTGGTGCACTGGTAGGTCTGTTGGTGGGGTTGTTTCAGGCGTTGAGATTTCGCCGTCAGGTGGCCGTCCTGAAGCGCGAACTGAGCGCTGTGAAGCAGTCATCCGACGCGCCACTGATGCCGCCTTCCGATCTGCTGTGAAGACCTGAGCGCATGGACATCGAGCTCTGGTGGCTGCTCACCTTGCCGTTGTTTTTTGCGCTGGGCTGGCTGGCCGCGCGCGTCGACATCCGGCAGATCGTCTCGGAATCCCGTCTGTTGCCGGCATCGTATTTCACCGGCCTCAATTTCCTGCTCAATGAACAGCCGGACAAGGCGATTGAGGCTTTTATCGAAGTGGCGCGGGTCAATCCGCAGACCATTGAACTGCATTTTGCGCTGGGCAGCCTGTTCCGGCGCCGCGGCGAAGTTGAGCGTGCCATTCGCATGCACCAGAATCTTGCGGAGCGTGAGGATCTGGCACAGGAGCAGAAATTGCAGGCCCTGCTGGAACTCGCGCAGGATTATCTGAAAGCCGGGCTGCTCGACCGCGCCGAGGAATTGTTTCTCAAGCTCGAAAGTACTGCGCACGCCGAAGCCGCGCTGGGTTTCCTGCTGGAAATCTACGAGCAGGAAAAGGACTGGCACAAGGCGATCGGTATTGCCGAGAAGCTGGAAGCACTGAGCGGCCGCTCGTATCAGAAGGAAATCGCCAATTTCTGCTGTGAAATGGCGACGCGCGCACTGATGCAGTCACGGCCGGCTGAAGCACGGCCCCATCTGGAAGCGGCGCTGGCACACCATCGCACCTGCGTGCGCGCGAACATGCTGCTCGGTGATCTCGAGCGTGATCTGGGCAATCGCACGGCTGCAATCGCCATCTGGCAGCGGATCGAATCGCAAAATCCGTCTTTTCTGTCGCTGGTGGCCGAAAGACTGCTGACGGCTTTTCGCGACGAGGGGCGTTCCGAGGAAGGGCTCAATCTGCTGCGCGGTTACCTGGAAAAATACGCATCGCTGGATCTGCTCGACATGGTTTACCAGGCCACGCTGGCCACCGGCGATGCCCCGGCAGCATACCGGCTGGTTCGTGATGAAGTGCGCCGTACGCCAACGCTGCTCGGCCTCGACAAACTGCTGGAAGCCCAGTTGCTGGAAGCGCCGGCAGAAAAACGTCATGACCTGCAGTTGATCAAACAACTGATCCATCAGCACACGCGTACCCTGGCGATGTACAAATGCGAACACTGCGGTTTTCGCGCCCGCCAGTTTTACTGGCATTGCCCTGCCTGCGGCGAATGGGAAACCTATGCGCCGCGGCGCACCGAAGAGAAAGGAATACCGGCGTGAGGCATACCTGCAAGACAGGAGTACCGGCATGAACAGCAGGGATCTCGGGCCGCGCGTGATTGTCGCGCTGGATTATGCAACGGGCGCCGAGGCGCTGGCTTTTGCGCAGCGTCTGGATCCCAAACGTTGCCGGGTCAAGGTCGGCAAGGAGTTGTTTACTGTGACCGGGCCGGCTTTGGTTGAACAATTGGTCGGCCGCGGCTTCGATGTTTTCCTGGATCTTAAATACCACGACATTCCCAATACCGTTGCCGCCGCCTGCAAGGCCGCGGCGGGTCTGGGCGTGTGGATGATCAATGTGCATGCCAGCGGCGGACGCACGATGATGCAGGCTGCACGCGAGGCGCTGGCAGGGCAGACCAGACCGCCCAAGCTGATAGCGGTGACCGTATTGACCAGCCTGGGGGCGGAAGACCTGCATGAAACCGGTCAGACCGAAGAGCCCGCGGTTCTGGTTGAGCGTCTGGCGCGGCTGGCGGCTTCGAGCGGTCTTGATGGCGTGGTCTGTTCCGCGCAGGAAGCACAGCGTTTGCGGCAGGCCTGTGGGCCGGATTTCTGTCTGGTGACGCCGGGCATTCGTCCTTCAGATTCTGCCCAGGATGATCAAAAACGTGTGGTGACGCCGCAGATGGCCATTACCGGTGGCGCGGATTATCTGGTGGTGGGCCGACCGATTACCAAGGCCGCAGACCCGTTGTCGGTGCTGGATCGTATCAACGCGGATATTGCCCTGGCCGCAGGCCGGTAAAATAGCGGCCTCATGGGCAAGCCCGAAAAAATCAAAATGGCGGCGATCCGCCACGGACGCGTGCTGGTGGTCGGCGATGTCATGCTTGATCGCTACTGGTTCGGTGAAGTCAGTCGTATTTCGCCGGAAGCACCGGTGCCCATCGTCAAGGTGGACCGCATCGAAGATCGGCCGGGCGGCGCTGCCAACGTCGCACGCAATGCAGCGGCACTGGGCGCGAAGACCGCGCTGCTGTCGGTGGTCGGCCCTGACGAACCCGGACGCAGTCTGCAGCAGCTGTTGCGTCGGGAGAAGGTGACTACCACATTGCATACCGATGCCACCATCGCGACGACGGTGAAACTGCGCGTGATCGGCCGTCAGCAACAGTTGCTGCGCGCTGATTTTGAAACGCAACCCAGCCATGAAGTGTTGGCATCGAAACTGAAGGATTACCAGCGGCTGTTGAAAACGGCCGATGTGGTGATTCTTTCCGATTACGGCAAAGGCGGCCTGGCGCACATCGCGAAAATGATTGCGCTGGCGCGCAAGCGCGGCATACCGGTACTGGTGGATCCCAAGGGGGAAGATTATTCGCGTTATCGCGGCGCCACGCTGGTGACACCCAATCGCGCGGAACTGCGCGCGGTAACCGGCGGCTGGACCAGCGAGGCGATGCTTAACAGCAAGGCGCAGGCGCTGCGCCAGCGGCTGGGGCTGGGCGGACTGCTGGTGACGCGCAGCGAAGAGGGGATGACGCTGTACCGGCGCGGCAGCAGGCTGCATGTGCCGGCGCAGGCACGCGAGGTTTTTGACGTCAGTGGCGCCGGCGATACGGTGATCGCCACCATTGCCGTGATGCTGGCTGCCGGCGAGGACATGGAAAGCGCGGTGCGCATTGCCAACCGCGCGGCGAGCATCGTGGTCGGCAAGTTCGGCACCGCCGTGGTTCACCCGGAAGAACTGTTTCCCGCGCAGGCAAAGGAATAAGCATGGTTTACGTGGTCACGGGTGCGGCGGGGTTCATCGGATCGAATCTGGTCAAGGGGCTTAATGCCCGGGGCATCAGCAACGTGCTGGCGGTCGACGATCTGACCCAGGGCGACAAATTCCGCAACCTGGTGGATTGCGCGATTACCGATTATCTGGATAAAGACGAATTTCTGGCGCGCCTCCGCGCCGGCAACTTCCGCCGCGGCATCAAGGCGATTTTTCATCAGGGCGCCTGCTCGGATACCACGGCGAGCGACGGCAAATATGTGATGGACGTCAATTACGCCTATTCCTGCGCCTTGCTCGACTTCTGCCAGTCAGAGCAGGTGCCGCTGATTTACGCCTCTTCTGCCGCCACTTACGGCGCGCACGCCGAATTTCGTGAAGATCCGGTGTGCGAAGGGCCGTTGAACGTTTACGGCTATTCCAAGCTGCTGTTCGACCAGCGGGTACGCCGGCTTCCGGTGGCCGGTTCACAGGTGGTCGGACTGCGTTATTTCAACGTCTATGGCGACCGCGAGCAGCACAAGGGCCGCATGGCTTCGGTGGCCTTCCACTTCTTCAACCAGTATCACGCCGATGCGCATGTACGCCTTTTTGAAGGCAGCGGCGGCTACGGCAACGGCGAACAGCGCCGGGATTTTGTGTCGATTGAAGACGTGGTCAAGGTCAATCTGTTTTTCCTGCAGAACCCGGAAAAATCCGGCATCTTCAATTGCGGCAGCGGTGCGGCGCAGTCATTCAACGATGTTGCCGTGACCATGCTCAACAGCTGTCGTAATGCGGAGGGCCGTCCGACGCTGACATTGCATGAACTGCAGCAACAGAACCTGTTGCGCTACATCCCGTTCCCGGGCGACCTCAAGGGTAAATACCAGAGCTACACCCAGGCCGATCTGACGGCATTGCGTGCGGCAGGTTATGCCGCGCCGTTTCTGACCGTTGAGCAGGGCGTATCGCGTTACTGCCATCAACTGCTGGCGCGCAGCGGGGGCTGAGATCGTGCATCAGACCCTGGAAGCCTTCGTCGGCAACACGCCGCTGGTGCGCCTGCAGCGCATACCCGGCGTGACCGGCAATGTCATTCTGGCCAAGCTGGAAGGCAACAATCCAGCGGGGTCGGTCAAAGACCGGCCGGCGCTGTCGATGGTCCGCCGCGCCCAGGAACGCGGCACCATCAAACCCGGCGATACGCTGATTGAACCGACCAGCGGCAACACCGGTATCGCGCTGGCGATGGCGGCGGCGATCATGGGCTACCGCATGGTGCTGATCATGCCGGAGAACCAGTCTCTGGAGCGGCAGCAGACCATGCGTGCCTACGGCGCCGAACTGATACTCACGCCGAAGGAAGTCAGCATGGAGGGCGCGCGCGATCTGGCGGAGCGCATGGTGCGCGAAGGCAAGGGCGTGATGCTCGACCAGTTTGCCAATCCCGACAATCCGCTGGCGCATTACGAAGGCACCGGTCCGGAAATCTGGCGTGATACCGGCGGCAAGGTTACGCACTTTGTATCGAGCATGGGCACTACCGGCACCATCATGGGTGTATCCCGTTTTCTGAAGCAAAAAAATCCACAGGTGCGGATTGTAGGTTGTCAGCCGGCCGACGGTTCGCAGATCGCGGGTATCCGCAAATGGCAACCCGAATACCTGCCGAAGATCTGCGACTGGAAACAGGTGGATCAGATTATTGAAATTGCGCAGAGCGATGCCGAAGAAATGACACGGCGTCTGGCCCGGGAAGAAGGTATTTTCGCCGGCGTGTCCTCCGGCGGGGCATTGTGGGCGGCGCTGCAGGTCTCCGCCCAGGTCAGCAATGCGGTGATCGTGTTCATCACCTGCGACCGCGGCGACCGTTATCTGTCGACCGGTATTTTTCCCGGCGCGTGAATATATAAGTATTTGTTTTTAAAGGAAATATTTTGAATCCTGTGCTGGTGTTCGATATCGAAACCGTGCCTGATATCGCCGGTCTGCGGCGCTTGCACGATATGGACAGCAGCCTCTCCGATCACGACGTCGCCGAGACCGCATTCCAGTTGCGGCGCCAGTCGCATGGCAATGATTTCCTGCCGCATTACCTGCAGCGCGTGCTGGTGATTTCCTGTGTGCTGCAGGACCGGGACAGCTTCAAGGTCTGGTCGCTGGGTGCGGCAGGCGAATCCGAAGGCGAAATCATCCAGCGCTTTTTCGACGGCATCGAAAAGTACACGCCGCAACTGGTGTCGTGGAACGGCGGCGGCTTCGATCTGCCGGTGCTGCATTACCGCGGCCTGATGCATGGCGTGAAAGCCTCGCGCTACTGGGATATGGGTGAGGACGACCGCGAATTCAAATGGAACAATTACATCAGCCGTTACCACCAGCGTCATCTTGATTTAATGGATTTACTGGCCATGTACCAGGGGCGCGCCAACGCGCCGCTGGATGCGCTGGCGCAGTTGATGGGCTTCCCGGGCAAGCTGGGCATGGACGGTTCTGCGGTATGGGGCGCTTTTCAGGACGGCCGCCTCGAAGACATCTGGCGCTACTGCGAGACCGATGTCGTCAATACCTATCTGGTTTACCTGCGCTTCCAGTTGATGCGCGGCGCACTGACGCCGGTGCAGCATGACCAGCAGATCGCAGCGGTGCGCGCAGCACTGGGCAAGCTTGATCAACCGCACTGGCAGGAGTTCCTCGCCCGCTGGGCGGCCTGAAGCCGTAATGCCTGCAGTGGCAGGCGCTGAAAAGACATCCCCATGACGTTTCTGAAGATTGAATCCCTGGACCAGGAAGGCCGCGGCATTGCCCGCCGTGACGGCAAGGTCATTTTTATCGAGGGCGCGCTGCCCGGCGAAAGCGTCGAGATCGAGACTTATCGTAAAAAAGCCGCGTTCGAAGTGGCCGTGGCAACGACGATCCGCAACGAAAGCGCATCGCGCACCACGCCAGGCTGCGAATTTTTCGGCTTGTGCGGCGGTTGCAGCCTGCAGCATATGGATTCGCGCACCCAGGTTGCTGCCAAGCAGCGCGTGCTCGAAGACAATCTGCGCCATATCGGCAAGGTCACACCCGAGCAGATCCTGCCGGCGATCCACGGCCCGACCTGGGGTTATCGCCATCGCGCGCGCCTGACTTCACGGTATGTGTTCAAAAAGGGCGGGGCGCTGGTCGGCTTCCATGAAAAGCGCAGCAGCTACGTGGCCGACATGCGCAGTTGCGAAGTGCTGCCGCCGCGGATTTCCGCGCTGCTGTTGCCGCTGCGCACGCTGGTCAGCTGCCTGAGCATCCACGCGCGCATGCCGCAGATCGAACTGGCGATTACCGATACCGCCGATGTGCTGGTGCTGCGCAACCTCGATCCGCTCATTCCGGACGACGAGGACAAATTACGTGCTTTTGCCGATGCGCACCGGGTGGTGTTTTACCTGCAGCCCGCAGGTCCGGAGTCGGCGCAGCTGTTTTATCCGCCGGACGCAGGGGCGCTGTACTACACGCTGCCCGAATTCGATGTGCAGATTCATTTTCGTCCTACCGATTTCACTCAGGTCAACCACTCGATCAACCAAGTGCTGGTGCGCCGTGCATTGAATCTGCTTGCGCCGCAACCGGGCGAACGCATCGCCGACCTGTTCTGCGGGCTGGGCAACTTCACGCTGCCGATTGCCCGCAGCGGCGCCAGTGTCACCGGCATTGAAGGCAGCGCCGGGCTGATCAAGCGGGCGCAGGAGAACGCACAGCGCAACGGCCTTTCAGAGAACACGCACTTCCTGACCATGGATCTGTTCAAGCTCGATGCCGCGCAGTGGGCGGCGCTGGGCAAGTTCGACAAGCTGCTGATCGACCCGCCGCGCGACGGTGCGATGGAACTGGTCAAGCTGATCGGCGCCGATGGCCCGCGCCGCATCGTCTATGTGTCGTGCAGCCCGTCTACGCTGGCGCGTGACGCCGAAGTGCTGGTGGCGGTGCATGGTTACAAGCTGCGGGCGGCTGGTGTCGTCAACATGTTTCCGCATACCGCGCATGTGGAGTCGATGGCGTTGTTCGAGAGGGAATAAAGCCCGGCACCAAAAGCAGAAATAAAAGTGCAGGCAATAAAAAAGCGGCCCGAAGGCCGCTTTTTTTGCGTCGCGTGTCGACTCAGTCGCGGTCGCCACCGACGAAGCCCAGAATTTGCAGCAGGCTGGTGAAGATGTTGTAGATCGATACATACAGCGTCAGCGTGGCAGATACATAGTTGGTTTCGCCGCCGCGGACAATTGCGTTGATCTGGAACAGGATGGCCGCGGAGGAGAAGATGATGAACGCGCCGCACAGTACCAACTGCATCAGCGGACTCTGCAGGAAGATCTGCGCCACCACCGCCAGCATGATCACCACGAAGCCGACCAACATGAACTTGTTGAGAAAGCTGAAGTCCCGTTTGGTCGTCGCGGCGATGCCGGCGAGCGCAAAGAACACCGCCGCAGTGCCGCCGGCAGCCATCATCACCAGTTGACCGCCGTTACGTAGCGACAGGATGCTCTGCAGTAGCGGCGCGAGCATCAGGCCGAGGAAGGCGGTGAAGCCCAGGAGCAGGCCGACGCCCAGCACGCTGTTGCGGTTTTTCTCGATCATGAAAATCCAGCCGTAAAACACGGCCATGATGACGATTGCGCCCATGATAGGGCTGGCACGCAGGAAGCTGAAATTGATGAAATTGGTGCCGATGGCCGCGCCGATCACGGTGGGGATCAGGGAGACGGCGAGCAGCAGGTACGTGTTCCGCAGCACCTTGTTCTGCTGGGCGGCAACGCCCTGTGCGCCGGCAGAGTAGACCGTTCCGGTTTGCAGGTCAGGTTGCATAGTCTTGATTCTCCGTAAAGGTTGACTGAATCAGTCGGCAGTAAGACTACTGAAAGCACGGGAAAGTTGCAATCTTATTTGCCCGGTCAATCTGCCGGTTTTCCTGGCGCAAGTGATTGATAATGGATGATATTATCCTTGGTAATGGCAGGTCATTTTGTCGTTCTGGGTATGAAGGCGGTTACAATGCGCGCCCATTGCAGGCCATGATTCGTAACCCAGATTTGTAATGTAACCAGAGTCGAGCGTGAAAATGCTGATGTAGCCCGGATGAAGCGAAGCGCAATCCGGGGTGGTGCCAGTGATCAGGATGTTTGAGATGTGACCGCAGCGCGAAGTGAGCCCCGGATTGCGGCCTTCGGCCTTCATCCGGGCTACGATTGCCGATTGCGCGGCCGGAGCTAAAACCGGCAGTTTGAACGTTTAGTAAGTACGGAGGGTTGGCAGAGCGGTTGAATGCACCGGTCTTGGCGCACGCAGTATGTGCGCTTGCGAGGCTAACTTGCCGCATGGCAAGTTAAGCGCCGCGAGGCGCGGCCGGAGCTAAAACCGGCAGTTTGAACGTTTA
>JALHRQ010000023.1:27880-32288 GCA_022841375.1 Burkholderiales bacterium
CGGTTGAATGCACCGGTCTTGGCGCACGCAGTATGTGCGCTTGCGAGGCTAACTTGCCGCATGGCAAGTTAAGCGCCGCGAGGCGCGGCCGGAGCTAAAACCGGCAGTTTGAACGTTTATTTAGTAAGTACGGAGGGTTGGCAGAGCGGTTGAATGCACCGGTCTTGGCGCACGCAGTATGTGCGCTTGCGAGGCTAACTTGCCGCATGGCAAGTTAAGCGCCGCGAGGCGCGGCCGGAGCTAAAACCGGCAGTTTGAACGTTTAGTAAGTACGGAGGGTTGGCAGAGCGGTTGAATGCACCGGTCTTGAAAACCGGCAGGGCCTCACGGTCCTCGTGAGTTCGAATCTCACACCCTCCGCCAGTTACTGGTTCCAGCAACTTCCAGTAGCGTCCGATAAAGTCCTGTAATTTATTGTTTTTAAAGTAAAAAATATAGATTATCCGTTCTGAGGATACCTGATTGGTCCCTTGACATCTGACGGTAACTGGCGGTAACTTTGGCGGCAGTTACCGCCAATCTCCAGAAAGTTACCGTCATGCCGCTGACTGCCATAGCGATCCGCAATGCGAAGCCTGGCAAAAAGCCTGTGCGGCTCTACGATTCCGGAGGGCTCTACCTGGAAATTTCTCCTGCCGGCGGCCGCTGGTGGCGATTCGCTTATCGCTTCGGGGGAAAGCGCAAGTTGATCTCCCTCGGGGTGCTCAAAGATGTTCCGCTGGCTGTGGCTCGCGAGCGGCGCGACGCTGTGCGCAGACTATTGGCCGATGGCAAGGATCCTGGCGCCAAGCGCAAGTCCGATAAACGCGAAATCGCCGACCGGGCTGCGAACAATTTTGAGGCAGTCGCACGTGAGTGGTACCAGAAACAAGTGCACACATGGGTTCCCTCCCACGCCTCAGACGTATTGCGGCGGCTTGAATACAACCTGTTCCCGGAAATCGGGTCAACCGCCATTGCTGATTTGACGGCTCCGGTGGTGCTCTCGGCACTCCGCAAGATCGAGCATCGCGGCGCGCATGACCTAGCGCATCGGGTGTTGCAGGTATCGGGGCAGATTTTCCGCTACGGTATCGCCACCGGGCGCTGCGAGCGTGATCTGTCTACTGACCTACGCGGTGCACTCGCCCCACACAGGGGCAAACATCAAGCGGCCATCACTCCTGAGGAACTGCCTGATCTGTTGCGCGCCATCGATGGTTACGCGGAACTCGGCGATCGACTGACCAGCCGGGCACTGCGACTCCTGGCGCTGACCTTCGTACGCACTGGCGAGTTGATTGGCGCACAGTGGGAGGAATTCGATCTGGATTCAGCGGTGTGGATAATCCCAGCAGAGCGGATGAAAATGAAAACGGAGCATGTGGTGCCGCTGTCTCGGCAGGCAGTAGAAATATTGCGGGACTTGCGCCCTGTCGACGGCGGAGGCCGCTTTGTTTTCCCGGGCCGAAATCCGGATAAGCCCATCAGTAACAACACGATGTTGTTTGCGCTGTATCGATTGGGATACAAAGGAAAGATGACTGGGCACGGTTTTCGCAGCGTAGCCTCAACGATGCTCAATGAGACAGGATTTCGTGCGGACGTGATCGAACGACAACTGGCGCACGGCGAGCGCAATGCGATCCGGGGCGCCTATAACCGCGCCGAGTATTTGTCAGAGCGGAAAGCCATGATGCAGCAATGGGCCGACATGCTCGATGCCCTTGCGCAAGGGGCCCAAGTTATCCCCTTGCAGCGGCGCGCGTAAGTATCAAGCCAGACGATGCCGGACTTCGCAGCGGCGACAACCGAAAAATCACATTAACTAATTGATTTAATTATAGTT
This sequence comes from Burkholderiales bacterium, assembly GCA_022841375.1. GTDB lineage: Bacteria > Pseudomonadota > Gammaproteobacteria > Burkholderiales > SG8-41. The sequence goes on from JALHRQ010000023.1 coordinate 29,709, forward strand.
TTTAGACCAAAGCGGGAGTTTATTCTAGAAGTCATTTCATAAATGGGTTCTGTACTTTTCGTGAGGGCCATGCTACGTTTTTTACATGGCCAAAAGAGAAGAACTGACAGACGAACAATGGGCAATTCTGGAGCCTCTGATCCCGAAAGTGACGCCCCGCGCAGATGGGCGCGGCAGACCGGTCACGCACAGTGACCGGGCTGTGTTAAACGGCATCCTGTGGGTGCTACGCACCGGGGCGTGCTGGGCCGACTTGCCGGAGCGCTTTCCCTCCGGTTCGACCTGCTTTCGCCGCTTCAGCCGCTGGGTACGCCAAGGGGTGCTGCGTGCGATCCTGGAGGCACTGGCGAGGGACCTGGAAGACCGGGGCAAGATCAATCTCTCGGAATGTTTTATCGACGGCACCTTTGTGGTGGCGAAAAAGGGGGCTTCGCAGTGGGAAAGACCAAGCGGGGCAAGGGTACAAAACTCATGGTTATTGCGGACGCTGCAGGTCTTCCACTCGCCATGCACACGACTTCTGCTTCTCCACATGAAGTCACCCTTGTCGAGGCTACCCTCGATGAAACCCTCACCGTGGGACGACCCCGACGACTTATCGGGGATCGCGCCTACGACAGTGATCCGCTCGATCACAGGCTTGCTGCCCAAGGCATTGAATTGATCGCGCCACACAAGCGTAATCGCATCAAGCCCGTAACGCAGGATGCCCGAGCACTCCGGCGGTATCGCAGACGGTGGAAGATCGAGCGCTTGTTCGCGTGGCTGAACAAATACAAGCGCGTGCTGACCCGATGGGATCGTTTCATTGATCATTTCAACGCCTTCGTTCATCTCGCCTGTTCCATGATTCTCATGCGCAGGTATTTATGAAATGACCTCTAGTCAAGAAGTAAAATTTTACTTTATGGATTAGTAATACTGCCGGATGTAAGCATAAGCCCGGTCAAACAGATCCTGATCGGTGTGCAGCTTGTATTTGAGCAAGGCCCTGCGCAGTTCCTTCTGCACCAGCCGTTCACCCTGCATGGTCGCTTGCCAGCCGTCGAAGCGCACCTTTTTCACGATGTCGTCGATATCGGCCACCACGCGCTCGACCATGATGTGGGTGTTGCCGTTCCTGGCTTCGGTGAACAGCTCGGTCAGGGCTTCCTTCGCGCGGTCGCGTTCTTCCTCGGGGTCGGTTGCCTTTTCGGCTTCGACCACGTCTTTGGCAATTTCGAGAATCTGCTTCAGGAATTCCAGGCTGGTCAGCAGGCCTTGCTCGTGGCGTTCCTTGACCTTTTCCAGTCGCTCGCCCAGTTCCTTGAATTTCGGGTTGCCCAGATGTTTGCGCAGGCGCGCCACCAGCTTGATCTCGACTTCCTTGGCACGCTTGCCGGGTTCGGTGTCGCCGAGGATTTCTTCGAGCACCTGAGCATCCAGCACCAGGGTTTCGATGTCGTCGCGCACCGATTCCAAGTGTATGTTTTCATTGATTAATTCGACGGTCTTCGCGCCCAGCGCATGCCACAGCAGCTTGCCGTTGCCGCTGGGCGGCTTCACTGACTCATAGACCTGCGTCAGCCAGCGGTAGTCTTTTTCGTAGGGGCTCAGGCAGGGGTCGGGCGACAGCGCTTCCCAGATCGTGCCCAGCACGGAATATTCGGCGGCAAATTTGTCGCGCGTCTCGTTGTTGGGCAAACACTGCTGCGCGGCCATCAGGCCTTCGTAGCCGCCGACCGAACGGTCGACGTTCGGGAAAAACGCCGTGCACTTCTGCATCTGCACTGGCAAGGCCTTGCGCAGCTCGTCGATGTTCGACACCACCTGCTGCACGGCCTTTTCATCGAAATCCAGCGCGCGTGCCACGTCATCAAAAATGCCGATGTAATCGACGATCAGGCCGTGGGTCTTCTCCTGGCCCAGCGTGCGGTTGGTGCGGCAGATCGCCTGCAGCAGGTTGTGATCCTTCATCGGCTTGTCGAGGTACATCACCTGCAGGATTGGCGCATCAAAACCGGTCAGCAGCTTTGAGGTGACGATCACGAATTTCAGCGGATCGGCCGGATCGCGGAAGCGGTCGAGCAGTTTTTCCTCGGCATCCTTGTCGCGGACATGCTGCTTCCATTCCGCCGGGTCGCCGGGCGCTGCGGACATCACGATGGCACTGGCCTCAGAGCCGGCCAGTTCGTCCATCACCTGCTTGTAGAGCACGCAGCACTCGCGGTCGAATACCACCACCTGCGCCTTGAAGCCGTTGGGTTCGACCTTGGACTGGTAATGCGTGACCATGTGCTGCACCACGGCGCGGATACGCTCGGGGTTTTTGACCAGCACCGCCATCTTGGCGGCGCGTTTGGCGAGGTCGTCGCGGTCCTGCTCCGACAGTTCATCGGTGATCTGCGCAAACGCTTCATCGATGGCGGCGCGGTCGATTTTCAGGCGCACCGCCGGCGCCTCGAAGTGCAGCGGCAGCGTCGCCTTGTCGCGGATCGAATCCTGGAACGAATAGCGGCTCATATAGCCCTTTTCGTCCTCGTCCGCGCCGAAGGCCCAGAAGGTGTTGCGGTCGGCGCGGTTGATCGGCGTGCCGGTCAG
>JALHRQ010000024.1 GCA_022841375.1 Burkholderiales bacterium
CTCATAAACCGGATGGTGCTTTTTCATTGCTCCAGTCCTTATCTGCAAGGGCGAGGCTGCGTATCATCAGTTCAGCGATACACCACCACCGGTATCCTGGAGTGCGTCAGCACTTTCTGAGTCACGCTGCCCATGATCAGCTTGGAAAGTCCGCGACGGCCGTGTGATGCCATGAAGATCACATCACATTTCCGCTTTTTTGCGGCAGCGATGATCCCCTCATACGGCGTATTGGCTTTGGTCACCACCGAAGAGAAAGGAACGCTCGCCGCTTTTGCCATCTTGCCGATCGCGTCGGCACGTTTTTGTCCTGCCGTAAGTGCGCTTTCCTCGAACCCATCGATCATTTTTTGATCCATCATGTAGCCTTCGTCAGCGTAGATCGCCTGTAATTGTTCGACCGCGCAATAAGCGGTGACCTTGGCGCCGAGCGCGCCCGCGAGTGCAATACCAGCCTTTGCAGCCTTGTTGGAAGCCGGGGAGCCGTCGGTGGCAATCAGAATGTGCTTGAACATGGTTTCTCCTTCGGGAGGGTTAGGTCGAAGATTTAGCGGGAAGACGTCCGGGTTGGGACACGTTGGGAAGCAAGAGGGAACGCGGCAACCCGAGGCTGAGCATGAAACCCAGTACGACGAGTCCCGCAGTCAGGACGAAAGAAGCACCCGGCACAGCGGCGATATTAAAGAGGAGCCCGCCTGCCGCGGAGCCCACAGTCACACCAAGGCTGGCGGCTGCCGTCTGCTTGCCGAGTTCCCAACCTTGGGCGCTGCCGGCCTTGGCTGAAATCCAGTAGGTCAGGATTGGCGAGAGGATGCCGGCACTGGCCGCGACCGCAGCGATGATGACCAGCATCAACGTAAAATCATACGCTCGTGGCACGAGGATCAAGCCCGCCGCCAGCACGAATAGTGCGGGCGTGATGAACCACCGGGTCATGTCCGGCTTGAACCAGGGCGAGAATACGATGGCCTGCATCACAAACATGACCAGACTGCATTCGGTGAACATCAGCGCGATCTGGTAAGGGGTCAATCCGAGCTCCTGCCTGCCGCGCAGTGCAAGCCCGACCTCGAAGACCCCGACGCCGGCAGAGACAATGAAGGTGAGGATGAGCAGTTTCGGCACCAGCCATACGGCGTTATCGACCGGTGCATAAGTAGTCTTTTGCGTTCGAACGTGCCTCTCGCTACTAGGCACTGCAAACGCAACAGTCAAGGCTGCGATAAAGGCGAGCAGCGCAGTCGCCGCAAGCGGGATCGAGACCGATCCAGCCGGCATTGCGGATGTGAACAAATTTGCCGCAAAGCTCGTAACGAACACTCCCAACATCGGTCCGAGCAGAAAGCCGGAAATGCCGGCCATGCTGATAAACGCAAGTCGACGGGCACGACCCTGCTCAGTCGTCATAAAGCTGCCCATCACTGCCGCCGCCACAGGTGTTACCGCGGCAGCGAACATTCCGCTTAAAAATCGCTCGGTATAAACCGCGGCGAGACTCTCGACGAATGAGAAGACCAGCATGGTTACGCCAAAACCCAAGAGCCCGGAGAGCAACACGCCACGCGGACCGTGTTTGTCGGATAGCCGACCCCACACGGGGGCAAACAGAAAAAGGGAGAAAGTGTAGACGGCGGTCAGCAGCCCGGTGTGCCGGGACACTTGCGCAGCATTGACGCCTGTTCCCAGCAACCGTTCGACCAGGTAGGGCAGCAGCGGAAGCACCACACCAAAGCCCACCGACACCGTGAAGACGGCAAGCATGAGCGTTGCCATGGTGAAGGCGGAACCGACTGCGCGTTCAGATTTTCCCTTTACGTACATCTGTGCCATCGAAAAATGTTCATAACTAACCTCCGTCAAAGCCCGCTCACCGCAAGCTTAGTAGGCTTACGATGTGCTTTCATGCCCGCATTCGTGCACCTGTGAATCGCAATTGAATATAGATTTATCTCGCTCGAGCTGGCGCCTGTTTTGGCGGGCGAAAGCTCGGATGGGTAAAGTAAAACGTGGTGTGCTGCGGCCCCGTCGCGCCCGGAGCTCGGAATTCCACGTCAACCCTGAATGGACCGCGGCCAAGCATCGGAAAGAGGCCCGCGTAGATAGATGCTCCCGCTGCATTTGCGGTATCGAGCCCTTTCTTTACGCCAGACATGCCGAGCGCCGCGACGCGGGCTTCGACTACTGCGTCAGTGATTCGGCGTCCGGTGCGATAGTCGAAAATGGATACCATGAGATGATGTGTGTCGCGCACTGACGCTGGCTGAAACGGCGTTGCGCCGGGCTCGATAGCCGGTGGGCCGGCAATAAAATCAGCCGGCATCACTGCGAGATAGACCCAAAAATCACCGACGTTCTTGCGGAAATTGAGATCTTCGGCGGCGAAGGCGGGGAGTGCCATTACGCCAGTCCAGAGGAATGTGATAATGGAAACCGTGAGGCGTGAAGACTTTTTGTGCGCGCCCGCAGGTCGCGTATGAGAATTCAGTCGTATAACTTTGGCGAGTCCGCGACCCATCACATCCAACCCTCGCCAAAAATGCCAGCGACGAACCTCGCTCCTGGCAGTAGATTGCGCTGCGTTGGCAATGCCTCCAGGCCATTCTCTCGCCTTGATGCTGCTGGTCACGTGTTGTGCCGCGGTGTCGATTGCCGAAAGGGTGCTCTCGGCCGTGCCGACGAAGTTGGAATTTGCCATTTTTAGTGCGCTCATATGGATACCACCTATGAATGATGATCAGAAAAACGGTTTTTTACTGACTGATTGATCGCTGTGCTTTCGAGCATGTGGCGTGACCCACTGTGTTCTATTTTGTGCCGTAAAAAGTGACAGTAGACGACTGCGCTTAACAGCGCGGCGAAGAAGCACCACACCGAGATGAACCAGGTCGAATAGAAAAAGTAGGCTGCAGAGAAAGACAGCAGCGCCAGAACGCCAAAGACCCTCACAATTCGATGCGTGGACATTAACGGGCTCAGGGTGGTTGACCCCAGGTATAGCGTCATCACCGCCAGGGCGAAGAAATGCGGCGAGACGTACTCGATGTGCTGGCCGATGGGTCGCGAGGAAATCGGGAAAACGGCCAGAATGTACAGCAGGTAAGCGCCCACCAAGACGCCGGCTGCGACGAACACGAGCAGTGCCTGCCGGCGCCACCCCGGCAATTCGATCAGCAGCACGGCCACGGGTATGTAGACCGGCCACAGCACGTGTGAGAAAAAGGAATACACATGGGTCATGGCAACGTTGAGCTGCGGTGCCTCGTAGCGGAAGGTCAGCCAGATCACGCCTTCGCTCAGCTGCTGGACCGCGAACAGCAACGGGATTGCGGCAAACGGCAATTCGCGCGGGGAGCGCGCCGACTTCAGAGTCAACGCGCCTAGCCCGAGCAGGATGGTCCCCGCAGAGAAGCTTGCTGTGGCTGAGAAACACATTCAGTTCAATCCTGACTGCACCTTGTACGACACGCCTTTTCCACTCACCCAGCTGAACCATCGGTTTATCTGGAATTTCATGCTGATTTCCAGATCGTGGTTGGGATAAAAAACGGCATTGTCATGGGTGCCATCGCTGCTGGCTAAAATGATCGGCTGACATATTTGTTTATCCTCAGAGTTTTCCAGAGCGAAGTGCGATAACTGCCCACGCGATTCCGAGCACAATGGCCGCCGTGAATCCAATGATTGCAAGGAGTGGAATGTCCGCTATGTGCGGGCCGGCGTGAGCAGCCATCACGATCGCCGACCCGACGATAATCGAAGCGATGATCAGGGCGAATGCGAGGCGATTGCTTGCATGCAGCAGTTGCCGTTCCAGGCTACCGCCGGCGTGATGGCGGATATCGAAGAGAGCTTCCCCGTTCTCCAGGCGGCCAAGCAGCCGGCGCAGCGTGACCGGAAGTTCAGCGAGCACTTCGCGTCCGGCAACCGTCATTCGGTAGATGTGCGCCAAACCCGAGAGGCCTAAGTCCGGCGAAAACGCTTTCATGAGCAGTCGGCTGCTGTAGGCGCGAAATGCCTCTATCGAGTTGAAAGTGGGGTCGATGTCGTGCACCAGAGACTCGATTTCTGCGAAGCCCCGAAGCAGCATCGTTGCCTCCCTGAGAAGCCGGATCTGATGCCGTCTGCCTACCCTGACAAACTCATGCAGAATCGCGCTGAATGATTGGCGTCCCGCGATAGACTGGTTGTGATAACGGTCCAGCGCCAGCGACATGTCCTTGGTGAATGCAGTACGGTCGAGCGGTGTGGTAGCACCTCCCATTTCAAGGTAGGCGCTCGTAAGCCAGGAAGCGTCCCTCGCCATCACGGCGAGAAAAAGCTGGCGCATGTTTTCCTGAAAGGCCGGCGACAACTCGCCGAGCGCCCCGAAATCGTGAAAGCAAAACCGACCGTCGGGCATCAAGAAAACATTCCCAGGATGGGGATCGGCGTGAAAGACCCCGTGCTCGAACACCTGGGTGAGGAACAGGCGCATCAGGGTCTGGGCAATCGCCGGTCGTGGCTGCTCCTGCGCATCAAGCGCATCCAACCGGTGACCCGTGCTGTGGTCCATCGTGAGAACCCGTCGTCCTGTCGCCTGCGCGAATATCCGTGGGACGAATACCGCCGCCTCTCCGCGGTTAGCCTCGGCAAATCGTTGTGCATTGCGCGCCTCGTGCTCAAAATCGAGCTCGGCGCGCAAGGTCTGGGCGAACTCCTCGACCAGTTCGCCCAGATTGAATGTCCGCATCGAAGGGATCGACGCATCCAGCAAACCCGCAAGCCGAAGCAGGATAGCGATATCGGATTCCACCATTGTGGCGATCCCGGGCCGCTGTACTTTGACTGCTACCGCCGTACCGTCCTGCAGCGTTGCGCAATGCACCTGGGCCATCGACGCCGCCGCCATCGGGCGGTCGTCGAACGAGGCAAACAGATCAGACACAGACTGTCCGGTGTCCTCCTCGATGATCTGGCGCGCATCCGCCACCGGGAATTCGGTTGCGGCATCGTGCAACTTTCTAAGCTCGGTTACGAGCTCCTCAGGAAAAATGTCGCGCCGTCCGGCGATGATTTGGCCGAACTTGACGAAGGTCGGGCCCAGCTCTTCGAGCGCTTCACGCAGGCGCCGCGCATCACCACGTGGCACTGAAGTGTCCTGTGCGCTTTCCGCCTTACCGAATCCGAGGCGCACGGCATAGTGAGCGAATCCTTTCCGGATGGCCACTTTTGCGATTACACCCAGGCGGGCGACCTCGCCGCTGGCGCCTGCCGCCTCAGACGGTGCGTTCATGCAGACCGCTCCTGGACTTCGCTTCCGGAAGCGCTTGGTACCGCGCGCGTGGGCAACCCAGACGCCACTTTTTTTCAGCCTGAAGAATGCCTGCCAGCTTGGTGCGGTTCAACATTAACGCTTTGATCACCATTCAGTTCAATCCTCCGAAATAGCCGCGCTGGCCGCGGTAGAGGTCGGCCCGCGACAGCGGGACAGGCCATTCGCCCTGGTTGCGAGTGGAGGCGACGATCTGGTAGATGCCCGTACCGCCGGACTCGAATTCCAGCGCGCAGGCGGCCATGTACAGCCGCCAGACACGAAAGGTCGGCTCGTCGACCTCTCGCAGCGCCGCTTCACGGTTTGCCTCCAGCCGTTGCACCCAGTGGCGCAGCGTCAGCGCATAGTGCGGCCGCATTCCTTCGACGTCGTAGATTTCGAATCCAGCCCGTTCCATGCCGAGCTGAATGTTACTGACGCAGTCGAGCTCGCCATCCGGGAAAACGTAGCGATTAATGAACGCGGTAGCCACTGACTTGTTCCAGCCTTCCTCGTCGTGCGTGATGCCGTGATTCAGGAACAGTCCGCCTGGACGCAAGACGCCTCGAACAATCGTCAGGTAGTTCGGCAAGTTGGCCAAGCCCACATGCTCAAACATGCCGACGCTCGATACCTTGTCGTAGACGCCTTCGCATGCGAGGTCCCGGTAGTCGAGAAGTTCCACCGTCACCTGGTCCTGCAGTCCTTCGGCCCGGATGCGCTGCTGTGCGTAATTGAGCTGCTGGCGGCTCAACGTGATGCCGTGAGCCCGCACGCCGTGGTGCCTGGCTGCCCAGCATACCAGCGCGCCCCAGCCGCAGCCGATGTCGAGCAGCCGCTCGCCGGGCCGCAGCCGGAGCTTGCGGCAGATGTGCTCCAGCTTGTTGCGTTGTGCCTGATCCAGCGATTCGTCGGGACTTGTGAAGTAGGCGCAGGAGTACACGCGCTCTTCGTCGAGCCACAAGCGGTAGAATTCGTTGGAGACATCATAATGGAACGAGATCGCGTCGCGGTTCTCCGTCTTCGAATGTGACTTGACGGCGTCACCGTACAGCCGAGATAGGAAACTCTCCGGACCAGACTCAGCGTTTTTGGGCGAACGCAGCCGAAGGGCAGTGAGTACCGCACTCAGTCTTTCGCGGAAGGTGAGGCGGATCGAGTGCAGATGATTCCTCAGGCCCAGCGCCGCAAAGAAATCTCCCTCGATATCGATCTCGCTCCGAAAAAAGGCTTCCACGAGGCGAAGGGGATCGCGTCCGAGGACCATTGAACGGACGACGCCGGGGGTGCGGCACACGAGGGTGAACGGTGGTTCGGATCCGTCCGGGTCTGCTTTGCCGAGTCTCAAGGTGGTGCCGTTCCATAAGCGCAGCGCGAGACTGCCATCGAAGCCACGAAACAGGCGCTTCAACAGGTCAGATGCTTGATCGGTACCTTGATGGGGTACACCCCATGGCGCACGCAGCGCGGCAGCGTTGGCCGCCTGGCCGTCAGCCGGTGATGCGGACCGCGATGCCACGCCGTCGGTGCGCATCGAATCGCTGGTGCCGCTCATACCTTGGCTCCAGATGAAGCCTGTGCATCGGCTGTCGGTGCAACAGGTAATCGCGCACTCTTGATGCCTGCAAGCTTGGTCCGCTTCAGCATCAGCGCATTGATCGCAACGATGAGAGTGCTGCCGGACATGGACAGCGCCGCGACCTCCGGGCTCAGTACGAAGGGGAACAGCACGCCCGCGGCGAGCGGGAACGCGATCACGTTGTAGCCCACCGCCCACCAAAGATTCTGGTGCATCTTTCGCACTGTCGCGCGTGACAGCTCGATCGCGCCGACGATGTCGTACGGGTCGCTTTTCATCAGTACGACATCGGCGCTTTCCATTGCGACGTCGGTGCCGGCACCAATGGCAAATCCCACGTTGGCCTGGGTCAGCGCCGGCGCGTCGTTGACCCCATCCCCGACCATGCCGACCTTCTTCCCCGTGGCCTGCAGCGCTTTCACTTTCTCGGCCTTCTGGCCCGGCAGCACGTCGGCCAGCACGCTGTCGATGCCGAGATCCGCAGCGATGCGCTTGGCCGTGGCCGCGTTGTCGCCGGTCAGCATCACCACTTCGATGCCGCGTTCGCGCAACTTGGCCACCGCGGCCTTGGAGGTCGGTCTGATCGCATCGGCGATGGCGATGAGCCCAATCACCTGACCAGCCTGGGACACATGGACGACGGTGCGGCCGTCTCCCTGCAGGCGGGTGGCTTCGGCCTCCAGGGGGCCGAGTGCGAGTTTTTGCGTATCCATCAACAGCCGGTTGCCGAGGAACACCGTTCCGCTGGCAGTCTCGGCGCGCGCACCCATACCGTCGAGGCTTTCAAATCCTGTCGGCGCCACAACGGTGAGGTGCGTAGCGCGGCGCAGGATGGCCTGTGCCAGCGGATGTTGGGAACCCTGCTCGACGGCTGCGGCGGCAGTCAGCACCACGTCCTCGGTGACCCCTTCGGCCGTCACGATCTCCACGACTTCCGGCTGTCCGATGGTGAGTGTGCCGGTCTTGTCGAAGATGATGACATTAAGTTTGGTGGCATCTTCGAGCGCTGAGGCGTTCTTGAACAAAATGCCGTTCATAGCACCCAGGCCCGTACTCACCATGACCGCCATCGGCGTCGCGAGCCCCAAGGCATCCGGGCAGGCGATCACGAAGACCGTGATGGTCATGGTCACTGCGAACAGCAGCGGTTCCCCAATCCACCAGAACCAGACCGCAAAGGTCGTGAGACCGATGCCAATCGCAGCAATTACCAGCCATTGCGCAGCCTTGTCTGCCAGAAGTTGTGCCGGCGCCTTTGAGTTCTGCGCTTCCTGCACCAGCTTTACGATCTGCGCCAGCGCCGAATCGGCCCCGACCTTCGTCGCCTTGTAGCGAAAGCTGCCACTCTTGTTGATGGTCGCACCGATCACCGTAGCGCCCGGTCCTTTCTGGACTGGCATCGATTCGCCGGTAAGCATGGACTCGTCAACAAGTGACTCGCCGGACTCCACCGTGCCATCGACCGGAATCTTTCCGCCCGGTCGAATCACTACAATTTCGCCCGCCAATACCTCGGCCGTCGGAATTTCAACCTCGGCGCCGTCGCGGATCACAGAGGCCTTCGCCGGCGTGAGATCCATCAGCGCCTTGATGGCGGACGACGCCCCCGCGCGGGCACGCATTTCCAGCCAATGGCCGAGCAGGATGAAAACCAGCAGAACGGCTACCGCTTCAAAAAACTGTCCACCTTCCTTGAAGAAGAACGTAGCGCCGACACTGAACAGATACCCGGTGCCGACGCTCAACACGATCAGCGCCGCCATGCCCAAAGTGCCCTTCCTGAGTCCGCGCCAGGCGGAGACAAAGAACGGCCAGCTCGGATAGAGAACCGCAGCGCTGGCGAAGAAGAACAGCCACAGGTTGAGCTCCAGCCCGAACGGCGGCGCCGGCGGCTCGAACATCTCTCCCATCGGCGCGTAGACAAAGATTGGCACAGTGAAGATCAGGCAGATCCAGAAACGGTTGCGCATGTCACGTACCATGGCCGGCAGATCCTTGCCTGCATGGCCCATCTCATGCGCCATATCCGCCGACATCGCAGACTGAGCGCCTGCCGCTGCGTGGCCTTCGTGGCCATTGCCGGCGGGAGTAGGGGCTGGCGCGGACGCTCCGGGAGTAGCTTTCGGCGCAGCGGCCGCGGACGTTGCAGGTTTCTCGTCCGGCCCGGGTTGGCCTTTGTCGTCGTCGGCAATGGTTTCCCGAGCCCAAGTGGCAACTTTGTCAAGCACCCCCGGCTCCGCTTGGCTTTTGCCATCGACAGCATCTGGAGCGGCCGCTGTGGGTGTAGCAACCACGGGGGCTGGAGCGGCCGGTGCGGGAGTGGGGGCAGGCGCGATGGGAACATCACTTGGCGCAATGCCTGCCGGTGATGGAGCGGCGACAGACACAGCCTCCGGCGTTGACCCCGCGTCACCTTTAGGCGCAGGTTTATGTTCACTCGCATGCTTTGGCTCGGGCTCGCCCGCTGACTCATACCCGCGTTGGCGCACGGCTGATTTGATATCGGCGACCTCGAGCCGGGTTTCGTCGTAGCGCACGGTGGCGCTTCCCGCGGCGAAATTCACCGTCACGCTTTCGACACCCGGCACCTCGTCAATTCGCTTTTCTACATCGTCCACGCTCAATACCGACAGCATGTCGTGCACGTGTATAACGCTCGTTTTCATCGTATTTCCTTAACGTTCCGCATACTTAAAATGCCGTGTTAACTCTTCGATTACTTGGCAAGCCGGGCCTTTTTGAGGTTTGAGACGTCGTATGCGAATACGATTTTCAAATCCAGCCGGATCAGCTGCTCATGTTTGTCCACATGAGCAGTCGGCCGAGCAGATGAAGCATTCCACTAGTTTCCTTTAAAAATCTTATGTTTATGTTTGACGTATCGCTCTTTGCCCCCCGGTCTTTCTTCCTGAATCATTTCGCACACCGCTGAAGGCATTGATGCACCGGCACGCCAAACCCATGCCACAGGGAGAAAGCGATCTGCCTGGTTTGCGATCTCTTGCGTTGGCTGGAAGGACACTTCCAACCCGGATTCCACCTGCGTGACTTCGGCGGGAAGCGGCTGGAATTCACCGGTATGTTCGTCATGCTTGTGTGGCATGAAGATGCCGAGTTTGTAGTCAGATAATCTGCGAAGCATCTCCTGGACTTCGGGAAGATGGATCGCCTGTTGAGCAGTTTCCAACGCTTGCGGCAAGCCACGTGCGCTTCCTTGTGAAACATTCGCTATTGTCATGATGCTCTCCTGCCTGAATGTTATTGATCCATTCGAAGTGGCTGGATCAGGCGCCACGTGCATTTTTTTCGAGGTTGCACCAATCTCGTTGCGGTAACCGCGCAAGACGGGTGTCTTCCTATTTTTTGTCCGGCAACGCTTTGTCTTTTTGCCCGTCACCTGCAGGAGCAGGTTTCGGCGCAGCGGGTACTACGGCCGGCGCGGCCGGGGAAGGTTTCGGTGTTGTTGACGGCGCAGCACCGGCGGAAGCGGCGCCCACGGTGGTGGGTGCGGCTGCGGGAGTTTTCAGTGCAGCGGGCGCAGGCGTTGCAGGCGGCGCTTCCGGGGCTGCATGGCCTCCGTGACCCTTACCCGCCGAATCGGCGGCTGGCGCGTCATCGGCCTCATTCCCGATTTTGCGGACGCCCGACTTGATGTCGGCAATATCAAGCCGGGTTTCGTCGTAGCGCACAGTGGCGTTTCCCGAAGCGAAATTAACCGTGGCGCTCTCGACACCCGGCACCTCGCTGATCCGCTTTTCCACGCCTTCCACACTCAACACCGAAAGCATGTCGTCAATCTCAATAACGCTCGTTTTCATCGTATCTCCTTGGTAGTTTCCATCTTCACTCTGTGCAGCCGTATCCATGACGCCATCTCACCGCAGTCTTTTGGACCAAAATCCCCATGCGACTCCATAGAGTGCGCCAAGCACAAAACCAGCGGCGCTAAACACCAGGAATCCGGTCAGATAAGCGAGGGGACTGCCGGAAATCGGCCACGGAGTGGCCGGTGCAAGGGCGGCAAGCAACCCGAAGGGCGGAAAAAGAGCGTCGAAAATGGCGCAAAAGATATATGTCACCCCGAGAGTTGTCGCCAGCGAAAACGCATGTGCTTTCCAAGAGTCGGTCATGACATCCTCCTAATATTTGGGTTCCATGGTCGGAGCGGTTACTTGCCAGGTTGCATGCTTACTTTTCGAGCTGGCCGTTTTCGAGATTTGAGACGTTGTAAGGAAATACAATCTGCCGGTCCGGACGGATCAGGCGCTTGTCCTTGCCCTTGTAGTGAAGCCGTCCGAGCAGGTCCTTGATGATGTTGAGCCGTGCCAGCCGTTTGTCATTGGCGCGCACCAGCGTCCACGGTGTTATCGGGTTATGCGTACGCGCCAGCATCTCGTTGCGGGCCTGGCTGTATGCTTTCCAGTACTTGATCGCTTGATCATCGATCGGACTGACTTTCCACTGCTTAAGCGGGTCGGATTTTCGGTCCCCGAGACGTTGTTTCTGCTCGGTTTTGCTGATATCGAGGTAGTACTTGAAGAACTTGATACCGGATTGAACGAGCATGTTCTCAAAGTTGGAAACCGAGCCCATGAACTCCTCGTGCTCGGCCCCGGAGCAGAAACCCATGACCCGCTCGACGCCCGCACGGTTATACCAACTGCGGTTAAAGAGTACGAGCTCCTGGGCTGCCGGCAAATGAGGAACATAACGCTGGAAGTACCACGAGGTACGGTCCCGTTCCGAGGGTTTACCAAGGGCGACAACACGGGTTTCTCGGGGGCTCAGATGCTGAACAATGCGCTTGATCGTGCCATCTTTTCCAGACGCATCCCGGCCCTCCAGGATGATCAATATCTTGTCATTGCATTCGATAAAGTGCCGCTGCAGCTTGACTAGTTCGCCCTGGAGTTTTTGCAGACTTTTTTTATAGGTCTTGTTCGAATCAGGGGATACACCCCCGTTCGATTCTGGCTGGATGACTTTCTTGCTCATGGCGATTGCCTCGCCCACTTGCGATGCAGAAAATTGTATATGAGCACGTAGACGATACCTGCATAGGCGCCATAGAGAAAACTCTGAATCAAGCCAGCAAAAAAGCCGCGCCAACTGAGCCATTCGAATCCTGGCAGTACCTGCTCGAGAAATGCAGTCATGTGCACACCTGACGGTGTCAGCAGCCCGTAGACGACACAAAACACGAACGAAAACGCGGTCCAGATCGCCAATGACCAAGTCACGATTTTTATATTCAGCATATTGTTGGCCTTTATCTAACTACCTGACTAACGGATCAATGGTGATGTCCCGACCTTGGTTTCGAATTGCGCTGCACATCGTCTTTGCCTGCGGGCACGGAGTCATTGTCGCCACTGCGATCCCCGTCACTGTGCCCTCCGTGGCCACCGTGACCGCCGTGGCCGAACATATGCATCGCGACCATCCCGACGAAGAACAGCACCCAGACCCAGTTTTGTGAAAGCCACTCCATGTGTTTTTCCTCTGCTAAATCAAAGTGTCGATTGGTGATTTCACCGATGGATATCGAAGCAGGTCAGCCGCAGCAGCCACCCTTGGCTTGAGGTTTCTGAGCCGTATTGGTGGCATCCACGCCATAGCCCGCGCCAATAACGGCTGATTTCAGTTTATCGGGCGAGGTTAGGTGCTCGTCGTAACGTACGGCGGCCTCGCGGGCCGAGAGCGACACTACTACGTCATGGACTCCGGTAAGTGCTTTCAGCGCGTGCGCTACCTTGCCGGTGCAACCGTCGCAAGTCATACCGGTTACGTTCAAAGTTTCATTTTTCATGGAGATATTCCTATTCATAGAATTGGGATTGAATAAAACTACACGTAAATTCGCCCTAATTTTTCATGTTTTCTTCAATACATGAACCTGCTACTTGACCGGTTTGGTATCGCGATCAAGCTTGGCCTTGCGTTCTTCGTATTCCGCTGTCGAAACTTCACCCGAGGCATAGCGTCGTTGCAATACCTCAAGCGGGGTCTGACGCCGTCGGCCAGTTGAGATTGGCGTAATCGGAGAAAACAACAACATGATCGCCACCACCCAGAACAACCACCAGAAAAAATGCATACCCCAGAAACTCTCGCCAACGTAATGCATGATTTATCTCCTTGTTGAAGAAAAACTATATGTGCTCATGTGTTTATGAATGAGCTACAACACTACCGGTTTGTCCGGCAATTCATTCCGGTCAATGCCTGTAGCGGGGAAGTGTTTCGTCAGATGCCGCGTCACCGCGTGAATACCGCTGACAACGCCGCCTTCGAAGTTCTCCTGCTTGAAGGCGGCTTCCATCTTGTGGCATATCCTCTCCCATTCTTCCTGACCCACTTTTGTGTGAATCCAGCGATCGGCAACAATCTCAACGTCCCGGTCGGCAAGCAGCAGATAAATCAGCACGCCGTTATTGTGTTCGGTGTCCCATATTCTTAAATTTGAGAACACGTCGATGGCGCGTTCCCTGGCGGATTGGCCGCTGAAGAGCGGTATACCGTCCAGTGCGCCCTCAACAACGAAACGAACTTCGCCGACGTGCGCGGCCTCACTCGCTTTGATCGCTTGTTCAATCGCCATCAGGGTTATGGGTGGGAAAGCACGGTTGACCCGCCAGTGGGTTAGCAGAAGGTGCTTCGTTATGCGTTTGATATTCATCGTTACCACCGGCCCGATGCACCGCCGCCGCCAAAGCCGCCACCACCACCGCCAAAGCCGCCACCTCGGGTGCCGCCACCAAAACCCCCGGTACCGAATCCTCCACGATGGTGCCCGAGGCCGTGTCCACCCATACCGCCGCTGAGTAACGTGAACAAGAGCGCGATTACGCCCGCAACCAACGCGGTGGATACCGCACCGGCAAATAGCCACGCTACGAAAGCCACTGCTCCGCCAGTAGCGATTGCGCCGGGAACTCTACCCATCACCGAGCGCAATACCCCACCTACAACAAGTGCAAGTACAAAAATGATTGGGACATACTGATTGATGCCAGGGTTGTCGCTCGCAAGGTTTTCTTTGGGGGCCGGCAACGGCTCCCCGTCAATGACGCCGATGATCCGGTCGACCCCGGCAGCAATGCCGCCATTGAAATCCCCTTGCTTGAACCGCGGTGTAATAATCTCGCTGATGATGCGCTTGCTGGTGGCGTCATTGAGTGCCCCTTCCAGGCCGTACCCCACTTCGATACGCAGCGTGCGGTCATTCTTTGCAATAACCAGAATTGCACCGTCATCCACTTTTTTTCGACCCAGCTTCCATTGCTCTGCAACGCGCAAGGCATATTGTTCGATCGTTTCCGGAGCGGTAGTGGGAACCATGAGCACCGCGAGCTGGCTGCCTTTCCTGGACTCAAACGCTTGCAGGGTCTGATCCAAGACGGTTTTTTGCTCAGCGCTGAGCGTGGCGGTCTGGTCGGTGACGCGCCCAGTCAAGGGCGGGACAGCGATTTGTGCCTCTGCTATAAAAGACCAGCCAAGCGTCAATGCAAGCAATAACGCTCTCGGGGTGTTCATCGCTGTCACTTGGCCGCTCCCTGAGCCTCGCCTTGCGGCTTGGCTGGGGCGGGCGCGAAATCCACTTTAGGCGGCTTAGCAATTTCCTTTTCGTTTTCTACCGCGAAGTTGGGTTTCGTTTTGTATCCGAATACCATCGCCGTCAGGTTGGAGGGGAAAGAGCGCACCGTTACGTTGTATTCCTGCACTGACTTGATGTAGCGGTTGCGCGCAACCGCAATGCGGTTTTCGGTGCCTTCCAGTTGCGCCTGCAGGTCACGAAAATTGGCGTCGGACTTCAACTGCGGATAGTTCTCGGACACCACCAGCAGTCTGGAAAGGGCGCCTGACAGCTCTCCTTGAGCGGCTTGAAACTTGGCAAACGCGTCTGGGCTGTTGATAAGTTCGGGGGTCGCCTGGATGCTGCCGACTTTGGCGCGGGCGTTGGTAACACCGAGCAAAACCTCCTTTTCCTGGGCGGCAAAGCCCTTGACTGTATTCACCAGATTGGGTACCAGGTCCGCACGGCGTTGGTACTGGTTTATAACCTCGGACCAGCTTGACTTAATTTGTTCGTCGTTGCTCTGTAATGTGTTGTAGCCACAGCCGGAAAGGCCTAGCGTGACCATCAACGTCAGGGCTATCCATAATTTACGCATTTCATATCTCCAGCATGGTAATGACATCGAGGCGCTATTTCGCCGGGGATTTCATCGATGAATCGCGCTTCATTTCATCCATTTGCTTTCGCATCTGGTCTTGCTGTTTTTGCATCTCGGGTCCCTTCATTGCCGGTCTGCTCTCGAGACCGGACATACGATGCATCATCTTCGACATGCGTTCCATGCGTTGGCTCATCTGCTTTCTCTGCTCGGGTGTGCGCTCGCCGCGTGTCATTTGCTCTGTCATCTCGTTCATCTCTTGCGACATCTCTTTCATCATGTCGCCCATCATCTGGTGATGATCCACGCCGGTTGCTGCTGCTGGCTGCGCACTCACTGGCACTGCGGTAAACATGCCTAAACACAGAGCAAGCGCTGTTATTGAAGCAGATGTTATTTTGATCATGCTGATACTCCTTAAGTTGATTCGACTGCGAAATTGCTATTTTTCCGGCGTGGCAAAAACCCGCAGGTAAACAATGTAATTACTCTTCTCTTATCGTTCGATAAAGACGGTCATGTTTATGCAATGAATGGATCGGTGCATGAATGCCACTTATCAACCGGCGGGATTTGGTGCAGAGGTCTGGTCCAGAACCAAGGCACTGTCAGCTAATAGATCGCCCGCTGAACCGGCGCAAACGTACCGGTAGAAGGTGCCGATGTGAAGCAGGGCTAAATCAGCAGGCGCTGAGTTTGGAGGTAGCGGCTTAACGATGGCGGGGGATGGTACTCGCGATGCGCGAGCTTCTTGAAGTTATTAACAGCTATCAGACCAGATGCGATGGATGTACCGATTACGCCCAAATCCAACTGAGATCCGTCTATTGGCAGTGCTACATACGCTCCATTAATCGCTGGTTCTGCATGTATGGTGTCATCGCAGAGAGGGCTTTCGTCCGAGCGCTCGGAATGGGTCTTGTCTGAATGGTGCGCCGGCTGTGCGGCTGACGCTGATTGCGAAACGCTATCGGGGTGGTCAAAGACAGCGGCAAACGATTCGCAACACGGGAACAAAGCTGTGTGAAGCCAGAATGCTGCCCAAGCCAATACCAAGGCCATGCGCGCAGTCCGGAACCGACCCAGTGGCCGCTTAGTTCCCGAAACCCCGTTTAGGCTTGGCATTGATTAAAACGATCTTATTAAAAAGTCACGCGTTTGCATATACTTACGTCAAATTGTACGCCCAAAACACCTTTGGTTCCGTACGTTTCCGAACATAGATTGATTGATCTCAAGAGCCGTTATGAGTCTGGCATTTGCTTTTGGTGTAGTTGAAACCAAGATGTTGATTTTCACCCAAAACTGAGTCACTTTCGGGGTTAGTTTTCATTGAAATTGAGCCACGCATGGACACTACCCATGCTCAAAACATGGGCACTTATGAATTTATCCGCGGGCAAGCTGCCATTGCTTGACCAGCGCATAAATCGCCGGGATCACCGCCAGCGTCAGCACCGTCGATGAAATCATGCCCCCGACCATCGGTGCGGCGATACGACTCATAACCTCCGAGCCGGTGCCGGTGCCCCACAGAATCGGCAGCAGGCCCGCCATGATCGCAACCACGGTCATCATTTTCGGCCGCACCCGTTCGACCGCGCCTTCCATCACTGCCGCATAAAGATCGGCGGCGCCCGGCGCGCGTCCCGCTGCGCGGCAGCGCGCCTGCTCCGCCTCCCAGGCATGGTCGAGATAGATCAGCATCACCACGCCGGTTTCGGCGGCGACGCCGGCCAGCGCGATGAGGCCGACGGCGACGGCCACCGACAGGTTGTAGCCGAGCAGCCACATCAGCCACACGCCGCCGACCAGTGCAAAGGGCACCGACAGCATCACGATCAGGGTTTCGGTCATGCGCCGGAAGTTCAGATACAGCAGCAGGAAAATGCTCAGCAGCGTCACCGGGATCACCACTTTCATTTTCTGGATCGCGCGTTCCATGTATTCGAACTGGCCGCTCCACGTCACGTAATAACCCGGCGGGAACTTGACCTGTTCGTTGACGGCCTTGCGCGCATCAGCGACGTAGCCGCCGATGTCGCGGTCGCGGATGTCGACGAAGATATACGCCGAGAGCAATGCGTTTTCGGTGCGGATGCCCGGCGCGCCTTTGCTGATTGATACTTTGGCGAGTTGCCCCAGCGGAATCATCGCACCGCCCATCGTCGTCACCAGCACTTCGCGCGCGATCTGCTGCGGATCGCCGCGCAGTTCGCGCGGATAACGCACGGTGACGCCGAAACGTTCGCGGCCCTCGACGGTGGTGGTGACCATCTCGCCGCCCAGCGCGGTGCCGATGGCGTCGAGCACGTCGCCGACGGCGAGACCGTAACGCGCCAGCTGCGTGCGGTCCGGTTCGATGTCGAGGTAAAAACCGCCGGTGATGCGTTCGGCAAACGCCGAGGTGGTGCCGGGCACCGCTTTGACCACGACTTCGATTTCGCGCGCCAGACGCTCCATCACGACCAAGTCCTTGCCGAACACCTTGATGCCGATGGGCGTGCGGATGCCCGTCGACAGCATGTCGATGCGCGCCTTGATCGGCATGGTCCAGGCGTTGGCGATGCCCGGGAACTGCAGCGCTTTATCCAGTTCCGCAATCAGCTTGTCGGTGGTCATGCCCGGCCGCCATTCCGATTCCGGCTTGAGATTGATGATGGTCTCGAACATTTCGGTCGGCGCCGGATCGGTGGCGGTATTGGCGCGTCCGGCCTTGCCGTAAACCGAAGCGACTTCGGGGAAACTCTTGATGATGCGGTTCTGTGTCTGCAGCAGTTCCGCTGCCTTGGTGATCGACATGCCGGGTAGCGAGGCCGGCATGTAGAACAGCGTGCCTTCGTTCAGCGTCGGCATGAACTCCGAGCCCAGCCGCGAGGCGGGATAGAGCGAAATCGCCATCACGACCAGCGCGGCGAGGATGGTGAGTTTCTTGAAACGCATCACCGCAGCGATGACCGGCCGGTAAACCCAGATCAGGAAGCGGTTCACCGGATTTTTCGCTTCGGGCAGGATCTTGCCGCGGATGAACAGCAGCATCAGCACCGGCACCAGCGTCACCGACAGCATCGCCGCGCCGGCCATGGCAAAAGTCTTGGTATAGGCCAAGGGCGAAAACAGTCGGCCTTCCTGCGACTCCAGTGTGAACACCGGCAGGAAGGACACGGTGATGATCAGCAGCGAGAAAAACAGTGCCGGACCGACTTCGCGGCAGGCGGCCATCATCGCTGCGGCACGTTCGCTGTTGGTATGGTTTGCCGGTAGGCGCTCCAGGTGTTTATGCGCGTTTTCGATCATCACGATCGCTGCGTCGATCATCGCGCCGATGGCGATCGCGATGCCGCCAAGACTCATCAGGTTGGAGTTCATGCCGAGCTGGCGCATGGCGATAAAAGCGATCAGCACGCCCACCGGCAGCATCAGGATGGCGACCAGCGCGCTGCGCACATGGAGCAGGAACACGATGCACACCAGCGCGACAATGACCGATTCCTCGATCAGCGTGCGCTTCAGCGTGTCGATGGCACGGTGGATCAGTTCGGAACGGTCATAGACGGCTTCAATCTTCACGCCTTCGGGCAGGCCGCTGGAAATCTCGGTGATTTTTTCCTTGATGTTGTGGATGACTTCCAGCGCGTTCTGGCCGTAACGCGCCATCACAATGCCGGACACCACTTCACCCTCGCCGTTGAGTTCGGTCAGGCCGCGCCGTTCATCAGGTGCGAGTTCGACACGGGCGATGTCGCGGATCAGCACCGGCGTGCCTTTTTCGCTTTTGACGACCAGGTTTTCAATGTCGGCGGCGCCGCGCAGATAACCCTTGCCGCGCACCATGTATTCGGTTTCAGCCATCTCGACCACGCGGCCACCGACGTCGCGGTTGGAATCGCGGATCACCTGCGCCACTTTCATCAGCGGTACGCCATAGGAGCGCAGCTTCACCGGGTCGACCGTCACCTGATAGGTCTGCACGAAGCCGCCGATCGAGGCGACTTCGGCGACGCCCTGCGCCTTGGTCAGCTGATAACGCACAAACCAGTCCTGGATGGTGCGCAACTCGGCGAGGGTCTTGTCCTTGGCGAGCAGGGCGTATTGGTAGACCCAGCCCACACCGGTGGCGTCGGGCCCCAGTTGCGGGGTGACGCCGCGCGGCATGCGGCCGGCGGCGAAGTTCAGATATTCCAGCACGCGCGAACGTGCCCAGTAGATGTCGGTGCCGTCTTCGAAAATGATGTAGACGAAAGACGCGCCGAAGAAGGAAAAGCCGCGCACGACTTTTGATTTCGGCACCGACAGCATCGCCGTGGTCAGCGGATAAGTGACCTGGTCTTCGACCACCTGCGGCGCCTGGCCCGGATATTCCGTATACACAATGACCTGCACGTCGGAGAGGTCGGGCAGGGCGTCGATCGGCGTGCGCATCACCGCAAACACGCCCCACAACACGATGAACAGCGTGCCCAGCAGCACCAGAAAACGGTTGCGTCCGGACCAGTCGATGATGGCGGCGAGCACGGCGTTCTCCTCAGTGCCCGGCGTGCGGGTTGGCGGCGGCCGGTGCGCCGGCGCCTTTTCCGGTTGCCAGTGGCTTCACGCCGGTAATGACCCATTCGCCCTGCTGGCGCTCGACGAAATCAACCGTAACCCTGGCTTTAGGCGGCAGATCCTTCAACAGCGCTGAATTTGCGACTTTGAACTCCATGGTCATCGCCGGCCATTTCAGGCTGGCGACCGGGCCGTGATTCAGCATCACCGTGCCGGCTTTGGCATCGACATCGTCGACGGTGGCTTCCGCCTGATGCACGGCGCCGCCGGCTTTGGCACCCTGTGGCGCCGGTGTCATGCCGCCAAGTGCGGCTTTAAGATTGCTTTCGGCGTCAATCAGGAAGTTGGCGGCGACCACGACCAGTTCGCCATCCTTCACGCCGCTGACGATTTCGATATGGCTGTCGCTGCGCGCGCCGGTTTTGACTTCGCGGGGCTCGAAGCGGCCATCGCCGGTCTGAACCAGTACGATGCGCCGCGTGCCGCTGTCGATCACTGCCGAATTCGGCACGGTGAGCACCGTACCTTTGGCGGCGACCGGCAGTTCGACTTCGGCAAACATGCCCGGCTTCAGCAGATTGCCGGGGTTGGCAAGTTCAATGCGAACCGGTACCGTGCGTGTTTCTGCGGTCAGAGTCGGATAGACGTAGGTCAACGCGCCGGTGAAAGTCTTGTCGGGATAGGCATTGATGCGGATCTGCGCCTTCGCACCGGTTTTTACCAGTCCGATGTCCTGCTCAAACACATCGGCAATCACCCAGATCGAAGACAGGTCGGCGATCTGGTACAGCGCTTCGCCCGGCATGAAACGCATGCCTTGCAGCGCTTTTTTCTCGGTGACGATGCCGCTGACCGGCGAACGGAAAGTCAGCGTGCGTCTGGTTTCACCCGAGGCCGTGAGCGATTTGATCTGGTCTTCGGAAATGTCCCAGTTTTTCAGGCGTGTCAGGCTGGCTTCCGACAGTTGCTTCATTGCGTCCTGCGCTTCGCTGCCGGCATTTTTCATCGCCTGTACCCCCTGCATGGCGACCGCGTATTCGCGCTGCGCCGACACCAGTTCCGGGCTGTAGACCTCGAACAGCGGCTGTCCCTTGCCGATCAATTGGCCGGTGGCGTTGACGTGCAGGCGCTCGACATACCCTTCGAACTTCGGAGCAATGGCGTAGGCGCGCCGCTCGTCCGGCTCGATGCGGCCCGCGGCACGCACCGTGCGATCCAGCGCGCGCAGTTTGGCGGCCTCGGTGCGCACACCCAGCCGTTGCACTTTTTCCGTGCTGATGCTGATCTGCGTATTGGAACCGGAGGAGCTGGAACTGCCTGCAGTGTCCTCGCCTTCGAAGACGGCGATGTAGTCCATGCCCATCGGGTCTTTTTTGGGCGTCGGCGAAGTATCCGGCAGGCCCATCGGGTTGCGGTAGTACAGCAGCTTGCGTTCGCCTTTGGCATTTGCGGCGCTGCCTGCCGGTGTTGCGGACGGTTTGTTGTCGGCATGGCGCTGTCCGAACCAATATCCCGCGCCGGCGGTTGCCGCAGCGAGGACGGCGATGGCGACGATTCCCGTGATTGATTTCATAAGTCTTCCCCTATCAGCTTTTCGACCTCGGCGAGGCGGACCTGCTGCTCGGCGCGGGCCTTGATGACATCCTGTTTGGCGTTGCGGATCTGGCGCTGCGCATCGAGCAGTGTCGCGAAGTCGACCTTGCCGGATTCATAACCGGCCAGCGCGGCCTGGAAGGTGAGTTCAGCCTGCGGCAGCAGGCTGGTCTGCGCCAGATTTTCCATGCGGCGCGCGGCATCGATGCTGGCGAGCTGCGCCGACAGATCGGCGAGCAACTGGTTGGCGGTGGCGTCCTTGCGCGCGCGGGCGACGTCGATCATCTTGTCGGCCTCGCGTTCTTGGCTGCGCCGGCTGCCCTGCTGCAGCGGAATGTTCATTTCAAACATCAGTTCCCACTCGTTGACGCGGTTGCGCGTCTGGATCGGCGACACGCCGACGGTGAAGTCCGGATAACGGTTGCGGTAGGCGAGGTCGCGGTTTTTTTCCGCGGCGCGCATTCGGGCATCTGCCGCAAAAATCTGCGGATTTTTTTCCCGCGCGCGCAGTTCCAGCGCTTCATGGTCAAGGCGAGCCGGCGGCGGCAGCGGACGCAAACGCTCGGGATGCGCCAGCGGCGCATGCGCCGGCCTTGCCATCAGTGCGTTGAGATTGGCACGGGCGAGGTGACTTTCGTTTTCCATCTGGATCAGTTCACCGAGCATTGCCGTGCGTTCGACCTGCACACGGATCGCGTCCTGCTGCGGCACCAGGCCGCCGGCGTAACGCGCCTGGGTGATGCCTTCGATGCGGCCGATCAGGTCGATGACTTCGCGTGCCAGTACGATCAGGCGGGTAACCGCGTAATACTGCGCGTAGGTGGTTTTGATGCGTGCCGCCTGATCGGTCCACGAACCGGTTGCGCGCCCCTGGGCGGCGGCGGCTTCGGCTTCCGCCGCCTCGCGTTTGAGGTCGCGCTTGCCCCAGAACGGCAGCGCCTGCATCAGCGTGTATTTGGTGCTGCCGACGCGGCTGGGCAGGATGCTGGTGCCGCCGTCCATGCCGTAGTTGGTGATGTTCTGCAATTCCGTACGCAGTACCGGGTCGGGCAATGCGCCTGCGGGACCGACGCGCTCACTGGCGGCCTCGGCCTCGAAACGCATCGCCGCGTATTCGGGATTTTTATCGCGGGCGTAGGCGAGCAGGCTTTCGACGTCGGCGCCTGGCAGCGTTTGTTGCGCCTGTGCAGAGATTGCCCAAACCAGCGTGGCGGCGGCCACCATGCAACTCTTTGGTTTTGAGTGCGATTTCATACGTATCCTTCCAGCTTCAATGCCAATATGGAGAGATTCTCCATTAAGGATTGGGTTGCAAATCTTTGCGGCGACATAAGCATTTTTCAACCCTGTCGCTTAAGCCGAAGCGCATTCATTACTACCGAGACAGAACTAAGCGCCATTGCAGCACCAGCGAAAATCGGAGAAAGCAAAATTCCAAACGCAGGGTACAAAACCCCCGCGGCGATCGGGATGCCAAGCGCGTTGTACCCGAAGGCAAAGACCAGGTTTTGCCGGATATTGCGCATTGTGGCACGTGACAATACCGCTGCCCGGGCTATCCCCCGAAGGTCTCCTTTAACCAACGTCACGCCGGCACTTTCCATTGCAACATCAGTGCCGGTCCCCATGGCTATGCCAACGTCGGCCTGAGCAAGCGCTGGGGCGTCGTTGATCCCGTCACCCGCCATGGCGACCTTACGGCCGGCCGCCTGCAAACGTTTCACGTGACCAGCCTTGTCCTCCGGCAACACTTCGGCAAGAGCTTCGTCAATGCCCAGTTTTCGAGCGACAGCCTCTGCCGTACGCTTGGAGTCACCGGTGAGCATTACGATATGCACACCTGAGCGTTTTAAAGT
>JALHRQ010000025.1 GCA_022841375.1 Burkholderiales bacterium
CCACATTAGCGCTTTCTGGCTCTCCGTGTAATGAATCCGTGGCCTTTGCTTCATATGCAACACTCCTTCTGCTTACGCAGTCTCTAGTGTGTTGCATCCACCGGTTGAATCCGCAGCCAGAACCCGACGCTTACGACACTGAGAATACTTGCCTCTGAGTGCCAGCTCCAGGCGGAATAGCGGTCACAGCTTTGACTCCAGTAGCAGTGATCACTTCGCCGCCCGCTCCTGCGACTGACGCTGCTGTGCCATCGAAGCAGCGGCGCCTGCTGAGGTGTAGTAAAAGGCCTGTGTTGATAACCGTACCACATTGACACTATCGACAGCGCCTACTAATGTCCGGGGTGTCCCCGGTCTGATGGATATTTTCGGAGGCTTTATGCGCTCTGTACGCCACTTGATCAGTGCTGCAATGCTGCTTTCTGGCTTCCTCGCGTTGTCCACGCAGGCGCAGTACTACGCAGTCGAGCAGATCGACAAGGGCTTCTTCATTTCATCCGATCCCACCATCACGCACTTGTGGCGATCTGATTTGGGCGACGATGCCAAGGCTACATTGGTCTTCATACCTGGCGGGGATGGCAGCAGCGGCATGAAGCAAACATCGCCCTCTGAACCCCGCTACCACTTCTACCAGACACTGAAGAGGCTCAGCCAGAAATCGGCCACTTCCGGCGCCTTCCATGTCGTCGTTTATGACCATCCGACGAAGTTCATTGATCTTCGTACCCTGACCGATCGGACCAGCAGTGATCACATGGTCCGTATCGAGAGCGTCATCCGGTACTACTCCAGCCTGTTGAAGAAGCCGATCTGGATCATGGGACACAGCAACGGCGGCTATAGCATTGCGGAATTCCAGCGCTACATTGCCAAGAATGGCAAATCCGATCTGGTCCAAGGTCTGATCTTTAGCGCTGGCCGGGAGGAGGCTTACTTCGCCTCTGAAGTTAACAAGCCTATGCTGTTTCTGGTCCCAGAGCAGGACGGCTGCGGGAAAACGTCCCCTTCCAGCAACCAAAGGATCTACGAGCGGGTGCGCCAAGGGAACAAGGCCGCAACAGAGTTCGTCTGGATCAAATCCGCTCAGGCCGAAGCGCGCGACCCCTGCTTCAGCGGCATCCACATGTACTTTGCCGCTGGCGAGGAAGTCGGTCGTGTGCTTGACGATTTCCTGAGCCGGCATTCGCCCTCCCGGTGAGCGTAACGCCCCAAGAATTTCCCGAACCGGATGCCGCGGTCAGACTAAAGTGGCATGTTTTTGCTCCTACCGCGCCCGAGGAGCTGCCCGTGAGAAGTTGCGCCGACCGACTGCTCCACACCGACACAGGCCATTGAACCTCTGTCAGTTTGTGCGGCTGCTTTGGGTCGAGGCCGTGTGGAAACGCAAAATTTCTGCGGTTGATTTCAGCAGAGCCGCGATAGCGCCATCGATTTTGATTGGCTCTCAGGAAATTGCGCGGGATTTCATAAAAATTGCGGCTTGCTATCCTGCCATTGCCCTAATCAGCGGTTTTACCCCGAAGATCTGCATCATTCGCTTCAGGTTGTAGGCGAGCACATTCAAGCTCATCTCGGTGCTCACCCGGGGCAAGGTCTTGGTCAGGAAGTGAGTTGCTCCCATCCACGCCTTGAGCGTGCCAAACGTATGCTCGACCGTCGAACGTCGTAGCCTTGAGGCCTCTGGGGTGCGGTCAAGGCGCGCCTGCATGCGCTCCAGAACATCTTCATGTTCCCAGCGGGTAATCCGACGGTTGGTGCCGGTGGTGCATTGAGCCTTCATGGGACATTTCGGACAGGCCGAGGACCAGTATCGGTGTAGCGTCATGCCGTGTTCAATGGTGCTCATGCGATGGATCGCGCGCTGCCCGGCGGGGCAGCGGTATTCATCCGAGTTGGCGATGTAAATGAAGTCACGCTTGTCGAAGAGTCCGGCGGCTTTGTTGTTGGAAGTGAGCGGCTTGGGTACGAGTGGGGTGATGCCGCTTTGCTCGCATTCCCGGATTTGCTCGCCGCTGAAGTAGCCTCGGTCGGCCAAGACGGTGAGGCCGCCTTCCCCGATCGCTTCATTCGCCTGCAGAGCCATGGGTGAGAGCTGGGTTCGGTCGTGACCGAGGTTGGTCACTTCATGAGCGACGATCAAGTGGTGCTTGGCGTCAACTGCCGTCTGGACGTTATATCCGACGATACCAGTGCCTCGGCCACTCGTCGCCATGGAGCGGGCATCCGGGTCCGTCAGCGAGACCTGATGATCCGGCGCAGCCGCCATCTGCTCGCCGATCTGGTCGAGGCGCTGCATCTGCTCCTTGATGTGGGTGATCTTCTCTTTGAGTCGGGACACGCGGCCTTCGCTCACAGCAGCCGGTTCCCGGTCGGCACGATCGAGCTCGGCCAGGTAACGCCCCACGCTCTCCTCAAGCTGCTGCATGCGAGCTTGTAGTTTCCGATCCGTGAAATTCTTGTCCCGGTTGTTGACCGCCTTGAATTTGCTGCCGTCGATGGCAACAATAGCCTCCGAGAACAGTTTCAGGTTCCGGCACAGGACAATAAACTCCCGGCACACGCGGCGGATGGCCGCACCGTTGTCTTTACGGAAATCAGCGATGGTCTTGAAGTCGGGCATCAGCCGGCCGGTCAGCCAGATTAGCTCAAGGTTGCGCTGGGTCTCTCGCTCCAGGCGCCGGCTGGACTGAATACGGTTGAGATAGCCGTAGATGTAAAGTTTGAGTAGCGTGGCCGGATGATAAGCTGGTCGGCCCGTTGCCTTCGGCGCCGCCCCCTCGAAACCCAGCGTGCCCAGGTTCAGTTCATCGACGAAGGCTTCAATGGCCCTGACCGGGTTATCGTCGGCGATGTAGTCGTCGAGGCATTCTGGAAACAGCGAGCTCTGCGATCGATCTTCACCTTGAATAAAGCGCTTCATTCGACACACCTCGCAAGACTGGGCTAACGAAGTGTTTGATGCGTGCCACTATGAAATGTTCCGGACGATTACTGACTACGTTTCCACACAGCCTCGGTCGAAAGCGGTCACGCATTACCAGCTTATTCGCGCACTGGAAACGTAGGGAATATGTATATATCTTGGCGAGCGTTGACGCGTATTGGCGGGTGAGGGCGGGCTACGTTCGCTGTTAAAACAAAAACTTACATCAACTTTTAATCCGTTGGTCACGAGTTCGTAACTCGGATTACATCCCGTTTCCCGCACAAGGGGTTAGCGCACAAGGCTAACCCCTTTGCTTTTCAGCGTGGCCAAAACGCGGGTACGCGATGGCATGGTCTTCTTTGCCTCCCCCGATACGCGCCGAATCCGTAAATGGGGGCTTCAGTTATGTGCGGTAAGACACGATAGCTGCCAACGTGCGCTGTAGTACAGATAACGTTAACAAATCCGCATAGCTTGTTGCAACGGTACGGAATTAGTAGGTTTCCCGCCGTGGATGAGTCCTTAAGGATGGAGAGAGGTTGTTGCAAGCGGATGATCTGCTCAGGGTAACGGCATCTCTTCACCGGAATTTAATCTCCTGTCCATGTAAACCGTCAGCCTTTAACGATCACCGTCAGGCTGTATCAGCGGGTTCACAGCAAGGAGAACTCAAATGAACATCATGAAAATTGCAATACCGTTGATGGTCGCCATGGCTTGCGGCCCTGGAACGGCTTTGGCGGAACCCTACCTGGGTTCTGCACAAAACTTTTCGATACTGGGGGCCTCTACGGTAACCAATACCGGATCGACCACTATCAATGGTGATCTTGGACTGTACGCGGGCACCTCGATCACTGGCCTCGGTGGCATCACCCTCACGGGGGCAGTGCATCCGACGGATGCTGTTGCCCAGCAGGCTCAGGCAGACGCTGCAACTGCATACACCAGTCTCTCGCTCCTGCCTTTCACCGCCAACCTGACCGGTATGGACTTGGGATCGTTGGTGCTCACCCCGGGAATCTACAGGTTTGATTCCTCGGCCCTGTTGAACGGAACGCTGACCCTCAATGCCCAGAATGACCCCAATGCGTTTTTCGGGTTCCAGATCGGCAGCACGCTCACGACCGCCAGTGGTTCTTTTGTTGACGTAATCAATGGCGGTGCGAATAACGGCTTGTTCTGGAATGTCGGCAGTTCAGCGACGCTCGGGACGGGTACGGCGTTTGCGGGGAACATCCTCGCGCTGGCGAGCATCACCTTGAATACAGGTGCAAATATCCTTTGCGGCAGGGCCATCGCGCAAACCGGTGCCGTGACGATGGATACCAACACGATATCCAACGATTGCGGCGTCCAGAATTTTGAGAGTGGCCGCGATGATTTCGGCAGTGCGGGTTTCAGTGCACCGGGCGTGATGACGCCCGTGCCCGAGCCCGAAACCTACGCGATGTTGAGCATGGGATTGGGACTACTGGCTTGGGTGGGACGGCGCAAGGTCTCGCAGGCAGCGTAACGCCGAAGGTTCGTTCTACCGCTGTTGCGGGGGAGTACATTAAGGTTCAGTTTTCTCCAAGTGAAGCCGGGCACCGCCCGCCACTTCGGAACATGCGCTCAACTTTCGGGTCGGGCGCTTTTTTTATTGCATCAAAATGTCGGACTCCACAGCAGGTTTCCCGGCCACCACCAGGCCAACGTAGAGTCGCGAAATGTACTGCAACGCACAGCCAGCGAAAGACGATGGCAGTCAAGATTGTTCATCCGCTCAATCCAGGCACGGAAGCAGGATATTTCTCAATGATCTGTGTGACTCGGAGGAGCGACCATCAAAAGAAATCCGCGACGTGCGTCCAAAGCGCGACGGGTAATGAAATCTCTCCGCCGGAAGTACCGACCCGGCACTTTAGATAACAGCATCATCCATTGAAGGAAAATAATGGCTAATAGCAAGAGAACATCCAGGACTCCGGAAACGGCCGCCAAAGCGAAGACAAAGAAACGCAACGGCAAGACGGCCGATGGCGTGCTGCGCACGAATGATGTAGTGGTGGAACAGGCGATGGAAGCCAATGAACTTGCCGCCGCCTTTCCTTTCAACGCCACAAAGAAATCAGAATACGGACACGACAATGCCACTGCACCCCTTGAGGGCGCCACGGTGGAGCCATCGAGACCTTTGTTGACTGCGAGTACCGAGTCGGAAGAGAACACCAACGCCAAGACGGGCGGTTCGGCAGTTCCCGGAGAGAATGCGACGGTTGCACCACTGGATCGCGTGCGGGCGGATGCCGGCGGTCAGAGGTTGACGACCAATCAAGGTGTTCCGGTTGGCGACAACCAGAATTCGCTGAAGGCCGGAGTTCGTGGCCCCACACTGCTCGAAGATTTCATTCTGCGAGAGAAAATAACCCATTTCGATCACGAGCGCATACCCGAACGTATCGTACATGCCCGGGGCTCAGCGGCGCATGGCTACTTCGAAGCGTATGAATCGCAGACTAAATACACACGCGCGTCGCTGTTCGCGGAAGCGGGCAAGAAAACACCGGTATTTGTCCGGTTTTCCACTGTTGCCGGAGAGCGCGGGTCTAAAGATACGGCGCGCGACGTGCGTGGTTTTGCCGTCAAGTTCTACACCGACGAGGGTAACTGGGACCTGGTGGGCAACAACATCCCGGTGTTTTTCATCCAGGACGCAATAAAGTTTCCCGACCTGGTTCACGCGGTGAAACCCGAGCCGCATCACGGCATGCCGCAGGCGGCTTCAGCACACGACACGTTCTGGGATTTCGTTTCGCTGATGCCCGAATCGACGCATACGTTGATGTGGGTGATGTCCGACCGCGCCATTCCACGCAGTTACCGGATGATGCAGGGCTTTGGCGTGCATACCTTCCGGCTGATTAATGAAAAAGGAACGTCCGTCTTTTGCAAATTTCACTGGAAGCCGCTGTTCGGCACGCACTCCCTGGTTTGGGACGAAGCGGTAAAGATTTCCGGTGCCGATCCCGACTATCATCGCCGGGATCTATGGGAAGCCATTGAGTCCGGAGACTTTCCGGAATGGGAACTTGGACTGCAGATATTCACCGAAGAGCAGGGCGAAAAGTTCAGCTTTGATTTTCTGGATGCCACCAAACTGATTCCGGAAGAACTGGTCCCGGTTCGTCCGGTAGGCCGCATGGTGCTCAACCGCAACCCGGACAACTTTTTTGCTGAAACCGAGCAAGTGGCGTTTTGCACGGCACATATCGTACCGGGTATCGACTTCAGCAACGATCCGCTGCTTGCCGGCCGAATCCACTCTTACATCGACACCCAGATCACCCGGCTGGGAGGGCCGAATTTTCACGAGATTCCGATCAACTCGCCGCTCGCACCGGTGCAGAACAACCAGCGTGACGGCCTGCACCGTCAGACGCTCAACCGCGGGCGCGTTTCGTATGAGCCGAATTCGCTCGGCGGCGGCTGCCCGTTCCAGGCGGGCTCCACCGGCTTCACCTCTTTTCCGGATCCGGTCGAAGAAGACAAGGTGCGCGGCAAGCCGGAAAAATTTGCCGAACATTACGCGCAGGCAACATTGTTTTTGAACAGCCAGACTGACGTTGAGAAGGCCCATATTATCGCCGCCTTCCGGTTTGAGCTCAGCAAGGTGGGTGTGCCGGCGATTCGCGAACGCATGGTTGCTTCGCTGGTGAATGTCTCGCCCGCTCTGGCGGCCGGTGTTGCTGCAGGTTTGGGGATAAAAGTGCCGGATGCCATGCCCAAAGCAATCGCCAAAGCACCCAGGCCGGAGATTACGTCTTCCACCGCCCTGTCGCTAACCGCCTTGCCTGGGGAGTGCGGAATACGCACGCGGCAGATTGCAATACTGGTAGCCGACGGGGTGCACCGCGCCTCGATAGCCGCCATTCACACCGCTCTTGTCGCTGAAGGGGCGGTTGTCCATTTCGTCGGCCCGCGCGTCGGCAAATTCGTCGCTGATGATGGGGCTGTGATCGAAGCGAACAAGTCGTTGGAGAATTCGCCTTCCGTGCTTTTCGATGCGCTGGTGCTGCCCGCCGGTGACAAGGCGATCGACACCCTGGCCCGCGACGGCCATACGATGGAATACGTAAAGGATCAGTTCCGCCATTGCAAAACCATTCTCGTGCTGGGTGCTGCGCAGAAGCTCCTCGAAATGGCGGGTATCCCGGCCGTGGCAGGCAAGGACCCCGGGCTCATCCTGGCGGACGCCAATAAGGCGGCGGACACCGCGCTTCAATTCATCAAGGCGATTAGCGCGCACCGGCACACTTCCCGCGACAGCGACCCGCCCAAGGTTTAGTAAAGGCGCCTGAACAGTGACCTGAAGGATGCAATGCCTGCAAGCACAATAAAAACCCCGCGTTCCCGTAGTCTTAAGGGCATCGCGGGGGTTCGCGAACCCAAGCTGCTGTTCGCCAAACAGCTGCAGAAGGCGCCCGGTCTCGAAGCAGCGTCGACAACACCAGCGCCAACGCCTTATCCCGCGGCGTTCCGCACCAGGATGGCAGATAGCGCCGGGAACTCTGTGCCCGGCATCCACATGGCGGCTGAGGACCCGGTGCTGCTTTTGGGCAGATGGCTGCGGCAGCAGGGGTATCATTTTGTGACGACCACCCCGGCGACGCACGCCCGGGTGAACGCGCGGCCGGGGACGGGTGTTGCCCAATCGCTGCAGGATGTCTTCGGTTGGAGCCGGCCTTTTTCGCCGGCTCTGCTGCCGGCACCTGTTCTTAGGTGGCTTGAGGATGGAGATGTCATAGAGTCCTGCAATGGACTATTGCGCAGCAAAGTGCGCTTTTCAACACTCGCGGATTCGTTATTCGTGCACTCCGCATATCCGACTGCGGACGATGATTCGGTTTTTTTCGGTCCCGACAGCTACCGGTTCGCCGCACTGATACAACGTACGCTGGCGCAGTCCCGCGCCAAAGTCGATCGCATCGTCGATATCGGTTGCGGAACGGGTGCAGGGGGCATTATTGCCGCGCAAACGCTGAAGCATGCGGCTGCAAAGGTCATCCTTACCGACATCAATGCGGCTGCTCTTCGTTATGCACGGGTCAACGCTGAACTTGCGGCAACGTTGAACACCAGTTTTCGTCAAGGCGACCTTTTCGAAGTTATCAACGAGCCGGTTGATGTCATCGTTGCCAATCCGCCGTATCTGCTCGATCCGGCCGCCCGCTTTTATCGTCATGGCGGGGGGGAGCTGGGTTCAGGCCTCTCGACGCGCATCGTCCTCGAAGGTCTGCCGCGCCTCACAGCGCAAGGGATGCTGATCCTGTATACAGGTTCCCCCATCCTCGAGGGCCGCGACTTATTCTGGGAATCCATCGCATCCGCGGTGCAAATCCCGAGTCTGCAATTTGAATATGCGGAGCTTGACCCGGATGTATTCGGTGAGGAACTTGATACCCCGGGATATTCGCAGGTCGACCGCATCGCGGCCGTGGCGCTCGTCGTTTACAAAATCGGGCCTGACCTGATTATTCACTCCCCTGCAGATCGATGAGATTTCTCGGGATCGGCGAATATTGCGAGCTCGGGTCCCTGTATCACCGTCTTGCAGCAGCCGGTCACGAGGTTCGGGTATACGTCGAAACTCCGGAGGCTCACGACGTGTACGGCGGCATGCTGCGGCTGACGCCGGATTGGCGCTCTGAACTGCCGTGGATACGCGAGGCAGGCACCGGCGGCATTGTGCTTTTCGAATCGGCGGTCAAGGGCGAACTGCAGGACCAGTTGCGCCGCGACGGCTTCCAGGTCATAGGCGGAAGTGCCTACGGCGACCGGCTGGAGTGCGATCGTCAATTCGGCCAGGAAGCGCTGCGCAGTCTTGGGTTGTGCATTGCGCAGTCGTACCGCTACACCGACTTCGGTGAAGCCATAGCGTTCGTTCGCTCTACACGTCGCCGGTATGTTTTCAAAAGCAACGGCGGCGACGAATTGCGCACCCGCAACTATGTCGGCGAACTTGACGACGGGTCGGACATGATCGCGCTGCTGTCGTTGTATCAAGTGCAATGGCACGGACCCGGCAATCCCGATTTTGTTCTGATGCAGCACGTGACCGGCGTGGAGGTCGGTGTGGGCGCGTATTTCAACGGCACATCATTTTTACTGCCCGCCTGCCTGGATTGGGAACATAAGCGATTTTTTGCCGGCGATCTCGGCGAACTCACGGGAGAAATGGGTACGGTTGTTACTTATCGCGGCGCCCGGAAAATATTCAACGCTACGCTCGCGCGGATGGCAGAGCGCTTGCGCACCGGCGGTTATTACGGTTACATCAACCTAAATCTGATGGCCAACGAACTGGGTCTGTGGCCGCTTGAGTTCACGAGTCGCTTTGGTTATCCGGGTTACGCCATTTGTGGGGCACTGCAAAACGAAGCCTGGGATGTCATTTTCAAGAAAATGCTGCGCGGAAACACCAGCCTGGATACTGCTGACGGCTTTGCTGCCGGCGTCGTGTTGAGCGTACCGCCGTTTCCGCACCGCCAGGGGTATGCTGAATTGTCGAAGGGCGCACCCATTTCATTCGGTGCCTCCATGACCGCTGCGGATCATGATTGTCTGCATCTTGGCGAAGTCGCCATGCACGGTACGCAGCTGGTTACGAGCGGCATGGACGGTTATGTCGGCGTCGCCACCGGTACGGGAAACACCGTCAAGGAAGCAAGCGACTGCGCCTATGCTCTCGCGCGCAAAGTGGTGGTGCCAAATTTGCGTTACCGCGTGGACATCGGCGAGCGGGTTGCCAGCCACGACCTGGGCCGGCTTAAATCGCTCGGCTATATTGGGGTAGAGTGAATTTCATCGGGGTTGACCTGCGAGCCGCCGGTGAGTGCTCGAAGTGACCCCGGAGGAGATGGCTTGGTTTGAACTAGGCCTGCGGAATGTGCTCCGAATGAGCCGACTCACGCCAAACCGAAATGCCTGCGATAGCGCCGGAAACAACGTGCTCCACTGGCAAGGCGCATCAGCGCGCCCTCAGCTATCGGTCGAGCGGTGCGCGGGTCAGCCTCTACCAGGCCATAAATAACTTCTGCATTCCAGGCTTTCGAATGCTCAATGTCCAGACCCGCGTGCAGTTGATAGTAGGCACGCGCCACGGTTGATACGCCGAGTCGTTTCAAGCCGGCATTGATATGGGCGACTCTACTGGGCGCGGTCATCTCAATCGCGCCTAACGCTCCGATGGATTGATAGGCGTAACGGCGATTGGACGCCAGCGCAGCCATCAGATTGGAAAGCGCCAATGCTTCCCAAACGGTTTTATCAATGGACGGCTCCAGGTCAAGTTCGCGCACGGCATCCGCAAGCATGAGTCCATGCATTCCGCGCTCGTGCCCCCGACCCATTTCATCCCAGTAATTGCGAGCCATTTCCAGTTTTGCGCGGACCGGACACCGCACTTGTGTGAGCGCGACCAAATCATCAAAGCCCGCTTCACCGGCGGCCTCCTGAGCGAGGAACCAGCGCATCTCGGAAAGTGTCGCGACACTTCCAAGCCAGGGGAACAAGGGATCGTTTTGCCCATAACCGCTTACGCGAAGTTTGTCGAACCAGCTCAAAAACTCGGCGGGTTGCAGGGGGGCCTCAAGCGCTGCGCGCTGGATCAGTTGCCGTTCGTCTTCGACAAAGTGCCCTTCCTCCACGCTTGCATCATATTCGGTGCGAAGATTGACCCGCCAATCGGGACGAATCAAAGCGGGCGCAAGCCGGATCGAGTTAAAGTTGTTAAGGCGTGCATGTAATTGATGCGCCTGCTTGTGAGCAGGGTCTTGATAAGCGAGGCCGGTGACCATGAGTGTCTAATTTCCTGAAGAGAGGAAGAAAGCAGGTCAACTTAATTGCCGCGGAGTGATTAAGCTGTGCGCCCACCCACATATAAATTAGCGATGACTAGTTGATTTGGATATTCAGCCCCATTGATTTAACGCCTTCAGCAGTGTGAAATTGTTTGAAAATATTGTGCTGGTGAAAAGTTTCAAATATTAATTTAGCAAGGAAGGCTATGTTGGTTTCCGTACTGAAAAATTATTTCAGGCGGATAAAATTTCCGGACGTTGGATACTCCTTAGGATTTTGCGGAATACCGCTCAAGACCTACCACCCGGATGACTGCCATAACCATGAAACGCGCTGATCAAAAAAAGCTGACCAAATATTCCGCCCGTGACATCGTTAAAACGGTTCGCGGCGAGGGGGTCATCAAATTTGTTTTCCCGCGTACTCGAAATGGCAAGATTGCTTATTCGGTGAATTTCGCCAACAAACGCCTTGGCGTCATTTTTCACGAAAATGAACTATCTCTTAGCGCCAGAGAGTCCCGGCACATCTGAGTCGACAAGTGTTGGCCTGTGATGAACGTGCGTAAATGCACGGCAGGAATGATTATCTCGCAGCCGACCATCGCTGCATAATTCATGCGACGGTCAGAGCACCCGGCAAAGTGCCACGATGCCCCATTATTTTCACCATTTTGATATTGCAACATCCGCCAACAAGGTGACTTTGCACCAAGCTTTGCTGGAAAAGTTACAGCAAGCCCTGAGTGCTGCGGAAATGAGTTGGACGGATCAGCTATTTGCGGCGGACTGCAGACCGATCACAAGCGAATATTCCCGCCTCCGAAGAGACCGATCAAGCCGATAACAATCAGATAGAGCGCGACAATGTAATTCAACAGACGCGGCATGATGAGAATGAGAATGCCGGCAATCAGCGAAATCAGAGGGGTAAGCGCCAGGTTGATGTTCATCAAAATCCCTTTTTGTTCCGTTTTTTTGACAGACAGATGAAAGGGTTGACTGGCTTTCTTCCGCCGGGAAATCCTAACCTATACCGGAGGAGATAGCGCATCTGTACGCTTCCACACATAGTTCCGGGGCTGCTGCGTGCGACAGCGCACAGATTTTTGCAACAGGGGTAATGACAATTACCTCCATAATTTTCCCCGGCGCGGCTGCTTTGCGTCTCACCAGGAGCAAGACGAGTGAAGCATTTACTTCCGCCATTGCCGTATGACTATGCGGCGCTGGAGCCGCATATTGATGCGCGAACGATGAAAATCCACCACGACATGCATCACGCATCGTATGTGGAAAAACTGAATGCAGAACTGGGTAAATATCCGGAATTGGAAGAGCGTACGGCGACGTGGCTGCTGCGCAACAGGGGCCAGGTTCCCGAGGCCGCGCGCAAGATCGTTCACAACAACGCGGGTGGGCACGTCAATCACAGCATGTTTTGGCGGGCCATGTCTCCGGACGGAGGCGGGGAACCGACAGGTGCGCTTGCCGACGCGATCAAACGTGATTTTGGCAGTTTCGAAAAGTTCAAAACCCGCTTTTCCGAAGCAGGTTCCAAAGTCTTCGGATCCGGTTGGGTATGGCTGGTCAGTGTCCGCCAGGAGGGCGGGAAACTGCAGGTAGAGACCACTAACGGGCACGATAATCCGCTGACGCAGGGACACTTTCCGCTGCTGGTCAACGATGTCTGGGAACACGCTTACTACCTCAAGCATGAAAACCGGCGTCCCGACTATTTGCAGGGTTGGTGGGCGGTTGCAAACTGGGTGGAGGTTGAGCGCCGTTTTGGTCTTGCCAGTGGCCCCGTAGCGGGAGAACTGGAAGACGAGGTCGGTTTGGGCGTCGCGACGATGGCGTGATCACCCCGTCGGCCGCTTCGTCATGACACCTACCCGATTGTTCCAGTGGTCAGTGGGTCTGATCGTCGTCCCCGTCCTTCTCTTCGTATTATTCATTTCGATTTTCGGTTGGAACTGGCTGCGTGGTCCGATAGAACGCAAGACCCTGGAGAAAACGGGCCGCGAATTCGTTATCAGCGGTGATTTGGGTATCAAATTTGCCTGGCCCGCGCCCCGTATCAGCGCCGGCATGGTGACATTTGCCAATCCGGCATGGGCCCGGGAAAAGCAGATGGTGTCCGCTGACGCGATTGAAATCACCATCGATATGCCGCAGCTACTACGTCAAAACATTGTCCTTCACGAGGTCCGGCTGCAGCGGCCTACGGTTTATCTGGAGCAGGGCAACAACGGCAAAAAGAACTGGTTGTTGGATGTTAACCAGCAGGACGAAGAGATGCGGATGCGTGTTGACCGCCTGACCCTTGATGAGGGAACACTCGGCTACGACGATGTAGGGGATAAAACCAGCATCCGGGCGAGCCTTTCAACTGCTGCAAATGCGTCAGATGTCGTTTTCAGCGCCCAAGGGCAGTATCGGGGCCTTCCGCTCAAGGCAAGTGGCAGAGGCGAGTCGGTGCTGGCGATGCGTGATGAAAGTGCGCCTTATGCCCTGAAAGTCGATGCAACGGTCGGCCGTACCGCGGTGCGGGCAGAAGGAACGGTTACCAGCCTGCTCAAATTTTCCGCCATCGACATGCAACTCGACCTCAGGGGCGAAAGCCTGGATCAGCTCTATCCATTGCTGGGTATTGCATTTCCTGCAACGCCTGCCTATGCAACCAAGGGCCACCTGCTGCGCAGCGGAAACACCTGGCATTACGAGAAATTCTCCGGACGTATCGGCGGAAGCGATATCGCCGGAACACTGCAGGTGGATGCCGGCGGCAAACGCCCGGCGATGAAAGCCAGCCTGCTGTCCAATCTGCTGGTTTTGGAGGATCTCGGACCGATCATTGGTTCTCAGCCCGGACGCGTGGAGCAGGCTGCCCGGCCGGGCGCGACCAAAACTGTGCTGCCGGACCTTCCATTCAAAACCGATCGCTGGTCGAGTGTGGATGCAGAGGTGACACTGAAGGCCAAGACCATTCGTCGCGCCAGGGAATTACCGATCGAAAACCTGGATGTCCACTTGAGTCTGCGCGATTCCGTGCTGACCCTCGACCCGTTGAAGTTTGGTTTGGCTGGTGGTCAACTCAATGCCGTGATTAATCTCGATGGTCGCAAGAACCCGGTCCAGGCTAAAGCTCGCATTAAAGCGCGAAAAATTCAGATGGCACGGATGTTTCCAACTGTCGAACTGAACAAGACCAGCGTCGGCGAGATCAACGGCGATTTCGTACTGGCAGGGAAGGGCAATTCGGTCGGGCGCATGCTGGCAACAGCTGATGGCAAGGTAGGCTTGGTTGTGGGCAACGGTGAAATCAGCCGTTTGATGATGGAAAAAGTCGGCCTGCATATCTGGGAAATACTGGAATTGAGTGTTACCGGCGACAGGCTGATCAAACTGCATTGCGGCGTCGCCAATTTTGGCGTCAAGGCGGGTGTCATGCATGCCGATGCATTGATTCTCGACACCGCAATAACCACCATAGTCGGAACGGGAACTATTGACCTGGCTCAGGAGAAGCTAGACCTGACACTTAACCAGGACACCAAGAACACCAGCCCTTTGGCTTTGCGCAGCCCGATACATGTTCGCGGCAGTTTTGCCCGACCGGATATCGAGGTGGACAAAGGGATTTTGGCTGCACGTGGACTGGGCGCACTGGCGCTGGGGATGATCAATCCGCTGCTGGCTTTACTACCATTGATCGATGCCGGCCCGGGTCGGGACAGCGATTGCGCGCGACTTGTGCGGGATGCCCGGCGAATTGCGTCCTGAAGTTTCGCTAGCCGGAAAAATGAATAGGCCCCAGCCATAGGGATAGACCGCGAAGCCCTGACACGCCAGCCGGATCGGGACAAAGAAATAATAGCGGGAACAGCAGGATTGCTGGCGGACTTCATGCATCGTTCTATTTGATACCGAGCATATCGGTAAAGCCGCCAAACAGGAAAAGCCCTTCGGCGGATCCATCAGAATTTTCGTGCGTTATGTACGCTGCCAGACGGCCTTTGCAGCCCATGCGAGAGATGCTCCCCCATGCTGAATTCCAAACATCAGGAGCAATCATGGCTATATCCAATACTGCAATCCCTATCGATCGCGCGCGGGGCGTGCCAAACGTTAATGCCGTTTCACCGGCGCCGCATTATTCACTTGACCGTCTGCAGCCATCCATAAAGCCAAAACCTAAAAGATGCCTGAAGTCCAGGCATTTTCAGGCGACCTTAATAAATTTTCATCCATATTAAAAAGGAGAATTGCGATGATTCAAGCGCAGTCATTCTCAAATTCACCGGTAAAAGCGTCGAGCATCATCGGCTCGGGTGTGGTCAATCTGAATGGCGACAACCTCGGCGACATCAAGGAAATTGTCATCGATCCGAATACCGGAAAAGTGGCATACGCAGTTGTCTCTTTCGGCGGTTTTCTGAGCATGGGAGAAAAGCTGTTTGCAATACCGTTCAGTTCATTCAAGTATGACCCGGCAGAAAACGAATACGTGCTTGATATTTCGAGGGATCGAATGGAGGCAGCCCCGGGATTTGATGCGGATCATTGGCCTTCGATGTCCGATGAAAAGTGGAATCGCGATGTCTACAAATACTATGAGCGCACCCCGTTCTGGGAATAGGAATTACGCGAGGCACGGCATTGGTGCACCAACAAGCAGGACTCTTATGCCGCGCCCCAGTAATAGCAACAAATTACCTTAACAATTGACAATCTGGAGAAATAACATGAAAAAAATTACAGCAATACTGGCAATCCTGATGATCGGCATTCTGACGGGTTGCAATACCATGCAGGGCGTGGGCAAGGATATTGAACGCGGTGGCGAGAAAATGCAGGGTTCAGCCAAGGAAACCCAGAGAAATATGTAGTGTTATCCCTGGCGGACAACATTCTCATTCCCTTTAACGGAAGGTCTCCATGAACTGGAGGCGTATCGAAGGTGACTGGAATAATGTCAAAGTTGCAGTCAGTGAGCAGTGGGATTTGCTGTCTGATGACCAACTCGATCGAATCGGCGGCAAACGTGAACAACTGGTTCGCTGCATCCAGGAATGCCACGGCATGATCCGGGAAGATGCTGAACG
This sequence comes from Burkholderiales bacterium, assembly GCA_022841375.1. GTDB lineage: Bacteria > Pseudomonadota > Gammaproteobacteria > Burkholderiales > SG8-41. The sequence continues at coordinate 15,879 of JALHRQ010000025.1, forward strand.
CCAGGTGATGGCGTGGGAGATGCGTTATGCGTTTCTCGAATACAGGTAATAACGGCTTCCGCCATTGAACGCAAGCAGGGCGGCATTGCAGACCATCATGGTGACGACTGCGATGCCGTTTTTTGCTGTTGGGCTAAGTCAGTGATGCCCGCTGCCCGTCCTTTGTGAATTTTATTAAGCCCCATCCTGTATTCGATACATCCAAGGATGCATCAAACCATCGGTGCTTCAAATAACCAGAAACGCCCGACATCTACGGTATCTGGATGGTCCGGGCAACGACGTCATAAGACCCAAACACCTGCGGCGCAGATTTCACCTCGGGAAGGACGTAAATCACGGCATTACGGGTTGCGAAAACGGGGTGGATATAGGTCTCGTAAAAGGCAACCGGAATATTGATGCACCCATATGAAATCCGGTTGTCATCAATTGTCTCCGTTGCCAACCGTTCCAACCGGCGATCTTTCTTATTCGTGCTGCGGACACGATGCATGGAGACCGCGGCATCGTAGTCCACCCAGACAATGTCTTCGCCTTGCGTGTTGCGCCCGCGCTCACCGACAAACCGGCCGGCGTGCGTGGTTTTTTCCTCCGGCCGCACTTGTTCAAGCGGACGTGTTCCGATGCCTGGAATCGCGTCATCACCGCGCGCTGCACCAAGCAACACGGGACTGGTGCCCTGCAGGCGTGCGTCACGGTCAAAAACATAGACACGGGCGGACTTCTTCTCGACGATGACAAAGCCGGCACCCATATTGTCACCTGAATCAGCGACCCAATCGGCAATATGCCGGGCTTCCTGCGTCGGAATCTCCAGGCCGAAATCCGCAAAGCGGACGACGGCTTCCGGCGTTACATTTTCTGCATTAATGCTTGTGGAAACCGGGTCGTAAACGGCAGGCTGATCAGAACTCAGTGCATACGGGATGATTACACCCAGTGATGCAACACCAACAAACAGCACCCGGCGCAAATTTCCGGCAAGCCAGGCTCCAGCTGCAACCCTTGCGGAGTTGTGCAATTTATTCATGATCAACTACCGGTTTATGGTGGACTCGAAGTAAGGCTAAAAATATTAAAAACCGCTCACTGAGGTTACTCGGCAAGCGGTTGAAATACTTTCAGGATTCAAGCAGTGGATCAGTTACGGTCCGCGCGGGCAACACGTTCGCCTGAACGATTGTCTGTCGAACTGCGATTCATGCTGCCGGTCGAATCACGGTTCGTGGTGCTCGACGAGTCGCGATTCATGGTGCCCGTGGAGCCGGTAACGTCACGATTCATCGAGCCAGCGGAATTCCTGTTCGCAGCACCGGTGGAATCGCGGTTCATGGTTCCAGTGGAGCCGGTAGCGTCACGATTCATGGTGCCCGTGGAGTTCCGGTTGGCAGCGCCGTCGCGATTCATGGTGCTTATGTCAGGGTTGGTGCTGTCATTCGAACGAATGTTCGGTCCGCCAGTGTTGGTGCTGCCGGTGGTGCCGCTGCTGGTAGAGCTGCCGGTTTGTGCGAAGGCGACGCCGATGATGCTGGCAAAGGCAATGGTGGCGACTGTCGGGATAAAAAGTTTGGAAGCTTTCATATTGATATTCCTTGAGTTGAGAAAAGGATAAAAATCTGCCGGAAATTCCGGAGATAGGTCAGCATGGGCAAGCCCCGTTGCAGGGTCTGTGCGTGAACGTACGATTAAACGATTGCCTTTTAGTGGCACATGCGATGGGTAGTACCACGATTATTTCCGACTTTTTCCCCTCAACTTGATGAGGGGTGCGGCAACGCACAGATGCTGTGCAGATGCATTGCCTATGTTCAATCCTGTTATCCATCCCGGCACCTCGCAATCTGCGGGACGCGGGATTTAACCGGAGGCATTTCAATGAACAAACCTGACGAAAATATTCCTGGCGCTGCAACTGAAGAAACCATAGGTAGAAAACGGACCTCAGATTCAAAGATGGTGACGGGGTTATTCAGAGATCGCGAGAATGCAGAGAGAGCTTATGGGGCTGTCACCAGCCGTGGCTATGACAAAGGCGACGTCAATCTGATGATGTCGGACGAAACGCGTAAAAAGCATTTCTCCGGGGATTCGGGTATCGAAACCGAACTTGGCAACAAGGCTGCCGAAGGCGCAGGAATCGGCGGTGCCATTGGCGGTACTTTAGGCGCGATCGCTGCAGCCGTGGCTGCGGTGGGGACGTCGATCGCCATTCCCGGGTTGGGACTGGTCATCGCCGGTCCGATTGCGGCCGCTTTGGTTGGCGCAGGAGCTGGTGGTCTGACCGGCGGCGTGGTGGGTGCGCTGATTGGCTGGGGTATTCCGGAAGAACGGGTCAAGCAATACGAGGATGCGATTAAAGAAGGCGGAATTCTGATGGGTGTGAAACCGCGCTCGGATGAAGACGCTGCCCATATCGAACAGGAATGGAAAAAAAGCAGTGGGGAGCACGTTTATCGCTAGGCAATCCCGGTAACGATGGGGTTAACCCCGGATCGTGCGTCTCGCGGTCCGGGGCATTAAGGTTTTTGCCCGAACAAATGGGCGCTGCGGTTCTGGTGCTGGTCTGCTCATGATTTACAAGCAGACATACACCGCTGTTGTTGGTTATTAATATCCAGGAGAAACTTATGAGCGTCGGAACCATACTGCTGATTGTTTTAATCTTGATGTTGATTGGCGTATTACCGAGTTGGTCGCATAGCAAAAGCTGGGGCTATGGCCCGAGCGGTGGCTTGGGGCTGGTTGTTGTTGTCATCATAGTGCTGTTGCTGATGGGTAAGCTGTAACCGACAGTAACTGTTGAATGATCGTCATTGGAGTAGTCCTCGGGTGAATTGGCCACCGCCACGCTGCAGGGAAAGGCAGCGTGGACGACCGTGTGTGATGCCAATGACAGTATTAATGGTTTAATAAGTGCGAACACGGCTTGATGATCGCCTCTCGGCGACGTCAGTGCCTTGCTGCCAACCCATATTTTTCAACGGCAGCTTCCTGATAACCATTGCCAAAAAAGGTTTTGCCGAGCATCCTGATCAATATTTGATCGGGAAGTAACCGGTATTGGAACTGGCCTCCTGGATCGGTTAAATGCCTCCTTGGAGATTTACAACATTATTGCCATTAGCCGCCGATACCAATGATTAATCAATCCGGACAATCAGGGACAAGCGGGGCACCTGAGAAAGCACAAGAGCGTCCTGCCCGTGCCTACGATGGCATGTTGGTATACGTAAATCTGCTGCGGGAGGCGGCGGATGCCTGGTCAGATCATCGCGCGTCCACCATGGGCGCGGCATTGGCCTTCTACGCCACTTTTTCAATCGCGCCAATCCTCGTAATCACCATTGCCATCGCCGGATTTGTATTTGGTGCCGAGGCCGCGCGAGGCGAAGTGATTGCACAGTTTCACGGATTGACGGGAGAGAGCGGTGCGAAAACAATACAGGATCTGCTCGCGGCGTCATACAACTCAGGCCTTGGGTTCTGGGCAAGCGTCATAGCCGGAGTCACTTTGCTGGTGGCTGCAACCAGCGTATTCGCGGAATTAAAAAACAGTCTCGATGCCATATGGGGCACGAAAAGGACGCAGCAAAGCGGGATCATTGCCATGGTACGTGATCGCCTGCTCAGCTTCGGCCTTATCCTGACCATCGGCTTTCTGTTGCTGATTTCGCTGGGAGTCAGCGCAGTACTAGCGGCTTTGCAGAAATCCTGGAGTGGCCCGTTCGCTGAAACGGGATGGCTGCTCGAAGGGGTTAATTCGCTGTTTTCATTCGTTGTGGTTTTTGCGTTGTTTGCCTCAATCTACAAATGGCTTCCTGATACAAGAATTGCGTGGCGGGACGTTGGCGTGGGCGCAGCCATTACCGCCGCGTTATTTACGCTGGGCAAATTCCTGATCGGGCTCTATCTCGGCAACAGTCAGTTGGCGGCCGGTTTCGGTGCGGCCGGCTCACTGGTCGTGATACTGGTATGGGTGTATTACTCTTCACAGATATTTTTCATGGGCGCCGAATTGACCCGCACATATGCTGAATACCGGGCTACCCGCGGTAGCCCGGGCGCTGATCCAGCGGCCAGGAAGCCTGCGCAAATGTGATTATGTGATCCAGCGAACGGAATCGCAGGCGAATTCAATGCATCCTGCGGGGCATGTAAAAGCAGTCACCATACCGTAACAGGTATGGATCCCGTTCAGTCAACCATCAAAGGAATCCCCATGAAGTATTCAATTTTGTTTTCTGCGTTGCTGGCAGCGCTGACGTTAAGCGCCTGTGACCGACCGGCGACTGTGGTGAACACTCCCCCAGCTGTTGTGACAGTACCCGGCCCTGCAGGTGCGCCTGGTGCGACAGGTGCTACAGGCGCCACCGGCGCGCAGGCCGAAAAAGGCGCAACTGGTGATACCGGCGCAACCGGCAATACGGGTGCTACCGGTTCTAAAGGGAATACCGGTGCTTCCGGCGAACCCGGCAAAAGTGGCGGCAACACGGTAGTCATTGTTCCGGCTGAACCCGCACGCTGAGCTTTCTGATCTGCAGGATGGCCGCTTCAACCGGTTACGGTTTTAGCGGTTTTTTTATTTATCTGTCCCGGGGTTGCACCGTAGGCAGCCCTTTACCTGCTTTGCAGGATCGTTATTGCCCTCGCCGCAGGGGTTTGCTGCCACTATGTAATTCCAATTTCAGGGGATGCGACGTTGAGCGTTCCGGGGCGTTTTCGGGGTAAATGCGGGTTGACCCATATGGCCCTGACGGTTAAAATTCGCCCCCTTTGGGAGGTTAGCTCAGCCGGTAGAGCAGCGGACTTTTAATCCGTTGGTCGCGAGTTCGAATCTCGCACCTCCTACCAGATACTGATCAAGGGGTTAGCTCAAATGGCTAGCCCCTTTTTCTTTTTCATTGTGTCGGCATCGCCCAATAACGAGCCTCCCGGCGGGTTCCGACGTTGCGCGAGGTGGTCTGCAGAGCACCGGCTGGGGTAGCGCGATGGGGGGTAGTAGATGGCATTCTCAAAACCGCGCCAGGTAGTGAGGTTTGGCGAGCGCAGCGGGTGCTATTGGGAATAGTCGCATCAATTTTGACGGCCTGACTCAGTGATTACACGCACCATGCATCGAGTTGTTTGCCATCAACAGCGCGGTAGTTGTAGACATTTTCAGCGGGCCACATTCCTCTTTATCCAATCTTTGATATCCACGACCATGACACCGGAGTAAATTACTGCGTCGCGAACTTCTTGTTGGGTGCAGTCAAAATATTTCGCCCAGTCACCAATGTCGGACGGCCTATAAACGCTGCCTGATGGGCGTTTTGACTTAACCCGCTTACGAATATTGGCTGACATGCGCGTTATCTCCCGGACACGTAGGTGCCTTCATTTCATTCTAACCCTTATTATCCGTGATCGACCCTAATCGACCATAGGTGACCAGATTACCCTGGCCGGGGAGCCATATATTTCGATGCAGAACGTAGGGAAAACGACAGGTTTCAGCGAGTATTGGCGTGTATTGACGGGTGAGGGCGGGCTACGTTCACTGTTAAAACAGCCACTTACTTCAACTTTTAATCTGACAATTCCTACGCTCTATCAAAAGCTTATGACGGGAGCGTAGAAAATTCGCCCAATCGAATTTTTGCCAACGTCCGCAGTCGGCTGCGGATTCAACCGGTGGATGCAACACACTAGAGACTGCGTAAGCAGAAGGAGTGTTGCATATGAAGCAAAGGCCACGGATTCATTACACGGAGAGCCAGAAAGCGCTAATGTGGG
>JALHRQ010000026.1:0-11078 GCA_022841375.1 Burkholderiales bacterium
TCCGGGTGTGACGCAATGTGCATTGCCAGGGCATAGACCATTTGCTCCATTTCGTAATCGAACAGCTTGTTGACATCCGACCTGGCGCGCATATAGGTCACGCTGCTGGCGCCTACGGCGAGGACCAGCAACGTGGACAGCATTGTCCACAAGAGGCGTTTTCTGATGGAAAAACTCATTGCTCGGAAAGCTTGTAGCCGACACCACGGACGGTCTTGATCAGTTTCGGGGCCAGCTTTTTTCGCAGATTAGATATGTGCACTTCGACAGCATTGCTTTCCACTTCTTGTCCCCAGGCGTAAACGCTCTGTTCGAGGCTGGCTCTGGATATCACCGTGCCGGGATGCCGTATCAGGCTTTCCAGAATTGCGAATTCCCTCTGTGACAAGGTAACCTCTTTTCCCTTGCACAGCACTTCCCGGGTAAGCGGGTTCAGCTCCACTCCGCCATTCCGGAACACCGGATCGGCTTGGCCAGCGCTGCGCCTGAGCAGGGCACGCACTCTCGCGCCGAGTTCGGACATGCTGAAAGGCTTGACCAGATAATCGTCGGCACCGGCATCAAGGCCGTTGACCCTGTCATCAACACCGTCACGCGCGGTGATGATTAACACGGGCACCTTTTTTCCTTTTTGACGGACATTCTTCAAGACCTGAAGACCATGCACCCGCGGCAATCCCAAGTCCAGGATCAGCAGATCGTAATCCGTGGCGATCAGGGACTGCTCGGCGGCCCAGCCATCACGTACCCAGTCAACACCATAGCTTTCTCGACGCAAGCCCTCACGGATGCTTTTGCCGATCATTGGATCGTCTTCGATAAGTAGTAATCTCATTTTAAGCTTGGGCTGGAATCAATCGTGATGCTTTTCGGATGCTCTGAATTCCAACAAAAATTCGCCGCATCTTCGTAATTTCAGGAAAGACGCGGCGAAGAAGGGGGATTGCAGCAAACTAATCACTATTTTGGGCGGGGTTTTGTCCAACATACACCCGCACACTCTGAATATTGAAGTCTTTAGGTGCGATTTCCTTCAGATCGAAGGTGGGTGTGCCAAGCGTGTCGAACTTCCAGGCAAATGATTTTCCGCTGGCTTTGATCATCACCGTCTCTCCGCGGGTAACATTCAAGTACTTATCGCCGGGGCGGAGCTCAATTTGACGATCGATCCATTGAGTGGATGCCGGGCTTCCCAGATGCTGCCCTTCGAGGTTGTAAGCAAGGGCGCTGGCGGTACCGAAAACGGAAACAAGTGCACCGATGGCAAGTAGGGTAGAAAATTTTTGTAACATGATGAGTTTCCTTTTTGAGGTTTGAGCGATATCGAACATCGACATCACGATGATCATTATCGGCATCGAATCTGAAGGAATTCTGAAGAGGTGACCTCTGGTTAGATAAATAATTGTGTCTGCGAATCTTTGTGGTCCGTTTCACCGGACCTTTGTGTAAGGCACGTGATTCTGCGGCATTCGATTCAAGCGAAATTGATTAACCTAATTGGGCGGCATGTTGTGAATTAGTTGCATTTCCATCGCTCCGTGGAGCGTTTGCAGGGTCAGCAGCACCGTTGCAGCGCTGATGTGGCGAATCATGCGAAGACACACATTAACAACTAATGCTTGACGCGGTAAAGGGCGATTTCCTTGCCATCAGCCGTCTTGCAGCGCAGGCGCCAGTCATCTCCATGTTTCAAATGGTCACATGAAAGTCCCTGACCATCGTCTGCTGTCAATGTAGTTGAACCAAAGAGGAACTTCATTTCCTGCTTGATGTTCGGGTGCTTATGGTAGGGCGCCCATTCGAAGCGACGCACCTGCTCATCGGTTGTTTCGTCATGCAACTCTCCTGACACGCCAGTGTAGGTCTTGCTGTCGAGCATCACGGTGATTTGTGTGGGACCCCAAAGAATGGGGTATTTAACGGTGGCAGATGCAGAGTTCCCCGACATCGGCTTGAGAAGCGAGGTCTGGCAGCCAGCCAGCCCCACGATCGTTGCGACCAAGGCGAGAGTGGTCAAAGCGGTTTTCATAGATGGCCTCCTTGGAAGTCTGGGTAAACTTTTCGGAACAAGAAATTTTTCCGTTCGATGACGACATCATCGACTCGAAGGGCAGAAAAGCGAGAATCCACAGCATAAGTGCGTTGCTGGCTGCAGCATCTTCGATGCGTGCTTGTCACCGATGAGAAGGGATAATTTTTCGTCATTTTTGTTCGAAACTCCCTCGGCGACACATTGTAAATATATCGAGAGAAGTGGTGTAGAAGCTTGTCCTCACGTTAAAGAGGCCGAGCACGGAATGGAACAGATTGTCATGTGAGTATGCGCGCTTTCGATTGTCTTTAACGCAAGACAGATCAAGATTTTTCTGTTTTGTAAAGCCCTTTGAAAACCAGGCAAGCATCGGTATTTCAACCTGTTCTCTTGGTGCGAACAGTTTTGGCATGCCGTGTAAATACAAACCATTTTCGCCAAGCGACTCCCCGTGGTCGGAAATATAAAGCAGGGCTCCGTTAAGACTGTCCTCATTTGTTTTGAGGGCTTTGATTATCTCGGAAATGATGAAATCCGTATAAATAATGGTGTTGTCGTAGGCGTTGTGGATGGTTCCCCGTGGGCACCTCGAAAGGTCAACAGATTTGCAGGTCGGAGTAAACGATTCGAACTGCTGTGGGTAGCGGCGGTAGTACGCCGGCCCGTGGCTGCCTTTCATATGGAGAACCAGAACAGAGTCTTTTTTTAAGATAGCCAGCCGCTCTCGTAATCCGGGAAGCAAAATTTCGTCGAAGCACTCCCCACCCTCGCACAAACCCTTAATATTGCGCGAGGCCAGATGTTCGAATACGGCGCGTCCACAAATGCCCTTGCACCCGGAATTATTATCCAGCCAGTTGACTTCAATGCCTGAGCTGGTGAGTGTGTCCAGCAGATTGTCACGACCTTGAGCCTTGTTCGGGTTGTAATTGGCTTCTCCAAGATCGGAGAACATGCAGGGAAGGGAGATGGCGGTGGATGTGCCGCAAGCTGACACGCGCGGAAAATAGGCGATATTTTCCTTTTTCAGCCGGGGGTTCGTATCTCGTTCGTGGTCTTTAAGGGAAAAATCGGCGGCGCGCGCGGTTTCTCCGATCACGAGGACGAGGACAGATGGTTTCCCATTTGTAGGGTTGTCTGCGGTTCTGTATGCGTTGCTTGCCACCTTGGCGGGTTTGGGCGTTCCCTGCTGCTTCAGATATCCGAAGAGCGAATTGATGACATTGGTTGGGGTCAGCATGAACCGCAAATCTCGGTGATTGCGGAGCAGGGAGGAATACTCAGCGCTGAATGTCCATATCAGCAGGGCCGATACCAAAGTTCCTGCAACGACAGTCACGAACTTTATCCGCAGCTCTTTCGACCATGGTTGCAGACGCACGTGCAGTCGACTGATTAGAGTGGCAGGAACGACCCCCAAGAGTGCGAAACCGATCAGAAACCGCATGCTGAGAAGATCGCTTACCTCGTTCCAGTCGGTTTCAAAAACGCTTTGTATCACCGATTTGTCGATGACGATCCCGAACCGCCACATGAAGCTGGTTGCCGCTGCTGACAGCAACAAAAGGGAAATGACGATTGGTTTGGCGGTATGGCGAAACGTCAGCAGCGCGAGGAGGCTGTTGAATGTCAGGACAAGGATAGAAAATGCAGAGAGCAAAAAAGCTATATCGGAGATCTGCTCGGAATTTCTTGCGCTGACAACCGTCGTCCAAAACGGGAAATTGTAAACGCTGATCAACCACAAAGCGCTTAATAACGTAAACCGGGAGAGGGAAATCACGGGAGCCGTTCTTGCATGCCATCAATGTTTGTTGAAAAGAGGGGAAATCCGCATTTTTGGGGCGGAGGCGGATAATTACCTGGAACCATATCAATCGGCATTTTTGAACCCGAGCAAGCGCAGAGCATTGATGACCACGACCATCGTTGATCCTTCGTGAATCAGCACCGCCACGCCAATGCCGGCCCAGCCAAACAAGGTGGCGGGAATCAGTATCGCCACCACGCCCAGCGACACCCACAGGTTCTGGCGAATAATCCGCCTTGAGGCGCGACTCAGGGCCACGGCAAAGGGCAGTTTGCCCAGATCATCGGCCATCAGCGCCACGTCCGCGGTTTCCAGTGCGACATCAGTGCCGGCGCCGCCCATGGCGATGCCGACCGTGGCGCGCGCCATGGCCGGTGCATCATTGACCCCGTCGCCGACCATGGCGACCTGGCCATAACGTTGCCCGAGCTCTTCCATGGCCTTCACCTTGTCTTCCGGTAGCAGATCCGCTTTCACTTCGTCCAGGCCGACTGCATTGGCGATAGCGCGACCCACGTGTTCGTTATCTCCGGTGAGCATGATGGTCTTGCGAATGCCAAGCTGGTGCAGGCGCTCCAGCACACCGCGTACTGCTGCACGCGGAACATCGGCCAACGCCAGAACGCCCAGGAACTGATCCCCCGCCTGAATCAGCATGATTGTTTTGCCTTCGCTCCCCAGACGCTCGACCTCCCGCTTGATTGTTTCGGGGAGCACTTCACCATCAAACAACTTGACGCTGCCGATGGCGATTTTTTTCCCCTCAATATCGGCGCGCAAGCCTTTGCCGGTGACCGCTTCAACCTGCCTTGCTTCATTCCAGCTCAAACCGCGTCTCTTGGCTTCCGTTACGACAGCCTGAGCCAGCGGATGTGCGCTGCGACTCTCTGCCGCTGCGGCAATTTTCAGCAAGCTGTCCTCGTCTCCGCCGAGGGCAACGACGTCGGTTACTTTTGGTTTGCCGACGGTCAGCGTGCCGGTCTTGTCGAACGCGATGGCGGTCAGTGTTCCCAGATTCTCCAGATGCTCGCCACCTTTGATCAGCACGCCGCCGCGCGCGGCGCGTGCAATGCCGGACAGCACCGCTGAGGGCGTGGCGATGGCGAGGGCGCACGGGGAAGCGGCCACCAGTATCGCCATGGCGCGATAGAACGACTCCGCAAACGGGAATCCAAACAGGGGCGGCAGCGCGATGAGTAACCCGACCCCGATCAGCACGGCAGGCACAAAGATCCGTTCGAAGCGGTCAGTAAATCTCTGGGTGGGAGATTTTTGCGTTTGCGCCGTTGCCACCATCTCCACCATGCGTGCCAGCGTACTTTCCTGCGCTAGCTTGGTGACTTCGACGAGGATGGCACCCTCGCCATTGACCGTGCCGGCGAACACCTTGTCGCCGGGCTGTTTGTCCACCGGCATGGATTCTCCGGTGACCGGAGACTGGTCCACCGCCGAGCTGCCGGAAGCCACCAAACCATCGGCGGGAATGCGCTGCCCGGGTTTGACGACCACCCGGTCACTGCGCTGCAATTCTTCGACCCGCACCTTGATTTCCACGCCCCCTCGCTGTACGCTGGCGGTCTTCGGGGCCAGTTCTGCCAGCGCTTCGATGGCCTTGCGCGCGCGGTCCATGGCCATGTGTTCCAGCGCATGACCGAGGCTGAACAGGAACAACAACAGTGCGCCTTCTTCCCAGGCGCCGAGTGCCGCTGCTCCGGCTGCGGCGACAATCATCAGGGTATCGATGTCAAAGCGGCGACTGCGTAAACTCTGCCAGGCATCGCGCAGGGCGTAGAAACCGCCCGCCGCGTACGCGCCCAGCAGCAGGCTGAGCGACAGGCTGCGAGGTGCCCCGGCAAGGCCCGTCAGCCATCCTGCCAATAACAACAGGCCGCCAACGCTGCTGAATATAAGCTCGCGATGTTCAGTGAGCCATCCGGCCTTGTGGTCTTCTTCCAGGACGGAGTAACCGAACGCCTGGATGCGCTGGATGATCGCCGGACGCCCGATTTTTTCGCTGTCGAATTCCAGTCGCAAACGTTCCCCAGCGTAACTCACCGAAGCTTCCAGCACGCCGTCCATGCGTTGCAGGGCGTGCTCGATCACCGTGGCGCAGGTGGTGCAGTCCATGCCGTCAATGCGCAGGGTTTCGTGGTGAAACCGGTTCCCGATCCTGGCGCCGGTGGCTTGTGCCAGCTCGCGTACCCGGCTTACGCTGAATCGTTGCGGATCGTAATGCAGGCAAAGTCGGGAGTTTTCGCCCTCGTGGATCAAGTGCACCTTTTCCATGCCTTCGGCTTGCAGCAATCGGGTCAGCCGCCCCACGCAGGCGTCGCGCTCATCAGGGGCATCCGGCAACACCACAGGCAAGTCCAGCGCAAGCTTTTCGCTCATGATGCCGCTCCTTGAACTCGATTGAATAAAACGGGGTAAGTGCTGCGTTATGGTTGTGATTTGGCACATTGGCTGCAGAACTTGCCGGCCGCTGGCAGTTCTGTGCCGCAACTGGAATATTTTTCATCCGAAAGGGAAGCACCGTATTGCTGGAAGAGGCGCGCCACGACACACCAGCAATAATTACTGCTTGATACGATACAGGGCGATTTCCTTGCCATCGGCGGTCTTGCAACGCAAGCGCCAGTCATCGCCATGCTTCAAATGGTCACAGGCCAGTTTCTCGCCGTTGTTCGCCGTCAACGTGGTCGAGCCGTAGAGAAACTTCATTTCCTGCTTGATGTTCGGGTGCTCATGGCTGGATTCCCACCCGAACCGACGCGCCTTTTCATCAGTTGTTTCGTCATACAACTCTCCTGCCACGCCAGTGTAGGTCTTGCTGTCGATCATCACGGTAATTTGTGTGGCGCCCCAAAGGATAGGATATTTAACGGTGGCGGAAGCGGCGTTTCCCGACATCGGCTTGAGCAGTGAGGTCTGGCAGCCAGTCAGTCCCACGGTTGCTGCGATCAATGCGAGGGTGGCTAAAGCGGTTTTCATTAATAGACTCCTTGAGTGTTGCAATGGATATTGCCCGGTGCTTTGAATGGCCTATGGGTTTTGTGCCGCGATCGTCCTGTCCCGGTTAAACAGCCGGTACAACACTGGCAGCACCAGCAGTGTCAAAAGGGTGGCCGAGATAATGCCGCCGATCACCACGGTTGCCAGCGGCCGCTGCACTTCTGCACCGGTGCCGGTGTTGAGCGCCATCGGCAGGAAACCCAGACTGGCGACCAAGGCGACCATCAGGATTGGCCGCAAGCGTGTCAAAGCGCCCGTTTCAATCGCTTCATCGATCGCCATGCCTTGCGCGCGCAAGTCGCGGATGCAGCTCACCATGACTACACCGGTGAGCACGGCCACGCCAGACAGAGTGATAAAGCCGACGCCCGCGGAAATCGACAGCGGGATGTCGCGTAACCATAACGCGGCGATTCCGCCGGTCAGAGCCAGTGGCACCCCACTGAATACCAGCAAAGCGTCTTTCGCTGAATTGAACGTCAGGAACAGCAACCCGAAGATCAGCAGCAAAGACAGTGGCACGACCACCTGCAACCGTTGTGCGGCAGAGGCCAGTTGCTCAAACGTGCCGCCATAGCCGATCCAGTAACCCGCTGGCAGTTTGACCTGTGTTGCAATGCGCTCGCGCGCTTCCGTCACGAAGGAACCCAGATCGCGGCCCCGCACGTTGGCGGTGACTACCACGCGTCGTTTGCCGTTTTCCCGACTGACCTGATTTGGTCCTGGCGCGAGATCGAAAACTGCAACTTCGCCGAGCGTTACATAACGTGATTTGCCGCCGTTGCCCGAGCCGCCAGGCAGGGGCACGGGTAGCTGCTTCAATGCTTCCAGATCAGTGCGCAAGCGTTCCGGTAGTCTGACGATCAGATCAAAGCGCCGGTCGCCCTCGAAGATCTCGCCAGCCTCCTTGCCGCCAACGGCGATTTCGATCGCTTGTTGCACGTCGGAGGTATTGAGTCCATAGCGGGCGATTTGCGGCCGGTTCAGTTTGATGGTCAGTACCGGCAGGCCGCTGACCTGTTCGACCTTGACGTCGGCGGCGCCGGAGATGGCTTCGAGAGTGGTGGCAATACGCTCACCGGTTTCGAGCAGCAGATTGAGGTCATCGCCGAACACCTTGACTGCAACGTCGCTGCGCACACCCGAAATCAACTCGTTGAAACGCATCTGGATGGGTTGCGTGAATTCATAGTTGTTGCCAGGTATTTTCTCGACGGCCTGCTGCATGGCCTGCACCAAGTCGGCCTTGGTGCGGCCGGGTTCCGGCCAGGCGGACCGCGGTTTGAGCATCACGAAATTGTCGGCCACATTGGGCGGCATCGGATCGGAGGCGATTTCGGCGGTGCCGATTTTGGCGAACACCCGCTCAACCTCGGGAAATTCCATCAGACGTCGTTCAAGCGCGGTCTGCATCTCGATCGCCTGCGTCAGGCTGGTGCCGGGGATGCGCAGCGCGTGCAGCGCTACGTCGCCTTCGTCCAGGCTGGGCACGAACTCGCTGCCCATCCGCGTCGCCAGTAATCCGCTGAGCAAGACCATCATTGCTGCCGCAGTTACTACCGGGATGCGGTTGGCCATTGCCATGCGCAAGGCTGGGCGATATGCGCCGCCGGCCCATTGCATGAGACGGTTTTCCTTCTCTTCCACGCGCCCGGTGACAAAGATCGCAATCGCAGCGGGCACAAAGGTCACTGACAACACCAGCGCAGCGAGCAGGGCGACGACCACGGTGAATGCCATCGGGTGGAACATTTTTCCTTCGACGCCGGTCAGCGCGAAAATCGGCAGGTTCACCAGAATCACGACAATGACGCTCACCAGGCTCGGCGTAAATACCTCGCGCGTGCCTTCGAATACCGCCTCGAAGCGCTCCCCACGGTTGAGTGATCGGCCCAACCGGTGCTGTGCAGTCGCCAGCCGTCGCAAACAGTTTTCAACAATGATGACGGCGCCATCGACGATCAGGCCAAAGTCGAGCGCGCCCAGGCTCATCAGGTTGGCACTGACCTTGTTTTCGACCATGCCGGTGATCAGCAGCAGCATCGACAGCGGGATGACTGCGGCCGTGAGCAGGGCTGCCCGCCAGTTGCCGAGCAGCGCCAGCAGCACCACGACGACCAGCAGCGCACCTTCCACAAGGTTGGTGGCCACCGTCTTAATGGTTCGGTCAACCAGCGTGCTGCGGTCGTAGACGGTTTTTGCAACGACACCTTCCGGTAAGGAACGGTTGACTTCTTCAAGCTTGACGGCGACACGCTGCGAAACCGTGCGGCTGTTTTCGCCCAACAACATGAATACCGTGCCGAGCACAACTTCCTTGCCGTTCTCGGTGGCGGCGCCGGTGCGCAGCTCTTTGCCTTCCAATACCTCTGCGACATCCCTGATGCGCAACGGCACACCGTCATCGCTGCGGATCACGATGTCGCGTATTTCCTCCATTGTCGTTACCTGCCCCGGCGCACGGATCAGGTATTGTTCGCCGCTTTTTTCGATGTAGCCAGCGCCGACATTGGCATTGTTTTTCGACAGCGCCTCCATCAGGTCGTGAAAGCCAATGCCGTAGGCCACCAGCTTTGCTGGATCGGGCGCGACGTGGAACTGTTTCAGGTAGCCGCCGATGGTGTTAATCTCGGTGACGCCGGGAAGGTTGCGCAACTGTGGCCGCACGATCCAGTCCTGGATGGTGCGCAGATCGGTGGAAGTATAGGCGCTGCCGTCAGGTTTTCGACCTTTGCCCTCGGGTTCCACGGTCCACATGAAAATCTCACCCAGCCCGGTCGAGATCGGTCCCATCGACGGCTCTACCCCCGGCGGCAGCTTGCTGCGCGCTTCCTGGACGCGCTCATTGACCAGCTGGCGCGCAAAATAGATGTCGGTGCCGTCCTTGAATAACACGGTGACCTGAGACAAGCCGTAGCGCGACAGTGACCGGGTCTGTTCCAGTCCGGGCAGCCCGGCCATCGCCGTTTCGATGGGGAAGGTGACGCGCTGCTCGGCTTCCAGTGGGGAATAACCCGCCGCTTCGGTATTGATCTGCACCTGCACATTGGTAATGTCCGGTACGGCGTCGATCGGCAGGCGCTGGTAGTTGTAAAAGCCCAGCGCGGCCAGACCCAGCACGACGAGCAGCACAACCCAGCGCTGCCCGATGACGGACTTGAGTAGCTTTTCAAGCATGTCGATTCCTTGTTATACGGCGGCTTCGCCGCGGTCACCGGTGCGGATGCGCACCACTTCGGAAACTTCGCTGACCGTAATGACGCCGTCACCGGGGCGGCCGGTATGGGCGGCACCGCTGATAGCATCGACCAATCGGGAAACCAGTTCGTCCGAGCAGATGACAAACATCATCACGTTGTCGTGTTCTTCGATATCCCAATCGGCAGGTTCGTAGGTGTGCCCTGCTGCCCGCCCGCGACTCTCACCACGAACGCGGAACAGGGTAAGTCCCGGGAAATGGCCCAGTTCATGCATCGCATGTTCGACACGCTCGACTGCTGTCGGCCTGATGATGGCGATAATCTGTTTCATGTCATTTCCCTCTCAGTGGGCGTGGCTGGCACCGGCTTTGCCGATGTCAGCTTTCAGCACAAAGCTGTTGGTAGTGGCGTAACGTATTCCAGGTGTCAGGCCTTTGATGATTTCAACTGACTCGCCGTCGCTGCGGCCAAGTTCCACCGGCCGTGCTTCGAACACATCGCCGAAACGGGCAAATACGACTTTCCCTTCGCCCATCGTCTGAATGGCGGTCAGCGGCACGGCGACGGCCACTTCCGTTTCGTCCTGCACGACGTCGATACTGACGAACAGCCCCGGTCGCCAGCGCTGGTCAGGGTTACGCAGCGTCACCCGTGCCTTCGCGGTTCGGGACTGCTCGCCGATCAGCGCGCCGACATGGGAAATCACGCCGTCAGCTTCTGCGCCGAGTGCCGCGGCCTTGACCTTGACCTTCTGACCGACTTTGACGCGGTTCAGATCGGCGGGGAAGATCGTCATGTCTGCCCAGACTGTGGCTAGATCGGCGATGACATACATGCCGGCATCGGCACTGACTGCTTCACCAGCGGAGATTTTTTTCTCAATCACCACGCCGTCGATCGGTGCGCGGATCTCCAGCCGGGTCAGTCCTTCCAGTTTCTGGCGCTGCATTGCGTCGCGGGTGAATCCCAAGCCGATCAGTTTCTGTTCCGCGTTGCGATAAGTGATCTCGGCTTCACTCAA
>JALHRQ010000026.1:11178-21292 GCA_022841375.1 Burkholderiales bacterium
GCGCGGATCTCCAGCCGGGTCAGTCCTTCCAGTTTCTGGCGCTGCATTGCGTCGCGGGTGAATCCCAAGCCGATCAGTTTCTGTTCCGCGTTGCGATAAGTGATCTCGGCTTCACTCAATGCCTGCCGGCTGGCGAGGTAATCCTGCTCCGCGGAAATCTTTTCTTCCCACAGCTTTTTTTCACGGTCGAAGGTTGTGCGGGCCAGAGTCAGCCGTTGTTGCGCGGCCAGATACTCACCTTTCAGGCCGCCGAGGTCCTGACTTTCGAGAACGGCCAGAACATCGCCGCGTTTGACGCGGTCGCCCAGACTGGTGGTTGCACTGGTGATAACTCCGCTGAGTCGCGGTACTATGCGCACGACACGATCCTGATTGAACTGGATTTCACCTTGCAGTTGCAGTGTTGAGCGGATACGCGCTGGTGCGGCAGTATCAATCTGGATGCCGGCTGTTTTGGCGGCGGCATCATCCATGCTGATCCGGCCTTCGGTCTGTTCGTAGCTCCAGTCGTGACGCTTGCCCTGGTATTCGGCAACCACCTGGATTGCAAACGAATGAGGTTCGTCGATCTCCTTTTCGCTCCGCAGGTAGTCCTTCTGACCGGTAAATGAAATGGATTCCGGGTCAACACCTAATCTATTGATTATTAATGTTAATTTAACATCGTTGGGGTTGACGGGTTTGCCGTCAACGGATGGATATACCCGAAACTCCGGGGCCGGTTCCTGCTCGGCAATGGTGATTTCGACCGCAAAGCTGCCGCTGGTCAGCAGTCGGCCACCATGCGCACCTTTACCAGGTTCAGGTTTTTTTTCGGTGTCGGAATGTGCTGCTGCTTTTTCATCATGGCCGTGTTCGTCTGCGCCCTTTAAAGACGGACCGCCGAACATGATGAGCAGGCCGATTAATGCGCTTGCAGCGATAATGCCCAGTGTCAATACGGTGGATTTTCTGTTCACGGTTCAAGCTCCTGGCTATGGTTTGCCGGTGACCGGCGTCGTTGTACTCAGCGGACTGCCGATCAGGCGTTCGATTTCGTTATGGCCGCGGTGGTAGTCCGCCAGCGCTTTCAGGTATTGGGTGCGCGCCTGGAACAAGGTGCGCTGTCCATCGAGCACATCGAGAATGCCGAATTTGCCCAGTTGGTAACCTTTGGTAGCGCCTGCATAAGCGCTATTGGCGCCGGGCAGGATGTCGGTGCGCAGCGTTTCGATCTCGCTGCGTATCGCACTCAATCGCTGAAAATTTTCGGAAAGGGCGGTGAGCAGCCGGCTTTCTGCGGCACGCTGTTCGTCACCCGCCTTGTCGAGGCGGCGATTGGCTTCAAGGATGCCGCCACGATTCCGGTCGAAGAGCGGGATTGGAATTGAAACTCCCAGCATGTAGGCATGGTCTTCGAACTGACTGAACCGAGTCCTGCCGACACTGAGGGTCACGTCCGGTACCGCTTTGGCTTTTTCAGCATCGACAGTCGCTTGGCGGCGAGCGATTTCGGAATTCCATCGGGCGAGGTCAGGGTTGTCACGGATGCGGGCGGTGAGCTGCGGATAGGCGGGCAATGCCGGCAGGGTTTCGAGATTCCCGGTCACACGTTCGAACGAGGGCTCCTGCTCGGCCCACATGGATGCCAGGTTTTTGCGTGCGGTCGTGAGCTGACGCTTGATCTGCTCCATTTCGATCTGGGCCGCTGATAGTGCCAGGCGTGCCTTGGTTTCCTCTATAGGTGAGACCTTGCCCGCAAGCACGCGTTTACCGACAGCCCCAGCGACATCCTGTGCCAGCTTCAATGATTCGTCGGCAAGCTGTGCCGCCTGTTGTGCAGCCATCGTGTCGATGAAATATTGCGACGTCTGCATCAGCACGTCGATGCGTTTCGCCTCGTAGTCCCAGTTCGCGAGGTCACGACCGGTTTCGGCGATCCGGATGCGGGCGGATCGTTTGCCGCCGAGTTCGATCAGTTGCCCGATCTGGATTGACGTGGTGCGATCACCATCCTGCCGCAGGCGCGAGTTGTTGAGGCCGTCACCCGTCAGATCCAGCACCGGGTTTGGCAACGCGCCCGCTTGCAGGACGGTGCCCTCGTTTGCACGAAGTTCGTGCGAAAACACCGACAGTTCCGGGTTGTGTTTCATTGCCAGGGCGAGTGCCTGGGCCAAAGTCAGTGACGCTGCGGATTTATTTTCCGCTTCGCCGATGCGCACGGGTGCTGTGTCCGGCTTTGTGGTCATGACCGTATCGGCAGCGATTACCAGTCCGCTGGTAATCGACAGGCAAGCCATGGCTGCTACGGTCGCGATGAGCGACCATGTGATGCGAAAATTCATGCTAATCCCTTCCAAAAGCATCCGGCGGCATGGGTCGGATGCGTAGAACAGTGGAAAACGGAATGGCTGCGACAGACGGTGAATAGACCGGCTTGCACCGACGGCCGGGATTACCGGCGTGGTGCGTGTGGCGCAGCGGGATCAGCGATTACCGAGGGGGTCTGAAAGGGGCTTCGGTTGCGCCCTGAGGCGCGGCGAGTGCCAGATAGGAGACTATAGGCAAGGACGAGGGAGCTCGTGAAAATATCAGCGGTTCTTTAGCCACATGGCACTGAAAAAAATGGCTGGCATGACAATCGTGTTTGTTTTGCGTCTTGCCGGTGGGTTGGTCCGGCGCAGATTTCGGGCTGTCTGGCGATTCTGCGTCGTGCAATGCGGCGAGATGGCTTTTTTCGTGTTCGAGCCAGTCGAGCGGGGCGCTGATACCCGTGCTTGTCGCAAGGATATTGGCTACAAAAATCGCCAGCAGCAGGCGTGCCAAGTGCGACTTGTGGCGAAAGAAACGATGGAGGCTGTTCACGATGGGGCGCACTCTAGCATGGCTGGCACGAACGGCAAAATTGATGAGCGGTATCCACGGGGAAGCGATCTCGCGCAGTGCATGTCGTGATTTCTTGGAATCTGCTGTTGTTCAATGTGCGTGGCCGTTCAGCGGGTGCGATGATCCGCAAGCGCCCGGTCTACCAGCTTCTTCAACTGATCAAAGCCAAAACTCGGCAGCGGCTTGCCATTGACGAAGAATTCGGGTGTCTGGCTGACGTTCAGGGTCTGTGCATCGGCCAGATCCTGCGCAATCACACCGGCGATGCTGGGTGCGGTCAGTTCGAAGGCCATCTGTTCCATGTTCAGGCCGATGCCGCCGAGATGCTTCCATACCCGCTCCAGATTGGCCGTGTGGTTCTGCGCCCAGTCTGACTGATTGGCCAGCACGGCCTCGAGAGCCGGCCAGAACTTCCCCTGCCGGCGCGCCGCTTCGAGCACGGCAACCACCTTGTCCGAACCTTTATGGAACGGGGCGTAGCGCAGCACGAGGCGGATCTGGTCGGGGTTGGCGGCCATCAACTGCTTGACCATCGGATAGAACGCCCGGCAGGTCTCGCAGGCCGGATCGAGAAACTCGACGATGACGACCGGTGCGTCGGACGGGCCCAGGGTCGGCGAGTGCATGCGGATCAGTGCCGCCTGATTGATTTCGACCGGTTGACTGGACGCTTTTTCCACTACTTTTTCCTTCTCGCCGGTGTAGTACAGCGTACCGGCGAAGAAGGCCAGCAGTAGTGCGATCGCGGAAGTGATGAATATGGTTTTTTGTGTCATTTGGTACCTTTGAGATGCGTTGCCAGGAGCAGTCCGGCGATGACTGCAAACGAAACAGCGGACAGCAGCGGAATGCTGACGAAACCGAACCAGATCACCTGCGGGTCGGAGCACGGTACGCCCTGCTGGCAGGGTTTGAGGCTCTCGGTGATCCATCCGGCGATGAGCGCCAGATGAAACAGCGCCACCCCCAATCCCGCCAGCGCCAGCGGCAGGGCGTAACGCACGACGCGCGGATCGAATGGAAGCAGTCCGGCGGCGAGCACCAGGACCAGCGGGAACATGGCGATACGCTGATACCAGCAGAGCACGCAGGGCGCGTAGCCCATCACTTCACCGAGAAACAGTGCGCCGAGCGTAGAGACTGCGGCAATCAGCCAGGCGCCAAAAGTCAGTGTCCATCCGCTGGGGGTGGTGTTGGCCATGGGGTCAAATCCTTCAGGCGTGTTCATGGAATGGTGAAATCAGCCGTGCCAATTGAAGTGGGGTATTCAGCCTTATAACTGCAGCAGCCAGTATTTTGCGATCACGATGCAAAAGGTAGTCACTGGAATCACGGCAATCAGCAGTGCTGATTTGAGGTTCTTGCTCATTTCGCATCTCCTAAATAAATCAGTCAGTACCGGCGTATCGTTGCGTCGTCTTACCAGACAAATGGAACCAGGCGTGCCGTGCTGCACGCGTACGCCTTGTATTCCCTACTCATTTGCTGCATCAGGTAGGCTTCTTCTTTGACCAGCCTCAGGTAATACAGGGGTACCGTGGGCACTGTCAGCAACCAGAAGGCAGCCCAGCTTTGCGTCAACAAAGGGAACCCGATCATGATGAGGAACGTTCCCAGATACAGCGGGTGACGAATGAACCGGTATGGGCCTTCCGCCAGAATCCTGTGGTCTTCTGTCAGGCCGATCGAGAAGGTGTAGAAGCGTCCCAGGACCAACTTGCTCCAGGTCCTCAGGCCGATGCCGGCGAGACATAGCGCTAGCCCTGGAATCACGACAGCCGCATACGCTGCGCCCGAAGCGAAGAAATACTGCCAGACGACGACAATACCCGTACCGATGACCGGCACTGTTCCCAAAGCGGTCGTAAGCCAGTCGCCGCGGGGCAAGTCGAGCTGTTTTCTGGATTTCGGCAGAGATGCGAGTTCGGCCACGGCCCAGACAATGCTGACGACCAGCGCAAGCAACGGGATGACATGCTGTGCATTCAGCATGTCCAGGGGATTGATATGTTGTTGCAGCGGTAGCGACACGGGTTTTAGCAGCGGTTGTCCGGCAATGGCGTATGCTTGCCCGGACTTTCCGCAGAAATGCCAATTGCAGTCATGATCAACAGAAGCGCGGTGGTTGTGAGATATATATCGGCAATGTTGAATGCTGGCCAATGCCAGCCGAGCCAGTGAAAGTCCAGATAATCGACAACGGAACCGCGTACGATGCGGTCGATCACGTTGCCCATCGCGCCGCCGATTATCAGGGCGTAAGCCAGTGCCTCCGCGCGGCTCGCCACGCCCCGCCGTAATATCCAGGCGAGCCCGGCGGATACGCATATTCCGAGCGCGATGAACGCGTAGCGCTGCCATCCGTCCGCGTCGGCGAGGAAACTGAAGGCTGCTCCCCGGTTCCGGACGTGCACCACGTTGAAGAATGAGGTAACAGGATGGCTGGTGCCGAGCGGCATCAGCACCGTGATCAGGTGCTTGACGGCTTGATCCACCGCTGCGAATAGGACGGACAGGCGCAGCCAAAACTGCCATGAATCGGCGCCGGGGAGCAGAGCGGCAATCATCTTTTGCGTGGCCGTCATCGCTGCAGGCTGCATCTTCCGCGAAATTTCCGCAGCGTCATCAATGATCCCCACGCTTGCAGTGATAGATGGCTTCGTAGGCTTTTTCGGCTATGGCGTCGTCCATCAGGCAGGCAATCGCCTGGATGAAGTTCTGCGGTGCTCCCGCAATCATCATGTCCGTTACCCATGTGTGGACGAGTCCTTGCCGTTTTTCATCAGGCATCGACAGCAGTTTTTCGAGTGTCACATTGATCCTGGGGTCGTGACATGCGGCCTTGAGCAGGTCGACGAATGATTCCAGGTCGGCGACGGTCTTTGGCGGGGTATGCGACATGCGTTATACGGCATCCGGTCAGTTCCGCTACACAGTAGTGAGCAGGGTACGCAGATCACGCACCCAGTCGTCAATGCTGGTTTCGTGCGGTGCGTAGAGCCGGATGCGGCCCTGGGCGTCGAACACGTAGGCTGCGGCAGTATGGTTCACGGTATAAAACCCATTCGCGTCTTTCTTGCCGTATTCAACCACCAGCTTGAATCGCCTGATGAGTTCGTCGAGTTGCTGTTTCGTCGGGACGAGGCCGATGAATCGCGGATCGAAGGCGGGCGCGTATTTCGACATGATCTCCGGCGTATCCCGATCCGGATCGACGGAGACCATGAATACCTGGATTTTTTTCGAATCCTCCCCCAGCCGCTGCATCACTTGCGAGAGTGTGGTGAGGGTCGTCGGACAGACGTCCGGGCAGTTGGTGAATCCGAAGAACAGCACGATGGTCTTGCCGGCGTAATCCGCTTTGCGCCGCACAATGCCCCGGTGGTCGTTGACTTCGAAGTCTGCGCCGATGCCGCTGCCGGTAATGTCAGTGGTTTTAAAGGAGATGGGGTCGCTGCCCGTGCAGCCTGTCAGCAGCATCGCAGCGGACAACACGATCAAGTCCCTGCGCTTCATCGCTTGCCTCCGGGTGAAATCTGGTTCGGTTCCGCAGGCACGCCGGTCTGCCGCAGAAAAGCGAGCTCGTCGTAACCTTCATTTTGTATCCGTTCCATCAGTTCGCGAAAAGATTTTCGAGGCTTCAAGCCTAGGCCGAACTCGATCACCTCGAGCAGTCTTGCATGATTGGCAGACATGGCCGATGCGAAAGCCAGGTCGCTGTTCGGGGCTTTACCGGCGGTCCAGCCGGTGTCGCCGGGTTTATTGCATGAATCATCGAACCAGCGCCGGCACCATTTGCGCAACTGCGCGATCTGGCCTGTGCGTTTGTTGATTTCCTTCCGGGAAAATTCGCGCATGGATTTTGAGCGGGAAGTGACGGCCATGGTCGAGGAAAGACGTATTGCTTCTTCCATCTGGGCCACCAGTGCAATGACCACATCCGCTTCCCCGGCAAGATGGATGGCGTTGTCTGCTGCCCTGGCATTTGCGGGATGCGTGGATGCCCCTACGTTGAATGCCATGGCCGTGAGCGGAATCGCCATCAGAAACGGCATCGCCCGGATCAAAAAATCAGACATTGCTGGCGAAGGCCTGGCGGCTCGTTGCCTGTCGCAGTTCCCGCTGTGCCTCGCTGACAACCGTTTTCGCCGCCAGCAGCGCCAGTACGCCCATGATCGTGGCGACCGCGAGATCGGGCCATGCACTGCCGGTGCCGAACACGCCGAGTGCGGCAAACATCACCGCGACGTTGCCGATCGCGTCATTGCGCGTACACAGCCAGACCGAACGCATGTTGGCGTCGCCGCTGCGGTACGCATAGAGCATCACGGCAACGCCGACGTTGGCAGCGAGTGCGAGTGCGCCGATCATGCCCATGGTGACCGGCTCCGGGGTTGCGCCCTGGGTGGCGACCCATGCCGCCTTGCCGAGCACGAAGGCGCCAAACACGCCCATGCTGATGCCCTTGACCAGCGCGGCGCGCGAGCGCCACGCCAGCCCCATCGACAGCACGACAAGTGACAGGCCGTAATTCGCTGCATCGCCGAAGAAATCCACCGAGTCCGCCAGCAGCGAGACGGAACCGGAGGTGTAGCTGCCCGCGATCTCGACGACGAACATGGCGATATTGATGGCCAGCGCGATCCAGAGGACGCGCCGGTAGCGGGGATCCACGGCATCATGGCCGGGGCCGGCACAGCAATGGGCGCTCATGGCGGGATCCTTAATAATGATGACAGACCGTGATTTAAAAGCTTGTAGCTGCTTCAGGGTCAAGGGATATAATGAGACGCTCGAATGCAGGGGTTAAATACAGCGATTGAATACAGGCTTAATCAGAGGGGTTTTCATGCGCATCGGAGAACTGGCTGCAGCAACCGGGGTGGAGGTCGAGACCATCCGCTATTACGAGCGGGAAAAGCTGCTGGCGCCGCCCGGACGGCAATCGAACGGTTACCGGTCCTACGGCAAGCAGCACCTGGAAAGGCTGGCGTTCATCCGCCATTGCCGCGCCCTCGACATTCCACTGGCCGATGTGCGGCGGCTGCTGGGTTTTCTGGAAGCGCCCGGCAATGACTGCGGCGATATCGATCAATTGATTGAGGCGCAGTTGGCGAAGGTGCGCGCGCGCCTGCAGTCGATGCAGGCACTCGAGCGGCAGCTTGCGGAACTGCGCAGGCGCTGCGATGCGCGTCATGTGACCGCCGAGTGCGGCATCCTGCACGAACTGGTCGCGGCTGCGCATGGCGAGGCCTGCGCCTGCCATGGCGAGCCGCAGAAACGGGGTGAAAAATGATCGGTTTCGCCAAGACTACCGGACTGTTTTTTATCACCGCGGTAGCCGAGATCGCCGGCTGCTACCTGGTGTATCTCTGGCTCAGGCGGGGCGAAACCGCATGGATCCTGGTTCCCGCGGCGCTGGCGCTGGCAGCATTCGCCTGGCTGCTCACGCTGCATGCCTTCGCAGCGGGCCGCACCTACGCGGCTTACGGCGGCATCTACGTCGCTGCTGCAATCGGCTGGCTGTGGCTGGTCGAGCGTATTGTGCCGACGCGCTGGGATTACCTTGGTGTTGTCGTGACGCTGGCCGGCATGGCGATCATCGTGTTACAGCCGCAGCGCGCAACCTGATTATGATGATTACTCGCCTTAAATTAATTGTGTGGTACACAAAAAACCTGCAACGCTTTTGCAACGGTGCTGTTATGTGCCATACAGCGCAGTGGTGCAAAATTGGCAACGGTCGGCGTTAACATTAATTAAATAAAAACAACAAGGTACAGCTTTTTCCGTGGCTATAACCCCCATCCCGAGCGCTATTTGGTTTATGACGTTGAACCCAGGTCGCGGGGAAAATACATTTATAGGGCAAAGCGCATCACCAAGCGTGGGGCGTTTAATCTGCGGCAACGCTTGGGATACTGCTCTGGCCGTCGTCTTTCGATCCACTGCTGATCGGAGTTCCTCTCGTAGCCGCCGTAGGATCTTTCGCCAGACTGCAATGGTCGTACTACAAGAAGCATCTCTGATCGTTACGTGTTCGATATCGATGGGGTACTATTGTTTCGACCGAATTGCGTTGGCTTTCGCCTGGATTGCGTGACATTGGTCCAGCAATGCCTCGAAGGGCTCGGCGTCATCGAGGAACAAACCGTCATCGACCATCTGTTGATAATCGGCAGCTAATTTAGCCAACGCGTCGTCATCCGGTACGAGTTGGAGCCCGCCCGCGACGGCGGCGTGGTAGTCGATGGCAACGCCATGCGTGTTGTTCTCCGCAAAGAACACGCTCTTGTGATCAGCAACTGCACGGGCAAGTGCTGTGTCCGCGATCGCCGCCTCTGCGAAACCGGCGGCATCAAGGCGGGTCACATCGTGCCAATGGCGGGCGAAACGATCGCCGCCACGAAATGCACCCTGAGCACAAAACACGTGAATCGCAGTGGCTTTTTCCCAGAATGTCCGCTCCGGACGCATGACCTCAGGCGTAGCGGTGGGAAACGTCACGGCATCGAGGAATTCAGCGGCGTCACAGCGAATGACGCGTGACTCGCTGGGCTCGCCGGTGGAGCGGGCGCCGAATTCCAGCATGACGGTGGGCGACACATAGCCTGTTCCAATGACCAGCGGTGCGTAATCGATAAACACTTTGTCGCCCTCGGCACGCACTGTTGCCGGTAGTCCATTGAGATCGAGGGCTTGCTTGATCCGCGGCACGATCTCAGTGGCAACCCAGTCTGACAGGCGTGCACGAATCTCTTTGCTCCACTTCTTTTCCTGGCTCTTGGTGGCCGGCAGAGGCACATCAGCATCGCCAACCAGATCGCCTGCGATGGCACGAATGTCGTAGGTCAGATCCACGTCTTCGGAAAAGCGCCGGATGACTCCGTAGGCTTTCGACAAGGATGTGCCGCCCTTGAATACGAGATGCTCCGCATGGGGGCCGGTAAAGAGCTGGCGCAGAGACCAGACGACCCATATGTCCTTTTCCAGCAGGTGAGGGGGCAAGCCTGATATATCAGCGACTGCGTTGAGCGCATCCAGACGTTCTGCGGTGGAGAGTTGGAAGAACTCAGCCATGGGTTACCAGGGCGCTGACCTCTTGGGCCATCCATGTCGGTAACCGTGCGCGCGCCGCCGCGACCTCTTCAAGCTCGGACGGCGGTAGCTTGCTGCGCAACGTCCCGATTGCCTCTCCGGCTTTTTCGGGACCCAACCACGCCAGTGCCCGCACTACATCGCCGGCAAC
>JALHRQ010000027.1 GCA_022841375.1 Burkholderiales bacterium
ACATTTCGATCACGGTGGCGCTGATTCAGCCCATCGCGATGGAAGAGGGTCTGCGTTTCGCCATCCGCGAGGGTGGCCGGACCGTCGGCGCCGGCGTCGTCGCCAAGGTTATCGAGTAAGACTGCAGGCCAGTAGCTCAACTGGCAGAGCGTCGGTCTCCAAAACCGAAGGTTGGGGGTTCGATTCCCTCCTGGCCTGCCAACAGACAGGTGTCATTGATTCACCGGCGGCCGGACTGAAAAGTCCGGCCGGTTCGGAAAGCGCAAGGCGGTTGCGATAGTGGACAAGATCAAGATTGCTGTGGCGGTACTGCTCGTCGCCGCGGGTGTCAGCGGGTTTTATTACCTGCAGGAAAGCGCGACCGTAATCCGCCTGGCGGCGTTTCTGGCCGGGCTGGTGGCGGGTGCGGCAGTGCTGTGGACGACGGCGGCGGGGCAGGGATTTTTTGCCTTTGCGCAGGAGTCTGCGGCGGAGACCCGCAAGGTGGTGTGGCCCACTCGCAACGAAACGCTGCAGGCGACTGCAATCGTTTTCGTATTTGTTCTCATCATGGCGCTGTTTATGTGGGTGGTGGACGGCATCCTGCTGTGGATCGTGAAAAAGCTGATCGGTGGTGAGTGAGATGAGCAAGAAATGGTATGTCGTGCACGCGTATTCGGGCTTTGAGAAAAGCGTCCAGCGCGCGCTCATCGACCGCATCCGCCGCGCCGGCATGGAAGACAAGTTCGGCCAGATCCTGGTGCCGGTCGAGGAAGTGGTCGAGATGAAGGGCGGGCAGAAGAGCATCAGCGAGCGCAAGTTCTTCCCGGGTTACGTGCTGGTCGAGATGGAAATGACCGACGAGTCGTGGCACCTGATCAAGAACACCGCCAAGGTGACAGGTTTTGTCGGCGGTACCGCGACCAAGCCGACGCCGATTTCGGACAAGGAAGTGCAGACCATCCTGAATCAGATTCAGGAGGGTGTCGAAAAGCCGCGGCCCAAGGTGCTGTTCGAGGTGGGCGAGGCGGTGCGTGTGAAGGACGGTCCGTTTGCCGATTTTCACGGCAATGTGGAAGACGTCAATTACGACAAGAGCAAGCTGCGCGTGTCGGTGACAATTTTTGGCCGCTCGACCCCTGTCGAACTGGATTTTGGTCAGGTCGAAAAAGCCTGATTTCGTATTTTGGTGTGTTTTTGGTTTGTTTTTTGTGAGTTAACCGCGGGGAGGTTGCCGTTTTACCGGTACCCGATTGCACCCGTAAGGAGAGCGTAAATGGCAAAGAAAGTAGTCGGCTTCATCAAGCTGCAGGTGCCGGCGGGCAAGGCTAATCCCTCGCCGCCCATTGGACCTGCCCTCGGCCAGCGCGGCCTGAACATCATGGAATTCTGCAAGGCGTTCAACGCCGCCACGCAGAAAATGGAAGCCGGCTTGCCGATTCCCGTGGTGATTACCGCGTATCAGGACAAGAGCTTCACCTTTGTCATGAAGACGCCGCCGGCGTCGATCCTGATCAAGAAAGCGGCGAAGATCGAAAGCGGCAGCAAGCGTCCGCACACCGACAAGGTGGGCCGCATCACGCGCGCCCAGGTCGAAGAAATCGCCAAATTGAAAATGCCCGATCTGACCGCAGCTGATCTGAATGCCGCGGTACGCACGATCGCCGGCAGCGCCCGCAGCATGGGCGTCGATGTGGAAGGGGTCTGAAGATGGCTAACATATCCAAACGCTACAAAGCGGTCCGCGCCAAGGTCAATCGCGACAAACTGTACGCGCTTAAAGACGCGCTGCAACTGGTCAAGGAAAACGCCACCGCCAAGTTCAACGAAGCGGTCGATGTCGCGCTGAACCTCGGCATCGATGCCAAGAAATCCGACCAGAACGTCCGCGGTTCCGTGGTGCTGCCAAAGGGCACGGGCAAAACCGTGCGCGTGGCGGTGTTCGCCCAGGGTGAAAAAGCCCAGCAGGCGAAAGACGCCGGCGCCGACCTCGTGGGTTTCGACGATTTGGCTGCTGAAATCAAGGGCGGCAAGATGGATTTCGACGTGGTCATTGCCACGCCGGACGCGATGCGCGTGGTCGGTCAGCTCGGCCAGGTGCTGGGTCCGCGCGGCCTGATGCCGAATCCGAAGGTCGGAACAGTGACCCAGGACGTGACGCTGGCGGTGAAAAACGCCAAGGCCGGCCAGGTGCAATACCGCGCTGACAAGGCCGGCATCGTGCAATGCACGATTGGCCGTGCTTCGTTCACGGTGGAAGCGCTCGAAGAAAACATTCGTGCGCTGGTCGACGCCGTCAACAAGGCGCGTCCTGCCGGCACCAAGGGTATATACCTGAAGAAAGTCGCGATCTCGAGCACGATGGGTCCCGGCGTTCGCGTCGACCAGTCGAGCTTTGCGCAGGTACAGCAGTAAACAAGTCCCCGCGCAGGTGCGCGGGGCAGGAACTTTGGGCCGTCGGCAGTGCATCGCCGGCGGGTTGTCAAAGACCGTAGGCACCGAGAGGTTTAATTTTTGGAGGAAGGTCGAGGCTTGCCCCGGCCGGAAACTGAAGTCTACGCAGACGGTGTGCCCGAAACAGGTCAAACATGTTCATGTCTGGCTCCTGGATGAATGGTCGCCGTGTATCAACGGTGGGAGCGGAAACAGCGAAACCCCGAAGCAGAGCCGGTCTCCGGCGCCGCTTCAAAAGTCGAACTGCGATGCCTCCACTGATTATCGTTTAACGTTTAACGGAGAACGACCTTGAGTCTCAATCTGGAGCAGAAGCAAGCGGTGGTGGCTGAGGTGAGCGCGCAGGTTGCGCAAGCCCAGACCATCGTACTCGCCGAGTACCGCAGCCTGCCCGTGGGTGACATGACCGAACTGCGCAAAAAAGCGCGCGAGTCGGGCGTGTACTTCCGCGTTCTGAAGAATACCTTGGCGCGCCGCGCCGTTGCCGAAACGCCTTTCAAGGCCCTGGCTGACCAGATGATTGGTCCGCTGGCCTATGGCATTTCGAGCGACCCCGTGGCTGCCGCCAAGTTGCTGCACGAGTTTTCGAAGGGGAACGAGAAGCTGGTGATCAAGGGCGGCGCAATGCCGAATGTCCTGATGAGTGCCAAGGAAGTTGCGGTGCTCGCCAAGATGCCCAGCCGTCTGGAGCTGCTCTCAACCCTGCTGGGAACCATGCAAGCCCCCGTCGCGACCTTTGTGCGGACCCTCAACGAGGTGCCGAGCAAATTCGTGCGTGGCCTTGCCGCCGTGCGGGATCAGAAAGAAAAGCAGGCGGCGTGAGTCAATGGTCTTCGGACCGCACTCGCCGCACAATCGTAACTTATTGTTTTTATTAATATTTTAGGATTCAGGAGAACGACATGGCTGTAGCCAAAGCAGAAATTCTCGACGCAATCGCCGGTATGACGGTGCTCGAGTTGTCGCAATTGATCAAAGAGATGGAAGAGAAGTTCGGCGTGTCGGCCGCTGCAGCTGCGGTTGCCGTTGCGGCGCCTGCCGCCGGCGGCGCTGCTGCTGCGGAAGAGAAGACCGAGTTCACGGTCAATCTGACGAGCTCGGGCGCTAACAAGGTCAACGTCATCAAGGTGGTGCGTGCGGTGACCGGCCTGGGCCTCAAAGAAGCCAAGGATCTGGTCGACGGTGCCCCGAAAGCGGTCAAGGAAGGCATTCCGAAAGCCGACGCCGAAGCGATCGCCAAGCAGATCACCGAAGCCGGTGGCACTGCCGAGATCAAGTAACTGCAACACCCTGCGCCGGCAGGCATTTGCTGCCGGCGCCTTTTGACTAATGCACTACAGGTCAAAAGCGGCAGGCCATCCCGCGCAGCTTGCGATGGTGGTCTGCAGCATTTGACTTTCTGACTCTGCACCGGAGTGGACATGGCCTATTCATTCACCGAAAAGAAGCGCATCCGCAAGAGTTTCGCAAAACGCGAAAGTGTCTTGCAGGTGCCGTATCTGTTGACGACCCAGATCGAGTCGTTTGCTGCTTTCCTGCAGGAGTTCACGCCTGCCAACGGGCGCAAGAATGAAGGCCTGCAGGCCGCGTTCACCAGCATTTTTCCGATCGAGAGCCATTCCAAGAATGCGCGCCTCGAGTTCGTCAGCTATGCGCTCGGCATTCCGCCGTTCGACGTCAAGGAATGCCAGCAGCGCGGCCTGACCTTTGCCGCGCCGCTGCGCGCCAAGGTGCGCCTGACGATCATGGACAAGGAAGCGTCCAAGCCGACGATCAAGGAAGTTAAAGAGCAGGAAGTCTATATGGGCGAGATTCCGCTCATGACGACCACCGGTTCTTTTGTCATCAACGGCACCGAGCGCGTGATCGTGTCGCAGCTCCACCGTTCGCCGGGGGTGTTCTTCGAACACGATCGCGGCAAGACGCACTCCTCCGGCAAGCTGCTGTTTTCGGCGCGGATCATTCCGTATCGCGGCTCCTGGCTGGACTTCGAGTATGACGCCAAGGACTACCTGTATTTCCGCGTCGACCGCCGCCGCAAGATGCCGGTAACGATCCTGCTGAAGGCGCTGGGTTATTCCGCCGAGCAGATCCTCAAGGAATTCTTCGTATTCGACACCTTCCACATTTCGAAGGATGGCATCGAATTCGAGCTGAAGCCGGAACGCATGCGCGGCGAGACCGCACGTTTCGACATCACTGCCAAGGGCGGCAAGCTGATTGTCGCCAAGGACAAGCGCATCACCGTCAAACACGTGCGCGACATGGAAACCGCCGGGCTCAAGCGCCTGGATGTGCCGGAAGATTTCGTGCTTGGCCGCGCGCTGGCACACAACGTGATCGACAAGTCGACCGGTGAGTTGGTGGCCAACGCCAACGACGAGATCACTGAAGACCTGCTGATCAAGCTGCGCGAAGCCGGTATCGACAGCGTTGAGACGATCTACACCAACGATCTTGACCAGGGCCCGTATATCTCGCAGACGCTGCGCATTGACGAAACCGCCGAGCAACTGGCGGCGCAGGTTGCGATCTACCGCATGATGCGCCCCGGCGAGCCGCCGACCGAAGACGCCGTGAAGACGCTGTTCAACGGCCTGTTCTTCTCGCCGGATCGTTACGACCTGTCGGCCGTCGGCCGCATGAAATTCAACCGCCGTGTCGGCCGCTCCGAGCTGACCGGTGCCAGCACGCTGTCGCCGGACGACATTGTTGCGGTTATCAAGATCCTTGTGGAACTGCGCAACGGCAAGGGCGAAATCGACGACATCGATCACCTCGGCAATCGCCGCGTGCGTTCGGTCGGCGAACTGGCGGAAAACCAGTTCCGCGCCGGTCTGGTGCGGGTCGAGCGCGCGGTTCGCGAGCGTCTGTCGCAGGCTGAGTCCGAAAACCTGATGCCGCATGACCTGATCAACGCCAAGCCGGTGTCGGCGGCGATCCGCGAATTCTTCGGCTCCTCGCAGCTGTCGCAGTTCATGGACCAGACCAATCCGCTGTCGGAGATCACCCACAAGCGCCGCGTTTCAGCCCTTGGACCGGGCGGTTTGACACGTGAGCGCGCGGGCTTCGAAGTGCGCGACGTGCATCCGACCCACTACGGCCGGGTGTGCCCGATCGAAACGCCGGAAGGTCCGAACATCGGCCTGATCAATTCGCTGGCGATCTATGCCCGCACCAACGAATACGGCTTCCTCGAGACGCCTTATCGCCTGGTCAAGGACGGCAAGGTTTCCGACGAGATCCATTACCTGTCGGCGATCGAGGAAGGCAAGTACGTGATCGCGCAGGCCAATGCCGCGCTCGACAAGCACGGCAAATTTGCTGACGAGCTGGTGTCATGCCGCCACCACAATGAATTCGCGTTGTCCGGCCCAGACCGCATCGAATACATGGACGTGGCGCCTGCACAGGCGGTGTCGGTGGCTGCTTCACTGATTCCGTTCCTTGAGCACGATGACGCGAACCGCGCGTTGATGGGTTCGAACATGCAACGCCAGGCGGTTCCCTGCCTGCGCGCTGAAAAGCCGCTGGTCGGCACGGGTCTTGAGCGCACGGTTGCTGTGGACTCGGGCACTGCGGTGCAGGCGCGTCGCGGCGGCATTGTTGATTACGTCGATGCGGGCCGTATCGTGGTGCGCGTCAACGACGATGAGACGTCTGCCGGTGAAGTCGGCGTCGACATCTACAACCTGGTCAAATACCAGCGGTCCAATCAAAATACGAATATCAACCAGCGTCCCCTGGTCAAAGTGGGCGACCACATCGCCCGCGGCGACGTGGTGGCGGACGGCGCGTCGACTGATATGGGCGAACTGGCCCTCGGTCAGAACATGCTGGTCGCATTCATGCCCTGGAACGGCTACAACTTCGAAGACTCGATTCTGATCTCCGAGCGCGTGGTTGCCGACGATCGCTTTACTTCGATTCACATCGAGGAGCTGTCGGTGGTGGCGCGCGACACCAAACTCGGGCCGGAAGAGATCACCCGCGACATTTCCAACCTGTCGGAATCGCAATTGGGTCATCTCGACGAGTCGGGCATCATCCACATCGGCGCTGAAGTCGAAGCCGGTGACGTTCTGGTCGGCAAAGTGACGCCCAAGGGCGAAACCCAGCTGACGCCGGAAGAGAAACTGCTGCGTGCGATTTTCGGTGAGAAGGCTTCGGACGTGAAAGACACCAGCCTGCGCGTGCCCTCGGGCATGTCGGGTACGGTGATCGACGTCCAGGTGTTCACCCGCGAAGGCATCGAGCGCGACAAGCGCGCCCAGCAGATCATCGACGACGAGCTGAAGCGTTACAAGAAAGACCTCGGCGATCAGTTGCGCATCGTTGAAAACGACGCCTTCGAACGTCTGGAGCGACTGCTCAACGGCAAGACCGCCAATGGCGGTCCGAAAAAGCTGGCCAAGGGCGCGAAAATCACCAAGGCCTATCTGGCTGAAGTCGAGCGCCACAGCTGGTTCGACATCCGCCTGGCGAACGAAGAGTCCGCTGCGCAGATGGAACAGATCAAGGAAAGCCTCGCGCAGACCAAGCTGCAGTTCGACAAGGCGTTTGACGAGAAGAAGAAAAAGCTCACCAGCGGCGACGAACTTCCGCCCGGCGTGCAGAAGATGGTCAAGGTTTACCTGGCGGTCAAACGTCAGTTGCAGCCCGGCGACAAGATGGCCGGCCGTCACGGCAACAAGGGCGTCATTTCCAAGATCACGCCGGTCGAGGACATGCCGCATATGGCTGACGGCACCCCGGTCGACATCGTGCTCAATCCGCTGGGCGTGCCTTCGCGGATGAACGTCGGTCAGATTCTCGAAACCCACTTGGGCTGGGCGGCCAAGGGCCTCGGCATCCGTATCGGCGAGATGATCAAGGCGCAAGCCAAGGTTGCCGAAGTGCGCAAGGTGCTGGACAAGATCTACAACACCAACGGCAAGCCGGTCGACCTCGACACGCTGAAGGACGAGGAAGTGATCGAACTGGCGACCAATCTGCGCAACGGCGTGCCGTTTGCGACGCCGGTGTTCGACGGCGCGACGGAAGTCGAGATCCGGCAGATGCTGGATCTGGCCTACCCGAGCGATGATCCGCACACCAAGAAACTGGGCTTCACCCCGGGCAAAACCCAGGTCACGCTGTATGACGGCCGCACCGGCGATCCGTTTGAGCGTCCGGTGACCGTGGGTTACATGCACATGCTGAAGCTGCATCACTTGGTCGATGACAAGATGCACGCGCGTTCCACCGGTCCGTACAGTTTGGTAACCCAGCAGCCGCTGGGCGGCAAGGCGCAGTTCGGCGGTCAGCGTTTCGGCGAGATGGAGGTCTGGGCGCTGGAAGCCTACGGTGCTGCATACGTGCTGCAGGAGATGCTCACGGTCAAGTCGGACGACACCGAAGGCCGGCGCAAGGTCTACGAGTCGATCGTCAAAGGCGACCACCGCATCGAGGCCGGCATGCCGGAATCGTTCAACGTGCTGGTCAAGGAAATCCGTTCGCTGGCGATCGACATTGATCTGGACCACAACCGTTATTGATCTGAACAGGACGGCGGAAATCACTTGAGAAAGGGATTTCTGCCGAACGCACCGCTGGGCAGTACAGGACAGCGCAGTAAAGACAGATTACCTAGGAGTTTGCGATGAAAGCACTGCTTGATTTGTTCAAACAGGTTACGCAGGAAGAGGAATTCGACGCGATCAAGATCGGGCTTGCCTCACCCGAGAAGATCCGTTCGTGGTCGTATGGCGAAGTCAAAAAGCCGGAGACCATCAATTACCGCACGTTCAAGCCCGAGCGTGACGGCCTCTTCTGCGCCAAGATTTTCGGTCCGACCAAGGACTACGAGTGCCTGTGCGGCAAGTACAAGCGTCTGAAACATCGCGGCGTGATCTGCGAGAAATGCGGCGTCGAGGTGACGTTGTCGAAGGTGCGCCGCGAGCGCATGGGCCACATCGAGCTCGCCAGCCCGGTTGCCCACATCTGGTTCCTGAAGTCGCTGCCGTCGCGTCTGGGCATGGTGCTCGACATGACGCTGCGCGACATCGAGCGCGTCCTGTATTTTGAAGCTTACGTGGTGACTGACCCGGGAATGACCCCGCTGAAGCGCTGCCAGCTGATGACTGAAGACGACTATCTGGCGAAAGTCGAAGAATTCGGCGATGACTTCAGCGCGGCTATGGGCGCGGAAGGCGTGCGCGCACTGCTGCGCAGCCTTGATCTGAATCATGAAGTTGAGACGCTGCGAGTTGACCTCAAAGCGACCAGTTCCGAAACCAAGATCAAGAAAATTTCCAAGCGCCTGAAAGTGCTGGAAGCGTTCCAGAAGTCGGGCATCAAGCCGGACTGGATGGTCCTCGAAGTGCTGCCGGTGCTGCCACCGGAGCTGCGTCCGCTGGTACCGCTGGACGGCGGCCGCTTTGCGACGTCGGATCTGAACGACCTGTATCGCCGCGTGATCAATCGCAACAACCGCCTGAAACGCCTGCTCGAACTCAAAGCGCCGGAAATCATCGTGCGCAACGAGAAGCGCATGCTGCAGGAAGCGGTGGATTCACTGCTCGACAACGGTCGCCGCGGCAAGGCAATGACCGGTGCCAACAAGCGTCCGCTCAAGTCGCTTGCGGACATGATCAAGGGCAAGGGCGGCCGTTTCCGCCAGAACCTGCTCGGCAAGCGCGTCGACTACTCGGGCCGTTCGGTCATCGTGGTCGGCCCGCAGCTGAGACTGCACCAGTGCGGTCTGCCGAAGAAAATGGCGCTCGAGCTTTTCAAACCGTTTATTTTCAACAAGCTGGAAGTCATGGGACTCGCCACCACCATCAAGGCGGCGAAACGCATGGTGGAGAGCGAAGAGCCGATTGTCTGGGATATTCTCGAAGAAGTGATCCGCGAGCACCCGGTTATGCTGAACCGCGCGCCGACGCTGCACCGTCTGGGCATTCAGGCGTTTGAGCCGGTGCTGATCGAGGGCAAAGCCATTCAGCTGCATCCGCTGGTTTGCGCGGCATTCAACGCCGACTTCGACGGCGACCAGATGGCTGTCCACGTGCCGCTGTCGCTGGAAGCGCAGATGGAAGCGCGTACGCTGATGCTGTCGTCCAACAACGTACTGTCTCCTGCCAACGGCGACCCGATCATCGTGCCGTCGCAGGACATTGTGCTGGGCCTTTACTACACCACCCGTGAAAAACAGGGTGCCAAGGGCGAGGATTCACTGTTCATCAACGTCGCCGAAGTGTCGCGCGCCTATGAAACGGGCCAAGTCGAGATCAGCGCCCGCATCCATGTGCGGATCCGTGAAGTCGAGCTCGACGAGAACGGCAGCAAGCGCGAGAAGCTGACGCGTTATCAAACCACGGTCGGCCGGGCACTGCTGTCGGAAATCCTGCCGGTGGGCCTGCCCTTCGAGTTCATCAACAAGGCATTGAAAAAGAAAGAAATTTCGAAGATCATCAACGCCAGCTTCCGCCGATGCGGGTTGCGCGAGACGGTAATTTTTGCCGACCGCCTGATGTACGGCGGGTTTGCGATGGCGACCCGCGCCGGTCTGTCGATTGCGGTCGACGACATGCTGGTGCCGAAACAGAAAGACGTCATCATCGGCGAGGCCGAAAAAGAAGTTCAGGAAATCGAGAAACAGTACACCTCGGGCCTGGTGACTCAGGGCGAGCGTTACAACAAAGTTGTTGATATCTGGGGCCGCGCAGGTGACCTCGTCGCCAAGGCGATGATGGAACAGCTCGGTGTCGAGCCTGTGGTTGAGTGGGTTGCCAAAACCCGCGAATGGAAGCCGCGTCTCGACAAGAAGGGCCATCCGGTCATGCAGGAGTCCTTCAACTCGATTTACATGATGGCCGACTCCGGTGCCCGCGGTTCTGCGGCGCAGATCCGCCAACTCGCCGGCATGCGCGGCTTGATGGCGAAACCTGACGGTTCGATCATCGAGACACCGATTACGGCGAACTTCCGTGAAGGCCTGAATGTTCTGCAGTACTTCATCTCAACCCACGGTGCCCGTAAAGGTCTTGCTGATACGGCGCTGAAGACCGCAAACTCGGGTTATCTGACGCGCCGTCTGGTTGACGTGACGCAGGATCTGGTGGTGACTGAAGACGATTGCGGCACCGACAACGGTGTGGTGATGAAGGCGTTGGTTGAAGGTGGTGAAGTGGTCGAGAGCCTGCGCGAGCGTATTCTCGGCCGGGTCGCTGCGGCTGACGTCGTCAACCCTGAAAACGGCGCCACGCTGTTCGAGGCCAACACGCTGCTCGACGAAGACGTGGTGGATGCGATTGAAGCGACCGGTATTGATGAGATCAAGGTCCGCACTCCGCTGACCTGTTCCACGCGTTACGGCCTCTGCACGCGTTGCTACGGCCGCGATCTCGGTCGCGGTGCTGTCGTCAACATCGGCGAGGCGGTGGGCGTCATTGCCGCGCAGTCGATTGGCGAGCCGGGCACGCAGCTGACGATGCGCACATTCCACATCGGTGGCGCTGCATCGCGTACGGCTGTGGTCAGTCAGGTCGACAGCAAGTCGGCCGGTATCGTGCGGTACACCGCAGGCATGCGGTATGTATCGAATACGCGCGGCGAACTGGTGGCGATTTCGCGTAACGGCGAAGTCATGATCCACGATGAAGCCAATCGCGAGCGTGAGCGTCACAAGGTACCGTATGGCGCGCTGTTGCTGGCACGTGACGGCGAGACCGTGAAGCCGGGGCATATCCTGGCGACGTGGGACCCGCATAC
This sequence comes from Burkholderiales bacterium, assembly GCA_022841375.1. Taxonomy (GTDB): domain Bacteria; phylum Pseudomonadota; class Gammaproteobacteria; order Burkholderiales; family SG8-41. Next base: position 11,188 of record JALHRQ010000027.1, read on the forward strand.
CCGTCCGATCATCACCGAGTATGCCGGCCGCATCAAATTCGAGAACGTCGAAGAGGGCGTTACCGTTGCCAAGCAGATCGACGAGGTCACCGGGCTGTCGACGCTGGTGGTGGTGGATCCGAAGCGGCGCGGCAGCGCGCAGGCCAAAGGTCTGCGTCCGCAGGTCAAACTGCTGGATGCCAACAGCCAGGAGATCAAGATTGCCGGTTCCGATCAATCGGTGAACATCACCTTCCAGATCGGTTGCATTATTACCGTGCGTGACGGCCAGGAAGTCGGTGTTGGTGAAGTGCTGGCGCGGATTCCGCAGGAAACGTCCAAGACGCGCGACATTACCGGCGGTCTGCCGCGGGTGGCCGAGCTGTTCGAAGCGCGTTCGCCGAAGGATGCGGGCATGCTGGCCGAGGTTACCGGCACGGTTTCGTTCGGCAAGGACACCAAGGGCAAGCAGCGCCTGGTGATTACCGATCTTGAGGGCGTCGCCCACGAGTTCCTGATCGCCAAGGACAAGCATGTGATGGCGCATGACGGGCAGGTGGTGAACCGCGGCGAAAGCATCGTCGACGGCCCGGCTGATCCGCACGACATCCTGCGCCTGCTCGGTGTCGAAGCGCTGGCCCGTTATATCTGTAACGAAGTGCAGGACGTTTACCGTTTGCAGGGCGTGAAGATCAACGACAAGCACATCGAGGTCATCGTGCGTCAGATGCTGCGCCGGGTGCATATTGTTGACGCCGCCGACACGCGTTTCATCACCGGCGAACAGCTGGAGCGTGCCGAGGTGCTCGAAGAGAACGAGCGCATCGAGGCGGAAGGCAAGCAGCCCGCGCATTATGAACACGTGCTGCTGGGTATCACCAAGGCTTCGCTGTCGACTGATTCGTTCATCTCGGCGGCCTCGTTCCAGGAAACCACCCGCGTGTTGACCGAAGCGGCAATCATGGGCAAGCGTGACGAACTGCGCGGCCTGAAAGAGAACGTTATTGTCGGCCGGCTGATCCCGGCAGGCACCGGTTTGGCTTATCACCGGGTGCGACGCAAGCAGGTGGCTCAGGCAGAACTGGACCAGGCGGCGGCTGAGGCGGAATCTGCAGTGCCGGCCGGTGCAGAGGGGGAAGAGCAGGTAGCTTGACAGAAGTGCGCGCGACCCATAAAATCGATAGTCTTTTTTGGGCGAAATGCGGCTACTTTTTCTCCCGCAATTCACCTGTAGACAGGAAAAGTCGGGGACGGCACCACGCCGTCCCGGACCTTTTGGGAACCGTCAGCGGGAAGTTTATGCAATCTGCTGATAGGCCGAATTCTAAGATAATTTTGTCGTAACTTATTGAGAAGCAAGGAAAAATGCCGACTGTAAATCAATTGGTGCGCAAGCCCCGTCAGGCGCCCCGCACGAAAAGCAAGGTGCCGGCACTGGCTGGCAGCCCCCAGAAGCGCGGTGTGTGCACCCGCGTTTACACCACGACTCCGAAAAAGCCGAATTCGGCCTTGCGGAAAGTGGCGAAGGTTCGGCTGACCAACGGCTTTGAGGTAATCGGCTACATCGGCGGCGAAGGCCACAACTTGCAGGAGCACTCGGTGGTGTTGATTCGCGGTGGTCGCGTCAAAGACTTGCCGGGCGTGCGTTACCACGTTGTGCGCGGCAGTCTGGATACGGCCGGCGTCAAGGATCGTAAGCAGTCGCGTTCCAAATACGGCGCCAAACGCGCCAAAGCGGCCTGATAGAGGACTACTGAAATGCCACGTCGCAGAGAAGTTCCCAAACGCGAAATCCTGCCCGACCCGAAATTCGGCAGCGAGGACGTTTCGAAATTCATTAATGTGCTGATGAACAGCGGCAAGAAGTCAGTCGCTGAACGGATCATGTACGGTGCGCTGGAACAGATCAGCAAGAAAAGCGGCAAGGATGCCCTCGAGGTGTTCAATCAGGCTGTGAATAACGTCAAGCCGCTGGTGGAAGTGAAGAGCCGCCGTGTCGGTGGCGCAAACTACCAAGTGCCGGTTGAAGTGCGTTCAGTGCGCCGGATGGCGCTCGCGATGCGCTGGTTGCGCGATGCTGCGCGCGGCCGCGGTGAAAAGTCCATGGGCGCGCGTCTTGCCGGCGAACTGTCGGAAGCGGCGGAAGGCCGCGGCGGCGCAATGAAAAAACGTGAAGAAGTGCACCGTATGGCAGAAGCCAACAAAGCCTTCTCGCATTACCGGTTCTAATTGCCGGTTTAAAGGGTAAAAACGTGTCACGCAAGACTCCTATCGAACGTTACCGGAACATCGGTATTTCCGCGCATATTGACGCGGGTAAAACCACGACCACGGAACGTGTTCTGTTCTACACCGGCGTCAATCACAAGATTGGCGAGGTGCATGACGGCGCTGCGACCATGGACTGGATGGAGCAGGAGCAGGAGCGCGGCATCACCATTACTTCGGCCGCCACCACCTGTTACTGGCGCGGCATGGGCGCGAATTACGCTGAGCATCGCGTCAATATCATTGATACGCCGGGCCACGTCGACTTCACCATTGAGGTAGAGCGCTCGATGCGTGTGCTCGATGGCGCCTGCATGGTTTATTGCGCCGTGGGCGGCGTGCAGCCGCAATCCGAGACCGTTTGGCGTCAAGCCAATAAATACGGTGTGCCGCGTCTGGCATTCGTCAATAAAATGGATCGTACCGGCGCGAATTTCTTCCGCGTGTATGAGCAGATGAAGTCACGCCTGAAGGCCAATCCGGTGCCCATCCAGGTGCCTATCGGCGCCGAGGAAAAATTTGTCGGCGTGATCGACCTGGTCAAAATGAAGGCCGTCGTCTGGGACGAAGCGTCCCAGGGCATCAAATTCGAGTATCAGGATATTCCGGCGGAGCTGAAGGACGTTTCCGAGGAATGGCATGGCAAGCTGCTTGAGGTCGCTGCCGAAGCCAACGAAGAACTGATGAACAAGTACCTTGAGGCAGGCAACCTCACGGAAGAAGAGCTCAAGGATGGTCTGCGCCGGCGTACGATCGCAGGCGAGATCGTGCCGATGCTCTGTGGCTCCGCATTCAAGAACAAGGGCGTGCAGGCGATGCTGGACGCCGTGATCGACTATCTGCCGTCGCCGGTGGACATTCCCCCGGTCAAGGGCATCCTGGAAAACGAGCAGCAAGGTTCGCGCAAGGCTGACGACAGCGAGCCGTTCTCGGCACTTGCGTTCAAAATCATGACCGACCCGTTCGTCGGTCAGCTGACGTTTATTCGCGTTTACTCGGGTACGCTGAATTCGGGCGATACCATTTACAACGCGGTGAAACAGCGCAAGGAACGTATCGGTCGCATTCTGCTGATGCATGCCAACCAGCGCGAAGAGATCAAGGAAATTCACGCGGGCGATATCGCCGCCGCTGTCGGCCTGAAGGATGTGATCACGGGCGATACGCTGTGTGATCCGACCAAAATCATTACGCTCGAGCGGATGATTTTCCCGGAGCCGGTGATTCACGTTGCGGTCGAACCGAAAACCAAGGCTGACCAGGAAAAGATGGGCATCGCGCTGAATCGTCTGGCGCAGGAAGACCCGTCGTTCCGTGTTCGCACCGATGAAGAATCCGGCCAGACCATTATCTCCGGCATGGGTGAGCTGCATCTGGAGATCATCGTTGACCGCATGAAGCGCGAGTTCAGCGTGGAAGCCAACGTCGGCGCGCCGCAGGTGGCGTACCGCGAAACGATTCGTAAGGCCTGTGACAAGGTTGAAGGCAAGTTCGTCAAGCAGTCCGGTGGTCGCGGCCAGTATGGTCACGTGTGGCTGAAAGTTGAGCCGAACGAGACCGGCAAAGGTTATGAGTTTGTCGATGCGATCAAGGGCGGCTCGGTTCCCCGTGAATATATTCCGGCGGTGCAAAAAGGCATCTTGGAAGCACTTCCTGCGGGCGTGCTCGCCGGCTTCCCTGTGGTTGACGTCAAGGTCACGTTGTTCGACGGTTCTTATCACGAGGTGGATTCGAACGAAAACGCATTCAAGATGGCCGGCCTGATGGCATTCAAGGAAGGCCTGCGTCGCGCCAACCCCGCGCTGCTGGAGCCGATCATGGCGGTCGAAGTGGAAACCCCGGAAGACTTCACCGGCAACGTCATGGGCGATCTGAGCTCGCGCCGCGGTGTGATCCAGGGCATGGATGACATTCCCGGCGGTGGCGGCAAGTCGCTGAAGGCCGAAGTACCGCTGAAAGAAATGTTCGGTTATTCGACCACGCTGCGTTCGCTGTCGCAGGGTCGCGCGACCTACACGATGGAATTCAAGCATTACTCCGAAGCGCCGCGCAACATCGCTGACGAGATCATCAACAAGCAGTCGGGCAAAGACGAGAAGAAATAAGGACATCATCATGGCCAAAGGTAAATTTGAGCGTACGAAGCCGCACGTGAACGTGGGCACGATCGGACACGTTGATCACGGCAAGACGACACTGACGGCGGCGATCACGACGGT
>JALHRQ010000028.1 GCA_022841375.1 Burkholderiales bacterium
GCCTTGTCGCGGATCGAATCCTGGAACGAATAGCGGCTCATATAGCCCTTTTCGTCCTCGTCCGCGCCGAAGGCCCAGAAGGTGTTGCGGTCGGCGCGGTTGATCGGCGTGCCGGTCAGGCCGAACAGGAAGGCATTGGGCAGCGCCTCGCGCATCTTGCGGCCGAGGTCGCCTTCTTGGGTGCGGTGCGCCTCGTCCACCATCACGATGATGTTGCTGCGCTCATTCAGTTTGCCGCCGGCCTCGCCGAACTTGTGGATGGTGGTGATCAGCACCTTGCGCACGTCCTGCCCGAGCAGTTCCTGCAGCTCGCGGCGCGTGGCCACGCCCACCATATTGGGCACGTCGGCGGCATTGAAGGTGGAAGTGATCTGGGTGTCGAGATCGATGCGGTCGACCACGATCATCACCGTCGGATTGCCCAGCCGCGGGTGCAGCCGCAGTTTTTGTGCTGCAAACACCATCAGCAGCGACTTGCCGCTGCCCTGGAAATGCCAGATCAGACCCTTTTTCGGATAACCCGCCACCACCCGCGCCACCATCTTGTTGGTGGTTTCGTACTGCTGGTAGCGGCAGATCACCTTGATGCGGCGGTGCTTTTTATCGGTGGCGAACAGCGTGAAATGCTGCAGGATGTCGAGTACCACCTCCGCGCGCAGCATGCTGCCGACCGTGGCGCGCACATGCTGGAGCTGGCCCTCATCCTGATTATCATCATTCCGCCACGGCCCCCACATATCGATGGGCATGCGGATCGAGCCGTAGCGGTAGCGGCGGCCTTCGGTGGCGAAGGAAAACACATTGGGCACGAACATCGCTGGCACTTCGCGCTCATAAATCTGGTTGATCTGGAATGCGCCGTCGAACCAGGTCACCGCGCTGCGCGTCGGAGTCTTCGCTTCGGCGATTACCAGCGGCAAGCCGTTGACCACGAATACCACATCAAAGCGTTTCTCAATGGCGCCCGCCTGAAAGGTCCACTGGTTGGTGATCACCAGCCGGTTGGCGGCGGGGTTGACGGCATCGACCAGCCGCACCGTCACATGCTCGCCATTCGGGCCGAAGGGCATGGTTTTTTCGCCGCGCAGCCAGGCCATGAAGTTTTCGTTGGCGCGCACCAGCCCGTCGGCTTGTACCGACAGCAGGATCGCACGCAGGTTGTAGATCACTTCGTCGGCACGGTCAGGCTGAGCGGCGATTTCAGGGTTGAGGCTGATTAGCGCTTCGCGCAGCCAGGACTCGACCATCACCTCATTGGGGGCACGCGGTACCTGGTCATAAGGCAGGTAGGTCCAGCGCGCGGGTGCACCATCCGAATCCTTGCGATAGAGCGGCAGATCCTGCTGCGCGGTGCGGCGCGGCGAGCCGGCGAGGCCCGACGCGGCATCGAGGATCATCTGCTCTACGGTGTTGGATTCGGTGAAGGTCATTTATCACCCTAGTAAACGATTCAATACATCGAGTGCTAATCTGGACGATGCACCGTGAGTGCTTTTAGCGTGCGCTCGACTCATTTTTAGCGCATCTATTTGGGCGCAGAATTCCACTTGAAATGGAATCGGTGCAACTGGAATTTTAAACTCCCTCACTGCCCCAAGGCTGATATTGGCTTTAAAAGTTTCGACCCGTGCGGCGAGCAGCCTAGAGCGCCCGATTGGGGATTGTAGACTTGAGAGTAGATACTCGGGCAATGCTTTATCGTAATCTGCTTTTACCACCGCGACGGCTTGATTTACGTTCGCAGGGCATAGGCCATCTGGCATCTTGCATGCTCGACCGAGTGAGCCACCAACAAGTGTGACTAGTACGTCATTCGGCTCGATGGCGCAGCGAGATAATTTTTTGTGAAATTCTTCTGGAATAAATTTTTCAGGTTCAACTATAAGGTGATCTTTGTGAACATTCTCACTTGTAATAAAACGCACGCCAGTCTCGCCATATTCAAATCCTTGCCAGCCTGGCGACTCTCCTTTTGTAACGAGAGTGGTAATTTCTGAAAGTTTCTTGATTGGCCATTCATGAGTTGCCTCATGGCCATAGATAGTCTCATCTCGCAGAACATCAATCGTTTTTCCTATTGTTTCTTCCGCTTCTTTCCACGACTTGACGATTTCATCGCTTGCCCAAAGAATTTCCGCGATGCGGCGCTGCTGGTTGACCGGCGGTAAGTCGAATGAAAACTCGGCGAGATGGATCCAGTTTGTGCGTGGTGACAGCGAACCGGCGGAAGTCTCGACCGCGAACTTGAAAAAACGCTCCGACAGACACAGGAACGGCAGCAGTTCCGGCAGCAGTCGATCATCCTTGGGCGCAAATACGTAGATGTCGCCCGACACTACGGCATTGAATTCAGCCACGGCGACCTTGCGCTGGTAGGCGCGACGCTTGCCGAACAGCACTTGTTCCGGACGGCAGCGGCGGTTAAAGGTGGTGCCGTCCGTCACATTGCCCCAAGTGCGGATGTGCAGCGAACCAGGCTCCAGATGCTCCAGCCCGATGAAACGCTCGATGCCCGCGCCCTGCGGATCGCGTTCGGTGTCGTTGACGTTGGCAACGACATCGCCGAACTTCACCCGCTGCCATTTCGTGCGGTCGAACAGCGGTAATTTCGCCCAGTCGGGATTTAATTGAAGATTGCTCATTAACTATTGCTTTGCTTGACGCGTCGCTGCCACGCGAGCACCAGCGCGCGATTGCCTTTTGCTACGGCTTCGATTATTGGATTTAATGCTGCAGATTCAACGCGGTGTGTTCCGATATACCCTGAGCGGATCAGGCCAATCAGATCACCTTCTCTAAGGTAGGCGCCATCGAGGCCCTGATAACTTACGCGGATTCCCCCTCGGGCACCTGTGCTTGTCGTTGATCCAAGTATTCGGTTCAAATGCTCAAGGGTAATCACGAATGATTGATGCGAAATGCCATCGCCTTTCCGTCTTACAAATTTGAAGAAAAATGGATTTCGATAAAGGCGGTAGTCCTTGATTCGGCCGGCGACGGGCGGTAACTTCATTCGTGCGATTTCTTTTTTTAATTGAGTGTCTGGTCGGAATATCCAGTCAGTGGTCGTGCCAGTGCGGTTTGGCTTCAGCATTTTGTATTGAACCATGACCGTATTGCCGACCACTTCATTTATATATATGAGATCGACGCCAAGCATCTGCTCTAACGGACCTTTATTTGCGGTATAGACATCTAGTCGCTCGTTAGTGTTTGTAAATACGGCGCGGCCGGTCACGTGCTTACTTATTAATTGAAAGTCGGGTATTTGGCTCGCATCTACCGCGATTACGTTATCTTCCAGTACGTGAGCGTCAAGATAATCCAGGCTGGATTCGGAGTTGCCCCATGACTCAACAAGTTCCGGGGATGCTGACTTTCCAAGGCCAAAGGCCGCAACGGCGATCCGTATCGCATCGTTTTGCGCCCATTCGGTTTGGGAGATTTTCCGTAGCCGTGGGATATGGAAGGCGGCCTTTTCGATTGCCGTCTTATTTTTGGTATTTTTGGCAAGAACTTCTATGACGTTCACGCTGAGCTTCGGGCTCAATTTCATGGCAAGTGGTTTTGTTGCCAACTTATTTTTTAGTGCGTTTTGATGATTTCGGCCACTTACTTTGGAGGCTAACTTGGCAAGTGATGTCAAGGTAAGGGCTTGTAGCTTTATCACTGTTATTCTGGAATCGAAAGTGCTTACGGCAACCTTGGAGGTAATAACCCCGATGTAAAACTCCTGATCTTCCCCTGTTGCCAGTCCGACCAAACATAACGTCGGAACTTTTAACTCATCAAATACTTCATGAGTCTTTGCGATGGTAAATCGCGTGAATCCTTGCGACGAGTTGTGCAGGCCATTCGTAATGCTTTCATCGAACCGCAGTAAAACTAATGGCTTGCTCTCAAACAACTTCGGTAGTTTTTCAATGAGATTCATGGCGCCCCCGCATTAAACTGTTTTTCAAATTTCTCGATTTCCATGAGGATTTCGAGAAATTCCGGAGCTTCACCAAAAAACATGACTTCCCGCATGGTTTCGTAATCGCGCCGCCATGCCGGTTCGCGCTCCGCAGTGGGCACGAGTCGCAGGGTGCCGGGCTTCAGGCTGGCCTGCGCTTCGGTCGAGCGACGGAAGAACACCTCGCGGTGCGCCACGACGCGTTTGAACAGATGGGGGTCGGCCAGCGCTTCGCCTGCGGTGCCTGAGCGGATCAGGCAGTACAGGTCGTAGTAATGGCGTGACAGGCGGTCAGCGAGGGCATTGCCCCCGGCGCGATGGCTTTCCTCATGCAGCAGGCAGACCTTCTCGAGAAAGGTGCGGCGGGGATCGATGGTGCGCACGGCAAACGCGCTGGGTCCCAGCAGGTCGGGCCGCGCATCCGCAATATAGGGCTGGATGACGGGTTGGGCGGAGGGGTCGATGTCTGATCGTGCGCCCAGTTCGATTTTGACGTCCGGCCGGAGATAACGCGGCACCTCCATGCTCGCCGGATAACTGAACAGCAGCGTCTGCTGGGCCGGGTCATTGGGGTCATCGGCAAGCGTCCACGCCCCCATGCCGCCGATGCGCTCGCGCAAGCGTCGTTCGAGGGCGGGGCGCAGCGCGTCGCGGATGTGGGCCTGACAGGCAGTACGCAAGGCTTCGAGACGGCGCCGGCGTTCATTGCTGCCGGTGGCCGCTTCGGGTGAACGTTCGCCTTCGAAGCCCAAGGCCTGCCGGTCGATGACCACGTCGATGTCTTCGGAAAAGCGCTGGATCAATCGCCAGCCCTTGGACAGCGAAGTGCCGCCCTTGAAGGTGAGATGTTCGCCGATGCCGGGCAGGGTGAAGAGTTCGCGCAGCGTCCAGCACACCCAGAAGTCTTTTTCCACGCTGGCCGGGCTTAGACCTAGATCGTTGGCTACGGCCTCGCAGATTTGCCGCCGCTCTTCCGGCACCAGAGTGAGGAAGGCGTCCATCTCAGGGCGCCGCCACCCGACGCATGACCTGGGCGACCCAGTCGGGGGCGTAGCGGATGTCGGCGAGCAATTGTTTTTTCTCGTCGGGGCCCAGGCGCCGCTTGAGGGTGGCAATGGCTTTGTCATCGACATTGGTCGCACCCAGCCAGCGCAGTGCCTGGATGACCAGGCCGCTGACCCGTCCAGCGGTGGCCATCTGGCGGGGCGTGGTTTTCTTGAGCACGATTTGCCGGGGGCCGAGCTGGACTTTGCGCGAATCGCCGTCGGTGAGGAACACCGTGCGCATCGGTACCTGCGTGGAAAGCCCCAGCATATTGGCGGCGTGCGCCCCGGAAAGCTGGATGCGTGTGGAATGCCGGCCGTTCAGGGCCTTGGCGATATTCTCGTCGGAGGGCGGAATCAGCCCCAGTTTCGGGTGCTGGCGTGGATAGTCGTACAGGCCCCGCGCCAGCTTGCGGATGGTGCCGGCGCGGGCATGCCGGGACAGGGCCTGATGCACGGCGTCTTGGCTGCCAAGGTCGGAAAAGTCATTTGGGGTGAACACGCAACCCCTACCCCTCCCGTATATACGGGAAAGTGTTTTCATATCAATGGATTGCGGTTGTTTTTTGGCGGCCATGATGTCAGGAAAATACCCCTGTTTTTCTGACAAATCAAGGGCTTTGAATGCCCGGGTTCACTCGCGTGCCCGGGAGAAAGGAGGGTTACAACCCTTGTAACCCGGACTGGATGGCCGGGAATTACCGTCCAGACGGGCTGGAAAGCAGGTCGTTCAGGGCGGACCGGACTTGATTTGAACTGTCCAGCCAGGCCCGGATGGCGTCGGGCAGGGCGTCGCCATTACCGGCGGCATAACCGGGCCGGTCCTGGCGGGCTTCGGTCGCCGGGGTGACATACAGCGGGATGCTCAGGTTGCCGTCCTTGGTGCGGATGTCTTCCAGTGTCGCCACGCGGGTGAAGCCGGGTTCGTCCTTGAACGTCTGGTAAGCCTTGACGATGCGTTCAAGGTGATCGTCGGTGAGGAAACTCTGCGCGCGCTCGCGCGTGACTTCGTTGATGGCGTTGATGAACAGGATCTTGTTGCGCCGGGCCTTGGGCTTGCTGCTGCGGCAAATCACCACGCAGGCTTCCATCGGCGAGTTGTAGAACAGGTTGGGTCCGAGGCCGAGCACGCATTCGATCAGGTCGGCCTCGATCAGCTTGCGCCGCATTTCGGCTTCTTCCTGGCGGAACAGCACGCCGTGCGGGAACAGGATTGCGCAGCGCCCGGACTTGGGCGCCATGCTCTGGATGATGTGTTGCCAGAAGGCGTAGTCGGCGCGGCCTTGCGGCGGTGTGCCGTAAAGGTTGCGGCCCCAGGGGTCAGAACCAAAGGCGTTGCGGTCCCATTGCTTGATGGAGTAGGGCGGGTTGGCCAGCACCACGTCGAAACGCATCAACCGGTCAGCTTCGACGAGTTTGGGTTCTGACAGCGTGTCGCCGCGCTCGATGCGGAAATCCTCGATGCCGTGCAGGAAACAGTTCATGCGCGCAATCGACGAAGTCATCAGGTTGCGTTCCTGACCGTAGAGCCGGACGTTGCGCCATTCCTTGTTCTGGCGGCGCAGGTGAGTGATCGCGGACAGCAGCATGCCGCCAGAACCGCAGGTCGGATCGTAGATGCTCTCTGCAGGCTGCGGCTGCAGCATCTCGGTCATCAGATGCACGACCGTGCGGTTGGTATAGAACTCGGCGGCGGTGTGGCCGGAGTCGTCAGCGAACTTCTTGATCAGGTATTCATAACCCTGGCCGAGTTCGTCTTCGGGCAGGTTGGCGATGGTCAGTTCGAGCGAGGAGAAATGCTCGACCAGGTCGCGCAACATGGCGTCCGACAGACGGTCCTTGTTGGTCCACTGCGCATCACCAAAGATGCCGTAGAGCTTGTCGGGATTGGCGGTTTCGATGGCGCGCATGGCGTTCTGCAGCGCGCGGCCGACATTTTTGGCGGCTTTGCGCACTTCGCGCCAGTGCGCCTCTGGCGGCACCTGGAAGCGGTGATTCTCCGGGTAGGCTGCAAATTTCTTGTCGCCGCCGGATTCAGCCAGTGCGGTTTGCGTTTCCTCGTCGTACACATCGCATAGACGTTTGTAGAACAGCAGCGGAAAGATGAATTGCTTGTAATCGCCGGCGTCGATGGTGCCGCGCAGCAGCACGGCGGCGCCCCAGAGGTAGGATTCGAGCTGTTGCTGAGTGATGATCATTTTCGGGTGCGATAAATCTCTTGGCCGCAAGCGACACACTGCCATGCGGGATCGTCATCGGTGATGATGCAGCCGCCGAGGACGATTTTTTCGGCATCGACTTCAGCAGCTTCCTGCTCGTTGAAATAGGGCAGGCCGTAAACGATGCGCGCCACCGGCCTGCTGTTGCATTTCGGGCAGCGGATGGGTTTGCGGGGGCGCTCCAGTCGTTCATCGCTCATGCAGCAAGCCTTCCTTTTTCAGGAGAGCGATCAGTTTTTCTTCGGCGGCAAACGCGGCATCCGCACTTTTGCGCAACTGCTGCATGGCCTCGTCAACGCTGAGCGTTTCCGTGGCGGCTTTCGGTTCGACATAGCGCGGGATGTTCAGGTTGTGATCGTTGGCGGCGATTTCGTCCAGCGTGACCACACGGGCAACACCTTCAACATCCTTGTAGTCGCGATACCAGCCATGGATGCGCTCGATGTGTTCCGGCAGCAATTCATTCTGGGCGCGGCCGGTCTTGAATTCTTTCGAGGCATCGAGGATCAGCACCTTGTTTTTGCGATCCTTCGTCTTGCGCTGACGAAATATCAGGATGCAGGCGGCCAGCCCAGTGCCGTAGAACAGGTTGGGTCCGAGGCCGATCACCGCTTCGAGCAGGTCCATGCCAAGGATTTTTTTGCGGATCGCACCTTCGGCGCCCATGCGGAACAGCGCGCCATGTGGCAGCACGACAGCCATGCGCCCGGTCTTGGGCGCCATGGACTTGATCATGTGCTGCACCCAGGCGTAGTCGCCGCTCTTGCCCGGCGGCATGCCGGCGAAATTGCGGCCGTAGGGATCGCTGGACCAGACTTCCTCGCCCCATTTTTCCAGCGAGAAGGGCGGGTTGGCGATGACGCAATCGAAGGTGGCGAGGCTGTCGCCGGTGAAAAACGCCGGGTTGCGCAGCGTGTCACCGCGCACGATCCGGAAATCCGCCGCGCCGTGCAGGAACAGGTTCATGCGCGCGATGGCCGACGTGGTGAGGTTTTTCTCCTGGCCGAACAGCTTGCCCCACAGTGTGCGGTCGTCACCGTGGTGTTCATGGACATGGTGTATGGCTTCGAGCAGCATGCCGCCGGTGCCACAGGCCGGGTCGTAGATCGATTCACCTTCGCGCGGGTCGAGGATATTGACCATCAGCCGTACCACCGAGCGCGGAGTGTAAAACTCGCCGGCCTTCTTGTTGGTGGCGTCGGCGAATTTCTTGATCAGGTATTCATACGACTGGCCGAGGATGTCGGCTTGGGCGGCTGCATTCCCGAGATTGATGCGCGAAAAATGCTCAATCAGGTCGCGCAGCAGCGCATCGGGCAGTCGGTCCTTGTTGGTCCATTGCGAGTCACCAAAAATCCCGTAGAGAGTTTCGGGGTTGGCCTTCTCTATGCCGCGCATGGCTGTTTGCAGCGCCTGGCCGACATTGGTGGTAACGGCGCGCACATCCTCCCAGCGGCAATTCCCGGGAATCTGGAAACGATAGTTCTGCGGGAAGAGGGCGTATTCCTCGTCGCCGTCGGCTTCAGTCAGCGCAGTTTGGTATTCCTCGTCATGCACATCGGAGATGCGCTTGAAAAACAACAAGGGGAATACATAGGTTTTGAAGTCTGCTGCATCCACCGGGCCGCGCAGGATGTTGGCGGCTTCCCAGAGATGGGATTCGAGTTCGTTGACAGTAGTGGTGCCGTTGCTCATAGGGCTGTTTCTTTGATGTTCTGGCCTATGTGGCAGAAATTCCAGTCAATTGATTGATAACGTAGTCTAACTGACTTAATGCAGTTTGCGTTCGACGCAATTCTGTATGGGAGAGGTGCGGGAGTTCAGTTGCGCGCTATTAGTCAAGGTTCCATTGCCGAGCGTGCATGGCAAGAGCATGCGTTGAACGACCACTCTCTGCCGCCTTGCAGATACCATGCTGTCGGCAGCCATGCATGTGCGTCACTTCGATAGTGACCGGTTGTTGTCCCGGGCGATCTTCACCCGTTCGGCGATCCACTCGATCACCTCCGACTCGAGCCAGCCGACCGCACGCGGACCGAGTTGTACGGGCTTCGGGAATACGCCGTCCTTGATGTACTGATAGATCGTGCTGCGCGAAAGTCCTGTGCGCATCTGGACCTGCTTGCGTCGAAGAATCGCAAGCTCCCGCTGGATAGTCTGGGTCATGTTCGTCACCTCGTAACTGGTAATGGAAGGTGGCGGGATCTTTCCATGCCCGGCAGTCGTTGTGATCCCGAATTGAGGCCTCGATGAAGCCTCAAAAACGCTTGACAACCAGAAAATAAAATTTCTTGACGCAGGCACGGTCGAGACTGCTGACGCCGTGAACTTCCCGGTTATCCACGGTCCGATGCGGGCGGCCCTTCTCTGGCACGCACGGAGCGGGCGGTGGGTAACCGGAGCTGACTGCAGGATGATTCGTTCTTTGTTTGAAACGCCACTTGCAGAATGCAGCGGGTTTTGCAAGGCGATTTGAGGCCTCGTTCATGCACGATTGCTGCTGCCCGGTGCAGAATATGGGGCCGCACGGATATGCGTCCTGTTGTTGCCGATAACAAAGGTAAAGTCCAGTTGCACACTTCACAGATGACAGGGGCTATTCCAATGGAAGAACGCACGGTTTTGTCACGCGACACGGCGTCTCTCAAAGTGCAGATAGCGGCAGTCAAGAAAGAACTATCCGCTGCAAGGCGGTCCTGGAGTGCGGCTTATTCCCGGTCTATTAGCGATTACCGCAGGCGCAGACCGGTGCCTGGAGAGAATCGACTCCGCAGTTCACGTTTTGATCAGGCATGTGAACTTCAGAAGCAAGCGGAGGAGGAGCTTCGTTACCTGTACCGGGCGCGCGCCATTGCCATGAGTCCCTTCGAGATTTACGTGCAGATATTAGTCGTCCCGATCGCTGAGCCGTCGAGAGCAAACCGGTATCTGATCGTTGATATCGAACCGCGTGGCCGGAGCGGATACTGTTATCGGGTTCAAGAGCTGACGAAAAAGGGGAAGCTGTGGGAGCGGCGATTCGGCGGGTGGGTTCACCCGAATTCCATGATCAGGATCGAGCCGTGCACGCTGCCGCTTGCGCCGGATGTGGTGTCCTTCTGCGAATACGCACGGCAGAATGAGGAAAGGGAGCGCGATACCCGAATCGGTCGGCCGAAACCCGGGTAATTCCACGCAGCTATCGTATTCATCTGGTGAACATGATCACGCGATATCGCAAAGCTCGATGGCGCCGTCCCTGTCAGCGAAATCGATCAGAGACACTTTTTGTCCAGTAGCCGCAGAAACGCGTCAACGGCTTCGCCGAATCGTTCTTTGTTCGAGGCTACTGTCAGCATTGTTAACACCGGCCCAAGCTTCTTCAGGCGCAAAGTCCCTGGAACTCGCCGATGGTGTGTCGGTCAAACATATGATTTCAAAGGTGGCTCCTACAGCCCGAATGATGCCCGTCAGCGCATCGCCTGCTCGCAAGAGCGCCCGAAACCGGTCTGATCTCCTGAAAGCCGGTGGCCGCAAGGCCGGAGGTAATCGTCAGTAGTCATGCACCACCCGGTGCAACATCCGTCAGGTTCGCTGCGCCAAGGTTCCCTCGTTTTACTGCAGCAATAGTCTGCGCCAGTCGCATCGTTACTACGGGCATCGCCGGTAGTGACGATGCGCGCAATGCTCCAGTCAGCCTGGACTTTCAGGTGGCTGGCGCAAGTGACGACCCCCAGTGACGGGCTCTCTGACCCGTCGTCAAGTCGGACCGCGCAATACGGTCTGCCCTCATGCCCGCTCCCCGCGGGCTACGTGCAAAGCCGCGCCGAAGAGGCGCCCCTCCGAGCCCTGGGTCAATGGCTCAATTCGATGGACCGACTTCCAACAGGAAAGCACCATCGACGCCAAGAACGGGTGCAGCCGTGGCAAGCAACAGAATACTCTGCACAAATCGGGAGTGGTGTCCCGAGTCCCTTGTAGATCCCGACACGCTTAGCGTTCGGGACGGACAGAAACACTAACCAGACCAGCAGGACACACCAGGCACGGCAGCAAATAGCAAACCAGCAACAAACAGGAGCAATCAGAGAACTGAACTATGAACTGAAGTAACTTGTCCCCGCAGCGCAACAACCGGCCAGCTGCTACTGGCGTTGCCGTCACACTGTCAGCATTGCTGACAGTGTGTCGCCTCGCGCCGGCAGTTCCCGAGCGCAGCCAATTCGCGGGCGGGGATTCGGGTGCATGCATGGTCGGGGCCGCGTACACGGCAGCCCGATCTCCTTTGGCCGGCAAGACTCGGCTTCAGTTGGCTTGGTTTATCTGCTGACCGATGAGCGGTATGGGGTGATGGCGCGGTTGGAGCCGGTGAGATGACAAAGTGTAAGCGCTGAATCGCCAATGTATTGAGATGGGCGTGTGACACTGGCATATTATAGGTACCGGTATGGTGCAAAACGTCAACTAAAAGTGGCACCTGAATTTGGCGACTAAAAATGTCAACTACTTCACGTTAGGCCGCACCTCATGCTTTCGCTATCGCTTGATACCAACTGCGTCATTGCCTTGGACGAAGTGCGCACCGATCCGACATCGAACCGAGCTGCCGAAGCGAAGACAGTTCGATCTCTTGTTAACGCTAACGCGGAGCGAAAAGCAGACGTTGCCCTCGTTGCCATTTCGGCATCCGAACGGCAGAAGGACAATGGGCGCCTTGAAAACTTATCAACATTTAAGGAGCGCTTGGTGTCTCTCAGTCTAGGGCATCTGGAGTTGCTGCATCCCATGCTGTACTTCGATGTCACATTTTGGGATGCTAGTCTTTGGTCTAACGAAGAAATGCAAGTGCTAGAACGATCTATTCACGAGATTCTGTTTCCGAATATTCCACTTCTGTGGTCAGACTACTGTATTGCAAATGGTCTCGATTCAACCGTGGAGACGCGGGATAGAAAGTGGAAGAATGCGAAGTGCGACGTCCAAGCGTTCTGGAGTCATGCTTGGCATAAACGCGATGTCTTTGTCACATCTGACGACAATTTCCACAAGGAATTAAAGAAGCCGAAGCTCATCGCTTTGGCTGGTGGTCATATTGAAACGCCGGCATCGGCTGCGGCACTTGTTGGGGTGAGCCAAAGTGCGGTCTGACCCTGCGCTCGTTCGGACGCGCTGTGCGCGCTGCACATCTCCACGTTAGGCGCCTACAGATTGAGGGGAATATGGCGGATCAGGACAAGCTACTCGATGAAGCAGTGGTTTACGCTGGGGCCCTTGCTGTCTATAGCGATGTTGAACATTGCCAAGTCTCGGACCTGCCGCGCGTTCTGTAGCTGAATTCGGATAGCCCAGATGTCCTTCGGCTTTAGCGGCGGCTTTTGACCAATCAGTTTGCCTTTGTTCCAGGGTTGCCGGTGTTGATGGGTTTTCAAGACAGACTTGGTGCCGAATTCGATCAACGTGGCCGACACCGCTTCAAACAGCAACGCGTAGATCACACGCGGGTTAGGGGTCATACATTTCACAGGGAGCGAACAGCACTTATGCAATTCATCCATAGTGATCTTGGGCACCGAACGCGGGGTGAGCTTGTGCAGTTCACGCTGTCAGGAAATTCCGCCAACTGTCGATTGTTGGATAGCTCGAATTTCAACAGCTATCGGAACGGCCGCCAGCATCGGTTTTTTGGTGGCCGAGCAACAAAATCGCCAGTGACATTGGCAATTCCGAGTTCTGGTCACTGGTACGCCGTAGTCGATATGCAGGGGCTTGCTGGCCACGTCAAAGCATCATTCCGTGTGCTTCCTGGTCAGTTACCTGAGATTCGAGAAGCGCCACTGTCAAGCGCACCCTCTCTCATACGCAGAGATGCTCCTCCACCCGTAGGTCAATCCACGCAGGTGTACGACGTTTTTATCTCGCATGCCTCAGAAGACAAGGACGAGGTTGTTCGTCCCCTTGCCACCGCTCTTCAATCTGAAGGGTTGCGCGTCTGGTACGACGAATTCGAACTGCGCATTGGTGACAGCCTGCGAAGAAAGATTGACCAGGGCCTTGCAAACAGCCGTTTCGGTCTAGTGGTTCTCTCGCCCTCGTTTATTGCGAAAGGCTGGACAAACTACGAACTCGACGGGATCGTAACCAAAGCCGATACAGGTGAGCAGATTCTCCTTCCCATCTGGCACAAATTGTCGAAGCAGGAGGTCATAGCGTTCAGTCCGTCGCTTGCTGATCGGCTTGCTCGCAACACAGCACTTCACACGGTCGAGGAAATCGCGGCTGAAATAGCGGAGCTTATCAATGGTAGTGATACATGACGCTCGATCAAAAGGTTACGCCGTGGCGTAGAAAATTCGCTCAATCGAAGATTTTCTGACAACGTCCGCACCGACTGACGGCCATTCATCGGCCTAAGCGGACGGTTGAGAGAACATCGCTGATGGACAGCTACCCGCCGAATCCGGACATACCGCCCTACAGCCAGCCACAGCGATTGGCAATCCGGCGAACGCAGCAACTTGCAGGCCTGGGGCCACATTTGATTTTAAAGACGCCGCCGCACTTTCCTGCGGGCCAAATACTGCTGGTAGACGGTAGGTTGCACCGACGTTCGTGCCAACGCCTGAGAACGAAGACGTGCGTTGTATGACGCGACTAGTTCGTTAATGGTCCTCATGAACTCATCGAAATCGCGAGCTCCTTCTGGCCCCTTACCGTGATGAATGGTAATGAAATCACTACGTGGGAACGATGCGACATACGCCGGTTCATCGGCGCGCCTAGCGATGAGCCACCAAAGTGTCGGCCCCTTGCCGAAGTCAAAAAAAATGGGCGCAGGACTGGTTGACCATTCGCGAAGAAGTCCGCGCTCATCCGTGCGCACTCGCCTTATATGGGGACTGCCACCGACCGGCGCACTTGCTTCCAACGCTTTGCGGAATTGCGCTGCGTCTGTCTTTCGTCGCGTTGCATCGACGACCCACACCAACTTCCGATAAAAAACGTCGCGAGACCGACGCTCTTCGGGTTTGATGTGAGAATGCTGAAATTCAATTACCCACCCCTGATCGGTCTTTACATCTGCTATGTGTTTCTCTCCGTTATCGGTTTGGTGGACAATTTCCTGCCAGCTGTCGGGAAACTGTCCTTTCCAAGCGCGGTGCCATTCGGTTTCGTTCTCCCACCAGGAATCGCATGTGCGACGTCCTTTGTGGGCCCAGTGTGTTGATTTCCACTGAATTCTGAGCCGGGTTTTTCATTGAATTTTGAGCCACCCCTTTTCAATGTTTATTATGCCTCAGGTTGTGGATATCTTTCTGGTTCGGGGTTCCTTTCGGGGTTGAGTTGAGCTGTTCTTGAAGCGGTAACTCTCGTTCCCGGTTTCAAGGATATGGCAGTGGTGGGTGAGCCGGTCGAGCAGCGCCGTGGTCATCTTCGGGTCACCAAATACGCTGGCCCACTCGGCGAAGTTCAGATTGGTCGTAATCACCACGCTGGTCCGCTCGTAGAGCTTGCTGATCAGATGAAACAGCAAGGCGCCTCCCGCCTGGCTGAATGGCAGATAGCCCAGCTCGTCCAGAACCACCAGATCAGCATGCATCAATCGCATCGCGATGTGGCCTTGGCGGCCACAGGCTTGCTCCTGCTCCAACGCATTGACCAGTTCGATGGTCGGGAAGAAGCGAACTCGCTGGCGATGATGTCCAATCGCCTGCACACCCAGCGCTGTGGCAAGGTGTGTCTTGCCCGTTCCCGGCCCACCCACCAGCACGATGTTGTAGGCCTGCTCAAGGAACTCACAACGGTGCAACTGGCGCACCAGCGCTTCGTTGACCGGGCTCTGGCTGAAGTCGAATCCAGCCAGATCCCGGTAAGTCGGGAAGCGGGCAGCCTTCATCTGGTAGGCCACTGATCGGACCTCACGCTCAGCCATTTCCGCTTTGAGCAGATCGCCCAGCACATTCTGCGCCGCTTGATAGGCCGGCGCGCCTTGCCGGGCCAATTCATCCACCGCCTGCGCCATGCCAAAGAGCTTGAGTGACTTCAGGTTCGTGACCATCGCATCATGCTGCATGTCGATTTCCTCTCAGTTGGTCGTAACGATCCACGTTGGC
>JALHRQ010000029.1 GCA_022841375.1 Burkholderiales bacterium
CCACGTTGATCACTCCTGCAACCCCTGCTCATGTTTTGAGCAGGGTAGTGTCTATGCGTGGCTCAAATTTCTGTGAAAACTAACCCCAAAAGTGGCTCAGTTTTGGGTGGAAATCAACACCCCTCCGCTGTATTGTTGAATCGTCCCATAGTATTGCTGTGAACGATCCGTTCGATGACCCATCGCATACGCAACCTTAACTGGATCATGTAGAGAGTGTTTTGCGATCGACGCAAATCGATGCCGGGCAACGTATGAAGTAACCTTCCATTTTCGCCCCACCCAGGCCTGCACTTTACTTGACCAGTGGGTAAATGCGTCTTGCAATTGCTCTGCTTGCGCCTCCAACAAAACACCTTTGGATTCCTTTTTGCAATGTTCATATAGCGCGCAGGCCGGCTTATTTTCAGCTTTTATCTTTATCAAACGCATCGGTTGACCATGCCGCCCACCCGAGGTCTTTGCCCCATAGATCGTGAACTCTAAGTGACCACCTCGCGCAATTACTCGAACCCCCTTCATTACCTCTCGCCGATCAAACTCGGCAGTTCTCGCACCAATGCACCAAATCGCTGCAATGTGCCATGCGAATTTACATGATTCAATATTATTTTCGATGACTTCCCAGGCAAGATCAGCCGGATCCTTCCCGGTTTTAGCCGCCATTCGTCCAATCAGAGAAGCCACCGCGCGCTTACTGATAGCCTTGACACTTCGCTCACCACCACCCCAGTCGCTGCCAGGCTCATCTTTTCTTTTATGCCCAGGGTCAGGAGGGTATTTCTCAATACGTTTGATTAGATAATTTACATTTTCAAAATCTTCTAACTGTGGATTTTTCTGTGGGTTCACGTACTTTTCTGATAGTGTCGCGAGATAACTCTTAGCGACCTCCTTGTATCCGTAAAGCCAAGCAGCACGGTATACATAAAACGTTCTTTTCACCCCCGCTCTTTGAGCCTTCTCGATTAAGTTTTCAAGTTGGCTTACACGCTTAAATATTTTTTTGTATTGCGCCTTAGTCTTCCCCGATGCTTTGGTGGCAATGAGCGAAACAAGCGAGCTTAGTCTTTGCACCGCCAAGTCGAATTTCTCGCGCGTTTTCGACTTCACCACTCCGGATGTTTTTCCGTTCATAGTTTTCCTCGTTGATCTCGCGGGAAGCAGGTCCGGCCTCATCACCAAAAGAAAATGGCCCCGGAAACTGCGCTTCCGCGCATTTTTCACAGGACCACGTTACGATTTTCTAACCCGTAGGGCTTGGAAGTCAATAATTTGAAAAGCTATTTTCTTGATATTTCAAGTAAGTTTGATCGCCATCGTAAAAAATCAAAAATTGCGGCCTTCCCAGCCTATATTTTAATGCGTCTGACACCCCGTTTCGAGCCACCTCCAGCTTTATCACGATTGCCGCGGGTAACTATTTTGCTGCGGCGCGCAGTTTCTGCAGGAACGCTCTTCATCAACTCCAGCACTCGCTTGCCTGCAGCTGACACATCAAAATGCAGAGCATTCCAATCAATCACTTCTTTGATACCACGGCTCTTTTCTTTCTCATATTTCAGCTTTGTGATCGCAGACTTTAATTCTTTTAGAGGCAGCTTGTCTCGGTACGAATCGATATTCTCATTGTTGAGATCGTGGCCCACCAAATGACATCGCAACTCAAGCCCAACACCACGATCGGTTAATTCCTGATTCGCCGTACTCCGAAACGAATGAAATGCTTTTGATCTTGTGGTCTTGATCCCCACAAACTTGAGGTATCTATTAAATTGCTTTGAAGCAGGACTTGATAGCACCCCAAGCTTATTTGGCTGCAGGTACGGAAACACCCCCTTGCTACCAAGTCTTAAAGACCGAACAGCATCGACATATTTGAGAAACCCCAAGCGAATGAGGACAGGATGAAGCGGCACCTCCCTAACCGACGCCTCTGTCTTCACATTCTTGTCGTCATATTCGTTGATATCAAGGTATGAAACACCATCCCTGAACTTAATATCCGCCTCATGCAACTGACACAACTCCTCGATTCTCGCGCCAGTAAATAGCGCGAGAATGGGCAACCAGAAACGTTCTGGCTGACGACGAGTCGCGTGCGAATACTTATCTGGATCAAAGATTATCTCAAGTTCATCGAATGTGAATCGCTCGTAACCTTGAGATAAACTCTTTCTCTGCCTTTTATTCAGCGTGATCTGACCTTTAGTTGGCAGATCCGTATTCGGATAATGAAGTTTCGAAACAGCCCACTTAAAGAACTTCGACAAGGAGATAATCTTGTTGTCGATGGTCGTGGCGCTCAGTTTTTTCTGCTCTTGTTCTTCTTTGAACCTAAGAATGTGGTTAACAGTAACGGTGTGAACAAATGAATCCGGATTGACCGATTTCTCAAACTCACGGGCAACAGCAACGTATTTAGTGACTGTGCCTTTATTGTTGTTAATGCTCGCCAGGTGCTCCGCATACTTGGGCATTGCTTCCTTGAAGCGAATCTCATTAATTCCGGGTGGCGTCGCAACTTTGGCAAAACCTTTCGAAATCAATGCCTCAAATGCTTTGACTTTGGCGGCGTGGGCGGCCGCCTCGTCTGGGTTCATGGCGCGGGAAACCTTCTCCAGGTAATTGTCGAGAAAGGAATGAAGCCCCCTTTGATCCGCCGCAGTATCTGCAGAAAACTGCCCCTTCTTGATATCCGCCGTCCATGTTTTGAGCACGTGAGGCGGCAACCCTAAGGGATTATCGTCGTCAGTAGCCATCGCCTTCCACACCCCCTGTAAACGCCCCGCGAGCTCAGCATTAATGGTGTATGCGAGCTGCTGTGCTGTTTTCGGATCACGCGTGTGCAGCGATTTCTTCAGTTCCGTTTTGCCGATCGCAGCGCGCAGCGGCGCCGGGATCACGAGCCTGAAGTAATAGATACCGTGTTTTGATCGCTTGAGTCGCGCGGGCAGTCTCATGTCGTGAGCCTTTCTGGCCCACTGCTCTGGACTACCTTCTGCGGGAAAGTATAACCTAACCCCTTGATGGGGTTAGGTTAATACATTCTGGCGGAGAGGGTGGGATTCGAACCCACGATACGCTTGCGCGTATTCCGGTTTTCGAGACCGGTACATTCAACCACTCTGCCACCTCTCCGAAAACCTGATGCCGTTACAAAAGTGCCGAGGGGCCGGATTCTACCAGCGTCAGCGCATTAGCGCACGGGCTCCAGCGCCTTCAACCCGCCCATATAGGGCTGCAGGGCTGCGGGAATATCCACCCCACCGTCGGCCCGCTGGTAATTCTCCAGCACGGCCACCAGCGTGCGTCCGACCGCCAGCCCGGAGCCGTTAAGGGTGTGCACCAGCTCCGGCTTGTTCTTGTCGTTGCGGAACCGCGCCTGCATGCGCCGCGCCTGGAAATTTTCGAAGTTGCTGCACGATGAAATCTCGCGGTAGGCGCTCTGTCCCGGGAGCCAGACTTCGATGTCATAGGTTTTGGCCGACGAAAACCCCATGTCGCCGGTGCACAAAGCCATGACCCTGTACGGCAGTTCAAGTTTTTTCAGGATGGTTTCGGCGTGACCGGTCAGTTCTTCCAGGCCTGCGTATGACTGCTCCGGATGAATGATCTGCACCAGCTCTACTTTGTCGAACTGGTGCTGACGAATCATGCCGCGGGTGTCCTTGCCGTAGGAACCCGCCTCGCTACGGAAACACGGTGTATGGCAAACAAACTTCAACGGCAACTGGTCTCGCGGGACTATTTCATTGCGAACTATATTAGTAATCGGAACTTCAGCAGTCGGTATCAAATACCAAAATCGCTCTTCAACCACATGTGTTACATCATCTGGAACAGTTCCATCTTTATTGATTTTATCGACATAAATATCAGCACCTGCTCGTTTGCCAGAAATACCACCGAAACTAACTTGAAAAAGATCCGATTCAAATTTCGGGAGCTGGCCCGTCCCTTTCATGGACAAGTCGTTAACAATATACGGCGCATAGATCTCGGTATAACCATGTTCTTCAGTATGAACATCCAGCATTAGCTGCGCCAATGCACGATGCAATCTTGCGACTCCGCCCCTCATAAGGGTAAAGCGAGCACCTGTAATCTTAGTGGCTGTAGCAAAATCCAACCCACCGAGACCTTCGCCAATATCGACATGATCCTTGGCCTCAAATGCAAGTTTTCTAGGCTCGCCAACACGCCGCACTTCCACATTGGCATCGGCATCCCGACCCGCGGGCACGCTGACGTGTGGGACGTTAGGCACATTTAATAGGAAATCGCTAACCCGCTGCTGCACGTCTTCGAGCTTGCCTTCAAGAGCTTTCAGCTGCTCGGCCTGGGCATTGACCTCGGCCATCAGCGCAGAAGCATCCTCTTTTTTCGCCTTCAGCTGGCCGATCTGCTTCGACAGCGCATTGCGGCGCGCCTGCAGATCCTGCGTTTCGGTTTGGATTGCCTTGCGTTCATTCTCGAGGGCCGTGAATTGCGCCACGTCGAGCGTGTAACCGCGATCCGCCAGCTGCGCTGCAACCGCCGCGGTGTCCGCCCTTAATATCTGTATGTCGAGCATGTCTGCCTTAATCAACCATTAAAAGCCCGTCTGCAGCTTAACGGGAACAATGGCCGGTCCAAGTCGTAAAAAGAGCCGACATTATCGTTTAGATCACTCCGGCCAGCCAGTCCTTGACAGCCCGGCGACCGCCCTCCTACAGTCGCCCCTCTTTCAGACGACACATCATCATGTCCAACATACGCACACCGAACATCCCCGGCTTCATCCCGCACACCCGTACGCCGCAGACGCGGTTTCCTCAGGGCGCGACCGACTGCCATGCCCATGTTTTTGGTCCGCAGGAACGCTTTGCGTATCTGCCGGGCGCTGCCTACATCCCGCCGGACGCGGTCACCGTCGATTACGTGGCCATGCTGAAAAACAACGGCTGCGACCGCGGCGTGCTGGTGCAGCCCAGCGTCTACGGCACCGACAACAGCTGCATGGTTGACGCCTTGCGTTCAGGACTGCATGCGCTGCGCGGCATTGCCGTGGTGGAAGCCGGCATTACCGACCGCGAGCTTGAGGAACTGCATGTCGCCGGCGTGCGCGGCGTGCGCATCAACCTCGCTTCCGAAACCGAAGGACTGACGCTGGCTGACGGCGAACGGCTCGCGCCGCGCCTTAAAGCACTAGGCTGGCACCTGCAGTTTTATCTCGATCTGTCGAAAATGCCGGAAGCTGAAGCACGGCTTGGCGAGTTGCAGATCGATATCGTCATTGATCATTTTGCGCGCTGCCCGGCGGCTGACGGCATCGAGTCGCCGGCATTCCAGGCCTTGCGCCGTTTGGTCCAGCGCGACAACTGCTGGGCGAAAATCATGGGGCCGTATTTCGTGTCGAAGAATGCGCCGGCGTATCCCGACGTCACGCCGCTGGCTCGTGCGCTGGTTGCGGCGGCGCCGGAACGCATCGTCTGGGGGACCGACTGGCCGCATCCGGGCGCACGGGCATTGATGCCGGAGGATCATGTGTTGGCAGATCTGCTTGCGCAGTGGGTGCCGGATGAGGCCCTGCGCCGCAAGGTACTGGTCGACAATCCGGCGCGTCTTTACGGCTTTAAATAAAATACTTTAAAAACAAAGACTTATTTATTTTTGTCGCGGTCGAGCGTGCGCAAATGCGCGAGCTTGTCGGCGATTTTTGCTTCCAGCCCGCGGTCGGTCGGCTGATAAAGTTCCGGTGACTTCATGCCGTCCGGCAAATAGGTTTCTCCAGCGGCATAGGCACCCGGCTCATCATGCGCGTAGCGATACTCGCGCCCGTAGCCCAGTTCCTTCATCAGCTTGGTCGGCGCATTGCGCAGATGTTCCGGCACCGGGCGCGATTGATCGTTGCGCACCAGTTCACGCGCACGGTTGTAAGCCATATACGCGGCGTTACTCTTCGGCGCGACCGCCAGATACAACGCGGCCTGCGCCAAAGCCAGTTCACCTTCCGGCGTACCAAGGCGCTCGTAAGTCTCGCAGGCATCCAGTGCCACTCGTAATGCGCGCGGGTCCGCGAGGCCGATGTCTTCTACCGCCATGCGGATCAAACGCCGCCCCATGTACAGCGGATCCGCGCCGCCATCGAGCATGCGCGTCAGCCAGTACAACGCGGCATCGGGTGACGAACCGCGCACTGACTTGTGCAACGCCGAGATCTGGTCATAAAACGCATCACCACCTTTGTCGAAGCGGCGCAGGCTCTGCGTCAGCGTCTGTTTGACAAAGTCGTCATCGACTTCGGTGCACTTGGTTTGTTCTGCGGCGGTTGCGATCTGCTCCACCATATTGAGCAGGCGGCGCGCATCGCCGTCGGCATAGACCACCAGACTGTCCCGGGCGGCGTCTGATAAACTGAATAAAAACAATGACTTGTAAACACCTCGCACAACCAGCTCGGCGAGGTCCGCCGCCGTCAGCGGCTGCAGCACGTAAACCGCAGCCCGCGACAGCAGCGCACCGTTCACCTCAAACGAGGGGTTTTCGGTGGTCGCACCGATAAACGTGATCAGCCCCTGCTCGACAAAAGGCAGAAACGCATCCTGCTGCGACTTGTTGAAGCGGTGCACTTCGTCGACGAACAGAATCGTGCGCCGGCCGGACTGCTGCAGCACGATCTCTGCGCGTGCCACCGCCTCACGGATTTCCTTGACCCCTGAAAGCACCGCGGAGATGGCGATGAATTCGGCTTCAAAGGCCTGGGCCATCAGGCGTGCCAGCGTGGTCTTGCCCACGCCCGGCGGCCCCCACAGGATCATCGAATGCGGTTTGCCGGCCTCGAACGCCAGCCGCAGGGGCTTGCCGGGCCCCAGCAGATGCTGCTGGCCGACAACTTCATCCAGTGTGCGCGGCCGCAGGCGCTCGGCCAGCGGCGCATCGGGCTCGCGTTTGGCGAACAGGTCGCTCACCGCTGATCACCCTGACTCATTCCGTAATCACATCCGCACCCTTGGGCGGCGTGAAACGAAATACATCAGCAGCAATGCGAGGATTGCGCTCGACGTCGGCAAAGGTGATCACGGTGACTTGACCGAACTGGTCACGGAGTTCCATTGCCTCCAGCCCTGACTTGCCAAACCCCATGCGCACACGTTCGAACACGGTGTCGCGGTTTTTGGGAATGGCCTCAAGCCAGTCCAAACCCTTGTCCACGCCCAGATTTGTCAGCTTATAGTCCCGCTCCAGGTCATTGCTGCCGGAGAGCAGCGCGGCAGGGCTGGCGCCCAGCGCACCATCCAGTTTGCGCACCGAGACCTGGTTTAGATCCTTATCGTAAATCCACAGCCGGGTGCCGTCGCCGACAATGACCTGTTCATAGGGTTTGAGATAATCCCAGCGAAATTTTCCAGGCCGCGAAAACTGCATCACGCCCTGCGCCTGTTGCAGCGGCTTCAGGTTTTTATCGAGCACCATCTGGGCAAAGCGCGCCTTGACCGTCTGCGTCTGGGTGAGAAAAACCTTTAACGCATCAGTCGCCGTTGCAGAAACAGTCAGCGGCATCAAAAAAAACACAATCAGCAATACTCTCATCACTGGCTCCGGCGTATGCGCTCGATATTGACGATCCGCCCGGAACGCAGCGTAATCGTCGTCAGGTGGGGATTAGCAGAAGTTGGATAGTAATAAAACGTCTTCAGGCCTTCACGGATATTGTCGTTGGCGCGGTGGTCGGGCTTTCCGGCCCGCAGCAGCAGGTCGCCCTCGGTCATGCCGTGTTCCAGCCGGATATAGACCTCGAAGGCCATGCCGCGCGGCGGCTCTTCAGCCGCTTTGACGACCGGCACCCACAACAGCAGACACAACAACAAACGGATGGACATGGAGAGTCAGATCACGCCCAGGGCAAAAAGTTTTGCCATTGCGCGAATTAACCGTTTAGTCGTTGTCCGTCGCCGAGGCCGGCGCCAGGACTTCGCGATTACCGTTGGACTGCATCGTCGACACCAGGCCGGCGCGCTCCATTTGCTCGATCAGTCGCGCGGCGCGGTTGTAACCGATGCGAAGATGACGTTGCACCAGCGAGATCGACGGCCGACGCGTCTTGAGCACGATAGCCACAGCCTGGTCGTAAAGGGGATCGGCCTCGGCGTCGCCGCCTTCGGCGCCGTCGATACCGCCGTCAGTGGCTGTCTCCGGGCTTTCCAGAATCTCATCGATGTACTGCGGCTTGGCCAGGCTCTTCAGATATTCGACCACCTTGTGCACTTCCTGATCGTCGACAAATGCGCCATGAATACGCTGCGGGAAACCATGACCCGGCGGCAGGAACAGCATGTCGCCCTGCCCCAGCAGTGCTTCGGCCCCCATCTGATCGAGAATCGTGCGTGAATCAACTTTCGCAGAAACCTGGAACGCAATGCGGGTGGGAATATTGGCCTTGATCAGGCCGGTAATTACGTCCACCGAAGGCCGTTGCGTGGCGAGAATCAGGTGGATGCCGGCAGCGCGCGCCTTTTGTGCGAGCCGCGCAATCAGTTCTTCGACTTTCTTGCCCACCACCATCATCAGATCGGCGAGTTCGTCGATGACCACCACGATCAGCGACATCTCCAGTAGCGGCACCGGATTTTCCGGCGTCGAAGCAATCGGATTATTCAACGGCGCTTTTTTCTTGATCGCCTCGCGCACTTTCTGGTTGAAACCGGCCATGTTGCGCACACCCAGTGCCGACATCAGCTTGTAGCGGCGCTCCATCTCGCCCACACACCAGTTGAGCGCATTCGCAGCATGACGCATGTCAGTCACCACCGGCGCCAGCAAATGCGGTATGCCTTCATAAACCGAAAGCTCAAGCATCTTCGGATCAACCAGAATCAACCGTACTTGCGACGGCGGCGCCTTGTAGAGCAACGACAGGATCATCGCGTTGATCGCCACCGATTTGCCGGAGCCCGTGGTGCCGGCGACCAGCAGATGCGGCATGCGGGCCAGGTCAGCGACAATCGGGTTGCCGGCAATGTCCTTGCCCAGCGCCATGGTCAGCGGCGAAATCATGTCGGCGTAAACCTGGGAACTGAGAATCTCTGACAGGCGAACCATCTGCCGCTTGGGGTTGGGAATCTCGAGGCCCATGCAGCTCTTGCCGGGGATGGTCTCGACCACGCGGATACTCAGCACCGACAATGCCCGCGCCAGGTCGCGCACCAGATTGATGATCTGACTGCCTTTGACCCCGACCGCGGGTTCGATTTCATAACGTGTTACCACCGGTCCCGGATAAGCTGCCAGCACTTTTACCTCGACGCCGAAGTCGAGCAGCTTTTTTTCAATCAGGCGCGACGTGAATTCCAGTGTATCGGCAGACACGGTCTCCACATTTTCATCCGCCGGATCCAGCAGATTGAGCGGTGGCAACAGGCTATCAGGCAGTTCCTCGAACAAAGGTACCTGCTTTTCTTTCTGGACCCGCACCGATTTTGGAATCTCGACACGCGGCGGTTCAATACGCACTGGCTCATGCGCCTCGATTTTTTTCCTGTTGTCTTCGACGGCATCCTTGCGCGCGACGACGGCAACTTCCCCGGCCTTGCGATCCTCACGTTCCTGCAGCTTGGTGATCACAAAATCGTAAAAGCGCTCGGACCAGCCGCCGACACGCTCGATGACGCCCAGCCAGGAAGTGCCCGTGAACAGGCTGAGGCCTGCTGCGAACAACGCCAGCAGCAGCAGCGTTGCCCCGGTAAAACCGGCAAGGCTGGCCAGCCCATTTCCGACAATCGCACCCAGGGCTCCGCCGGGCGCACCGGGCAGCGCAGCTTTCAAGCTGTAAAGTCGCAGCGACTCCAGTCCGCAACTGGCCACCAGCAACACGACAAACCCCACCAACGCCACGGCATAGGATCGACGGTCGGTATCCAGAAGGGTTTCAATGCGCCGAAACCCCCACAGCACCAGAGCGCCACAGAGCACAACCCACCAGTATGAGGAAACGCCGAATACGAACAGCATCAGGTCAGCGAGATAGGCGCCGACAACGCCACCGGCATTCTCGATGCGCTCCGGAACAACGCTGTGCGACCAGCCCGGATCCGCCTTGTGAAACGTAAAAAGAACCAGCAGCAGATAAAGGGCAACAGCGAGAAACGCCAGCCACCACGACTCCCTGACCAAAGCCGCAATCTTGGGCGGCAAGGGATTGCGCGCCGCCTTGTTATCTAATGTTTTGTCGGCCGGCATAAGGATCGAGGAGCAATGACTTCAAGTTGGATTAACCCGATGATTATAAGTGAAAAACCCCACGCACCCGAAGAGTGGCGCGAATCCACCCGCCTTCAAAAACAAACCCCGCCGAAGGCGGGGTTTGCGATAACGCCAGAGCGCTGCGGATTAGCGAACAATGCACTCCTGGCTTGATCCGCCGCGGATTGCACCACCACCGACACCAAGTGAGAAGGGCAACTGGCTCAGATTCAGCCCCGGATCGCCGGGCAGCAGCACCGGGGGCTTCTTGGGATCTTGCGCAAACCCAAACTGGCCTTCGCCGATCAATTGGGCGCCGCCCTGGTTCTGCATGATGTAACTGCCGGTGTAGGTCGTGTGGTACGTGCCGGGCTCAAGATTGCCACAGTTTGCCGCGCATTCAACGGTATCGCCGGAGGAGCCGCGAATGCCGATCGTTGCTGTCGAAGTGCCGATCTTGTAGGCATCCTGGTCGCCGCGCTTGCCGATTAGCCCAGTCACCGTCCGGAGGCCGCCCTTGAGCAGGCGCATCAGCATCGCATCGCCTTGCGGTTTTTCCTGGGTGAACGAATAAGCCTCCAGCTTCATCGTCGTGTTGGGACGCATGGTGGCTGCACTGCCATCGGTAAAATTGATCTGTGCGTAGCTGTCACGCTGTGTGGTTAGAACATCACCGGGCTGAACCTCGGATTTCTGCGACAGGATGCGCACCGAACCGTCCGGTCGCTGCACTGACATCGTGCCGCTCAAATGGGTGATGACACCAGCCCCTGCCGCAAAGGCAGAGGTTGCGATCAAAGTCAGCGCAAACGCTGCAACTATCTTTAAAAGCCCCTGGATCGTATACATTTTCCCGTCTCCCTTTGGCGCACTCCCGGCACCACTCGGATACCCGAACTCAGTCGTCCGGAATAGCTTATTTTTATACCATAAAGACCGGTCGCCGCCAGGAACAGTGCCACAACTGTTTGAAACAAACGTGAAAAATGTCACGTTCTGGTATGTTCGCGCGGTTTAAACGGGCCCGGTAAGGCGCCTGTCAGGTGGAACCGCGATGCGCCATCGACTGACGGTCAAGAACGATTATCTTGCGTTTGTCAGTGCGGATCAGGTTTTTTTCCTGCAGGTCCTTGATCACCCGACTGACCATCTCCCGTGAGGCTCCGATCATGCGGGCAATTTCCTGCTTAGCCGGCGCCCGTGGCACGATCCACGAGCCATCAGTCAACTCCGCCATATCGATGATCAACCGGGCAACCCGCCCATACACATCGATCAGCGCCAGGCTCTCGATTTTGCGATCAGCATCGCGCAGCCGTTTTACAAGATTTTTGAGCACCAGCATGGCCACTTCGCTATTACTTTCCATACAGGACAGGAACGCCGTGCGCGGAATACGCAGCATCTCGCAGGGTTCCAGTGTTTCTACGGTTGCCGAACTCGGCAGGTCATCCAGCAGACCCATTTCGCCAACGTAATCCTGTGAACCCAGCATGGTCAGGATGACTTCCCGTCCCTCTTCATCAGGGATCAATACCTTAACGCGGCCGGAAAGAATGATGTAAAGCGCGTCAGTCTCTTCACCGGCCCTGAGGATCGCTGAACCACGGGGATAACTGCGGTGTTGCACGCAGGGAGCGAGGGTGGCTATCTGCTCATCGGAAAACGATGAAAGCAGCGGAACGGTCTTGAGGATTTGAGGATTAGGGGCGGTGCGCATTTTAAGACAATTAGAAATCAAATATCCGCATATGTGAAAACACTAACCTCGGCCAATTTTTCATAACAATAAAATTAATGTTGAAGAAAACGTCCAATCAAACTCATTAAAGTGCGAATTAACAAAACTTGGCCGGCCCCGGTTAGCTGCACACGCCTGCCTTTTTGACCTGAGTCTTTGTCCCAACATCGAAGTCCGACTTGCTGCCTATTCCAGTCATTGTAACAATCTGCCCTGTTTCTTGATCAACTGTAATAGCTACTATAGTCTTGCCGTCGCTGCTTAGATATAAGCCCGGATCCGGCAACTTACCTGCATTGATCATTGTCGTCTGACCCGTAGCAATATTCGTATAAAAGCCTGTAGGAGCGGACGCTGTCAGCGTAAGGGGAACGATCTGTCCGGCTCCCGTTTCTAAGTAAACCCCACCAACACCGCTCGACACGGAAGCATTTATTACGCCAGCATCCAGGCTAATATTAGTCGATGGCATGGAATTATTAGCCTGATCGACCTGAACCGCCACGAGTTGTTCTGTATTCAGCGAACCGCTGATGCCCATTTTTAGATGGAAACTTGAAGCTTCATAAATTGATGTCATTATCGGTGTCACAGGAACATTGACTGCAGAAAAGGCTCCAGAGAGTGCACCACCTGCCTGGAGCACACTAAAAGTGCTGCCGGCCTGAGGGGCAAACCCGTTTATCAGCGCAACGTCCAGCGCCCCTCCGAGAGTAACATTCCCGGTAACAAAAAGCCGATCATACTGAGACCCCGCAGTAGCACCACCGATTTCAACAAAGAAGGAACCAGAAGGGCCCTGTACATAATCGCCATCAATCGTCAAAATCCCGGCTGAGTTTCCTGGAGCTACCACACCAGCCGTATTGTTTACATTTCCTGCAATTCGACCAACACCCTCTAGCCTCCCACCTGAAGAAAGATTGAGATTGGCAACGCTCACCGTACCTGCCGTACCAAATGCACCACCAGATAAATTAATTAACGGTAAAAAAGACAAATCAGCAGCAGTCGCTCCAACAGTCAGTACACCACCAGTTACCGTCAAACCTTCCTGGCTATTAATTGACTTAACATACGTGCTACCACTAGCACTTCGATAAGTAATGTTCTCCGACAAACCTGGCGTGCCAATGTCAGCTATTGTCACCGCCGCGCCAACGACTGGCACCACACCTTGATTCCAGTTTGAGGCAATATCCCAGTTACCACCACTACTCGCCGCCCATCTAAAGTTGTCCGGGTCGGGTGTAACCGTCAATACATTACCGCCAGCAAGCAAGTTGTAGTTGCTTGCATCAGACCCAGTGAGTGCCAAATTACCCATACTGGTAATTGTTTTATTATTGGCCACGTAACCGTCAGTCACCAAACCGCTTCCGACGACGGTCACGGAGTCACCTGCAATCAAAGCGTCGACGATTATCAAATCGGCACCAGAAGCAGCATTCGTCGCGTTATACATACGGCTACCGCTTATAGTTGCATTTAACTTATCAACCACGTAGTTGTTGGTCGCCGTGGTGAACCCTCCCAACAGGGTGTAGTTCCCGCTGTCCGCTCCGCTCAGCGTCCCACCTACCGCCTGCTTGTAACTCCCCGCATTCAGATTGCCGCTGCCACTGGTCGTCGGACTCACCAGCGCCGCCGTCCCCGCAACCACGTCATCACCGCTGATCTTGTTGGTAAGCGTCACCGACCCCGTCGCCCCAACCGTCCCGTAGGTCGTCGTCACCCCTCCAATCGCCGCGCTCAGCGCCAACTTATCAACCACGTAGTTACCAACCACCGGCGTGGTTGTGAAGTCGTAATTCCCCGCATCCGCCCCACCCAGCGCGCTTACGCCCTGGATCCCCGTATGCGAACCCGCCTTCAGGTGACCACTGCTGCTCGTATTACCCAGCGTGGTAATCGTCACCGTCGCCGGCGTCACCACGTCATTGGTAATTACATTCGTTAGCGTCACTCCGCCCGTAGCCAACGCACTGCCGTAAGTCGTATTACCCGTCGCGATCGTCCCCGCAAGCGCCAACTTATCAACCACGTAGTTGTTGGTCGCCGTGGTGAACCCTCCCAACAGGGTGTAGTTCCCGCTGTCCGCTCCGCTCAGCGTCCCACCTACCGCCTGCTTGTAACTCCCCGCATTCAG
>JALHRQ010000030.1 GCA_022841375.1 Burkholderiales bacterium
GGGCCAATTCATCCACCGCCTGCGCCATGCCAAAGAGCTTGAGTGACTTCAGGTTCGTGACCATCGCATCATGCTGCATGTCGATTTCCTCTCAGTTGGTCGTAACGATCCACGTTGGCCTCCGGCTCCACGGCCAGCCTGAGCGCCTGCGGCGCATTGACAGGCGCCGGTGGCGCCACTTCCACCAAACGGCCCAGCAGGTTCAGCACGTGCTGCTTGGAGGGCGCACCTGATTCGAGCGCCAGTTCCACGGCCGCCAGCACCGCCTGCTCATCGTGATGCAGCACCAACCCCAGGATCTCAACCATTTCCCGATCACCGCCAACCCGCTTGGTCAGAATCGCCTGTAGCCGCCGAAACCCCTCCGGCAATTCCGCGAAGGGCGCGCCGTTACGAAGTGCCCCAGGCTTGCGCTGCAACACACTCAGGTAGTGCCGCCAGTCATAGACGGTGCGCCCCGCATGGTGGCTGCGCTCAATGATCCGCACATGCTCGGCAATGATCTGGCCTTCGGCGGCCACCACCAGTCGGTCGGCGTAGACCCGCACACTGACAGGACGGTTGGCATAGGACGCCGGCACGCTGTAGCGATTGCGTTCGACATGGACGAGGCAGGTCGGCGACACCCGCTTGGCATACTCCACGAACCCATCAAAGGGCCGCGGTAGCGGCATCAGGTGTGCGCGCTCCTCTTCCCAGACTTCGGCAATGGTTCTGTCCGGCCGCTCCGGATGCCGAATCTCAGACCAGAACGCCACGCAGCGCGCCTGCAGCCATGCATTGAGCGCATCCAAAGTCTCAAACGCGGGCGCCGTATGCCACATCCGGTGCCGCGAATCGCGCACGTTCTTCTCAATCTGACCCTTCTCCCAGCCCGCAGCCGGGTTGCAGAACTCAGCTTCAAACAGGTAATGGCTCACCATGGCGGCAAACCGCACGTTGACCTCCCGCGCCTTGCCAGAGCCGACCCGGTCAACGGCTGTTTTCATATTGTCGTAGATGCCACGACGCGGCACGCCACCGAACACCGCAAAGGCCCGGTTGTGCGCGTCAAACAGCATCTCGTGGGTTTGCAACGGATAGGCCAGCAGCACAAACGCACGGCTGTGGCTCAACTTGAACTGTGCGACCTGCAACTTGGTGCGCACGCGGCCAATCACCGCCCAGTCCTCGCTCCAGTCAAACTGGAAGGCCTCACCCGGACCAAACAGCAGCGGCACGAACGTGCCGCGACCCACCGTCTGCGAGGCTTCCTGCTGCGCCTGGCGCCAGCCCCGGGCAAACGCTGCCACCCGGCCATACGATCCGGTAAACCCCAACTGCACCAGGTCCGCATGGATTTGCTTGAGGCTGCGCCTCTGCTTGCGCCCCTTGTTTGCCTCCGTCTTGAGCCAGCCCACCAGCTTGGCCGCATACGCATCCAGCTTGCTCGGGTTGCGTCGCTTCGGATAGCGCGGTTCTACAACTGCATTGGAGAGATACTTCTTGATGGTGTTGCGCGACAGTCCCGTGCGCCGCCCGATCTCCCGGATCGATACCCCGTCCCGGAAATGCCACCGCCTTATCGAACTCAATATCGCCACGTTGATCACTCCTGCAACCCCTGCTCAAGTTTTGAGCAGGGTAGTGTCCATGCGTGGCTCAAATTTCAGTGAAAACTAACCTCGAAAGTGGCTCAGTTTTGGATGGAAATCAACAGCCCAGACGCCAGAAAGGGTCGTTAACGCGACGGTGTTTCGCGCGATTCTGCGGGCCATTCGTGAAAAGCAGGATCTGCAAATCGAGTATCAGTCGCTGACCCGTCCGCAGCCGACGTGGCGGTGGGTGGCACCTCACGCAATAGCCTCTGACGGATTTCGCTGGCATTTCCGGGCCTACTGCCATGAGCGGAAGGATTTCTTGGACTTCATTTTCGGTCGAATCCTTCAGCTTGGGGCCGCGCGCGCAAGCGAGGTGGATTCCGCGAGAGACGCCGGTTGGCACACCATGATCGAACTCAAAATTGGCCCTCATCCGACATTGGATGAGGCGCACAGGAGAGCCATTGAACTCGACTACGCGATGATCGATGGTAGTGCCACCTCGAGGCTTCGAAAAGCGCTCGTACCCTACATGAAGAAGCGTCTGGGACTCATTGCCAGCATTTCTGGTGCCGAGGCGCCGCAGTCAATGCAGCAAATCTGTCTGATTAGTGAACGAACGGTTGAAACGCAGTGATAGATCGTTGCGACCGCATTGCCGACGAAAGCATCAAAACCCGCCATTACGTGCCCGCTACCCCGAGGAGATAATCACTTGAGCGTTCGATACCTCACCAAGTCGCGGTTCAAGCTGGCCGCGGAGTGTCCGCGGAAGTTGTTCTACGTGGGGAAAGCGGATTACCTGGATCGATCCGTCGAGGACGGCTTTCTCGCTTCTTTGGCCGAAGGCGGGTATCAGGTCGGCGAGCTTGCATGCCTCATGCATCCGGGTGGAGTGCGGGTGGATGACCTGGATCACCAAACGGCGCTGGATCGGACGGCCGAACTCTTGACGCAAGACAACGCAACAATCTTCGAGGCGGCGCTCGCCGTTGACGGCCTATTCATCCGCGTGGACATCCTGCGAAAAGTTGGGCGGAATGTTGAACTGATCGAGGTCAAGGCGAAGTCCTATAGCGCGAAGACGGACGGGAATTTCCGAGGCGCGAAAGGGCAACTTAAGGCGGAGTTTCTTCCGTACTTGCGCGATGTCGCATTCCAGAGATTCGTCGCGGAACGTGCGCTCCCTGAGTATGCCGTCCATGCTTTCCTGATGCTGGCCGACAAGGATCAGCAGGCTTCGGTGGATGGGCTTAACCAGCGTTTCAAGGCCCGGCGGACGGATGGCCGGCTTCGCATTGAGGTTGCTCCCCACACCGATCTTGCCGCTCTCGGGACGCCTCTCTTGGCCAAGATACCGGTCGATGACCACGTCAACGAGATTTTGGCGAGCCGCCTATCTGTGCGACCTGGTGTCGAGCAGCCTTTCTCGGAGGCCGTAAAATTATTCGCAGATGCCTACGCCAGTGATCGCGCGCTCGCGCCGATGGTCTTTTCGGGTTGTGCCAACTGTCAGTTCAAGGCGCATGAGTGGCCGGCGCCGGGCGAGCTCCGGAGTGGATTTCATGAGTGCTGGTCCCAAGCGTTCAACTGGACCCAAGGGGATTTCACGCATGGCACCGTACTTGATCTGTGGAACCTCAGGGGCAAGTCGGAGTTGATTGCCCAAGGTGTTCTCAAGCCAAGCCAGGTTACATTGGAGGACTTGGGGTTCGATGGACAGGCGCCGGGATTAACGGGGATGACTCGCAAACACCGTCAGTGGTATATCGGCCACGCCGATTGGCCAGGTGGTGGTGAGTACTACTTCGACAGCGATGGGTTTCGCAGCGCAATGTCACAGTGGCGGTATCCGCTCCATTGCATTGATTTCGAAACGAGTGTGGTGGCAATCCCCTTCGTGAAAGGGCGGCGTCCGTACGAGATGACGGCGTTTCAGTTTTCACACCATGTCATTGAGGAAGATGGGCGAGTAGCGCATCGAACACAGTGGATTTGTGCGGAGCCGGGTGTCGATCCAAATGTTCCATTCGTCAGGGCACTTCGGAATGCGCTTCAGAACGACGAGGGCACGATACTGCGGTGGGCAGCGCATGAGAATACGGTCCTGAATTACCTGAGGGGCCAGATGCTCGCAAATCCAGAATCTGCTCCCGACCTTGCTGATCTGATCGCGTTCATCGAGCGAATCACTGTTCGTTCAGGTGAACGCAAAACGAAGATCGCCGGGCCTCGCAACATGGTTGATCTGTGCGAGATCGCGGAGAAGTTCTACTTCCATCCTTCCACAAAGGGCAGTACGTCCTTGAAAAAGGTACTACCCGCGCTCATGAGCAGTTCGTCTTTCTTGAAGGCAGCCTATGAGCAGGCCGTCTACGGAGGGCTTGGCGTCAGTCTGAATTTCGATCAGCCAATTGCGTGGTGGCAACTAAAGGATGGATCGGTAGTGGATCCATATCAGCTGCTACCACCCGTTTTCGACGATGTTTCTCGTCACGAGACTGAGGCGGCCGAGGAGGGCTTTTCCGAAGAACTTCGCGAAGGGGGAGCTGCTATGGTGGCATACGGCCGCCTTCAGTTTGAAGATATGCCCGAGGCGAGGAGACAAGCAATGGTTAGTGCACTCCTTCGATACTGCGAACTCGATACGCTCGCAATGGTGATGGCAGTTCAAGCGTGGGACTCCGCGGCTAGATGTTAGGTCCGATTGAGATCATGAAAGCGATTACTTCCAAACGCGGTGGATACAACTAGTAATTTGCCGCCGTGAGCAACGGAAAAATTACTAGGCAATCCCTAAGGGTGAACTGCTGGCAAAGGGACTGCGAAATTACTATCAATTGATCGACGTCCTTCATTGCCAGCGCGGTGCAATCACCAAAAAGCGATCGGGGATGTTCGAAGAGGCTCCTGTATGGCCAGCACGGATGCCAAAAACATATAGAACCCAGCAATTCTGGCATTTTCGCCGGAATCTGGCCCGCAAATGGGGGTTAGTCTGCAGGCCAAAAGCAAAAAAGGGCGTATAAACAAGGTCGGGGACCCGCTCGGAGCCGGAAAAACGGGCCGGGCGGCCACAGACAGTCTGACTTAATAAATTGAATGACGAAAGCGAACGGTGTGCGCGTGGGCGAGACGTGTCAGCGGGGCCGGTGGCGCGCCGCTGCGTTCGACGCGCGCGCAACGAACTGCTCGCGTTTGCTCCAGTTGATTGAATCCGCCTAATGTTTATCAGCAAATTTGGTCCTTTCAACGGGAGCACCTGGGAAGGGCTATGCCAGCAAGTATTTAAGCGGAAGTATGAGAAAGAGGACTATCAGCCCATGCCTGCATCCCCGGGCGATTTCGGGCTTGAGGGCTTTACTCTTACGACGGGCTGGGGATTTCAGTGTTATTGTCCCGACAAGCACTACGATCGTAAAGAGCTGTATGAGAAACAGCGCGATAAGATCACCGAAGACCTGGGGAAACTCAAAACGAATGAGGCCGAGTTGAAGAAGCGCTTAGGCGCTACCAAGCTCTGTCATTGGGTTTTTGTCACGCCAGAATTCGATAAGAACGAGTTGCTGGCGCATGCCCGCGCTAAGGAAAACGACGTGAGAGGGTGGGGGCTTCCATTCATAACGGATGACTTCAGAGTTCTGTTGTATGACGGCGACAATTATCTGGTGGAAATCAACGCAATTCGCGCCTTAGCGGGGGAAGCGATGATTTTCGACGAACAAGCGCCTGCATTGGCGGAGCTAAAGGGGGAGCCAGAAGAATACGAGCGCAATGTGCATCGAAAATGCGAAGCCCGCCTTGCCGATAGGCGATCAACGGCAACGTTTGATCAGCGCGTGCAACGATTGCAACAGCGAACGTTAGAAAGTTTTCTTGAGGCTGATGGTCATTTTCGACGCATCGCCGCTACTGCGCCGGTCGTGTACATTCGCTTGGTTCGGCTCATTAATGAGTTCGAAAATTTTGTCGTGGAGTCATCCGCGACGTGGACAGGCACGGCGGAGGCCTTGACCACGCAAGTAAGGGAAAAGCTCGAAGATCGCATCGTCAGCGAACTTGCGCCAGCGTTTGACGAAACGAACGCCAGCATCGTAGCGCGCCAAATGGTCGCCCGGTGGCTCGCGATTTGTGAACTCGACTATGAATGAACAAACCGCCAGTCTGCGCTTTCTTCGGAAGCCGTCGCCGGTCTTACCGGAGCATCGTCCGCTGTATAAGATTTCCCAGATCGTATTGATCTTACACTTGGCATCGCGAGGAGGACGGTCAAAAGTACCCCGGTTGCATCTTTTCAACTGGGCTACCAAATCAGTTGAGCGCCGGGAGTTGCTCGTCGCAGCCTCTGAAAGTAGAACACTCAAAGTCGCAGCATGGGGTTTTGATCCCGCGCTGGCAATCGCAGTTCGGTTCGCTATTGCCGAAGGTCTCCTTCGCGAAGCGTCGGCAGGCTATGAGCTGACGGACCCTGGCGTAGCATTTGCCAAGGACTTGATGAAAACAACGGATGTACTTGGGCCAGAAAAAACCTTTTTATCTGCGGTGGGCAAGAGCATTACCGAAGCGATGGTCGAAGAAGTGGCAAATGGATGGGCGGCAGCATGATTGTAAGAGGCGTCAAACTTCGGGCGGTGACGGAACGGGGGGACTTCGGGTTCGCCTACACGTTTGCACCCACCCTAACGATTATTAGGGGAAGCAATTCAAGCGGCAAGAGCACGCTTTTTAATAGCCTGCTTTATGGTATGGGCATGGAGGAAATCATTGGGGGCAAGGGTGAGCGATCTTTGCCCTACGCCGTTAAAGACTATATTGAGTTCGAAAACACCAAAATTCATATAGCGGCGTCGGAAGTATTCTTGGAGCTCGAGAATGCGGCCGGCAGAATTGTCACGCTACGACGCTCCATTCGTGATTCCACGAAGGATAGCAAGCTTATCGAGATTTACGAAAGCGCCAATCTCTCCCAAGGCCAAGAGCTGGGTGCGGGAATGGCGACCTATCTCCACGATGCCGGTGGAGCGCAAAGACGTGAGGGATTTCACCGATTTCTTGAAACGTTCCTGGGACTTTCGTTGCCACAGGTGCCAACGACAAGCTCATCGGAATGCAAACTGTATCTGCAAACGGTATTTGCGGCTCTTGCAGTTGAGCAAAAGCGCGGATGGACAGATTACATTGCGAACATCCCGTTTTTCGGCATCCGTGATGCGCGCACGAGGGTGGTTGAGTATTTGCTGGGGCTAAACGTTTTCGAGACTAATGCCGCGCGTAATCGGCTAAATGCCGAGTCGATGGAGATTGATGCGGAGTGGCGCAAGACCGTTGGCGACCTGCAGCGCGAAATTGCGGCGCGGGGCGCAATCATCGAGGGCGTCCCAGCGGGACCGTCGGCGTTGTTTGATCGAAGTACCGCTCAACTCAAGCGCATGAGTGGGAAATTTTCCATTACGCTGGCCGATTACATCGCCGCATTGCGGGATGAATACGATCAATTACGAGCACGCGCAGAGCAAGTGAATCGCGCGTCTGGCGAAGATGCGCTCAAAGAAATCGACAAAACTTCGACGGAGTTGCAAGAACTGAGCCTGCTCTACGAGCGTTCGACCGCAGCACTGGGCGTTCAGAAGGCATCCGCGAACGAATACGAGAAACTGCTCAGCGAGGCGCAGGAAGACCTGGAACGCAACAAAACCGCAGCCAAGCTAAGAGAACTGGGTGCGCGGCATGAGGTAGAGCTGGCGACTGGGCGTTGCCCAACCTGTCACCAGCCCGTTGAGGACACGTTACTAAGGGAGTCTATTACTGGTCCGCAGATGGACCTCGCAATGAATATTGGCTATCTCGAAAGCCAAACGCGAATGCTGCGACGTCAAATCAATGGGCTGCGCGAGGGGATTGGTGATCTCGAATTGCGCGTTGTGGACCTGTCAACGCGGCTTGCGGCAAAGCACGACCATTTAAACGCCCTGCGCGGTGACATGAGTTCAGGGGCCTCCGAATCTAAAGCCGTCGTGAGGCGTCAGGTGCAGATTGAAATCGAAGTGGAGGGACTTGAAAAGCTTCCAGAGCGGGTTGGGGAAATTCTGTCCAAGCTTGACGCGCTAGCAAAAAGGCTTGCCGCCAACCAGGCTGCACGTAAGGGCTTGCCGAAGAGTGCCTACACGTCCGAAGATGATGGCCGGGTCGCCTTATTCGAGAAAATGTTTCGCGCAAATGCCGGTTCGTTTGGATATGAGAGTGCGCCGATTCAGGATATTGAAATTAGCAGGGATGCATTGGTGCCGTGCCTGTCGCAGCTAGAACTTCGGGAAATTCGGACAGACATAAAATCCGATTCAAGCGCGAGCGATTTTGTTCGGCTTATTTGGAGTTACTTGCTTGCGCTTCACCAAACATCAAGCCATCAGTCGGCGCCCGGGAATCATCCCGGGATACTCCTGCTCGACGAGCCGGGACAGCATTCAATGGCGGTCGATAGCCAGCATGCTTTGCTTCAACATCTAGCCGGTGAGGCAAAACTTCAGAGCATTGTCGCAGCATCGTTTGACGAATCCGAAGAGGTTTTTCAGCAAGCCACCATTGGGGTCAAACATAAGCTTATCCAGTGGGACGGCAAGTTGATGCGTCCGTTGTGACGGTCGTTAACGGCTTCAATGTCGACGATGGGAGCCTGGACGCACATGGCCCCGTCTTATCACTGAGCGGGCTGTCGCCAAGTAGAGGCAATGACGCGCTCACCAGCGTCCATAGCGTTATCGGTTCCTGCAACTACTTCGACGAGGGCGGCCTCAACCTGCGCTACTGTGTAGTTTTCTCGGGAATAGCAGTCCGACTCGGATGTCCCACCTCGAATATGCGCGGCAACTCGGAGCACGGCTACTAGTTGTTGACGTGCCTCACCGCACATAAGGAATAACGTCGTGAACGGCAACAATGGCCGAGGAACAGTCGTTCGTGCGAGCATCCTCGACCGGCTGCGCCTAGCCGTTCAGTGTTTGCAACTTTTGCCCAATGCAATCGAAAACACCCTTCGTGCCGCTCCTTTAATTACTATTACTGAACGCTCCAACACTTTGATTGGTAATGCCTTTTCTGGCAATCGACTAAAGAAACGCCGTGGCTTCTGGGGGATGGTAAAGATCAGTGGCGGTAGATTTGACGGTAACTATGGTCACAAATACCGTCTGTAGCCCCACAATGTCAGTCTCACACCCTCCGCCACTCAAGCGTCGCCGCGCACCGCATCCGCCCAGCAATTCGGCGTTTCATACAGCCTGACTTGCTGCAATTCCAGTTTGGCGCCATAACGGCTGCGGTACAGCGGGTCGAGCAAGCGGAAGGCAGTCTGTGCCAGATGTTCAGCCGTAGGCGGCGCGTCGAACAACACGGTTTTATGGTCGGGAATGGCCGCGAGG
Organism: Burkholderiales bacterium; assembly: GCA_022841375.1. GTDB lineage: Bacteria > Pseudomonadota > Gammaproteobacteria > Burkholderiales > SG8-41. The sequence goes on from JALHRQ010000030.1 coordinate 8,999, forward strand.
AAGTCCACCACGGCGCGATCTTCCCGCCATGCCAGAAACGCGTGATCCCAAAGCTCCACTACGTGCTTCTGGGCGATGGCCTTGACCTCGGAAAAGTCCATCACCATGCCCTCATCGGCGGCGCCGGTGGTGGCGACGACCGGACCGCAGAGCGTGATCTCGATGGCATAACGATGGCCGTGCAGATGCCGGCACTGACTACCGTGGTTGGGAATGCGGTGACCGGCGTCGAATTCCAGTCTTCGGGTGATGTGCATGGGGGGCGGATTATACCTTCCAGGTGTGTGCAGCCGATCACGCCGCAAGGCCAGACCCGGTAAACCTCGTTTTTCCCCTGAAAATCCAATAAAATACGCCCCTTTTTCAGCTCCAACAGAAACCCGGCCAACATGGCTCTGATAGTTCAAAAATACGGTGGCACTTCAGTAGGCAGCCCTGAACGCATCAAAAACGTCGCCAAGCGTGTCGCGCGCTGGAAAGCGCAGGGGCATGACGTGGTCGTGGTGGTGTCAGCGATGTCCGGCGAAACCAACCGGCTGATTTCGCTGGCAAAGGAAATTCAGTCCCAGCCCGATCCGCGCGAACTGGATGTCATGGTATCGACCGGTGAGCAGGTCACCATCGCGCTGCTGGCCATGGGCTTGATCGAAATCGGGCTGAAGGCACGCAGCTACACCGGCGGGCAGGTGCGCATCCTCACCGACAATGCCTATACCAAGGCGCGCATTCTGAGCATCGACGAAGACAACATGCGCGCCGATCTGAAGGCCGGGTGTGTGGTCGTGGTCGCCGGCTTCCAGGGTATTGACGATGCCGGAAACATCACCACTCTGGGCCGCGGGGGTTCGGATACCACCGGTGTTGCGCTGGCGGCCGCGTTGAAGGCCGATGAGTGCCAGATCTACACCGACGTTGACGGGGTTTACACCACCGATCCGCGCATCGTTCCCGAGGCGCGCCGCCTCAAGACCATCACCTTCGAGGAAATGCTCGAAATGGCGAGCCTGGGTTCGAAAGTGCTGCAGATCCGTTCGGTCGAGTTTGCCGGTAAATACAAGGTGCGTTTGCGCGTGCTGTCCAGCTTCGAGGACGAAGGGGAAGGCACGCTGATCACATTTGAGGAAGACAAGGATATGGAAAAAGCCGTGATTTCAGGCATCGCGTTCAATCGCGACGAGGCAAAGATCACCGTGCTCGGCGTGCCCGACCGCCCTGGCATTGCGTACCAGATCCTCGGGCCGGTTGGCGATGCCAACATCGACGTCGACATGATCGTGCAGAACGTCGGTCATGACGGGCTGACCGACTTCTCGTTCACGGTGCATCGCAACGATTACCAGAAGGCGCTGAACGTGCTGAAACCGGTGGTGGAGCACACCAAGGCGCGTGGCCTGCAGAGCGGCGACAAGATTGCCAAGGTGTCGGTGGTCGGCGTCGGCATGCGCTCCCACGCCGGGATCGCCAGCACCATGTTCCGCACGCTGGCCGAAGAGGGGATCAACATCGAAATGATCTCGACTTCCGAGATCAAGGTTTCGGTGGTGATTGACGAGAAATACACCGAACTTGCAGTGCGCGTCCTGCACAAGGCTTTCGGGCTGGATCAGCCGGCCTGAGTGGCGGGTATGGTATTCTTCGCCTGCACAATTTTTAGTTAATATCAGTTTCAGGAGAGATGGCCGAGTGGTCGAAGGCGCGCCCCTGCTAAGGGCGTATGGGGGCAAAACCTCCATCGAGGGTTCGAATCCCTCTCTCTCCGCCAAGGATATGTCTGTAGAAGTCCGAAGGGGTCCGATAACCCCCCCGTTTTTAATAGTGTATTGCAGGATTCCCATCCCGAGGCGTACAATCCAGTCTTGCCAAATCCGGGCCATTTTGGGGGCATTTCTGGGGGCACATTTTCTATCCCCTTTTTCGAGATGCCCCCAAATTGGTTCTTCTGTGACTTGGAGGACACATGGCGCTTACCGATACCGCATGCAAACACGCAAAATCTGTCGATCGTGCGCGCCGCCTGTTCGATGCGCACGGGCTCTATTTGGAAGTCTCGCCCACCGGGGGCAAGTACTGGCGACTGAAATACCGCTTCAACGACAAAGAGAAGCGATTGGCACTGGGCGTCTATCCGGACGTCTCGTTGCTCCAGGCGCGCAAGCTGGGCGAGAGCGCCCGTGACTTGCTGCGCGCTGGCACCGATCCCGGCGTAGCGAAGAGGGGGCAGCAGGAACAAGCCAAGCTCAACAGCGCGCAGACGTTCGAGGTCATTGCTCGCGAGTGGCACGAGCACAAGAAAGACGGCTGGGAGCCGGGCACGGCGAAGGACAAGCTGCACCGGCTGGAAAAGGATGTGTTCCCGCACATGGGAAGCAAACCGATCGCCAGCATCACCCCGCCCCAGGTGCTCACGGTGTTGCGCAAGACCGAAAGCCGAGGAGCACTGGAACTCACCCGACGGCTCAAGCAGACCATCGGGCAGGTCTTCCGCTACGCCGTGGCCACTGGCCGCGCGGAGCGCGATCCGACGCCGGATTTGCGCGATGCCCTGAAACCGCAGCAGCATGGGCATTTCGCCGCCATTGACTTCAAGGAACTGCCCACATTCCTGCAGGTGCTGGAGCGCAACGAAGCGCGGCTGTTCCTGCAGACACGCCTCGCGCTGCGGCTTATGATGCTGACCTTCGTGCGAACCTCCGAGCTGATCGAGGCCGAGTGGACGGAGTTCGATCTGGACGCGGCACTGTGGGAAGTCCCCAAGGAGCGCATGAAGATGAGGCGCCCGCACTTGGTCCCGCTCGCCTGGCAGGCCGTCGAGGCCCTTAAGCAACTGAAGGCCCTGAACGGGGACAGTCGCTATCTGTTCCGGAATCAGCGAAAACCCAAGAAGCCCATGAGCAACGGCGCGATCCTCATGGCGCTGCGGCGGCTGGGCTACCAGGGCAAGATGACCGGCCACGGTTTCCGAGCGCTGGCCATGAGCACGATCAAGGAGAAGCTACGCTACCGGCATGAAGTGATCGACTTGCAGCTTGCCCATGCCAAGGGCAACAAGGTTGATGCAGCCTATGACCGCGCACAGTTCATCGAGGATCGCGTACAGATGATGCAGCAATGGGCGGACTACCTGGACAAAGTGAAGGCCGATGCCGAACTGATGCGACTCGGCGGCAAGGCGGCATGATGCGTCAGCCCGATGTTTTGGCGCTGCCGCGAGCGGCCTTAATGCGCTCCGTGATCCAGTCGCTGACCTCGGATTCGATCCAGCCCACCGCACGCGCACCGAGTGGCACGGGCTTGGGGAACATGCCCTCCTTGATGTACTGGTAAATCATGCTGCGCGAGAGGCCCGTGCGCGCCTGGACCTGCTTGCGACGAAGCAATGTGGGCTCGCGCTGAATGGTTTCAGTCATGTTCGTTTCCTCGCGGCTGGTAATGGAAGATGACCAGATAATTCCATGGCGATGCGATACGGTCGGCATGAATTGAGGCTTCACTAAAGCTACAAAAACGCTTGACAGCCGCGCTAAGGCGACAACCAATCCAGAATGCAGAGTCCGCGCATTACCGGGTTATCCACAGCCCGATGCGTGCGGCCCCTCTTTTGCAAGCACGGGTCGGGCTGTGGGTAACCCGGCCTGGCCGAAACACCAGCAACAATCTGTCAAAAACTGCTATGCAGAATGCAGTGGGTTTTGCAAGATCGATTTGGAGCTTAATCGAAGCCGCGATACCAACACTCAACGCAAGAGCATCGCCAGATAGCCCGCAAAAAACGTTGAGCGACGTATAAAACAGTCTATTTCCGTGGGGTTGCACCCCCTGACATTTCCTCGTAATCTGACTGCAAAACGCAGTCGCTCTGCGTTCCACGAGCAAATTCAGCCAGGAGCAGCATGTGTCTCGCGGCCAAACCAAGACGGCGACTCTGACCCTGCGGGTCGACCCGCAGATCAAGAACATGCTTACAGCGGCCGCAGGCGCAGACCGCCGCAGCTTGTCGAACATGCTGGAAGTCATCGTGCTCGAGTATTGCGAAGAGCATGGTATTGCGGCGAAAAAATTGCAGCGGACAACGAAGCCACCTGTCGCGTCCAGAAAGAAGCGAGTGCCCGCGTGAGCGCGCATCAATTGCTCAGCAACCTGCGTTGGGGGAGCCGAAGACTCATGAAGCCGTCAACCGCGGCGCGCAGTCAGGCAAACCGTTCGGGTTGCTGAGCTTCGGCAGTGGCGGCGTTAAACAACACGTGTCTGCCATTCGCGTCGCAGGACTGGCGCCTGCCAATGGCGAGGACTGGATGCATGTCCAGCGATACATCAGACTGCACGAACAAGTGCTGTCGTTCAGCGTGCGCTGGAACGAGTTTGCAGAGCTTCTTTCTATCCCAACCGTTGCGGGTGGTGTACAGGCGTTGCGGCGTATCGAGATGGTGTCTATCAACGCGCGCAAAGCCCATCGCCTGGCATCGAACCACGATGCTCATCTGCCGACGCTCGCAGAGCGTGTTTTCGCCAACCCGCCGAATCAGCAACTGCGCGGCAATTCGGCACAGTTGGGGGAGGTGCGCCAGCATCTGCGCGCCCATCTGACCCGGGCCGAGTTGGCACAGGCGGCCACCCAGTTGGCTACGCTGCAGGAGAAGCTCGCCGGCACGTCCGGTCCTATTTCAGTACAGTTGCGCGCCTTCGTCGAACAGCATTTGGGAAGCAGCACATACCTGACCGAACGCGTCGTGGCGCGGTATTCCGAACTGGTGCAAGAAGTT
>JALHRQ010000031.1 GCA_022841375.1 Burkholderiales bacterium
GACACCCCCGTCACCGACAGCGCCCATTCTGGATGAATCCATACTCACCGAGCTGGACAAGCACGCCTACTCACCGCAATTTATCGCCGACATCGTGGAGTCCTTCGAATCCGACATGCACGAACTGATCGAGCGGCTCGAAACGATAACCGCCAACGCCGACTGGAGCGAACTGGCTGACATCCGGCATACGATCGAGGGAACGGCCCGCGGCAGCGGAGCCTGCGGCATAACTGCACTTGTTGAAGAACTCAAGACGCTGCCTGATTTGACCTCGGAAGAGCGCATCGAGCGCATCGCAGAACTAAGACGCTGCTTTGTGGCGACACAGGAGGCCATGCAGCATTTCGTGGCAATACGATCACCCACCTTGCCGTCCCGCTCCACGGGTATCCCGCGCTGAATGCCTCTCTTTTCTATGCGCATTAGCGTATATTTGACATTTATACGTTAATGCGTATATTAACAATTTATGCGTTATTGCGTATAATTATATGTATACGCTTAAGAGTATAGATAAATAGGGATACCTATGAACCAGATCGCAAGAACCCCCAAACAGATTGGCGAAATCGTCCGCCGGCGCCGCCAAGCCCTGAAGCAGACACAGGTGCAGATGGGCAAACAGGTCAGGTTGCGACAAGCCACGATCTCGAAACTGGAAACCGGCGAGCCTGGAACACGCCTGAGCACATTGTTTGACGTGTTGGCGGCGCTCGACCTTGAGCTGGTGATTAGATCGCGCACGAAATCATCCTCACAAGATATTGAAGAGAACTTCTGATGGCTCGGCGCAAAACAGGTATCGCACTCAGCATATTTCTGAACAGCCGTCTGGTTGGCCGCTTGGATCGGGCCGCAAGTGGTGCACTCAGCTTTCGCTACGATCCTTCCTGGCTTGCGTGGGACAGCGCCCTGCCCGTCTCGTTATCCCTCCCCTTGCGAGAAAGCAGACTGACGGGGGCCGCTGTTACCGCGTATTTCGACAATCTTTTACCTGATAACGAACCTATCCGGCGCCAAATCGCTGATCGCGTACACGCAGAGGGATATGACGCAGCCAGTCTGCTGGCAGCGATTGGTCGCGATTGTGTAGGCGCACTTCAGTTTTTGCCCGAAGGACAAGACCCCGGACTGGCCGGCGCGCTATCCAGCCGCCCGATTAACAACAACGAGATTGCGCGCAGGCTGGCGAATCTGGCGCGCGCACCACTGGGCCTTGGCGAAGACGACGACTTCCGCATCTCGATCGCGGGCGCACAGGAAAAAACCGCCCTCCTGCGACTTAACGGACAGTGGCACCTCCCTCATGGCACTACGGCGACGACGCATATTCTCAAGCCGCAATTGGGCCTGCTGCCCAATGGCATTGATATGAGTCAAAGCGTCGAGAATGAGCATTTCTGCATGCGGTTTCTCGCCATGCTCGACATGCCTGTCGCCAAAACCGAAATCATCGATTTCGATGACCAGCGCGCGCTCAGCATTGAGCGCTTTGACCGGCTATGGACCAAGGATAAACGCCTGCTGCGATTGCCGCAGGAAGACTGCTGCCAAGCGCTGGCCACACATCCGTCAATGAAGTATGAAACTGACGGGGGACCCGGTATCGCGCAGATTCTCGATATTCTGAAAGGCAGCGACGATGCGATGACGGACCGCATACGTTTCCTGAAAGCCCAAATCGTTTACTGGTTATTGGGTGCAACCGACGGACATGCCAAAAATTTCAGTCTGAGTCTGATGCCAGGCGCCCGGTTCCACCTCACACCTCTCTATGACGTCATGTCCGCGCAGCCCGCTGTAGACGCCGGACAACTCCGCCATAACAAAATGAAATTTGCCATGGCAGTCGGCTCGAGCCGCCATTATGTCCTCGGTGACATCCTGCCGCGTCATTTCCGCCAAATCGCCAATAGCAGCGGAGTTCCTGATGCATCGGTGGAAAACATCTTTGCAGAGCTGGGACGCGATGTGCCCGGCGCGCTGGAAAAAACAGCGAAACTGATGCCGCCGGGTTTTCCTCAAGCATTAATCGATTCGATTACGCGGGGGGTGCTGAATCGACTGAGACTGATCGAGCAGGCTGCACAGAATGCATGAACTCAGGTTTCCCGCATCTTGCTTTGGATTGAAAGCTGAATCGACTCTATTCTGACGTTGTGAGGCGGGCTATCCTGACATCAGGTTAGAGTGAGCGGTCGGAGAGATAGGTAACAAAAGAGTCTGGGGACTTAGGTTACAGATTTCTTCGTTTTAGTTTGCCATATTGATCTTCAATGCGCATGTGCCGCTCGTCGAAACGGCCAAGCTTGAGCGGTCCGAAATAGACATTCCATATTCCGTCGTCGATTTCTTCAAAGCCGACGTGCTCGCCAATTCAGACACTAGACACATTGACCCAGTCCTTGTTTCAGCGGATGCCGCCGTTGGCGCTTACATAACGTACCTCGAAACGATCCGGATATTCCAGTGGTGGAATCTTATTCGGCATCTCCCGCAACGATGGTTGGTATTGTGAAGCTGGCGTTTGTTGGTCAAGCGCTTTATGGGGTCGTTCATTGTTGAACTCATCGCGAAAGTGGTTGAACTTGCGCTGCTGGGCGGACAGGCTTCCGGCGGCGGGACGCGTGGTTTCGTCTTTGAGACGTACGGTGCATGCGTTCATGACGTCCGTTTTTCTGCGGCTTGCCTGGCTCAATGAGTTCGGGCATCACACCAAGCCGAACCCACCAAGCCGACAGCGCCGACAGCCTTGCCAGCGTGGTGGTGGCAAACGGCACACCGTTATCGGTACGAATGCGCATCGGCAGTCCGTACTCCTTGAAGACGCGGGTAAACACCGGCTTGGCGCCTGCGACCGCAGTGGAATCGAGCGCTTGGCAGCTCAACAGGTAACGGCTGTAGCTATCCGTCACGGTCAGCGGATAGCAGTAAAGGCCATTGCCGGTCTTGAACTGTCCTTTGTAATCCGCACAACACAGGTCGTTGGGGGCCAGGATCGTGCTGGTGGGCTTGCCCGGATGGCCGATGCGTCGGCGCTGGCGCTGCTTGGGCATCAGGCCATGACGGCCCAGGATGTCGCATACGGTAGAACGCCCCGGTAAGTCCCAATGCGGGTGAGCCTTGTGTAGCAGCACGAGCAGTTTCTTCGCCCCCCAGGAGGAGTGACACCGGCGTGCCTCCGGAATCGCGGTCACGACTTCCTGATCGGTCTGGTTCGGTGATGCGCGGGGTTTGCACGAACGCTCGTCGAGGCCGGCCGGGCCGTAGCGAAGGTAGCGATCAATCCACTTATACCCAGTCTTGCGTGACACCCCACATATAGGGCGCAAAGATCGGTAGTGCTCAGTGACGCGCGCAGGTAATCTGCGACAAATTGTGTTCTCTGGTCCATAGGTGATGTCTGACTCCACGGCATGGGGCACCTCCATTAAGATGCCCGTAAGTGTGATCAAACTGTTACCTATGTCCCTGGACTAAAATGTTACCTATGTGTCTGGACCATACCCCCCATACCGTCTAACTTGGCACTTAAGCGAGATTGAGAGTATGCAAAAACTCAGGGAGTTCTTGGAAAATAGGCAAATCAGCGTTTACTTTGCCACGGTAGCCTTGGCAGCGGTCATTGCCATGTTCGTGCCTGGCACAACTGTTCTTGAGGCTGGCGTTAATCCAGCACTCGCATTGATGTTGTTCGTGACGTTCCTGCAAGTGCCACTTGCCGACCTTGGGCGGGCCTTCACCCGCGCTGGATTCTTCGCAGCACTGCTCATCGCGAATTTTGTTATGGTGCCCCTGCTTGTAGCACTCTTGGTGCAGTTTCTCCCGCCCGATCCGATGGTGCTTCTCGGTGTGCTGTTGGTGCTGCTCACACCTTGCATTGACTACGTGGTGACCTTTTCGCACCTTGGCCGCGCCGATGCGCGCCTGCTGCTGGCGGCAACTCCGGCGCTCTTGATCGTGCAAATGCTGTTGCTGCCGGTTTATCTCGGCCTGTTCCTTGGGAACGATGCAACCGACCTTGTCCAGCTCGGTCCGTTCGTTCACGCGTTCATTTGGCTGATTGCGATTCCGCTCTTACTTGCCGGTCTTGTCCAATTTTGGGCAGCTCGGTCCCGAACGGGCGAGTGGGTATTTACCAAGCTAGGATTGCTGCCTGTGCCAGCGACGGCGCTTGTCCTGTTCGTGGTCATCGCGGCCGTAGTACCGCAGCTCGGGCCTGAAACCGATGTGGTCTTGCAGGTGATCCCAATCTATATTGCCTTTGCAGCGCTCGCTCCCTTCCTAGGGTGGCTGGTGGGTCGCCTGTTCCGCCTCGACGTACCGGCTGGCCGTGCTATTGCATTCAGCGCCAGCACGCGAAATTCGCTCGTGGTGTTGCCGCTCGCGCTTGCTGTGCCTGGAGCAATTCCTCTGCTACCTGCGATCATCGTTACACAAACACTTGTCGAGTTAATCAGTGAACTGATCTATGTGCGTTTAATTCCAAAACTAACGCAGGTGTGAATTTGTGGCGACCAGCTTAGCGTACGATTTTTTCCGTTTCGTGAGCTGACCCCTATTCCGCGCCTACCGGGGTGAAGGCGGCATCGAGTGGAATTTCTTTGCAGCATTCGCAGCAGGTGGTGCAACTGGCAGTGTTCGGGGAGTTTGCGTTCATGGTGATACTCCAGATTTGTAGCGAATCTCAAGATGCCTACTCTTGATTGGTAGGGAAGCGGTCATGATCTTCCCTTGAAGGCCCGAAGCAGCCGCATCACGGACAGGACAAACAAGCCGGTCAGCGCGAGGGCTGCAACACCCCAGTGCTCCCCGATGAATGCGCCGGCGGTCGTGCCGGCAAGAACGGCGGCGAGAATCGGCAGATGGCAGGGACAGGTAAGCACGGCCAGCGCGCCCCACAGGTAGCCGGTGAACGGCTTGTGCGTCTCGGCCGGCATGCGCTCGGGGCTATTCATGTCAAACTCTCCGCTTGCTGTACGGGCTCGGTTGGCATTGCGGCCAACTGCATTTCGAGGCTGACCAGGGCCTCGCGCCGGCGTTCGACTAGCTGACGCAGCACGGCAAGCTGCGCAGCCGCACTGTCGCCGTCCGCAGCATCCAGCGCCCGACACAACCGCGCCAGTGAGCCCAGGCCAATACCCGCCTCAAAAGCGGCCCGCACGAAACACAAGCGTTGCGGCGTCGAACAAGCCGTAGCCGCCCGTGGTGCATGCGACCGGCCGCAGCAGTCCGCGCAGCAGGTAGTCACGCAAGATATGCACACTCACACCGGCATCAAGGGCCAGATGGGATACCGTATAGGCGTTCATCGAACACCTCCTTTTCTTCATCCGGCGCAGCACGAAAGCTGCTTCACGTCCTTACTGAAGGTTTGCGCCGCGAGCTTCAGTCCTTCGACCATCGTCAGGTAGGGGAACAACTGGTCAGCGAGTTCCTGCACCGTCATGCGGTTGCGGATGGCGAGCACCGCCGTCTGGATCAGCTCGCCGGCTTCCGGGGCCACCGCCTGTACGCCGATGAGTCGTCCGCTACCTTCCTCGATGACCAGCTTGATGAAGCCGCGTGTGTCGAAGTTGGCGAGCGCACGCGGTACGTTATCCAGCGTGAGCAGGCGGCTGTCGGTCTCGATCCCGGCGTGATGCGCTTCCGCCTCGCTGTAACCCACGGTGGCGACCTGCGGGTCAGTGAACACGACCGCCGGCATCGCGGTCAGATCGAGGGCAGCGTCCCCGCCTGTCATGTTGATGGCCGCACGGGTGCCGGCGGCCGCTGCCACATAGACGAACTGCGGCTGGTCAGTGCAGTCGCCGGCGGCATAAATGTGTGGTGTGCTGGTGCGCATGCCTTTGTCGATGACGATGGCTCCCTGCGCAGTGACGGTGACCCCCGCAGCGTCCAGCGCCAGGCTGCGCGTGTTAGGTGCGCGTCCGGTGGCGACCAATAGCTTGTCGGCACGTACTTCACCGTGTTCCGTGGTGAGTACGAATTTATCGTCCACATGTGCGACGTGACTGGCCTGGGTGTGTTCCAGCACCTTGATTTCTTCGGCACTGAAGGCGGCTGTAACAGCCTCGCCGATGGCCGGGTCTTCGCGAAAGAACAGCGTGTTGCGCGCCAGGATCGTGACCTTGCTGCCCAGACGTGCAAATGCCTGCGCCAGCTCCAGCGCCACCACTGACGAGCCGATCACGGCCAAGCGTTCGGGAATGGTGTCGCTGACCAAGGCCTCGGTGGAGGTCCAGTACGGCGTGTCTTTCAAGCCAGTGATGGGCGGAACGGCCGGACTGGCGCCAGTGGCAACCAAGCAGCGGTCGAATGCCACCGTGCGCTCGCTGCCTTCATTCAGTTTCACAATGAGGTGCTGGCTATCCTTGAAACGAGCCGCGCCGCGCAGCACAGTGATGCTCGGATTGTTTTCCAGGATGCCTTCATACTTGGCATGGCGCAGTTCCTCGACGCGTGCCTGTTGCTGGGCCAACAGTTTGCTGCGCTGAATCGTCGGTTCGGTAGCCGCGATGCCACCGTCGAACGGGCTTTCGCGGCGCACATGAGCGATGTGGGCGGCGCGGATCATGATCTTGGACGGCACGCAGCCGATATTGACGCAGGTGCCGCCGATGGTGCCGCGTTCGATCAACGTGACCCTCGCGCCTTGCTCGACGGCCTTCAGCGCCGCCGCCATTGCGGCCCCGCCGCTACCGATGACGGCGATATGCAGTCTGTCTCCATCGCCACCGGATTTGTCGCCTCCACTCAGCCATCCCCGTGCCTTATCGAGTAGACCGTCACGCTTCTCTGTTGGTGGGGTATCGGCCAGCGTGGCTTTGTAGCCAAGTCCAGCCACGGCGGCGTTCAACGCATCCTGCGACGTGCCTGGTTCGGTGGTGAGCTGCGCTGTACCCTTCGCGTAGGACACGACTGCCGACTGTACGCCCGGCACTGTCTCCAAAGCGTCCTTGACGTGCGTAGCGCATGAATCGCAGGTCATTCCGGTGATCTTCAAGGTAGTCATAAAGCTTTCCTTTTTCATTTTGTAAGCGGCCAATGCCGTCATCCACGTTTAGTTGGTAGTGCGCAACCGTCCGGGCCGCAGCGTCGGTTGGCTGGCGAGACGAAATCCCAGATCGACACCCCGACCATCAAAGCCAGGCCGACGTACATCAGGTTCGCCGTCCACCAGTTGCCCAGGAACCAGACCGTTGCCGCAAACACGATGGACGGGCCAATCATTCCAAGCACGCTGCGATGCCATTGCCGGTGACTCAACCATCCCAGCGCGTTCGCCAGCAAGGCCAGAACGGCAAATAGCGGCAACAATCAGGAGACGAACAGCCCCTCGTATTCGCTCAGGAAGCCCAACCCGATGACGGCTCCGAGGCTGGCAATGGCTGGAAAACAGGCCGCGCAGCCCATCGCTGAAACGACACTGCCGAGCGCCCCGGCCTTGTCGGCGATGCGCGTGATCAATCCCATGATGTCGCTCACTGCTTAACACTGGACCTGCTTGTCCATTCCATGGTCTGAGCGTCGCCCTCTGCGATCTGCTCATGTGTCATCCCGACCGCAAGGTCGGCGCGCAGCTTCACCGCCGTCGCGTCGCCCCGGGCGGCGGCGATGCCGAGCCACTTGTATGCCTGGACCGGATCGGGCGCGACCGGTGCGGCGCCCTTCGCGTACAGCTGTGCGAGCTTGACTTGCGCCTGCGTATGGTTCTGCTCCGCGGAGCGGCGGTACCACTTCAGGGCTTCGCTGTCGTCGGTTGGCACAGGCCGCGCGCGACGACGGTAGAAGCCGTCGTTGGCATTACTCTCGTAGATGCGCGCGAGGTTGAACTGGGCGTCCGCCTCTCCCTGTTCCGCCGCTGAGCGGAACCACTTCAACGAGACTGCCTGATCCTGCGCGACGCCGATGCCGTACTTGTACGCCATGCCGGTGACGTTCTGCGCAATGGGTTCACCCGCCGTGGCTTTGCGCTCCCATTGGCCTTGCGTGGCAGGGGAGAGCGATTCGATGGCCACCTCCACCCTCTTGAAGTCATAGGCCAACGCACCGAAGCTCATGAACATCAGAAGCCCGCTTACCACGGATGAACGTGCGTATCTAAACAAGTTACTCATCATCGCTTTCCGAGGGCAGACTTACTGCTTGACGCTAGACGGATAGCCTGCGTCCTCGGTGGCTTTGATCAGCTTCTGCACACTGGTCTTGGCATCGTCGAAGGTGACGACGGCTTGCTTCTTGTCGAAGCTCACATCCGCCTTGCTGACGCCGGACACCTTAATGAGCGACTGTTTGACAGTGATCGGGCAGGCCGAGCAAGTCATGCCTGGCACGGATAGGATGATAGTCTGGGTGGCGGCCCACACAGGGGTAACGACGGCGACGAGAGCGAGGGAGGCAAACAGCTTTTTCATGGTGATCTCCGGTTAGTAAAACAAGGGAAGGACATAGGGGAATCCGAGCGCAACCATTACCAGCGCGGCCACGATCCAGAAAATGAGCTTGTAGGTGCTGCGCACCTGCGGGATCGCACACACCTCGCCCGGCTTGCAGGCTTGCGCCGGGCGGAAAATGCGCCGGTAGGCAAAGAACAGCGCCAGTAGCGCGACGCCGATGAAGATCGGGCGGTACGGCTCCAACACCGTCAGGTTGCCGATCCATGCTCCGCTGAATCCCAAAGCGACCAGAACTAGCGGCCCAAGGCAACAGGTAGAAGCGAGGATGGCAGAGAGCCCGCCGGCGAAGAGCGCGCCGCGCCCGTTTTGTGGTTCAGACATGCGTTTGTCCTTTTGAATTTGGAATGGATAGCGTAACCTTACTTCCGTAGTCATGTACGGAGTCAAACAATATGCAAACTATTTTTGAGAATCTGACCATTGGAGTTTTTGCCAAGGCGGCCGGGGTCAACGTGGAGACCATCCGGTTCTATCAGCGCAAGGGCTTGTTGCCAGAGCCGGACAAGCCTTACGGAGGCATTCGCCGCTATGGCGATGCTGACGTGGTTCGGGTGAAATTCGTGAAGTCGGCACAGCGGCTGGGGTTCAGCCTGGACGAGATTGCCGAGCTGTTGCGGCTCGACGATGGCACCCACTGCGAGCAAGCCAGCAGCCTGGCCGAGCACAAGCTCAAGGACGTGCGCGAGAAGATGGCTGACTTGGCGCGTATGGAAACGGTGCTGTCCGAACTAGTGTGCGCCTGCCACTCGCGGCAAGGGAATGTTTCCTGCCCGCTGATTGCGTCGCTACAGGGCGGAACAAGCTTTACAACTTCGGCGACGCCTTAGCGTGCTTTATTTTCCGCTTTCTGAGACGACCCCTAGTTAAGCAACTGCCCTCAATACCCCACTCAAATTCAAGGCATCGGACACTTGAGTGCGGCGGAACTCTCTAAACGTCGTAGAAATTGGATTGCGACTGCCGTTCGAGATCTAATAGACTCTTCGAGCGGCCACCTTCACTCCCTTTAGGACGCATGGTATACGAACCGAAATGCCACAGTGCCCGGATTTGCGCGTCTCGGGGAAGCATTCAAGTCAAATCTTCAGCGCACCCAGACTTCTCCCCCAACCCGCTACAACTTCTGCATCGCAAGCGCAACACGCCCGAGGACCAGAACATCCGTTTCCAGCGCAGCGTCATTCCGGTACGATCCGAGCCGATCAATCGTTTCGGCAGCAATTGACAGGTTGTCGCACGCGATCAGAAAATCGCCCTGCAACCGGCGCTGCACACGACGCACCATCACGCGGTCTCCCAGTAGAAGCGCATAGACGCCATTGTCATCGGCAATTTGCGTGTCGTTGGTATCAACCAGCAACGGTGTGCCGTCCTGGATGCGCTCCACCATGGCATCACCCCGCATGTACAACAGCACGAACCCAGCAAGGCCACGCCCTAACAACTGCGTCCAGATGCTGTTCGGCAACACCGTATGGTCCCACTCGCCGTTTTCAGTCTTTAGTTGAGTGAGCGGCGCAATCTGATTATCCCGGATCAGCCTGGCAAGCCGCGCCGGCAACTTGGCCGCAGAAAACGTCGCTGTGGCACTCGATTTGGCGAGTTCCGCAGAATCATCAAATAAACGTGACGGATCCACCCCCAATTGGCGCCCCATCCGTCCGAGTTCCTCAAAACTGGGATAGGTCTCCCCCCGCAACCAGTTGGCAGCTGTCGTGCCGCTCACCCCCACCCGCTCCTTGATCACCCGGGCACGGCCGCGTGGCGGCAGGCCCAGTTCGCCGAGCATCACGTTAAGTCGCTCGGCAAAAGCCTTCATCCGCTCCGGATCATTGCGGGGCCTTTTCCCCGCTTCGGACTCATCTGCGGGTAGCGCCTGTTTTCGTTCGACGGCAGTCATCAGACAGATTCCTTGTGATCCTTAGGAGTTCTAACCCCCAAGTCATTGACCTATGTGAAGAATTCAAAATTAACTACATTAATATTAAAAATAATTACAGAAGTCTGTTGTAATTTTAAAGACAAATAATAATAATGTCCATAAATTCACACTTTTCTTGTTGTATGCACGATCCGAGTCGCTCCTGGAATGCAATAACGCCAGTCATCCGAGATTCAATCAGTAACAGAAATAATAATTAACAATCAATTAGTTACCTTAACTCTATGGATGACCTTGAGAACCTCAATCGCCAGATCGCCGCTCACTGGCTGGGACGCCTCGACGCCAATCAAGAGGCCTACCTCGATTACACGTCCGTATGTCTTGGGCAGCTGACCCATAGCGCCCCCGAAATGACCCGCCTGCTCGACTGCCTGAAACAGGAGGATCTGAGCGCACTGCTCGTCGCCAAACTCAATCGTCGCTACCTCAAATTCGCCCGGCTGGCTGCCAATGAAGCCATCGCCGGCAAACTCGACATGCTCGTCCGGCTCGGCATCACGCTGGAGCAAGCGGAGCTGCTGCGCAAACTCAGCGATGAAGAAATCGACCGGCTCGCCTTCGGCTGGGGCGGCCCCATCGTGCAGTTCGCAGCCCAGGCCTTCCGGCGCGGCGTAGCGTTGCACACCCAGGCCGGCAAACACCACGCCACCGCCTTCGTAGCGGCACGCGTTGCAGGTACGCGCGGAGAGCGTGCGTGATCGCGATCCCGGAGGATGCCGCCCCTAACGATCCCCGTTGGGAAGTCGCCTACCTCCAACTTGCACACGGGCTGGTCATGGCGGGCACGAGAGCCAAGATCATTGCGCGCTTCACTGACCTGCCCACAAAAAAGATCCAGCGCCTCTACCGGGCACTGCGGGGCATGGATCCGCCAGCGGGCCCCATCATGCAGGGCAATGCCCGTTTTTTCGCGATACCCGGCAAGCACACCTCCGAAGCCTGGAGTGTTCAATGCGCGGTTTTTCTGGCGTGCTTTGAGCGCATGGGCAAGATCACCACGGTCCCAGTGCATCGCGGCTGGCAGTTGCTCGCCGCGTTTACCGTCTACCAGAGCCTCACCGAGAAGCTCTACCGCGAGACCGCGGTCAAGCGGCTGGACATCAATCAGGCCTACGCCCTGCTCGCCCACTGCGGGTTCCTGGCGCACCCAGGCGGCGCCGAACTGCAGCGCAAGGAGTGCCCGGTGTGCCTCATCAGCTATCCGGTCGTCACCACCGAGCGCCCCGATATCCAGGGCTGTCCGATCTGCGCAATTAATACCAACAACATCCGGCTCTCCCAGCAAAGCAGTCGGCCAGGATCAGCCGCCCCTCCCTCGACCTCTTGAGGGGAGCATTTTCTCGCCAACCCCCCCTGTTTTCTGGGGCATTAGGCCAAGCAACGCTGGTTGGCGCAACCGAGAATCCGTACATGCACAGCCCCGCTCACCTGCAGCGCACCCCACTGTCACGCGAACTCTGCCTGGGTGCGAAGCGTGGATATTCGTCCAGTCATCGATCCATGGGGAGCATCGAATCCGTGCGTACAGACTGTAAGCGGCGATGAGCGAGCGGCCACGGTTTGAATGGGGCCGCTGGATCCGCGCAAATGTCGCGCATGTCTATCTCGGGGTCGACCGCAACTGGTTCGCCAAGAATGTCCGGCCGTTCGTTGCGGTGATCAAGCTCTCAACACAGGCGCGCGCCTACCGCAAAAGTGATCTCGACGCGCGCGCAGAACAACTGGAAGCATGCCTTTGTGTGCCGGTTGACCGGGTTGCCAAACTGCGTAACCATAACGTTGGCAACGGTCGGTCCATGGAGAAAGGAGTTATTAAATGGGCCGAACGAGAACCAGCGGTATCACCACTGATGCACTCGGCAGCAGAATCATCAAGAAGGAAGTCCTCGGTAAAGTCATCTACCGAAGGCTCGGGTCAGTCACCCAGGAGATCGCGGAGCAGATCCTCGCCCGAGAAATTGAGCGAATCCGCCTCGCCAGGGAGAAGGGAACGCGTCCTCGGGTTACTTTCCGAGAAGCTGCGCTCAAGTACTTGAAGTTTGAGGCGCCCAAACTGGCCTCATCCGACATACTGGCGTGGCACATCGAGTTGCTTGATCCTTTCATTGGGGATCTGACACTGGAAGAAGTGCATGACGAAACCTTGCTGCCATTCAAGGAAAGCCGTTTGAAGAAAGA
>JALHRQ010000032.1 GCA_022841375.1 Burkholderiales bacterium
TGCATTGTCCTGCACGGTTATGCACTTCAGCAGCGAGCGTCGTGCATTTAGTGGTTAATAAACAGTTGCTTAATTAAGCATCGCTTCATGGGGTGCAGGGTTCAAATCCTCTCGCCCCGACCAGTCAAATCAAGGGGTTCCGAGGAGCCCTTTTTTTTATTTCTGCGCCCGTAGCGCTTGGATTCAGGGCTGATTCAGTGGACGCGGGCGCCAGGCCGCCGTGCGCGGTTACGGTTTGATTCCCAATCGTCGCGCCAGCTTGTGCAGATTGCTCGGATCCACTTGCAGTTGTCGGGCGGCCCGGGCCCAGTGGCCGTTGTGTGCCGCGAGGGCCGAGCGGATCGCTTGACGTTGGCAAACATCGACGGCGTACCGCAACGTGTTGCCGTCGTGCGCTGCGGCGACCACCGCAGTTGCGTCGACCGTCGCTGACGGGGGCGGCAATTCCAATCCGTCGAGGTCCATCAGGTTGGCTTGCAGGGTGACGATGTCGTTGCGATTCACGCCCCGGCTGACTGCTTTGAGCGCGGCCCGGCTGATCACGTGTTCGAGCTCGCGCACGTTGCCTGGCCAGTGATAGCGGCACAACGCTTCTTCGGTTTCGGTGGACAGGCGCAGGCTGCGCAATCCCAGCCGTGCGCGATTCAGTTCGAGGAAGTGACCGGCCAGCATCAGCACGTCATTGCCGCGTTCGCGCAGTGGCGGAATCGGAATGGGGTAGACCGACAGCCGGTGATAGAGGTCGGCTCGGAACGAGCCATCCCGCACATGATCGCGCAGACTGCGGTTGGTGGCGGCAATTACCCTCACGTTCACATGCAGGGGCTGATCGGCACCCAGACGCTGGATTTCCCCGTTTTGCAGCGTGCGCAGCAATTTGGCCTGCACAGCGAGGGGCAGTTCGCCGATCTCGTCTAGAAGAAGTGTGCCGCCATCGGCGGCCTCGAAGCGGCCTGGTCGATCGCTCACTGCACCGGAGAACGCTCCTTTGACATGGCCGAACAGTTCACTCTCGGCCAGCGATTCCGGCAGTGCCGCGCAGTTGACGTGGATCAGCGGGTGATCGTGCCGCCGTGACAGCCGGTGCAGCCGGTGAGCAAAGAGCTCCTTGCCAACCCCGGTTTCGCCGAGCAGAAGCACGGGCAATTCCGAGTCGGCCACAACTTCCAGTTCGTGCAGGAGGCATCCGATGGCTTCGCTATGGCCGATGATTTTGCTGTCCTCGAACAGCGACCCGGTGAGAACTGACGGCGCGTTGCGCGCGAGACGCAGCGCGCGAGTCTCGGTTTCCAGCCGCGTGATGCGGATGGCGGCCTCAATCAGCATGATGAAACGCTGCAGGTCAGCCTGCGTGTCCGCGTTGAATGTGGTTGCCTGCAGTGCATCCAGTGTGATGGCACCCCAAAGCATCCCTTCAATGTACAGGCTTGCGCCCATGCAGTCATGCACAGGCAGCGGTTCGCCGGGGTGCGCATCGATCAGGCCGTCATAAGGATCGGGCAGGCCGCTGTCATGATCGAAGTAGGTCACGCCGCGACGGGCGAGGATGGCGGCCAGCCGTGGATGCTGACCCATTGCGAAACGGCGTCCCAGTACGTCGTGGACTAAACCGTCGACTGCAATGGGGCGCAGATGCTCGTTGTCCAGCTGCAAAAGCACCACGGCGTCGCAGCCGAAGTGTGTGCGTAGGGTGCTGACCAGTCGTTGCAACCGGACGGCAGACGGCAACTCGGCGATCAGATCGGCCAGTAGTAAATGATTAATCATGGTCAATACGACCCATTTAGGGTTTTATATACTCTAATAGATTATGGTTAATATTACCATAATAATTTTAACATATTGATTCAAATAAATAATTTTCTGGTACGGAATTCGCATATAGACACTCAGTTGCACTTCATTCATGGAGGCTTGAGATGAATCTGATTGACCAACCCGTAGGCCATCTGGCGCGCCGTATTGCTGGGGCCACCCGCGTGTTCCACGAACACCAACTCGACTTCTGCTGCGGCGGTAAACACAGCCTGCGCGAGGCGGCCGAAGCCCGCGGCCTGGATGCTGCGGCCATCGCCGAGCGACTGGCGCAGTTGCAGGCTTCCGGGCTGCCTGGTGAGCGCGACTGGGGCGCGGTATCGCCGACCGAACTGATCGCCCACATTCTCGACCGCTTTCACGAGCGTCACCGCGAGCAGCTGCCCGAGCTTATCCGGCTCGCACGCCGGGTTGAACAGGTGCACGGCGAACGCGTGGACTGTCCCGCCGGTCTTGCAGATCATCTGTTGGCAATGCACCAGGAACTGGAAAGCCACATGCAGAAGGAAGAGCAGGTGCTGTTTCCGATGCTCCGTAGCGGCTACGGCGCTGCTGCCTCGGGTCCGATTGCGGTGATGCGCATGGAACACGACCAGCATGGCGCAGCACTTCAGCGTCTTGCTGAACTGACTCACGATCTCACATTGCCACGTGATGCCTGTAACACTTGGCGCGCGCTGAATCTCGGGCTGCGCACCTTCCGCGACGACCTGATGCAGCACATCCACCTGGAAAACAACATCTTGTTTGAGGGCGCTCCGGACATCCGGATAGCGCAGGTCTGAGTTAGTGTCATCCGCTGGCTCGGCCACCACAACATCCATCAATAGAAGAAAGCGAGATTTCCACCGTGGGTCCTTATCGCAAACTGTGGTTCCTGCTGATCGCCGTGCTGGCGGTTACCTTTTCCCTGCTCGGCTATTATGGTAGCGAGGTCTATCGTCATGCACCGCCGATCCCGACACAGGTCACTGTTGCCGAAGGCAAAGTGTTGTTCTCCAAGGACGACATTCTTGACGGGCAGACGGCTTGGCAGTCCGTCGGTGGAATGCAGCTTGGCTCGATCTGGGGGCACGGGGCCTACCAGGCACCGGACTGGACGGCCGACTGGTTGCATCGTGAACTAACGGCCTGGCTGGATTTGGCGGCTCAAGAGGCACACGGCCAGCCGTTTTCCTCGCTGGATGCTGCGCGACAGTCAGTGCTGCGCGAGCAGCTCAAGGCGGAATACCGTTCCAACAGGGTTGACCCGCAGACCGACGTGCTCAAGTTGTCGGTGCGGCGTGCCAAGGCAATCGCCGTGACAGCTACCTATTACGATCAACTGTTCTCCGATGCCGTTGCGCTGCGCAAAAGCCGCGAGAGCTTCGCAATGAAGGAAAATACGCTGCCCGATGCTCATCGGCGCCTACAGCTCACAAGATTCTTTTTCTGGACCGCCTGGGCTGCGGCTACTGAGCGGCCCGACGCGAAAGTGACTTATACCAACAACTGGCCGCATGAACCGCTGATCGACAACCGGCCGAGCACCGAGAACATCCTAT
Organism: Burkholderiales bacterium; assembly: GCA_022841375.1. Lineage (GTDB taxonomy): Bacteria > Pseudomonadota > Gammaproteobacteria > Burkholderiales > SG8-41. The sequence goes on from JALHRQ010000032.1 coordinate 3,360, forward strand.
GGTCGATCGCCAGTATCGTAGTGCTACTGGCCGGTGTTGGTTTTTTGATATGGGCATGGGCATTCCTGCGCCGGCACGACGAGCCGCTGCCTGCGGCCGCAGCCAGTGATCCGTTGACTGCCTTCACCCTGACACCGTCGCAGAGGGCATTGGGCAAGTACCTGTTCCTTGTCGTCGCGCTGTTCGTGTTTCAGGTATTCGTAGGCGGTTTCACCGCGCACTACACTGTCGAGGGGCAGCAGTTCTACGGCATCGACGTCTCGCAGTGGTTTCCATACACGCTGATGCGTACCTGGCATATCCAGAGCGCGCTGTTCTGGATCGCCACCGGATTCCTCGCCGCGGGGCTTTTCCTCGCACCGCTGATCCACGGAGGCAAGGATCCGAAATACCAGAAGCTGGGCGTGGACATCCTGTTCTGGGCGCTGGTCGCGGTGGTCGTGGGGTCGTTCATCGGCAACTACCTGGCGATTGCGCAGATCATGCCGAAGGAATGGAATTTTTGGCTAGGCCACCAGGGCTACGAATACGTCGATCTCGGCCGTCTATGGCAGATCGGCAAGTTCGCCGGCATTGTGCTGTGGCTGGGCTTGATGCTGCGCGGCATTGTGCCGGCACTGCGCCAGCCGGGTGGCGACAAGAATTTGCTCGCTTTGCTGACCGCCTCGGTGGGAGCGATCGGGCTGTTCTACGGCGCCGGCTTTTTCTACGGCGAGCGCACCCATCTTTCGGTAATGGAATACTGGCGCTGGTGGGTGGTGCACCTGTGGGTTGAGGGCTTCTTCGAGGTCTTCGCGACCACCGCGCTCGCGTTTGTGTTCTCGATGCTCGGCCTGGTGTCGCGGCGGATGGCAACGACCGCCAGTCTGGCCTCGGCCTCTTTGTTCATGCTCGGCGGCATTCCCGGCACCTTCCATCATTTGTATTTCGCCGGCACCACCACGCCGGTGATGGCGGTGGGCGCGAGCTTCAGCGCGCTGGAAGTTGTGCCGCTAATCGTGCTGGGCCTAGAAGCCTGGGAGAACTGGCGATTGAAGGCGCGCGCCCCGTGGATGGAGAGCTTGCGCTGGCCGCTGATGTGCTTCGTCGCCGTGGCCTTCTGGAATATGTTGGGTGCTGGCGTATTCGGTTTCATGATCAATCCGCCGATTTCGCTTTACTACGTGCAGGGACTGAACACCACGCCCGTGCATGCGCATGCCGCGCTGTTCGGAGTCTATGGTTTCCTGGCACTGGGCTTCACGCTGATGGTGCTGCGGTACATCCGGCCCAGATATGCGTTGAGCGACGGGCTGATGAAAACCGCGTTTTGGGGACTGAACGCCGGGCTGGTGCTGATGATCTTCACCAGTTTGCTGCCGATCGGTTTTATACAGTTCCACGCCAGCGTCAGCGAGGGCCTGTGGTATGCCCGCAGCGAGGCATTCATGCAGCAGCCACTTCTGCAGACCTTGCGTTGGGTGCGCACGATCGGCGACTTGGTATTCATCGTTGGCGCACTGGCGATGGCGCTGGGGGTGGTTCGCGGATTGTCAGGGCGCCGAGATTCGCAGCCGGCCGTGCCGGCTGGCGGAGTTGCGCTGGATACGCGCACGCGATAAGCGGAGCGGTGACGCATGGCCATAGTACATGGCCAGGGTAAATAAAAAAGTCCAAGAGGAATTCTAAGGCTGCTGACAAGGCCGGCGTCATGGAAAACTGGAGCGAGGTCAAGGCATGGCGCAAAGGGCGACGCGGGGAATTGATCACCGCGCGGGCTGCTGTTGCGCCGGTCCAACGCAAAACCTGGGGCGAACGGATCACGGCGCTACTGGAAACGGGCTTCGCAGTGTCATCCGGCGCGGTGGTTGGTTTCTGCTGGCCGTACAAGGGTGAGTTTGATGCGCGGTTCGTCGTTCGACATTGGTGTCAGCAGGGTGTGACAGCCGCTTTGCCGGAGGTAGTCGAGAAGGCCCGTCCGCTCCGGTTCCGCAAATGGTGGCCGGGCGCGCCGATGAGACCGGGCGTGTATAACATTCCGGTACCCGATGGCACGGAGGTGCTGCTACCCGATGTGATGGTGGTGCCGATGAACGGATTCGACGAGCAAGGCTACCGCCTGGGCTACGGTGGTGGCTATTTCGACCGCACGCTAGCCGCACTACAGAGGTGCGTGCTCACGATTGGAGTTGGCTTCGAAGCGTTGCGTCTGCCCACGATTCATCCGCAATCGCACGACATTCCGATGGATTTTGTCGTGTCCGAAGCAGGCATTTACCGCGCGGGAGGCAGGAAACTGGTAATGCTCGACGCGGAGGCGTGTGCAGACGATGCCAAGGATTTTCTGCAAAGCCGCGGTCTGCCGCGCCGGCGCCGATCGTCATCGATGACCGTAGGGATGACACAGGGAACGAGCGGCTACAGTTCGCCAGCCTGTTATGCGCACGAGATCGCGCCGGACTACTTTGGAGAGTCGCAGGCAATGCCAGTGGAGGAACTGGTCGGATTGCTCAATGAGTTGCTGGAAGCGGAGCGTGCTGGTGCAAAAGTGCTTTCGGCATTCCTGAACGATTACGATCGGAATACGCCGACGTGGAAGCGGCTGACCGCCGTGCAGCAGGACGAGGCGAAGAACTGCGTGGTGCTGATGGATCTGGTTCGTCGTGTGAATGGCACGCCGAGCACAGCGACTGGAGATTTTTTGGGTAAAGCACTGGAGGTGAAGGGCAAAGTGGCCCGGCTGCGATTCCTCAACCGCGGACAGCGATGGGTGGCACGCAGGATCGGCGAAGCGCTGCCACGCCTGGAGCAAGACTTCGTGCGCGGCGCACTTTTCGAGATGCAAGAGTCCCATCTGTTCAATATCGAAGCGTGTGATGCGCTGGTGGAATTGGAAACTTGAAAGGAGTGATCATGAAAGTCGCTCGAAACTAAGGCAGCAAGCTGCGGCTTTAGAGTCAATAGGTTCGCCTTCGGCACCGCTGAAAGCACTTGTGCAGAAGGTGCGCTCCGGCGATCCTAGCAATGTAGAGGCTCAAGGGGCGCGTCGGTATTGGGGACTATTGTTTGGAGAGAAGTTCAGGCGAGATCAGAACGGTGGTGGTATCAACATGCTGCTGAACTATGGTGTTTGTCAGTACGCCGGTTTATGACCCATACGGTCGCAAGCCCGGCTCGTTTCTTCATTGGGTCCCGGAGGTTCTTGACGCATTACGTAGACGTTCGCGCAGCAAGATTCCGTACGTTAGCGCACATACAAGGCCTATAAATCCGGCTAATTTGATCAAATTTGACGGAAAAGGGGGTTCAGATGCCATTTCAACCACATTGTCCGATGGCCTCTCAAAGCGGAATTTCCATGTCATCGAGTGACTGCTGAATGTCCCGCAAAAGGCTGACCGCGCCCAGGTCAAAAGGGGCAACCCCGCAACCTCTGCCCAAGCTGGCCACCGGCATTGAGGGATTCGATGAACTGAGTCATGGCGGACTGCCGCGTAACCGGACGAGCCTTGTCATTGGTGGTCCGGGGACGGGAAAAACCATCTTCGCCTTGCAATCCCTGATGAACGGAATCCGCCAGCGGCAGGAGACCGGCATCTTTGTTGCGTTCGAAGAGGTTCCCCGCCAGATCATCGCCAATGGCGCCACGTTCGATTGGGGCATCGCCAGTCTGGCGAAAAACAGATTGTTTTTCCTTGACGCCGGTCTGTCACCGGCGGCCGTGCAGTCCGGTGAATTCGACCTGGTCGGGATGCTGGCCATGCTCAAGGCCAAGCAACAGGAGCTTGGCGCCGAATGGATCGTCTTTGACGGCATCGATGTATTGCTGACGCTGCTGCTGGATACGATCGTGGAAATGCGGGAAATCTATCGTATCCGGGACTGGCTGGCGGATAACGCGTTGACCGCCATCATCACTTCCAAGATTGACAACGGCCATGCCAGTGCCCCCCGCTATGGATTCATGCAATTCATGGCCGATTGTGTGATCCGGCTCGAACGTCATCTGGAGTTCGGCGTGTCAACGCATCGTATCGGGATAACAAAATACCGCGGCTCGGATTTCGCGGCGGGTGAGTTTCCGCTGAGCTTTGGGCCGTCGGGGATAGAGGTGGGCGCCGTCGGTCCAGTTGAAATCACGCACCTTGCGTCAACCGAACGTTTGTCCACGGGTTTTGAACGCCTCGACGCGATGCTAGCCGGCGGACTGTTTCGCGGCAGCAGCACGCTGATCACGGGTGTGCCCGGCACGTCCAAAACAACCTTGTCGGGAAAATTCGCTGAGGCCGCCTGCCAACGCGGCGAGCGCACACTGTTCGTAAGCTTTGACGAAGGCGCCGAACCGATAGCACGGAACCTGTCCTCGGTCGGCATCCAGCTCAATCCCCTGATCAAATCCGGTCTGTTGCGGATGTATTCGGCGCGCACCGAAACCACCAGCGCGGAAGACCATCTACTGAAAATCAAGGCGCTGATCCGCGAGCACAAGCCGCATTGCATGGTGATCGATCCGCTGACGGCAATTTCCAAGGCGGGCGGAATTGGCGCAGCCCGTGCCGTTGCCAACCGGCTCATTTACATGATCAAGGACGAGGGAATCACGGTGATGATTACCGCCCTCAACGAGGGCGACGATCCGATGACGGAGTCGACTGATCTGCAGATTTCGTCGGTTGCAGACACGTGGATACATCTCTCATACCAGGTGCGCAGCGGCGAACGCAACCGGGCGTTGACCATCGTCAAGTCCAGGGGAACCTGGCACTCCAACCAGGTGCGCGAACTGGTCCTCAGCCCAACCGGCCCGACGTTGGCTGATGTCTATACCGCGGGAGGCGAGGTGCTGATGGGCACGTTGCGTTGGGAAAAAGAGGCTGAAGAGGACGCCAGCAGGACGCAGCGCCAAGCCGAATTCGATCACAAACGCCGCGAATTGGAGATTGCCGAAGCGAATACCAGCGCACAGATCAAAGCCCTGCAGCTTGATCTCCAGCAGCAGCAGACCACGCTGGCCATGAACTCCAGTGCTAGTGACATGCGAAATATTTCCTCAAGCGACAGGGAGAATCAACTGCTCAGGATGCGCAGCGCTGACCCGATGATGCCAGGTTCGAATGCGGCAAACTCTCGCGCAAAGCGTCACGCGGCTCCCGACCATGTGAAAAGGGGTGGAAACGGTGCCGGCAGATGAGACGCAGCCGGAAAATTGACAATATTCCCGGTGTGCCGAAGGCTGGTACGCAAGGCTTACTGTTACCCCCCCCCCGCAATGAGGGACAGAAATCGGGACACCGGGTGAACCGCGACCGGAAAGCCAAAAAGACTACAGATGCGGCGGTCACAACGATCATTTCCATGCGTCTGTACATCGCGGGCAGCGCACCCAATTCGGTGCTGGCCACTGCCAATCTGCAGGCAATATGCGAGGAGTACCTGAATAACATCCACAAGCTGGAAATCATCGACATACTCGAACAACCGCTGCGCGCGTTGGCCGATGGCGTGCTGGTCACCCCCAGCCTGTTCAAGCTGCTGCCGCTGCCGGGCGCGAACATCGTCGGCAATCTCAGCGAAAAATGCAAAGTGCTGCGCGCACTCGGAATAAAACGCATAGCCACATGAACCCAAAACCCGACATCCCGCACCGGAATCCCGCCCGCAGCAATGCGCGGAGCGGATTTGAAAATGTGGTTCTGCGGCTGGTAAAGGGCGGCCCCGAGCGACTGGCGATTGAGACGGGGCAGATTGACGCGGTCATCGATACCGCAAGCGGCAGCGCGATCCTGTTGCCGGAAGCGCAACGGGCGCTAACGGAACACAGTGCGCATTTCCGGAGCCTCGTTGCGCTGTGTTCTGACTGGTCCTGGGAGCAAGACGACCATTACCGTTTCACGGCGCATGTTGGCACCGGGGCCGGTGGTTCGGGATTTGACGATGCCCAGACCATCGGCAAGTCGCTTTGGGAGATGCCGTTCCTGAACATGAACGAATCCGACTGGCGGACGCACCGCACCCAGTTGGAGTGGCGCGCCATCTTTCAGGATCTCGAACTTGAATACGTTGATCGAGCAGGTGGAAGGTGCTGGATCAGCATCAACGGCGAGCCCGTCTTTGACGGGCAGGAACGATTCAAGGGCTACCGCGGAACCGCGCGGGATGTTACCTCGCGCAAGCTGGCGGAGGCGCTGGTACAGGGTGCGAATCGTCACGCCCGGTCAGCGCTGGATGCGCTCGTCCATCCGATCTGCGTGCTCGACCCGGCCGGAACCGTGCTTATGGCCAACAAGGCGTGGAATGCGGGCGCTGTCGCCAATGGCGGCCTCGGAACGGGTGTCCGTGAGGGCGCCAACTACCTCGCGATTTGCGACAACACCGTCGGCAACGAGCGCGCGGATGGCATTGCGATCGCCGCCGGGATCCGCCGGGTAATTACCGGTCAAAGCAGCCTCTTTAATCATGAGTACGCCTGTGACTCGCCGGCCGGACCGTTGTGGTCTGTATTGACCGTCTCGGCCTACGATGAGGATGGTGAGACTCGAGCGGTCGTGTCACGCGAGAACATTACCGCGCGCAAGCAGGCTGAACAGCTGGCGGGACTTGATTACACACCGCCAGACCTGGAGCCCGGAGCAAAATCGAGGCCTGTCAACCGAGTATCGGTCGCCAACAGCCTGCTGGCCGCCTTGCCGTATGTGGAATACCAGCGTCTCCTCGCCGGCATGGAGCCGGTTACGCTCAGCTATGGTGAGTTACTCTACGCCCCGGGGGTGCTGATCCGGCATGTCTACTTCCCCATTGACTGTCTTGTTTCCCTGGATGCCACCGTGGATGCCCATCGCTCCCTGGAAGTAGGGCTGATCGGCCACGAGGGCATGTTCGGCATCCCGTTGCTTCTGGGGGTCAACATATCGCCCGTGCGGGCCTTGGTGCTGGGCACCGGAATAGCCATGAGAATGGATGCAAGGAAATTTCGTAAAGTGCTTCTGCAGAACATGTCATTGCAACGAATCCTGAATGTTTACGCGCACACGTTGATGACCCAGTTTGCGCAAACCGCTGCGTGCAATCATTTTCACGAACTGCAGGAACGTCTCGCCAGCCGGCTGCTGATGACCCGTGACCGGGTCAAGTCGAACGAATTCCGCCTCAAGCAAGATGTGCTGGCAAAAATGCTGGGGGTGCGCAGGAGCAGTGTCTCCAGAATCTGCGGCGTACTGCAGAAACGGAAATTAATCAGCTACAGTCGCGGCAATATCGAAATCCTGGATTGGAAAGGTCTGAAAGCAACTGCCTGCAATTGTTACCGGATCATCAGGGATGCCCGGTTTTAAGCCGCAGCGATCTTATCCGACCACGGCAATCGAATGCAATCCGAAGCGGCCTCGACCCTGACTGCCGGCCCGGAATGGAAGCGGGTGGACCCGGATCGCGTCCAAGAAAATGCTTCGGTAAATTAGATCGGGCGCGTCCTGCCGGGCGTTCAAAAAGGCACTGGCACCTGCAGCCTTAGCAATGCTGACAGCCATGTCAGCGACATCTGCAGAGCTTTCGATAGACCATCTCAGCGGCCTAAGTAGACCTTATGTGTAGCTCGGGCTCCAGTTTCCTTGCGTATTCGAGGTTCAAGCGGAAGAGGGGGCTTTCCGTTCGCCGAAGAGCGTCGGCTCCTTGTCGCTATGACGCGTGCGAAAAGGCTTGCAATGCTCTACACATCAGAGCATCGCGTATCGGAATTCCTCGTCGAACTAAGCGGAGGGTGAACGATATTGGTCCCTCGCGGTGCTTGCCAATGCAGAAAACGATCGCGCCGCAATTGAAGGCCAAGATGACGCAGACTAGGCCGTCCTGAGGAGCGTAAAACGCTTCAACCTATTGTTTTATAAATTAAAAAAAGTCCCTTCAGCGCTCTGACCTCAATGAGCGAAAATGCAGACAATGCATTTGCATTGACATGGTAATGCAGATGCATTACCATTTGCGCGTTCACTCATTTCACGGAAGAGTGCCATGGCCGCGCCCCTCGAACTCGAATCCACGCTCA
>JALHRQ010000033.1 GCA_022841375.1 Burkholderiales bacterium
CCACATTAGCGCTTTCTGGCTCTCCGTGTAATGAATCCGTGGCCTTTGCTTCATATGCAACACTCCTTCTGCTTACGCAGTCTCTAGTGTGTTGCATCCACCGGTTGAATCCGCAGCCATAACCGGACGCACACTGTTACTTTTCAGTTTAACGACGGATCGACAGCCTATATCTGCCTGCGCGCGGTCCCGCACACCGGCGAGGCGGCCGGCGCTTTTTCAGGCGGCCTGATCCCCGAAGGCAATAACTGCTAAGCAACGGCGCTGAGCCTGCGCACCGTGCCCTGCCGGGTTCCGCGGGGTGTTGCCGAATGGCGGGTGTTGCTACGTGAGTTCTGGAAAACTCAATAATCCCAAGCCTGGATACGGGGCGCGCATTACGGAATGGCGTATCAGGCTCCCGGCGCCATGTCATGCGACATTGTTTAATTGCAGCCGCATGCAGCGGTTGGATCACCTGCCGCACCAGCTGTTGTTTTGTGGCCATCCCGTTTCCACCAGTCCATGCCGCCGATCAGTTCCTTGACGCGGAAACCCAGCCTGGTCATGTTCATGGCGCCTTTGGTCGATGCGTTGCAACCAATGCCGTCGCAGTAGGTAACCACCAACGTGGTCTTGTCGAGGTTCCCTGTTGTTTGCGCATTCATTGTCCGGTGCGGGATGTTGACCGCCCCCGGGATATGTTCCTTCTGATAGGCCTCGGCTGAGCGGGCATCGATCACCAGAATTTTTTCTCCCGACTCCAAGGCGACTTTGAGATCCCAGGAGTCGGTCTCGAAGGCCAGCTTGTTTGCGTAGTGGTTCAGCTGTTCGTCCATGACGGCAGGCCCTCCATTTGTGGCATGACTTCAATTGTGCATTGACGTCCCGGAATGATACCGATGCGGCGCTAAAAGTGCCGTGACGCGGTGACCGGTTGCAGCACCGGATCCAGTTTTAATTCGAGCAGGGTGTTGGCTTTCAGGCTGTTGCCCAGCGACTTGAGCCCTGCATCGAGTTCGCGCCCGGTTGCGGCTTGCAGGTGGCGCCAGCCATAGAGTTTCGCCAGGCCCGAGAAATCCAGCACCGGCGGTTCGATGGTGAAGGATGCGAGCGCGCCGCCGGCAAGCTTCCCGGCTGCGGCATTGAGCGTTGCGTAGCGGCGGTTGGACAGCACGACCAGCAATATTTTTGTGCCATGGTGGGCCGCCGTCCACAGCGCTTCGGAGGCGTAGAGCGACGAACCGTCGCCGATCACCGCCACGATCTGACGCTTGCCGCAGCCGAGGGCGGCACCCACCGATGCGGCCAGCCCCCAGCCGATGCCGCCGCTGCCGTTGATCAGGTATTCGCCCGCGGCGAGTTCCATCCACTGCCGCACGTCGGACGTGGACAGCCCCGATTCGTCGACCCAGATGGCATCGCCAAAACGGGCGAGCAGCGCGTGAATCGCACGTGACGGATGCAGCGATGCCCCCGGCCGCGCAGGCAGCGCGACAACGGGACGCAACGATGAAGTCTTGCGTTTCCCCCGGGGTTTTACCAGTGCGATGATTTGTTTGAGGATTTTTTTGGTGTCACCGATGCTCGCCAGTTCGAACTCGCCGTCGGCCGAACGTGCGCCGGGATCGTTGCCGATCCAGGCTTTGCGCTGCGGCAGCCGCGCTTCGCTGTAGAGCGTGGTGCGCAGGCCGCGGCCGCCGATGAAAAACAGCGCATCATGCGGCGCGAGACGTTCGGCGATCTGCTGCAGGCTCGGCGGCAGATAACCGGCATAGCATGGCGAGCGGCTGGTGATCGGCAGCACGCCGGTGTATGGGGCGGCATAGACCGGCGCCCCCAGTGCCTTCGCCAGTGTCTCCAGTTCGGCGCTGGCATGGTTCCAGTGCACATCTTCAGCGGCAATCAGCGCGGGATACTTCGCCCGGGTCAGAAAACACGCGTAATGCTGGACCTCTTCATCGGACAACGAAGACAGCGCGGGCACGGTGAGCTTCGCCGGCACGGCATCGATTTCCTGCTCCAGCAGGTCGGGCGGGCAGATCAGCGCAACCGGCGCATAGGGCGGCGTGAGCGCGGCCCGCAGCGCCTGTTTTACGTTGGCAGCGGCGTCAAAGCGGGTGTTGAGGCCGAACACGGCCTTGCACACCGAGCCGGCCATTTTTTCGAGCGGCCCCCACAGGATGGGATTGGTATGCAGGAATCGCCGGTCCTGCCCGCCGATCAATACCAGCAAGGGCGTGCCGGCGATGCCGGCGGTGTAAAGATTACCCATGCCGTTGCCTAGCCCCGGCGCGACGTGCAGGTTGACCACGCCGAGGGTGCGCGTTGCACGCGCGTAACCATCGGCCATGGGCACCGCGGCCACTTCCGACAGGGCAACGATGTAACGCAACCGCTTGCGCTTCTCACAAGCGCGCACCAGCGGAATTTCCGTAGTGCCGGGATTGCCGAATATGCGGGTGACGCCGTTGCGTTCCAGCGTTTCCAGCAGGTAATCGGAGACTTTCATGGGTAAGGGTTTGTCCCGTTAAATGAATTCATCATAGTTTACGACGCCAATCCCGCAGCATCGGCACGGCGCTGACGGGCCGGGCGCGGGATTCCGGGCTGCACGGCAGCCGCCTGATTGTTGTCCGGCCGGTTTCAATTGCACCCCTTAAACCGAATTGTTAGGATGCACAGCAACCCGCCGCAACGTCAACGCCATACCGCCAACAGGAGGAATGCCATGAGTAAGCTGCTAGCAGCAATCATCGCCTTTGGGTTGTTTCCCGCCGCAGGGTTTGCCGCGACCTATCCCGATCGCCCGGTAAAAGTGGTCGTGCCCTGGGCGGCGGGCGGTGACACTGACAACATCTTCCGCCCCTTCGCGCCGGCGCTGCAAAAACATCTGGGCCAGACCGTGGTGATCGCGAACGTCGGCGGCGCCTCCGGCACCAAGGGCGCCAAGGAAGCCAAGGATGCGCCACCTGACGGTTACACCCTGTATGTGCCGCACGAATACATCCACTCGACTTATTACACCGGCGTGGCCGATGTCCAGTACAGCGATTTCGAGCCGATCTGCATGATTGCCTCCACGCCCTCGGTGCTGACCGCCTCCCCGAAAACGCCGTGGAAGGACGCGAAGGATTTGATTGCCGATGCCAAGGCCAGACCCGGACAAATCTCGGTCGGTGCGACGCTGGCCTCGACCAGCCATTTTTTCCCGGCGCTGATCGAAAAGGCCGCGGGCATCAAGTTCAAGTACGTGTCGTATGAAGGCCTGGCCCCGCGCATGAATGCCATCCTCGGCGGCCATACCGACCTCACCGACTCCAATCTGACGCAAAAGGGCAAAGTTGAGGCCGGCCAGCTCAAATTCCTGGCAATCGCCACCGAAAAGCGCCATCCGGAAATGCCCAGCGTGCCGACACTCAAGGAACTGGGCATCAACGTGGTCTACGACGTCAACCGCGGCCTGATGGCGCCCAAAGGCACGCCTGCCGCGGTGCTGGCCAGGCTTGAGTCCTCCTGCGCGCTGGCCGCCAAAGAACCGGCCTTTGCCGAGGCAATGAAGCTGCAGGGAACCGCCGTGCGCTACCTCGACCGCAAAGGCTACGCAGCGTGGCTGAAACAGACCGACGACGAGAACCGCGCCATTTCCAAAGACCTCGGACTGCTCAAGCGCTAACTGACATGGGTCGTGACGGGATAGCCGGTCTTGTTTGTCTCGTCACGAGCCTGGCACTGTTTGCAGCCACGATCGGCCTGCCGGAAGCCAGTCTGCTGGTTCCGGTAGGCCCCGGTTTTTATCCGCGCATCATCCTCGGCATTACCGCTGCCTTGTCAGCGGCATTGGTGATCATCGATTTCACCGGCCGCGCGACCCGGCTTGAAGCACCGGCCGCGGCACCCAAAAATTACCGCCTGGTGCTGGTCAGCTTCGCCATCGTTGGCGTTTACGTGGCATTGCTGCCCTGGCTCGGGTTTCGCATTGCGACCTTGGTGTTCGTGTTGGTCATGCAGGTTGCGCTGGAACCGCCGCGCAGCAGAAACAGCTGGCTGCGGGTGCTGATTGTTGCCGTGGTCACCACGCTCATTACCTACTTCGTATTCGAGCGTTACCTTTCCGTGCTGCTGCCGCGCGGGCGCTGGACCGACTTTTAGGGCGCCCCGTGTACGACCTGCTATTCAGCGGCATCGCCAACATCGTGCAGATCAAGTATCTGCTGCCGCTGTTTCTCGGCACCTTCATCGGCGTCTTGGGCGGCGCGCTGCCGGGCGTGACCATCGCCATGACCATCATCGTGGTCCTGCCCTTTACCTTCAGCCTTGACCCGCTGCAGGGGCTGGCCGCGATGACCGGTGTTTATGTCGGCGGCTCGGCCGGTGGACTGATCACCGCCTGTCTGCTCGGCATCCCCGGCACGCCTTCAGCCATCGCCACCACCTTCGATGGTTTTCCGATGGTGCGCAATGGCGAGCCCGGCAGAGCGGTGTGGCTGGGCATCTGGGCGTCCTTTTTCGGCGGCCTGCTGGGCGGCGTGTTTTTGATCGCGGCGACCGGACCGCTTGCGGCCATAGCCCTTGAGTTCGGCCCCTGGGAATTTTTTGCCTTGTTCGTTTTTGCGCTGTCGATGGTGGCTGGTCTCACCGGCGGTTCGATCACCAAAGGCCTGCTCTCCGGCGCGCTCGGCTTGGTTGTAACCGTCATGGGCAGCGATCCGGTGATGGGCGCTCCGCGATTGACTCTTGGTGTCGGCTTCCTCGAGGGCGGCATCAACTTCCTGCCGGTACTGATCGGTGTATTTGCCTTTTCCCAGCTGATGTCCGACATCGAAAAAATGGGCGACGCGCAACAAGGACAGGCGGCAGGCCCCATACCCAAGCTTGTGGTGTCCCATCTCAAGATCATCGGTGAGATCATTGCCCGCCCGTTCCTGCTGCTGTGGACATCCTTCATCGGCGTGCTGATCGGGGTGCTGCCCGCGATCGGCGGCAGCGCCGCCAGCATGCTGGCCTACGACCAGGCCAAGAAATTCTCCCGCCACCCGGAGCGTTTTGGCACTGGCGCGCCGGAAGGCATCATTGCTTCGGAGTCATCCAACAACGCCAACGTCGGCGGTTCTTTGGTGACGATCATGGCTTTCGGCATCCCGGGGGACATCGTCACGGCGGTGATGCTCGGCGCCATGACCATCCATGGCATACAGTCCGGCCCGTTGTTCATCTCCCAGCAATCAACGCTCGCCTACGGCATTTTTGCCGCCTACATCGTCTCCCATTTCCTGATGGTGATCATCATGGCGCTGGGCGCGCGCTACATGCTGCGCCTGACCACGGTGCCGAAATCAGTGCTGATACCCGTGGTTCTGGTGCTGAGCGTGGTCGGCGCCTATGCGCTTAACAACACCATGGCCAATGTTTACGTGCTGCTGGTTTTCGGGGTGCTCGGCTACCTGCTGGTGAAATTCGGCTTTCCGCTGGCACCCTTGATACTCGGCGTAATCCTCGGCGACCAGATCGAAATCAACCTGATCCGCTCCATCATGACGGATAACAATTTGTGGCTGTTCCTGACCCGGCCGATCTCCGGCGGACTGATCGTGATGTCGGTCGCCTCGGTTGTGTTCGCGCTGTGGCAGCACCGCCGCCATCAAAAACGCAATCGGCATTCCACTGACGGCGACGCAGACTTTTAGTTTTTCTGCGGCCCGTTCCGATCTTTATAAACATTTCAAATTACGGAGCATTACCCATGCGCGTAGGCATCATCGGCGGCGGCACCATCGCCCGCCTGTTCATCGAACATATCAAGCGCGGCGATCTGGGGGAGGCCGAAGTGGTGGCGATTGTCGGGCGCAGCGCGCAGTCACGCGGCAAGCCGCTGGCCGCCGAACATGGCATCGCCTTTGTCACCGGCATCGGCGGCCTGCTCGACACGCGACCGGACGTGGTGGTGGAGGCTGCGTCCCATGAAGCGGTGCGCGCGTTCGGCGAGCCATTGCTGGAAAAGGGCATCGCCTTCATCGTCCTGTCGTGCGGCGCGATGGGCGATGACGCGTTGCGCGCAAAACTGGAGGCAGCGGCGCAGCGCAGCGGGGCGCTGCTCTACGTCCCCTCGGGCGGCATCGGTGGTCTGGACGCACTCAAGGCCGCATGCATTGCCGGGGTCGATGAAGTGACCATCGCCGTCACCAAACCGCCGGCGGCGTGGAAGGGTATTGCCTATGTCGAAAAACTTGGCGTCGATCTTGCCGGCCTGCGTGAGACCTGCGTGCTGTTCGAGGGCAGCGCGCGCGAGGGCGTGCCGCACTTTCCCGCCAACGTCAACATCGCTGCCGTGCTGTCGATGGCCGGTATCGGCTTCGATCGCACCCGCCTCAAAGTCGTTGCCGATCCCGCGCTCAAGTACAACACCCACTTCATCGAAATCAGGGGCAAGACCGGCAACATCAGCATCAAGCTGGAGAACGTGCCCGCCCCCGAAAATCCCAAGACGGCGTGGCTGGCCTGCTACAGCGCGTTAGCCGCGCTCAAGCTTGCGCAATCGCCGGTGCGCTACGGGACTTGAACCATGGCCGGAACATTCAATCCTTCCGCCCCTGCTGCCGAAGCGCTGCGCCAACGTTATCTGAAAGTCGATACGGCGACGGTTGCGGATGTGCTCGACGCCATGGGACATCCCGATTACGGACTGGCGCCGGAGTTCACACCGTATCCCGCCAGCGCCGGCAAGATGGCCGGCTGGGCCTACACCATCTGCGGCGAGATGCGCCCCTACGCCGGCGGCGGCGATCCCGACAAAATGAAGGCGGTGGACGGACTGCGTCCGGGTGAAATCAGCGTTTGGGGCGGAGAAGGCGAAGGTGTGTGCTTTTTCGGCGAACTCATCGCACTGGGCATGAAAGTGCGCGGCTGCGCCGGCGCGCTGATCGACGGCGGCATCCGCGACATCCACTGGATAGAAAAACAGAACTTTCCGGTCTATGCGCGTTACCGCACGCCGGTGCAGTCTATCGGACGCTGGAAAGTCACCGCCTGGCAGACGCCGGTGTACTTGCCCGGCGCAACCGTGAAGCGCGTCGTGGTTCATCCCAGCGATTTCGTCATGGCCGATGTGGACGGCGCGATCGTCGTGCCCGCCGCACTCGCGGACCGCGTGCTGGCCGAGGCCGAGCGCCTGACGGCAACCGAGGTCAACATACGCGCGGAACTGGATGCCGGTGCGACGCTGGAGCAGGTGCTGTCCAAATACGGCCACGTTTGAGCCTGCCAGCTGAACAGCCGGGCTCGAAACCGGAATCCGGCATCCAATTTAAAGGGCTGTGCCCGGCTTTAAGGGCTCGTGATCAGCAAGAATCGCCCCTCGGGACAGGCCTACGCCCTATATCGCCATCGCAGGTCAGGGAATGGCCGGGCCACTGCTCACCCAGCCAGTACACGAAATCCTGCGCGCCGCCGCGATGAGCTGCAGGGCCTGCTCGAGAAGATCATCGCGCGCCTGATGAAACTGCTGACCCGCCAGGGTTATCTGGTCGAAGAGCAGGGCATGACCTACCTGGCCGACATGGATGCGGACAATCCACTGGCGTCATTGCAGGCGGCCTCGTGCAGCTATCGCATCGCGCTGGGGCCGCGTGCCGGACAGAAGGTGCTGAGCCTGCGCACCGTGCCCGGCCGGGACAAGTTGGCCACGGCGGGCTTGTGTGCCGATGCGCACGGCTTCAGCCTGCATACCGGGGTGCGTTGTGGCGAGCATCAGCGAAAGCGACTCGAACGCTTGTGCCGCTACATCACCCGCCCCGCGATCGCCAACGAGCGGCAGCTATGGAGAAACGCGACTGTCTGGTACGGGTTGCGGATTCAACCGGTGGATGCAACACACTAGAGACTGCGTAAGCAGAAGGAGTGTTGCATATGAAGCAAAGGCCACGGATTCATTACACGGAGAGCCAGAAAGCGCTAATGTGGGAGC
>JALHRQ010000034.1 GCA_022841375.1 Burkholderiales bacterium
CGCCGCAGTGGAGACCTTGCAGCGCTGCAAAGAAAAAGGGGCCAGCTTTTTGAGCTGACCCCTTGTGCCGGAACTGGTAGGAGGTGCGAGATTCGAACTCGCGACCAACGGA
This sequence comes from Burkholderiales bacterium, assembly GCA_022841375.1. GTDB lineage: Bacteria > Pseudomonadota > Gammaproteobacteria > Burkholderiales > SG8-41. Next base: position 113 of record JALHRQ010000034.1, read on the forward strand.
TTAAAAGAATTAGAAGTAAAAAGCAGCCCTTTATAAATCAACAACCTGCGGCGTCTGCCACGCTGTTTTACCGTTTCACGAAGCGCCACACAAGCACACTCTCACGTGCTGTTGCTACGAAAAAGGCTACAGCATTGCCTCGCCCAAGGGCAGTAAATCCCCCCAATAGGCCACCATCTGCCTTAAGAGTTAAAAATTCAGTATCATGGGGGCATGGGTAAAAAAAAGGCACTTCGCCAAGGAACATTAACGGTTGTCGTCGGCCGATCCTCGAAAGACGGATTGCGGTTGGAAGCGATCGCGCGGTCTTCGAAAACGGGCCAATTCCTCAGCATTCGCGAGGTTGAATCCCGGCCGTCCACCAGGGCTTCAGAGCGCATCCTTTTTCGCGACTCTAGAACAGGCTCGTTTACTACTAAGAAATCGACTTCAACTATAAAGTCGAGTGCCAGTAAGTTCTCTGAGGCACTTGCGAGCTTAGCTAAGAAATAAGCCGCAACGTGCCTAGGCATTACCGGGTAAAACTGAGTGACACCGTCGAAGCCCATGAGCAAGCCTTGCAGTTTGGTGGCGGTGCCCCCGGGGTTCGCAGTTGGGACTTAGTCGAATCTGCCATCGCTAGGCCATATAGCGGCTATCACCGAACCATCTCCGAAAAAGCGGCTGCTTTGCTCCACTCGCTAGCGTCAAATCACGGTTTTATTGATGGAAACAAAAGAACCGCGTTGCTAACTGTCGACCTCTTAATTAGTCGATGCGGATACCAGTTGAATGGACTGCATCAAGATATCAACGTCGAGATCGAGAGCTTGATTCTAGATGTGGTCACGAATCATCTGCCTTTTTCTGACATTGTGGATTGGTTCAAAAAACGCTTATCGCGCATCTGACTCTTAACCGCGACTTTTAAGGGCCCTTAAAAGGGACTTTAAAGTGCCTAAAAAAGCATCAAAAAAGGGCTGGCGACAGCCCTTTTTTTTCGGTATAAATGGTGTGCCGACCACATATCAGACACAAGTAATTGTGATTTGAGTATGCGGCGGACGGAAGAAGAAACGCCCAAGCAGTTAGAGCTGCTTGGGCGCGGTGTCGAGCCGTAAGGGGCTCAACGAGAAGCGGATTGATGGTACCACGCACTTGATGACCGTCAACCTGTAAATATCCCCACCCCTTTAGTTCGTTCTCCTGTTTGATTAATCCCAATCAAGGAGTCTGCGATGACCACTAAATCATCGAGCTTTAAGGTTGGACGTGACGCAAAAACAGGGCTTTTTATTCCTGTGCGCACGGCGCAAAATCGACCGAATACAGCAGTTGTCGAAAAGGTGCCGGTTCGCGGTCCGTCCAAACCGAACAAGAAATAGATCTATTGTTGTAAATTTTACGGCCGGGTTAACCCGGCCGTTTTTTTGCGAGTTGCCTGCACTTACAGAGCCGCCTGACGACGCAACAATTCAACGGTAATGCAGGCAAACGAAACGAACAGAAACGCGAACTTTATCCAAAAAAAACTAAATGCCGGGACATCAAGTGAGCGCGGCTTATCGTAGCCAGCATCCTGTCGCCCCTCCTGATGGCTTTGAGCTTCGCGGCCATATAACCATCGCCTGTATAACGCAGCAGATACAATGCTTTGAGCTGCGTCGGATAAAAAGAAACCGACCAACATCAATAGCGCCCATAGAATCGCGGCAGAAAAACTAGTATCAGCGTCTTTCAGAAGCCAACAGATTGCGCCAGCCGCAAAGCCAAGCTTGCGGCCCAGTTCCGTTGCGTCAGTGGTGTAACGCTGGTACTGCTTCCAAAGCTCTTCGATCGGTGTCACGTGGGTCGCGGCGGTGAGGGATGGCGAGTGCCTGGATTCCTAGTCGGCGGTTGAGGTGCTGGATTCGGATTTGGGCTCGGTTCAGCATATGCGCTCATGATTCACTCTCCCTGTTAAGGCTCCATATTTTAGCCTCTGTCAAAACCGCCACAACGCCCCACGATATCGCCTTTAACCCATTGAAATAACTAAATATTATCCGTTTTGTTTTCAGGTATCCTTGTTCATGGTAGTTGGCACCCGTGCCAATTTCATGGCTTTATAAACAAAATTTGAGACGCACAAAACGGCTAAACACCCATGCCCAGCCCCAAAAAAAACACTCCACACGCTAGGAACAAACGTGAACTGGATGCGCTTGCAGAGAATGCACGCCGGCTCGACGCGGAAATTCGCCAAACAAAAATTAATTCTCCGCTGCGACTCGGCGTCAAAAAAAATGCCCCTGAAACCGATTTAGGCACGAGACTTCAGGAAGCTCGTCAACTAGCCGGCTTTACACAGGAGCAAGTAGCCAAGCTCACTGTAAATGCAGACGAAGCCAAAAACGGTCTTTCGTCTGCTGTGATTTCTCTTTATGAACGGGGAATCAACCGTCCTGGCCCCAAGGAAATGCGGCTGCTATGCGAAGTATTGCGCGTTACGCCGAGTTATTTAATTTACGGCGCCGATGACCCCTTCGACAACCTTGAGGACTTAGATCGGTTCGGTGGATGGGCCACCACTGACGCTGAGTTTTTATCGAAACTGACTTATTGCTTCTCTCGGCTGCATCACCATCACAGACGCGCCATGTTCGACTTAATGCTCGGGCTGCTAAGAGGGTGGAATAAAGACTTTGATTCAGACCTTGCCACCAAGGCGGACCCCGCTTTTCTCAGCATTGCCAATGAGTTACGGGATTTAATCGATTCCCGAAAGACTCGCCCCAAGAAATAGCCCACCGGATAAAACGCTGCATTGATGATGTAAATGCAACGTTTTGCATTCCTTAAAATTAAATGATACGATTAGTTTGTAATCGAATCGTTTAATTAGAGGGTTTATGCAAAACGAGCTTATTTCTTCGGCACGATCTAAAGAAGCCAGGCGTTCTCTGGGGCTGTCAATCAAACAGTTGGCCGAGGCAACGTTGGTCAACCGTAGCTACCTCAGCATGTTTGAAAATGGAAAAATGCCGCTTGGCACCAAGCACCAACAGGCGCTGATCGACTTTTTTAAATCGCGGATTGACCTTGAGACGCTGGGGGCCTCGGATGACGATATAAGCCAACGCCCAGCCGCTGTAGTTCGTGGCCTTTTGGGCCGTTGCTTTTATCTCTCCAGCGACCTCCCCGCAGATCAATACGAACGAGCCATTGCGCAGATGGAAACGAACGACGAGCGCATTGCCGAGTTGCTCTTGAAACCTGTTTCATCGGGAGTCCTCTCCCCCTGGAGTTCAGAGACCGAGTCAGATCAGCGCGAGCTGTTTGCCCTACTCGCGGCAAACCATCTACTTTTCAAGCTTCTCCAGGGCTACAAAATCACTTCGCGCCGACCCGAAAGTGTTGACCCCGGAACCCTGTCTGATTTGCTGTCCGACTGGTTTGCATTGACCCTTGATGAAGTAGAGGGGATAACGCCGGCCACAGCACAAACCCCGATGGAGGGCGAGGATGATTAACCCTTGCCCCGTTACGATGATTCCCGGACCTGGGAAAACTGGAACTCTCGTAGTCGCCGTGGTCGCAGTTCTGGTCGCCCTGGCGATGGCATCCAAACGCCCCAACCCCAAGCAATAGCTCAGGGCGACCCCGTGGCTTCATCCAGCCTGGACCCGCTATATGTCCTGCGCCGTGCTGGTAGCAATTGCTACGTGCGCACCGATGATGGCGAAACGTTTGATGTCGCCGTGCAGCGTGAGCTAGCTAGCGCGTTCTGTTCCCACATTGCCCCTCGCATTCGATCCCTAGTGGAAAGAGAAACCGGAAAGCGTTACCGGATGGTGTTTGTTGGCTGCAATGCTCACGACTCCTGCAGCGGAACCGCTAGCGCGTCGATCAACCGGCTAGCCGTTCGGTCTGTGATCTGAAAATGGCTAAAGTCATTTTCTCCCTGACCGACCGCCAAGCCGCCGCCCTGGTCGCGCTCTCCCGGCACCAATCGCTTCCATTGCCACCCGGCAGATCACGAACCCTACTGCTCGACGCCCTCCATAGACGCGGTCTGATGGCGGGTGGGCACCTGACCCTGCTGGGACAGGTCGCGGCATCGCTAGCCATCGCTCTGGCAACGGCTAGCCATACCGAAGGGGGGCGGGATGGCGCTTAAGGTCGCGGCCGTGCCGGGAGACCGGCGGTTCTCAAAGGGCGAAAGCCCCGCTCTCGGTATGATCGCAAAATCGGTTGACCGGCCGGCCGGCGGAAATCCGCAAAAAGCGCCGGATTCTGATCGGTCCGGCCGTTATCGGCTGCAGCGGGTGGCGTCGAACCTGATGTTTGAACCGGCGCGCGTCGAGGCCTGCAAAAAGCAAGAACGCGTCTGCACCTGTCACCGGTGGCGCACGGTCGGCACGGTGCAGGTGCGCGTCGATCACGCCAGGAACAAGGCGATATTCGGCGGCCTGGAGAGCTGCAGCAACGTCTGGGCCTGCCCGATCTGCAGCGGAACGATCACGGAGGAACGCCGCCACGAGCTGCAGGCGGCGATTGAGGCCTGGGCGAAGCAGGGCGGCAGCGTCTACCTGCTGACGCTGACGCTGCCGCATGTGAGGGCGGACAATTTGTCCGGTCTGCTCAAGGTGGCGGCGGCCACGTCGCAGCGGTTCAAACAGTCGAAGGCCTGGCGCTCGGTGATGGACCAGGCCGGCGCGGTCGGCACGATTCGCGCGCTGGAATGCACCTGGGGCAGCTGGCACGGCTGGCATCCGCATTTTCACATTCTGATTTTTGCGAAGCCGGACCAGCTGCCGGCGTTCGAACAGCTGCGCGCGGCCTGGGTGTCGGCGCTGCTGAAAACCGGCGCGGCCGGCGCGGACCAGCTGAACGACATCACGGCGCATTCGTTCGATGTGCGCGGCGGTGATTTCGCCGCTGAATACGTCGCCAAGTTCGGCCATGAGCCGTCATTCAAGGCGAAGCTGGACGCCGGCGCGACCTGGGGCGCGGCGCGGGAAATGGTGAAGGGGCAGAGCAAGGTTTCCCACAGCATGCGCGGCTCGACGCCGTTTACCTTGCTGGTGGCGGCCGAGAAAGGCGATGACCAGGCGGCGGCGCTGTTCCGGGAATTCTACTGGGCCTTCAAAGGCCGGCGACAGCTCACCTGGTCGCCGAAGCTGCGCGCGCGCCTGGGCCTCGATGCCGAAGCCGCTGATGATGAAATCCTCGAACGCCAGGCAAACGCGCCCGAGTTCGAAACGATAGCGACGTTGCAGGGGGAAGACTGGGCGCTGGTGCTGCGGCACCAAGCGCGCTATCAGGTATTGCTCTGGGCTGAACGCGAAGGTGCAGCCGGTGTTAATGGCGTCCTGATAGCGCTACGCGACATCGAACGCGAGCGCCCGCCAGATCGAGGACGCCCCGGCCAGTTAGAAAACGGGGATGCCCATGCGTAAACGCATCCGACGAGAAAAGCACCTCGACTGGAATATCGAACCGTGGGCGAGTTTTGCATTCCATCGCATTCCCGGGCCGGTCGATTTTCGCGTCATGCGGGCACAGCTGAAGTTGACTCAAACGCAATGTGCTGAGCTTCTTGGCGTCTACCGGAATACGGTGCAGTCCTGGGACACCGGGAAAAAGCGCGTTCCGCCGATGGCTTATCACCTCCTGCGGCTCTTGCTCGAAAGCAAACACTTCGCCGCTAGGCATGCCGATTGGCAGGGCTGGCAGATCGCCCGCGACGGCCTGCTTTATGGCCCCGATAGCTGCTACGGATTCTCACCAGCCGACCTGCGCGCTTGGTGGTATGAGCGCCAAGCGGCAAAAACCGCGCACCAGAACGCCGCCAACCTTGATGCAGCCTTAGCAGCGGCACAACGGGAAAACACCGAGTTGCGCGCCCTGTTCGTTAATCAAGGTGTAGTCGATGAACTCGTATCGATGCAAACGCGGCTGACCGAACTGGTATCGAAGCTCAACACCGCACGGGTCATCCAGTTTCCTCAGAAATCCACCAACCCAAAAAAGGCGGCGGCATCATGATGATTTCCCTGTATGGCTTCCTGGCAAATCTCCTTGCACCACCGCCGCTGGCAAGGTTGCCGTATTCCGTTTCCGAGCTTTCACGTGAAGACTATCGGCCGATGTCTCTTTACTTTACGGAAAAGGAAGTAAAGCGTTGCATCGAAGCGCTCGATTTCTACATGAATGCCCACGGCGAAGAGATGGAGCGGCTCGGCCTCGATGAGGAAATCGCCTGCTACGAGGATCTGCTTTATCGCTTCATGAACGTGCCCGACTACGAGCCGCGCAAAACAATCCGGGAAAAAGACCGGCGACTGGCGCCATGAAAACCCTGAACCTGCAGCAGGCCGCTAAGTTCTTGAATATGCACCCGGTTACGGTGCAGGAAAAAGCACGCTCGGGCGTCATACCCGGTGCCAAGCCCGGCAAGTGCTGGACGTTCATCGAGGACGATCTTGCCGCCTACCTTCGCTCCATTTACCCTAGCAACCGGCAGGCGTTGCAGGGTGAACATGCGGAGATCAAACCATGTCGCTCTACAAACGCAAAGACTCGCCGCATTGGTGGGTCAGGTTCACTCACAGCGGACGCCGCCTACAGCAAAGCACTGGGACTGCCGACCGCGTAGCGGCACAGCAGTTTCATGACAAGCTGAAGGCGTCTCTGTGGGAGCAAGACCGTCTGGGCGTCAAGCCGCGTCGGACGTGGAATGAAGCAGTCGTAAAGTATCTCCAGGAAACTGGCCACAAAGTCACCCACGGCGAGGAGGTCCGTAAACTCCGGTGGCTCGACCAGTTTCTTAGGAGCGCGCAACTCGACGTCATTTCCCGCGACAAGATTAGCGAAATTGCTGATATCAAAGCGAGGGAGTCGAGCACGGCGACGGCAAACCGTTACCTGGCGTTGGTTCGAGCTATCCTCAGGAAAGCCGCCTACGAATGGGAATGGATTGCCAGGGCGCCAAAAGTGCGCATGTTCAAGGAACAGGCGCGGCGCGTGCGGTGGATTACTCGTGCGGAAGCGGATGCCCTGCTACGTGCTCTACCCGAGCACCTGGCCGACATGGTGAAGTTCGCGCTGCATACCGGATTGCGTCAACGAAATGTGACCGCGTTGGAATGGTCGCAGATCGACATGCCGCGGAAGGTTGCGTGGATTCATCCAGACCAGGCCAAAGCGCGCAAGGCAATCCCGGTTCCCTTGAACGAGGAAGCCGCCGCCGTGCTGCGCCGGCAGATCGGCAAGCATCATTTGCGGGTGTTCACCTACCAGGGGCAACCGCTACGGTGGGTAAACAACACCGCATGGAAGCGAGCGCTGCGGCAAGCCGGTCTATCGGACTTCCGCTGGCACGATCTGCGCCACACCTGGGCAAGCTGGCACGTCCAGGCCGGAACGCCGCTTTACGAGCTGCAGCAGTTGGGCGGCTGGGAGTCGTCGGAGATGGTCAAGCGCTACGCGCACCTCGCGCCCGAGCACCTGGCCAAAGCGGCGGCGAACATCGAGCCGATTGCTACAAAACTGGCTACGCTGGAAAGAACAAAGGGCTAGCTTTTTGAGCTAACCCCTTGATCAGTATCTGGTAGGAGGTGCGAGATTCGAACTCGCGACCAACGGATTAAAAGTCCGCTGCTCTACCGGCTGAGCTAACCTCCCAAAAAGGGGCGAATTTTAACCGTGCGGGACATGGGGGTCAAC
>JALHRQ010000035.1 GCA_022841375.1 Burkholderiales bacterium
AACGCCGGCGGTCTGGTGCAAGCCACCCAGTCCGGCCGCATCGAAGCCGGGCCGCGGGGACTGCCCACGGCCGGCCAGGCCGTACGCAAAGGCGATATTCTTGCCTACGTGCTGCCGTCTGTCGGTGCCATCGAGCGCTCTGGTCAGGCCGCGCAACTCGCAGAACTGCGCTCAGCCAGAACACTCGCCGAAAAACGCCTGACACGGCTCAGAGATCTCGCGGATACCGTGCCGCGCAAGGAAATCGAGACAGCGGAAGCCGAACTGTCCAGCCTGTCCGAACGGGTTTCCGCAATCAGCGGCGGTCTGTCTACTCGGGAAGCCCTGATTGCTCCGGTTTCCGGTGTCATTGCCTCGGCCAAAGCTGTTGCCGGCCAAGTGGTCGATGCCCGCGAAATCGTGTTTGAGGTAGTCAATCCCGCGCGTCTGTACATCGAAGCGCTGGCCTACGATATTGAAGCCGCCACTTCCATCGCATCTGCCACGCTGGCTTTAGGCACTGAGCGGGTAGCGCTGCAGTATGTCGGCTCAGCGCGCAGCCTGCGCGAACAGGCGCTGCCGGTCATGTTCAGGGCCGAAGGTGCCGCGCTTGGCAAACTTGCCGTCGGACAGTCAGTGCGGGTGTTCGTACAGAGCACCGGCAAGGTACGCGGTCACAGTGTCCCCGCCGCGGCACTGGTGAAGAGTCCGGCCAACCAGACCACGGTATGGGTCAAAACGGCACCGGAACGCTTCGAATCGCGCACAGTCACGCTCGAGCCGCTCGACGGCACGGCTGTGGCCGTCACTTCAGGACTGAAGGATGGCGAGCGCGTAGTGACTCAGGCCGCCTCGCTCGTCAACCAGATCCGATAGAGGACCACTCATCATGTTCAAGTGGTTACTCGAAAACAGCCTCGGCAACCGCCTGCTGGTGATCATCGGCAGCTTGGTGCTGATGGCCTATGGTGCGTTTACGCTATCCCGCACACCGGTTGACGTGTTCCCGGACCTCAATAAGCCCACGGTCACCATCATGACCGAAGCCGGTGGCATGGCCGCCGAGGAAGTAGAACAGCTCATCAGTTTCCCTCTGGAAACGACGATGAACGGCCTGCCCGGCGTGGAATCCGTGCGTTCGGTGTCCAGCGCTGGCCTGTCCTTCATCTACGTCACTTTCGACTGGTCCACGGAAATATTCCGTGCCCGGCAGATGGTATCGGAGCGACTGTCGTCGATGGAAGAAGGTCTGCCTGCGGGCGTCACGCCGCGAATGGGCCCGATCAGTTCGATCATGGGCGAAATCATGCAGATCGCCATACCCGTGGATGTCGCAAAGATTTCTCCGATGCAGGTGCGTGAATACGCAGATTGGGTACTGCGCCCCCGACTGATGGCGATTCCGGGAGTTGCACAAGTGATTCCCATTGGCGGCGAAGTTCGCCAGTTCCAGGTGCAACCCGATACCGCCCGCATGTCGGAACTGGGGATCACGCACGATCAGCTGGAAGCAGCACTGAAGGGCTATTCCTCAAACACCTCTGGCGGTTTTCTTGAACTCAACGGCCGCGAATACCTCATTCGCAACCTCGGACGCACCTCACAGCTGGATGACCTGCAGAACGTGGCGCTGACCGCGAAAAACGGACAACCGATTCTGTTGCGGCAAATTGCCAACGTGATGTTTGCACCGGCCATCAAGCGCGGTGATGCCGGTTTCGAGGGCAAACCCGCCGTCATCCTTGGCATCCAGAAGCAGCCCACCGCCGACACCATCACGCTGACACGGAGCATCGAAACGGCTCTGGCGGAAATGCAGAAAAGCCTACCCGCCGGCATGGAATCACCCAGAGTCACCTTCAGACAGGCCAGTTTCATCGAGGCCTCAATCACCACGTTGCAAGGCAAGCTGATTGGCGCATCGATTTTCGTGGCTGTAATCCTTTACCTGTTCCTTGGCACATTGCGGCCGACACTGATCGCGCTCACCGCAATTCCGGTATCGATTTTCATCACAGCACTGGTATTCAAGTACTTCGGCCTGTCGATCAACACGATGACGCTGGGCGGCCTCGCCATCGCCATCGGCGGCCTGGTCGACGACGCAGTAGTGGGTGTGGAAAACGTGATACGGCGCCTGAAGATGGACCGTGCAAAACACCCGGAACACCGTCTGAACCCGTTGGAATTGGTCTCCCATGCAACCATGGAAGTGCGATCGGCGATTCTCTACGCCACGGTCATCATCGTCCTGGTGTTTCTGCCGTTGTTTGCGTTGCCGGGCATGGAAGGCCGCCTGTTTGTTCCTTTGGGTATTGCCTTCATCGTGTCCACGGCCGCCTCCTTGGTGGTTTCGGTCACTGTGACGCCCGTATTGGCCTACTACCTGCTGCCGCCGATGAAATCACTGCAGCACGGGGATACCCGGATGCTGGCATGGCTCAAGACTCGTTACCGGAACAGTCTGGAAACCGTATTGCAGCGTCCGAAGGCCGCGATCGTCAGCGGCGGACTTGCCGTCATTCTGGCCGCCGTGGCGGTTCCGTTTTTCCCGACCTCGTTTTTGCCGCCGTTCAACGAGGGCACGTTGCTTGTCGGCATGCGGCTTAACCCCGGTGTCACGCTGGCGGAATCCTCAAAGCTGGCGCAACAGGCGGAAGTGCTGATCCGTCAGGTGCCGGAAGTCACCCATGTCGGCCGCCGCAGCGGTCGCGCTGAACTCGATGAGCACGCCGAAGGTGTCCACGTCAGCGAACTGGATGTGGGCCTTAAACCGGCGGGAGAACTCAAGCGTTCGATGACCGAAATCCAGGCCGATATCCGCTCGCGGCTGATCAACCTGCCAGCGGCCGTTGCGATCGGCCAGCCGATTTCACACCGCATCGACCACATGCTCTCCGGCGTGCGCTCGCAGATCGCCATCAAGGTTTTCGGTGAAGACCTCGACACGCTGCGCGGACAGGCGGAGGTACTCCGCGGCAAACTCGCGGGCATCAACGGTCTGACCGATCTCGAAGTAGAGAAGCAAGTGCTGGCACCGCAGATCAAGGTACGCGTTGACTACGCCAGAGCCGCGCAATACGGCGCTTCACCATCGCAGATACTTTCAGTGCTGCAAAGTCTGGTCGAAGGAGAAAAAGTAGCGCAGATCGTCGAAAACGGCAGGCGTTTCGCGTTGGTTGTACGCCTGCCGGAGTCCGCCCGTTCGGTCGAAGGCCTGGCTCAAATCCTGATCGATACGCCGACCGGACGTGTGCCGCTGTCAAAAGTGGCGGCCATCGAAGAAGGCGACGGCCCCAACCAGATCAGCCGCGACGACGGAAAGCGGCGCATCGTGCTGTCGGGCAATGCCCAAGGGCGTCCGCTTTCGGATGTGGTCGCCGATATCCGGACCGTGGTGGCGGAAACGAAATTGCCAGAAGGCTATTTCATTACCCTGGGCGGCCAGTTCCAGGCGCAGGAGGAAGCGTCAAAGTTGGTGGGCCTGCTGTCCATCGTTTCGCTGGTGCTGATGTTCGTGGTGCTCTACAGCCGTTACAAATCGGCCACGCTGTCAGCCCTGATCATGGTCAACATCCCGCTGGCTCTCGTCGGCGCCGTAATCGGTCTGTGGCTGTCGGGACAACCGCTATCCATCGCAGCGTTGATCGGCTTCATTACCCTCGCAGGCATTTCGGTACGAAACGGCATTCTGAAGGTCAGCCATTACATCAACCTGATGCGTATCGAGGGCGAAAACTTCGACCACAAGATGATCCTGCGCGGATCTCTGGAACGGCTGTCTCCCGTGCTGATGACGGCACTCGTCACCGCGTTCGCCCTGGCACCGCTGCTGTTCGAGGCCGAGCGTCCGGGAACGGAAATACTCCACCCGGTGGCCGTGGTGATCTTCTCGGGGCTGGTCAGTTCCACACTGCTCGACACCTACCTGACGCCGGTGCTGTTCTGGATGTTCGGCCGCAAAGATACCGAAAAGCTGATGGACGAGCGCGAACAGGAAGCGTTCTGATGTTCTCTTAACCGTTCAAAAAATACTTTTGTAATTTTTACCCTGAAAGGAGCATTTCATGAAATTTGCAACCATCGTTCTGGCAATTTCCCTATTCGCGAGCGGAACCACGCTCGCCGCCGAAAAACATAACCACGGACATGATCACAAGCCCTTGCACGGAGGTATCGTCGTTGAAAGCAAAGATATGGATTATGAGCTGGTGGCGAAACCGGATCTGCTGCAGCTTTATCTGCGCGATCACGGCAAACCGATGGATGTAAGCAAAGCCTCGGCGAAGATAACGCTTCTGGCAGGAACCGAGAAACAGGAGATCGAACTCAAACCCTCAGGAAACAGCCTTGAGGCCAAAGGGCAATTCAAGATAAGCGCCGGAACCAAGGCGGTTGCCCAGGTAAACATTGCCGGCAAAATGTCCAGCGTCCGTTTCACACTCAAATAGCACGTAGCCTTAGAGCGCCGCTTTTCTGCTCCTCCGGGAAATGGCGGCCTCTTTAAATGCGTCCTGCAATTTCAACCCCAACGCAACAATAAACTCAAGGTCGGAGAAGAGCATGAATGGAATAGTTAAACTATCGATACTAATTGCTGGAATAGGCGTCTTATCCGGCTGTCAGACATTAGAGTTGCATACAGCATCAGAGCCCAGAACATCGGCAACCGTCACCGATCCTGTCTTGTTCGGTAACGCCCGGATCACCGTATCCATCAATAAAAAAATATATCAAGGCCCGGCCGGTGAACTGAGTGAAATCGCCGTCGGCGATATCTCAAAACAATTTGGCTGGAATCCCGATCACGAGCACAGAAACATTAAGCAGGAGATGGATTTTCTTATTGGCACAACCACACTTCGGGCTGAAGATTCATCAACCATCCAGTGCAGGCACCTGAAACATGGCAGCGACTGGCGCCTGCTTTGTACAAATCCTATAGGGGAGCAAAGTGGCCTCCTTCAGGCGAAAAAAGGTAGCTAACACTAAGGCTCTCCTTCTTAATCCATAGCATGAGCCAGATAGCCTACTCCACTGCGCTAATTACGTTCCCGCCTAAAGCATACGGGCCTCACAATCAATTCATGCTGACACGGAGCCGTATCGATGAACAATGACCCGATCCAACGCAACTGGTTGCTGCTGTTCGCTGGATGGCTGGTCGCCACAGCAGCCTCGTTCGGCAGCCTGTTTTCAGCGAGGTCATGGGGGTGGTTCCTTGCGTGCTGTGCTGGTATCAACCCCTCTGCCCCGGGGGAGTCTCCTAGCCCCTCGGGAGGGGTGGTCCACCGCGCCGGTCTCCCTCCACCCGCCCCCCTAGCGACCCGCAGAGCGGCCCTTGCGACGTGGTGATGGCCACGCCCATCCCCTGCCCCCCGCCCCGCCTCAGGTCCTTTTTCGGGAAAATCGCCATCAAGTCCCGTACGGCCAGGGAGTCCGATGCCCCGCTCGGTTTCAGTTCGGTAAAAATCCGCCTACTTCCTTGACCGGATTGGAAGTTTTTGCAGAAAATGCAGTTCGGCAGCACAAAGGTTCGGAATAGGTTCGGTCGGCAAGATGAAATGCGCGCCTAAGAAGAAAACCACTTCAAAATCTTCGGCTTTCACGCCATAATTTGAAGGGTGCGTCGTTCTGTTAATCAGGTTGTCCCTGGTTCGAGCCCAGGTCGGGGAGGCATTCAAGTCAAATCTTCATCGCACCCAGACTTTCCTCCCAAACCCGCTACAGCTTATGCATCGCAAGCGCCACACGCCCGAGAATCAGAACATCCGTTTCCCGCGCAGCGTCATCCTGGTACGATCCGAGGCAGTCAATCGTTTCGGTAGCAATCGAGGGGTTGTCACACGCGATCAGAAAATCTCCCTGCAGACGGCGCTGCACACGACGCACCATCACGCGGTCGCCCAGAAGCAATGCGTAGACGCCATTGTCATCGGCAATCCGCGTGTCGTTGGTATCGACCAGCAACGGTGTCCCGTCCTTGATGCGCTCCGCCATGGCATCACCCCGCATGTGCAGCAAGACGAATCCGTCAAGGCCACGCCCTAGCAGCTGCGTCCAGATGCTGTTCGGCAACGCCGTATGGTCCCACTCGCCGTTTTCAGTCTTCAACTGAGTAAGCGGCGCAATCTGATTATCCCGGATCAGCCTGGCAAGCCGCGCCGGCAACTTGGCCGCAGAAAACGTCGCTGTGGCACTCGATTTGGCGAGTTCCGCAGAATCATCAAATAAACGTGACGGATCCACCCCCAATTGGCGCCCCATCCGTCCGAGTTCCTCAAAACTGGGATAGGTCTCCCCCCGCAACCAGTTGGCAGCTGTCGTGCCGCTCACCCCCACCCGCTCCTTGATCACCCGGGCACGGCCGCGTGGCGGCAGGCCCAGTTCGCCGAGCATCACGTTGAGCCGCTGGGCAAAAGCCTTCATCCGCTCCGGATCATTTCGGGGCTTCTTCCCCGCTTCGGACTCATCTGCGGGTAGCGCTTGTTTTCGTTCGGTGACAGTCATCAGACAGATTCCTTGTGATCTTCAGGGGCTTTAATCCCCCATGTCGTTGACATCTATGAATAATTCTAAATTAACTACATTAATCTTAAAAATAATTACATAAGTCTGTTGAAATTTTAAAGACAAATAATAATAATGTCCATAAATTAACACTTTTCTTGTTGTATGCACGATCAGAGTCGCTCCTGGAATGCAATAACGCCAGTCATCCGAGATTCAATCAGTAACAGAAATAATAATTAACAATCAATTAGTTACCTTAACTCTATGAATGACCTTGAGAACCTCAATCGCCAGATCGCCGCTCACTGGCTGGGACGCCTCGACGCCAATCAAGAGGCCTACCTCGATTACACGTCTGTATGTCTTGGCCAGTTGACCCACAGCGCCCCCGAAATGACCCGCCTGCTCGACTGCCTGAAACAGGAGGATCTGAGCGCACTGCTCGTCGCCAAACTCAATCGTCGCTACCTCAAATTCGCCCGCCTGG
>JALHRQ010000036.1 GCA_022841375.1 Burkholderiales bacterium
TGCTGTGTGCCCACTGCCGTCAGGCAGTGCCCTTGAAACCGGCCTCATCTCCTGAAAGCCGGTGGCCGCAAGGCCTGGAGGTACTCGTCGTGATTGAGCAGTTTTCGAAGTCTTTCAACCCTCGGGGGATGTCTCTTCCCCCAAGGGAGAGGTGTTCCCCTTTCTTTCATAAAGGAGAACACCGTGAGTCAAATCATTGAAGCAATGTCGGATGTCGATCTGCTCGGCATGATCGTCGGGAGCAAGACCGCTGCGCAATTGCTGAAGGACGCGGGTGGCAGCCTCTCAAAGGTGCTGTACGAATCGATGCCCAGCTGCAACGTGCGGCCAAGGGTACGAACGAAGCTGCGCATCGCGACGGAGCTGGTGCGGCGCTCGCTGATCGAGCCGATGCGCCAACGGGATGCGTTGACATCACCGGCGAGTGTGCGTGATTACCTGCGCATGACGCTGACGGGACGGGACTATGAAGTTTTCATGGTCCTGTTCCTGGATGCACAGCACCGGGTCCTCGAGTCCGAGGAAATGTTTCGCGGCACGCTGACGCAAACCAGCGTGTATCCGCGGGAAGTCGTCAAGAGAAGCCTCGTCAACAACGCCGCCGCGGTCATCTTTGCGCATAACCATCCGTCCGGCGTCGCGCAACCAAGTCATGCGGACGAACTGCTGACGCGGTCGCTGAAGGATGCCCTGGCACTGGTTGACGTCAAGGTGCTGGATCACTTTGTCGTTGCAGGCACCGCCGTGATGTCTTTCGCGGAACGCGGCCTGTTGTAGTCGTAGTAAGTCCCGGGATGCTTGCTGTCCCGTTCATCAGTCGTTTTTAACCATCCATTTTTGTTCAAAAGGAGAAAGTCATGCTTGCAGCAGAAGCACTAGCAATCGTTCGGAGTTTGGCGAACGGTATCGATCCCGAAACCGGCGAGGTCTTTCCGGCCGACAGCGTCTACCAGCGCGCGCAGAGCGTGCGCGCGATGTACGCCGCAGCGGAAGCTTTGGAGCGAAACGCTCGTGTCGAGCAACGTAGGCGCGAGCTGCCGGCCAAGACCGGCGAGCCCTGGAGCGAGGACGAGGACCGCAAGCTGCTCACCGGTTTCGACGCGGGCCGAGGGTTGCCGGAACTCGCCACCGCGCACGAGCGTACGCAGACCGGCGTGCGTGCACGGCTTGTGAAGTACGGGCGGCTCGCCGCCTGACCCGGTCGTAGGTAGTTCGACGTACTGCCTGAAGGGAGCGATCCCTTCAGGCAATCGGCCCGAGATCCCTCGGGCTGTCTCATCAACCCCCAGCGGGGACGCGCATCCCCGCCAGGGGAGCGTCCGTCTCCGCATTGCTATAGGAGCATTCCTTATGAAAAGCGGACGTACTCTCGTAAATCTGGCGCAGGAACTCGAGCGCCAGCTCGCGACGAAGCGGGACCTCGTGGTGCCCTCGTCGCTCCTGCAGTGCCGTACGGATGAAGGTGGCGATCTGAAAATGATTGTCGATGCAAACGGCTGTGACGGCGTGTACGGAATTACCAATCTCGCGCGCCGGCAACTGGCCGACAAGTTGAAGATTCCGTTCACGTACTTCGAACGCATGCGGACGGAACAACCGGGTCTGCTCGACCGGAACGTCAACACCTGGCTTCAGGGCGACAACGAGCCGAGGATGATTCGTACGCTGGACGGGCAGGTGCGCGCGGTGCTTTCCGACCGCTACCGCCGCCTGGACAACTACGATCTCGCCGAAAATGTGCTGCCGATCCTGCAGCGGCTGGAAGGTGCCCGCTTCGAATCGGTCGAGCTGACCGAGACCAAGATGTATCTGAAGGTCGTCACGCCGCGCGTGGAGTACGAGATCGCTCCCGGCGATATCGTGCAGGCAGGCATCGTGATCACGAACTCCGAAGTCGGTCACGGCACGCTGTCGGTGCAGCCTTTGGTCTACCGGCTGGTGTGTCGAAACGGGCTGATCGCCTCGGACCGCGCATTGCGCAAGACGCACGTCGGCCGCACCCTGCATTCGGAGGACGAGTCGATCACGGTGTTCAGGGACGATACCCTGGCCGCAGACGACAAGGCTTTCTTTCTGAAGGTGCGGGACGTGGTTGAGGCAGCGGTTTCAGAAGCGACGTTTCGCCAGGTGGCGCAGAAGATGCAGAAGACGCTCGACATCAAGCTCACCGGCGATCCGGTCAAGACCGTCGAGGTGCTCGCCAACCGCTACACGTTGAACGAGTCAGAACGTGCCGGCGTGCTGCGTCACCTCATTGTCGCGGGGGATCTGTCAGGCTTCGGGCTAGTCAACGCCGTCACGCACTACTCGCATGACGTCGAGGACTACGACCGGGCGACGGAGTTCGAAGCGCTGGGCGGCAAGCTGATCGAGCTTCCATCCAGCGAGTGGCAGGAACTTGCGGAAGCAGCGTGATCGCCGCAACCGGGTCCCCCGATCCGGTTTTGGTGTCCATCAACCGCCTGTCAGGGCGGTTTCTCAATCGGTACGGCCAAAAGCCGTACCGATTTTTTTTGCGCCTCGTCTTCGCTGTTAGCAGTGCTCACAGCCGCGTCGGCGTCCCTCCCTGCGTCTAATTATCGACCAAGATAAACTGCGGTAATCTGCTCTCGCTCGTGCCCCAGCTCCATGCTGATCGTGAGCCGCGCCTCGCGGTCGAGCTCCCGCTGCGCCGGCGTCAGCTCCTTGGAGCGCGGTCCGCGGACAGCGGGCGCGGCCCAGCCGGTGATTTCCCGGTAGCGCGTCTGCGCGTAGTGGTGGCGGTGTCCGTGCACGCCGTTGATGCCCGCCTTCTCGCAGTGGTGCTCGAAGCGCCGGAGCTGCTCCACGTAGCGCTGGTCGGCCGGAATGAGGCTGCCCCTGCCGGCGAAGCGCTTCGCCTCGTCCAGCACGCGGCGCTGTTCCTCGTTGCGGATCGGGATTTCCCGCGCCCGCCCGCCCTTGGTCCAGGTGTCCTTCAGCACGAGCCGGTCGCCGCGATCGGCCCACTCGGGGCGGATCTTGATCGACTCCCCGCGCCGCAATCCGAACGCAGCCTGCAGCTGCAGCGACATCCGCGTGTAGGGGTCGCTGATCTTCGACAGATCGCCTGCCGTCAGCTCGCGCGCCTTGCTGACGTTGCTGACGTACTGTCGCTTGCCAATCCCATAGTGCGAGTTGTCGCCGGCGACGACTTTTTCCTTGCCGATCTTCTCGGCCCACCATCGAAGCTCCGCCATGCGATTCTTGATTGTCCCAACGGCCAGACCCGCTGCCTTCCAGCTCTCGACCAGGCGCTCGACGTGCTTTGACTTCAGGCTCGCTGCACCCATGTGCCGATAGCCCCAGTCGTGGAGCTGGTTGGCGATCTGGTCCAGCACGCGCTCGCGGTCGCGCTGAGTGGCGAAGCTGCCGTCTCGATTTCGATGGCAGAGTTGCTTCAGCTCGTAGTTCAGGTCCCGCATCCGCTTCTCGCCAGGTTCATTCCCTTTCTCCCTTTGTTGCCCCTTTCCTTCTGCCATTTACGCTGCTGCTGGTGTGTGTAACCTGTCCGGTTAGTGTTTCTGTCCGTCCCGAACGCTTGGCGTATCGGGATCTACAAGGGACTCGGGACACCACTCCCGTTTCGTGCCGTTTCTTTGCTGCTTGCCGCCGCGGCACGCGGCATTGGCGTCGATGGCGCTTCCTGTGGGAAGTCGATTCATCGATCTGAGCCATTGACCCAGGGCTCGAAGGGGCGCCTCTTCGGCGCGGCTTTGCACTGAGCCCGCGGGGAGCGGGCGTGAGGACGGACCGCATTGCGCGGCCGTGAATGACGACGGGTCAGGGAGCCCGTCACGTGGGGTCGTCACTTGCGCCAGCCACCGATAAGTCCTTGATGGCTGGGGCATCGTGCGCATCGTCACTACCGGCTGGCGCCTTTGTAGTGACGATGCGGTTGGCGCAGAGATGCTGCCGCAGTTACGCGGCCAGGATTGCAGCAGCAACCATATTGGCTGGTGCCGCTACGATTCGCCGGCCTGAAGCTGCCGCGTGCATGTCGCACGTAGCTGCGACTGGCGCAGAACATTGCTGATTGAAATAGATGGTGCCACTGGGGCAGTGGAGTAGGGCCGTCACACGCGAACGCGGGCGAAGCCTGATCGCGTCCATGCCACCTTAGACGACTGCGGCTGAACGGCGCTCGTTGCTTTGACGTTTACTACGGGCTTACGTGTATCTCCGTGCCTTGCGGCTGCCGGTTTTCAGGAGATGAGTCCGGCTTTCGGCTCGACGTTGCGAGCAAGGGCGATGCAATTACGGGCATCAAGCGAGCTGACTCAGCCAGCGTAAATCTATTTTCAATCTTGCGTGATCTCGCGCCTGATGGCAACAGCATCGACTGTGCCGCGGTCGATCTTGCGGATAATCCTGTGACCTCGCTTCGGGGGCACAAGTTCCTCGTGCGACCGCGACGGGACGACTGCTACCGCAAGCGCCGTGTCAGCATTGCTAACGACTCTGCTTCGTTGCGCTTGCCACGGACAACT
>JALHRQ010000037.1 GCA_022841375.1 Burkholderiales bacterium
TCCCCACCAATAACCGGCGGCCAGTGCGATGATCAGCGCAATACCTACACCGATCGGTTTAATCATGGATTGCATAGCAAGCTCCGTAGTATGTAACCGTTAGTGCTGCTTCTTGCCAGCCAGCCAGTCAATCTCCGCCAGCGCCTTGTTGTAATTGGCCATCGCGGCGATGAGATTGGCCTCGTAATCAAACACCGTCATCTGATTATCCAGCAAGGTCAGAAAATCAACCCGGTTCACCTGCTAGGCCGTCAATGCGGATTCAACGGTCAGTTTCGCCTGCGGCAAAATGGCGCTTTGATAGAGCTTGACCGATTTCAGGCTTTGCTCCGCCATGGCGATCTGCTGCCGCAATCTTGCCGCGATTTCATTACGCTGCGCCTGATACAGGCTGACTGTCTGAGCACGCATCGCCTGCGCTTCCATGATGCGCGGCTCGATCTTACTGCCGCGCCATACCGGCAGATTGACGGCCACCGTCATGCTGACCATGTCGTCGCGCCGTATGCCGTCCAGCATGTTGTCGCGTTGACCATAGGAAAAACGCACATCAAAATCCGGATAGTAGGCCTTGCGCGCCAAATCTACGGATTTCTCGTTGCGCGCAATCAGGCTTTGCAGTGCCAGCAACTGCGGACGTTGCACCAAGGCTTCCTGCTGCAATGTTTCCAGCACCAGCGGGATTTCCTGAGTCTGCAACGGCGCCGGTACCGGAATCTCACCCCGTGTAATGCGCCCCAGAGCGCGAATCAGTTCCGCTTCGAAGGCCGGTTGCTCGCGCGCCAGACCCAGCAGCCTGTCCTGCATCCGCGATACTTGTGTTTGCGCTTTCAATACATCAGCCTGATTGCCCTGCCCGACCCGATAGCGCTCCTCGGCAATGCGCAGAAAGTGCTCCAGCGTTTGCTTATTTTTCTCAACCAGCTTGATCATTTCCAGCGTAAGCCCCAGATCAAAATAAACGATTTTAAGATCGTGCACGACACGATTAACCGTTTCATGGTAGCCCTGATCAATCGCTTCGGCATCCTTACTGGCAACCTCCTGGCGCAATCCGCGTTTGCCAGGAAACGGCAGGCGCTGGGACAGACCGATCATTTTCATCGTCATATCCTCGCGATTAAACGGCGACGAAGCCAAAGGCGCGTTGATCACGCCGGCTTCGAGCATGGGATCGTCCAGTGCTTGCGCTGGAGCTATGCGTTGCCGTGCGGCTTCGCGTTCCTGCTGCGCCGCCTGGATTTCCGGATTATTTTCCAGCGCTTCCGCGATCAAGTCCGGCAGCAATGTTTCATGATGCGAAGCGGATGCTGCAAAGGCTTTTTGCACAACAGCGTGCGTCAGTACCGCTGGTTCAGTCTTGTCCACAATCGCTTCGTGCCCCCGCACGGCTGTTGCGGCTGTGCCGGCAATCAGCACCATCACGATCATGCCGGCGCGGTTCATCGCGGCCTCCCGGCGGAATGGTATTGCCGCGGATGCGTTTTAATAAAAAATGTAAGGAACATACGAGCCTCCTGACAGGTAATCTCATCGGTTCTATCGGTTGATGATGAACAGATCCATGATGGTTTACGGCCTTGCACTGTCTGCGCGGCACTCATCCGGGCGCGCAATTCGTGCAAAACCAGTCTTTTTGCCTGAGTGACAGGCGGATTTCTAAAGGGAAGCGGGTAATGGAGGGTGTTGCGGCTGTTCCGGAATAAATGACGTGAAACCGGAATTTAATGAAATGACAGCAGAAATATTGTCAACGAGTACCGGCCCAGTGTAATCGGACAGAATCGGCGTATTACTGTAGGCATTACAAGAAGCATCGTCGCATGGCAAACTGTCTAGCCAATGATCGGTTGTATTCTCAGCCGATTGCTTATGACAACCGTCATGATGATGGTTGTCAATGGTTATCGTTGCTGGGTCATGCTGATGGATGAAGTTTTTTTCCTGCACGCACACTGATAAAACAGCCGCTGCAGCGGCTTGCAATGGCAGCCACAGCATGAAGAAAACCAATAGCCATCTGTAGTTGTGTGCGTTCATGTTTTTTATTATAAACAATTTCCGGATTTGACAAACAAAATCCACAAGAATTACACGCGGATCAATGCAGCTGAGCGGGTGCCCGCAACTGCTGATACTGCTGCTCATAATGGCTGGCCTTTGCTTGGTCACCAATAAGCTTTGCCGCCTGAGCCGCGCGATAAAGGCCATTGCTGCGCTTCGGCGTGCGCAGCAGCGCAGCTTCGAATGCCTGCAGCGCTTCGCCGGGCCGTTTTAATTCCAGCAGCAGCTCGCCCAGCAATTCCCTGGCGGGTATGATTGCGCCCGGCGTAACATTGTCCTTTTCCGTTGCATCTTCCAGATCGGCCGAAGCACGCATGAATTTCACGGCTTCTTCCACTTTGCCTTCCCCATGAGCCACCCAGGCCGCCAGTGCCAGGCGCTGGATTTCGATCTGATCAGCGGTATAGTCTTTATTGGCGGCCCTATCGGCATCGCGCAATACCTCCAGCCGTTGCAGACTGTTTCGGGCAACATCCGTTTGTCCGCTTCTGGCAGCGCCCAAGCCGCGGGCAAAATGCGTGATAGCCTCGCACCAGCCAAATTGATTCCAGGGAAAAGCGGCCGGACTAACGGTTAATCCCGCGGCTTCGTGCCATTCGCCGCGTTCCAGCGCATACCGCGCCGGAATCGCCGCGAATGCATAGGCGGAAGTGGTATTTTCCGGCTGCGCTTTTTGAATGCCGCGCAGCTCTTGCACGATTTCCCTGGCTTTTTCCGTCTCACCGGTTTGCAGATAGGCGTACATCATATAGTCCATAAAGTGAAACTGCTGATCCCAGGTTCCGTTCACAGCATTTTTCCGGGCATAGTCTTTTGCCGCATGGTACGCCGCCAGATTGGATTGTGCCGCCTCGGGCCACTGTCCCAGCCGGATGAAAATGTGCGACGGCATGTGCAACGCGTGCGGCACGGCCGGAGCGATCTTCGCGTACGTTTGGGCTGCGCTGAGCCCGAGCCCGGCCAGACCGGGATAATCGCTGCCGTGGATGATGTAATGCGCCACGCCGGGATGACCCGGTTCGCGCTCCAGTACCTTTTGCAGCAAACTCAGCGCCTTCTTCTGTTTGGCATAAGTCTTGTCCTTTGGAGCAGCCGTGGAGATCAGCGCCAGGGCGTAAAACACCGCGGCTTCCCGGTCATCCGGGTTTTGCATCCAGACCTGTTCCATGGCGTTCTGATACGCGATCTTCCGGGCGCCGTAATCCGCTTTCTCGTCGCCCTGGTACAAGGATGCAACCGCCGCAAGATAGGCTTTTTCCCGCTCCGTTTTGATCACCCGCTTTTCCGCCTGCTGCAGCGCTTCGCGTCCCTTTTGCAATTCCGCTGCGGCCGGAGGCGTTGCCCATAACTGGTGATAAAGGCTCATTGCAATACCCCAGTAGCCCATGACGCAAGCGGGGTCGGTAACGGTCACCTGACGGAACATCTTTCCGGCCTCGTCGTACCAGAAGGAATGCAACATCGCGACCGCCTGATTAAACTGCTCCTGCGCTACCGGCGAGCATGAAACCGGAAAAGTGACTTTTCCCAATTTCTCCTCATTCAAAGCGCCTGAATGGCGGTGATCGCCGTCTGCCCGCAGCAAGCCCGCGAACATCAAGGCAAGGATAAAAATAATGGATACGGCTGTTTTCATGATATAGCTCCTACAATTGAAATAGATCACCGGGATAAATTACCGGCGTTCATCCCGATGACATCGGGTTATTGGCCGCCGCGCGGCATTGACCGGCGCACACGGGCTCGCGGACGGCTCGCGCCACGTGTCTCGATAACCGCTTGCGCGCCATCTTCACCGGCCAAAGATGCCAGAATCGGACATTCCGGGCGATCATCGCCGTGGCAATGCGTCATCAATTGCGACACCGCTTGAGCCATCGATTCCAGTTCAGTGATCCTCTCCTTCAACTCGGCCAGATGCGCTGCGGCAAGCTGCTTGACCTCGCGCGCCGGGCGTTGCCGGTCGTGCCATAACGACAGCAGTTGCTTGATTTGCGCGGTGCTGAAACCGGCCGTGCGCGCCCGGCGGATAAACCGCAAGGTATGAATGTCGCGTTCATCGTAATGGCGATAGCCTGAGTAAGAACGCGCCGCTTCCGGAATGAGACCGGTCGCTTCGTAGTGGCGGATCATTTTTGCCGATACGCCTGAAGCGCGTGCTGCCTGTCCAATATTCATACCGTCACCTCAATGATAAGCATGCGCCAGCGCATGACCGCGGCCTCGTGCGATGAGCCAGCGATTGACCGGAAATGCGGCAATGCCTGCAATAACCAAGGCGCTCGCCAGGCTGCCCCAGAACAGCAACGAATCAAGCGATGCATTCATCGCGCC
>JALHRQ010000038.1 GCA_022841375.1 Burkholderiales bacterium
TCAACCGCAGGACCGATGCGGTCCAAAAGATCGCCGCGGCGCTGGGCGGCCGCTACGCCGGCGTGCACGACGACATGCCGGCGCACAGCCCGCGCGATGCGGTGGTCGCCTGCGCCAATGCGGCGCGCGCGGCCGGCTGCGACCTGCTGGTGAGCGTCGGCGGCGGTTCGACGACCGACGGCGGCAAGGCGGTTACGATCTGCCTGGAACACGACATTCGCGAGCCGGACGGGCTCGAACCCTTCCGCACCGTGGTCGATCCCGTCACGGGCAAGCGTCACTTCCCGCAATACCGCGCGCCGCGGGTGCGCCAGATCTGCGTGCCGACCACCTTGAGCGGCGGCGAGTTCAACGCCCGCGCCGGCGTCACCGACGCCCGGCTGCGGCTAAAACAGGCCTACATCCATCCCGGCCTCATCCCGCTGGCGGTGGTCTTCGATCCCGCCATCACCGTGCACACGCCGGAATGGCTGTGGCTCTCGACCGGCATCCGCGCCGTCGATCACGCGGTGGAAACCTTCTGCTCGATCGACGGCAATCCCTACACCGACTCGACCGCGCTGCAAGCGCTGCGCCTGCTCGGTCGCGGCCTGCCGGCCGTCAAGCGCGATCCGGCCGACCTCGCGGCGCGACTCGATTGCCAGATCGGCGCCTGGAACTCCATGGCCGCCATCGTCACCGGCACGCGCATGGGCGCGAGCCATGCCATCGGCCATGTGCTGGGCGGCAGCGCCGGCGTGCCGCACGGTTATACCTCCTGCGTCATGCTGCCGGCGGTGCTGGCCTTCAATGCCGCCGTCAACGCCGACCGCCAGGCCGAGATCAGCGCCGCCCTAGGTGCTGCCGGGAAACCAGCGGCGGACGTGCTCGACCGCTTCATCGCGGGCCTCGGTATGCCCCGGCGGCTGCGCGATGTCGGCGTCAAGCGCGAGGACCTGCCGCGCATCGCCACCAACTGCATGCTCGACGACTGGACTTTCAGCAACCCGCGGCCGATCCAGGGGGCGCAGGAAATCGTGCCCCTCCTCGAATCGGCGTACTGAGATTGACGGATCGACCGCGGTAAGCGCCCTATAGGGGACATTCGAAGGCACAAGAGAGGCCAGAAATCTCAAGTTAAAACTGGTCCGAAAAATCAGGGCAGGTCACATCCCGGCTTGTTATCCTAACCTGTTAGTTTCGACAAACAGGGCAGGTCAGAATATCCAGTCAGCCTTTGAGATTCACGGCCGCATCTTTGCCGCGTTCACTATCTAGATCAAAGCTAACTTTTTGACCCTCGTTGAGTCCATTAAGTCCCGCGCGCTCAACAGCGCTGATATGGACGAAAACGTCACCCCCGCCGTTGTCTGGCTGAATGAAGCCGAAGCCCTTTTGAATGTTGAACCACTTTACCGTCCCCGTGACTTTGCGCGTGACTGCAACTTGTGCTTTCTCTTCCAATGCAATGCGAGACTGCTGTTGCCTAGTCGCCATATTATTTTCCGTAAGCGCCCACCTCTTAGCAACGGCTCCGTTACTGAACATTTTGGCTGCTCGTCGAATCGCCCCCCGTACTTTTACAAGGTCCCCTGTCAAATAACAGACATCGATTTCGAAGAATGGCGCCCCTCCGACAGGAAGCCGACTCTCTTGTAGCTGGCGAACAACTTCCTTGACGTCCCCGACAACGACTGAGGTTTCCGGGCAAAAAAAAGCCATTACCGCTGTATCACCCAAGGAGCGTTCTAGAGGGGAGCACCGGTGGTCGATCACACCATAATTTATTGGATTGAATGGCCTAAAATCTACAATCCGAAAGTCCTCGTTCAGTTCTTGCGCAAACATCCGAGTAGAACTATCGCTCCTGAAGTAAGGTATCAGAAATGCAGAAGTTTTGAGCGATGGCCCGCCCAACGATGCCACCCCCGCAAGTGTGTAGATCATAGGACACCTAACCGTTTGTAGAGATCCTCAACTCTCTCATAAATTGAGGCGTAATAGTTCGAGACGCTAAGAGGTGCGGTTCGATAACTAATCGGCTCTGCTTGCCAGAAATTTTCGACATGATCGCGGAAATCCGGATCTTCAAAATAGGGAAGTGGCGCGACGACAGCGATCGGCTTCGTCACCCTTAAGTCCAAGATATCTGCTGACTGTACCTCGACGACAAGCCTCCGATCGTCAACCGTTGGATTGTTTGTCTCAAGAGAGAGACGGTGAACGGCCATTATCTCTTCGTCGAAGGCGCTCGGCGCGAACTCTCTTCTAAACGCAGCCTCGTCCTTGGCCTTGCCTCGGTAATAGAATTCCGTGTTTACGAAGTATGCTCCAATAATGCGCACTGAAGCGTCGGCGATTGCTGATACCTCGAAAGATTCCTTCTTCATCATCTTAATATAGCTTGGCATTCGACCGCGGGCGAACGCACCGCTATCGAAAGGAAAGATTCGCGTCGGCTTTGAAACAGCTTCGTATTCAAATATGAAACAGCTCGGCAACTCCCAATCTGCAGCCTGTGTTTCACCAACCATCTTGTAAGCAGGCCGACCTACAAAGAAGTAAGAAAGGTCCGCCTTGAACACATCGCAATACTGCGGCCGAATGCTGTTGTCATTCCGGATGGACTTGATGTGGTACGCCGCCGTCGAATGGACCAGAGGCAGTTTTTTTGTGGGGCGAACGGACTTGCGCGAGAGGAAATCTTGAAAGGTGTTGGCCATCGAGCACCTGCTTAGAAAGCTTATTTTGTTCCAACGGAAAACCCGTCATGATTTGTGTCGCAGCAGTTTAGCTAAATCACCCGGCGTTGCCGCCACCCGCCACATTTTGCGGCGCGCCGGCCTTTTGCGGCTGAGCAATAGTCTCGCGCACGTGTAACCATTCCGAGTTCGTGTCAGCGAGCAATTTCTGAAGTCTGACAAATATTTGGTCGACATCTGCCTGCGATGCCGAAGGTCTCGTCACAACGTACTTGAGTTCAGTCTGCAGGCCACGAAGGCTTGTGTATGTTTCAGTGTAGCGAATCCACAACGCACGCGGATTGCGAAAGGCTTCTATTGCGGCGAGGGCGGTGCCTGTCGTGGTGAGAGCAAGAGCCAAGTTTTGAATAACATCTCCGACTTGCAAGCCGAGTAAAATGGGTTCCTTTATCTTTAGTCCGAGCAAGAGAGCCGTGATGGCGCCAATAGCGATGGCAACATAGCGCATCCACCGAAACATCCGTTCGTTGTGGTTCCGCTTGCCGTCGAAAGAACTAATTTGTGCTGCTAGTTCGCCCTCCAGGACCGTTACATTCTCAGGCGCCAGTCCTTTTGCTGATTCCATTGTCCCCCTCCAATAGATCATATTGTCTACACAACTGATCGCGCCTCCGTCTGTTAGCACTACATAAGTGCTATGAAGGTTACTCTCGGTTGCACCGCCTTACTCTAGCACAACAATCTATGATGCGCATCGGATTGTCTGCATTCCGAGATGGGCATTTACCGATCAAGGGCTAGTTGAGAGATAGGATATTGCCAGTGAACGGCTCACACTTGAGGAAGCGCCAGGGGCCCCTATGAAGCACCTCCTCTGGTGGCTTTGCCTCTTCGTCGCCCCCGCCGTGCTGATCGGCCTCGAACTGTTCCATCCCGCCGGCTTCACCAACTCGCCCGGCATGTACCAGTTCCTGTCGCAGGCCCATCCGCATGCGAACCATTCGGCGCTCGGCTATTTCGGGCCGCGCTGGTGGTTCACCCTGCACATGATCCAGACGCCGATGGTGGCGCTGGTCGCCGTCGGCCTGTGGCTGATGGTGGATGGCATCGGCATCGAGAAGGGCATGGCGGCCATGGTCGCGGCCC
>JALHRQ010000039.1 GCA_022841375.1 Burkholderiales bacterium
GCCGAAATTCATCTTGGCGGCGTTGAGCTGGTCGATCCACTCGCGATCGGCGCGGGCGACCGCATCAAGGAACGCGAGGTCGGCCTCTGAATGGGTCTCTTGGTCGTAAACGACCGCGGCGATGGCTGGTGCGTAGCGGCTGGTCATGGCTTGCTTCCCCGTTGTTGGTGGAAGCACTTTGCCATCAGCAAAGTCTCTGGTCAAGCAAAATCTTTGCTAATAGCAAATGAAATAGAAAGTCTCAGTTTTTCCGGAGGTTAAAGGTCAATCTGGCGAGAATCGCAGGATCAATCCCAGCCGCGGCTAGGATGGTGGCATCATCCGGCGGCGGCTTCTTGAGGGTTTCCGCTGTGACGCCCATGGCCGTAGCTATGTCTTCCAGGGTTCCCGGGCCGGGGTATCTTTCACCCTTTACTATCAAAGACATATGAGATTCGCCAATCCGGGCACCGCGGGCGACTTCGACCTGTGTCAGGCCAAACCGCCGAATCCACTGGCCAATATAGAGCGGCGGCGGGGGCCGCCGCGGGCGGCTTCCGGGGCCTTTGATCGGGGTTCTTGCGTTGCGAGCCATCTTAATTGCATCGCGCATCGCCCTTTTGTTGTCCATTTCCTATCAGCAAAGAAACGCTTGACAAACGGACTTTGCCAATAGCAAAGTGCGGACATGGAAATTCGACACCCCCTTGCCGTCTGGATGGACGGGCACCCCGAGATCAGCCAGGCGAAGCTTGCGTCTGACGCCAGATGTTCGGAACCGCACCTCTCGCTGATCCTGCAGCGGCGGCGCGGTGTTTCGATGAAGCTGGCGCAGCGCCTGAGTGTGGTGACCAAAGGGGAGGTGCCGATCGAGGCCTTCCTGTTGGACGAACAGGTGGAGCCCGCTCAATGATGCAGGCTCACCCCGTTCCAGATGTGCATGCACGCGGTAGCCTTTCCGTTGAGGGCTTGGCGTGCGGCATGGTTGGCCTGCTCCGCGCCGACCAGCGACACGATCAGATTTACCTGAGCGCCTGTGTCGATGACCCATCCGACATAGCGCAGCACTCCATTTACTTTCCGAAATGCTCCGAAGCCATCGACGTAGATGGGCGGCAGGACCGTTGCCTGAAGGAGAAGTTCCTCGTCCGTCATGCTTCCCTCCCGAAAAGGGCGAAAGGAAATCATGACACAGCGATGTCGGGGATGCGACAGGATTCTGACGCACGGTTGCATTTTTTATTTTCACGTGATCGTGAAACTTTCCCAGAGTTCCTTCGTGCAACCGGAGATCGCGCATGAGCGAGAAGCAAATCCTTGGCAGCATCACATTCGGTCCGTCAGTTCCGGGTAACATCGGGCTCAATAGCGCCACGACGTTCGCCGAGCTGGATAAGAATGCTATCGGCCAAACCTTTAGCGGTTACCGAATCCAGGATCAGTCGAGAAGCGACGACAAAATCAGGGGCTTGCATTCGATTGGCCATCAGCGCCTCTGCATTTGGCCTGACGACGGTAAGAAGCACGTAAACATATTCCCCCATGCGACTTACGTTGCATGCGCCGGTGACAAGAATTTCCCGAACGTTGTCCGGGTCTATGACGCGAATAGTTGCAGCGGCAGCAATTTCGTTGGCCATGCTCATCCCCTCTCGTTGAAAACCAGATTTGGCCGCGCCTGCCGGGCGTTTGTCAATGCATGGAGGAACCCATGATCGTGATGCCAAGCCCGTTTCTGGATGGATTTGAAGCCGTTGTGACTGTTCCCGTCGTCGAACCGGAGCGCATCGAGCCCGCGATCGCCGACATCGGCGAGGTATCCTTCGGCGCACCGTATCCGGCCGATGTGATCGAGGAAATCCTGCGCGGCACGTTTGATGCGGCCGCGTACACCGAAGCCGACGAGCAGCGGTACGCCGATCTGCAAGCGATGGACGATCCCCGCGCGCGCGATCTTCTCCTTTCCGACATGCAAGCGATCGCGTTGTTCGAGGCCATCGAGCTGATGCCGCTGTTTCTGAGGGGGGCGGCATGACGTGGTGGAACATTTTTGTCTGCTGGCTCATCCTGAATGAGATCGTGCTGATCGCCTATCTGCGGAGGGCGACGTGACACACTGGCGCAATTCAAATCAGTCCACCGGCCAGCACTCTTCCTCCCCTGGCCGGTCACTTGCGGGGCGGCAACCGAGCGCCGCTCCGTCCTTTATTCCCGAACCGACGTTCAAACGCGGAAAGCTCTCTCAAGCGCTGATCGACATAGGCGCGTCGCTCGTTGTCGGCATCGCTTGCGGTGCCGGAGTTGCCATCGTGATTTTTCTGCTTGTCCTCATGTTCACCCGTTCCTAGCCGCCTAACCAACCTCTCGGTTGCCGCCGAGAGCGAAACAAAACTGAGTTTTTCATCGTCGTTGTCGTGTGTACCTCCCATGTCGATCATCAAACATGGAAGGGGAGTTCCAAGTGTCCATCCGCGATGGAGAGTTTGCCAAAATGAACGCTGTTTCCGACATAGAAGCG
>JALHRQ010000040.1 GCA_022841375.1 Burkholderiales bacterium
GAATCGCTGAACATGAACACGCTGGCGCAAGCCATCTCGGCAACATTCACGCGGCGCGGCATGGCGGTACCCACGGAAGTGCCGCTGGGACTTTCCGATGAATTTGCAGCCGATCCGTCGAGACAAGCCCTATGGGCCGCGTTCACGAGAAAGAATGATCTCGCGATGATTCCGCTTGCCGATGTGGTCACCCGAATCCGCTCTGCACTTGAGCCGGCGATGGGGCTTGCGGCACGAACACCGAAAGCCTGACATGGCCGGAGATGGCCTTATCCACGGTCGCGCGGAGGGCGCCTCTCACGCACCGGAGCGCGGCGGTGGGTAAGCTGCCCAGCATGCACGCGCTCAAGTGTTTGCAGTGCAAACAGCGAGGCAGTGAAGCTCCGTTATGGTGGACGAAACTTTCGACGCCACCTATAATCCAAACTGAGTTAGCGAAGCCGGGCAAATCTCCTGAGAACCGGCGACCGCAAGGTCCGGAGGTAATCGTCAGGTCGTAACCGCGTCGCGGCTGGCAACGCCAGCAGAGCGCGGCACATGTCCCAATGGGTGGACTCCCGCCCCAAGCAGTATGCCGCGCATGCTTCATGCGGGCGCCTCAGAAGCGAAACACCTGTCAGTCCTCGCCTGCCCCAATCGAGGCAGGATCAGCGCATCGCGTCGTTCGCCAGCGGTAAGGTACGTCATCGCGCTGGCTCAAGCATCTGAATCAACCGTTGTTCCCTGCGCCAGCTCACCCTGCGCCAACACGCATCGTCACTACGGCACCCGTAGTGACGATGCGCAGAATGCCCCAGCCGACCGGGAGTTATGAGCGGCTGGCGCAGTGATGACCCGTAGTGACGGGCTCACTGGCGCATCGAATCTGAGGGCCGCTGCGCGGCCCCATCCAACGAACTCGCCCGCACTCGCGGGTGCACTTCCAAAGCGCGTCGATACGACGCCCTTCGAGCCTGGGTCAACGGCTCATATCGATGTTCGGCCTCCGACAGGAAGGCGGCATCGACGCCAAGACCGGCGCCACGGTGGCAAGCAGTTGAAGTACTGGCGCAAAACGGGCGTGGTGTCCCGTGTCCCTCGTAGCTTCCGCACGCTCGCGCGTGCGGGACGGACAGAAACACTGACCGACAGACCTACACCAGCGGCAAGGAACAGAGACATCGCTTCATCAAGCAGGGGCAAACGACGGAACAAGCACTGAGAGGGAACAGGGGCAATCAACCATGCGAGACTTCAACTATTCGCTGAAACAACTATGCCGCCGCAATCAGGACGGCAGTTTCGCCACGCGGCGTGACCGGGAGTACATCCTGGATCGCATCGCGACCCAGCTTCACGATATGGGCTATCGTCATATGCGCGCCAGCAGTTTGAAACCCAGGCATGTCGAAAGGCTGGTTGAACAATGGAAGGTGGAGGGCCTTTCCATCGCCACCATGAAGAACCGCATGGCGGAACTCCGATGGTGGGCCGAGAAGATCGGGAAGCCCGGGGTGGTGGCCGGCGACAACGAGAATTACGGCATCGGCGACCGGCGGTACGTCACGAACGAGAGCAAGGCGCGCGAACTGACCGCGGGCGATCTCGCCAAGGTCAGCGACCCGTACACACATTTCTCCCTGCGCCTGCAGGCAGCGTTCGGCCTGCGTCGGGCAGAGTCGATCAAGATCCGGCCGGAATGGGCGGATCGCGGCGACCGACTGCTGCTCAAGGACACCTGGTGCAAAGGCGGCCGTCAACGGGAAATCCCGGTGCGTAACCCCGAGCAGCGGCAACTGTTGGACGAGGCCAAGCAATTCGCCGGCCGCGGCAGTCTCATCCCGCCCAAGCTGTCATACATCGAACAGCTGCGGCGGTTCGAGTACCAATGCAACACCGCCGGTATCCACCGGTTGCATGGCCATCGTCATCAATATGCTCAAA
>JALHRQ010000041.1 GCA_022841375.1 Burkholderiales bacterium
CACCCGTCGGGCTGGGCCGAGGAGCGCAGCCGAAAACGGATCAGGACGGGCGATTTTGAGCGAAGCGAGTCGAGCCCGGCCCCGTTTTCGGCGAGCACCGCAGGTTGCCCCGGAGCGAAGCGCAGGGACCCAGACCATCGGGTCGCCTTTTCTTTGGTGGGCGGATTCAAGGACCAAGTGCAACACTTCCAAATCCACAGAGGAGTTGCATGACGAGAACATATCGACATTTGAGCGCCGAAGAGCGGGGAGTGGTGATGGGCATGAAGCACCGGGACTGCAGCATCCGGGAGATTGCAAGGGCGCTGGATCGGTCGCCGAGCACGATCTGCAGGGAACTGCATCGCAATGGCTGGCAAAGTGATGCCGATCAGTGCGTCATGGGGCGCCCGCGCATCGCTGGCGGCTACGATGCGCAGCGTGCCGGCAAGCGCGCCCGGCGCGCCCGGCGCGTTCGGCGTGCCGCTTGGCCGACCCGCAAGCTTGACCGCCAAGGCCCCTTGTGGGCCGAGGTCAAGGCGCTCCTGGCGCTCAAGCTTTCGCCTGAGCAGATTGCTGCCAAACTCCGGGAACGTCATCCCGGGCAGACCCAATTGCAAGCTTCACACGAAACCATCTACACCGCGATCTACGCCATGCCCAAGGGCGACTTGCGCCGGGAGCTGACCACGCTGTTGCGCCAGGGGCGCGCTGCACGCAGGCCGCCAAGGCCAGAGCCGAGTCCGGGTGAAGGCCGGCGCGGCTCGTTGCAGGAC
Source organism: Burkholderiales bacterium (assembly GCA_022841375.1). Classification (GTDB taxonomy): domain Bacteria; phylum Pseudomonadota; class Gammaproteobacteria; order Burkholderiales; family SG8-41. The sequence continues at coordinate 756 of JALHRQ010000041.1, forward strand.
ATTGTGAGTATTCATGTGCGCCCCCCTGAAGCCAACGACAGGTTGGTGCCTGGCCACTGGGAGGGGGACCTGATCAAGGGCAAGGGCAATGCCTCGGCCGTCGGCACCCTGGTGTGCCGCCACACCCTGTTTGCCATGCTGGTCAAGCTCGACGGCAGCAAGGCCATCGACGTGCTCGAAGGGTTCAGGCAGGCGTTTGCCCCGCTGCCACCCGAAATCCGGCAAACACTGACCGATGACCAGGGCAAGGAGATGGCGCTGCACAAACAGCTGGCCGAAGACACGGGATTGAAGATTTACTTCTGCGATCCCCGTAGCCCCTGGCAGCGCGGCATCAATGAGAATACCAATGGCCTGCTACGCCAGTATCTGCCCAAAGGTACGGACCTGAGCGTGTACTCCCAGCGCGAGCTTGACCTCATGGCGTGGGAGCTCAACATCCGGCCACGCAAGACCCTGGGCTGGAAAAGCCCCGCCGAGGTCTTCTTCAACAACAAGGCCATGGCAGAGGCTGGCCTAATTCCGACTGTTGCACTTGGGGTTTGAATCCGCCGTGACTTTCTTTTGGCGAAGCAAAAGAAAGTTACTTGCCGCCGGGCAACCCCCGGCCAACAGGCTTGCACCAACTACGGACCATCGAAGCAGTCAGAGAAATGGATCCCGGATCAAGTCCGGGATGACAGGCAAGCCCAGGGAACGGTATGGATCGGGCCGCCGCCGGCAAACAGGCAGCAACGCATCACACGCCGTGAAACGCGTGGAAGACTAGAACTTCCACTTCTCCATGAGCTGCGCCGGCCGCAGCGAATCGTAGCCTTCGAAGGGCTGGTGAATCCAGGGATTGGTCGGCAGGAATTCGACCGAATAATCCGGCTGGAAGGTGGACACGCCCTTGGTCCAGATCACGGCGCTGCGCATTTCGGTGATCGGTTTGTAGTTGTTGCGCAGCTGGTGGATCACGGCGTTGAGCGTGTGGCCGGTGTCGGCCAGGTCGTCGACCAGCAACACCTTGCCGGCGATCTCGCCCTTGGGCGTGGTGATGAACCGCGCGATGTCCAGGTTGCCCTGGGTCATGCCCGCGTCGGCGCGGTAGGAGCTGGTGGACATGATGGCCAGCGGCTTGTCGAAGAT
>JALHRQ010000042.1 GCA_022841375.1 Burkholderiales bacterium
GGCCCGGGACTTTGCGTACTCGTATCCTGGTGTGGGCGGAGGAGGAGGCGCGCATGGGCAATCTGCCACCGCAGGCCGGCCGCTTGCTGGAAGCCATGCTTTATCGTGGTGAACTGCCGCGCGGTGATATTGCCGGGATGCTGGGGGTCACCGGCCGCCATGCGAGCCGGGTGACCGGCCAGTTGCTGGCGCAGGGCATATTTGTTTCGGACTCGCCGCGCGCGCCGCTGCGCCTGGCGTTTCCGGCAACACTTGCATCACGCTGGATGCCGGGTTTGTTTCCGGAAAAAACAGCGCTTGGCCATATGTAACTGATAAGTTACACTGTGTTCCGCATTGAACATTACGTAACCCCTGCTGGCGTTGATCTGTTCGTGCGCTGGATCGGCAGGTTGCGCGACGGCAGGGCGGTGGGCAAGGTGCTGACCCGCATCGACCGGCTTGCGCAGGGCAACCGGGGTGACTGCCGCGAACTGGGTGGCGGCGTGTTCGAACTGCGGATTGACTGGGGCCCCGGTTACCGCGTATATGCCGCGCAAGTGGGCAAAGTAGTGGTGCTTCTGCTCTGTGCGGGAGACAAGAAATCACAGGCAAAGGATATTGAAAATGCCAAAGCGTACCTCCGGGACTACCAGGCGCGCAGCCGCCAAGCCGGCGCCGGCTAGTGTTTCCCATGAAGCATGGCTGCTCAATCATCTGAAAAATCCGGCTGCGGCCGCGGCCTATATCGAAGCGGCGATTGAAGAGGGCGATCAGCCGGCACTGATGATGGCGCTGCGCCATGTGGCCATGGCTCAGGGCGGCATTTCCAAGATTGCGCGCAAATCGAAGCTCACGCGCGAAGCCACATACCGCATGCTGTCCGCATCCGGGAATCCCGAGTTGCGGAGTCTGACCGCGATTCTGGCCGCAGCAGGTTTGCGCTTGTCAGTCAGGCCGGTCGCCAAGCGGGCCGCCTAGTCTTGGTGTCAGTGTGTTCTTGTCCCCCAAAGTCCGGGGGGGAAGTCCTGTGATGGATAAAGTTTCTTCAAGGAGTTTTGCATGAAATTCGGCCGCTTCCAGCTTCAATCCCGCACCTTCTACGGCCTCGTCGAAGGCGATCAGGTCATCGAACTCGACGGTTCGCCGTTCACGAGCTACAAGCCCACCAGCAACGCGCACCTGCTGTCGTCGCTGAAAATCCTCACGCCCTGCGAGCCGCGCAATTTCTACTGTGCGGGGCTGAACTACGCCGCACACATCGAGTGGGCGGCCAAGCGCAAGGGGCTGGCGGTGAAGCTGCCGGAGAAGGCGGACGTCGGTTACCGCTCGCCCAACGCGCTGTGCGCGACCGATGAGGCGATCGTGATTCCGGCCGATGCGACCGAGATGGTGCAGTTCGAGGGCGAGCTGGTGGCGGTGGTCGGCAAGACCGCAAAGAACCTGACCGAAGACAACGCGCTGTCCTGCATCCTCGGCTACACGCTGGGCAACGACGTCAGCGAGCGCAGCTGGCAGAAGTCTGATCGCACACTGTGGCGCGCGAAGAACTGCGACACCTGGAAACCGATGGGCCCCTTCATTGTCACCGGTCTCGATCCGATGAACCTCGACGTCGAGATCCGCATCGACGGCAAACGCGTTGCCGGTTACAACACCAGCAAGATGCTGTTTTCCGCGCAGCGTTACATCGCCGAAATCACCAAATACATGACGCTGCATCCCGGCGACGTGATCTGGCTCGGCACCGACGATGCGACCGAACCCAATCTTGCGCATGGTCAGGTTTGCGAGATCGTGCAGAAGGACATCGGAGTGTTGCGTAATCCTGTGGTGCGGGAGAAGGCTTAAGCCAGAGATGCTTCGT
>JALHRQ010000043.1 GCA_022841375.1 Burkholderiales bacterium
ATTAGCACTCACCGATACATTATTGGTGTTGAGTGAGCCGGTTATATGGTTAACCGTTGATACAGTGGTAAAGTTATCCTGCAATGTCCACTCACCACCGGGGCCATCAAAGTTAACGTTAGAGTTGAGGGTTTTACCGGCTGTTGTGATGGTATTACCTGTAGCTGAGGATTTAAAATAGATACTACCTGAATAGGTAATGTTCATTGCCGGGTTGAGGATCAAAGAGCCATAAACATTAAGAGTCTGGTTACCATCCAGTGTAGGCGTATTAGTTACTCCTGTCCAGTTAACCGATTTACAATATGCAACCTGGTCGATCGTTACCGTTTGACCACCACTACTGAAGGAACCTCCATTAAAGAATACATTATCATAAGGCGAAGGAATGCATCCACTGCTTGTGCCGCCACTGGTAGTGGACCAGTGATTGGGATCCGTCCAGTTGCCGCCGTTTCCGATCCAGTATAGATTTTGTGAAGCAGGGAGATTGATGTCCCATCCATTATTGTTACCAAAATCAGTCACATTATTAGCATTGAAAACTGCTCCGCCTGTAGCAGTTACATTTTGCAGCCGGACATAGTTGATGTTAACCGTACCACTTGTTTTAGTTAAGGTGCCGCCAGATAATGAAGCCGGCACTCCACAGGTTCCGTTGCAGGTAAATATTCCGTTAATGTTTTGTGTGCCGCTGATATTGTTGGTTTTACTGGTGCCCAGTGTGAGGTTATTAAAAGTACCTTGTCCGCTTATACTGGCATTACCGGCCAAGGTTACATTATTAAAGCTGCTGGTGCCGGGATAAAATTGGTTGTCTGAAGTGCCGGTAAAATTAATATCGTAATAGGTACGGTCATCTGATCCAAAATAAGCGGTTGACCCTGTCAGGTTAATGGTGGAAGTGCCTGCATTAAAAGTAAGGTTAGCGCCAGACAACTGCCATGCGTAGGGGCTGTACCAGGTATAGCTTACATTGATAGCCGAGGAACCTAAGGTTAATGAGCGTATGCCATTACCCGTGCTTTGGAAGATATTAGCACTCACCGATACATTATTGGTGTTGAGTGAGCCGGTTATATGGTTAACCGTTGATACAGTGGTAAAGTTATCCTGCAATGTCCACTCACCACCAGGGCCATCAAAGTAAATAGTAGAGTTGAGGGTTTTACCGGCTGTTGTGATGGTATTACCTGTAGCGGATGATTTAAAATAGATACTACCTGAATAGGTAAAGTTCATTGCTGGGCTGAGGATGAAAGAACCATAAACGTTAATCCCCTGGTTCCCGGCCAGTGTAGGCGTATTAGTTACTCCTGTCCAGTTAACCGATTTACAGTAAGCCGTCTGGTCGATCGTTACCGTTTGCCCTCCACTGCTGAAGGATCCTCCATCAAAGAATACATTATCATTTAAAGAAGGGATGCAACCACTGCTAATACCTCCGCTGGCAAGAGCCCAATGTGAACCATCCGTCCAGTCACCACCATTACCAATCCAGTAAAAATCTTGTGATGAACTACTAAAGTTCCACCCATTGTTATTGCCCAGGTTAATTGAATTATTAGCATTGAAAACCGCTCCACCTGTAGCAGTTACATTTTGCAGCCGTACATAATTGATGTTAACCGTGCCGCTTGTTTTATTTATGGTGCCATTGGATAATGAAGCCGGTACTCCACAGGTTCCGTTACAGGTAAACACCCCGTTAATGTTTTGTGTGCCGCTGATATTGTTGGTTTTACTGGTGCCCAGTGTGAGGTTATTAAAAGTACCTTGTCCGCTTATACTGGCATTACCGGCCAAGGTTACATTATTAAAGCT
>JALHRQ010000044.1 GCA_022841375.1 Burkholderiales bacterium
CTACAAGGTATAAGAGGGCAGAGGGTCACCCATTAGCCGTCTCCGTCAATAGGGAAAACCGCACGCCTGCGACATTCCCCGCATTTTTCCAATCTCGTACCGTCTGCCAGTCACGCGTGTCGCCGCACACTTGGTTCTCGAATATTGGTGTCGCCGTGGCGCACCAGTCACCCATCAGGATCAAGGCCATCGCACCTTGCGGTGCATGGCCCCTGGCTGCATCGGCAGCCCCAGAAAACCCTCTGTTCCCCAGCGCGTCCAATCAAGGCGAACCCGTAGGTTCGCACAGATCTGTGGCTTCACCGCCTGGGCGGTGATCCAACCCCTTGTGGCTCGCGCTGCGGGCGCAACGAAAACTCGCATGATCCGGGTGGGATCGACAACGGCGCGCAATCAGGCCTGATGGTTTTACCAACCCTCATGTGGCGCTGGCGTTGTCGTCCCAAAAACTGCTTTGCATCGCGCCGGCATGCGCTTGCCGGCTCGCTGCCGGGTGTCAAGGGCGGGCGCAGCCGCAGCCCGGCGCAGCGAACCCTTGACACCCGGCAGCGAGCACAACGCTGTTCGTTCAGGCCGATGCGGCACAGCGCCGCATTGGCCATGATGAACAATGGCGATGGGACTGCGCGCAAGCCGGCGTCTTGCATCGACTGCTCCTATCCGAAGGCCCGTGCCGCGTCGAAAGCCTGACCGCTCTTGATCACGTGGTAGCACGCGCGTGCCAGCTTGTGCGCCACGGCCTTGATGGCCACCACCGACAGGCTGTGCGCGCACTTCTTCTGGTGCCAGCGCTTGATCGTGGCGTCGTAGCGCACCGCAAAATGGGCCGCCTCGATGAAGGCCCAAGCCAGGTGCTTGTTGCCGCATTTGGCATTACCCTCACCCTTCTTTTTGCCGTTCGATTCACGCCGGCTGTCCACCGCTCGCGCGTAGGAGGCGAAGTTGCCCGGGCTGGCGAATCGGCCGATATCACCGGTCTCCAGCGCGATCGTCAGCGCCAGCACTTCTCCGATGCCACTGACCGTGCGCAGCGCGCGATAGTCCTCGCGCAGCTTCACGCGTGCCAGGATGCTCTTCTCCAGCGCGTTGATCTGTGTATCCAGGCAGTGCATCACCGCCAGGTTCGCCTGCAGCGCCTGTTTCTGTTCGTCCAGCAGCGCCATCACCTCGATGGACTGGCCTGTCCAGCGCTTGATATCTTTGGCGCTGGCGCAAGCGCCCAGGTTGCGTGACACCAGGTTTTGCATGCTCAGAATATGCGTCGTGCGTTGACGTACGAGCTGGCCGCGCTTGCGCAACAGGTCCCGAACGGCGCGCTCCTCGCGCGGGTAAATATGGCCGGTGGGCAGGATGCCCAGGCGCAGCAAATGCGCCAGGTGGCGAGCGTCACTGAAGTCGCCAGCGTGCTTGAGTCCGTCGTATTGCTTTACGGCGGCGGTATTGACCAAATGCACACGCATCCCCTCGTCCTGCAGGCCGTCGACCAGCCAATACCAGTTGTAGGTGGACTCCACAGCAACCCCTTCCAGCGTGCCCGTACACGAACGCAAAGCGGCAATGATCGCCGTGAGATCGTTGGGCAGGCGCCTCGAATACACCACCTTGTCGTGCTCATCGAGCACACACACCACGCTGTTGTTGGAATGCAAGTCAATTCCCGCGTACAGTTTCATTTCGGCCTCCTTCAATGTGGGCTATCGGTTGAAATGGAATCCAAACGATAACCCCGTGAACGGAGGCCGACCTCGCGAGCTAGATGTTTATCAGGCCTATACCTTGCACATACGCCTGCAAGGTAT
>JALHRQ010000045.1 GCA_022841375.1 Burkholderiales bacterium
CTAGGATGAAATCAGTCTATGCCTGAAAGACGGCTCTGGGTCGGGACGCGACATGTAGCTGAAGTTCGCTGCAGTGCAGTAGGAACTGGTCGGGCTGGGCCGGATGACGGTTACCGGCCTATTCCGTTGAAAAACCCCGCTTCGAATTGACGTTTTTGGGCCGTCTGATCGGCGGGTGCTGGTTGCTGATGGAGTTCGAGGCGCCGAATGAGGCTTTTGCGTTCTCGATTTGCTTCTAAGTCGGTACCAAGCCCCAATTTGGTGCTCTTGGCACGAGCCACTTCGCCATTCGTCGTAGATTTTGCGCGGTTGCGGCGAGCAAGAACTCGTCTCGCGCCCCGCTTAGGCCGCGTAGCCGTAATCGGTCCAGCTTCAGGATGCGTTTGAGGTGCGCAAAGAGCATCTCGACCCTCTTGCGTTTCTTGCGCGATTCACGATAGGCATCAGTACCGGACAGAGCGCGAGCAACATCGCGCGATTCCTCGTGAACGCTGCGCGGGATCTTGCGCGCCGGGGCATTCGGGCAGCACTTGGGTTTGAGCGCACAGCCCTGGCAGTCGTACAGGCTCGCTCGATACAGCACCGTATTGTCGGCGGTGGTTCGCCCCGTCGTCTGTAGGTGCTTGCCAGCCGGGCAGGTGTATCGATCCTTCTTCGCATCGAAGCTGAAGTCGCTGCGGCTGAGCGTGCCGTCCTGCCGTTCAGCCTTGTCCCAGACCGGAATGTGCGGCTCGATTTGCTTCTCCTGAACCAACCAGCCCAACATCGGCGCTGCGCCGTAGGCGGTGTCACCGATCAGCTGCTTCGGTCTCACCTCGAAGCGCTCCTCAACGCGCTCGATCATCTTCTTGGTGGCATCCACTTCCTCGGTCCTGTTCGCCGCCGTCGCTTCCACATCGACCACGATCCCCGCCTGCACATCCACCAGGTAGTTGGTCGAGTACGCAAAGAACGCGGGGCCGCCGGGAGCGCAAGTCCAGCTCGCAGCCGGGTCGGTCAAGGACACGCTCTTGCGTGTGGTTGCTTCACCGTCATCATCCAGCGCCTCCACGTACTCGCGCACCGCGCGCGTGGCGCGCTTCGAATCACGCCAGTCGATCGTCTGTTCGCCGGGAATGCCGCTTGCCCGGCTCGCATCGGCCTTGACCACGCTGGCATCGACCGCGAAGCCCTCGCCACCGACCAGGCCCTCGGCCATGCAACGCTGCAGAACCGTCTCGAAGACATGACGGAAAGTCTCACTCTCGCGAAACCGCCCGTGCCGGTTCTTCGAGAACGTGGAGTGATCGGGCACCGCGTCCTCCAGCCCCAGCTGGCAGAACCAGCGATACGCCAGGTTCAGATGCACCTCCTCGCACAACCGCCGCTCCGAGCGAATGCCAAAGCAGTAGCCCACGATCAGCATCCGAACCATCAACTCCGGATCGACCGACGGACGGCCCGTGTGGCTATAGAACGGCGCGAGGTGCCCGCGCAGTTCGCTCAGATCGAGGAACCGATGTATGCCTCGCAGCAGGTGATTCTGAGGGACGTGATCTTCGAGATTGAAGGAGTAGAACAGTCGATCCTGGCCGCCACCTTGTTGTCCCATCATCTCGATGCGCTCCGTCAATGCACTGCAAGATCAGACACTTCGCGCAAACGAAGATTCAATGCGCGATGGAGTTTTTCAACACAATAGGCCAGGAGCCGTCATCCGCAGAACCGCTATTCGATTACCCGGTCGGCACGCAGGAGGAGCGCGAAAGGCACCGCGAGTCCGAGCGCAGCCGCTGTCCTGCGGTTGATCACCAACTCGA
>JALHRQ010000046.1 GCA_022841375.1 Burkholderiales bacterium
GTGTACGAGTCAAGCACCTGGTAAACAGTAGAGTTCAAAGACATTGGTTACAGTTTTAGAGTGAAGTAATCGTCACCATGTTTGAGCGTGCGCTCGTCGAACGAGCCCAAACAGACTGGCCCAAAGTAAACAGTCCACACGCCGTCGCCTGTCGCCTCGACTCCAACGTATTCCCCGCTCAGCAGGTAGCCGACGTAGATTCGCCAGGCATTCCAGTAAATCAAGCCGCTGTCGCATACCCGGTTCACCGCCATATATCCCGGGTACACCATTTCGGGCAGGCGTTTCGGATAGCCTCTAGGCGAGCTAGAGTAACAACTGGCCGGCGTGTGTTGCGCCAGCGCTTCGTGCGGGCGACACGTGTTGTATTGATGACGGAACCGGTCGAAACGCCGCTGCTGGGCAGCCACGCTCGATGCTGCCGGCCGGACCACTGCCTGCTTGAGTGTGCGATGCATGCGTTCATGACGTCCGTTTTGCTGCGGCCGCCCCGGCTGGATGCGCTCCGGCACGATGCCCAACCGAATCCACCAGATCGACAAACGCGACAGCCCTGCCGTCCCCAGACTCGCAAAGGGCACACCATTATCCGTGCGCAGCCGCTGCGGCAACCCATAGCAGCGGAACAGTCGCTCGAAGGCTTGGCGTGTCTCCACCGTCCTCGTGCCGGGCAATGCACGGCAACCGAGCAGGTAGCGGCTGCTGTGATCCATGACCGTCAGGGGATAACACCAGCGCCGATCTCCGGTCAGAAACTGCCCCTTGAAGTCGGCGCTCCACAGCACATTGGGATCGCTCGCCTCTGTAATTAGCCTCCTCGACGACGCTACCCGTCGGCGCAAACGGCGCGGCTTGATCAAGCCAGCCCGTTTGAGCACGTTGTATATTGTCGTGCGCGAAGGCGGCACCAGATCTGGATAGCGAGCACGCAAACACGCCTGTATCTTTTTGGGGCCCAGCTCCACCCGGCTATTACCTCGCAACTCAATGATCGCCTGCTCCACTGAATACGGTATTTGCGTCGGCCGGCTCAACGGCCGCGAGTTGCGCTCCGCCAACCCCTCGGCTCCGTCCAGTCGATAACGGGCCACCCACTTATAGCCCGTCTTTCGGCTGATCCCGTAACGTGCGCACAAATCCGAGAAACTGCTGATTTCCCGAACATAATCAGCAACAAACAACAATCGTTCGTCCATCGGTCTGCAGTCTTTCCACGGCATGGGAATCTCCTTGAGCGATACCCATGCAGCATAAAAACTGTCACCTATGTCATTGAACTCCTGTGTCACCTAGGAGTGTGAGTCATACAGTGCCCTTTTCTTTGGTGACTTTCTTTTGGGCAAGCAAAAGAAAGTCACCAGCCGCCGGGCTGCCCCCGGCGACCTTGAAGCACGGAAGCAGGACGGGTAATGACAAGCCTACCCCTCTGGATTCCGGCTTCCGCCGGAATGACGGCAGAAAGCAAAACCGCGTGGATTACGCATGCTGGAACCCCCAACACCCCCACTGCCCACCCATCCTATAATCGCCCCATCCTTCGCCAGCACCGCCGCCACCGGCGGCACGGAGTCCCGACATGCAAACCAAAATCCCCTGCGTCATCATGCGCGGCGGCACCTCGAGAGGCCCCTTCCTTCTGATGGAAGACCTGCCATCAGACGCCGCAATAAGAGACGAAGTGCTGCTGGCCATCATGGGCTCGCCGCATGAAATCCAGGTCGACGGCATCGGCGGTTCGCATTCGGTGACCAGCAAGGTGGCGATGATCGGCAAGTCCAAACGCCCC
>JALHRQ010000047.1 GCA_022841375.1 Burkholderiales bacterium
TGTCCGGGCGACGTATACCCGCAGAAATCCACGATGCATACGCTCATACCGCCCCCTTTTGGACCCTACGGCATCGCAAGATCTGATTGTCCCCGATGTTGATCCCGTGCCAAGGCGCACCATCGGGGCCGATAAACCACACGTCCACGCGCGTCCGGGCGATGTTGTGCCGGCCCTTGGAGATCGTATGAACGCGGAACTTGAGTTCCCCCGGCCAATCCGTCGCGTAGTGCCGGACGTGCCCCCCGGTGATCATCTCTCGCGTCAGGTAAAGGACCGCGCGGCCGGATTCGATCATGCGCGCCTTCTCGCGTTCCGCGCAGCACGCATAGCAATGCGCCCGGCTGCGCGTGATTGTCTCGCCTTTCTTGAGCGTGCGCTGCGCCTCTTTGAACCACGCAGGCGCGGCCGGTGCTCCCGGCAAGAGGCAAGGCGCTACCGGGCTTTCATCGCTGCACCCGTAGCCGCTCGCGCCAGTGTTGGCCAGCGGAACCGGCAGAGGCTTGGCGCACGCGGCGCACGTATCGGGGCGCGGGCCGATGCCGGTGCCCCAGCCGTTCCGATGCCGGATTGTGTAAGAGTAGTGGTTCATTGCGCCCCCTTCTCAAGTGTCGGGTCCGCCGTAATGCGGCGAAGCGCCGTATCCAAGTGCTCATCGTTGGCATACGGGTACACGTTGGCGCAAATCCACGCCGCGGACACGTTCCGATGCAGCAAATCCCAGCGCCAGCGCTTTTCCGTCAAGCCGCGCGCCAGGTAGTCGCGCAGATAGGGCGCCGCAGCGTCGCGCAGAATAGCCGATTTGATCGCGGCGAAGTGCTCGGGCTTGAGTTTCATCATCGCCCCCTAGTAGCCGAGCCAGCGCCGCACCGCGCCGGCAGTTGCGGGAATCAGCACGATACGGCAGTGCGCCGCGCCGTGCTGCGTGAAGACTTCGAGCGCGCGAATGCGGCCGTTAGATCCTGCTTCGGCTTGATGGCCGTGCGAACGGATGAAGTGCAGGAGGGCGGTCATTCGGCCCCCTTCGCGGCGAGGGCGGCGCTGTCCGCGAGTGCCCACGCTTGCACAGCGCGGCGTTGGGCAAATTCCGCTTGCCAAGAGGCGGGCTTAGACCGCGCCCACGCCTCAGCAAAATGCGTGCATTCCATCGCAAACTCCCGCAGAGCGACGAGTTCCTTCTCTTTGGCGATCGCGTGCGCCATGTTGCCTTGTTGAATCTGCTCCATGAGGTCCATTCTGCTACTCCTTCCACCCCTCACCCCGCAGCGCTGGTCCAGAGGGGCATCAGGACCAGCGCCGATGCAGGACAGCCCTGCATGAAACGGAAGATACAGGGCGGTTTGGAGAATGTCAAGAGAATTATTCGGGGGCTTAATTCGGGGTTAATTCGTCCGAATCCGTACGAAATGGCGGATAGGTTAGCGGATACTATTCGTACGCACCAATCCGGTGCGTACGAAAAACATCCGGATTTGAGGGGCATATGAATCAATGAGTTAAGGCATGATTTTCGTACAAAGCGGATACTTTTCGTATCAGGCGCAAGCATATCCGGTATATCCGCTCACCCTAGGGGGAGCGGATACCGGATGCGGATACGATTCGGATGAGGATAATAAAGCGCGCTGGCGAAGGACTGAAGAGGCCGCGCAGCTTGTGGCGGCCGTGCGAAACTAGAGGCATGCCCGACACTCGAATCTCTGACGCAACGCGGGAAAAGGTCCGCCAGGCTTGGCCGGGCATTCTGGAAGGGTTAGCGGCC
>JALHRQ010000048.1 GCA_022841375.1 Burkholderiales bacterium
CGGCCGCGGACAGCAACCACTCGCGGAACTCTGCGACGGACCGATCGCTCTTCGCGTGGTTCGCCATCGGCAGAACGAAGTGCAGGTTGCTCGGCAAGCTAGACCCCCCTTGTGAGACTGGTGTCTTGTGGTCGAGATGCGGCCTTGTGCCTTGCGGGAACGGTAGCCCCGTCAGCCCGCAGCGTCCGCCTTGCGCGGCCCATACCTCCGCCAAGTCGGCGCGCGTCGCCCGCGGACGCGGGTAGCGTCGCATCTGCCTCGCCGCCACGTACACCCAATCGCCTTCGGCGCGCGCCCGCTGTCGCCGCTCTTTCTTGGCCGCGTGGTGCCGTGCGCTTGCGCGAGCCCGCGACGCTTCGCGCTTCGTCTCGCGCGCTGCTGCGGCCTCTGCTCGACGCGCAGCACTTTCGGCCGCACGCTGCGCGCGTCGTGCCTGAATCGCCGGCTGCGCTTCCGCTTTGCGACGCGCGTGCTGCCGCCGGCTTCGGTCCCGGGCGCACCCCACGCACTCGTAGTTGTGCGCCCAGCGTTTCCCGTTGGCGGCAGGATGGCGCTCGCACTGGCTGGTGAACACATGAGGCACCACTCAGTGTATCACGTGCGGGGGTGCGGGGGCGTTTCCGTTTCACAATTTTTTCGTGAGCGGTCGGCGAGGATCACCCAGCGTAGAGGTTTCGGCGCCGCGCTCGGCCCCTACCCCGGTGCCGCCCCCCGGTCGGACAAAAAGAGCACCCGAATCCAGGCGATCGCGTTCGCCCCTGCAATCCAGCAGCATGCGCCCTTTACTGGACGAAAAGATAAGCAGACTTGACATAATGAATCTTGCACACCAAGCCTTTAGAATCAAGGGCTTGGCGCACTATGCGGTCGGGTGCCTGTTGTTCCACGCAAGCTTTGCCTTGTGCGTCATGCACTTAGAGCAGCGCCTTTAGGCTTTCGTGCTCGAGCACGCGGCCGGCCTGGGACGCCAGGAGGCGCGCGTTAGCCGCTTCGATGATCCGCGTGAGATCCACGGTCCTCACGTTGACATCGAGCTGGGCTTTGTCGCCATACAGCCGCGGGTTGCGAATGCGGGCCGCCCACTTCAAAGTATCGACTCGCATGCGCGCATGCGCTGGGTCCAGCTCGCAGTTATATGCTGCTTCGATCGCTTCATCCATGAAGGCGTCCGCGCTACGCTCGCGCGCTTCGTCCCATTCGGCCCGCGCTTGCGGGCTTTCGGACTTGTAGAGCCGCAGCACGTCGTTACTTACGCCATGCTCGCGCAGCACGTCCCTAACAAGTCGCCCGGCCGCGAGCCCTTCCAGAATGGCCGGCCAAACCTGGCGGACCTTTTCCCGCGTTGCGTCAGAGATTCGAGTGTCGGGCATGCCTCTAGTTTCGCACGGCCGCCACAAGCTGCGCGGCGCCCTCAATCCTTCGCCAGCGCTGAGGAATTATCCTATCCGATTATCCGGCCTGTACGAATATCCGCGCCTTTCAGGCTGCGCGGATACTTCGTACGACATAGGCAAGTGTACGAAAAGTATCCGCTTCGTCCGAAAATCATGCCTTAACCCTTTGATTATCCTAGACTCGAAAAGCGGATGTTTTTCGTATGCACCGGATTGGTGCATCCGAATAGTATCCGCTAACCTATCCTCCGTTTCGTACGGATTCGGACGAATTA
>JALHRQ010000049.1 GCA_022841375.1 Burkholderiales bacterium
CTGGGCGAGCGGCACGTGGCCGCCCATGGTGACGCAGCCGCTGGCGAGGAACGCGACGGCCAGCGCCGCCAGCGCTCCCGGGACTTTCCGGCCTGCCCATGCCTCCCGCATGGCCCCTCCCCTGTGTCGGGCGCTTTGCTAGGGAATCTCTGAACAAGTCCCCTGTTTCTTTGTCTGATGCATAGCTGCACGAGATGCATCCAACAAGAACGGGAGACAGCGATGAACAACAAACAGATGACGCTGACGGGGAGCACCGGGTTCGAGAAGTACACCAAGACCACGCGGCGCGCGGTGTTCCTGGCCGAGATGGACCGCGCGGTGCCGTGGGCCGAGTTGTGCGAACTGATCCGGCCGGCGTACCCGAAGGCGGGCGACGGACGCCCGCCGATTGACCTGGAGCTGATGCTGCGGGTGTACTTCCTGCAGCAGTGGTTCAACCTGTCTGACCCGGCGGTGGAGGAAGCGCTGTACGACTCGGCCTCGATGCGGGCGTTTGCCGGAGTGGACCTGGGCAAGCAGGCCGCGCCTGACGAATCCACGGTGTGCCGCTTCCGGCACCTGCTGGAGCGCCACGGGCTGGGGCGCAAGATCTTCGCCCGGGTCGGGGGCTATCTTCAGGCCCGGGGCTGGAAGGTGAGCAACGGCACGATCGTCGATGCCACGATCATCAGCGCGCCCAGTTCCACCAAGAACGCCGATGGCAAGCGCGACCCGGAGATGCACCAGACCAGGAAGGGCAAGGACTGGTTCTTCGGCATGAAGGCTCACGTGGGCGTGGATCGCAAGTCCAAGCTCATCCACTCGGTGGTAGCAACCCCTGCCAACGTGGCCGACGGCAACGTGGTGGGGGATCTCCTGCACGGGGGCGAGACTCATGTGTGGGGCGATGCGGCCTACGCCGGGCGCACCGAGCGCATCCGAGCCAAGGCGCCCCGAGCGAAGGACTTCACCCAGCGCCGGGGCCGGGGCTACCGGTACCTCTCGGAGTACGACCGCTGGATCAACCGCGCACGCTCCAGAGTGCGCGCCCGGGTCGAGCACTCGATCGGCCTCATCAAGCGCGTGTTCGGCTTCAGCAAGGTGCGCTACCGCGGTATCGAGAAGAACGCCAATCGGCTCTTCGTCACCTGCGCGCTGGCCAACCTGTTCATGGTTCGACACCGATTGTTGCGACTGCAAGGGGCGTAGTGCGTCCAGAATCAGAAATAGCGTTACTTCAGAGCCCGATCGAGGCGCAAAAGGCCCCGAATCGGGCACCCAAACACATCGATCACGACCAAATTGCATCAGGGCCCTTCATCGTGACCACTTGTTCAGACCTTCCCTAGCGGAAGTCGAAGATCCGCTCCGAATTGCGTCCGCGCACCCGCTCGCGCGCGCCATCAGGCAGCCGGTCCACGCGCGCCAGGCACCCGATCGGATCGCCGATGGTGTGCGGGTAGTCCGAGCCGTAGAGGACGTGGTCCGAGCCGAACACCTTTACCGCCATCGCCAGCGCCTCGTCGGTGAACACCACCGAGTCGGCGTAGATGCGGCGCGCATGCAGGCTGGGCTTTTCCTGCGTCTTCGTGCGGCAGGCGGGAATGTGCTCGTAGCACTGGTCCATGCGCCCGATCAGGTAGGGCAGCGTGCCGCCGCCGTGGCTGGCGATGATC
>JALHRQ010000050.1 GCA_022841375.1 Burkholderiales bacterium
GGAAAGTTGTGGCACTTGTCCAGATTCGACAGATATCTGCTGTCACAGCTGTTGCAGCTTTTCGGCTTTTTCTCGCTGGTGCTGGTTGCCGTCTACTGGGTCAACCGGGCCGTCGGGCTGTTCGACCAGCTTATCGGAGACGGTCAGTCCGCGCTGGTTTTTCTTGAATTTTCAGTGCTTACGCTGCCGAACGTGATACGACTGGTGCTGCCGATATCGGCGTTTGCGGCAACAGTCTATGTGATCAACCGCCTGATGCAGGAAAGCGAGCTGGTGGTGATGCAAGCCACCGGGTTTTCCGCCTTCCGGCTGGCGCGGCCGGTGCTGTTCTTCGGTCTTGTCGTGATGCTGGCGCAGCTTGTGCTGGTGCATGTGCTGGTGCCGGCCAGCCAGCGCATTCTCAGCGAGCGCAGTGCCGAAATCTCACAGAATGTGACCGCACGGTTCCTTACCGCCGGCCAGTTCATGCACCCATCGGCAGGCATTACCTTGTATATACGAGAAATTACCCCGACAGGAGAGTTGGTCGATCTGTTTCTGGCCGACGATCGGGGGGAAGACCGGCTGACCTATACCGCGCGGCGCGCCCTTCTGGTGCGGGGTGACACGGCTCCGAAGCTGGTGATGTTCGACGGCGCGGCACAGTCACTGTCGGGTGAAGACCAGCGCATGTCGATGACACGCTTTGCCGATTTCACCCTCGATCTGGCCGATCTGATCAAGGTCAAGGGCCGCAGCGGCCTTTCCCTCGACGAGCTTTCGACACCGGAACTGCTGCGCCCGACCGCTGAGGTGATGCTCGCTACCGGCAGAAACGAAGCGCAATTCCTGCAGGAGGGGCATAACCGCTTCTCCGGCCCGATGCTGGCTGTGGCGGCCCCCCTGATCGGCATCGCCGCGCTGTTGCTGGGCGGGTTTTCGCGGTTCGGGCTATGGCGCCAGATGGCGCTTGCGGTGGTGTTGCTGATCCTGGTGCAGATGGTCAACACCTGGGCGGGAGGGGTTGCCATGCAATCTGCAAGCGCTTGGAGCCTGACCTATCTCGCACCACTTTCCGGCATCCTGATGGCCGTTTTCCTGCTGTGGCAGGCGCAACGGCCGCGGCGGCGGAGCAAGATGCTGTAATGACACTCAGTATATACATCGCAAAACGCTTCTTCTGGACCGTCGCACGGGTTTTTATGATCTTTTTCGGCATCCTGATGCTGATCGACATGGTCGAACAGCTGCGCCGCTTTTCCGATGCTGGTGTCGGCCTGACACAGGCCATGGGTCTGTCGCTGATGAATGTGCCCGAAACGCTGTACCGTGTGCTGCCGCTCATTCTGATCATCGGGTCGATCACCATGTTCCTGGGGCTTGCGCGGTCTTCCGAGCTGGTTGTGGTGCGGGCTGCGGGTCGGTCTGGGCTGCGGTTTCTGGTGACACCGCTTGCCGTGGCCGTGGCACTGGGGCTGGTGACGGTGGCAGTGTTCAACCCGATCGTGGCAGCCACGTCGAAACAGTATGACCTGGCGCGATCCAACCTGTCGCGGGGCGGCGGGTCGGTGCTGTCTGTCGCCGACAC
>JALHRQ010000051.1:0-558 GCA_022841375.1 Burkholderiales bacterium
CTGTTGGACGAGGCCAAGCAATTCGCCGGTCGCGGCAGTCTCATCCCGCCCAAGCTGTCATACATCGAACAGCTGCGGCGGTTCGAGTACCAATGCAACACCGCCGGTATCCACCGGTTGCATGGCCATCGTCATCAATATGCTCAAACCCGGTATCGCGAGCTGACCGGGTGGGCTGCACCAGCTGCGGGCGGGCCTCGCTCGAAGGAGTTGTCGCCGGGGCAACGTGCCATCGACCGCGAGGCCCGGCTGACTATCAGCCAGGAGCTGGGCCACGAGAGGGAGCAGGTGACGGCAATTTACATTGGACGATAGTCCAGTGTTTGCAGTGCAAACACTGGATCGACAGCAACGGCGGCCATGTTCGAGAAACCGTGTAGGCGCAACCGATTCGTGGCGTCAATGTTAGGAAATGACGTCACCTTGTATCCATATTGGGGCTGGCATGGTGATTCTAGGGCAGCGGAAACACTATGCCCTGCCGGCCACGGCTCTCCTACGCCCGCTGAAGCAGAACTCCTGGTGGGAAACGATGAAATTGGAGATCGGGGGAACTCG
>JALHRQ010000051.1:568-1550 GCA_022841375.1 Burkholderiales bacterium
CCGCTTTTCATAATGGTTCTCCGGGAAATGCGGTAACGCTCCGCCCACGCGGGGACGCACGTCCCCGCCGTCTCCAAATGAAGACGGCCCGGAATTCCGGGCCGTCGTCTGCTGCCAGAGGAACACTTCTCCCCCGTCCTGCTCCACCTTATTGCTTCACGCTGCTTCCGCTATTTCCTTCCATTCGCTGGAGGAAAGCTCGATCAGCTTGCCGCCGAGCGCCTCGAACTCGGTCGCTCGGTCGTAGTCCTCGACGTCCTCGGCGCTGTGCGTCACGGCGTTTACAACGCCATAGGCAGAGAGGTCGCCGCCGGCCACCAGGTGCCGCAGCACGCCGGCCCGCTCGGATTCGTTGAGCGAGTAGCGATTGGCCAGCACTTCGACCGACTTCACGGGGTCACCGGTCAGTTTGATATGCAGCGTCTTCTGCATGCGCTGCGCGATCTGACGGAAAGTCGCCTCTGATATGGCGGCCTCGACAACATCGCGCACCTTCAGGAAGAACGCCTTGTCGTCGGCCGCCAGCGTGTCGTCACGGAAGACGTTCATGCCCTCGCCTTCCGAGGTCAGCGTGCGGCCGACGTGCGTCTTTCTGAGGGAATGATCGGCCGCGATCAAGCCATTGCGGCAGACCAGCCGGTAGACGAGCGGTTGCACCGCCAGGGTGCCGCAGCCCACCTCCGAGTTGGTGATGACGATTCCTGCCTGCACGACATCGCCCGGAGCGATCTCGTATTCGACACGAGGGGTCACGACCTTGATGTACAACCGTGTCTCCGTCAGCTCCACCGACTCGAACCGCGCGTCCGTGAGCTTCTGAAGCATGGGCAGCACGTTCTCCGCGAGATCGTAGTTGTCCAGGCGCCGGTAGCGGTCGGACAACACTGCCCGGACCCGGCCATCCAGGATACGAATCATCCTGCGATCCGTATCCCCCTGCAGCCATGTGTTGACGTTACGGTCGAGCAGCGCAGGCTGTTCG
>JALHRQ010000052.1 GCA_022841375.1 Burkholderiales bacterium
GTACGCGATGAGCAAGCGATTCTCCAAGGAGCCCGAGAAGTTCGGCACCGGCCATGTCGAAGGCATCGTCGAATCGGGTGCGGCCAACAACAGTTCGCTGGCCGGGGCGTGGATCCCGGCGCTGGTGTTCGGCATCCCGGGTGATTCGATCACCGCCATCGCGATCGGTGTTCTCTACATCAAGGGCCTGAACCCGGGGCCGATGATCTTCGTGAACAACCCGCAAAGCGTGTACGCGATCTTCCTGGTGTTTGTGGTCGCCAACCTGCTGATGCTGCCGCTGGGCTGGCTGACCATCAAGGCGGCCAACAACGTGCTGCGCGTGCCGCGCAACATCCTGATGCCCATCATCTTGCTGTTCTGCATCGTCGGCGCGTTCGCGATCAGCAACTCGCTGTTCAGCGTGGGCCTGATCCTGTTCTTTGGCGTGCTGGCGTTCGTGCTCGAGGAGAACGGATTCCCCACCGCACCGGCCATCCTGGGCGTGGTGCTGGGCACCATGCTGGAGGAGAACTTCATCACCTCGATGATCAAGTCCGACGGCGACCCGTCGCGCTTCTTCACCCGGCCCATCGCCGGCGGACTGGCGGCGGCCACGATCGTGATCCTGCTGTGGCCGGTGGTGACCTGGCTGCTGCGGCGGGCGCGGGGGGCGCCGGGGCGAGGGTAGGCGGGCGGCCGGGCCCTTGGGGATTCGGCAGGACGGCGCATCGATGGGCCGTCCACCATGGGGTCGCCCGAGTCGGGCTGCGGCCATCGACTCGCGCAGAAAGAGCACCTGCTCGATTCTGGAAATGACCGTTGCCGACGCCAGGCGCGGCCGGCCTCAGGCCTGTTTGCGCCGGCGTGCTCTCAGGCCGAGTGCCAGCAGCGGCACTGCCAGCAAGGCCAGGCTCGAAGGCTCCGGGACCTGCGAGAGCTGCAGGAAGCCGCGGATCTCGCCACCCGGGAACCGGTTGCTGTGGATGTTGAAGTAAGCCCTGCCGGATTCGAAGCCGGCGATCAGCGCGTCGTCGGCGTTGTCCAGGACTCCGGCCGCGAAGGTGTTGATGAATGCGGTAGTGAACGACGTTGCGAGGTCGAGGTCGATCAAGGGCGAGGTGTAGCTGCCCGACGAAACCCCCGGGGTGCTACTGCCCACACCAGGGAATCCGGGCAGGGTGCCCGGCGTCACTGCCACACCTACCGTGCCGGCTTCGGATGCCGCGGTGCAGCAGTGGATGTGCGACACCGTGGTGATGCCGGTCAGGCCGCTCCATGTGGCGTCGATCAGCAAGGTGTTGGCGACGGTGTCGTGGTCGACCGTGACGAACCCGCTGCCGGTGGCGTCTGTGACTTCGGGCGCCAGCAATGCGGCGTATCGCACCACGACGGCGTGCGCCGCAGGTGTCGCGAGCAGTGCGGCAGCGGTGATGGCCGCGGCAAGAGTGCGTTTCATGGTCGATCTCCTCGAGGTTGGACGATTCATCGCTGGGCGCGCAAATGCCGCCGA
>JALHRQ010000053.1 GCA_022841375.1 Burkholderiales bacterium
GCGAGAGCATCAGCGCTGCGGTCACACCACCCGTGATCGGCACCAGGCACCGGTGAAAACTCACCGGAAGATCAAAGACCTCCAGCAACAATTCTGTGGTGATATTGGAAACAGCCGGAATGCGCGTATTCACTGGTCTGCCTCGAATTCGCGTACCACCGCCTCAAGCACAGCGATGGCGAAGTGTGGAAACGCTTGGTGCAGCCGGTAGTAACGCATCCGGGGGGTGGCCTCCTTGATGGCGAGCCATGTCCGGTAGATATGCTCCCGGGTGTCGTAGTCTGGAAGCGGGAGGCGGCCGGAAGGCCTCACCGCATCACAGTCCCGGCGGCGCTTGAGCGTTACCTTGTACCGGATCTTGAAACACTCGCTCATCATCTTGCAGGACGCGCCATTGCGGATGAAATACGCCTCCATCGTCCTGACCTCGTTGGCCAGCGCGACAGCACGGAGCCCTGCCCTGAGGCCGGGCGCGTCAAACGCAACACCGATGGCGAAGTCGCGCATGGCGGCAAGACGGTTGAGATCAAGCGCGGAGAGTTGCCGTAACCGGACGATCTGTTCAGGGTCAATGCCGGCGGCATGCAGCGTGGTCGGCTCTGCCTCGGCAAGCCGCACAGCGACATGATTGAGGAGCACCATTCGAACTTGCGCATCGAGCAACTGCAGCATCACTGATCCCCCGATGCCGGCCGCGGGAAATCCATCCCGTGACGCATTGAGGTCGAAAGCCGCAACGCCCTGACGAGCGTCAATACATTCCAGCAGGCACTGGCCATCTCGTCCTGTGCATCGACGAGCCAGCCGAAGAATGCGTTATCGAAAGAAATCGCGGCTGGCAGATTGACCTGCACTCGACCCGCCACAGCATCATGGTTCCCTGAGCCATCCCCGGCGAACCCCTCCGGCACAGTGGCTATGGCGGAGTCGTCGAATTTTCCGGAGGCCAACGCGAGCAGCCACCAGGCGCGCTGACGGATTGGGAGTGGCGTTTCGCCATGTTTCGGGATAGTCAGACCATCCATGTAATAGCCCAGGGGCGCAGCAGCATCGAGGCGCAGACCGTCTTCGATGCCGGCAAGATCCGCAATACACTTAACCTGCTCGATGAGGCGCGCAAGCATCACGGAATACTCATCGGTCGCTCGGATCTCGCGCGCCTTCTCAACCTGTCGGCCGGAAACCATGTTCTTGGTGTCAGGCGTGCTAACTGCCGATCCCGATCGCGCCGACGGTTGCGCTGCGCGCACCGCGGCCACGGGCTCATCAAGTTGCCGGGCCAGGTCTTCCTCGCATGCCCTGCACACGGCCAAGGCACTGAAACGCTGTGCTTGCCGATAGTGCTCCACCGTTTGACGAAAAACCGGTTCTAAGACCGTGGCGTAAAGATCGTCCTCGGCAAGTGAAGCGCGCGTCTGCGCATACCGCTTCATGACATTGAGTCGTGGTT
>JALHRQ010000054.1 GCA_022841375.1 Burkholderiales bacterium
ATGACCAATCGCTTCCTGCAGGATGCGGTTGAGCGCGTCGGTCGTGACCCGGCGCGGAAGCTGGGCGCGGACGACCGCCTGATTGGGACGATGCGGCAGGCGCTGCACTATGGCATTCAACCCCGGCGCTTCGGTATGGCAGCGGCGGCAGCGGCGGCGGCGCTCGATCCGGCCCTGTTCAACGTGGATGCACCACTAGCGCCAACGCTGGATTCGGTATGGGCAGCCGCGCCACCTACCCCTGACGAGCGCGCTACCCTGTTGAAGCTGATGACCGAGGGACGGGTACGCCTGCATCAGTGGTTAGACGGCGGCAGCCTCTCGGCGGATTAATCCCAGGGAAGCACCAATCCAGCCCATGACCGAAACATAAGTAGGTCAGCGGATGTTTTCGGAAATGAAAACTAAACCGCAAAGACGCAAAGGACGCAAAGCGTTATGGAACTCGCCGCCATCACCGCCACCATTCAACTCATCATCGCGCCGGTGGTGATCGTGACCGCCTGTGCGCTGCTGGTCAATGGCCTGCTGACGCGGTATACGCTGCTGATTGATCGCCTGCGGGCGTTGGCGCGGGATCGGCTCGATCTACGCCTGCGCGCCGATGAAACGACTGACCCGGAAGCGACGGCGCTCATCAACCGACGGCTGGGGTTGATCGAAGAACAGGTTCCCAGGGTGCTGCGGCATCACCGGATGGTACGGAATGCGCTGGTGATCGCCTATAGCGGCATTGCCTGCTTCCTGGTAGATATGTTCCTGATCGCCATCGCCGCCTTCTTCCCCGGCGGCCTGATGAACGCGCTGGTGCTAGTCGGCTTTCTGACCGGCACAGCGGCGGCCCTGGTGGCAGTGGTGATTGCCACTGCGGAAATCCGGGCCTCCCACCAGGTCATCCGCTACGAGGTCGATTCCATCGACCTGTTCAGGTGACGGAGCTTATCCGGCGCGAGGATCGAGTAAATCCGCTGGATTTTGCCGTCCACCACTTCAGCCTGTACGACATCCACCACCTGACCGCTGGCATTGCGGAACAGCACGCCCTCGCGCCCATGGAAGGAACACACTTCCGAGCTATAGTCGGCGGGCAGTTTATGCGTCAAGCCGAGGAAGAAGCGGCTGACCGCCTCGGCACCCACAATCGGGCGGATGGCTGCCGGTACCACCCCCGCACCATCCGAGAAGCTGGTCACATCCGGGGCCAGCAGCGCCAGCACCCCGGCAGGATCACCAACTTGCAGCGCCGCCATAAACTGATAAAA
Source organism: Burkholderiales bacterium (assembly GCA_022841375.1). GTDB lineage: Bacteria > Pseudomonadota > Gammaproteobacteria > Burkholderiales > SG8-41. The sequence goes on from JALHRQ010000054.1 coordinate 1,263, forward strand.
AGTCTGACGATGGTGTGCGGGTGAATCCAGGGTCAACAGGGGGCTTTCCGGCACGTTCAAGCGGGCGCGGGCGCGGCTGAACAGCTTCCGGCAGGCCGGTTGCGATTTCTCCAGCAGGTCAGCGATTTCAGCATAGTCGTAGTCGTACAATTCGCGCAG
>JALHRQ010000055.1 GCA_022841375.1 Burkholderiales bacterium
GGCGGCATGTCCGCCGATCTGGACATGAACAACAACGACATCAACGAAATCAAGACGACGGTTTTCCAGGGATCTACCTCTGGCACTACTACGGTCATTGCTACGGCGGTGGCCGGCACTACGACGCTGACCCTGCCGGCCGCGACCGCGACCATTGCCACAACCGCCAACAAGCTATCCGACTTTGCAGCGACGACCTCGCTTGAACTGAAGGGCAACATTACCGACGAAACCGGATCGGGGGCGCTGGTCTTTGCGACCTCTCCGACGCTGGTGACTCCTGCACTTGGAACGCCGGCGTCAGGCGTTTTAACGAACGCCACGGGCCTGCCGCTTTCTACCGGCGTCACGGGAAACCTGCCCGTTACCAATTTGAACAGCGGAACAGGCGCATCAGCTTCCACCTTCTGGCGGGGCGATGGGGCATGGGCAAATCCGGCAGGGACGGGTGGTGATTTCGTTGGGCCGGCATCTTCCACCGACAATGCAGCGGTTCGCTTTGATACCACCACGGGAAAGCTAGGGCAAAACTCTGCGCTTATCATCGCCGATACGACCGGAGCGCTGTCTCGCAGCGGCGGTGGCGGGATCCCGTTGCAGGGCACCAATACGAACGACAGCGCTGCATCGGGTGATGTCGGCGAATTTATGAGCAATGGCGCAGGAGCTGTAGCTTTAACAACCAATGTCACGGCAAACGTAGGACAGATATCTCTAACAGCGGGTGATTGGGATATTTTTGTGGGTGGTGCCTTCTCGGGTGCTGGTTCGACTGTAACTAGCAACGTCATTCTTGCTATCAATAATGTGTCGGCAACACTGCCAACCGCAGTTGCTTTTCAGCACTTTCAGTTTCGAGACGGGGCTGGCATTACGGATTTTGTCTATTCGCCTTCCGTTGGACCCTTCCGAGTTTCGCTATCGGCGACCACTACTTACTATGGAATTGCTCAAGCAACATTCACCACGTCTACTTACAGCATCAACGGCAAAATAGTTGCAAGGCGAGTGAGGTAATGAGAGTGCCTAACGCGAGTTCGACGCAGGACGCGCCAGTATCCGAGAGGGAGAAGGGTTCTTCCATTCTGCCCGGCCTCTTTTTCTGTCGGACATCCGCCAACACGCTTCCGCGCAGCGCATGACAAGCCCGGCGGCGACGTAGAGCAGCGCGCCCACAATGTTCAATAAAGCGGCCATGAAGTCCCTCTGATAAGAATGACGGCGACGACAATGGCCCATCCGGACCAAAGCACCAGCGCAAGCCGGGCAGTTTCCATCAGTCGGGATGGTTGGCCGGATCGAGCGGCTCGGGAGTGAAATTTGGTTCCGGATTGGGCTGCTTGGCCCGCTGGCCCTTTGTCTCGGTCTCGGT
>JALHRQ010000056.1 GCA_022841375.1 Burkholderiales bacterium
TCGGTCCGGCAGCGATGCTAATCCGACGATTTCCAGAACAAATTTCTGGTTGGAAAGGTTGAAACGTATGGTCCTTGCCGGGCTAAACGCATGAAAAAGGACCGAGCAATGACCGAAGACATGCTTCATGTCATGGAATGGCACCATGGCGACAAGGACTATTCACCTTTCTCGGACGCCGAAATGTCCCGGCGTCAGGGTGATGTTCGCAAATGGATGGCGGACAATGATGTCGATGCGGCGCTGTTCACGTCGTACCATTGCATCAATTACTATTCCGGCTGGCTCTACTGCTATTTCGGCCGCAAGTACGGGATGGTGATCACGCAGGACAATGCAACCACCATTTCTGCCGGAATTGACGGTGGTCAGCCCTGGCGCCGCAGTTTCGGCAACAATATCACCTACACCGACTGGCGGCGCGACAATTTCTACCGGGCCGTGCGACAGCTGACCCCGGGAGTGAAACGACTTGGGATCGAGTTCGACCACGTCAATCTTGACTACCGCAAGACGCTTGAGGCGGCCCTGCCGGGGGTGGAGTTCGTCGATATCGCACAGCCGTCAATGTGGATGCGGTCGATCAAGTCGACTGAGGAACACGCGCTGATCCGCACCGGTGCGCGCATCTGCGACGTGGGCGGCTGGGCCGTCGCGGGCGCGATCAAGGCGGGCGTACCAGAACACGAGGTTGCCATCGCCGGTACCAACGCCATGATCCGCGAAATCGCGGCGTCGTTCCCGTTTGTGGAACTGATGGACACATGGACATGGTTCCAGTCGGGCATTAACACCGACGGGGCGCACAACCCTGTGACCAACAAGAAAGTCCAGTCGGGTGAAATTCTCTCCCTGAACACCTTCCCGATGATCTTCGGCTACTACACCGCGCTGGAGCGGACCCTCTTCTGCGACCATGTCGATGACGCAAGCCTGGACATCTGGGAAAAGAACGTGGCTGTCCACCGCCGGGGCCTCGAACTCATCAAGCCCGGCGCCAAGTGCAACGAAATCGCGCTGGAACTGAACGATATGTATCGTCAGTGGGACCTGCTGAAGTACCGCAGCTTCGGCTATGGCCATTCCTTCGGGGTCCTGTCGCACTACTACGGCCGCGAAGCAGGGGTGGAGCTGCGCGAGGATATCGAGACGGTGCTGAAACCCGGCATGGTGGTGTCGATGGAGCCGATGGTCATGTTGCCCGAAGGGGTGCCCGGTGCCGGCGGCTACCGCGAGCACGACATCCTGATCGTGACCGAAACCGGAGCCGAGAACATCACGGGCTTCCCGTTCGGCCCTGAACACAACATCATCCGCAACTGAAACCACG
>JALHRQ010000057.1 GCA_022841375.1 Burkholderiales bacterium
CCCCCGAACAGGATTGGCTGTAGTAGGTCTGGTAGCAGAAATAGCCGTCAATCCGGGACGGCCCGGGCGATTGTCCGATCTGCGTGTTGAGTGTTCCGGGAACGTATTGCGAGCCGAGGTCCATGTACACGGCGCCGCTACCCTTGGCAATGGTGAACACATGCATCAGATAGTTGTTTGCGCCGCAGGTGAAATCGAACGCGAGGTAGTCGATACAGGCCGGGCAGGGGTCCGCGGTCACCCGCGTCAGGAACTGCCCCGGCGAGCAGCCGGGCGTCTGGATCGGTGTGACGATCAGGACCTTGTCGCAGGTGGTGTTCTCGATGGTGCGGTACTGGTGGCAGATCGCCGTCTCGAAAATGTCCGGGCTTGTCACCGTCTGTACGGTACAGCCGCTGTAGGTGCCGGCGAGGTTCCCTGCGATCGCCTGCGGGTCGGCGGTGATGGTGCGCGCGCGCGTGAGCAGCGGATCGCCCGGGGTGAGGTTGTAGTTCGGGCGCCGGGACGGGTTGGTCTGCGAGAAATCGACTGCATTGCAACCCTGCTCGGCGAACCCGCCTGCCGCGCCGGGGCCCCCCGCACAGGCGCCGGCCCTGACTGAAGCGGGGGTGCCCAGACCGGGGCTGCCGAAGTAGGAGGCCTCGGGAGGAGCAGTGGTGTAGTTGGGGACGGTCGATTGCGCGGTACTGCCGCTGATCTGGCCACGTGCCGCGGCGTTGCCGCTTCTGCCCAGGGCGGCCCCCTGATTGAAGGCGTCAGACAGCGACTGGGCGTGGGCGGGCCAGGTGTGCATGGCGAGCGCCGCGACGAGGCAAAGGACGATCTGGAGGACCATCACGATCCCCGCAGCCGTCTGAGGATGGGCTCTGCTCGCGGCGTCACTTCCGGCCTGCGGCGCATGATGGCCTCCAGCGCGTAATCGAGGCTGACATCGCCGGCGACGCTTGCGAAGCCGGCGGGCGTTACGCATCCGGATCCGCAACTGCCTTCCGCGTCGTTGCCGGTGGTGTCGTTCAGCGAGAGCACGAACGTTGGCGCCTGGCGCACGGCAAAACGCGTGAACGCTTCAGGGTCTATGACCCAGGCGACTTTCCGCTCGCCGATCAGCTCGCCCACCATGGCCACGGTTTGTCGCATCGACTGTGATTTGAGGCCGCGGAGCACCAGCACGGCACCCGCCCGGGATGCCTGGTCGGTGAGCAACTGCAGGCTTGCCCGCGGCATGTCCAGCGTGATGAAGATTCGCAGGGG
>JALHRQ010000058.1 GCA_022841375.1 Burkholderiales bacterium
CGATCTGCCAGACCGCCCAGCGATTGCCCGGCCAGCCGGATTTCCCCCGCATCGACCTGCTCAAGCCCGGCAACAAGATGCAGAAGCGTGCTTTTTCCGCTGCCGGATTCGCCGGTCAGCGCCATGCTTTGCCCCGCCTCCAGCGAAAGGTCGACACCGTCCAGAACGGTCAGCGGCCCCTCGGAGGTGGCAAAACTCTTCTTCACCTGGGTCAGGGACAGCAACATCCTGGAAAGGTGGTGCGGTGCAAGGATTTTGCAAGCTTTTCCAAACCCTGCCGTCGCTTGACAGCGACAGCGCGCCGACGGATTGTCCGGCTCGAATTTTATTTTGTGAAAGCATGTGAATGCGCAAGGTTTTCATTACTGGCACGGCGGGTTTCATTGGCTACCACCTGGCGCAGTTGTTGTTGCAGCATGGATTTGCGGTGCACGGCTTCGACGGCATGACCGCATATTACGATGTGGGTCTGAAACGCAAACGCCACGCGATGCTGCTGCAGAACCCGAATTTCCGCACCACCGAGGCGATGTTGCAGGACGCAGCATTGCTGGAACGCGAAATCGAGACTTTTGCCCCCGACGTCATCATCCACCTCGCGGCGCAGGCCGGCGTTCGCTACAGCCTTGAAGATCCGCGTTCCTACGTCGACACCAACGTCGTTGGCACGTTCAATCTGCTCGAGGCCGCGCGCAAGGTCGCCCCGGCGCATCTGATGATCGCCTCGACCTCCTCGGTTTATGGTGCCAACCCGTCGCTGCCTTTTCGCGAAACCGACAAGGCCGATGACCCGCTGACCGTCTATGCCGCTTCCAAGAAGGCGGGTGAGGCGCTGGCGCATTCCTACGCCCATCTGTGGAACATTCCGACCACGATGTTTCGCTTCTTCACGGTCTACGGCACTTGGGGGCGGCCGGACCTCGCCTATTTCAAGTTCGTTCGGGCCATCCTGAACGGCGAGCCGATCGAGGTCTACAACAACGGCGACATGTGGCGCGACTTCACCTCGGTGCGCGACCTGACCGAAGCCGTGCGCCTGTTGCTTGACGTGCCGCCGGAACGACCGGTTCCTGGTGCCGAGATCGAACCGGGGGATTCCCTCAGCCCCGTCGCACCGTTCCGCGTCGTCAACATCGGCGCGTCCGAGAAGCTTTACCTGATGGATGTCATCGCCGCGATCGAGGCAGCGGT
>JALHRQ010000059.1 GCA_022841375.1 Burkholderiales bacterium
CCGTCATGATCCGGGACGGACAAGGCGTATTTCAGCCTTGGGCTCCGCTTGCCGGTTCCATGTTTGCATGCGGTGCTGTGTATTACCGCTTGGAGTTGCCGGGTAACGCAGCAACGCAAGACACGTTGTACGCAGGTCTGCCGATGTCGATGCTGAACCAGGTGGTGCCGCCATCGGTGCTGGACTGGCTGGCCGCGGACCCGGGGCTCATGCGTGAGTTAACCGCATTCCTCTCCAGGGACCCTTCGGCGCGGGCTGGGGCAATCAGCGGACTGGTGCTGCGCGCTGCCACCGAATTGGGGCGCTGTGAACTTAAGCCTGATGACAGAGATGATTCGCCAGTCGAGGAGGCTGTGCCGGGGACGACTCCGGTCGACGTGGATTCAGAAAACGTCATTGATGATCTCGCGGCGACGACAGTGGCTGTGGATGTTCCGGGACTTCCCAATCCGGAAACTGAATATCTCGAGGATGTCGAGGAATACAACAGCGGCTCGGCGCTGGAGTCCCGGATGGTGGAGCCTTGGGTCGCAGAAGCACCACCTGCGGCTCGCCGCTTCATCGACTGGTTGCAGCGCGGACTCTCCGGCGGGACGCTCCGCGTCAACGTGGCCGGCGCGCTGGTGCATTTCGTGCACGAGGGCATGCTGCTGGTGTCGCCGCGCATTTTCCGGGAGTTTGCCGAACGATACGGCGAAGACGGCAATGGCAGTGCTTTGGCTTGTGCTGCCGGCGAAGCGGACATCGGCTTATTCATCCAGCGGCAAGTTCTGCGGGCAGACTGGCATCTGCGTACTGACCAGGGCGTCAATTTCCTCAGCTACCAGGTGATGCGTGGCAAACGCGCTGTGTCCCGCTTGTCCGGAGTGGTTATCCCTAACCCGGCGCGTTTCGTCGATCCAGTTCCGCCCGTCAATCCGCTGCTCGTTCGCTGGGCCGGTGAACACGGGGCAGCGTGATGCTATGAATTACCCACTCGAAGCCTTACTGCGGCCCGCCTACGAACTGCGCGCGGCGGTCATCTCCGGACTGGCCGCGGTTGCGGTGCTGACGAGTCCATCGACCTTTCTGCTGACAGGGGAACTTTCATGGGGGCTTGCCGCTGTTCTGGTGTTTCATGCCGCCTGGCGAGGCTGTGCCGGGTGGAGAATTCTGCGCTACCGCGCGAACCTGCG
>JALHRQ010000060.1 GCA_022841375.1 Burkholderiales bacterium
GGCGCCACGGCATACGCGGCGCCGCGTGAAGCTGACCGATGCCGAACTGCGCCTGCTGGAACAGGCCTCCCTCAAAGCTGGCGAGGATGCACCGCAGCCTGACACGGAACTGCTGTGAGAGCGTGGTCGGTGATGAGAGGAGAACAGTGCCATGACGATATGACTGCAATGGTTTCCCGTGAAACACCACACACCTGCGCACGGGGACAGCGCTCGTCGGTTATTACGGAGCGGGTGGAACAGGGCTGTGTGTGTGGATCAGTGAATCAATCAATCAATCAATCAATCAAACGGAGGTAGTCATGTCGAACGAGTTTCGTGGCACCGGGAATGCTGGTGATCTGCCGGTCTTGAAGACAGTCCTGGTCGGTAACGAGGAGCGGCAGGTCGCTGAGCTGCGGGTGTTCTTTGACGAGTACCGCCAGGATGGCAATGGCGGGGTGGAGCAGGCCGGCGGATTCTGGCTGGACGTCAATGTGTGGGGCGAACGCCATGCAGCGGAAGTAGCCCGTCTCGTGAAAAAGGGCGCGCGAGTGCATGTCATCGGGCGTCTTGTCGAATCCAGGTGGACGGTGACGGCAACCGGCGAGGAGCGCACCGCGCTCTATCTGAACGCGGACCATCTGTTCCTGAGTCTCACCCGGCTGGCCGAGGTCAGGTTCCAGCCGCGGCGGGACGCGTCCGCAGTCAGGGTCTGACCTTGCAGGCAAGTGTCGTTGCGGGCTGCGGTAGCCGTTCCTCGATGGGATATCCGGGGACGGAAGAACTCCGCATGATCCGGGCGATTGCGCAGCTTGCCCTGCTGGAAGCGGCACGCCACGGCGAGTATCGCGCGACCTTTCATGGTTTTAGTGTTCTGGCCCGGCGGCAATGTCCGATCTCCGGCAACGATGTTGTCGTTGCAGTGAATCTTTGCGTACTTCTCGGGAGGACCGTTGTCGAACGCAGCCTCGTGCGCACAATGAATGACGCCGTGATGGAACAAATGCCGTGAGCGACGGTCATCATCATTTGAATAAGCACTGCCCGACGTCATGCCACATGGCGAGCGTCGTGCGGATGCGATCAGTGTTCTACGCTGGCTGTGTCAGCCCGCTTGATGCGCGTTACGCATCGCCCTTCGCTCGCAAGAGCGCAAAAACCGGTCAGATCTCCTGAGAACCGGTG
>JALHRQ010000061.1 GCA_022841375.1 Burkholderiales bacterium
GTCGCCGCGGCCGGCCGGATCAACGCCAGCGGCACGAGCGGTGGTGTCATCGATATCCAGGCCGGCGACACCACGCTGGTCGAAGGCGAAATCACGGCGACCGGCAGCAGCGGCACCGGCGGCACGGTGCAGGTGCTGGGCAACCGTGTGGGACTGACCGGCAACGCGCAGATTGATGCTTCGGGCGAGGCCGGCGGTGGCACGGTGCTGGTCGGCGGCGACTTCCAGGGCAAAAACCCCGATGTGCAGAATGCCTACCGGACCTACGTCGGCTCCGATGTCACGATCAGGGCCGATGCGATCACGCAGGGTGATGGCGGCAAGGTCATCGTCTGGGCGGATGACGCAACGCGGTTTTACGGTGATATATCCGCACGCGGTGGAGAGCAGGGGGGCGACGGCGGGTTTGCGGAAGTGTCGGGCAAGCGCTGGCTTGATTTTCAGGGCGCAGCCAATCTCGGCGCGACGCATGGGGCTACCGGAACGTTGCTGCTGGATCCGACTTCCATCGAGATTGATGATAACGGGGCGAATGTATTTGTTACGACCGTTAATTTTGGGGATACTCCCCCGACGGCGGCAGTGATCGATCCTGCCATTCTTAATGCATCAATGGCCGATATTGTGTTGCAGGCCACCGATGAGATCCGGGTGACGGATGCCGTTTTCCTGAATAACAACGGCGTTGGCATTACGCTGCAGGCGGGCGGCAACCTGTTGGTAAACAACAGCATTACCACCCGAGGCGGTCAAATTACCCTGGCCGCTGGCGCCGGAACTCCGCAAAGTATTGGCGCACTGCTTGTGAATGCAGGGCTCGATACGACCGGAGCGGGTGCCGTGGGGGCTGGCGCGGACATTAACCTGTCATCGACCCGGAGTAATGCCGGCAATAGTGTGCTGATTGATGCGCTGATCCATGCTGGCACAGCCGGTAATGTCATCATTACCGATACTAGCGGCAGCATTGTTCAGACGGCTTCAGGAGCGATAACTGCCCACGGCCTGGCAGCAAATGCCACCAACGGCAACGTAATTCTCAATGCTGCCAACAACCAGGTCGACCATTTCGCCGCCTTCGCCGGCCATGCAGTGATTGACCAGAATCGCCAGGTGCTGCTCAAGAACACGCGCAACCTCTCGCTGGAGACGGTCGGCAGCCTCAG
>JALHRQ010000062.1:0-831 GCA_022841375.1 Burkholderiales bacterium
GTTTGATCTGGCAGTGGAAGCGGGAGACATTCTTGGCATCCAGCACAATCTCATTCTGCGGTGCCCGCCCGATCCGCATCAGGTCGCGTTCCAGCTTGAGCATCTGCCCGCGCCAGGAGACGTAAATCGGCACCACGCCGCGCTTCTTCTCGGTCGGGGCCACTTTGAGTAGCCGTTCGATCTCCCGCGCCCGCATGAACATGGTGTCCTCGTGCCGGTCGGTCATGGTGTACATGGCCTGCGTGGACATCATCTTACGGTTGTAACTGCCGTAGAATTCGGTGCCGCGTTCCATCGCCTGCGCCTGCTGCATCAGCGCCTCATGTTCATCCCGCAGCGCCGAGTCATTCCGCAGCGCCGAGTCATCCATCGACTCAGCCGCCCGCTTGAGCAGCATAGAGGCTTCGCTGAATTCACCCTTATCCGCGGCTGCGACGGCTTCCCGCCTCGCCTGGGCAGCTTGCAACAGCAGCACCGAGCGCCGTACTTCGGGATTGGGTGTTGGGAGTTCTGCACCGGGTTTCACATTCACCATCACGGCCCGTTCGATCACCTGGTGCCGCGCTCCGCCAGAGCCGATCTCATCATACTCAAAGCGCAGGGTGGCGATCTGCTTGTTGCCCACCGCTTTGAGCGCCGGAATACTCAGTTCCAGCACCAGCGATTTCACTTCATCCCCAAAAATATCGCCCAGTTGGAAGGTCGTGAACTCACCGTTGGTGTGCATCGGATAGGCGTTGAGCTGGCGGACTCCCCCGACTTCGCTTTCCGGTTGAACCGTGACCGTCAGGTTTTGCCCGACCAGGTTCAGCAAGCCGCGCAGTTCTTCTT
>JALHRQ010000062.1:841-1147 GCA_022841375.1 Burkholderiales bacterium
CACCCAGTCCCATCGTCGTGGTGCTGATGCCTTCTTCACGCTTTTGCCGCGCCAGTTCGACCAGCTTGCCTGGCGCGGTGATGCCCCGGTTGGCGAGGCCGTCAGTCATCAGGATGACGCGGTTGAGTTGGTCGCTTTTGAGATTGGTGCCAACATGCGTGCAGGCTTGCAACCAGCCACCGCTCAGGTTGGTCATGCCGCCGACTTTGATGGCACCCAGCTTCTGATTGATGGCGTCTTTATGGGTGACGGGTTCCGGGGGCAGCAAGGTCTCTACATTTTCGTTGTAGAGGACGACCGAGAGGG
>JALHRQ010000063.1 GCA_022841375.1 Burkholderiales bacterium
CCGGGTCGCCGGTGTTGTCCGGCGGCGATCCGGGTCCGCATAAAATTCAGGGAATCGGCGCGGGCTTCATTCCCAAGGTCTTGAACCGGACCATTCTCGACCGCGTGATCACCGTGACCGACGACGAGGCCTATCAGACCGCCAAGCAGTTGTCGAAAAAAGAGGGCCTGCTGGTGGGCATTTCAGCCGGCGCCAATGTGTTCGCCGCCCAGAAAGTTGCAGACGAATTGGGAGCCGGCAAGAACGTTGTGACAATTCTCTGTGACACCGGCGAGCGGTATATCAGCATCGAGAAGTATTTCAATATCTGACGTGAGGGGTGAGGCGTAAGGGGTACGGCGATAGTCGGGAGTGGAATGCCTTGGATTCACACACCTCACGCCTAACGCTTCACGCCTAACGGAATTACGAGATGGAATTTACTGACGAGCAGATCAATCGCTACAGCCGGCATATCCTATTGCCGGAAGTAGGCGGCAAGGGACAGAAGAAAATCGCCAAGGCGAAAATTCTTCTGGTCGGAGCCGGAGGGCTCGGCTCGCCGGCCGCCCTGTACCTGGCAGCTGCCGGAGTGGGCAGGATCGGCCTGATCGACAGCGATGTGGTGGACTTGACCAATCTCCAGCGCCAGATTCTCCATCACACCCCGGATGTCGGTCGGCCCAAGGTTGTGTCCGGAAAAGAAAAGATCCAAGCCTTGAATCCCGATGTGGCCGTCTCGATGTACGAAGAACGCTTGACCGCCGGGAACGCGCTGAAAATCATCGCGGACTACGACATCGTGATCGATGGCGTCGACAACTTCACGGCGAAGTTTCTGATCAACGACGCCTGTTTCTTCGCCGGAAAGCCGCTGGTGCATGGCGGCATCCTGCGTTTCGACGGCAGAGTCACGACGATCATTCCCAAGCAATCGGCCTGCTACCGCTGCGTATTCAAGACGCCGCCGCCGCCCGGCTTGGTCGCCTCCTGCCAGGAAGCAGGCGTGATCGGCGTGTTGGCCGGTATTATCGGCACGATCCAGGCGACGGAAGCGTTGAAACTCGTGCTCGGCATCGGCCGTCCGCTGACGAACCGCATGCTCGACTTCGACGCGCGCAAAACGCAGTTCCGTGAAATCAAAGTCCGGCGCAATCCTAATTGCG
>JALHRQ010000064.1 GCA_022841375.1 Burkholderiales bacterium
CCAGCGCATCGTCGCCGATCATCAGGGCGTTGCTGGCGCCGAATGTGGCCCCGAAATCGCAGGTAATCGGCGTGGACGTGTGCATAAACATGCCGTAACCCCGGCTGCTCATAAAAAATGGAATCGGTTTGTACATTTCGGTGTTTTCCACACCGTTGGCGTCATCCGTCCACAGCACCACTTTTTGTCCGTATTTATTCAGTTTGGTAAAAGACTCACCACAACCGAAGATTTTTTCATCGGGCGACAGCGAAAACACCGCTGCCACGCTGCGCGAATAATCCGTCGAGCGGCGCACAAAGGAAAATGGCAGGGTCGGATAAAAGGATTTCCCTACATCCGTAGTGTTGCGGGTGGAGGTCAGCAGTCGGCCTTCGGCGTCGCGAAACTCTAACTTCCAGGGATGCTCCAGGATGGTCACGCTGCCGAAACGGCCCGTGTAGCGGTGGCCGCCCGCTATTTTGGCGTATTGCCAGGAGGCGTCGCGGCCGGGTTCTTTCACCAGCATCAGCGACGGCTCGCCGGTAGCGTATTGTGGTCCCGTCTGCGCCCGGACCCGCACGGTGCGCGGCGATACGAATTCGATGGAAAACGGCAGCGCCGGATTGGGCGCGTATTCGCCGGACGGGAACTCATTCGGGCCTGCCGGTCTCAAACCCACCATCATATTGTCGAACGCATGGTTGACATGGTACAGGGAGCGCTGCCAGATCAGTTGCCCTGCGCCGGTGGCGGGGTTGAAACCTGCCAGGCTGTCGGCAACAAAATAGGTGTTGTTCAATTCCCGGAAATCGCCGCTGATGTCGATGGGTTCGTTGAGCACGCGTTGTGCGAAAGAAGTTTCCGCTAAAACCAGCAGCAATAAGGCTGAAAAAATGCAATTTATCCGTGTGTTCATCGTGAGTGGTGAATCGTGAGTCGTGAGGCCGTTAGAAGCGGCGGATGAGAATGACGCCTGTGATGATGAGTAGTACGCCTAATAAGCGCGGCAGATTAACGGCTTTAACCGGTACTCCCAGCAAACCATAGTGATCGAGTACGAGCGTAATCAGCATTTGCCCTGCAATGATGAGACTAAAGGTCAACGCAACGCCCAGCCGGGGCACTAACAGGATAACGGCTGT
>JALHRQ010000065.1 GCA_022841375.1 Burkholderiales bacterium
GCACGCGGGCTCCATGCCCGCGGCCGCCGCGCGTCGCTCGGCAAGGCGCTGTTGCACGGCGGCTGGGCATTTTTCCGCACTTATGTGCTGCGGCTGGGATTCCTCGACGGCCGCGAAGGGCTGATGCTCGCCATCGCCAATGCCGAGGGTTCGTATTATCGCTACGTGAAGCTGATGCTCCTTGAGAGGCGGTGATTGGTAAGTGGTGACTGGTAATTGGAAAAACCCCGGTGTGCCGCTTTTCACCAATTACCAGTCACCATTTGCCATTTACCAATCACTGGTATGTGAAGCTCATGCTCCTGGGCAAGAAGGTAAATGGTGATTCGTAATTGGTGATTGGTGGAACCCCGGTCCTTCGCCCTTCACCAATTACCAGTCACCACTTACCAATTACCACTCCCCCACCAATTACCCATTCCCAAAACAATGCGAATCGCAGTCGTCATAGCCACCTACAACCGCCCCGACGCACTCGCAGCGCTGCTCGAGGGCTACCTGCACCAGGATGCCGGCGACTTCGAACTGATCGTTGCCGACGACGGCTCGAAGGATGATGTGCGGCTGCTGACCGAAGACTACGCTGGGCGCGCGCCCTTTCCGGTGACCCATCTCTGGCACGAGGACAAGGGTTTTCGCGCGACGGTGATGCGCAACCGCGGGCTGGCGGCGACGCAGGCCGAGTACGTGATCTACACCGATGCCGACTGTGTGCCGGCCCCGGATTTCGTGCGGCGGCACCGCATGCTGGCCGAGCCCGGCTGTTTCCTGTCGGGCAATCGCGTGCTGCTGAGCGAACAGCTGACGCTGCGTACCTTGCGCGATCATCTGCCGCTGCATGGCTGGTCTTTCGCGCAATGGGCTGCGGCGCGGCTGCGCGGCGAGATCAACCGCCTGCTGCCGCTGCTGCGACTGCCCGACGGCGCGTTCCGCAAACGTACGCCGGAGCGCTGGGAGGGTGTGAAGACCTGCAACTTTTCCGCCTGGCGGGCCGACCTGCTGCAGGTGAACGGGTTCGACGAAGCCTATGCCGGGCGCTGGGGCCTCGAGGATTCGGATCTCGCGATCCGCCTGATCCATGCCGGCATCAAACACAAGAACGCGCGTTTCGGCGCGTCGGTATT
>JALHRQ010000066.1 GCA_022841375.1 Burkholderiales bacterium
GCGCAGGTCAGAATTGCGCAGGCCAAAGCGACCGCCAACTGCCTGCCGGAAGCCAGTCTCGACGCCTTGTCCTTGCACCACATCCTGCTTTCCGTCTCCTGCCTTGCCTTCAGAACCCGGGCCGTCTCGCAAACCGCAGAACGCACCGGTTTCAGATTAACGATTGGTATCCAGATAAGGTTAACCAAGCCTTTTCGCGGCGGCATTGTGCAACTCTTTGAACATCCCGAGGCATTTCGCCGACATCGGAAATCGGGGTTGCCATAAAGTCAGGCAAATCATAAAAGCGATGGCGGATCACTGCAATGCTCGGAAGACGCCGTCGCTGCCTCCCGAACATCAGGCCAGCGGTGGAGACGAGGCTCCATCAGACCGTGCGAATACGGGCAAAGGTGATCGCAACAGATTTCGGCATGGCAATTGCGGCAGAGCGCATGGACCCATGGCGACACGCAAACGGTGCGGATTGTTTTCGCGCCGGCTCAGTACGAGCAAAACAGCTGGTCCGGGTTTCCCGGGCTTTGGTTCAATTGGATCCGCACACACGCGATGGCCATAAGCGCATTACTGGAAAGGTCCGCAACGAACCGCGCCACACAGGCAGCGGGCGGCACCACCACGGCGCGGCGGCGACGGCAGGCGGACACTGACATGTCCGGAATGCACTCTTCGACCCACGCTCGGCAGCGATATTTGCTGCCCTGTTCGTGGCAGGGGGCGTCCGGCAGGAAAAGACATAATGCCCAACAAGATGCTTATAGACGCCTCCCACCCGGAGGAAACCAGGGTTGTCGTAGTTCACGGTAGCCGTATCGAAGAATTTGATTTCGAATCACAGGACAAGAAACAGCTTAAAGGAAATATCTACCTCGCCCGTGTAACCCGGGTCGAACCGTCCCTGCAGGCCGCGTTCGTCGAGTATGGCGGAAACCGCCATGGTTTCCTGGCCTTCAGTGAAATCCATCCCGACTACTACCAGATTCCCGTTGCCGACAGGCAGGCGATCCTGCGTGCCGAAGCCGAGGCCGCCGAGGAAGAAGAAGACGATGCAGACGGCGAGCAACGCCAGGACCGCAACCGCGGCAGGCGCAGACGCC